>NZ_JAZEVV010000050.1:0-204 GCF_036668715.1 Pseudomonas sp. ESBL9 | reverse complement strand
CCATATAACACCCAAGCAATTTGCGTCGAAAGGCCAGATTGCGGTGTGTGAAGACGATACAAACCGAAAGTTTGCACCTCACAAAACACCAACTCTATTACATACCCATTCGCTGGAACGTTGACCGCAAGGTAAACGCACCGGCTACCGAATTTCTTGACGACCATAGAGCATTGGAACCACCTGATCCCATCCCGAACTCAG
>NZ_JAZEVV010000049.1:0-205 GCF_036668715.1 Pseudomonas sp. ESBL9 | reverse complement strand
CTGTAGTGGTCAACTTATCCCGGACACGACTTTAAGTTTTTCCTCGGCCCGCGCTGGAGCCAACCCATCGTTGAATTGATGAGGCCTAATCCAATTGTAGCGATGCATCAAAAAATGGCTGATATCGCGCTGTGCTTCCTGCGCAGTTCGATAGCCCACGGTCGGTATCCATTCTGTTTTCAAGCTGCGAAATACGCGCTCCATC
>NZ_JAZEVV010000048.1:0-218 GCF_036668715.1 Pseudomonas sp. ESBL9 | reverse complement strand
CCATATAACACCCAAGCAATTTGCGTCGAAAGGCCAGATTGCGGTGTGTGAAGACGATACAAACCGAAAGTTTGCACCTCACAAAACACCAACTCTATTACATACCCATTCGCTGGAACGTTGACCGTAAGGTAAACGCACCGGCTACCGAATTTCTTGACGACCATAGAGCATTGGAACCACCTGATCCCATCCCGAACTCAGCAGTGAAACGATGC
>NZ_JAZEVV010000047.1:0-237 GCF_036668715.1 Pseudomonas sp. ESBL9 | reverse complement strand
TGCCAGCTTCAAATCATCGAAGCAGGAAATGAGGTGTTGACAGCAGCGTGTAACGCTGTAGAATTCGCCTCCCGCTGACGAGAGATCGAAAGCGCAAGTGGTTGATGTTGCAGAGGAAACTTTGAAAACATCTTAAAATAACCGCTTGACAGCAACAGAGGCTGCTGTAGAATGCGCGCCTCGGTTGAGCGAAAGCTTAACCAACCGCTCTTTAACAACTGAATCAAGCAATTCGTG
>NZ_JAZEVV010000046.1:0-246 GCF_036668715.1 Pseudomonas sp. ESBL9 | reverse complement strand
GCATCGTTTCACTGCTGAGTTCGGGATGGGATCAGGTGGTTCCAATGCTCTATGGTCGTCAAGAAATTCGGTAGCCGGTGCGTTTACCTTACGGTCAACGTTCCAGCGAATGGGTATGTAATAGAGTGGTGTTTTGTGAGGTGCAAACTTTCGGTTTGTATCGTCTTCACACACCGCAATCTGGCCTTTCGACGCAAATTGCTTGGGTGTTATATGGTCAAGCCTCACGGGCAATTAGTATTGGTT
>NZ_JAZEVV010000045.1:0-255 GCF_036668715.1 Pseudomonas sp. ESBL9 | reverse complement strand
AAGACGTGCCTGCATCGTGAACGGCCGCGACCGCTTCCACTGCCGCAGCACCGCCTTGCGCCGCCACCGGGTCGTAACCGGTCGCACGCACGGTGATCACTTTGACCGGCGCTGTCGATTGCACGGTAGCAATGGCGTTACCGGCATAGATCGGACGCTTGAAGGTGTCAGCGCTTTCTACCGAAACGATCTCGGAGTTCTGGTCAACGTCCAGTTGGGGTGCCCCACGCGGCAGGCTGTTTTTGCCGTTGGAGG
>NZ_JAZEVV010000044.1:0-255 GCF_036668715.1 Pseudomonas sp. ESBL9 | reverse complement strand
CCCCCCCCCCCCCCCCCCCCCCCCCCCCCCCCCCCCCCCCCCCCCCCCCCCCCCCCCCCCCCCCCCCCCCCCCCCCCCCCCCCCCCCCCCCCCCCCCCCCCCCCCCCCCCCCCCCCCCCCCCCCCCCCCCCCCCCCCCCCCCCCCCCCCCCCCCCCCCCCCCCCCCCCCCCCCCCCCCCCCCCCCCCCCCCCCCCCCCCCCCCCCCCCCCCCCCCCCCCCCCCCCCCCCCCCCCCCCCCCCCCCCCCCCCCCCCC
>NZ_JAZEVV010000043.1:0-255 GCF_036668715.1 Pseudomonas sp. ESBL9 | reverse complement strand
ATCGGCGATGCATCGTTTCACTGCTGAGTTCGGGATGGGATCAGGTGGTTCCAATGCTCTATGGTCGTCAAGAAATTCGGTAGCCGGTGCGTTTACCTTGCGGTCAACGTTCCAGCGAATGGGTATGCAATAGAGTGGTGTTTTGTGAGGTGCAAACTTTCGGTTTGTATCGTCTTCACACACCGCAATCTGGCCTTTCGACGCAAATTGCTTGGGTGTTATATGGTCAAGCCTCACGGGCAATTAGTATTGGTT
>NZ_JAZEVV010000042.1:0-255 GCF_036668715.1 Pseudomonas sp. ESBL9 | reverse complement strand
TCAGCAAACAACCCGGCTCCCATGCCTACAAACGAGCAACAGTAGAAAGACTGGATATCCCGAACACATTGAACCGCGAGTTCGACGTGCCAGCGCCCAATCAAGTCTGGTGCGGCGATATCACCTATATTTGGGCGCAAGGAAAGTGGCATTACCTGGCTGTCGTCCTGGATCTTTGTACGCGTCGGATCGTGGGCTGGGCGCTGTCGGAAAAGCCAGACGCTGAGCTGGTGATCAAAGCGCTAGATATGGCTT
>NZ_JAZEVV010000041.1:0-255 GCF_036668715.1 Pseudomonas sp. ESBL9 | reverse complement strand
TCACAAATTTTACCTTAGCCTGAATAAACACCAGTGAAAGTGCCATTCAGTCTATCTTTCTATTACATACCCAAATTTTTAAAGAACGATCTAATCAAAAGATCAGAAATCAACATTCACCATCGTCGTGATGGAATGCTCATTTCTAAGCTTTACGATACAGAAGCAAGTTTATGGTGGAGCCAAGCGGGATCGAACCGCTGACCTCCTGCGTGCAAGGCAGGCGCTCTCCCAGCTGAGCTATGGCCCCATACA
>NZ_JAZEVV010000040.1:0-258 GCF_036668715.1 Pseudomonas sp. ESBL9 | reverse complement strand
CGTTGGGCGTTTCCACGGCATCGACCAACAAAACCCTGAAAGTCGAAGCGCCGGCGGCACGCAGCGCAGGCATCAAGGTCAAGTCGGTGGCTGAACTGGTCGAGAAACTGAAAAACGAAGCGAAGGTAATCTAAACATGACTATCTTGGTAATCGCAGAACACGACGGTAAAACCCTGGCCCCGGCCACGCTGAACACCGTAGCCGCTGCTGCCAAAATCGGTGGCGACATCCACGTTCTGGTCGCAGGTCAGGGCAT
>NZ_JAZEVV010000039.1:0-279 GCF_036668715.1 Pseudomonas sp. ESBL9 | reverse complement strand
CAGCCTAAATCGTCGTCTCCGGCGGTCGCGGCATGCAGAACGGCGACAACTTCAAACACCTGTACGCACTGGCCGACAAACTGGGCGCTGCCGTGGGTGCGTCCCGTGCCGCGGTTGACGCCGGTTTCGTACCGAACGACATGCAGGTGGGCCAGACCGGCAAAATCGTTGCGCCACAGCTGTACATTGCGGTCGGTATTTCCGGCGCGATCCAGCATTTGGCGGGCATGAAAGACTCCAAAGTGATCGTAGCGATCAACAAGGACGAAGAAGCGCCGA
>NZ_JAZEVV010000038.1:0-300 GCF_036668715.1 Pseudomonas sp. ESBL9 | reverse complement strand
CGAAAAAAAAACGTCTAAGAGCCGTAAGCATGCGCCTCACAATAACTTGCGACTCAAGATCAGGAACTATATTTCCGTTCTCATCCATTATTTTATAAGCCGCCACTATGGACTCTACAGTCCCCCACACTGAATAATTGTGGTTCATTTCAAGGTATCCTCACGATTTCAGCAACGCCATTAACTGGAATTAAATCTCGAGTTGTTCTATCACGTATAAATACCCCGCCCTCTGTGTGAATGTTGATTTCCTTCTCTATTTGTTTCGTTTTATCGGCGGTCGGACTGGTCACCTCAAAG
>NZ_JAZEVV010000037.1:0-310 GCF_036668715.1 Pseudomonas sp. ESBL9 | reverse complement strand
AATTCCACGCCCTTAAATCACTCTTCTGATGCCTAAAATACCTCAGAACAAATAAGCGTATCGCTACCAGACAATATCTTTTTATGTTTAAAAAGATCTAGAACCCACTCACCAAGAAGAACAAATCCCTTAAACCTAAAAGGCCTACCACTATCTTCCACAAAAAAAATACAATAGATCCGAACTCCCTCTTTAATCCAACTTTTAAAATAAAACGGCATTGTACTTTTTCGAAGACATGCATTCACCCCACCTGAAACAACTTTAACTCTTGAGGTATCAATAATCAATACACCAAGCTTACAACACA
>NZ_JAZEVV010000036.1:0-329 GCF_036668715.1 Pseudomonas sp. ESBL9 | reverse complement strand
GCCTCTGTTGCTGTCAAGCGGTTATTTTAAGATGTTTTCAAAGTTTCCTCTGTAACATCAACCACTTGCGCTTTCGATCTCTCGTCAGCGGGAGGCGAATTCTACAGCGTTACACGCTGCTGTCAACCCCAGTTTATTCTTTGTTTATCAGGTAACTTACCTGACTCACTGCACATGCTTTTTACAAAGCTTGTACTTCTATAAAAACAAAATCCCCGTCTGCGTGAGCAGACAGGGATTTCGGAATTTAATCTTGACGATGACCTACTCTCACATGGGGAAACCCCACACTACCATCGGCGATGCATCGTTTCACTGCTGAGTTCGGG
>NZ_JAZEVV010000035.1:0-339 GCF_036668715.1 Pseudomonas sp. ESBL9 | reverse complement strand
CGTATGCGCTTCTTCACTTGACCATATAACCCCAAGCAATCTGGTTATACTATGAAGACGACATTCGCCGAAAACTTGCAATTACTCACAAATTTTACCTTAGCCTGAATAAACACCAGTGAAAGTGTCATTCAGTCTATCTTTCTATTACATACCCAAATTTTTAAAGAACGATCTAATCAAAAGATCAGAAATCAACATTCACCATCGCTTTGATGGAATGCTCATTTCTAAGCTTTACGATACAGAAGCAAGTTTATGGTGGAGCCAAGCGGGATCGAACCGCTGACCTCCTGCGTGCAAGGCAGGCGCTCTCCCAGCTGAGCTATGGCCCCATAC
>NZ_JAZEVV010000034.1:0-340 GCF_036668715.1 Pseudomonas sp. ESBL9 | reverse complement strand
TGTATGGGGCCATAGCTCAGCTGGGAGAGCGCCTGCCTTGCACGCAGGAGGTCAGCGGTTCGATCCCGCTTGGCTCCACCATAAACTTGCTTCTGTATCGTAAAGCTTAGAAATGAGCATTCCATCAAGACGATGGTGAATGTTGATTTCTGATCTTTTGATTAGATCGTTCTTTAAAAATTTGGGTATGTAATAGAAAGATAGACTGAATGGCACTTTCACTGGTGTTTATTCAGGCTAAGGTAAAATTTGTGAGTAATTGCAAGTTTTCGGCGAATGTCGTCTTCATAGTATAACCAGATTGCTTGGGGTTATATGGTCAAGTGAAGAAGCGCATACG
>NZ_JAZEVV010000033.1:0-357 GCF_036668715.1 Pseudomonas sp. ESBL9 | reverse complement strand
CACCAAGCTTACAACACAAAGCAAAAAAATAATGACTTACAATATAGAAACACCTTAAAATACCACGCATATCGAATTCATAATTTCTATCTTTAAAAATAAGCACCCTCCCACCAAAAAAAGGAATACGCGAACTGACTCTACCTCTTTCTACATACCATGGAAAAAACCCATACTCGACATTATCAGCCGCGCAATAGTATTTATCATACAAAGCGGAATTTAAAACCCCAAGCGAACAGCCTGAATCTTCGTTTTGTGAAAGCCAGTGAAAATTTATACAAACCTCAAAAGATCAACCATCTAACTCGACGCGAAGTCATACTTTTCGCCAATAGAGCCTCTTTTTGATCAAGA
>NZ_JAZEVV010000032.1:0-378 GCF_036668715.1 Pseudomonas sp. ESBL9 | reverse complement strand
TGACGGTGGTGGTGGAGTGGGAGAAGGATCCTGATCCGCATGCTTACGTGAATTGGCCTCCTCTCGGAACTGACGGTTATCGGGCTGCTTATAAGTTGCATGCAGCTAAGTACACCCGTCATCGAGCGGTTGTGCCTGTTGCACGGTATGAGGAGTTGGGGCTTGTCAATGTGCACTTCTTACCTTGCAACCAAGTAGCCGTGTCAGCCGGTGCGACTTATCCGGGGCGTCCCGATTATCCGTTTCACTTTCCTCAAAAAATGCAGGAGCCCGCCACATGTCCAGAGTCATGATTCGAGTCCTGTGGCTGACGTTGATCAGCGGCCTTTCGCTGCAAGGCTGCACCCCGCCAAAGCCCGTGCGTCTGGGTGCCCCCAT
>NZ_JAZEVV010000031.1:0-398 GCF_036668715.1 Pseudomonas sp. ESBL9 | reverse complement strand
CAGCAGGCGACGGAAGTTGAGGATGGTAGTTTCATCTGGGATCCGCTCCAGGCTCAGACCGGAAAACTGGCGCAAGATCGTCGTCTCGTACAGCGCTTCTTCCATCGCAGGATCGCTGTAACCGAACCAGTTCTGCATGAGATGAACCCGCAGCATCGCCATCAAAGGATAGGCCGGACGACCCCCTTCGCCCTTCGGGTAATGAGGTTCGATCAGGGCAATCAAACCCTTCCAGGGTACGACCCGATCCATCTCGATCAGGAACAATTCCTTGCGGGTCTGCTTGCGCTTACCGGCGTACTCGGCATCGGCGAAGGTCATTTGCTTCATCATCGAAAAGCTCGGCGATTGGTGTCCGGGGATTTTGCCAAATCAGGAAGTCTTTTTCAGGATTTCCC
>NZ_JAZEVV010000030.1:0-414 GCF_036668715.1 Pseudomonas sp. ESBL9 | reverse complement strand
CATCTTCGCAGGGCTGCAAACCCAGAACTGGGTGTTCGTGCTGTTCGGCTGCTTCGCCGCCGCCGCACTGGCGCTCGTCGTCGACCAGTTGCTCGCGCTGATCGAGAACGGCCTGCGCAATCGCAGCCGCATCCGCACCGCGCTCGGCGGCCTCGGCATCGCCGCCCTGATCGCGGCAACGCTGGTGCCCGCGATCGCGCGTTCGCATGGGCGCTACGTGGTCGGCGCCAAGACCTTCGCCGAGCAATATGTGCTGTCTGCGCTGATCGCACAGCGCCTGCAAGCGGCCGGGCTGCCGGCCACCACCCGCGCCGGCCTCGGTTCCAACGTGATCTTCGACGCGCTCGCGGCCGGGGATATCGACGTCTATGTCGATTATTCCGGCACGCTGTGGGCCAACCAGTTCCACCACAC
>NZ_JAZEVV010000029.1:0-428 GCF_036668715.1 Pseudomonas sp. ESBL9 | reverse complement strand
TGTCCCACGACGGCACGAGCTTGGCGTGCACGGGATCCGCGATCGGCATGAACACGATGGGAAAGCTGCGCGACCGCAGCTGATTGCGCGCGGCGATCGAAACCGGGGTTGCCACCGTCACCATCAGATCCGGCTGCGCACCCGCAAGGCGGGTCAACATCTGCGGAATCAGAGCGGCGTCGAAATTGACGTTGGTCTCGTCGAACGTCACGTCGCGGCCTTCGGCGAAACCGCCTTCGGCAAGCCCCTTCTTGAAGCCGGCGATCGTCTCGTTGAGCGTCGGATGCGGGCCCCATCCGGCGATCGCAACCCGCCTGCTCTGCGCCGACGCACCCGACGTCACGACGCCGGCGATCGCCAGCGTCAACATGACACGCTTCCACATGACTTTCCCTCCGCCATTCCCTGTATTGCATATTGTGCAATAA
>NZ_JAZEVV010000028.1:0-431 GCF_036668715.1 Pseudomonas sp. ESBL9 | reverse complement strand
GTTTCCGAATCGGAAACTCTCCTTCAAAGGGGGAAGGATTCCGGGTAGCCGGAATCTCTCCCTGTTCTCTACAGGCCATGGCTTACGTGGCCTGTAGAGAACAGGGCAAAAGCCGCAGGCGGACTGCCTCCCCAAATAAGAGCGGTCTATGGGGGAGAGATTCCGGCTAAAAAGCAGTTCAGATGAGCTCCCCCTCGTTCAAACTTGAACAAGATCTCTCGAAAACCTCAGCAGCCCGCTACCTGGTCCCAGTCTATTTAGCGCCCTGGACGAATGAGCCAAAAGTTTCCGAATCGGAAACTCCCCTTCAAAGGGGGAAGGATTCCGGGTAGCCGGAATCTCTCCCTGTTCTCTACAGGCCATGGCTTACGTGGCCTGTAGAGAACAGGGCAAAAGCCGCAGGCGGACTGCTTCCCCAAACAGGAGCGGTC
>NZ_JAZEVV010000027.1:0-438 GCF_036668715.1 Pseudomonas sp. ESBL9 | reverse complement strand
AATCTGATGAGCCTCGGCGCGCTGGATTTCGGCCTGATCGTCGACGGCGCGGTCATCATCACCGAGAACAGCCTGCGCCATCTCGCCGAGAAACAGCACGCGCTCGGCCGCGTGCTGACCCGCGACGAACGGCTGGAGACGGTGCGGGCCTCTGCCGTGGAAATGGTGCAGCCGAGCCTCTATGGCCAGGCCATCATCCTGCTGGTCTACGTGCCGCTCCTCACCTTCACCGGCGTCGAAGGCAAGATGTTCGAGCCGATGGCGCTGACTGTCATCCTCGCGCTCGCTGCCGCTTTCGTGCTGTCGCTGACGCTGGTGCCCGCACTGATCGCGATCTGCATCACCGGTCGTGTGCAGGAGAAGGAGAACTGGCTCGTCGCCGTCATGAAGCGGTGGTACAGCCCGCTGCTGCGGCGCGCGGTGGCGACGCCCGTGCCG
>NZ_JAZEVV010000026.1:0-440 GCF_036668715.1 Pseudomonas sp. ESBL9 | reverse complement strand
GCATTATAGACTGACATGTAAACACATTGGGAACAACAGCTATTGCTGTATTTAGATAGAACTTCATTAAGCTCTTCTAATAAACCTCTGTTTTCACACTCTTCATCATCTATAAAATCAAACTTGAATATAAAGAACTCTTGAGTACTAAAAGGATTATTAGCATCAACTTCAATCATATTTCCAGTAGAGAATAGTAATTTAACAGCAATTCTGTTGATTTCATTTACTATTCTTTTAACATAAGGTATTTCCATATCAAATGGATATGTTCCTTTCATTCTTTTTGGAATACGGAGATAGAAATTCTTTTCATTCAGGCCTAACTTCACTTCAATAGGATTTTTCATAATAATAGATATTTAGGTTAATTATTAATCAGTATGATTAATACAAACACTCACGAGGGAAATCCTTGTGAGTGTTGTGTTGTTATCTAC
>NZ_JAZEVV010000025.1:0-441 GCF_036668715.1 Pseudomonas sp. ESBL9 | reverse complement strand
CCGGCGAGGACATGCCGTTGCGGCAGTTCGAGGGGCAGGTGCTGCTGATCGTCAACACGGCGAGCGCCTGCGGGTTCACGCCGCAATACAAGGGCCTCCAGGAGCTGCACGCCGGATTGTCGTCGCGCGGCTTTGCCGTGCTCGGCTTCCCCTGCAACCAGTTCGGCGCGCAGGAGCCCGGCGATGCCAGGCAGATCGCCACATTCTGCGAAACCAACTACGCCGTGACGTTCCCGATGTTCGCCAAGATCGACGTCAATGGCAGCGGCGCGCATCCATTGTACGAACACCTGAAACGTGAGAAGTCGGGCCTGCTCGGGCCCGCGATCAAATGGAACTTCACCAAGTTCCTGGTCGATCGCGCCGGCAAGGTCGTGGCGCGGCATGCGCCGACCGCCCGGCCCGAAGGATTGAAGAAGGATATCGAGGCGTTGCTATGAG
>NZ_JAZEVV010000024.1:0-456 GCF_036668715.1 Pseudomonas sp. ESBL9 | reverse complement strand
TCGACCATGCGCCTTGGGGCCCCGACGCCATCGCGCGCAATCAAAAGCTCGCGGTAGCCGCTCGGCGCCGCATCCGGCAGCGGCTCGACATGATGGTTGAGCTTGATCACCGAACCATGCGCGTCGTGCCGGTACTGCTTCTGGCCGCGGCGGATCGGCTGCACGTGATCGGAGCGAATGCCGGCGTCCTGCTGCCAGAACCGCAGCATCGGCTCGAGATTGTTGGTGGAGAGGCCGATGTCGATGACGTTCTTTGCCAGTTGCATCCGCCTGCCGCCCCAAGACCAAGTGTCCGCGATGGACCGAGCCAGCTATGCAGGGATCACGTCATTGCGCAAGCACCACGGTCACTTCCTGAGCAGCGGGATCTGCAGATTGGTCGGCCGGTTCTGCTCGGTGTCGAAGCCGCGACCGTCGACATTGCGGGCGCCCCAGAACAGGAGATCGCCCCTGAGA
>NZ_JAZEVV010000023.1:0-456 GCF_036668715.1 Pseudomonas sp. ESBL9 | reverse complement strand
TCCTGTGGCTGACGTTGATCAGCGGCCTTTCGCTGCAAGGCTGCACCCCGCCAAAGCCCGTGCGTCTGGGTGCCCCCATCGAGGGATACAGCCATACCTCGGCGGCGATTAATTGGTTTTCTGTGAACGGTGCCGGTGGGCCGAATCTGGCGCCGTATGGCTACGGGGGTGGGCAAAATTGCTGCGCGTCACTGCCTGTGAAATGGCACCCCGGGCTGACGGTGGTGGTGGAGTGGGAGAAAGATCCCAGTCCGTATGACTCAATCAATTGGCCAAAACCCCGCTACTCGGATGCTTGGCGCAAGGCTGCTAGAGATCAAGAAGCGGACTACACCCGTCATCGAGCGGTTGTGCCTGTTGCACGGTACGAACGGTTGGGGGTTGTGAACGTGCACTTCTTGCCGTGCAACCAAGTGGCAGTTACCGCGGGGCTCATGATGCCCAGAACCCCCAAAT
>NZ_JAZEVV010000022.1:0-458 GCF_036668715.1 Pseudomonas sp. ESBL9 | reverse complement strand
CGCCGCACCAGAACAGCGACATGCCGGTGTAATCGACGCCGTCGAGCTTGCCGAAGCCGATCAGCCAGTTGATGGCAGCGGCAACGCCGATCAGCGACAGGATGCCGGTCGCGATCAGGCCCTTGTAGAGGGCTCCCATGATCGACTGGCTGGCGCCGAGCTTGACGAAGAACGTGCCGATGATCGAGGTGATGATGCAGATGCCGCCGATCGCGAGCGGCAGTGTCATCATGTTCACCAGGATCGGGGTCTTGGCGAAGAAGATCGCGGCGAGGACCATGGTGGCCACCGCGGTCACCGCATAGGTTTCGAACAGGTCCGCCGCCATACCCGCGCAGTCGCCGACATTGTCGCCGACATTGTCGGCGATGGTGGCCGGGTTGCGCGGATCATCCTCAGGGATACCAGCCTCGACCTTGCCGACGAGGTCGCCGCCGACATCCGCACCCTTGGTGAAG
>NZ_JAZEVV010000021.1:0-479 GCF_036668715.1 Pseudomonas sp. ESBL9 | reverse complement strand
GTACAAGGCCTTCGGTGATATCTTGCAGCCCTACCTGAGCGGGCAACTGGGCCACGAGATTCCCTTCCTGCACGGCGGGGTGACCAAGAATAAGCGCGACCAGATGGTGGAGGACTTCCAGGCCGATGATGGCCCACAGGCGATGATCCTTTCGCTCAAGGCAGGCGGCACGGGCCTGAACCTAACCGCGGCGTCCATCGTGGTGCACATGGACCGCTGGTGGAACCCCGCGGTGGAAAACCAGGCCACGGACCGCGCCTTTCGCATTGGTCAGCGCCGCAACGTGCAGGTGTATAAGATGATTACGGCTGGCACGTTGGAAGAATCCATCCAAGACATCTTGGATGGCAAGACGCAGCTGGCTGGCGCCGTCGTCGGCGAAGGCGAGGGCTGGCTCACGGAACTGGAGCCGGACCAGCTGGCAGAGCTCATGAGTTACCGGGGAAAGGAGTAAGCGGATGGCCGTTAAGGGCGATGAC
>NZ_JAZEVV010000020.1:0-626 GCF_036668715.1 Pseudomonas sp. ESBL9 | reverse complement strand
ACTTAGCTGCATGCAACTTATAAGCAGCCCGATAACCGTCAGTTCCGAGAGGAGGCCAATTCACGTAAGCATGCGGATCAGGATCCTTCTCCCACTCCACCACCACCGTCAGCCCGGGGTGCCATTTCGCCGGCAGTGACGCGCAGCAATTCTGTTTGCCGCCGCCGCTATAAGGACTGATGTTCGGCCCGCCGCCCCTGTTCACAGAAAACCGGTTAATCGCCGCCGAGGTATGGCTATACCCTTCGATGGGTGTACCCAGACGCACGGGCTTTGGCGGGGTGCAGCCTTGCAGCGAAAGGCCGCTGATCAACATCAGCCACAAGACTCGGATCAGGACTCTGGACATGTCGCGGGCTCCTGCATTTTTTGAGGAAAGTGAAACGGATAATCAGGACGACCCGGATAAGTCGCACCGGCTGAAACGGCTACTTGGTTGCAAGGTAAGAAGTGCACATTGACAAGCCCCAACTCCTCATACCGAGCAACAGGCACAACGGCTCGATGACGGGTGTACTTAGCTGCATGCAACTTATAAGCAGCCCGATAACCGTCAGTTCCGAGAGGAGGCCAATTCACGTAAGCATGCGGATCAGGATCCTTCTCCCACTCCACCACCACCGTCA
>NZ_JAZEVV010000019.1:0-704 GCF_036668715.1 Pseudomonas sp. ESBL9 | reverse complement strand
CCGGCACCTTCGTCCCCGTGGCCCAGGCCCTGCGCCACCAACCGATGCGCCTGCTGGCCCAACCGAGTTACACCGGCGCCTACGACATCGACCAAGACCCGCTGTGGACCCACACCCCGCAAGCGCTACCGATTGACGTACTGGCCTGGTACCAGTGCGACCACCTCGGCACGCCACAAGAACTCACCGACCCCACCGGCCAAATCGCCTGGAGCGCGCAGTACAGCGCGTGGGGTGAAGTCACTGAACAACGCACGAAATGGGCACAACGCCAAGGCCTGACCAACCCGATCAGGTTTCAGGGGCAATACCACGATCACGAAACAGGGCTGCACTACAATCGGTACAGGTACTATGATCCACGGGTCGGACGGTTTGTCAGCAAAGACCCGATCAGCTATGCGGGTGGGTTGAATCTTTATGCGTATGCGCCTAATCCGGTGGAGTGGGTTGATCCGCTGGGGTTGGCGCGAATCAAAAACGCAGTTGAGGGGGATCGTCGCCACCAAGAATTTAATGCAAAGGTCAAGGAGAAATACCCTGACGCGACGATCCAATGTGAGTGTTATCTACGTGGCGCATCTGGGAAGTCTGTTAAGGATCCTATTTCAGAAGAAAGGCGTCGTGTTGATACAGTCGTTATCGAGGATGGTAAGGCGCAGACCTTTGAGGTGACCAGTCCGACCGCCGATAAAACGAAACAA
>NZ_JAZEVV010000018.1:0-720 GCF_036668715.1 Pseudomonas sp. ESBL9 | reverse complement strand
TAGGCCGCAGCGACGACAAAACCACCCTGCTCAAACGCACCTATCAGTACGACGCAGCCAGCCAACTGACCGACATCCACGACAGCCGCCGTGGGCCGCTGTCCTACCGCTACGACCCGGTTGGCCGGCTGCTCAACGCCACCAGCCGTCTGGGCGTCGAAACCTTCGCCTTCGACCCGGCTAGCAACCTGCTGGATGAAAAAACCCAACAGGTCCAACGCCCACTGGACCACGACCCCAAGCGCAACACCCTGATGGACAACCTCCTTCGCGAATACGCCGGCAGCCACTACGACTACGACGAACGCGGCAACCAGATCCGCCGCTGGCACAACGGCCAGCAAAGCCGACTGCACTGGGACCTGTTTGACCGCTTGGTGCGCTTTGAAAACAGCCAACTGAGCGTCGACTACGCCTACGACCCGCTGGGAAGACGTCTCTACAAACACTCCAACGCCCACCACCTAAACCGAAGCGAAGCCGGCTCGCAGTGGAACCGCAACGAACAGGCCCGCAAACAGCGGGAACTGGGGTGCGGCTTCACGTTATTCGGCTGGGACGGCGACACCCTCGCCTGGGAAAGCAGCCCCGCACAGGCCGACGGCGCCAGTGGCAAAACCGTCCACTACCTCTACGAACCCGGCACCTTCGTCCCCGTGGCCCAGGCCCTGCGCCACCAACCGATGCGCCTGCTGGCCCAACCGAGTTACACCGGCGCCT
>NZ_JAZEVV010000017.1:0-779 GCF_036668715.1 Pseudomonas sp. ESBL9 | reverse complement strand
TTTGTGAAAGCCAGTGAAAATTTATACAAACCTCAAAAGATCAACCATCTAACTCGACGCGAAGTCATACTTTTCGCCAATAGAGCCTCTTTTTGATCAAGATTGAATAATTGATATTTTAACCCACACCAAAGCCTCATCAAGGTCCGCTTTCCAAGGTAACTCTAAAAGGGAGTTGCAGGTACTAAAAAGAGACACATGAAATCACTATTGAAGTGACAGCCATCTTGCGAAACGCCATCTTGCTCATCTCGGATTTCGATATTTAATTTCTAAGCAAGGCATCCGTAAAACAGAGGAATATTATTTTTGGCACCGACCGGATTGTAGCGACTCAATAGTTACATCGACCCGGTCAACTGCTCTGCATGGACAGGAGCTACGTTGAGCTCCTTGTAGCGCCATCAGCCATCAGCCATCAGCCATCAGCCATCAGCCATCAGCCATCAGCCATCAGGGTACGTATTTTAATCAGTTCTTTTTCAAGAATTTTCATGTCGGGTGGTATTTTTTTTCTGCTTTAGATCTCAACCATGCGGCTTCTTTATGCTTGAGAAGCTCTATCCCCTCAACAGTAAAATCATTTCTATAGTAATGGCGATCGATTAAATTACCATCATTATCAAAAGCTGTAACTGTAAGTAATCCATTATCGAAAAAAAAACGTCTAAGAGCCGTAAGCATGCGCCTCACAATAACTTGCGACTCAAGATCAGGAACTATATTTCCGTTCTCATCCATTATTTTATAAGCCGCCACTATGGACTCTACAGTCCCCC
>NZ_JAZEVV010000015.1:0-3068 GCF_036668715.1 Pseudomonas sp. ESBL9 | reverse complement strand
CACTTTCACTGGTGTTTATTCAGGCTAAGGTAAAATTTGTGAGTAATTGCAAGTTTTCGGCGAATGTCGTCTTCATAGTATAACCAGATTGCTTGGGGTTATATGGTCAAGTGAAGAAGCGCATACGGTGGATGCCTTGGCAGTCAGAGGCGATGAAAGACGTGGTAGCCTGCGAAAAGCTTCGGGGAGTCGGCAAACAGACTTTGATCCGGAGATGTCTGAATGGGGGAACCCAACCATCATAAGATGGTTATCTTGTACTGAATACATAGGTGCAAGAAGCGAACCAGGGGAACTGAAACATCTAAGTACCCTGAGGAAAAGAAATCAACCGAGATTCCCTTAGTAGTGGCGAGCGAACGGGGACCAGCCCTTAAGCTGTATTGATGTTAGCGGAACGCTCTGGAAAGTGCGGCCATAGTGGGTGATAGCCCTGTACGCGAAAACATCTTTGCAGTGAAATCGAGTAGGACGGAGCACGAGAAACTTTGTCTGAATATGGGGGGACCATCCTCCAAGGCTAAATACTACTGACTGACCGATAGTGAACTAGTACCGTGAGGGAAAGGCGAAAAGAACCCCGGAGAGGGGAGTGAAATAGATCCTGAAACCGTATGCGTACAAGCAGTGGGAGCCCACTTTGTTGGGTGACTGCGTACCTTTTGTATAATGGGTCAGCGACTTATTTTCAGTGGCAAGCTTAACCGAATAGGGGAGGCGTAGCGAAAGCGAGTCTTAATAGGGCGTCTAGTCGCTGGGAATAGACCCGAAACCGGGCGATCTATCCATGGGCAGGTTGAAGGTTGGGTAACACTAACTGGAGGACCGAACCGACTACCGTTGAAAAGTTAGCGGATGACCTGTGGATCGGAGTGAAAGGCTAATCAAGCTCGGAGATAGCTGGTTCTCCTCGAAAGCTATTTAGGTAGCGCCTCATGTATCACTGTAGGGGGTAGAGCACTGTTTCGGCTAGGGGGTCATCCCGACTTACCAAACCGATGCAAACTCCGAATACCTACAAGTGCCGAGCATGGGAGACACACGGCGGGTGCTAACGTCCGTCGTGAAAAGGGAAACAACCCAGACCGTCAGCTAAGGTCCCAAAGTTATGGTTAAGTGGGAAACGATGTGGGAAGGCTTAGACAGCTAGGAGGTTGGCTTAGAAGCAGCCACCCTTTAAAGAAAGCGTAATAGCTCACTAGTCGAGTCGGCCTGCGCGGAAGATTTAACGGGGCTCAAACCATACACCGAAGCTACGGGTATCACGCAAGTGATGCGGTAGAGGAGCGTTCTGTAAGCCTGTGAAGGTGAGTTGAGAAGCTTGCTGGAGGTATCAGAAGTGCGAATGCTGACATGAGTAACGATAATGGGTGTGAAAAACACCCACGCCGAAAGACCAAGGTTTCCTGCGCAACGTTAATCGACGCAGGGTTAGTCGGTCCCTAAGGCGAGGCTGAAAAGCGTAGTCGATGGAAAACAGGTTAATATTCCTGTACTTCTGGTTATTGCGATGGAGGGACGGAGAAGGCTAGGCCAGCTTGGCGTTGGTTGTCCAAGTTTAAGGTGGTAGGCTGGAATCTTAGGTAAATCCGGGATTCTAAGGCCGAGAGCTGATGACGAGTGTTCTTTTAGAACACGAAGTGGTTGATGCCATGCTTCCAAGAAAAGCTTCTAAGCTTCAGGTAACCAGGAACCGTACCCCAAACCGACACAGGTGGTTGGGTAGAGAATACCAAGGCGCTTGAGAGAACTCGGGTGAAGGAACTAGGCAAAATGGCACCGTAACTTCGGGAGAAGGTGCGCCGGTGAGGGTGAAGCATTTACTGCGTAAGCTCATGCCGGTCGAAGATACCAGGCCGCTGCGACTGTTTATTAAAAACACAGCACTCTGCAAACACGAAAGTGGACGTATAGGGTGTGACGCCTGCCCGGTGCCGGAAGGTTAATTGATGGGGTTAGCTAACGCGAAGCTCTTGATCGAAGCCCCGGTAAACGGCGGCCGTAACTATAACGGTCCTAAGGTAGCGAAATTCCTTGTCGGGTAAGTTCCGACCTGCACGAATGGCGTAACGATGGCGGCGCTGTCTCCACCCGAGACTCAGTGAAATTGAAATCGCTGTGAAGATGCAGTGTATCCGCGGCTAGACGGAAAGACCCCGTGAACCTTTACTATAGCTTTGCACTGGACTTTGAATTTGCTTGTGTAGGATAGGTGGGAGGCTTTGAAGCGTGGACGCCAGTTCGCGTGGAGCCATCCTTGAAATACCACCCTGGCAACTTTGAGGTTCTAACTCAGGTCCGTTATCCGGATCGAGGACAGTGTATGGTGGGTAGTTTGACTGGGGCGGTCTCCTCCTAAAGAGTAACGGAGGAGTACGAAGGTGCGCTCAGACCGGTCGGAAATCGGTCGTAGAGTATAAAGGCAAAAGCGCGCTTGACTGCGAGACAGACACGTCGAGCAGGTACGAAAGTAGGTCTTAGTGATCCGGTGGTTCTGTATGGAAGGGCCATCGCTCAACGGATAAAAGGTACTCCGGGGATAACAGGCTGATACCGCCCAAGAGTTCATATCGACGGCGGTGTTTGGCACCTCGATGTCGGCTCATCACATCCTGGGGCTGAAGCCGGTCCCAAGGGTATGGCTGTTCGCCATTTAAAGTGGTACGCGAGCTGGGTTTAGAACGTCGTGAGACAGTTCGGTCCCTATCTGCCGTGGACGTTTGAGATTTGAGAGGGGCTGCTCCTAGTACGAGAGGACCGGAGTGGACGAACCTCTGGTGTTCCGGTTGTCACGCCAGTGGCATTGCCGGGTAGCTATGTTCGGGAAAGATAACCGCTGAAAGCATCTAAGCGGGAAACTTGCCTCAAGATGAGATCTCACTGGAACCTTGAGTTCCCTAAAGGGCCGTCGAAGACTACGACGTTGATAGGTTGGGTGTGTAAGCGCTGTGAGGCGTTGAGCTAACCAATACTAATTGCCCGTGAGGCTTGACCATATAACACCCAAGCAATTTGCGTCGAAAGGCCAGATTGCGGTGTGTGAAGACGATACAAACCGAAAGTTTGCA
>NZ_JAZEVV010000014.1:0-5632 GCF_036668715.1 Pseudomonas sp. ESBL9 | reverse complement strand
GCAGTCCGCCTGCGGCTTTTGCCCTGTTCTCTACAGGCCACGTAAGCCATGGCCTGTAGAGAACAGGGAGAGATTCCGGCTACCCGGAATCCTTCCCCCTTTGAAGGAGAGTTTCCGATTCGGAAACTTTTGGCTCATTCGTCCAGGGCGCTAAATAGACTGGACCAGGTGGCGGGCTCCTGAGGTTTTTCAGGCGTTGAGGGGTTGGCAATTGGTGGGTGTTCCGGTTTGTGCTCGATGAGCAGAACGGTGGCGCGCAGTTCCTGGACTTCCTTGCGAAGTGCCTGAAGTTCAGTCAATACCTGGTCCCAGGGTTGAGCTGTGCCAATCTGTGCCATATCAGGTGTGTCAGGCTGTGCCACGGGGGCCAAAGCGCCGTAAGCGCGCATCAATTCAGACGTCTCAAACTGACGATTTCCAGAAGGGTCTAGCCCATATGAAACAAGGCCTCTATCCATATCGCGATAGATCGATCTACGGCTTCTGCCTGTCAGTTTTACGGCTTCGTTTAGGGTGTGCCATGCCATATTTTAAGACTGTGCCAGAGTGTGCCAAATCAGCCGTGCCAAGGTGTGCCACAGCTGTGCCAAGCTAGGAAGATTAATCGAGCACCGGGGCTTTCCCTAAAAGAGGAGAGATTACGGCTAGGCCTGACAAATGCCTGACAGATGGAAGACAAATGCCTGACAAAGGCCTGACACCCTCACTAGGGGATTGAAAATACCTGACAAATGCCTGACAAGCGAAAGAGCAGTAGTGGAATGCTAAAAATGACAGGCACGCCAAGGATGTATACATCCGGTGCCAAAGGTGGGCCTTTGAAACCCAGCCTCTACGAGGCTTTAACAGAGGTGACAATCTCCATACGGATATTAAGGCGGGCAGCAAGCTCAACTATTTCATCCAAGGAAAAAGCGTTGAAGTCCTCTTGGAGTAATTGGCTCACACGGCTTACTGACAAGCCAAGGTTAGAGGCTGCATGGTTTGGAGGATATGCGTTGTCGCGTACACGGTTAACTACAGCAACCATCAATTTGGCCTTCAGCAGAAGTGCCTCGGGGGTATGGCACCCGATCTCGGCAAAGACATTCTCTGTTTTGGTTCTATTGTCCATGAAAGGCTCCGGCTAACGCGGTCCTGCGGTCCTTGTTGGCTGCAGCCTGGTGCAGCAGCTGCGCTACTTTCCAGGCTGCCGCTTGATGCGGTCTAGGGCATCATGCCCTATAGGAAATACAGGATTTGCACTGCGCGGCCAAACGCAATATCTTTGGCCATATCAGCAACATAGAATTAAAACGAAAAAACCCTGCCAAGGCAGGGTTTCATTCGGGCCAGCGGCGACTGCAATCGCTCTGGCCAAGGTCTCGGGGAATTCTGCTTTAGGAGGCGGGATACGAGACCTGGTAAGCCAATTCTGTCGAGAAAACGCTCGGCTGTCCAGCTTCCAGCCTCCCCCGATATCTCTTCCCGACGCTTGGAATCAAGATGCTTTGGGCCCGGGAAAGTAATAGCTGCCGATCAAGGGGATCTCTTCACGGCAGCCGGTATAGCCGGTTAGGTGCGACCCGCAAGGGCGAGAAGGCAATGGCAGGGCAGCGTAAAAACCCAACCACGGGCGCTGTCACTGTCCTAAAACCCACCAACCGCCAGACGCCGAAGAGGGCAGGGGGCGCAGAGGTAAACAATCCCCGAAAGTCTGGAACGCCTGTTGGGAGTGGGAGCCGGGTGACTGCACCTGGAAAAAATCCTCACTGCGTGGAGTCATGCGAGACGCTTTTTTTAAAAGCTGATCGTAGGGGCTCCCACGCCAGTGGGAGCTATCAAGAGCGTCGCGCAGCCATCATTATTTGCCGCCCATCAGCGGCACTCTATAGGCGTCAGCCATCATTGCCCCTGCTCTTTGCCTTCTAGGTTTATAACCTGCTTTGGACCTTTCCCAGCGAGTGGGGGCCCCCCTTTAGGGGGTCGAGCTGGTGAGCCGCATTGCGGCGAATGTTCTTAGGTGTGCCTCTATTTCCTAATATGTCGTTAGGACAACCCTATGTTATTATCACTAACTAGCTGATCTACTATAGGCATTATTAATGATTACGGACTGGATTAATATTGGTGAAGTTTCTGCTGAGCGTGATGCAAATCTAAGCAATTACTTCTTTGATGCTGGAGTTTCTGCTGAGCTCGTCAACAATACAAAACAATACCTTTTGTTAGGGCGTAAAGGGGCTGGCAAAACAGCAGTTTTTCTCCATCTTCTGAAAAAGCCAAAAAAAATCTTTTCTGAAAAAGATATTGTAATCGGTATGTCGCTACAAAGTTATAATTGGCAAGCTCACCAGCTTCTCAGTAATGATCTAAAGGCTGGAGGTTTCCAGCATCGTGATTCATGGAGATTTGTTCTTTGCGTGGAAACAATAAGAGCTTATCTTACGTTACTACACGGACAAGGTACTAAGATCCCTAAAGATTTAGCTGCTGCAGAAAAGGTTTTGAAGAAATTATTTGACGGGCCTGTGCCATCTTGGTCAGAACTTTTAGGAAGTAAACTTTTTTCCTTGGCTACTGCAAAACTGCCAGATTTTTCTGCTGGTGAAGAAGGGGTTTCAGTTGGCGGTGGTGAAGTAAGCTTTGAGAATATTAAAGATGACCCTTCTTTACGGAATAGCTTAAATCGAAATATAGAAAACCTTACATCTTGGCTTGAAAAATGTCTTAATTCCGTTGTGTCAGATATTCGTATTTTTTTGATTTTTGATAGGCTTGATGAAGCTTGGATCACAGACTTCGTATCTCAATCGAAATCCATTATCTGCGGGCTTCTGCATGCATCTGAGCATATTCTTCAGAAATTTAATGGCCGCGTGAGACCGCTAGTTTTTTTACGTGAAGATATTTTCTCAACATTTGATATCAATGATAGAAACAAGCTCAGGGAAGACTGCAGCAAAAGCTTGAGATGGACGCAAGAGGCTATCGAAAGTTTAGCTCTTACTAGAATAAATTTCTTTGCACGGAAGGCTGGAATTCCAGAAGTATCCTCTCTTCATGAAATTTTTCATGAGAAAGAAATGAGAAGCAGGACTCCGCCTGCAAAACATATATTCAATCGTACTATGGGTAGGCCGAGGGATATGGTTGCTTTCCTAAGTCGTACGTTTAGCACAGCAAAAGCTGAAGAGTTATACGATAAAGAAACTGACAAAATATCCTCAAAAGCTATTTACGCGGCAGAACCTGGGTACAGTGAATATTTGTATGAGGAGTTAAGTGATGAATGGCGTAATCAAAACGAAAAATTTCATGACTATCTTGGTACATTGGAAAATTTAAGATACGCAGCAATCACAACTAATGAATTAGAATCTGCACTTTCAGGAAAAGGCATTGTCCACGACCGAACTAGCTTTCGGAACGTAGCTAGATTCCTTTTTGAAAACTCAATAATTGGTATCACCGTTGGGGATTCTAAACAGTGGCGTTATCGTTGTTTTTATCCAACGCAAGCTTTTGTAGATACTGATGTAGTAAAAGTCCATCCTGGCTTGATAAAGCGTTTGGGACTTACCGAGGGTAGTTCAGATAAAGTAGGAAGTATGGCAAGCGAATTACCTCAAGAGTAAAAGGCGCGCCCTATATTAGCTCTTTGATAACGCAATTATCGTTAAATGGCCTGCACAAAAAATCCCGCAAAGCGGGATTTTTTTTTGGGGGGAATTCCCAGGATTAGAGCTGGAATAGGCCAGCTTTACCAATCTACTGGGCGCTCCGCGTGCTGATGGAGGATTCGATATATCAGGATGGTGTCCTCCTTCCGCGTGTAAACAGCTCGATAGGGGTATTTCGAAATAATAAGCTCTCGGCAATCAGGAATATCTGAGGATTTTCCTAGTTGGGGAAAGGTCTCCAGCATCGTAAGTGCTTCGATAAGGTGAAACACGACGCCTTCTGAGGCTTCAGCGCCTAACAAAGGCGCGTAATGCTCGTAGATACCGTCGAGGTCACTGTCCGCCTTGCTGGTTAATGCGATTTTCGGCACGGGCCACCCACTTAGCCTTCACGGCATCCAAGTCGACTAGGTTGCCTGCCTCTGCATCCGCAATGCCTTCAGCGACTGCTCGGAAATGCCAGGACTCTGATTCTACATAGCGTGCCAAGGCGCGCTTGAGATGGTACTGACGATCTCGATCAGTTGCCTCGGCAAGTTGATCAAGCTGATTGATCAGATTCGGTTCTACGCGGAACGACAGGACAGGCGAAGCCATGATACACACTCCTAACACGCTGTATACAGCGTCTACGGAAAAAGATAGTGTATACGCTAATCGTAATTAACGATTTACGCAAGCGAATACAAGCAACTGCAAGGCGAACGGTAGAACCTGAAAAGCGAACCCATCGGGCTTCGAATAACGCCGCTTATGTTCAAAAGGCCCCCACACTTGAGAGAGTCGTGGGGGCCTTTTTTTCTGGGCACGGAAACCAACCCCCCCTACACTGGTACGCCAGCCCCCCCTGCTGTGGTTTTACGCGTAGTGGGCCACTCACTCGGAACAGGAAGCCACCGCCATGCCGTTACCCGTCACGCCCTATTATGAGCGCCGTCTGCGCGACCTGCGCACGCTATCCCCTGCGGCTGCCGCACTGGCCGAGCGCATCGCCTTGGACCTGCAGCCGCAAATGCTGGCCACCTCGACCGAGATGTTGGAGGCGCAGTTACTGGATCACCTGCAGGAAGTGGCTGAGCAACAGACGCGTTGTGTGACTCGACTCTGGGACTGGTTAAACGCCGTGGTCAGCGCCGGAGCGCTGACGCCACCACAGGCGGCAGCGTTTGCCTGTGACGCCGCGACCTTGGGCGGCCCGTCTGGTGTGGTACCAAAATGATTGGCGACGGGATTCACGAAGACGCGTTGCAGCACCTGGTGCAACAGAACGCGGTACGGGAGTTTGTGGTGAGCCGCGATGCCGGGCGGGAAAAGTGGACGTTTTCGGTGCGCCTCGGCGGGCCACACTCCCGACTGATTCCGGTGCGTTCACGGCGTGAGGTGATACGGACGTGGGCCAGCCTGACGGCGGTGGGCCGCTTTGCTGAGGGGCTGGGCGTGCGGGGCTTTGCGGTCGAGCTGTAAAAGGTGTGCAGTGCATACCTTTTACATCCTCAATTACAGAGTTCCGGGTTGAGCCAAGTACATGCGTGTTTGGGACGATGTCATGAGAAATGATTGATTAATGCCTGTTTTGTGCATCCTAGGCGCATCAAAACCATATTAGAAATGCATCAAAACCGCATTAACAGAGCATGAGGGGCTTGGTTCTTTTGAGGGAGGAAGACGCTAGTGCAGGATAGGCATTCGTGCCTCGTTTGTGCCACAGCCATCGACTTTACTCCCCTGCTTATAAGACTCTTGGACGCATGGGCTCTATTGCACAGGTGTGAGATATCTCGTTCAAGTTTGAACGAGGAGTAGCTCATCTGAACTGATTTTTAGCCGGAATCTCTCCCCCATAGACCGCTCCTGTTTGGGGAAGCAGTCCGCCTGCGGCTTTTGCCCTGTTCTCTACAGGCCACGTAAGCCATGGCCTGTAGAGAACAGGGAGAGATTCCGGCTACCCGGAATCCTTCCCCCTTTGAAGG
>NZ_JAZEVV010000013.1:0-37551 GCF_036668715.1 Pseudomonas sp. ESBL9 | reverse complement strand
TTGCGGGTCTGCTTGCGCTTACCGGCGTACTCGGCATCGGCGAAGGTCATTTGCTTCATCATCGAAAAGCTCGGCGATTGGTGTCCGGGGATTTTGCCAAATCAGGAAGTCTTTTTCAGGATTTCCCTAAATGAGCTGAGTTATGGAACACATGCTAAAAAGTTTTGGAACACATAACCCAAAACCACCCTTCAGCAGCCCCCTTCCCCAACCCCCAGAAACGACAAAGCCCGTCTAGGACGGGCTCTATCGGTGTAGCAATATGGCGGAGGCGATGGGATTCGAACTCATGGACCTGTTACAGTCGACGGTTTTCAAGACCGTTGCCTTAAACCACTCGGCCACACCTCCTAACGTTGTTGCGGGCGCCATAATACCTGAACGAAACACGTTGTCAAACTCTCTTGATCGCTTGTTGCAGAGCCTCTGCTATGATCTTTGCTACTTAACATTTCAATACACAGGAGTATCGCCATGCGCGAACAGGATTACGCAGTTAATAACAGCGTGCAGGCCGAGCAGCTAGAGGTTAGCCGCGTCCTGCGCAACACTTACGGTTTACTGGCTTTAACCCTCGCTTTCAGCGGTGTGATGGCTTTCGTCGCCCAGCAGATGCGTGTCGGTTACCCAAACATTTTCGTTGTATTGATCGGCTTTTATGGTCTGTTCTTTCTCACCAACAAGCTGCGTGATTCGGCATGGGGTCTGGTGTCGACGTTTGCACTGACGGGTTTTATGGGTTTCCTGCTCGGCCCGATCCTTAACCGCTACTTGGGCATGCAAGGCGGCGCTGAGGTCGTGGCTTCTGCCTTTGCGATGACGGCTCTGGTTTTCGGCGGCCTGTCTGCTTATGTGTTAATCACCCGCAAAGACATGAGCTTCCTGGGCGGTTTTATCACTGCGGGTTTCTTTGTACTGCTGGGTGCAACGCTGGCGAGCTTCTTCTTCCAGATCAGCGGGTTGCAGTTGGCTATCAGCGCCGGTTTTGTGCTGTTCTCTTCGGTCTGCATTCTGTTCCAGACCAGCGCCATCATTAATGGCGGCGAACGTAACTACATCATGGCGACCATTAGCCTGTACGTGTCGATCTACAACCTGTTCATCAGCTTGCTGCAAATTTTCGGCATCATGAGCCGCGACGACTGAGTCAGCAGTTGTTTGGCAAAAGCCCGCCTCGGCGGGCTTTTTGCTGCCTTGTGCAAGCATCTTGAGCCTAGTGGCTTTATCATTGCGCGAGTTTTGCAGAGAGCACCCCATGAAATTTGCTATCGCCCTATATTCTGCGGCCCATGCGCCCTCTTCCCGTCGAGCCCTGCGCTTTGCCGAAGCCGTTCTGGCTGGCGGACATGAAATTGTGCGCCTGTTCTTCTATCAGGACGGCGTGCACAGCGCATCGAGCAACATCGTAACGCCTCAGGATGAGCCTGATCTCGCACAGCAATGGGCAGCTTTTGTGTCTGAGCACCAACTGGATGGCGTGGTCTGCATTGCCGCCGCCTTGCGACGAGGTGTGCTGAATGAGGCAGAGGCCACGCGCTATCAGCGCTCAGCAGTGAATTTGACAGCGCCTTGGGATTTGTCCGGCCTCGGGCAATTGCACGATGCCATTCAGGCCGCGGATCGGCTGATCTGCTTTGGAGGGGATTAAGATGCCCAAATCGTTACTGATTATCAGCCGACAAGCGCCGTGGTCTGGCCTGGGCGCGCGTGAAGCCTTGGACATCGCGCTCGCGGGCGGCGCGTTCGACCTACCGATTGGGCTTCTATTCCTCGACGACGGCGTGTTTCAGCTGTTGCCTGAGCAACACCCCACCGCCCTTGAACAAAAGAACCTGACGGCCAATTTGCAGGCGTTGTCGATGTTCGGCGTAGACGATTTGTTCGCGTGCGACGCCAGCCTCCACGAGCGCGGCCTCGCCCCCACAGCGTTGGCCGTAGAAGGCGTGCAGGCTTTGTCCACACAACAAATCAGCGATCTCATCGCCCGTCATGACCAGGTGATAACCCTCTGATGTCGACCTTACATGTTTTGAGCCACTCTCCTTTTTCTGATACGCGTCTCGGAAGTTGCCTGCGCCTACTCTCGGCTATCGACGGCATTCTGCTCTGTGGCGATGCTGTTTATGCCCTCCAACCGGGCACCCTTCCTCGCGAGACGCTCGATAACATGAGCCCGGCGCTCAACCTTTACGTGCTCGATGAAGACCTGCAAGCCCGCAACCTCCTGCTCCCGGAGTGGGCTACACGCGTCGACTACCCCGCATTTGTCGAACTGTCCCTACACTATGACAAGGTCAACACCTGGCTATGACGGTCCTCACTCTCGACGGCAGATCCATTGAGCTGGATAAGGACGGTTATCTGGCCGACCTGAATGACTGGTCGCCCGAGGTGGCCACGGCACTGGCGATGCAAAATGACATCGAGCTGACCCCGGACCACTGGGAAATTCTGCAGCTGCTGCGCAACTTCTATGAAGAGTTTCAGCTCTCGCCCGCCACGCGGCCCTTGATCAAATACACCGCGCTCAAACTGGGGGCAGAAAAAGGCAACAGCCTGCACCTCAATCGCCTGTTCAACGGCACCCCTGCCAAACTCGCCGCAAAACTGGCGGGCCTGCCCAAACCGACCAACTGCCTATGAACACGCCTGCTCCGCTGACGCTAACCACTCCCGCCGAACACCCTTTCGCTCAATTCGTACGCATTTTGGGCAAAGGTAAACGCGGCGCGCGCAACCTGACCCGTGAAGAAGCGCATGAAGCGATGGGCATGTTGCTCGACGAAAAAACTGAAGAGGCCCAGCTAGGCGCCTTCCTGATGCTGCTCAGGCACAAAGAGGAAAGCCCGCAAGAGCTGGCCGGTTTTGTGGACGCGGTCCGGGAACGACTGTCTGCGCCGATCATTCATGTCGATCTCGACTGGCCCACCTACGCGGGCAAAAAACGCCATCTGCCGTGGTACTTGCTTGCGGCAAAATGCCTGGCCCAGAACGGCGTGCGCATCTTGATGCATGGCGCAGGTGCTCATACGGCCGGGCGCCTTTACAGCGAGCAACTGCTCGAAGAATTGAACATTGCGCTGTGCCGCGACTGGGCACAGGTCGAAAGCGCCTTGCAGCAGCACAATCTGGCCTTTTTCCCTTTACAGGACTGGGCACCTCAGCTGCAACACATGATCGACTTGCGCAACACGCTCGGCCTTCGCTCACCGATTCACTCATTGGCGCGCCTACTTAATCCGCTCCACGCCCGCTGTGGACTGCAAAGCATTTTCCATCCGGGTTATCAAAGCGTGCACCGCGAAGCCAGCACGCTGCTGGGTGACACCTGCATCGTGGTGAAAGGGGATGGCGGTGAGATCGAGATCAATCCCGACTCGATCAGCCACCTGTATGGCACGGCTAATGGCCTTAGTTGGGACGAAGAGTGGCCAGCGTTATCGGCACAGCGACACGTGAAACCCGCCTTTCTGGACACACTGCAACTCAAGGCCTTTTGGCGCGGGGACTTCGAAGACAGCTATGCGCAAAAGGCTCTGTTATCGACCATGGCCCTGGCTTTGCGCGGGCTGGGCACGCCCCGGGAACAGGCCTTCGTCATTGCCAAAACGTATTGGGAAAACCGCAACAAATCGATTTAACCGATGGGTTACGCCCACGTTTTGCCCTATTCGTTCGAACTCAGACCTTTAGACTGAACTCCAAAGCGAAACCGCCAGGAGCTTCACATGGGCTTATTGATGGATGGGCATTGGCACGACCAATGGTATGAAAGCAGCAAAGACGGTGCGTTCCAGCGAGAGCAGGCACAGCGCAGAAACTGGATCACGTCCGATGGCGCGCCCGGTCCAACCGGAATTGGCGGTTTCGCACCCGAGGCCGGGCGCTATCATTTATACGTTTCTCTGGCCTGCCCATGGGCCCATCGCACGCTGATAACCCGCACGCTCAAGGGCCTCGAACCCTTGATCGGCGTATCCGTGGTGAGCTGGCTGATGCTGGAAAATGGCTAGACGTTTGATCGCGCTGACGGCTCCAGTGGCGACCACCTGAATAACGCTGACTTCCTGCATCAGCTGTATACACGCGATACGCCCGATTACACCGGCCGCGTCACCGTACCGGTACTCTGGGACACCCATCTAAAGCGCATCGTCAGCAACGAATCGGCGGATATCATTCGCATGTTCAATAACGCCTTTGACCCCCTGACGGGCAATCGGCTCGATATGTATCCCGCGGTACTGGCGAGCGACGTAGATGGCTGGAATGAGCGTATCTACCCCGCCCTCAATAACGGTATCTATCGCGCCGGTTTCGCCACGTCCCAAACGGCGTATGAAAGCGCCTTCGACGATGTGTTCAACGAACTCAACCACCTTGAACAGCACCTGGCAGAACATCGCTATCTGGCGGGCATTTACCTGACGGAAGCCGACATCCGCCTGTTCACCACCCTCATCCGGTTCGACGCTGTCTACTACAGCCACTTCAAATGCAATGCGCGCAGAATCGACGATTACGCCAATCTGTCCAATTGGCTACGTGAGCTGTATCAATGGCCCGGTATCAGTGAGACCGTGAACTTTACTCACATCAAAGGTCATTACTACGCCAGCCACCGTACGATTAATCCCACGGGGATCATCCCCAAGGGGCCTGATCTGAGCCTTATCGCAGCCCACCACCGTGACCGCCTGAAGGGACGCGGGATCTTCACTCGCTAGCGCTTGAGCACGTTTGAGTACTGGCACCGGGCGACGGGTGCCAGTAGCATCTGTGCATTGATCAAGAGAACCCCTCATGCTTATCCCCTACGACCAACTTGAACCCGACACACTGACTCACCTCATCGAAGATTTCGTCAGCCGTGATGGCACTGATAATGGCGACGACACACCTCAGGAAACCCGCGTACTGCGCGTTCGCCAAGCCCTGAGCAAAGGTCAGGCGGTGATTTTCTTTGACCTTGAAAGCCAGCAATGCCAGTTAATGCCCAAACATGCCGTGCCAAAAGAATTCTTTGATTAACCTTTGCGCGCAGGGTGAATGGATATCGCTGCACCTTGCTGTTGACGAATACGCTCATAGACCTCAGCCCGATGCACGGTCACGTCTTTGGGCGCCTCTATCCCCAAGCGCACATGATTGCCATTGACGGCCACAATCCGGACGGTGATGTCCTGGTTGATTGAAATGTATTCGCCGACTGAACGGCTCAGAATCAGCATGGCGCTCATCTCTGCTTGATGGGTGGGCATCAAGACTGCATCGCGCAAAAACACGCTTCAATCCCTACAACAAAAAACATCCCCTCCTTACTTCTACAAAGAACAATTCCCACACCATAAAACCCAAAGCCCTACATGACTGCTCGTAAAGCCCCCTTCTGAACCGTCTTTCAAGCGCTGGTGAAACGCGGCCCCAGCAAAATGATGGTCGCGCCGATCACGCACATCCCCACGCCGATCCAATCGGTAGCCAGCGGCCTGACTTTTTCCACCGCGGCCAGCCATGCAATGGACGTGATGATGTAGATACCGCCATACGCGGCATAAGCGCGCCCTGCGTAGGCGGCTTCGACTTTGGTCAGCAGCAAAGCAAACAGGGCCAGGCTCAACATGGCAGGCACCATCCACCACGCACTCTTGCCCTGACGCAACCACATCCAGAAGCCATAACAACCGGCAATCTCAAACAGGGCCGCTAAAAAAAACCAGACATAGTTGAGCATGTTTAACCTCGAGCAATCAGCAAGCGGGCCACCCTACCTGCGCGCCGGAACCCCCGCAATGCCTGAATTTTTGAATCAACTTAAATAAGTTTGAATTAATCCCGTCTCGACGCAGTCGGACGTTATAAGCACTGCCCACCCTTGTTTCTCCAAGCAGCGCCCTTTGAACCTTGCATGTTGCTTGATCACATTAATAAGGAACTCATCATGACCACGATTCTTCTCATCGTCCTGATTCTGCTGTTGGTAGGCGGTCTGCCCGTGTTTCCTCACTCGAAAAGTTGGGGTTATGGACCTTCAGGGATTATTGGTGCCGTACTGGTCGTGCTTCTGATTCTGTTGTTACTGGGCAAGATCTAGCGCTTTAACCTGCGACACGCGCAATAAAAAAGAGGCCCTCTGGCCTCTTTTTTATTGCGTCATCGCTTACTTGGGATCCGCTATGCCAGCAGTGTTATCCAGCAAACTTTTGGTCGCTGCCTGCAAGAATGATTCGAGCTTTTGCTTGAGCGCGGCTTCCTGTGCTGAGTCAGTCACCACCTTGGCTTCAGGGTTGGCGCCCAACGTGTATTGCCACACTTTGGCCGGCATGTCCTTTGGCTGAACCAACAAGTGGTCATCGCTGATAATAGCGACGGTTTGATCACTGCCAGACGGCTTGATCACACCACTGCCCTTGTCGCCCGCAGGCAACGTCAACAGGTCGCGGCCCCAGCATTGCTGGCGGAATTCGCCGCCCAGGCGGCCCATGATAGTCGGCACGATGTCGACCTGAGTCCCCACGATATCGCTGCGCGCACCGAATTTTTCCTGAATCCCCGGCCCGATGAACAGCAGTGGCACGTGAAAGCGGCCCAAGTCCATTTCAGAGATTTGCTGCTCGTTACCAAAGCCATGGTCACCCACGACGACAAACAGGGTTTCCTTGAAGTACGGCTCCTTACGGGCCTTTTCAAAGAACTGGCCCAACGCCCAGTCGGAGTAGCGCATGGCCGTCAAATGCTCATTCAACGAGCCGCGATCCGTCACAGGCTCAACCGGCAAGGGGGTCGGCAACGCATACGGCGTGTGGTTGGACAAGGTTTGCAGCAGTGCGTAGAAAGGCGCTTTGCCCTCACGCTTTTTCAGCTCTTCAAGACCCCGGTTGAACATGTCCTGATCGGACACACCCCATGTAGGATCAGAGAACACAGGATCAACGAAATCGTTACGCCCTACGAAGGTAGTCATGCCCTGGTTGCTGAAGAAACCGGACTGGTTGTCCCAGGCAAAGTCGCCGTTATAGACATACACATCATCAAAATTGCGGGCGCCCAGCAGTTCCGGCAAGCCCGAGAGCTTGTGGCTACCTTCCGGGGTCTGCATCAGGTATTCAAAACCCGGCAGGTTCGGGAAGCACGCCATCGTGGCAAACATGCCTTGGTGGGTGTGCGTACCGTTGGAGAAAAAGCGCTCAAACAACAGCCCCTCTTTCGACAGTTTGTCGAAGTAAGGCGTGATATTGCCCGGGCGGCCCAGCGCACCGACCGAGTGGCCAGCAAAGCTTTCCATGAGGATCACCACCACGTTCTTGATCGGCAGCGTTCGCTCCGCAGGCGGCGTGGTGTCGCGACGCACGGGGGCCGTATCCGGATCGACCAGCTTGTCGTGTTCGGTCAGCAGCATGTCACGCACAGTGCCCACTGCAACGGGATCTTCAAGCGTGGCCTTCCAGATGTTGGTGCGCTCGTCAGAGAACCGGCTCTTCGCTGCGGCGATCAAAGAAAGCGAACCATTGAGGCCCAACTGGTTAGCGAAATTGGAATCGGTGGTGTAGGCATCGCCCCAACGCAGCGGAGGGCCTTGACGCAAGGTGCCACGTGCGGCAACCACACACACCAACAACACCACCACAAACACGGCAATCCGCGCATACCACGGAGCGGCTGCACGAACAGCACCAGTACCGGCAGCCGGCAGTGCCGGCCGCGTGGCGCGGTCAACCCCGCGGAAAGCGAAGTACAGCACCCCGGTGCCCACCGCCCACGCCAGTAAGTAACGCACCACCGGGAAGCCATACCACAGCATGCTCATCACGGTTTTCGGGTCTTCCTTCACGTACTGGAAGACCAAGCCGTTAAGCCGTTGATGGAACTCTCGGTAGAAGTCCATCTCCATCAGGCCCAAAAACAGTGCCAGACTCGATGCAGCGGTCAACCAGAAGCGCATCACGCCGCGCTGGGCCATCGCTTTTACACTGAGCAAGGCCAACAGCAACGGGATGCTGAGGTACACCACGATCCGCAGGTCAAAGCGCAAGCCATTGGCGAACGCTTCCAGAAAAGTCGACGTGGGGGTGTCGAGGATCATTTCCCGGTTATAAACCAGCAATGCAACCCGCAGCAGGGTAAACATCACCATCATGACCAACGCGCATAACAGCGTAAAAGCCAGATGCGATTTGACGGTCGGTTGCAACCCACGCATTCCAGCGTTGGGTTGTCTTAGGGCGTCCGGGTTTGCCATGTCGTTTTAGGACCCATTGATTCGGTTGGTGTGACATCGAGTGCGCATCTTGCACCATGGCAACGCTGCCGCGAGGCAGTGCCGTGGGGTGTACATGCGCGGTGGGCAAATGTTGCACAATCGCCTGTGGTTGAACACTGGCGAGATGCGGGTGCAGCGCAGAATCAGGCTCCGGGGCGTTGCGAAAGCATCATTCCAGAGCCCTTCAAGCAAGACGATGCGCGTTAATACTGGCGCGGATTCTCTTAAATGAAACGTGAAAATTTTGTTCAAAGCATATTTTGAAACACAAGAAAGGGCCTTTCGGCCCTTTCTTGTGTTTCAGCTTTTTAATCGTTACTTGCTTTATTGATGGCCTGCAACACGTACTGCGGCATGGCAAATGCTCCGATGTGAACCTCGGGATTGTAGTAACGCGTCACGATCCCGCTGCCTGCGAACCGCTGACGCAAAGTCTCAAGCGGGAGCTTGCGGTAGGCGCTGTCGGTGGAGCCCCAGGCGAAGGTCATCGCGCCACCAATGTAGGTCGGCACGGCGGCCTGATAGAAATGCCAGTCAGCAAAGAGACTGCGCAGGCGCCCGGCTGTGGTTTTCACTTCTTCGATTTGCATGAACGGCGTTCCGTTTTGCGTGACCAGCACACCGCCTTCATTCAGGCAACGATGGCAAGCCTGGTAGAAGTTCTCCGAAAACAGCACTTCACCCGGACCGATTGGGTCGGTGGAGTCCGAGATGATGACGTCAAATTTTTCTTCGGTGGTGGCCACAAAACGCATGCCGTCGTCGATCACCAGGTTGAGACGTGGATCGTCGTAGGCGCCGTTGGAGTGGTTGGGCAAAAACGTTTTGCACATGTCCACTACGGTGCCGTCGATCTCAACCATGGTGATGTGCTCAATGGCGCGGTGCTTGGTCACTTCGCGCAGCATGCCGCCATCGCCGCCGCCGATGATCAGTACGCGCTTGACCGTACCATGCGCCAGGATCGGCACATGGGTGAGCATTTCGTGGTAGATGAATTCATCGGCTTCGGTGGTCTGGATGACACCGTCCAGGGCCATGACGCGCCCCATCACCGGATTTTCGAAGATCACCAGGTGCTGGTGGTCGGTGCGCACTTCGTGCAGCAACTTGTCCATGCGAAAGCGCTGGCCGTAGCCCTGGTACAGCGTTTCGAGATAGTCGGTTTTAACTTCGGTCATGGGAAGTCCCCTTGAATGCTGGTGGCAACGGACGGTCACCCGCCCATGATCGACAGTCAAACTGCACGCCGCAGCGCGGCACACACGTTCAATTGCCCAAGAAAGGCGCGCATTCTACTTCGGGGAAGATGACAGGTCGAACCTTGAGGCGGACAAACACCCTGAACTGCCGCATTTTTTGTGCGGCAGGTCACTCAATGCAGGTTAAACCCTGACATTGCCGCGCGGGCCAGCAATGGCCCAGATCACCAGCCCCAATACCGGCAGGAAGATAATCAGCAACACCCAGAGGATTTTCATCCCGGTTTCAGCGCCACTTTTCAGCACGTTGATGATGGCCCAGATATCCAGAGCCAGAATGATCAGGCCAATCAGGCCGTTGAACGTGGAACCCATGATGACGCTCCTGAGTGAAGGGCTTGTTCCCTTAGGATAGTCAGTGCTTTCAAGGGTTCCGTTATTTATTCAATCGCGGGTGGTTAAACGTGCACCGCCACTTTCAGGGCTTCGAGCGACGGCTCGGCCTTGATGCCGACCTCGGCACACAATTGAAGTACGCGCTGTACGTCATTGCCATAGACCAGCACGACCTGAATCTCATCATCCAGCGGCTGGCTAAGGTTCATCAGCACATAACCACCGTTCTCCGGGTTCATGCTGCCCATCTGGATTTGAATACGGTTCAAAGCAGTCAAGGGCTCGGTCTTGGCCAACTGCTTGGGCTTGATATTGAACGCCACACCGGGGCCGAAAGACGCCACGATCTGAGCGAATACATCCATGTAGGTGTCTGCCTGAAACAACACGGTCTCAGGCAGGCTGCCAATCACCACCCACTCGCCCAGCGAAATCGGGAAGGTGTCGTCGTAGTTGATATCCGGATTGTCAGCCAGAAACCCCTCAGGGTCGGCGTAAGCCTGAGCCGCTTCATCAGCGATCTTGACGATTTCATCCTCGCCCATGCACCCCGAGCTGATTTTGCTGATGAGTTCAACGAGTGTGGTTTTCATGGGCACGGCCTGTCGCAGGGAAATTTGAGGGCGCGCAGGATATATCAATTGCGGCCCTCAAGGCAGGGCATCAGCCCAACAGCTTTTCAAGTTGAGCCGCCGAGTCGGTCGCACCCATGGTTTTGGCCGCATCCAGTGCGGTGATGCCATTGGCATCCTTGGCTTTTGGATCCGCCCCTTTGCTGATCAAGTAGTCAATGATCTCAGTACGGTTGAACATCGCCGCCATCATCAACGCGGTTCGTCCGTCAAACGACGCACCTTCAATGTCAGCACCGTTCTCGACCAATGTTTTGACCATCTCCAGATTGCCTTTGAACGCAGCACCGGCAATCGGGCTCTGACCATTGTCATTGCGCACTTCAGGGTCGGCCTTGTGTTCGAGCAGCACTTTCACTGCATCCACATGCCCGTGGTAACTGGCGAGCATCAGCAGGGTGTCGCCCTTGTGATTGCGCAGGTTCGCCGGCAAGCCTTTGCTCAACAGCGCGGCCAGCATGGCGGCATCCCCTTCGCGTGCTTTGTTGAATACCTGTTCGGCAAAATCGGCCGCTTCTTCCGGGGTCATCTGCCGTGGTTGATCGGCTGCGGGGGTGTCTGACATTTGAGGCTCCAGATGCGCTACTAAAAGAAGGTAGTTTCCTGAGACGTGCAGGGCATGTCATCCCTTTTTTACGCAAAGAGGCGATAGGCAAAAATCATCACCCGCGGTTTTTCTCTTTAGTAGAAACCAAGCCCGCTTTAAACCCTGCGCAAATTGGGCAAAATGCAGGATGCACGATGGCCATTCATGCAGAATGCACGACAGGGGTATTTTGATACAACTTCAACCTATTGATTTATAAGGATTTTTTAAAAAACCAATAGTGGCACAATCACTGCAATACCTACTCCATGCAAGCCCTTCATGAGCTAATGGAGCTGAAAGACATGAGCATGATTCAAGAAAAATTCGCATCGCTGTTCTCGAACTACACCGTCACCACCAAAGCCCGCCCGGATGGCGGCGTGTTGCTGACGCTGTGTGACAGTGATGGCAAGCAGACCCAGCGCTCTATTTCTTACGCTCAACTGCACACCGCCGAGCAACTGACGTGGGTGATCAGCGCGATTCGTCGCGACCTCGCGGGCCAGGCCAGTGAGCTGCCTACGATTTCGCTGCTGCAAAGTCAGAACCGCTTTGCACTGCCGACCTATCACAACGCTTGAGCAACACCCTGAACGCAAAAGCCAGCACACGCTAACACTGCGTCTGCTGGCTTTTTTATTGCTTCGCTGTCTTCACACCAATGGCGGATCGATCTCGGCGAAACTGCGCACGGTTTTGTGCCCCGCCAGCTCGCCTCCGTCACGCGCCAGGCCGCACGTTTGCATGCCTGCTTGTTGCGCGGCATCAAGTTCTTCGACGATGTCGGAGAGAAACAGAATTTTCCCCGCCGGACAGCCAATGGCTTCAGTGATGTGGCGATACGATTGCGCTTCGCGCTTGGGCCCGGAGGTGGTGTCGAAGTAGCCACTGAACAACGGCGTCAGGTCGCCCGCCTCCGAGCAACCGAAAATCAGTTTTTGCGCCTGAATCGAACCCGACGAATACACATACAGCGCATACCCTTGCTCGTGCCAGGCCTTGAGCGCCGCCACGGCATCGGAGTAAACGTGCCCTTTTAACTCGCCCGCTTCATAGCCCTGCTTCCAGATCATGCCTTGTAACGCCTTTAGCGGCGTGGCCTTGCGATCCTCGGCGATCCATTGCTGCAGAATTTCTATCACCCGCTCCACGTCGGCCTCGGGTTCACCGCTGTCCAGGCGCACGGCCCCCAGTTGTATCGCGACTTCCGGGTCTTCTGCATGCTCGCGAATAAAGGCGGGCAGGTGTTGGGCTGCGTAAGGAAACAACACGTCGAAGACAAAACTCACTGCGCTGGTGGTGCCTTCAATATCGGTCAGGATGGCCTTGATGGGCATGCGAGATTCCTTAATCTTCGAGGCGCGGGAAACGGCTGGCGATGTCTTCACCGGTAAAATTGGCGACCCAGCCTTCAGGGTTATTAAACAGGCGGATGGCGACAAAATGCGGGTGCTCACCCATGTCAAACCAGTGTGGCGTGCCTGCCGGGACAGAAATCAGATCATTCTTTTCACACAGCACCGCGTACACGTAGTCATCGATGTGCAAGGTAAACAGACCACGGCCAGCCACGAAAAAACGGACTTCATCTTCTGCGTGGCGATGCTCGTCGAGGAATTTGGCGCGCAATTCTGCTTTTTGCGGATGATCGCTGTTGAGGCTGATCACATCGACCGTGACGTACCCCCGCTCGCTTATCAGCTGATCGATCTGCGAACGGTAGGCGCTGATCACCTCTTGCTGACTGGCACCCGGCTGGATGGGCGTTGCCGCTTGCCAGCGGTCAAAACGCACGCCCTGCTCGGCGAGCGTGGCGGCGATGTCATCAACGTGGGTCAATACCTTGTTCGGCAGCTCAGGGCTTGAAACGTGATAAACAGACAAACTGCTCATAAAGGGTTATTCCTCGGCTGCGGCACGCTTTGAGCGTTTACACACGGGTCAGCGTACCGTTCAAATCAGGGGGACAGCGCTTGCGGGCCACGTTGCCTCAACGGTGGAGCACGGCGCGGGTTTTCAGTTCACATTCAAACAAAAACTCAAAGGCTTCGATCTGGCGCAGGGCGTCGCTCATGCGCGGCCCCCACGTGTAGAGACCATGCCCGCGAATCAGGTAACCCACACAGTCGGGGTGTGCATCCAGCCAGGGCTGAACGTTGCGCGCCAGGCGAGTGATGTCCTGATCGTTATCGAAGATCGGCACGTGCACACGCGAGGCGTGAGTCGACACCCCGCTGAACGCTTTTTGCAGTTCGTAATCTTCAAACGTGATGCTGTCGCCAAGCGTCAAGCGCGAAAGCACGGTCGCATTCACCGAGTGGGTATGCAGCACCGCTCCAATGTCTGGGCGCCAGCTATACAACTGGGTGTGCAGCAGGGTTTCAGCAGACGGTTTTTTGCCGGGTTCGAGGCTGTTGCCCTCCATATCGGTGGCCAACACGTCATCAAGGCCCAATTGGCCTTTGTGTTTACCCGATACCGTCAGCAGCGCTTCGCTGGCCGAGAGCCGGGTGGAATAGTTGCTGCTGGTGGCTGGCGACCAGCCGCGGCCATATAAAAAGCGCCCGGCGTCAATGATTTCCAGGCTCAGGTGTTCACGGGTAAGGCTCATGGCCTGTCCTCTTGCAGTCGAGTGGCAATGATAACGGCTGCGGCCAGCGCTGCGACGCTGGCCATACTAAAGGTGATAGTCGGGCCGAGGGTGTTCCAGGCATATCCGGCGTAAAGCGCACCTGCTGCGCCGCCGACCCCGGCCAGTGTCGCGTACAGGGCTTGTCCCTGACCTTGCTGGCCCGGCCCGAAACTGCGTTGAACAAAGGTCATGGCGGCTGCATGAAAACTGCCGAAGGTCGCCGCATGCATGAGCTGAGCCAGCAACAGCAGCCAAAAGTGCTCGGCAAACGAACCCAGCAACAGCCAACGCACCCCTGCCGTGAGAAAACTGAACAGCAACACGCGGCGTACCGAAAAGCGCAGGAGAATGCGGCGCATGGCCATGAACATCAGCACTTCGGCCACCACCCCCAACGCCCACAGCAACCCGATCATTCCACGGCTGTAACCCAGGGATTCAAGGTGCAGGGTCAGGAAGGTGTAATAGGGGCCATGGCTCATTTGCATCAGGGCCACACACGCATAAAAAGCCAGCACACCGGGGCTGCGCAGCTGCTTGAAAAAACCGTCCGCCAGCACCTTGCGATTGCCGCTGGAAGGTTGCGCATTGGGCACCCACAGGCTGCACAGCACAATCGCGGCCATGACCACGACCAGCGTCACCGGGTACACGTCCAGGCTCAACCCTTCAAACACCCGCCCCAGAACCACCACCGTCAGGATGAAGCCCACCGATCCCCACAGGCGGATCTGGCTGTAACGCTCGGGTTGCTCACGCAGATGGGCAAAGGTGATGACTTCAAATTGCGGCAGCACCGCGTGCCAGAAGAACGCATGCAAAGCCATGACCAGCGCCAGCCACGCGTAACTTTTACTGACAAAAATCAGGGCAAAACTGAACAAGGTGCAGAGCGCACCCACACGCACGATCAGCAGACGCTGACCGGTGTAATCCGCCAGCCAGCCCCACAGGTTGGGGGCTACGCAGCGCATCAGCATGGGAATGGCCACCAGTTCGCCGATGCGCGCACTGGAAAACCCGAGGTGATGGAAGTACAGCGCCAGAAATGGCGCTGTGGCTCCCAGCAAAGCGAAGTAAAAAAGATAGAAACCAGACAAACGCCAGTACGGAAGTGTCGCCACCGTCGTCAGACCGTGGCGCTCAACAGCCCCTGCATTACAACTGGCCCAGCACAGGCGTGCTGACACGCACGTCGGCGTTCTGGCCGCGATGGCGCAACAAATGGTCCATCAACACAATGGCCATCATTGCTTCTGCGATGGGCGTGGCACGGATGCCGACACACGGGTCATGACGGCCTTTGGTGATGACATCCACCGGGTTGCCGTGCACATCAATCGAACAGCCGGGCGTGGTGATGCTCGACGTGGGCTTGAGGGCAAGGTGCGCCACGATAGGCTGGCCGGAGGAAATGCCACCCAGGATGCCACCGGCATTGTTGCTGAGGAACCCTTGGGGTGTCAGCTCATCGCGATGCTCGGTACCGCGCTGGGCAACGCTGGCAAAACCGGCGCCGATTTCAATGCCCTTCACCGCGTTGATGCTCATCAGGGCATGGGCCAGTTCTGCATCCAGGCGGTCGAAAATCGGTTCGCCCAGGCCCGGCATCACGCCTTCGGCCACCACGGTGATCTTGGCGCCAACGGAGTCCTGATCGCGGCGCAACTGGTCCATGTAGGCTTCCAGCTCAGGCACTTTGTCCGGATCAGGGCTGAAGAACGCGTTTTCTTCGACGCTATCCCAGGTTTTGAACGGAATTTCAATCGGACCCAACTGGCTCATGTAGCCACGAATCACGATGCCCTGGGTGGCCAGGTACTTCTTGGCGATGGCACCGGCCGCCACGCGCATGGCCGTTTCGCGGGCCGAACTGCGGCCGCCGCCACGGTAATCACGCTCACCATATTTGTGGTGATAGGTGTAGTCGGCATGGGCCGGGCGAAACAGGTCTTTGATCGCCGAGTAGTCCTTGGACTTCTGGTCGGTGTTGCGAATCAGCAGGCCAATGGCGCATCCGGTGGTGCGACCTTCGAACACGCCGGACAGGATTTCGACTTCGTCCGCTTCCTGACGCTGCGTGGTGTGACGGCTGGTGCCCGGCTTGCGGCGGTCCAGGTCACGCTGCAGATCTTCAAGGGACAGCTCAAGCCCTGGCGGGCAGCCATCAACAATGGCGACCAACGCCGGGCCATGGCTTTCGCCAGCGGTGGTGACAGTGAACAGCTTGCCGTAGGTATTGCCGGACATGCAGGGCGCTCCGTGAAAATCAGCCGATCGGGCTCAGCCGGGATAACTAAGCGCGCCAGTATACGCAGGCTGCCCCAGTAGTTCATCCTCGAACCTTATTCATCCGGGTCTGTCCAACCGGCACCCAGTCATAGATGGCGAAATGATGTTCAGGATTCTGCTTGTGGTACTCACCCTCTTCAGTGGCGTGGCGAATGCTGCGTCCCCTTCCGTGCTGTTGCGCCCCATCGAGCTGAACACGCCTACGGGCACGCTGTATGGCTCGCTGGTATTGCCCAAAAGCGACAAGCCGGTGCCCGTAGTGCTGATCATTGCAGGTTCGGGTCCGACTGACCGCAACGGCAACAACACGCAGGGCGGACGCAATGACAGCCTGAAGAAACTCGCCTGGCGTCTTGCGCAAAATAACATTGCCAGCGTGCGCTTCGACAAGCGCGGCATTGCCCAAAGCCAGCCCGCCGCCCCGGACGAGCGCACCCTCAACCTTGACCAATACGTCACCGACGCCGTGGCGTGGGGCAACCTGCTCAAGGCCGATCCACGCTTTGCGGATGTGTTCGTGCTGGGCCACAGCGAGGGCGCGCTGATTGCCAGCCTGGCAGCCCCAGCCATGGACGCGGCAGGCGTGATCTCCATCGCCGGGACCGCGCGGCCCGTGGGCCAAGTGTTGCGCGAACAACTGCAACGCAACAACATGCCACCCGGCCTGCTGCAACGCAGCGTTGAGCTGATCCACACCCTTGAAAGCGGCCGCACTGACGACAACGTGCCCGAAGCGTTGCAAGTGATCTTCCGCCCCAGCGTGCAGCCCTACCTGATCAGCTTGCTGCGTTACGACCCGGCCAAGGCATTCGCCGCTCTGAAAATGCCCGCCTTGATTATTCAGGGCACCCACGACATTCAGGTCGACGTCAACGACGCGCGACTGCTCAAGGCCGCCAAGCCGGACGCTGACTTGGCACTGATCGAGGGCATGAACCATGTCATGCGCATCGTCCCGATGGACATGAAACGTCAGGTGCAGTCCTACAACGATCCGAACCAGCGATTATCCAGCGAACTGGGTGACAGAATTGTGCGCTTTATCACTAAAGTCATCGATCGCTGATCGGGCAACCCTCCAGTCCTGCGCATAACGGCCGATAAGCCTATGTCGGCAGCCTTTGCTTTGCCGGCATACCGGGCTTGCACAGGATTTTGCCGTTATGACCGACACCCCACAAAAAAACGCCGAAGCTCAAGAGCCAGCGACCCCCGAAGCGCCACCGCTCCCGTGGGCGGAGGTGCAACCCGAGCATTTCAAAATGCTGCGGCTTGCCCCCCTGCAAACTGACCGCAATACCGGCGGCCGCCCCCTGCGCTTCGTGCAGTTCGGTTATGCCGAACGCCATAACAAAGAACATAGCCTGTTACGCATGAGCATCCTGTTGCCGGGTCAGCGCGTGCGCAAAGAACAAAACCAGCTCGACATCTGGGTCGACCATGACACCCAACGCGTCAGCATCAGCCCGCAAAGCGGCCTGCAAGTCGAACCGTGGAACCGTGGCATCGGCCGCTTCCTGATGGCTCAAGGCATTCTGTGGGCCCAGAAAAAATGGTCGAAATACAGCGTTGACGGCATGCCGCTGGCCAGCAAGGACGCATTGAACGAAGACACGCGCCTGCGCCGCGATCACTTTTTACGCATGCATGGGTTTGATGTGGTGTACGCCGATGCCCAACACTTGAAAGCCAGCATCGAAGGCGTCCAGGTGGGCGAGCTGCTGAACAACTGGAACACCGAAAAAGTACAGTTCGTGGAAATTCTTGAAGCCGCGCAAATGCTGCAACAGGCCGAGCAAACCTTGCAGGAACAGGAAGTCAAACTGCGCGAGAAAGAAGAAAAAGTCAGCAAGTTCCAGCGCGAAGACACCGGGCTGCGTTTCACCATCACCTGCCTGGTGGCGTTCGCCGTGTTTCAGGCCGGGCTGTTGATCTGGATTGCAACACACCGCTGACCTGCCCCAGATTTCAGGCGGCTCCGACGGCGTCACGTGCCCGCCGGATGCCGCCAGTAACAGCTCGGGGTCTACACTCGCGAGGCGAACAGCGCCTGATGGTCGCGGCATTGCTCGGCAGTGAGCATGAACACGCCGTGACCGCCGCGCTCAAAGTCGAGCCAGGCAAAATCAACTTCCGGGTACAGCGATTCAACATGCACCTGGCTGTTGCCCACTTCCACGATCAACAGGCCTTTGTCGGTCAAGTGATCGGCCGCCTCGGCCAGCATGCGCCGCACCAGGTTCAAACCATCGTCTCCGCATGCCAACCCAAGCTCGGGTTCGTGCTGGTATTCAGCAGGCATATCGGCGAAATCTTCTGCATCCACATACGGCGGATTGGACACGATCAGGTCGAAGCGCTGCCCCGGCAGCCCCTCAAAACCGTCGCCCTGCACGGTGTAGACACGCTCATCGACGCCGTGACGCTCAATGTTCTGGTTGGCCACTTCCAGCGCTTCAAACGACAGGTCCGCCAGCACCACTTCAGCGTTCTGGAATTCATAGGCGCAGGCAATACCGATACAACCCGACCCCGTGCACAAATCCAGAATACGGGCGGGTTCGGCACCCAGCCACGGTTCAAACCGTTTTTCAATCAACTCGCCAATCGGCGAGCGCGGGATCAGCACACGCTCATCCACGATGAAAGACATCCCGCAGAACCAGGCCTCGCCCAGCAAATAAGCGGTCGGAATGCGTTCTTCGATGCGACGCTTCAACAAATGTTGCAGGTTAACCAGCTCATCATCTTCAAGACGGCAGTCCAGATAGCTGTCAGCGATTTCCCACGGCAGGTTCAACGCACCCAGCACCAGTTGGCGGGCTTCGTCCCACGCATTGTCGGTGCCATGACCGAAGAACAGCTCTTCCCCATGAAAGTGGCTGACGGCCCAACGAATATGGTCGCGCAGTGTGCGCAGACGGGAAGTGATCAACGGACTTACTCCTCAAAATCGACCGATGATTCTATCAGCCAAACCCCGGCGCGGCCAAAGTTGTGCCCGGCGGTCGACCCCGCGAGCCAATTCGCGCATCGCAAACGCTGCACCTGGTCGGTTTTGGACATTCCAACGACTCAAATACAGCGCTTGACACGGCTACAGCCCAGCATCCACGCCGTTTTCAAGAATGACCATTCACATAACCGTCCCGTCAGTGGAGAATGTCGCAAAAGCCCCACACAAAGGAGCCCCGAATGCCTGTTTTAAAAACGATGTTTCAACTGACCGGACGTGGTTATGCCGCTGCCACTCTGAACAATGCCAGCCTGTTGATCATCGATGCGCAAAACGAGTACCTGGAAGGCCCTCTGGCCTTGTCCGGCATGCCAGCAGCCACCGCCAACATCGCCTTGCTGCTCGAAGCCGCCCGTAAAGCCAAACGCCCCGTGGTTCATATCCGCCATCTGGGCACCGTCGGCGGCCTGTTTGACCCGCAAGGCGAGCGCGGTGCGTTCATCAAAGGCCTGGAGCCACAAGGCGACGAGGTGATTATCGAAAAGCGCATGCCCAATGCCTTCAACGACACCGGATTGCAAAAAGCCCTGGAAAACCTGGGCCCCCTGGATGTGATCGTCTGCGGGTTCATGAGCCATTCCAGCGTCAGCACCACGGTGCGTGCCGCCAAGGACTACGGCTTTCGCTGCACCTTGGTAGAAGACGCCTGCGCCACCCGCGACCTGCCGACCCGCGACGGCATCATCCCGGCCGTTGATGTGCAGCGTACGGAGATGGCCATCATGAACGACAACTTCGCCACCCTCGCCCGCACCCGTGATCTGATTTGATCTGACACCCCACTGATAGGCGGCTGATATTGACCGCCTATCCGTAACACCCCTTTCCTACATACCTCACATCTATTTCCCATTCCATTCAGGAACAAGATGCGACTCTCCCGGTCGAAGGCCCGATACTCTTTAAGGAAAGATCGGAATGAAGATCTCCGATGGTTTTGATGCGCGACGTTTACGCCCCAAAGGCCCCAGCAACTGGCGTTCGCGTTTTGTACTGACGATTGCAGCGCTGATCACGCTGTGTGGCCTGCTGATGACACTGACCGGTCTGGCGAGCCTGATCGGGCATTCACCGGCCCTGGGTGAACTCAACGCCAGCCCCGCCGGGGCGGCCTTGATCGCGGGTCTGGGCTTGCTGGTGACCTGGCTTGGAGGATGGATGTGGCGCCGGCGCCGTCGTTACATGCGCCAACCGCTTGGGCTGAGCATGTCTGCGCACTTGATGAAAAAACACGATTAAGGCAGATCTGCCGCACGCGGGGCGTCGACTTCGGTAAACTGGCGCCCCTTCGCGGAGGCTGACATGCAAGACGACGACTTTTCCCTGTTCAAAAACGAAATCCGCGGCGTAAAGCCGATCAAACATGATCGCGCTGACACAGGCAAACCCAAAGCCGACCGCGCGCAACTGGCCAAGTTGCGGCAAAACGCAATTGTGCGCAGCAATGAGACCATCATTGACGGCTTGTCCGATCAGTTCGTGATTGATGTCGGCCCCGAAGATCACCTGCACTGGGCCCGGGACGGCGTGCAAGAAAGCCAGATGCGCAAGCTCAAACTGGGGCAGATCAGCTTTGAAGGCAGCCTTGACCTGCACGGCATGACCGTTGAAAAGGCCCGCGAAACACTGTGGGCCTTTTTGGCCGAAGCGACCCAGCTGGAAGTGCGCTGCGTGCGCGTCACCCACGGCAAGGCCGTACGCCTTGACGGCAAACGCCCGATGATCAAGAGCCACGTCAACACCTGGTTGCGCCAGCACTCCAAGGTACTGGGCTTTTGCTCGTGCCAGGCCAAACATGGCGGCGCAGGGGCGGTCTATGTGATGCTCAAACGCACCATGATGGAAGGCCGCGACGAGTAACAGCCGCGGTTTGGCTCAGGCCCCCAACTCTTCTTTCTTCTTTTCGGACCATGCGTGGTCGCACTCGTCACACGCGTAGTCATAGCGATTGATGACAAAGGTCGTGTTCATAAAACGGGTATTGGTGCTGCGCGAATTTTTCTCTCGCACTTTGATACGGCCTTTGAACCTATCCAGCTCTGCCTGCCCTGTGCAGTGAACATTCAAGCTTTTACATGACGGGCAGCGGTGACGGATAAATCGATGCCAGACCCACCCGGCCACGATTGCAGCAAACACCAAACCTATCCAAAACAGTCATTGCCCTCTGGCCTGGCGCTCCTGATGCGCTACCGCCTGCTGCTGTCGCTCTTGCAGAGCGAGGGCGCGTGCCTGCTCCTGCGCCAAGTCGGCTTGCTGTTGCGCCAGCGCCTGCTGTTGCCGGGCATGCTGTTCGTTAGTGGCCTGGGCGATCCAGTATTTAAAGCGGGGGATACCGTCAATCACCTTTTGCAGGGCCTCAACGCGCAGACGGTAGGTCGAGTCCTGATTAGGATCATTGGCCAAATTGCGCTGGGTATTCCATTCTCGAGCTTCTTAAAGCCGGAATCTGTACCTGATAAGAGGCATAAAGTCCTAATAAATCAAATACTTAAGCATGCTTAAAAAAGAAAAAACAAGGACAACAATATTTAAAAGAGAGAACCCGGAGCCGGAATCATTCCGCTTTAACCCGAAATTTGTGCCTGATTGGAAGCCATCGTCAGTGCAGTGCCCGAAGGGCGCTGTGCTGGCAGACGCCCAACAAGCGCAGCGCGTTAGCCTGGGGAGGCAAGTACCGCGATCTAGTGGAGATCGAGCGGCCCTCCAGTCGCTGTGCGCCCTTCTAAGGCCGTTTAAAGCCTCAGGGCCGTGCAAGGGCTGCTTCGCTCCTTCGCGCCGCGGCCTGCGCGCTTCGCTTGCGGGCAACCAGGTTTGAGGCACGCGCCCTAGTTTCAGCCCATATCCCAAATCATGATGCCCAGCTCAGCATCGAGGGGGCATTGGGCAATTCGCTCCTGGAGCATCTCAGGCGTGTAGTAGGCCGAAATTTTGGGCCGCATCACCTCTGGCAGGATGGGCAGCACGTCGCCAGTTTTTCGCCCGAGGGCATGGCCCCGCAGCCGTCCGCCGAGCTGTGGAACCGGGCCGAGGCCGCCGAGGTTCGCAAGAATGCCCGCGTGGCCCGCGAGGTGCTGGTGGCCCTGCGCGCCGAGCTGTCACCGGCCCAGCGTCGGGAGCTTACCCTGGGCATCGCACAGGCACTGGCCGACCGCTACGGCACAGCCGGGACGCTGGCCGTCCACACGCCCGACCGGGAGGGCGACCAGCGCAACCACCACGCGCACATCCTCATGACCACCCGCCGCCTTGAGCCGTCCGGCGCGCTGGGCGAGAAGACCCGCGAGCTGGACGACGTGAAGCGCGGCCCGGAGGAAATCGAGTGGGTGCGGGCGATGATCGAGGGGCGCTCCAACCACGCACTGGAGCGCGCAGGCAGCGCCGAGCGGGTAGACCGGCGCTCACTGTTCGAGCAGCGCGCCCCGCTGGGCACTGTCACCCGGCTCCAGGCCAACAACGACCGCCGCCAGTTGACCGCCGATCGTGCCGAGCTGGGCGCGGTATCGGCGCAAATCATCGACATCGAGCAGGCCCGCGCCGAACGTGCGGCCCGCGAGCAGGCGACCGGCGCGGCGAGCGCAGGCATGGAGGCGTTCAAGGCCCGGTTCCAGCAGTCCCAGGACGTGGCGGCGCGGATCGAGGCCGAACGGGCACGTCTGACTGCCGAGGCGCAGCGAGTCGCCCAGGAGCGGGAGCAGGAACAAGAGCGGGCCGCGAAGGCCCAGAAACACGCGGCCTTGAGTAATGCCGGGCCGGTCAAACGTGGGCGCAGCGGCCCCGATTTCAATATGTGAGCCGATGCAATGAGCGTGAGTGAACAGGAACTGTTCGGCCTGATGGCCGTAGCCCAGGAACAGCAGCAGGCGGCAGTGGTGGCCATCGAGCGGCTGGAGGCCCAGCGGGCCGCGCTGGAGCAGACAGTCGAGCAGGCCCGCACCGCCGTGAGAGAGATGGAAATGGCGGGCAAGACGTCTGCACTCATCATCGAAAAGGCAACGCGCATTGCAGTATCAGAAGCCGTCAGCGGTGCTTTGGCGGCTGTTCGTGATGAGGAAACCCTAGGTGGCTCGATAAAGCCCGCTGTAAACGCGTTGGATGGCGTTGCAGGGCGTGCCGAACTGGCCGAGCAGCGTTTGAGCCAAACGGCGGCGTCGTTCAGCTGGCAATGGGGGGCGCTGTGGGCCGGTACAGCCGCGCTGCTGCTGGCGGTTGTCCTGGGCATCGTGCTGCTGGTAGTGCCTTCACCGGATAAAATAGCAAAGCTACGGGCCGAGGTGGCCAACCTTGAGGCCCGAGGCGGCAAGGCTGTGCTGACCGTGTGCGGCCCTGAAAAGCGGCTGTGTGGCAAGATTGACACCAAGGCCCCCGAGTACGGTGAGCGCGGGCAGTTCCAAATTCTGAAGGGCTACTAGCTTGCCTTAAACCCAGGAAGACCATTGGCTGCCCGCCATTTCTTCACTTCTGATAGCACGCCCTCTGGGCTGTCATCGACCCCAGTGGCTGGATAAAAGATCAAATCAGACCCGCGTGGGTGCCCCACAACGCGGACGAAGTGATCAGCCAGCTGGCTTAGATGAGCCTCCAAGGCTGCGCCTTTTAAACCGTTTGTATCCTCAAAAAACTCGCGTAGGAGCAGCATAAATTCTGCTTCCGTGTAGTCCTCAAATCTGTCCTTACTGAGGAAATCCATAGTCGTCCCCCTTACTTTGAACTGTGGTTTTTAATGTGGTTTTTAGGCGTGTTGACCCGGAGGTTGTCCACGTCATAAACGGCACCCCCGTCAGCAATCCTATCTACGTGGTGCAGCTCATGAACTTTTCTCCCGCCCACGGCCTCAGTGTCTTGCACGAATGGGGAGGAGCCACCGCGCATTACACGTCTGTTGGCAGCAGAAAACTGGCTGCTTAACTCAGGGTCTGCCGCCACTTCCGTCCAGAATGCTTCTCGGAAATCATCGAAGCGTGAGAATTCACGCCCCCGCAGCCTGTCAGCAATCTGTGTTGGGATGGGTGCACCTAGCCCAACGCTCGCACCTGCCAGCCATATTCCCGTTACATCCTGGCCGATGCCGGTGACGACGCCGAGTTGATTGCGAACGCTGATCGACAGGTAGATTGGCGCTATTTCAGGCTTGGTCGGAAACCAGATAATGGCGTCCTGGTAGTCGGGCGGATGTACCGGATTGACCAAGGCTTTGTTGGACTGCTCTGTTGGCGGATACACCCATACAGAAGGGAGTTTCGGGGCACCTTCAAGCGCGGGAATACCCAGCTCGTTAGGGTCAGCGGCTGGCGTCCAAACAACCTCAATGCCCTGCCCCAGGTCGGCTACGAATTGCTCACCGCGAGGCGTGGCCTCGATGACTTGTGCGTTCTCCCATTCCGGTTTACGACCCGTGTAAAAGCCGTAGACATTGATTGTGTTCGCTGCCAGCTGCTGGACATGCACCCGAACACGGGTACGGCCCAAGGTCAGGGCGTGGTACTGCTCTTTGGTGTAGAACGCGCTGTCAGCCGAGGTCGAATTGGGTAGCAGCATGCCGATGGTGCCAAGCACAGCGCCTGCCGCCATCATAGCGCCCCCTTCGATCAAGCCCAGGGACAGGGTGCCGCCCAAGCGGCTGGCTATGGTGGTGGCAGCCGTTGAGCTGCCTATCAGTTGTAAGGGCGTGCCGCCCGCCCTGATTGCTGTACCGGTGCCTAAAACGGCCCAGTCGCCATAGTCCTTCAGTTGCTCAAGTGGAACGAACCCTCCGGGATTGTTGTGATCGACCACGCCGTCCGGCAGGTTGCAGGACTTGGCAAAAATGTACCCGAGACAGTTCTTGTCCTTTTGGCTCGCTTCCCGCGCCTCTTCTAATAAGCGCGCCTCAGCCGCCTCATAGGCTTTCTTGTTTCCGGCCACCGCCCGGTCCCAGTTCCCCTGCAAATCCTCTGGTGGTGCTGGTTCCAGCCGTTTGGCATTAAGCGCCTGCTGGTAACACACCTTGCAGTGGTGTCCCGCGAAATCTCCGTTCGCCATAAATCAGCTTGTCTCATCCAATAATCGCCAATGCCCGCCAGCATGCCCACGCACCTGACCACTTGCAAGTGAAGTGCTTCACCATAGCGCCGTCACCGAATGAAATAGCAAGGCTACGGGCCGAGGTGGCCAACCTTGAGGCCCGAGGCGGCAAGGCTGTGCTGACCGTGTGCGGGCCTGAAAAGCGGCTGTGCGCCAAGATTGACACCCAGGGCGAAGGCTACGGCGAGCGCGGGCAATACCGCATTCTGAAGGGCTACTAGCTAGCGGCTTGCCTTAAACCCAGGAAGGCCATTGGCTTCGCGCCATTTCTTCACGGTTTCGGTTATGCCTTCGGCAGAGTCATCCGCACCGTTTTCAGGGTAATAAATCAAGTCTGTGCCATCAGGATGCTCTGTAATTATCCTGAACTGATCCAAAAACTCACCCAGGACTTCGTCCGAGGCACCATTATCGTTGGCAGCAAATAGCTCCTCCATAAAGCGAATGAACTGAGCTTCGGTGTAGTCGGAAATACTCTTTTTCATAGGTAGTTACCGGTGAAGGTCGATATGGTTTTTCGGAGTATTGGCTCTGAGGTTGTCCACGTCATAAACGGCACCCCCGTCAGCAATCCTATCTATGTGGTGCAGCTCATGAACTTTTCTCCCGCCCACGGCCTCAGTGTCTTGCACGAATGGGGAGGAGCCACCGCGCATTACACGTCTGTTGGCAGCAGAAAACTGGCTGCTTAACTCAGGGTCTGCCGCCACTTCCGTCCAGAATGCTTCTCGGAAATCATCGAAGCGTGAGAATTCACGCCCCCGCAGCCTGTCAGCAATCTGTGTTGGGATGGGTGACCACCTGCAAGTGAAGTGTTTCACCATAGGGGCCGCTTCCACCAAGGCAACGGGGTGTTGTTTGGCACACTTTCAAGTGTGTCAGGCTGTGCCGGTTCCGGCTTGTGCTCAATCAGGCGCATAGCTTGGCGAAGCTCAGCGACTTCCTCCCGCAATGCCTTCAGCTCGGTCAGGATCATGGCTACATCCTGTGTGCCAAGTGCGGTGCCGCCATGTGCCGTTTTTTCGGCTTCTGGTTGTGCCAATGGTTTCAGCTCGCCATAGGCGCGGATCAACTCAGAAGTCTCCAGACGGCGACCGCTAACCATAACGGCAGAACGAATGTTCACTGCCCGTGCACCCATCGCCCGACCTAAGCTACTATGTGCGCCAAATGAAGGTACCCCCCTCATGGACCCGATCGCGATCGGGGGTCAGTGCCAGGGAGCAACGGCCTGTCAACGTGCCATCCTCTGTGACATCGTCCGCCCGCTCCGCCCCGAAACGCCTCATATGGGTACATGCACATCGAGTACCCCTCCGAAACCCACATGGAAAACAGCCCTGTGACATTGGAACAAAACTACACCGCCATCCTCGGTCAGCTTGGCGAAGACGTCTCCCGCGAAGGCTTGCTGGACACGCCTAAGCGCGCAGCCAAAGCCATGCAGTACCTGTGCCGCGGGTATGAGCAAACACTGGAAGAAGTCACCAACGGTGCCTTGTTCAGCTCTGACAACAGCGAAATGGTGCTGGTCAAGGACATCGAGTTGTATTCGCTGTGCGAACACCATCTGTTGCCGTTCATCGGCAAGGCCCACGTGGCTTACATTCCGAGCGGCAAGGTGCTGGGCCTGTCGAAGGTGGCACGTATCGTTGATATGTATGCTCGCCGCTTGCAGATCCAGGAAAACCTCAGCCGCCAGATTGCCGATGCCGTGTTGCAAGTCACTGGCGCGCTGGGTGTGGCCGTGGTGATTGAAGCCAAGCACATGTGCATGATGATGCGCGGTGTCGAGAAGCAGAACTCGTCGATGATCACGTCGGTGATGCTCGGTGAGTTTCGCGACAATGCCGCGACGCGCAGCGAGTTTCTCAGCCTGATCAAGTAAACCCGCGTCCCAAAAAACCGGCGCTCATCGCCGGTTTTTTTTCGCCCGCGTATTTCAGGTAAGCTGCGGGCCTTCTTTCTTGCCCATGAGGCTATTACTGTGTTTATCAAAGCGCTCCGCGTAGGCCTGGGTCAGCTGATTATCGCTGGCGATTTCCTGACCCGCCCCAGCAAAAAACAGCGCCCTGCCACCGCTCAGGCGCAGGTTGATCAAGCCGCCCAAGGCCTGACCCTGTACCAGTTCCACGCGTGCCCGTTTTGCGTCAAGACGCGCCGCACCTTGCGCCGCCTGAACGTGCCAGTGGCATTGCGAGATGCGAAAAACAATGAGCAGGACCGTCAAACCCTGCTGGAGCAAGGCGGCAAGATCAAAGTCCCTTGCCTGCGTATTGAGGAAGGTGGCAAGACCACCTGGATGTACGAATCCAAGGTCATCATTGACTACCTGAACAACCGCTTCGCCAACGTCTGACACCCCGCCACCACTCGCGGCTTAAGGCTCGCAGGCTGCGGGCCTTTGGGGTATCGGCCACAGGCTCAAAAAAACCGGCACATGGCCGGTTTTTCAGTGCGGGCAGTTCAGCCCAGCATCGTTACATGCCGCGGGTGACTGGCCACCCGTTGTAACCAGGCTTGAATGCTCGGGTAACCCGCCAGATCAAACCCGCCCTGATGAGCCACGTGGGTGTAGGCATACAGCGTCACATCAGCAATCGAATAGTGCTCACCCACCAGATACGGGGTGCGGGCCAGTTGCTGCTCCATGACGTCCAGCGCTTTGTACCCGCGCTTTTGCAATTTTCGGTACTCCTCAAGCCGCTCCTGGGGCAGCCCCAGGTAGAACTGAATGAAGCGCGCCACGGCAACATAAGGTTCATGGCTGTACTGCTCGAAAAACTGCCATTGCAGCACTTGGGTGCGCAAACGCGGCTCGGTCGGCAGGAACTCGCTACCGTCCGCCAGGTAGTTGAGGATCGCGTTGGATTCCCACAGGCACGTACCGTCCTCAAGCTCAAGGACAGGCACTTTGCCGTTAGGGTTTTTCGCCAGGAACGCCGGGGTTTCAGTCTCCCCGTTCAGAATGTCCACTGACTGCCATTCGTACTCAAGCCCCAACAGGTGCAGCATCAGCTTGATCTTGTAGCAGTTGCCCGAGTTGTAATCGCCATAAACCTTAAGCATCGCAAACCCTCTAAGCCGCCTGTGCGGCTTGTGCGTGACGAATAACGTTGGCCAGGCGCTTGAGGCCTTCATGCAAACGCTCAGGATCGATGTGGCTGAAGTTCAGGCGCAAGCTGCCAATGTGTTGATCCGGCTCGGCAAAAAACGGTTCGCCCGGCATGAACGCGACATTTTGCTCCAGCGCCGGCTTGAGCAAGGTGCGAGTGTCGAGCGGCTGCTTGAGGGTGAGCCAGAAGAACAAACCGCCCTGCGGCACGTGCCAGTCGGCCAGGTCCGCGAAGTGCTCTTGCAGCGCCGCCTGAAAGCCATCGCGACGCACGCGGTAAAAGTCACGCAACTCGGCCAGGTGGTTGCGCATTTTTTCAGTGCCAATCCACTGCAAGGCCTGCCACTGCCCGACGCGGTTGGTGTGCAGATCCGCCGATTGCTTGAGGCGCAGCAAGTGCGGGAACAAATCAGGGCTGGCGATCAGGAATCCCACGCGCAGACCCGGCAGCAGGGTTTTGGACACCGTACCGGTGTAGATCCAGCTGGCCTTTTTCAGACGGCTGACAATCGGCGTGGCACTGCCGCCGTCGAAATTCAGCTCACGGTACGGTTCGTCTTCAATCAGTGTCACGCCGAACTCATCCAGCAGCGCCGCCACGGCATCGCGCTTGGCTTCGCTGTAGCGCACGGCCGAAGGGTTCTGGAACGTCGGGATCAGGTAGATGAACGCAGGCGAATGTTTTTCCAGTTCACTGCGCAGCGCCGCCAGGTCAGGGCCGTCGGCTTGCAAAGGAAAGGTCAGGCACTGGGCGCCGAACAGTTGAAAGATCTGCAAGGCCGCCAGATAGGTCGGCGCTTCGAGCATGATCTCGGTGCCCTTGTCGATGTACAGCTTGGCCGCCAGGTCCAGGGCTTGCTGCGAACCGCTGAGCACCATCACTTGGCTGGCGTCGCACTCAACGCCCAGAGCACGCGCTTCGGCCGCCAGCACTTCACGCAGGGCCGGCTCGCCTTCGCTCATGCCGTATTGCCCCATCGAGGCTGGCATGTCGGTCCAGTCGACTTTGGGCAGCATTGCTTCGGCCGGTAGACCGCCGGCAAACGACATGACTTCCGGACGTTGGGCCGCAGCCAGAATTTCGCGAATCAAAGAACTTTTCAGGCGGGAAACACGTTCGGAGAAGGCCATACAGATCACCGGTAGCGGAAGTAATTGGAAATAAGTCAAACTGCTTGACCGAAATTACGCCGCGCAGCCTAGATACGTCAATATGCTTGACCTTAAAAATCCGATCACTCAGCGTGCCGCCATGCAAGCCTTCTTCTTTGGCTATCAAGCATTTACCGCCAAGGCGGATGAAATGCTGGCCCGCCGTGGGCTCAGCCGGGTGCATCAACGCATCGTATTTTTCATTGCCCATTACCCCGGCGTCAGCGTCAAAGAGCTGCTGACCTTGCTGGGCGTGAGCAAGCAGGCGCTGAACACACCCTTGCGCCAATTGATCGACATGAATCTGGTGCGCAGCGTTGCGCCCGAGACCGACAAACGCAAACGCCTGCTGGAGCTAACGCCGGACGGGGTGCGGTTTGAAAGAAACTTGCGCCGTGAGCAAGTCAAACTCTTGCAGCGCGTCTTCGCCCAAGAAGGTGAAGAGGCGGTCAACGGATGGCTGGCAATCAACCATGCCTTGGGTCAAAGCCGTCAAACCCGGGCCTGAGCCCACCCTGCCCCAACCCTTTTCGATTTAAATCCCGCACAATCCTGAAAACATTATTTGCTTTATTTGTATACAAAAGCATAATTCACCTCACGCACTTTCTTGACTCAATGGTCAGGAAGCTGCGTTTCTTGCGTCATTTGCCTCAACCAGCGCGCTCAAAAACAATAAAAGCCTGAGGAAATCACCGTGGACAGCCCTAAACCGAACGCCCCTGCTCTGGATCTTTCGCCGCCCGCCCAACGTGGCTGGCTGGAGCGCCTGTTCAAGTTGTCGCTGCATGGCACCACCGTCAAAACGGAGTTGATCGCCGGGCTGACCACCTTCATCACCATGGCTTACATCATCTTCGTCAACCCGAACATCATGGCCGACGCGGGCATCAACCATGGCGCCGCCTTTGTTGCCACGTGCATTGCCGCCGCCCTGGGCAGCCTGCTGATGGGGCTGTATGCCAACTGGCCTGTCGGCCTTGCACCCGGCATGGGTTTGAACGCGTTTTTTACCTACACCGTGGTCGGGACAATGGGCTACAGCTGGGAGACCGCGCTGGGTGCCGTTTTCGTTTCAGGCGTGCTTTTTCTGATATTAACCCTGTCGCGTGTCCGCGAATGGTTGCTCAACAGCATTCCCGTCAGCTTGCGTTACGCCATGGGTGCAGGCGTCGGCCTGTTCCTGGGCCTGATCGGCCTGAAAACCTCGGGCATTATTGTCGACAGCCCGGCGACCCTGATTAAACTTGGCTCTTTGCGCGACCCGGCGCCGCTGCTGGCCGCCGTGTGCTTCCTGATGATTGCCGTGCTCAGCTATCACCGCGTGTTTGGCGCCATCCTGATCAGCATCATCGCCGTGACGCTGGCCGGGTGGGGCCTGGATCTGGTGCATTACAACGGCATTCTGTCTGCGCCCCCCAGCCTGGCGCCGACCTGGATGGCCATGGACCTCAAAGGTGTGTTCAACATCAGCATGATCAGCGTGGTACTGGCCTTTCTGTTTGTCCACATGTTCGACACCGCAGGCACCTTGATGGGCGTGGCACAACGTGCCGGGCTGGTGAAGGCTGACGGCAAAATCGAAAACCTGTCCCGCGCACTCAAGGCCGACAGCGCGTCCAGCGTATTCGGCGCGGTGGTCGGTGTTCCGCCTGTGACCAGCTACGTCGAAAGTGCTGCTGGCGTGGCGGCAGGCGGGCGCACCGGGCTAACCGCCGTGACCGTGGGCGTGTTGTTTGTCGCGGCCATGTTCTTCGCCCCGCTGGCAGGCATGATCCCCGCCTATGCCACAGCCGGGGCCCTGATTTACGTCGCGATGCTGATGGTGGGCGGCATGCAACACATCAACTGGGACGAGCCGACCGACTGCATCCCGGCCATTGTGACGATGATCATGATGCCGCTGACGTTTTCGGTAGCCGATGGCATTGCCTTGGGCTTCATCAGCTACGTGGCACTCAAGGCTGGCACGGGCAAATACCGTGACATTTCCATCAGCCTGTGGGTGCTGTGCGCCATTTTCATCGCCAAGTTTATTTACCTGTAAGCGCGGCGATATCAACCTGCCCCGCCACTGTGCGGGGTGCTTGTGACATGGAGGAAGTGATGAGTCTGGAAACCTGGCTGCTGTTCAGCAGCGCGGCATTGGTGGTAATCCTGATTCCGGGGCCGTTGTCGTTACTAATGATCAGCAACAGTTTGAACTACGGCCTGCGCCGTTCGTACCCGGCTTTTCTGGGCGGTGTATTCGCCTCGATTTGCCTGCTGAGCGCATCGGCGCTGGGGTTGGGCGCACTGCTGCTGGCCTCGGAGCAACTGTTCAGCGCACTCAAGATTGTGGGTGCGCTCTACCTGTTCTACCTCGCGTGGCAAAGCTGGAAGCAATCACGCCTGCCCGCGCAAGCAACCACAGTGCCTGAAGCCGCCCCTAAACCGCGCTTTAGCGCACTGTTTGGGCGCGCGTTTGTGCTGGGCGCCAGCAACCCGAAAGATATCTTGTTCTTTGCCGCCTTCCTGCCGCAGTTTCTCAACCCTGACGCACCGTTTCTTAATCAGTTGTGGGTGATGATTGCGACCTGGACCGTCCTCGACTTGCTCTGCAAGCTGGCCTACGGCCTGGGCGCACACGGGGCTGCGGGGTACTTGCGCAGCGGCAAAGGACAGACCTGGTTCAACCGGGTCAGCGCCGGGTTGTTCAGTGTCGCAGGCACTGCATCGCTGTTGAGTCGCTAATCTGTAACGTGTTCCCGACAAGTCAGGAAACCATTTTCTGACTTGTTCCCTGACTGCATACAGCGGCGCATTAAACTCAACTTACACACACTGTGACCAATGGTTAGCGTCGCACTACACTCTGACACTTGAAAGGGCACGCCGGCATTTCCATGATGGATATTTCTCCACAAGGACGTGCATAACCATGCCACACACAGACACTGACATTAATGACGCTGAATTAGATGACTGGGACCGTTGAATTTCAAAAACTCCCGAAATCCAGCATTTAAGAATTCAAGACCTTATATTGCCAGGCACTCATAACTCCGGCGTTGACCTGCAAGCGTTTTATACCTCCACGTATGGAACCTGCCAGGACTACTCTCCCTTCAACCAACTGATTCGAGGCGTTCGCGTTCTGGATTTACGCGTGGAATTTGACCCGAAGGCACACACACAGCAAGAACGCTTTCAATTGGTCCACCACATACGATCCGGAAGAAACATAAAACGGGATATTCTGGATCAAGTGAACCGGTTCCATCAGCGCACGGGCGGTAAAGAACTGGTGATTCTGGACTTCCACACGTTTGACCACTTCACGCCTGCGGCAGAGGCCGAACTTCGTGCACTGATTAAATCGACACTGGGGGCGCACACACTCATTGCACCCTATTACAGCCCCTTCACGCTCAAACAGATTCAGACCATAGGCCCTATGAACACAGTGATTGCCTATAACAGAGGCGCACGTGACCATTTATTTTGGGGCGGGGTCAACCAGCGTTGGAAGGGAGATTTCTCTCCGTCGACCCGTGAGTTAAAAACATTTATGGACGCGGTGGCCCTGGAAACCAAGCCAGAAGCTCAACTCAGGTCCATTCAATGCGCAAAATACAACAAACCCATCCCTTCGCCGGACGATTTTTCCGATAAGATCAGCGAATGGTTCGCCTCCAAAGACCTCCACAGTTACATTCAAAAGTTTTGGATCATTAACACTGACTGGACAACAAGAAGTTATATCGTCGGCAATTGCCGACATGCCAACCGGGTAAAAGTGGCTGCATTACGAAACGCACGCGAATTCACACCCGCGAACAGCATCGCTGTAAACGGTATTATCCCGGGGCATTATCGGGCGTTGATATTCACACTGTCCGACGGGCACTGGTGCCGGGAACTTTTTCTCCCCAGTAACGTGCAGGACAAGGACACACTGCTGATTCGATCAACCGCCACATCAAATACGATCATTAATGCCAGCAACCTGGATCTTGACCTCGAGCACTTAACCCTGTGCAAAGGCATTTGCCTGTTATTTATTTACAACGGCGAACGTCGTCACTGGGTATTACATTCAATCCTGGATAAACCCGCCGACTCAACAGACGTCTCAATTGCACAGCCCACGCTGACTAACCCGACAGTCACTTACAAACTGTCAGATGGTGCCTGGGTAAAAACCGCTTTCCTTGCGACCACTGCGCCTGAAGGCGCGATCATTCACGCCACCTCCTATGCGCGACTGAGCGCCGAGATCGCAGATCCCCGAGGTCATCGTTACCCCATTAAGCGCAACGACTCTCTCGTTTTCACCATGCTCAACAAACAATGGCAACGCTTGGGCAAGCGCTCCGTTGAGTTGATCTCACTTTCACAATCTTCCATGGGCGATTCAACATTCTCTGAAGGCCAAATCAGAATTGCCCGACCCGCATTAAGCCCATCCGGGGTGGTTGCGGTAGACCCAACGGTGGGGCCGACTCAATTAAGCAACCTGCCAAGCGATACGCCCTACACCACATTGAACGTTTGCGTCACCCGTCCCTCAGGCTCGATCTCGACGGTACAACTCAGGGCCTACCGGTCAATCGGTGCCTGCGGCAAAACACCCATGAATAACTATCGACACTGCGCTGAAGGCGCGAGTCTGTTTTTCGGCGTGGAATATCATCACAGTGACAACCGTTCACTGCGAATCGGGGAGTACACCGGTGAATTCACATTACAAGCCCGCGATAACAAGGACCCAAATTGGCGGTTCCTCATCCGCGTCGTATTGCGCATTCACGGCAGACGGTTGCCAGGGCCTGATCCCATGGCCGTGAAATAAAAAAAGCCCGCAGTGTGAGCGGGCAAAAAACCACATGCGCAGGGTGAAACTAGCTTCCGCGATACGTGGAATAGCTGTAAGGCGAAATCAATAAAGGCACGTGGTAGTGCGCTTGCTCGGCATTGATGCCGAAGCGCAGTACCACGACATCCAGAAAGGCCGGTTCGGGCAATTGCACACCGCGGGCGCGGTAGTAATCACCCGCACTGAACTGCACCTGATACACCCCGGAGCGGTAATCATCACCCTCCAGCAGCGGCGCGTCGCAACGACCGTCGCTGTTGGTCAGGGCCGTGGCAACCAGTTCCAACTGTGAACCTTCAACCCGAAACAACTCGACCTTGATCGAGCTGCCAGGGCAACCGTGTGCGGCATCCAAAACGTGAGTGGTCAAACGTCCCATTGATTCTGCGCGCCTGCCGAATCGTTGATCGTGCAGGCCTCGCGCCTCCCGGAGTCAGTTGATAAAAAGGACCGCTGCACCCGTGTGGAGCACGATGGGGCGGCAGCGAAGGCATAATTAAGACATTTATCAAAAAAATTGTACACAATTAAAATCACACATTTACGCAGGCCCCGATTCACGTGGCCTCACAGCTATTTCCTGTCAACGACGCCGCTCTTCACGACTTTGTATTCACGCCATGACCGATCAGGCAGGTTTCTTGCTTGTACACTTCGAGCACAATTCATGTTAAAAAAGCAAAAAATCAGGCTTACAAAGTGTTTATTAAGTTGTATACAATCAGGCCATCGCAGTGAAGCCAGATCTGGCCGATCAACTGTCAACACGAATAATAAGGAAGACTGTAGTGAGCGCTGATTACCCACGCGACCTGATCGGTTACGGTCCCAACCCTCCTCACCCGCACTGGCCGAATAACGCCCGTATCGCCCTGTCGTTCGTCCTCAATTACGAAGAAGGCGGTGAGCGCAACATTCTGCACGGTGACAAAGAATCTGAAGCCTTCCTCTCCGAGATGGTCTCGGCGCAACCGCTGCAAGGCGAGCGCAACATGAGCATGGAATCGCTTTACGAATACGGCAGCCGCGTCGGCGTGTGGCGGATTCTCAAGCTGTTCAAGGAATTCGACCTGCCGTTGACGGTATTTGCCGTGGCCATGGCAGCCCAACGTCACCCGCAGGTGATCAAGGCCATGGTTGCGGCCGGCCACGAGATTTGCAGCCACGGCTACCGCTGGATCGACTACCAGTACATGGATGAGGCCCAGGAGCGTGAACACATGCTCGAAGCCATCCGCATCCTGACTGAAATCAGCGGCGAACGTCCGCTGGGCTGGTACACCGGTCGCACCGGCCCCAATACCCGGCGCCTGGTGATGGAAGAAGGCGGATTCCTGTACGACTGCGACACCTATGACGATGACCTGCCGTACTGGGAACCCAACAACCCGACCGGCAAACCGCACCTGGTGATCCCGTACACGCTGGACACCAATGACATGCGCTTCACCCAGGTCCAGGGCTTCAATAACGGCGAGCAATTCTTTCAGTACCTCAAGGACGCCTTCGACGTGCTCTACGCCGAAGGTGCCGAGTCGCCAAAAATGCTGTCCATCGGGCTGCACTGCCGCCTGATCGGCCGCCCTGCCCGCCTGGCCGCCCTCAAACGCTTCATTGAGTACGTCAAAGGCCATGACCACGTGTGGATCACCCGCCGTGTCGACATCGCCCGCCACTGGCAAGCCACTCACCCGTTTACTGCAGAGAATGCCCGATGAGCACCTTCAAGACCCTCACGCCTTCAACCCTGAGCCGCGAAGCATTCGTCGAAGCCTTTGCCGATATTTACGAGCACTCGCCGTGGGTCGCTGAAAAAGCCTACGACCTGGGCCTGGATGCCAGCGTCGACCAGATCGAAAGCCTGCACCAGCGCATGAGTGACATTTTGTTGAGCGCCGATCACGCCAGCCAGCTGGCACTGATCAACGCTCACCCGGACCTGGCCGGCAAAGCGGCCGTCCAGGGCCAACTGACCGAAGCCAGCACCCATGAACAGGCTGGCGCCGGTATTCACCAATGCACGGCCGAAGAGTTCCAACGCTTCACCGAGCTGAACGAGGCCTACAAGGCCAAGTTCAAGTTTCCCTTCATCATGGCGGTAAAAGGCAGCGACCGGCACCAGATCCTCGCCGCGTTCGAAACCCGCATCCATAACCCGGCAGACGCCGAGTTCAGATGCGCGTTGGCAGAAATCAACAAAATAGCCCTGTTCCGATTACTCCAGCTCTAAGCCGAACCGGCACCCGCCGGTCAGGCATCTCCAGCCACTTATTCAAAGGCAGACAAGAAGAATGAAAGCTTACGCCGTACCGTTCGAGAAGTTCGTCAACTTGGCCGACGCCCGCCTGGGTACCAAAATCATCTCCGTGACCGATGATTGGTTTGCCGACGCCAACCGCATGTTCCAGCCGACCCCGGCCGTATGGAAGGAGGGCGTTTTCGATGACAACGGCAAGTGGATGGACGGCTGGGAGTCACGCCGCAAGCGCTTTGAAGGCTACGACAGTGCGGTGATCCGCCTGGGCGTTCCGGGCTCGATCAAAGGCGTTGACATCGACACCTCATTTTTCACCGGCAACTTCCCGCCGTCGGCCTCGCTGGAAGCCTGCTTCCTGGCCGAAGGCGAACCGACCGAGCACACCCAGTGGGTTGAAGTGCTGTCCGCTGTCGAACTGCAAGGCAACAGCCACCACTACCACGAAATCAGCAACGATCAGGCCTTCAGCCACCTGCGCTTCAACATTTACCCAGACGGCGGCGTAGCCCGTCTGCGCGTATACGGCGTGCCGTTCCGTGACTGGTCTTCGATCGGCGACAACGAACAGGTTGACCTGGCGGCTGCCCTCAACGGTGGTCGTGCCCTGGCCTGCTCCGACGAACACTTCGGCCGCATGAGCAACATCCTCAACCCGGGCCGTGGCATCAACATGGGCGATGGCTGGGAAACCGCCCGCCGTCGCACACCGGGCAACGACTGGGTCATCGTGGCGCTGGGCCACCCGGGCGAGATCGAAAAAATCATCGTCGACACCCTGCACTTCAAAGGCAACTACCCGGACAGCTGCTCGATCCAGGGCGCCTACGTCAAAGGCGGCACCGACAGCCAGATCGAAACCCAGAGCCTGTTCTGGCGTGAGCTGCTGCCGAGCCAGAAGATGGAAATGCACGCCGAGCACACCTACAGCGAACAACTGAAGGACCTGGGCCCGATCACCCACATTCGCCTCAACCTGTTCCCGGACGGCGGTGTCAGCCGCCTGCGTGTACTGGGCAAAGTCGCGAAGTAAGGCTGGACCTGTCGTGGCTGCCGCAGCCGGCGGCCGCGACGACACCAGCAACAACCC
>NZ_JAZEVV010000012.1:0-57412 GCF_036668715.1 Pseudomonas sp. ESBL9 | reverse complement strand
GCGGCACTTGGCGGGGGGCCGCCCCCGTGCGCCCCCCACGACACCTGCAACACACCACAGAAACCAGAACAAGAAGACAGACCATGCGCACTTTAACGATTGAACCCTTGAGCAAAGAAGCATTCGCCCCTTTCGGTGACGTGATCGAAACCGACGGCAGCGATCACTTCATGATCAATAACGGTTCGACCATGCGCTTCCATCGTCTGGCCGAAGTTGAAACAGCCACTCCAGAAGACAAGGCGATCATCAGCATTTTCCGCGCCGACGCGCAGGACATGCCGTTCACCGTGCGCATGCTGGAGCGGCATCCGTTGGGCAGCCAGGCTTTTATTCCGCTGCTCGGCCACCCCTTTCTGATCGTGGTCGCGCCAGTTGGCGATGAACCTGTATCAGGCTTGGTCCGCGCCTTCGTCACCAACGGCAGGCAGGGCATTAATTACCATCGCGGCGTCTGGCACCACCCGGTGCTGACGATCGAAAAGCGGGATGACTTCCTGGTGGTTGATCGCAGTGGCACAGGCAATAACTGCGATGAACATTTCTTTAAAGAGGATGAGTTGCTGATCCTCGCCCCCCACCAATAAGAGAAGGCCCAAACGCTCAAAAAAGAGCGACGGGTAGAGGTAAAGACTGTGGAAGCACATTTGATGGAATGGCTGAATCTGAGCGTGCGCTGGATTCATATGATCACTGGCGTGGCCTGGATCGGTGCGTCGTTTTACTTTGTCTGGCTGGAAAACAACCTCAACCGCGTCAACCCCAAGGACGGCCTGTCGGGCGATCTGTGGGCCATCCACGGCGGCGGTATCTATCACCTCGAAAAATACAAACTGGCACCTCCCTCCATGCCGGAAAACCTGCACTGGTTTAAATGGGAAGCCTACTTCACCTGGATGTCAGGGATCGCCCTGCTCTGCCTGGTGTTTTACTTCAACCCGGCGTTGTACCTGATTGCCCCCGGCAGCACCCTGAGCGGGCCTGAAGCGGTGGCCATTGGTATCGGTTCGTTGATTGCCGGTTGGTTCGTTTACGACTTTCTGTGCGACTCCGCCCTCGGCAAACGCCCGGCGTTGCTCGGTTTTATCCTGTTCGTGCTGCTGGTCGCTGCGGCGTTCGGCCTGAGCAAAGTGTTCAGCGGCCGTGGCGCGTACCTGCATGTGGGCGCCATCATCGGCACCATCATGGTTGGTAACGTGTTCCGCATCATCATGCCCGCCCAACGCGCGCTGGTGGCAGCCATCCAGGAAGGCCGCACCCCTGACCCGGCGCTCCCGGCCAAAGGCTTGCTGCGTTCACGTCACAACAACTACTTCACCTTGCCGGTGCTGTTCATCATGATCAGCAACCACTTCCCGAGCACCTACGGCAGCCAGTACAACTGGTTGATTCTGGCCGGGATCGCCGTATTGGCCGTGCTGGTTCGCCACTACTTCAACACCCGCCACGACAGCCACAAATATGCCTGGACCTTACCGGTCGCTGCATTGGGCATGATCTGCCTGGCCTACGTGACAGGCCCGAACACGGCGCCGACCGCACCTGAAACCGCCAAAGTCATCAAGTACCAGCCGATTCCGGAAACCGCTGTCAGCGGCGCCAAGCCCGACGCCAACCCGGCGCCAGTGACCGCTCCCGCGGCGGCGGCAACCCCGGTTGCGACGATTGATTTTGAAAAGGTGCATGCCGTGATTCAAGAACGCTGCACCGTGTGTCATTCCTCCAAACCCACCAGCCCACTGTTCAGTGCAGCGCCTGGCGGGGTGATGTTTGACACCGCGCAACAGATAAAACTGATGGCACCGCGCATTCAGGCACAGGCGGTCGCCAGTCAAATCATGCCGTTGGGCAACATTACGCAAATGACCCAACAAGAGCGTGAACTCATCGGTTCCTGGATCAACACAGGAGCCCAAACCAACTGATCCACACACGTTGTGGCCGCTACCGAAGACTGCGATCTCCCTTGAACGGGATGCTCGACCCGACACGTTCTGCAGTCTGTCAGGCCTGTCGCAGTCTCCGGTAGCGGCCACAAAACCACACCACTAGTTCACAACAATAAAAATGACCGAGGTGTTGCATGTCCGATCTAACCGAACCGCGCATACCCGCCGTGACCGCCCCGCCGCCCATGCAGCGGCTACCGCTGTTGCAATTGATTCTGGTGGGGCTGCAGCACGTGTTGCTGATGTACGGTGGCGCCGTTGCCGTGCCCCTGATCATCGGACAAGCCGCTGGCCTGAGTCGTGAGGAAATTGCTTTTCTGATCAACGCCGACCTGCTGGTGGCGGGGATCGCAACCATTGTGCAATCGCTGGGAATTGGCCCGATGGGCATTCGAATGCCCGTGATGATGGGCGCCAGCTTCGCCGCTGTGGGCAGCATGGTGGCCATGGCCGGCATGCCCGGCATCGGCATGACCGGCATCTTCGGGGCCACCATTGCGGCAGGTTTTTTCGGCATGGTCATTGCGCCGTTCATGTCCAAAGTGGTGCGTTTCTTCCCGCCACTGGTGACCGGCACCGTGATTACGTCCATTGGCCTGTCGCTGTTCCCGGTCGCCGTGAACTGGGCCGGTGGCGGCAGTGCCGCTGCGCAGTTCGGTTCACCGGTCTTTCTGTGCATCGCCGCGCTGGTGCTGGGCACCATCTTGCTGATCAACCGTTTCATGCGCGGGTTCTGGGTCAATATTTCCGTGCTGATCGGCATGGCACTGGGCTACGTCCTGTCCGGGGCCATCGGCATGGTCGACCTGACCGGCATCGGCAACGCCCCCTGGTTTCAAGTGGTGACGCCGCTGCATTTCGGCATGCCGGAGTTCCATCTGGCGCCGATCCTCTCCATGTGCCTGGTGGTGGTAATCATTTTCGTCGAGTCCACCGGGATGTTTTTGGCCCTGGGCAAAATCACCGGTCAGGAAGTCACCCCGCGCATGCTGCGCCGCGGCTTGCTGTGTGACGCCGGCGCCTCGTTTATTGCCGGTTTCTTCAACACCTTCACCCACTCCTCCTTTGCGCAAAACATCGGTCTGGTGCAAATGACCGGCGTGCGCTGCCGCTCAGTGACCATCATGGCCGGGGCGTTCCTGATCACCCTGAGCCTGCTGCCCAAGGCTGCGTTCCTGGTGGCCTCGATTCCGCCTGCGGTTCTGGGTGGCGCGGCAATTGCCATGTTCGGCATGGTCGCCGCCACCGGCATCAAGATCCTTCAGGAAGCCGACATCGCTGACCGCCGCAACCAGTTGCTGGTGGCCGTGAGCATCGGCATGGGCCTGATCCCTGTCGTGCGCCCTGAGTTCTTCGCCCACTTGCCACTGTGGATGGGTCCAATCACCCACAGCGGTATCGCCATGGCCGCCGTCAGCGCGGTCTGCCTCAATCTGTTGTTCAACGTGCTGGGCGGGGCCGAACGCGCCGCCTTGAGTGGCCACGTGCACCAGCATTGATGGACTCACCCTCACCCTCACCCTGCACGCCTCCTGCCGGAGACGCTCAGGGTGAGGGGGCTTCAGCTCTGAAAACATAATAAAAAAGGAGTTACCCATGAAGTGCATACACTGGGGCGCTACGCTCGCGGGTGGGTTATTGGCTGCCGGTCAGGCCATGGCCGGGGATCTGTTTCTGTGGCAGACCAACAGCCTCACCTACCTGTATGGCAAGAACTTTGCGATCAACCCGTCCATCCAGCAAACCGTAACCTTTGAACACGCAGACAAATGGAAGTACGGCGATAACTTCCTGTTCGTCGACCGCATCTTTTACAACGGCAAACCCGACCGCAACAAAGGCCCGCACACCTACTACGGCGAATTCAGCCCCCGCCTGTCGTTCGGCAAGATCCTGGACCGCACGCTGGCGTTCGGCCCGATCAAGGACGTGCTGCTGGCCATGACCTATGAGTACGGCGAAGGCGACAGCGAGGCCTACCTGATCGGCCCCGGTTTCGACCTGGCCGTGCCCGGCTTCAACTATTTCACCCTCAACTTCTATCGTCGCCACACCGAAGGCCCACGGCCGGGGACAGGCGTGTGGCAGATCACGCCGTCGTTTTCCTACACCATCCCGGCGGGTCGTTCCAACGTGCTGATCGACGGCTACATGGACTGGGTGGTCGACAACGACCGCAATTCGCGCGGCACCTACCACGCCAACCTGCATTTCAACCCACAGGTTAAATACGACCTGGGCAAGGCGCTGAACATCGGCGAGAAGCAGCTGTATGTCGGGCTCGAGTACAGCTACTGGAAGAACAAATACGGGATTGAAAACAGCAGCCGCCTGGACACCAACCAGAACACGGCCAGTGCATTGGTCAAGTTCCACTTCTAGCGCTTTTTCAGTGCACGTTGCGTCACCGTCCGCCCAACGGCGGTGACGCAACGCTTGAGTACCGCAGGCAGAGCCAGTATTCTGCGCCGCGCTCTGATACGGGCGCTGTTTAGAAGCTGACTTTAAAGCCAACTTAATTCAGTCAGATCAAGTAGTTACGTAACTTAGGACTCAACTGCCCATGGCAGCCGAGGGATGTTCCTTGGCCATTTGTCAGGTGTGGCCCAAGACTTGCTCAGGCTCATAAAGTTGACCGAAGAGCCAACTTTTAAACACGGAACCAAAGTGCCAACATCGAGCACTGCGTTCCATTCACTGCGAAACACTTATTTTTTGGAGCAACCGAATGAAGCGCACACTGACCGGCCTGATGCTCGCGGGGAGCTTGCTGGGCGGGGCCCCGGCCGTTGCTGGCGACCTGTTGCAATGGCAGACCAACAGCCTGACTTACTTGTGGGGCAAGAACTTTCAGGTCAATCCGTCGATTCAACAGACCCTGACCTTCGAACACGCAGACAGCTGGAAGTACGGCGATAACTTCTTCTTTCTCGACCGCATCTTTTATAACGGCAAAGAAGACGGCAACGTCGGCCCGAACACCTATTACGGTGAGTTCACGCCACGGCTGTCCTTCGGCAAAATCTTTGACCAGACGTTTGAGTTCGGCCCAATCAAAGACGTGTTGCTGGCCATGACCTACGAGTTCGGCGAAGGCGACACCGAGGCCTACCTGATCGGCCCGGGCTTCGACCTGAACGTGCCCGGCTTCGATTACTTCCAGCTGAACTTCTACCAGCGCTTCCCCGAAGGCAATCGCCCCGGCAAGGGCGTGTGGCAGATCACCCCGGTGTGGTCCTACACCCTGCCACTGGGCAATTCCGATGTGCTGATCGACGGCTACATGGACTGGGTGGTCGACAACGACCAGAATTCGCGCGGCACCTACCACGCCAACCTGCACTTCAACCCGCAGGTCAAATACGACCTGGGCAAAGCGTTGAACTGGGGCGCCAAGCAGCTGTACGTCGGTATCGAGTACGACTACTGGAAGAACAAGTACGGCATCGAAGACAGCGGTTCATTCAAAACCAATCAGGACACCGCCAGCCTGTTGGTCAAGTACCACTTCTGATGCACGGGCCTCGGCCTGCCGCTACGGCTGAGGCGCCCGCAATACCCCGCGCAACATCAAGTCGAGACTGTCCAGCGCCGCTGTCAGGCGCTGTGGCGGTTGGTGATCGGCGGCGATCCAGAACGATGCATCCATCAACCCGCCCTGAATCAAACGCGCCAGCGCTTCGGGGTCAGTGTCTTGAATCACGTGCGTGTCCATCAGGTCGCGCAACATGGTCGCCAGCGACGCACTGCACGCCGACTGGCTGCTCTGCAGGTATTCGGAACCCAGCACCGAGGGCGCATCGCGCAACATGATGCGTTGCACCTCGATATGCGTGGCCATTTCCAGAAACACCCGGCAGCGCCCCCTGAAGCCTTCCCACGCACTGGCTGCCTGCTCAGACACCTGCGCCAGTTGCGCGTCCAGCTCGGCGTCGACCTGCTGCACAACCGCCTGCAACAGCCCCTTCTTGTCCCCAAAGTGGTGATAGAGCGCACCCCGGGTCAACCCTGCCGAGGCCGTCAGTTCATCCATCGACGTTTGCGCGTACCCCACCGAGCCGAAGGCCTGGCGCCCCGCCTCCAGCAACTTGTTGCGGGTTTCTTCTATCATTTGTGCACGCGCTTTGGGCGCCATGTCGACCTCCTGCATGTTGAGATACGCCGCGTATGTTAATTGACATACGACACGTATGCGTATATTTCTGCATACGCCGCGTATGTCAGATCCCCGACAGTGCCGCTGCGTGAGGCAGCGCGCGCAGGAACACGCGGCTCACTTTTGTTTCGGAGCGTGTATGGCAAACCCTTATCGCGAGATTTTCCGCGCCCCCGGCAGCCTGGCCTTTTGCGCCGCGGGCCTGATCGCACGCATGCCGATTTCCATGACCGGGATCGGCATCATCACGTTGCTGGCGCAATTGCGCGGGTCGTATTGGATGGCGGGCGCTGTGGCCGCAACGTTCGCCCTGGCCATGGCGTTGATCGCCCCGCAAATTTCCCGCTGGGTAGACCGCTATGGTCAGCGCCGCGTGTTGCCCGGCGTCACCGCGCTGGGCGTCAGTTCGCTGCTGGCCCTGTTGCTGTGCAGCCACCTGGGCACGCCCGACTGGACGCTGTTCGTGTTTGCCGCCCTGTCGGGCTTCATCCCCAGCATGCCGGCCATGGTGCGGGCGCGCTGGACCGAGCTGTACCGCGGCTCGCCCAAACTGCACACGGCCTTTTCGCTGGAGTCGGTGCTCGACGAAGTGAGTTTCATCATTGGGCCGCCGATTTCCGTGGGCCTCTGCGTCGCCGTATTCCCCCAGGCCGGGCCGTTGGCCGCCGCCCTGCTGCTGGCCATCGGCGTGACCACCTTTGTGTTGCAGCGCAGCACCGAGCCGCCGGTTCACCCGCGCAGCCCCGAACACGCAGGCACCGTGCTGCGCCAGGGCGCCGTGGTGATTCTGCTGATGGTGCTGCTGGGCATGGGCACCATTGTCGGCACCGTGGACGTGGTCAGCGTCGCCTTCGCCCAACAACAGGGCCAGCCGGCAGCCGCCAGTGTCGTGCTATCGGTCTATGCCTTGGGCTCCTGTGTGGTAGGACTGGTTTTCGGCACGCTCAAACTGAAGATGCCGCTGCCCAAACAGTTCCTGATCGGCGCCCTGGCCACCGCCATTACCGTGGTGCCCCTGATGTGGGTCAGCAGCATCGCCACCCTGGCGGCCGCCATGTTTGTCGCCGGGCTGTTCTTCGCGCCGACGCTGATCACGGCCATGGGGTTGGTGGAAAACATCGTCCCGGCCGCCAAACTCACTGAGGGCCTGACGTGGATGATCACCGGGCTCGGCATCGGTGTGGCGCTGGGCGCCGTGCTGGGTGGCTGGATGATTGACGCCTATGGCGCGCAAGCCGGGTTCCGGGTGTCGCTGGGTGCGGGAAGCGCCGTGTTGCTGTTCGCTGCGCTGGGCTATCGCTTGCTCAGCCACAGCACCCTGCCCCGTGGTGCCCGCTTTGCCTGATACATAACCTGCGTGCCCGCCCCTGAGGCGGCACGGCCACCCAGCAAAGCCACTGTTTTTATATGGCTATTAGGTTTACCCGTAAACGGCCGATACAGAAGGTGCTGTATTTTTTCACCAGACGCTCTGTCTCAAGCCTCGGGAGTACAAACGGATGTTCAATCGCCGATGGCGCCAACCTTGAAACGCAGCTAAATGCGTTAGAGCAGGACAAACAGGCCCTTGAACAGGAGGTTCAAACCCTGCGTGCACAGGTCACTCAAGACCGCGACCAGCAGCTCGTGCTGGCACACTACGAACGCTACCAACAAGACTTGCACAGCAAGCTGGAGCGCTTTGACGAATCCTTGCAAAAGACCCGCGATGGCGTGGTTGCCCAGGCCGAAAGCCTGCAAGGAGAAGTCGTTCACCTGCGCGATAACAGCAATGTGTTTGCGCAAACCTCGGCCCTGCTGGCCGGCTTTTCCAGTTCGCTGGGGCACATGGCCGGTCAGGGGGTCAGCAGTGTCGACAGCGTGGGCGTTCTGCGCCAACGGGTCGGAGAAATCAGCCGCATCGTCGAGCTGATCAAGGCCGTGTCCGACCAGACCAACCTGCTGGCCCTCAATGCCGCCATTGAAGCGGCGCGCGCGGGCGAACAGGGTCGCGGCTTTGCCGTGGTGGCTGACGAAGTGCGCGCACTGGCCCAACGCACCCATGGCGCCACCCACGAAATCAGCCAATTGGTTGCGAGCATCAACCAGGAGACCGAAGCCGCGAGCACCGCCATTGGCGTGCTGTCGGAGGAAGCGTCGCGGTTGTCAGACGATGTGTCGCGCTCGGCCCAAACCCTCGACGAGATGATGACCCTCGGCGAACACATGGGGCAGTTGATTGAAGGCATCGCCCTGCGCTCGTTCTGCGAGTCGGTGAAGCTCGATCACTTGCTGTTCAAGTTGATGGTCTATCAACGCCTGTTCAAGCAGGACGAGAACCTGAACCTGTCGACCCACACCACCTGCCGCCTCGGCAAATGGTACCTGGCGCCTGAAACCCAGGCGCGCTATGGCGACAACAGCGACTTCCAGCAGCTCAACGAGCCGCACCGGATCGTGCATGAAACCGCGCACAATGCCCTGCACGCGGCTCAGGAGAAAAACTGGAGCCAGGTCTTGCTGGAGATCAACGACATGGAAAGCGCCAGCCTTGACGTCAGCGCCCTGCTCGACAACCTCAGCCACTGACCCTCACCCCTTGATGGCGCGCCACAGTGAGCTGGCCGCCGTCACACCCGCCAACACCACCGCGCCGGCAATGATGCCGGCCACGGCGTTGAGCAAAGTCGGCACGATGACCGACAGCGGGCCTACAAACGGCGCACTGCTCAGGGCCACGCTCTCAACCCAGTGATGCAACAGCGGCACCCCGTGTACCAAAATCCCGCCACCGACCATGAACATCGCGGCCGTACCAATCACCGTCAGCGCTTTCATCATGTACGGCGCGGCATTCAACACCCCTTGGCCGAAACGGCGCTGAAAGCTCGGCCAGGTGCCTTCACCGGTTTTTTGGGTCAGGTACAAACCGCCGTCGTCCATCTTAACGATGCCGGCCACCACGCCATACACCCCGACCGTCATCACAATGGCAATCCCGGACAACACCACCACTTGCTGCATCAGCGGCGCATCCGCCACGGTGCCCAACGTGATTGCGATGATTTCCGCCGAGAGGATGAAGTCGGTGCGTATCGCGCCCTTGATTTTGTCTTTCTCGAACGCCGCCAGGTCCACCTCGGGGTTGGCCACGGCGTCAGACAAGGCCGCGCGCGCCTGGTGATCGTCGTCCTTACTGTGCAGGAATTTGTGCGCAAGCTTTTCGAAGCCCTCGAAACACAAATAGGCGCCGCCCACCATCAACAGCGGCGTGACCGCCCACGGCGCAAACGCGCTGATGGCCAGCGCGGCGGGCACCAGAATCAGCTTGTTGCGAAACGAGCCCTTGGCCACTGCCCACACCACCGGTAATTCACGTTCGGCCCGCACACCGGAGACCTGTTGCGCGTTCAATGCCAAGTCATCGCCCAGCACCCCGGCGGTCTTTTTGGCGGCCATTTTTGTCATCAGCGCAACGTCATCGAGTACGGCGGCGATGTCGTCGAGCAACATCAGCAAACTGCTGCCTGCCATGGGTGTCGGTTCCTTGTGGATTGAATGATGTCAAGCATAGCGCGTGCCAGCCCCCAGGCGGCAATCTTGAGCCGCTTGCAAGCACGGTGCTACCATGCCCGACCGCCCCAGCAGGCAAGGAAATACGGGTTTATGAGCAGCATCCGCGAACGTAATAAAGAGCTGATTTTGCGCGCCGCCAGCGAAGAGTTCGCTGACAAGGGTTTCGCCGCCAGCAAAACCAGCGACATCGCGGCCAAGGCCGGCGTGCCCAAGCCCAATGTGTATTACTACTTCAAATCCAAAGAGAACCTCTACCGCGAGGTGCTCGAAAGCATCATCGACCCGATTCTGCGGGCCTCGACCCCGTTCAATGCCGACGGCGAACCGAACGAAGTCCTGAGCCATTACATCCGCTCGAAAATCATGATCTCGCGCGACCTGCCGTTTGCTTCCAAGGTATTCGCCAGCGAAATCATGCACGGCGCGCCGCACCTGAGTGAAAAACAGGTCGAGTTGCTCAATGCCCAGGCCAAACACAACATCGAATGCATCCAGGTGTGGATCGACCGGGGCCAGATTGCCCCCATCGACCCGCATCACCTGATGTTCAGCATCTGGGCCGCGACCCAGACCTACGCCGACTTCGACTGGCAGATTTCCGCCATCACCGGCAAAGCCAAACTCGACGACAACGACTACGAGGCGGCGACCCGGACCATCATTCGCCTGGTGCTCAAAGGCTGTACGCCCGACTGACCCCGCACACACCGTAGTCGCTGGCGCAGGCAGCGACTACCCGCTACCGATCAGACCACCACCCCGGCATCGGCTCGCAAGCCTTGTGCTTCGATGGCGCTGATCGCGCATTGTTCATCAATGTCCGAGGTATCGCCGCTGATCCCCATCGCGCCAATCACCTGCCCGCTCGCATCGCGTATCAACACGCCCCCCGGCGCCGGGACAACGTCACTGGCGCCCATGCCATTGAGTGCTGCAAAAAACGCAGGCCGCTGCTGTGCATCCAGCGCCAGCAGGCGCGAACCTTTGCCCAATGCAATGGCGCCCCAGGCTTTGCCGATGGCAATGCTGGGGCGCAGCAGGCTTGCACCGTCTTCGCGCTGCAACGCCACCAGATGCCCGCCGCCATCGAGCACCGCCACCGCCAGCGGCGCAGCCGCGATCTGACGCCCGGCCGCAAGGGCCTGGGTGGCCAGGTTTAACGCCAGTTTCAAAGTTAACGCACTCATGGTTGCCGTCCTTCGTCTTGTTATTGGAAAGCCTTTAGGGCGTCTTGGGAGACGTCTCGACAGCCTCAATAGAACACAATAAATATTCATCTTGTATACAATTATTTAAGCGCGCATTTCTTCAAATACCGTAAACCTGCCTAATACAGGGCTTCCGGTCTTCCAGCGATTGATTGAACAAAAGCCATTGACCTGCACCGGGGCGGATGAATACACTCAGCCCACAGCCACTTGTATACAATTACAAAACGTAAGAGGCACAAAGCAATGAGCAAAATGAGAGCAATCGAAGCTGCCGTTCTGGTGATGCGTCGCGAAGGTGTCGATACCGCATTCGGTATCCCGGGCGCCGCCATCAATCCGCTGTACTCGGCCCTGCAAAAGGTCGGCGGCATCGATCACGTACTTGCTCGCCACGTGGAAGGCGCCTCGCACATGGCCGAGGGTTACACCCGCACCAAGGCCGGCAACATCGGCGTGTGCATCGGCACCTCAGGCCCTGCGGGCACGGACATGGTCACCGGCCTGTACAGCGCCTCGGCCGATTCGATCCCGATTTTGTGCATCACCGGTCAGGCCCCCCGCGCCCGCATGCACAAAGAAGACTTCCAGGCTGTCGACATCACCAGCATCGTCAAACCCGTGACCAAGTGGGCAACCACCGTGCTGGAACCGGGCCAGGTGCCTTATGCCTTCCAGAAAGCCTTTTACGAAATGCGCTCCGGGCGCCCCGGCCCGGTGCTGATCGACCTGCCGTTTGATGTGCAAATGGCCGAGATCGAGTTCGACATCGACGCCTACGAACCGCTGCCGCTGGCCAAGCCCAGCGCCACCCGCGTTCAGGCCGAAAAGGCCCTGGCCATGCTCGACCAGGCCGAGCGCCCGCTGCTGGTCAGCGGCGGCGGCGTGATCAATGCCGACGCCAGCGACCTGCTGGTGGAGTTCGCTGAACTGACCGGCATCCCGGTGATTCCGACCCTGATGGGCTGGGGCACGATTGCCGACGATCACCCGCTGATGGTGGGCATGGTCGGCCTGCAAACCTCGCACCGCTACGGCAACGCCACCCTGCTCAAGTCCGACGTGGTACTGGGCATCGGCAACCGCTGGGCTAACCGCCACACCGGTTCGGTCGAGGTCTACACCGAAGGCCGCTGCTTCATTCACGTGGACATCGAGCCGACGCAAATCGGGCGCGTCTTCACCCCGGACCTGGGCATTGTGTCCGACGCCGGATCTGCCCTGAAGGTGTTCCTTGAAGTGGCCCGCGAGTGGAAAGCCGCCGGCAAACTGAAAAACCGCAGCGCCTGGCTGCAAGACTGCCAGCAACGCAAAGCCACCCTGCACCGCAAGACCCACTTCGACAACGTACCGGTCAAGCCGCAGCGCGTGTACGAAGAGATGAACCAGGTGTTCGGCAAAGACACGTGCTACGTCAGCACGATCGGTTTGTCGCAGATTGCCGGTGCGCAATTCCTGCACGTGTACAAGCCACGGCACTGGATCAACTGCGGCCAGGCCGGTCCGCTCGGCTGGACCATTCCGGCTGCACTGGGCGTGGTCAAGGCCGATCCGAACCGCAACGTGGTGGCGCTCTCCGGCGACTACGACTTCCAGTTCATGATCGAAGAGCTGGCCGTGGGCGCGCAGTTCAACCTGCCGTACATCCACGTGGTGGTGAACAACTCGTACCTGGGTTTGATCCGTCAGGCACAGCGTGGCTTTGAAATGGATTACTGCGTGCAGCTGTCGTTCGACAACCTCAACGCACCGGAACTCAACGGTTACGGCGTCGACCATGTGGCCGTGGCCGAAGGCCTGGGTTGCAAGGCTCTGCGCGTGTTCGAGCCAAGCCAGATCCAGCCGGCGCTGCGCCAGGCGCAAGAAATGATCAAAGAGTTCCGTGTCCCGGTGGTGGTTGAGATTATTCTCGAACGCGTGACCAATATTTCCATGGGCACCGAAATCAACGCTGTGAACGAGTTCGAAGACCTGGCGCTGGTGGGCAACGACGCCCCGACTGCCATCTCGATGCTCGATTAACGTTAAGCCTGCCCCTCTCTCCGGGAGAGGGGACACACACATTGCAGGAGTCCACCATGCCGCGTTTTGCCGCCAACCTGTCCATGCTGTTCACCGAACAGGATTTTCTTGTCCGTTTTCAAGCGGCTGCCAATGCTGGTTTCCACGGCGTTGAATACCTGTTTCCGTACGACTACAGCTCTGCCGAAATCAAGGCCCAACTCGATGCCAACAAACTGACCCAAGTGCTGTTCAACCTGCCAGCCGGCGACTGGGCCAAGGGCGAGCGCGGGATTGCCTGCCTGCCGGACCGTGTCGAAGAGTTTCGCGCCGGGGTGGATCTGGCCATCGCCTACGCCCAAGTGCTGGGCAACGATCAGATCAACTGCCTGGCGGGCATTCGCCCCCAAGGCATCGACGAGGCGCTGGTTGAGAAAACCTTCGTCAGCAACCTCAAATACGCCGCCGACAAGCTGCAAGCGGTGGGCATCAAGCTGGTGATGGAAGCCATCAACACCCGCGACATCCCCGGTTTCTACCTCAACAACACGCGTCAGGCGCTGGCCATTCAGGAGAAGGTCGGCAGCGCCAACCTGTTCCTGCAATACGACATCTACCACATGCAAATCATGGAAGGTGACCTGGCGCGCACGATGCAAACGCACCTGCCGCAGATCAACCACATCCAGTTGGCCGATAACCCCGGCCGTCACGAACCGGGCACCGGCGAAATCAACTACCGCTTCCTGTTCGACCACCTTGATCGCATCGGCTACCAAGGCTGGGTCGGCTGTGAGTACAAGCCACTGAGCAGCACCGAAGCCGGTCTGGGCTGGCTCAAGACGCATAACGCGGTCTAAGGCCGTCACCCGCGTTCGGGTTTCGAGATCACGGGCTGGCCCGCCACCCTTCGCCGCCTTCAGCCACGTCTACGGCTGTTTACCCCATAAAAACAAGAGGATTTGTCATGGCTAAAATCGGATTTATCGGCACCGGCATCATGGGTTCGCCCATGGCCAGCAACCTGCAAAAGGCGGGTCACAGCCTGTTCCTGTCGACCCACCACGGCGCGGCACCCGCCGACCTGGTCGCCGCAGGCGCTATCGCCCTGGCCAGCCCGAAAGAAGTGGCGCAGGAAGCCGAGTTCATCATCGTCATGGTGCCGGACACCCCGCAGGTCGAAGACGTGCTGTTTCGCGAAGACGGGATCGCGGCCGGCCTGAGCCCGAACAAAGTGGTGATCGACATGAGTTCGATCTCGCCTACCGCGACCAAGGCCTTCGCTGAAAAAATCACCGCCAAAGGCGCGTACTACCTCGATGCACCCGTCTCTGGCGGTGAAGTCGGGGCCAAGGCTGGCACCCTGAGCATCATGGTCGGCGGCGAGGAATCAACTTTCCAGCGCGCCCTGCCGCTGCTGCAAAACATGGGCAAGAACATCACCCTGGTGGGCGGCAATGGCGACGGCCAGACCGCCAAAGTGGCCAACCAGATCATCGTCGCCCTGAACATTCAGGCGGTGGCTGAAGCGCTGGTGTTTGCTGCCAAGAACGGCGCAGATCCGGCCAAGGTCCGTGAGGCACTGATGGGCGGGTTTGCGTCCTCCAAAATCCTTGAAGTCCACGGCGAGCGCATGATCAAAGGCACCTTCGACCCGGGCTTCCGCATCAGCCTGCACCAGAAGGACCTCAACCTGGCCCTGGCGGGCGCCCGCGAGCTGGGCATCAACCTGCCCAACACCGCCAATGCGCAGCAAGTGTTCAGCACCTGCGCCGCCATCGGTGGCAGCAACTGGGACCACTCGGCGCTGATCAAAGGCCTGGAACACATGGCCAACTTCTCGATTCGCGAGCAGTAACCGCACCTGTAGCCGCCGCCCGCCCCGCGCGGCGGCTGCACACCTCATCCCCTTCTCAAGTGTGTCGTCACCATGCACGCCCCCTCATTCAGCCAGCCTTGCTCAGATTGGGCGACGGCCCTGTGCAACGGTTTCAGTCAGATTTTCCTGCAACGTCATCCGCTGTGCGGGGTGCTGTGCCTGCTGGCGATTCTCGTCAGCGCGCCTTCACTCTTGGGGGGCGCGCTGCTTGGCGGGGTCAGCGGCCTGTTAACCGCACAACGGCGCGGTTACCCCAAAGCTGAACGCCAGGCCGGGCTTTACAGCTACAACGGCGTGTTGCTGGGGTTGCTGCTGAGCCATCACTTACCGTGGTCAGCCATGTTGCCGCTGCTGATCATTGCCAGCGCCGGGCTGAGCACCATGCTGGTTCACCAATGGCTCAAGCGCGCCAGCAACGGCAACACCCTGATGGCTTACACCGCGCCCTTTGTCGGGCTGGGCTGGCTGTTGCTCAGTTTCAACCCTGCACCGCCAGCCTCCGCCTGGTCCACCCCCGAACTCAACGGCCTTACGCTGGCGCAAGGGCTGTTGACGGGCATCGGCCAAGTCATGTTGTTGCAATCACCGCTGGCGGGGCTGTTGATCGTCACCGGCCTGTGGCTGAGCAGCCGACGCGCTGCGCTGTGGGCATTGACGGGTGCGCTGGCGGGCGTGGGGTTCAGCCTCTTGCAGCACGACCCGGCCACCGCGCTCAGCGGGCTGGGCGGGTATAACGCGGCACTGGCCGCGTTGGCATTGTGCCAACGCACACGCCACCCCTGGCAGCCACTGGCGGGCATCCTGCTGGCGTTGATGCTCACACCCGGCTTTAGCGCGCTCGGGCTGCCTGCCCTGACGGCGCCCTTCATCCTGAGCAGCTGGTTGGTACTGGCCAGCGTGCGCCTGTTAACACCATCCAGTGTGCAATCCCGGTTGCGCATTGAGCGCTAATCCCCGAATCTTCTTACCTTTGAGATTCGAGCTTCGTACATGAATAACAACGACTGGCGCCAGCGGCTCTACGTGATGGTCTTTCAGGCCGACACCCCCGCCGGGCGCCGTTTCGACACCACGCTCCTGCTGATCATCCTCTGCAGCCTGGTGGTGGTGATCCTCGACAGTATCGACAGCATCCACCGCGATTACGCCAACCTGCTGGCCTACATCGAGTGGGGCTTCACCTTTGTGTTCGCCGTGGAATACGGCCTGCGCCTGTATTGCTCGCCCAACCCCCTGCGCTACGCCTTCAGCTTTTACGGGCTGGTGGATTTACTGGCCATCGTGCCGGGGATTCTGGCGATCTATTACAGCGATGCGCAGTACCTGCTGATTATTCGCATCATCCGCATGCTGCGAATCTTTCGGGTGCTCAAGCTGGTGCCCTACTTGAGTCAGGCCAACTACCTGCTCTCGGCACTGCGCGGCAGCAAACAAAAGATCATCGTGTTTCTGGTCAGCGTGTCCACGCTGGTGACCGTGTTTGGCACCCTGATGTACGTGGTCGAAGAGCCGGAAAACGGCTTTACCAGCATCCCGGTGAGCATCTACTGGGCCATCGTCACCCTGACCACAGTGGGCTTCGGCGATATCGTGCCGAAGACCCCGTTCGGGCAAATCATCTCGGCCATGGTGATGATCACCGGTTATTCGATCATCGCCGTGCCCACCGGGATCTTCACCGCCGAACTGGCCAACGCCATGCGCGGCGAACAGCTCAAACACAACTGCCCCACGTGCAAAAAAGAACGCCATGAACCCTCGGCGTCGTTTTGTTCTCGCTGTGGCAACGCGCTTTTCACAAAAAATGCATAAGCAAAGGCTTTTTTAATCTTTTATGCACTAAGCGTCAGCGGCTATAGTCGCTGGCAAATTGCCCCATATGCCCCTCCAACAAGGAATGAGCAGTGAAAAACCTTTTTAGCGCCTCTGTCCTCGCCGCCAGCCTGGCCTTTATGGGCGTTGCCCACGCCGCTCCCAAGCCGCTACTGAACGTTTCGTACGACGTCATGCGCGACTTCTACAAAGACTACAACCCGGTATTCCAGAAACATTGGGAAGCAGAGCACGACGCAAAGCAAACGGTGCAAATGTCGTTCGGCGGCTCCAGCAAACAGGCGCGCTCGGTGATCGACGGGCTGCCCGCGGACGTCATCACCATGAACATGGCCACCGACATCAATGCCCTGGCCGATAACGGCAAACTGGTGCCTGAGAATTGGGTCACCCGCCTGCCGAACAACAGCGCGCCCTTCACCTCGGCCACGGTGTTCATCGTGCGCAAAGGCAACCCGAAAGCCCTGAAAGACTGGCCAGACCTGGTCAAGGATGGCGTGCAAGTAATCGTGCCGAACCCGAAAACCTCGGGCAATGGCCGTTACACGTTCTTGTCCGCTTGGGGCTACGTGCTGAAAAACGGCGGTGACGAAACTAAGGCGAGAGATTTTGTCGGCAATCTGTTCGGCCACGTGCCTGTGCTGGACACCGGCGGCCGCGCAGCCACCACGACCTTCATGACCAACCAGATCGGCGACGTGCTGGTGACCTTTGAGAACGAAGCGGAAATGATCGCCCGCGAATTTGGTCGCGACCAGTTCGAGGTGATCTACCCCAGCGTCTCGGCCGAAGCTGAGCCGCCGGTGACCGTGGTCGACAAAGTGGTCGACAAAAAAGGCACGCGTGAGGTGGCTGAGGCCTACTTGAAGTATTTGTGGTCGCCTGAAGGCCAGGAAATCGCCGCCAAAAACTACCTGCGCCCGCGCAACCCGCAGATTCTGGCCAAGTACAGCGACCGCTTCCCGAACGTTGACTTCCTGTCGGTTGAGAAAACCTTCGGCGACTGGCGCGAGGTGCAAAAAATCTACTTCAATGACGGCGGCGTGTTTGACCAGGTGTACTCGGGTCAATAAACACCCCCGCGTCACCGGTGCAGGCGTTGACTGCACCCTTGACCTGTACATAAACACAGTAAAAACAGTTGCCCCGATTTCAATCTCTGCCATGCTGTGCACCTTCTGCGCAGCATGAACGAGTGAAACGATGCGGCTGTTTTTGTGTGAAAAACCCTCCCAGGCCAAAGATATTGCGGCCGTGCTCGGTGCCAGCCGTCGCGGTGATGGCTGCTGGGTGGGGCCCAATGCCACTGTCACCTGGTGCATCGGTCATTTGCTCGAAACCGCCCCGCCCGACGCCTACGACGAGCGCTACAAACGCTGGGTCCTGGCCGACCTGCCCATCGTGCCGCAGCAGTGGAAGATGCGCGTCAAACCCAAAACCGCCAGCCAGTACAAGGCCGTCAAACGTCTGCTGGGCGAAGCCCGTGAACTGGTGATCGCCACCGATGCCGACCGTGAAGGCGAAATGATTGCCCGCGAGCTGGTCGAACACTGCCGTTATCGCGGGCCGATCCAGCGTCTGTGGTTGTCGGCACTGGACGACGCCTCGATTCGCAAGGCACTGGCCGCGCTCAAGCCCGGCGCCGACACTTTCAACCTGTACCACGCAGCCTTGGGGCGTTCGCGGGCCGACTGGCTGATCGGCATGAACATGAGCCGCCTGTTTACCCTGCTCGGGCGCAAGTCGGGCTATCAAGGCGTGCTGCCCGTAGGCCGGGTGCAGACCCCGACCTTGCGCCTGGTGGTGGATCGCGACCGCAGCATCAGCGATTTCATCCCTGTGGCCTATTGGGCCATCGATGTGCAACTCAGCCATGATGGGCAAGTGTTTACCGCCCAGTGGCGCGCCGACCCGGACACCTGTGACGATCAGGACCGCTGCCTGAATCAGGCCCACGCGCAGCACGCCGCCACGGCGATGCAAAACGCCCGCCACGCACGGGTCATCACCCTGCGCACCGAGCGCCTGCGCGACGTCGCGCCCCTGCCGTTCGACCTCGGCACGCTGCAGGAAGTGTGTTCCAAGAAATTGGGGCTGGGCGCCCAGGAAACCCTCGACATCGCCCAGTCACTGTATGAAACCTACAAAGTCATCACCTACCCGCGCAGCGACTGCGGCTACCTGCCGCAAAGCCAGCACGCCGAAGCCGCCTCAATTCTCGCTGCCTTGCAGCAGGCGGATCCGGCCTTGCAACCACTGGCAGGCTTTCTGGACCCGCAGCACCGTTCACGGGCGTGGAATGACGTCAAGGTCAGCGCCCACCACGGCATCATCCCCACGGCGGCCGCGAAAAACCTCGAACGCCTGAGCGGCAAGCAGCGGGCCGTCTATACCCTGATTCGCGCGCGTTACCTGGCGCAGTTCCTGCCCAACCATGAATACGACCGCACCCAGGCCGACTTCGACTGTGCGGGGCAGGCCCTGCGCGCGGTGGGCAAGCAGATCATCGAGCCGGGCTGGAAGCGCGCCCTGCCCGAAGCCCTGGCCCCGGCCAAGGGCCGTGAAGCTCCGGCACCGCAGCCGCTGCCGCGCCTGCACGAAGGCCTCGAGTGTGCGGTGGCGAACGTCCTGCTCAAAGACTTGTGGACCCAGCCGCCCAAGCCGTTCACCGAGGGCGACTTGATCAAGGCCATGAAAAACGTCGCCAAATGGGTCCAGGACCCGCTGCTCAAACAAAAACTCAAGGACACCACCGGCATTGGCACCGAAGCCACCCGCGCCGGGATCATTCAGGGCTTGCTGGACCGCGGTTATCTGAACAAAAACGGCAAGGCGCTGGCGGCCACGCCCGCGGCCTTCAGCCTGATCGACGCCGTGCCCCGCGCCATTGCCGACCCCGGCACCACGGCGATCTGGGAACAAGCGCTGGACATGGTGCAAAGCGGCGACATGACCCTCGACATCTTCGTCGCCAAACAGGCCGCTTGGATGAGCAAGCACATCGAACGTTGCAGCGGCCTGCAAATGACCATTCGCGGCCCGGCCAGCCCGGCCGGGGTCGCCCCCGCGTGGAAGAAAAAACGCAAGGCGCCCGCCAGTAAACCCAAGGCCAAACGCGCGGTTAAAGCAAAAGGGGCCTGAGCGGGCAACGGCGCAGCAAGCCTAGGCCTTACAGCGTCAGGTGACCCGAGAGACAGGTCACCGCCGCGCCGCCCACCCAAATATCGTCCCCCACACGTTCGATGGCGACGCGCCCGGCCCGGCCCATGGCCGTGCCCTGACTCACCGTATAACGCACCGGTGCCAGGCCTTGCGCCATCAGCCATTGCGCCAGACCAGCATTCAGGCTGCCGGTGACCGGGTCTTCCTGCATGCCATCCCCGGCGATGAACGCGCGCACTTCAAAGTGCGCGTCATCGCCATCCTTCGCACTGTCCCACGGCGCAACCACCCCCAGCGCCAGGCCCAACAGTTGCGGGTAGTCGGGCTCCAGCGCCAGCACCTGCGCCCGATCGCGCAGCATCACCGCCACCCACCCCGGCCCGTTGTCGACCCAGCTCGCGCGGACCACCGCCTGCGGTTCAATCCGCAAACCCGCACAGATGCGCTGTATCAGCGCCTCTTCCACAGGCCCGCTGCGCACCAAAGGCGGCGCCTTGAACGCCAGTTGTTCAGCGTCGCGCCGAATCGTGATCAGACCCGCGCCACACTCCTGAATAACTTCCCGGCCTTTTGGCTGCCCCCCGGCTTCTAGCCAGGCATGGCAACTGCCCAACGTCGGGTGCCCGGCAAAGGGTAATTCGCGCAGGGTGGTAAAGATGCGCAAACGATAATCGGCCTGCGGGTCCTGCGGCCTGAGCACGAACGTGGTTTCACTGAGGTTGGTCCAGCGCGCAAAGTCCGCCATCTGCGCATCGCTCAGGCCATCGGCATTGAGCACCACTGCCACCGGATTGCCCTTGAGCGCCACCCGACTGAACACATCCACTTGTTTGAATTGGAACTGGCTCACACACATCACTCCTGTCAATGACCCTGCCCGTCAGGACGGTACGCGGCACTGGCGCTGGGTCGAGTAGCCCGCAACATAGAATCTCGCGCACGCCGTGACAAGGTATTATCCCTGCCCGTTTTCACACCGGAGCACACCATGACCGCACGGACTTTTCTCATCACCGGCGCCAGTAAAGGAATCGGACGCGCGCTGGCGACTTATCTGTCAGAAGCAGGCCACACCGTCGTTGGCATTGCGCGAAATGCCGACGACCCCACCTTCCCCGGCACGCTGGTGGCGCTGGACCTGGCCGATCGCCAGCGCAGCGCACACGTACTGGGCGAGTTGAGCGAGTGCTTTGCGTTTGACGGGCTGGTCAACAATGTCGGGCTGGTGCGCCCGCAAGCACTGGGCGAGATTGACCTGGATGCGTTCGACGACGTGATGCGGCTCAATCTGCATTCGGCGTTGCAAGCCACCCAAGCCCTGCTGCCCGGCATGCGCCACCGGGGCTGGGGACGCATCGTGAATATTTCCAGCTTGACCGTACTGGGCATTGCACAGCGCACCGCCTATGCGGCGGCCAAAGCGGCCTTGGTCAGTTTCACCCGCTCTTGGGCGCTGGAACTGGCGCAAACCGGGATCACGGTCAACGCCGTGGCGCCCGGGCCGACCGAAACCGAGCTGTTCCGCGCCAACAACCCGCCGGGCTCTGAAGGTGAAGCCCGGTATCTGGCCGGGGTGCCCATGGCGCGTTTGGGCCAGCCGCACGAGATCGCCTCCGCGATTGCGTTCCTGCTGTCCGAACACAGCGCTTACATCACCGGCCAGACGTTGTTCGTGGATGGCGGCGCCTCGGTGGGCAAAGCCGCGTTTTAACGACGCGCAAAAAAACGGCGACCCGCGGGTCGCCGTTTAACTTATTTGAACTGCCGGCTCAACCCCGGCGGCACGCCGCTGATGTCGGTTTCTTCCCACGGCCCGTTCGGGCTGACCGCACGGCTCCAGCCGTTGTTCCAGCGGTAATACGTGCGCTGGCGGTAGAAAGTGTCGGGCTGAGCGTCCAACACATACACCCCCAGACGTGCATCCCAATGGCTGGGCCCGTCCGGTGGCGGCGCAAAGGTGGCCGAGGTCCGCGGCAGCGGTTTTGGCGGCTTGGGAATCGGCATGTCGGGCAACGGTTTGCCAGCAGGCGGCGACGGTTGCGGCACGTGCTCAGGCGGGGTCGGTGACGGCTGATCCGAAGGATGATGGACCGCACAGGCGCTCAGGCCTAAGGCGAAACTGAGCAAGGTGATGCGTGCAAGCGGACTCATACGGGTTTCTCTTATCGTGAGTTGCCCCTGCAGGCGCGCTTGTCTGGCAATGCAAGCGCGCCTGCAGGGGCGGTGTTGACCGGCTACTTGTCCGGGCTGTCGATGATCAGCTGTTGCAGCGCAGTAGTGCGGCTGGACAGCGGTTGGCTGCGCCCGGCCCATTCGCCTGCTGTCGGTTGGCCAGCACGAGAGACGCGCGCAACCAGTTGGACTTCAGGAAAGTTCGACAGTTTCAATTGCGGCATCATCGCGTCGCGGTCACCCAGCTCGACGGTGATCGGCAGGTCGGCCACCGTCACCCGCTTGACGGCCAATGGCGCCGGCGGCCCGGTCACGGCGCGGGCGAAAATGAACACGCTGTCGGTGGGCAACACGCGGGCTTTAACCGCGTCGGCCAGGTCCACGCTGACCTTGATCGACGCCTCGGTCGCGGCCACCGGCGCTGTTTCGACGCGCTCGCCATTGGCCTGCAGTTGCTCGCGGGCCTTCTGAATACCACCTTCGAGGGCGGCGCGGGACGCATCGCCTTCAGGCAGTTCGATCATCAGCCGCTGCCAGTAGCCAATGGCCTCCTGATAGCGCTTGGCTTCGAAGGCCGCGATACCCAGCAGGCCGAGGCTGGTGACCTCTTTGGGGTCAGCCTTGAGCGCCTCGTCGGTCAACGCCTGGGTCTTGTCACTCCACTGCTTGTTGTCGGCAAAGTACTGCGCCTGGGCCCACTGCCCCAGCAGCTCGGGCTGACGACCGGCCACCGCGACCGTGCGCTCGAAGACCTTGGCCGCATCGGCCGGACGGTTTTGCGCCATGTAGGCGCGACCCAGGAAATACAAGCCTTCGGCGGATTCGGGCTGAGCCACGGCGGCGCGCTCCAGGCGGGCCACCATCTCGTCAAGGGACTGCGGCGGCTGGGCGAATTCGCGGGTCAGTTCGACTTTGTCGCTGGCGCCATAGTGCAAGTACAGCGCCACGCCCAGCACCGGCACCATGAACGCGGCCAGCAGAGGCACCACTTTGCCCAGGCTCGATACCCGCGCTGGCGCCGCGCCTTCGGTGTCGGCCAGCAGTTCACGCGCCGCTTCGGCGCGTCCGGCCTCCAGTTGCGCATCGGTCAACACGCCTTCATCGCGCTGCGCCTGCAACTCGGCCACACGCTCCTGGTACAGCGCGACGTTGAGTGCCGTGCGGTCTTCTTCACGCTGGGCGCGCCGGGCGCGCAGCACAGGGATCAAGATAAAGCTGAGGGCGATCAGTAGCAGCAAACCGGCTGCAAGCCAGAAATCAATCATCTTTGGTTTTATCCAGCAAAGTGTCGAGGCGCTGACGCTCCTCGGCAGAAAGGGTGTCCGTGCGGGTGGCGCGCTGCGTGCGACGGCGGCCTACGATCACGCCGATGACCACAAACCCGCCCACCAGCAAGACCAGCGGCCCGAACCACAGGATCGCGGTCTTGCCGGTCAGGGCCGGTTTGTAACGCACGAAATCGCCGTAGCGGTCGACCATGAAGTCGATGATTTGCTGGTTGTCCTTGCCCTCGCCCAGCATGCGGAAAATCTCGCGCCGCAGGTCGGTGGCAATCGGTGCATTGGAATCGGCAATGTCCTGATTCTGGCACTTGGGGCAACGCAGCTCTTTGGTCAGTTCACGAAAACGGTCACGCTCGGCGTCGTTCTTGAACTCGTAGGTGTCGATGGCCGCCTGGGCCACGCCGGTCAGGGTCAGGCCAAACACCAGGGCGGTTAACCAGCGCTTCATGGTTGGGCCTCGTCGACCAGCGCCTGGTATTTGCCCGCCAGTTGTTCGCGCCACACGGTTTCGTCGATCACGCCGACGAACTTGTGCCGAATGATGCCCTGGCTGTCGATCAGAAAGGTTTCCGGCGCGCCGTACACGCCCAGGTTCAGGCCCAGCGAACCGGTTTCGTCGTTAATGTCCAGTTGATACGGGTTGTGGAATTCCTTGAGCCACTTTTGCGCATCGGCGTTGACGTCCTTGTAGTTGACCCCATGGATCACCACGCCCTGCGCGGCCAGTTTGGTCAGCACCGGGTGCTCGACGCGGCACGAAATGCACCACGTGGCCCACACGTTGACCAGCGCCGGTTTGCCCTTGAGGTCGGCCTCGGTCAGGGGGGTGCCACCGTCGACCGAGGGCAGGCTAAACGCCGGGAACGGCTTGCCGATCATGGCCGACGGCAGCTCGGTGGGGTCCAGGTACAGCCCTTTGTACAGAAAGCCCGCCATGGCCAAAAAGATGGCCAGCGGAATCAGCATCAACCAGCGTCTCATGCGGTGGCTCCTGTCATGCCCAGCGCTTCACGCACGCGGCTTTTCACCTTGACCCGATAACGACGGTCCAGCGCCGCCAGCAACCCGCCAAACCCGGTGAGCAAACCGCCCAGCCAGATCCAGCGCACAAACGGTTTGACGTGCACCCGCACGGCCCAGGCGCCATCACCCAGCGGCTCGCCCAGCGCCACGTACAGATCGCGCGTAAACCCGGCGTCGATACCGGCCTCGGTCATCATCGACGACTGCACGGTGTACAGGCGTTTTTCCGGGTGCAAAACGCTGATTTCCTTGCCGTTGCGCACCACGCGCACGGTGCCTTTGTCCGACGTGAAGTTGGGGCCCTGATAGTGCTGGGCACCTTCAAAAATGAAGTGATAGCCGCCCAGCTCCATGGACTCACCCGGCGCCAGGCGCAGGTCGCGCTCGGCACTGTTCTGGCTCGACAACACCACGCCGAGCGCGCAAACGGCGATGCCCAGGTGCGCAATCTGCATGCCCCAATAGCTGCGGGTCAGGCTGCGCAGGCCTTTGAACAGCCCTTTGTGACGGGTTTTGTCGCCAATGTCGCGCACCCCGGCCAACAGCACCCACGAGGCCAACATAAAGGTGGTCATGACGGCCCAGTTGAAATCGCCATAGGCCACACCGGCAATCGCCGACAACGCGGCGCTGCCCAGCAACACCGGGGTCAGCATGCCCAGCAGCCACTTGACCGGCGTGTCTTTCCAGCGCACCAGCACGCCCACCGCCATCACCACCATCAACACGGCCATCAACGGGATGAACAGCGCATCAAAATACGGTGGGCCCACCGACATCTTGGCGCCGGTCAGGGCATCGAGCACCATCGGGTACAAGGTGCCCAACAGAATCATCGACGCAGCCACCACCAGAATCAGGTTATTGCCCAGCAGCAGCGTTTCACGCGACCACAGGTTAAAGCCCACTTGGCTCTTGACCACCGGCGCCCGCAAGGCAAACAGCGTCAGCGAGCCACCCACCACGAACAGCAGGAAAATCAGGATGAACACGCCACGCTCAGGGTCCGAGGCGAACGCGTGAACCGAGGTCAGCACGCCCGAACGCACCAGGAAGGTGCCCAGCAGGCTCAACGAGAAAGCCGCAATGGCCAGCAACACGGTCCAGCTTTTGAACACGCCGCGTTTTTCGGTCACGGCCAACGAGTGAATCAGCGCCGTGCCCACCAGCCAAGGCATGAAGGACGCGTTTTCCACCGGGTCCCAGAACCACCAGCCGCCCCAGCCAAGCTCGTAATAAGCCCACCACGAACCCAGCGTGATGCCGATGCCCAGGAATGCCCACGCCACAATGGTCCACGGCCGCGACCAGCGCGCCCAGGCCGCATCCAGCCGCCCGCCCAGCAACGCCGCAATGGCGAAGGCGAAGGCCACCGAAAAGCCCACGTAGCCCATGTACAGCATCGGCGGGTGCACGATCAGGCCGATGTCTTGCAACAGCGGGTTGAGGTCATTGCCGTTGGCCGGCATTTGCGGCAGCAGGCGGGTGAACGGGTTGGAAGTCAGGATCAGGAACAGCAAGAAGCCGACGCTGATCATGCCCATGATCGACAGCACCCGCGCCAGCATCACTTGCGGCAACTGGCGCGAGAAGATCGACACGGCGAAGGTCCAGCCACCGAGAATCATTGCCCACAACAGCAACGAACCCTCGTGGGCACCCCACACCGCGCTGAACTTGTAGTACCACGGCAGCGCGCTGTTGGAGTTGCTGGCCACGTAAGCGACCGAGAAATCATCGGCCATGAACGACCAGGTCAGGCAGCCAAAGGCAAACAGCAAAAAGGCGAACTGGCCCCAGGCCGCCGGTTGCGCCAGGCTCATCCACAATTTGTCGCCCCGCCATGCCCCGAGCAACGGCACGATGGCCTGCACGATGGCAATGCACAGCGCCAGAATCATGGCCAACTGGCCCAATTCCGGAATAAACAGTCCGAACGTCATCACTTAACCTCGTTGGCCGCTGCAGGCGCGGATTGACCGCTTTCGTTCAACGCCTTGGTCACTTCAGGCGGCATGTATTTTTCATCGTGTTTGGCCAGTACTTCATCGGCCACCACCACACCCTGGGCATTGAGCTTGCCCAGCGCCACGATGCCCTGCCCTTCGCGGAACAGGTCCGGCAGGATGCCGCGGTATTGAATGGTCACCGACTTATTGAAATCGGTGACCACGAATTCGACGTCCAGCGAGTCGCCGGAGCGTTTCAGCGAGCCGTCCTGCACCATGCCGCCTGCGCGAATGCGCGTGTCCAGCGGGGCTTCGCCGTTGGCAATCTGGGTCGGGGTGTAGAACAGGTTGATGTTCTGCTGCAAGGCGCTCAAGGCCAGGGCCACCGCAGCGCCGACACCGACCAGAATCGCCAGAATGATGATCAAACGTTTTTTACGCAGCGGATTCACTTCGCGTTCTCCCGGCGCAAACGACGCGCCTCTTGTTGCAAATAACGCCGACGCGCCAGGATCGGCAACGCCACGTTCAACACCAGTACCGCCAGGCAAATGCCATAGGACGTCCAGACATACACACCGTGATGGCCCATGGCGATGAAGTCGCCAACAGAAGCAAAACTCATCGTGAACCCTCCAGCGCTTTCAACACTTCATCCTTGGCCCAACGGGTGCGGGCTTCGCGCTTGAGCACCTCCAGGCGCATGCGCAGCAGGACCACGGCGCCAAAGAAGCAATAAAACCCCACCACTGTCAGCAGCAGTGGCAGCCACATTTCCACGGGCATCGCCGGTTTTTCGGTCAGGGTGAAGGTCGCGCCCTGGTGCAGGGTGTTCCACCACTCCACCGAGTATTTGATGATCGGGATATTGATCACACCGACAATTGCCAGCACGGCGCAGGCCTTGGCCGCGCTGTCGCGATTGGTGATGGCATTGCCCAGGGCAATCAGGCCGAAATACAAAAACAGCAGGATCAGCATCGAGGTCAGGCGTGCATCCCACACCCACCACGAGCCCCACGTCGGCTTGCCCCAGACGGCGCCGGTCACCAGCGCCACCGCGGTCATCCACGCGCCCACCGGGGCGGCGGCCTGCAACGCGACGTCGGCAATCTTCATCTTCCACACCAGCCCCACCACGCCGCAGACCGCCAGCATCACGTAGCAGGACTGGGCCAGCATCGCGGCGGGCACGTGGATGTAGATGATGCGAAAGCTGTTGCCTTGCTGGTAGTCCGGTGGCGCGAAGGCCAGCCCCCACACCACCCCGCCCACGATCAGCAGCACGGCGGCGATGCTCAACCAGGGCAGCAGGCGGCCGCTGATGGCATAAAACCATTTGGGCGAGCCGAGTTTGTGAAACCAAGTCCAGTTCATCACGCTGTTTCCATCACGGTGCCGGTCACGACAGGTTGAGTGCCATGCCAGCCAGGGTCTTTACTGGCCAATTAATGGCCAGACCTCATTATTCGCCGACGCTGATTTTCAGGCCGGCCGCTATCGCAAACGGTGTCAGGGTTACTGCCAGGGCCGTCAGGCTGCCCAGCCACAGCAAGTAACCGGTCGCGGGCATCCCCTGGAGTGCCGCCTGCAAGGCGCCACTGCCCAGAATCAGCACCGGGATATAGAGGGGCAGGATCAACAAGGCGAGCAACAGGCCGCCGCGCTTGAGACCCACCGTCAGTGCAGCGCCGACGGCACCGAGCAAACTCAGTACCGGCGTGCCAAGCAATAACGACATCAGCAATACCGGCAGACACGCCACCGGCAACCCCAGCATCAAGGCCAGCACGGGTGACAGGATCACCAGCGCCAGCCCGGAAAACGCCCAGTGTGCCAGTACTTTGGCCAACACCAGTAGAGCAAGGGGGTGCGACGAAAGGACCCACTGTTCCAGCGATCCGTCTTCGAAATCACTGCGGAAAAGCCCGTCCAGCGAGAGCAGGACCGCTAAAAGGGCCGCCACCCAGAGCAGCCCCGGAGACAAGGTTTGCAACAATTGAGTCTCGGGTCCGACCGCCAACGGGAACATCGCAATCACGATCGCGAAGAACACCAGCGGGTTGGCCAGCTCGGCCGGACGACGGAACAACAAACGCGCTTCACGCGCCACCAGCACGGCAAACACACTCATACGGCCCAACGCCCCAAATCAATGTCGCGATACCCGGCAGGCAGGCGGGTCAGGGTGTGGTGCGTGGTCAGCACCACCATGCCGCCCTGCTCACAATGCCGGGCCAGGTGCTCTTCAAGCTGGGCGACGCCTTGCTTGTCGAGCGCGGTAAAGGGTTCGTCGAGGATCCACAGCGGCGGGCTGTCGAGGTGCAAGCGCGCCAGGGCGACGCGGCGTTGTTGACCGGCCGACAACGTGTGGCACGGCACGTCCTCGAAGCCTTTGAGGCCCACGGCAGCCAACGCGGCCCAGATGGCCTCGCGCGAGGCCGGGCGATGCAAGGCACACAGCCAGCTGAGGTTCTCTTCGGCCGTCAGCAGGTCTTTGATCCCGGCGGCATGCCCGATCCACAGCAGGTTGCTGGCCAGCTCAGTGCGCTGGCCGCTCAAGGGCTGGCCATTGAGGCGAATTTCACCCGCCGTCGGTTGCATCAATCCGGCCAGCAAACGCAGCAGGCTGGTTTTGCCGCTGCCGTTGGGGCCGCTGATTTGCAACATGTCACCGCTGGCCAGACGCAATTCGAGGTCTTCGAACAACATCCGCCAGTCACGCTCACAGGCGAGCGCTACGGCTTCTAGAAGAGGGCTGGTCACGTAATTGAGGCCTTCACGGTTCAAGTCGGCTCAGGCGCGGCCGTTAAAGTGATGCAGGATAAATGCATTTGCGGCCTGTTTCAGAGAGCTGGATCAAACAATTTTGAAGTTTTGCTGCCCTCTGAACGACGGGGCGGCATTATACATGCCATGTCCTACTCTAAAGAGGGCAATTTCGACAGGTTGTAACGATGAAAGGCGACATGAATATTCCTCCGCTCCCACCCGCCGTCACAAACGGTGCGCGCGCAGGCGTGGTCGGCGGCGAGCTGCTGAAATTGTTGCAACCCCTCGATGGCTTGATTGGCCCCGGTCAGAGCGCCAAGGCCGAAGTGCTGTCGCTCAAGCAGGACGACCTGGCGTTTCAACTGCTGCTCAAACTGACGCTGGCGGGCGGGCGCCAAACCCACGTGCAAGCCAACAGCCCGTTCCCATTGCCGCAAGGCACGCAACTGGCCGTCACCCAACCGACCTCCGGCAGCCTGGCCATCAGCGTGCAGCAGGCACTGAGCAGCAGTGTCGCCACCCTCACCCGCCTCGACACCGGGCAACTGCCCGTCGGCACCTTGCTGCAAGGCAAAGTGCTGACCACCCAGCTCGTGCCGCAACCCACGGGCCAACCGGCGCTCTACCGCTCCCTGGTGACCCTGCTCAACACCGCGCTGAGCGGCACCACCCTGGCACTGGACAGCCCGCAGCCCTTGCGCATCGGTAGTCTGCTCACAGCCCAGGTACAAGGTGAGCAAAGCCTGCAGTTCGTCCCCTTGAGCGGGCGACAGGATCAACTGGCGATTGCGCAACAACTGGTCACACAACAACGCGCGCAGGGCTCGTTCGAAGGGCTGCTGAACGCCTTGCGAGCGCTGCCGCCGGACGCCACGTTGCCGGCCGACCTGCGAGCGTCCATCGACAAACTGCTGGCGGGCCTGCCCACCCCCGCGCAGTTGAGCACCCCCAAAGGCTTGAGCGATGCCCTGCTCAACAGCGGCGCGTTTCTGGAGGCCAAGCTGTTGGGTGGCCAAGCACACCACCTGGCCCCTGACCTCAAAGCCACGTTGCTGCGCCTGATTGCCCAGATCACGCCGGGCGTGGCGGCCAGTAGCGCATTCAACCCCGGCGTGGCCGCCAGCGCTCAGGCGCAAGCCATGCCCACGTTCGTGCGCAACGCCCTGGGCATGCTCGGTCAGGTCAGCGCCAAGCCCCAACCGGGCGGCTTCCCGCTGCCCGGCCGCACCCTGCAAAGCGCAGAGGGCGAAGACAACCTCGAAAGCCTGTTAAAACTGGCAGCGGCGGCCATTTCCCGCCTGCAAAGCCATCAGCTGTCCAGCCTGGAACAAAGCGGTCGCACGCCCGACGGCGGCGTCCTGACCACCTGGCAGCTGGAAATCCCCCTGCGCAACGCCCACGACATCGTGCCGTTGCAAGTGAAATTCCAGCGCGAAGACCCGCCTGAACAGGCACCCGAAGAAAAGCGCGAGACCCGCGAAGTCAAAGACCCGCTGTGGCGCGTGGAACTCGCCTTCGACCTGGCTCCGCTCGGGCCGCTGCACGTGCAGGCGCAACTGTTGCGCGGCACCCTGTCAGGGCAGCTCTGGGCGCAACACGCCTTCACCGCCGACCTGATCGACAGCCAGCTCGGCCTCTTGCGTCAGCGCCTGAACGACGCCGGCCTGAGCGTGACCGACCTCGACTGCCATCAGGGCACACCGCCCCAGGGCAACCACAAGCCGCTGGAACAACGCTGGGTGGACGAAACCGCATGAGCACACCCAACCCGCCGCGTCAGGCCATTGCCCTCAAATACGACGGCAAACAGGCACCGACCCTCACCGCCAAGGGCGACGACGAACTGGCCGAAGCCATCCTCACCCTCGCCCGTGAGTATGACGTCCCGATTTACGAGAATGCCGAACTGGTGAAACTGCTGGCGCGCATGGAGCTAGGGGACAGCATCCCGCAAGAGCTGTACCGCACGCTGGCCGAAATCATCGCCTTTGCCTGGCAACTCAAAGGCAAATTCCCGGCAGACTTCGACCCTAATCCACAACCGCAAGAGCGGGATGTGACGCCAAAGTAAAAACCGCTTGCTCGCGATTTATCAGCCATTACCCGGCACCAACTTTAAAAGACCTCTCGCACTCACACAGTACTTTTCGACCGCTTCAGTGCCCCCTGCTTTCAACAACTCGCGCTCTATAAGAAAGGTTTATGTTTTCCAGCCATGCCTTCACTTCCGGATATTTGTAGGTCGCGTAGTTGTCGATAATCAAATGCAGCTGAAGCGGCCCGCGCTCGCTTTATGTACGGCTGACAGAGCGCCCATCAAACGCTGGTTTGCTGGACATCAACGCATGTAGCGCCCTAGTGTGCTGTTTTCGAAATAACCCTTCACCGATTTTGACTACACTTGCAGTGTCATCCTGGACTGCCCCCGGCACCGTAGACATCTCCAGCCTATGCTTGGACTGCCCCCGGCACCGTAGACATCTCCAGCCTATGCTTTGGACTGCCCCCGGCACCGTAGACATCTCCAGCCTATGCTTTGAGCATAGGAGGAAGTCTATGAGCACCCAACGATTTACCCCGGAATTCAAGGCCGAAGCCGTCAGGCAAGTCATTGAACGCGGATACTCCGTTTCGGAAACAGCCGAGCGCCTTGGCGTGTCGACCCACAGCCTGTACAAGTGGGTTAAATCCGTGACGCCTGACAAGACCGAGAAACAGGCCAGCGAACTGCTCGAAGCTAAAAGCGAGATTTTACGGCTGCGAGCCCAAATGCGACGCTTGGAAGAAGAGCGCGACATATTAAAAAAAGCAGCGCGGTACTTTGCCAGGGAGCCCGAGTGAAATACCGCTTTATGAACGAGCATCGCCATCAATACGCGATCACTACGCTGTGTCGGGTTTTGCAAGTTGCTCGTGCCGGGTTCTATCAATGGCTGCACAAACCAGTTTCTGATCGCGAACAGGATAACGCTCGACTGTTAGGGCTTATCCGCGATTCCTATGTGGCTAGTCGAGGCGTCTATGGTGCCCGACGAGTGTTTGCCGACTTACGTGAAGCGGGTGAAACCTGCGGCAAACACCGGGTGGCCGGGTTAATGCGCGCGAATAAAATTAAAGCCCTTAGAGGCTACAAAGCCCCTCGCCCTATCAAAGGACGACCCTCGATTATTGCCCCCAATCGGCTCAACAGGGCGTTCACAGTGGACGCCCCGAACAAGGCTTGGGTGACCGATATCACTTACATCCGGACATGGCAGGGTTGGTTGTACTTGGCTGTCGTGCTAGATCTTTATGCTCGCAAGGTGGTCGGCTGGTCAATGAAACCGACGCTAGCTAAGGAGTTGGCGTTGGATGCCTTGCTGATGGCGGTTTGGCGCCGCAAACCCAAGCACCGAGTGCTCGTCCACTCCGACCAAGGCAGTCAATATGGCAGCGATGACTGGAAGCGGTTCTGCCTGGCCAACCAGCTGGAGCCCAGCATGAGCCGTCGGGGAAACTGTTGGGACAATGCCGTGGCCGAGTCTTTTTTCAGCAGCCTGAAGAAGGAACGCATCCGTAAGCGGATCTACAAAACCCGGGATATGGCCCGGGCCGATGTGTTCGATTACATTGAAGTATTTTACAACCGAACGCGTCGTCACAGTCACCTGGGCGGCGTCAGTCCTGAGGCCTTTGAAAGTGCCTCACTTTGAGGCTGGAAAATGTCTATGGGAACGGGGGCAGTCCAGTTTCAAATGGCCCGGAATCCTGGGATACCCTCAAATGAGCTATGCTCATTGATCAGCCGAGACGGGAGGAGAATTTCAAGGTCTACGGGGGCGCAAGGTCTGGAAGCTGCTCATTCGCGAATGAGGCCACGATACCGTTTGTTGCAGCGCTGCTTGGCAATAAATTGAGAGAATCGCGAACTCCACTAGTCAAATATCTACTCTACAGGAATTTAATTACTAAATATGTCAGCAAAATCCTGGTTCTCTAGAGAGGCTGGAGACTCTCGGCGTCTTCGTCTGTACTGTTTTGTGCACGCCGGAGGCAACAGCGCTATGTATCTGCGATGGCGTCCTCAGTTAGGTGAAAGCGTCGAGGTTTGTCCGGTTCAATTACCTGGTCGCGGCAGCCGCTTTCTGGAGCCGCCAATCGACACGATCTCGGAACTGGTTTCTGCAATAACAGAGGCTTTCGCAGAAGAATCACGCGGGCCATTCGTTTTTTTTGGGCACAGTATGGGCGCATTGCTCGCATTCGAGATATGCCGCCGATTACAGGCCTTAGCACATCCATTACCAGAACTACTTATCGTCTCCGGATGCAATTCGCCGCAACATTTTCCTCCCCCCAAGGGATTGTGCCGGATGCCAGATGAGCAATTGATCGACGAACTTTACAACTACAACGGTACGCCTCCCGAGGTGCTGAGAGACGCAGACTTGATGTCCCTGCTGCTACCGGCAATCCGTGCCGATTTCTCCGTCTTAGAGAATTATCGATACCAGCCGGGCTCGCCGCTAACGATTCCAATCACTGCGTTTGCTGGCAGAGAGGACACAACGCGCATTTCGGAAGTAGAAAAATGGCAGCACGAAACCACGGCAGAGTTTCGACTGCATTGGTTCGACGGCGATCATTTTTTCGTTCAGTCCGAAGGTAAGAATGTGATCGCACGGATCATGGATGAGGTCAGTAATTTGACCGGTCCTTCGCGATTGGCTCACATAACGAAACTTTAACCCCCAGCCATTATTATGACAAACGGCGGTTAGACTTATGGATTTTTTGTCTTACCTTTATCGGCGTTCTTGGCCCCTCCTGCTGGCTGCCACGCTGGCCAGCTTGATCGCTGGTGCCAGCGGTGTTGCGCTTATCGGTATAATTACCAGAATCCATCCCGGAGCCGCCAGTCAAGTCACGGTGCTATTTTTCGGCGTATGTGCCCTTCATTTGTTGGCGCGCACGTTCTCTCAAATTGTACTGTTGAACCTGACACAGGGTTCCATACTTGATATCCGCCTCGACATGAGTCGAAAACTGCTGGCAGCACGCTTGCGAATGCTCAATCAGCAGGGCAAGTCCGAACTGCTTACGATCTTGACCCGGGACATCGAGTCGCTCATCGTCGCCATGACCATAATTCCGCTGGTGATGACGCATACAGCGATCGTACTGGGATGCTTGGCCTACATGGCGTGGTTAGGATGGGAACTATTCTTGGTGTTCCTGATTACCCTGGGGATAGGTGCATTCACCTACCATTGGTTCAAGCGTCCCATCTTACGCCAACTCGTATCACTGCGCGAAGAGACGGGGCGACTTTACGGACATTTTCACGATCTCGTCGAAGGTAGCCGAGAACTGCAGCTAAACGCGAAGCGTGGGCAGATATTCATTAACGATGTTCTGGGTCCGGATGCGGCGCAGCTCAAGCGGTCGTATATCGCGACTTACTCCCGACTGGCGCTGATTACAAATTTTGGTGATGTCCTGTTTTATGTAGTGATCGGCGGCCTGCTGTTTGTTGTCACGCACTTTCTGGACTATGACGTCGCGGTGCTGACTGCGTTCGCCATGATCGTGCTGTACTTGATGGGCCCGCTGAGTGCGACCATGAATGCGATACCTGTGATCGCAGAAGGCACTGTCGGCTTCCGTCAACTCGGCAGACTGGACGCAATGCTCTCCAACGACTCGCAGCAAGGCGCACCGCTGCCCAACCCATTTGCCAATAGCGCTACGTTCTCTTTGGTGTTAAACGAGGTCTACCACCACTATCCAGGAGATAGCGGCGACGATCGCTTCCTGCTCGGTCCACTAGACCTGCGCATCGGACTTGGCGAGATCCTGTTTATCATCGGCGGCAACGGTAGCGGTAAAACTACGCTGGCGATGCTGCTGCTGGGCCTCTACCTCCCAGAACGAGGCACGCTGCGGCTCAATGGTGTTTCTGTAAGCGAACACAACGTCCACCATTATCGCAGCCACTTTTCAGCCGTATTTGCGGATTTCCATTTATTTCGCCACCTGTTGCTCGAACCGGGTGAAGAAACCAGCACACAGGCCGCTCACTACCTAAACAAGCTAGGCCTTGGCAGTAAGGTGGAGATTGTGAATGGCATGTTTTCAACATTGAAACTGTCTTCGGGCCAGCGCAAGCGTCTTGCTCTAATCTCGGCCTATCTTGAAGACCGCCCGGTTTACCTGTTTGACGAGTGGGCGGCCGACCAAGACCCGGTATTCAAGCGGGTGTTCTATTTCGAACTACTGCCCGAATTACGGGCACGCGGCAAAACTGTGATCGTCATCAGCCACGATGATGCCTATTTCGCGCAGGCCGACCGCATCATCCGCCTTGAGGACGGACAGTTAATCACGCTCGCCCGAAACGAGGACCGCGAAAGTTGCACTTAAGCGCCAGGCCGAAACTTCCATGGCAGACCGTGTGCGCCGCATTGCAGTACTTGGGCTGTCCCACTCGGCTACACCGCTGGTGTCAATACACAATCCAGCGCTGTTCTTGGCGAGGCTAGGCGCTGCAGGCAAGTGGTATCGTGCACTGTGTCTTGGCTCATCAGCAGCTTTACCAATACCACCAAACCCTGCTCAAGTTACAACCCACTCTCTGAGGGACTGGCACTAACCTATAGAGCAACTCAAGACATCTCGCCACTTACGTAATGTGGTTTTTCAGTACAAAGTATCCACAGCCGTGCCCATTTTGCGCCGCAGCGAAAATGGACGGATGTCGTTCCACACTTCTTTGATATGCGCTAGGCAGGATTCTTTCGAACCGTGTACGCCTAACTTTCTCCATCCCGGCGGCACAGCTTTTTCGGCGGCCCAGATCGAGTGTTGTTCCTCCTCATTGATAACAACCTCATAGATGCCTTCTTCTGGCTGCATTTCCATTGACATAAAATCTCCAAAGTATAAGTCGCAGAATGCACACTGCCCAAGCCGGGCATCCTCCAAAAGGAGCACGCCCGACAAAAACACGCTTTCTACATCACGTCAGACTCGACGGGCCGATTGGCAGAGGATTGAAACAACATCCGCAAGAGCAGCAAGCGTTGACTTGACAAATATAAGCTTCAGCGGCAACTCGACGCCTAATTCGCGCGACACCTGCGATGCCAGACGTATCACCAACAGCGAGTTCCCACCCAACTCAAAGAAATCGTCGTTAATCCCAACCTGATCGACTGCCAACACGTCTCGCCAGATCTCGCACAACACGCTTTCGACTTCCGAGCGGGGTTCCAGATAAGCGTTATGATTGCCTCGACACGGGACGTCGGCAATAGCGCGATGCTCCCTCAACCCACCCACAGTCCACCGCTCTCGTTCGGCCTCGGTCATTACGAAAATGAGCGACGCAGGCAGGCTGGATTGCGTATCGATGGCCTCGACCAGCGCTGCCAAAGCGGCCTTTACATAGCCAACCACCTGTTCCGCATCGACTGACGAGTCGAGCTGCAAGTCCAAGATGAAATCATCGCCGTAGTCGTCTATCGCCAGATAGATGGGGTAGTTGGTACGCTCCTGACCTGTAATAACATCGAATGTCGAGTCCGCCCTGGAATGACGGCAATTGAGCACGGAATTAAACAGCGGTGTACCCACTGGCTGATTCGCGCAGCTCTGGGCCATCGCCAGGGACGCATGTTCATGCAACAGCAGGTCCAACAGCGATTGGTGGGTTTGCCTGACCAGTTGCAACGCGTTCAGGTTGCTCAGCTTGATACGAATGGGCAACGTGTTAATGAACAGGCCCAAGGTACTTTCCGCGCCAACGGTGCCTTGCAGGCGCCCCGATACCACGGATCCAAACACCACATCGTCTCGCCCGGTAGCATTTGCCATGACGATCGCCCAAGCCGCGTGGAACAAGGTCGGTGGCGTGACCTGCAGGTTCCTGGCGATCACCCGCAATCTCGTACTGATCTGGACCGCGACCAGTTCCCTGATCTCGACGATCCGCGAGCCATCGCCATGAACGTCGGTCAGATTGAACAGTGCTGCCGGCGCTTGCTGGTCGCCTAGCATCCGTCGGAAATAAGACTGTGCATCTTTGCCAGCCTGATGCTCGACATGAGCGATAAACTCGCGGTAGGGAACCGTGAGCGGCAGGAGATGTGCTTGCCCGCTGCGGAACTGATGGATCTCCCGCTGGATGATCTCCATGCCCACATGGTCAAACGTAATATGATGGACTCGAATCAACACGAGATAGTCATCGGCCTTAAATCCAGGCGCTACATGCACCGTCATTAATGGCGCCCGTATGATATCCATCTGCTGATTTTCAGGGGCGCTGAGCATCTTCATATAAGCCAGCGCGTCCTGACCTTCCTGTAGCTCTACAAAAGTGACAGAAAGTTCGACCAGGCGATACACCACCTGCACGGGTCGAGACAGCCCCGCCCACATGAAGGCCGTACGCAACACATCATGGCGGTCGAGCAAAAACTGCATGGCCTCCAGGAATGTTTTCAGCTCCTCGTTTCCTTTGAGCGTGAACAGCGTGGGAATCACATAAGGGTCGATTTCCTTGTGAAGCAGGTGATGGAACAAGATGCCCTCTTGTAGAGGCCCAAGAGGATAGATGTCCTGGATGTTGGCGGCACCTCCCGGAACCTGAGCAACGATACTGCCGATCTCGTCGCAGTCCAGCTCAACCAGTGACAACATGCAGGGCGAGATCTGCGCGCACTTCTCGGGGATGAGATTGATTGGCGCCTTGAACGCCAGTGTCACGGCCTCTTGCGACTGTGTGATCGAAGCAGCCAGATCCGCCAGGGTTGGCGTGGTGAACAACTGGCGCGCCGTCATCACAATGTGCTCACGCTGCATGCACGCTATGACTTGCATGACGAGCAGTGAATGACCACCTAACTCGAAGAAATTGTCGGCAGTTCCAATACGTTCGACGCCCAGCACTTCCTGCCAAACCGCGCAGAGTCTTTCCTCCATCTGCGTTCGCGGCGCGACGTAATTCTGTTGCTGGGTCGTCGTATCAAACTCAGGCAGTGCCTTCCGATCAACTTTGCCATTCGCTGAAAGCGGCAGTTGGTGCAGAAGTACGAAAGCAGACGGCACCATGTAGTCGGGAAGCACTTTGGTGAGGTACTGACGCAACGACACATTCAAGGCCAAGTGCTTTTCGTCAGTCGTGGAGTCGGCCTCATGAAGCACGACATACGCCACCAAGCTCCCCTCGTGATCAGCCGTATGCGTGATCGAGGTGACTGCATCCTTGACCTTTTCATGAGAAATCAGAGCGTTGTCGATCTCTTCGAGTTCGATTCGAAAACCGCGAATCTTGACCTGAAAATCTTTGCGTCCGAGAAATTCGATATTACCGTCAAGTTGCAAGCGTCCCAGATCACCTGTTTTGTACATCCGCTCCCCAGTCAAAGGATGAATGATGAAGCTGCTCTTCGTTTTCAGGTCGTCGCGCCAGTATCCAAGTGCCACTCCGGCCCCACCAATGTAAATTTCACCAGTGACGCCGTAAGGTGCCGGTCGCAGATCGCTGCCGAACACGAACATATGCTGATTGGTCAGCACCTTGCCATAAGGAACGCTTTTGCCAATCTTCGATACCTCATCAATGTGATAGATACTCGAGAAGATCGACGCCTCGGTATTACCGCCTAGGTTGACTTGTCTCGCATCCGGGAACTGAGCCGCAATGTGGGCTGGCAAATCGGTCGGGATTCTGTCTCCGGCCATCATGATCAACCTTAACGGCCGGCTCACACCCTTGCAGGGCTCGAGCTTCGTGAGTAGCTGCATATAGGCTGGAACGGTATTCCAGATAGTTACTGCTTCCGTTTCCAGATAGCGGTTCCACGCCACCGCATCCTTGGCTTCGCTGTTCTGCGCAAGGACGATAGTCCCGCCCACCGACAACAGGCCGAAGACATCGAACACCGATAGATCGAAATTCAGGTTCGAAAGACCCAGGATACTGTCATCGGCATTGATGTCGAACCGCACGCACAAATCATCGATGGTGTTGGAGGCACCTTTATGAGAAACCATCACCCCTTTCGGTACCCCGGTTGAACCCGACGTAAAGATGACGTAGGCGAGTTCGTCGACGCCAGTGCACGGATCCAGGCCTTCCACCGCGGGCTCAGCGACCGCGCAGCGCTCAAAATCACTATCGATGGAAATGAATGACAATGGCGACTCGGCCAACAAGCTTCGGGCAAATTTCGGAGTGGCGACAACCTGACCTACTTCTCCCAACTCAAGCAGCAACTTGATGCGTTCCAAAGGCAAATGCGCATCGATTGGCAAGTAGGCGGCCCCTGATCGCAATATCCCAAGAACAGCCACCACCTGCTCCCACCCCTTTTCCATGACTATTGCGACCAGTTTGTTGGTCTCACAACCTCCCAGGATCAAACGCTCACCGAGCTTACCGCTCAGCAACCCCAACGCTTCGTACGTCAGCGATTTTTCTGACGTTTTAACGGCAATCTTGCTGCCCCGTATCTTTATCTGCTCTAGAAAGCGCGACTGCAACAGTCGTGGCTGAAGTTGCACATCGAGCGCACTGCCAGTCGAACCCAACTTCAGCAGTTCCTCAAGCTCCGGCTCGCTTAGCATGTTCACACTCAGCACGCTGACATCTGGAGCATTCGTCAACGATTCAAGCAGCATTTCGAAATGACGCGCCATGCGCTCAATCGTCTCCGAATCGAACAGGTCGGTATTGTATTCCCAAGCCAGCGACAACCCGGCCGGATGTTCGGTGACGAACAGGGTCAGGTCGTACTTTGCGATTGCGCCAGGCTGCTCCAGCCTGCTGAACCTGACGCCTGGCAGGTCCAGTGTGCTGGTCTCATTGTTCTGCAACACCAGCATGATCTGGAACAAGGCCGCATGATTCATATGGCGGTCAGGCTGCAGACGCTCAACAATCTGTTCAAAGGGCACTTGTTGATGCTCATAAGCATCGAGAAGAACGGCTTTACTCTGTTCCATTAATTGCGCGAACGAAGAGTTGCCGGAAAGATTGCTGCGTAACACTAGAGTGTTAACAAAAAATCCAATCAAGTCCGCAGTCTCCGACTGCTCGCGATTAGCAATTGGCGTCCCGACCACGATATCGGCCTCGCCGCTGTAGCGCGATAAGAGCACCGAAAAGGCTGCATGCAGCCCCATGAATAACGTAGCGCCATGTGCCTGGCACAAACGACTCAATGCTTTGCCTGTGTGCGCATCAATATGAGAATGCATCGTGGTGCCGGCAAAGCTCTGTATGCGTGGCCGCGGTCGATCAAACGCGAGCCCGTGTGCTACCGGCAGATTCGCCAGTTGTTTTTCCCAATAACTGACCTGTTTCTCCAGGATATCGCCTCGAAGCCAGTTACGCTGCCAATGAGCATAATCGGCGTACTGTATTTCCAAAGGTGGCAAGGGGTTCTCCTGACCTCGTGCGAATGCGTCGTACAGTGCGCTGAACTCTTTGATCAGGATCGATATAGACCAGCCGTCCGATGCGATGTGATGCATCGTCACCAGCAGAATATGTTCCTCTTCTTCCAGTTTGATTAATCGCGCGCGAAGCATCAGATCTGTGTTGAGGTCGAAGACGCTGTTGCCTTCAGCACGCATGAGTTGATCGAGCTTGCTTTGCTGCTTCCCACTGTTAATCCCCGTCAGATCGGTCTTGTGGATGATGAACTCCGAGGAAGGCCGGATAACCTGGAAAAGTTGCCCGCTCTCATCAGCGCTTAAGCAGGTCCGCAAACTCTCATGTCGCTGCACAATGACTGCAAAGGTGCGATTTAATGCGCCAAGCTCTATCCGGCCCGATAACCTGAGCGCACTTCGCATGTTGTAATGCGCACTGCCGCCATCAATCTGATCCAGAACCCAGAGACGTTGCTGGGCAAATGACGGCAACATCAGCCGTTCGCGCTCAACGCGTACGAGAGGCGGCCGATCAATATCAACATCTAGCCTCAGGAGTGTTTGCGCCAAGGTGGCCGGAGTCTGGGCGGTAAAAACGGTCTTGATGGCTAACGAGACGTTGAACGCTTTAGCCACCCGCGATACCAGTCGGGTGGCCGTCAGGGAATGGCCCCCCAACTGGAAAAAATTGTCGGTAACACCGACACGCTCCACACCTAATAGGTTCTGCCAAATTTCACAGAGAACTTTCTCGGTTTCGTTACGCGGTGCAACATAATGTTGGAGGGCGGCGACATGTAGGTCGGGCAAGGCGTTGCGGTTCACTTTACCGCCAGGTGTAAGCGGTATAGCCTCCAACAGTACCAACGCAGATGGCAGCATATAGTCAGGCAAAGTCTTCGCCAGATGAGCGCGTAAGGCTTCAATTGTCAACTCTTCGCTGCTGAACGTGGCGTTTGCGTTGATCACCACATAGGCAATCAGACATTTATCACCGGTAGCCGTTTCTCTTGCCAGTACCACCACGTCTTTGACATCAGCGTGAGCGTTGAGGTTTTTCTCGATTTCACTCAGTTCGATACGGAAACCGCGTATTTTCACCTGATGATCTATTCGCCCCAAGTACTCCAGATTTCCGTCCGATTGCCAGTGGGCCAAGTCCCCGGTTTTATACATGCGCTGGCTGCTCGCGGGATTACCCTGGGCGTGAAATGGGTTGGCAATGAACACTTTTTCGGTCTGTTCAAGATCCTGCCAATAACCATTACCGACACATGCACCAGAAATATATAGCTCCCCCGCTACACCGACAGGCACAGGTGCAAGGTTCTGATCAAGGACGTAGACGCTGACATTATTGATCGGCTTACCGATCGGAATACGTGCTGGTGGAATCTCGGGAATTCGATAAAAAATGACGCCTATAGACGTTTCGGTGGGGCCATAGGCATTGATCAGGTCAATGGCCGGATAAGCTTTCTTAAACTTTCTGGCAGCGCTAATGATCATCGCCTCGCCACCCACGACCAGTGCTTTCAGCGTACTCAACGGCGCGGCTGGCCATTCCCTGCTGTCAAGTTCTTCGACAAGTGCAGAAAACAATGCAGGAGTGAAGTCCGCAACCGTGACAGCATTCTCCGAAATCGACTCTATAATGCTGCCGACATCGAAACTCTTGTCCGTATCTGGAATAAAGCAGCTTCCCCCACTCAGTAATGGCCAAAAAAATTGCCACACACTGGAGTCGAAGCAATGATGGGTTGTCTGCATGACAACCTCATTATTCGCCTTAAAGAAACGGTCCATGAATGCCAATCTGTTCACAATGCCTTTGTGCCGATTGATTGCACCTTTTGGGTTACCCGTAGATCCCGAGGTATGGATGATATAGATTGGCGAGTCCGCAGCTAGGCGCAGCCTTGAGTTATCGGAACGTGATTTCACGCGCAACAGATCCACGACATGGGTATTCCAACCGTCTGTAAGATCGGAAGAGATTGAGTCGTCCACCAGCACGACTTGGGCCGCTAATTTGCCCAAAACGGTCTGGATTCTGTCGACAGGCCAGCGCAGGTCAATAGGCGCGAAAACGGCCCCGGATTTCATTACCGCCATGAAGGCCAACGGCACCTCGACACCCGCTTTCATCAAAACTGGCACGACATCGCCAGGCCCTACGCCTGCAGTGAAAAGTGCGTGCGCTAAACCGTTGGCATACCCATTAAAGTCTTCGTAACTGAGGCTGAGGTGGTCGTTGAAAATCGCCTTTCGACTCGGGTGCTTCAAGACTTCGGCTTCGAAAAGTTCGTGAACGAGCTTGCCCTGAGGGAAACTTGCAGCTGTATCGTTCCACTCGACCAACACTTGATGGCGTTGCGCATCGCTCAGAATGTTGGCGCTGAATACGCTCGCGTCAGGACTCGCCAGCATGTTGGTCAGCAACGTATTGAAATGGTGGGCCATGCGTTCGACGGTACCGGCATCGAACAGATCGCTATTGTATTGCCAGTCGAACAGGAGTCCTTTCGTACTTTCGCTTGCCTTGAGCGTCAGGTCGTACTTGGCACTCGTGTCTGGTTGATCCACGAAGCTTAGGTTGAGCCCTGGCAGGTGCAGCGTGCTTTGCTCAATGTTTTGCAGCACCAGCATGATCTGGAATAGCGTACCGTGACTCAGGCTTCGTTCCGGTTGCAAGCGTTCGACGATTTTTTCGAAAGGTACCTGCTGATGCGAATAAGCGTCTAATAAGGTTCCCTTGCTCTGTTTGATCAGTTCAGCGAGCGAAGGTTGATTGGATAAGTGACTGCGCAATACCAAGGTATTCACGAAGAAGCCAATCAACCCGGAAATTTCGGATTGCTCACGGTTGGCGATGGGAGTTCCGATCACGATGTCATGCTCATTGCTATAGCGCGACAAAAATGCCGAGAATGCCGCATGCAGCCCCATAAACAGGGTTGCACCGTGCGAGCGACATAGACTCTTAAGTTGTACGCTCATCAACGCACTGAGCCTAGAACTGTAAACCTTACCTGAGAAACTTGCTGCGCTCGGCCGCGGGCGGTCCAGTGGCACACTATGCGTCACGGGCAGATCGGCCAATTGTTCTTCCCAATAGCTGAGCTGCTCCTCCAATACGTTCCCATGTAACAAGTTACGCTGCCACACTGCATAATCGGCGTATTGGATCGCTAGTGGCTCCAACGGATTTTCCTGGCCCCGTATATAGGCGGCGTACAAAGCGCTAAATTCACGAATCAAGATAGGTGTCGACCAAGCATCAGACGCAATGTGATGCATGGTTATCAGCAGAATGTGCTCATTTTCGGTCTGTTTTATTAATGTGGCACGCAACAACAGATCCGAACTCAAGTTGAACGGCCGGTTCGCCTCCTCACTCATCAATTCGGCGATGAGTGTTTGCCTCTTACCCTCCTCGTATGAGGATATATCCCTCAGCGTAACGGAGAAATTGGGCGCCGGACAAATCACTTGACAGAGTTGATCCTCGTCGTGGACCGCAAAGCAGGTACGCAGACTTTCATGACGTTCCAAAATTGTTATAAAGGTGCGATTAAGCGCCTCAAAATTGATAGCCCCCGACAACTTCAACGCACTGGGCATATTGTAATGTGCGCTGCCATTATTGATCTGGTTGAGCAGCCACAATCGTTGTTGGGCAAACGACAGCGGACAGGGTGATGAATCTTCGCGCTTGGTAATACGCAACGACGGCTGTAATATTGCCGCCTGCTGCGACTTCAGAAGGGCGATAATTTCTTTTTTGTTGTCAATTACAAGTTTCTTGATGTCTTCGCTTAACGCTCCTTTCGGCGCCATATAAACCAGGCTGTCATCTTTCAAAGAAAGGCGGATCCCCTTCTTGGCCACCAACGACATAACTTCATTAATCATCTCGAAATCACCTTCACTTTGAAAGTTTTTTATTTGAGGTATCCGCGAGCTCTGCGTCTACCCGTCACAAAGCAGGTATCGATCCGCTTGGAACCGACTATGGCAAAAGGTGGACACTACGAATTTATCTTGGGTCAGTTGGTAAAGAGTTGCAGGCCCAACATGAAGGAGCTTCCATGCGATATTGAAAAATGTATCCAGCCTGCCGATTTTCCGCATCCTATGGAGCAGGTCTGTATGCAGCAGAGCTCTCTCTTAGGCCATCGATACCCACTCCATGGTCTGCACCTTAATGTGCGGATGGCTTGATAGCTCTTCAAACTCATCAATAAATACAAAACCCTGTTTTTTATAAAATTGGAACGCTCTTAGATTATCCGGAGATACGTTTAGAATCACGCGCTGGTACTCCATATCAATCGCACGAGCTTTTACTGCATTGACTAAATGCTCCGCAACGCCTGAGCCTCGATATTTCGAATTTAGCCACATACCGATCAAGTTAAAGTGACCAGTTTGATCAACGCCAGCACCTATCATCCCAACCGGCTCATCCCGATCAAGAGCTAACCAAAAATGTGGCAGCCTTTCCGATGATGCGAGTTCCTTCCATCGCTCATCGGTGTAAGTAATAGCGGTCTTGTAACTGACACCGAATGCCTTCGGCGCATCAAGAAGCGCTTGGAGTCGGACGGTTTTCAAGCTAACCCAGTCCTGTACATTTGTTTCACGGACTATCATAGTTCTCAGTGCCTCACGAATCTGCTACACGACATGCCTAGTACTCTGCAGGAGGACTTTAAGTACACGGCCGCTCCTTCCGCTTGCGAGCCTCAGACTTTGATTTTTATTGTTCAGCGAGCTAATTTATAGAACGAGAACGCCAAATCTCAAACCTCTCATATATTGCAGCGGTTAAAAGTTTGCAATGCAACTGCGAGTCAGAATTCTGCGCTTATCATCCAGAATTGGCGCGCGCGCATGCATTATTCGAGTATTATCAAACATTACCAAATCGTAAAGCTGCCAATGTAGATGATATGCGCTGAGATAAGCCAAGCTGTCAGCTACACGAAGCATTTCGTTAAATTCATCACTTGGGACAGGTTCAACAACGCTGAACGCGGCGCCTTCGCGAAGTCGTGTTTCAAGCAGAACTCTATATAGGAGAATACGGTTACAAAAAGCCTTTTTCGTCGACCATCGAGGTATGCGCGCCAATGGCTCAGTAAACTTCACAATTATCGTTTCGTGCTGGATATCAACCTCTAGCTTTTGTCCATCAACTAGCCTTTCTGATAAACCGAGAGCAGCCTCTTCTATATTTTCCGGAACGACTCCAAGAAGTTTTGCCACTAGCCCTACCGGTAGCGTCCATGTGTGAAAATGATTATGAGTGGTTAAAAAATCACGAATTTTATCTTCGCATTGTGAAAATAGCTCAATACCATCTGTCAACAGTGTCGCCCCTCCACGCAGAGGGGGGTGCTCGCAATAAAGAAACAGGATATGAGGGCTAGTGGGTAAATGGCAGTCTTCACTGTGCCAACCAATAGGACCACTGTGTAGATTTACCGTTGCTGTCAGGCTATCGCCACTGACATCATCCCTATCTCTGTAGTTCGAGTTTTGCGAGGTAACATAGGTCTCCCGGTTCGGTACCATTTTATCTGCAAATACGAGAGTGAATTTCTCGAAATCTTCAATTTTGATATCGAAGCCGCGAAATAATACTACCCCACTTCTTTTAAGCTCGTCCTTGATTTGTTCGGTATCGATATCAGATATCCGGTCTGAATCCGAGCTCGGCTCAATAACTACACCATAGTCGTTACGCAACGGATTAATCTTCATAATTCAGTTCCTCTAGTCTCATTTACGATTAATGACTGCGCCAATTAAGTGATCCACTAGCCAGGTAAATCTAAATAACGAGTCAGGTTTACTTAGTGCGGATTTCAACAATAGCGTTAGCCGAGATACCGCCGACAATGGTTCGATTAATCATTGGATGGAATTCATGGGTAGGGCCAAAGTCGCTGTCGGGATGATAGGCAACGACCGACATTTCATTGTCCGTAGTGCGAAAACCATGATGGCCTTCTGCTGGAATTACGAAAACACACCCTGGCTCCAGTGTAATGACGCAATCGGGCGTGATGCACTCACCCTTCCCACGGATTACCATACCGACTCGCATCGATGGATGCGTATGCAGGGTCTGGTTTATACTCATCGGAAAGTAAAGCAGATTTAAGCAACCGTCGCCCATCATGACAGGTGGAATCAAAAGGGAGTCCGTGCAACCGTCAATGTACTTCAAACGGCCTTGGGCTTCGACCGGGCCGCCAAGGTTGAAAAAACCGTTATAATCGAGGCGTGTAATCGCAATGCCAGAACCGTCGCCGGACAGGACAGTACTTCCCGGTGCAGAGAAATACATTCCCTCATTGATATTGAATTTCCCAGCGGCATGCTCGATCGTCAACGTACCTTCGTAGACATAACCAAAATGCGTACCCTTGTCAGGTAAATCTAGGCGATCGTATGAGCATCCCCATAACTGAGTAGGAAAGGCATCGTCTTTCATGTTAGCCAGCAGACCGTGTGACAGCTGATAAGAGATAAAGCTTTCGGTATTGCTCATCATTACTTTCCTTTTATGTAATAAATGTATGTCTTACGTTTATACAAGGACGCCCACGACTGGGTCATTGCCACATATGCGTTTCGCGTAGATATGAAATCGCTGAGCTAACAGGCTTCGCTTCACTTTGCCTGTCGGGGTTGCTGGTATCGGCTCATTTCCGAACACGATGACTCGTGGCCTATAGCGGGTGGAGCATCCCCTAACCCTCTCCATGACTTTCCTTTCATTATCTTGCGTGTGTTGCATATGCACATATAAGCCGATTTCCTCCCCCGCCATTTCGTTGGTAAAACCCGTCACTGCGAACCTCCCAAGGGAACGCAGCGAATCCAGTTGCGCCTCAATCGCGAGTGGAGAAAGATTCTCTCCATATCGGATGATGATTTCTTTCTTGCGACCGGTAACGAAGAAATACCGATTGCCCTCAATCATGGCGAAAAATCCCAGATCTCCTGTTCGGAGATATCCCTCGCCCAAAGCTGCTTGCGTCGCGGCCACCTCGTCCCAGTAAGCAAGCATCACGGTATGGCCAGAGATCACAATCTCTCCTTCCTCTTCTTCAGAGGCCGGCGTACCGTCCGAGCGCAGGATGCCAATCTCGCAACCAAAAACCGACGGTCCAATACTTGGCACCGCCCACCCCGTAAGCGCGCGCTGGAGATCGGCATCCGATATATTCCATGGCACAGCTGCTGCGAAATTTACACACTCGCTCAAACCATACCCTTGGTGGATGTTGATCCCCGTATTCACCGTGAACTCGTGCGCTACTAACTTGGGTAAAGGTGCTGCTGCCGACACCACATAGTTCAGGTCCGGCAACGTCGACTTAGGAACTGGAATGGTTGCGAGCACGCGAATAATCTCGGGTACCAGCGAGACAATATTCACGTGTTGCTCACGAAGCACAGACCAGATCGCAGCACCTGGCAGACCCGCACACAACACGACATGATTGCCCGCGTAGATGGAAGTAACCATCGAAAATCCAAACGCATTTGCATGAAAGAGCGGCAGGATGCACATGTGCGCGCGATGTTCGGAAAGATTGTGTGTTCTCGATAGACCCTCTGCGTTTACCAGAAGATTGTAATGACTTAGGCACACTCCCTTCGGTACGGAGGTGGTGCCAGAGGTGAACAAGATCACCGCTGGATCGTCAGCCAGCACATCAACCGCCGGCCAAGCGATTTGCGTCTCTTCTACATTCGCTATCACAGGCAGCAGCGGCAATGGACGTACTGTTACCCTATCAGCTCCCGCGAGTTCGGGAGCTGTATCACGCCCCGTCACCAACAAGCACGGGTGTACTTTGTCGATGATAATCTGCAGCACGCGCAGCGATTCCGTATTGCTGACGGGAACCGTTACGGCACCGATCGACATTAAGGCTAAGTGGGCGACGTAAGCCTCGGGAGAATTGCTGGAGAGTACGACCACGCGCTCACCATGTGTCACACCATGCTCGCGAACAAACCAATGTGCCAGCGAACGCACCTGCCTCAACAGATCATCGTAGGAGTAATGATGGGCGAGCATATCTCCTTCGTACCAAGTTAGCGCTGGCGTTGCCTGGGCAATCGACTGCAGGCTAATCAGGACTTGGGGCAAGGTGGTGCGTTTGATTAGTCGTTCGCTCAGACCTCTATTGAGATGTTTCCGAGAAGTAGCATGAAGTAATATTAAGGGAACCGCCGATTGAGATGTGTCCATTCAATGTTGTCTCCAAAATAACGGTACAGGTACAGCAACCAAGCGCATGCCTGATGTCATAGAGTCCCTACTTCATAGTCGAAGCTATCTTCCCTCCCCTCAGCAAGGGGGCATTGCGCTTGTGTCACGAAAGCGGCGAATGTCCGCAAGCTCCCTGCCTCGAACAATGTACGTAACGGCAGTTCGATACCAAATGCCTGATGCATACGAGACAACATAATCGTTGCAAGTAGCGAGTGCCCCCCCAGATCGAAGAAGTTATCCTCCATCCCGACTTTCTCAACACCCAGGACCTCAGCCCACACCGCTGCCATCTCCTGTTCCAGTGCCGTCTGCGGTGCCACATAGGTGTTGAACGGGCTAGCAGGCGATGGCAGGGCACTCCAGTCGATGCTTCCTGTTTGAATCCGAGGCAATTGCTCCAGCACCATCACCGTGGCCGGAATCAAGTGTGGCGGGAGCATTTCAATCAGCGAGTCACGCCAATCAACATCACTCGTAGCGGCCGAAACCTTTGCATGCAACGACACGTATCCCACGAGCTGGACCTGACCGGCTGCATCTTCACGCGGCATTACCACCGCTTCCTTTACCATCGAGTGCGCGTTCAGCGCAGCCTCAACTTCCCCTAAATTGACATAGTGCCCATTGATCCAAGCATGTTGCGCCCGTCCGACAAACTCTAGATAACCATCCGATCGCCAGCGCGCACGTACTCCTGTTCGATACAGCCGCGCCCCGGCTGTAAAAGGCGACGGAACAAAGTCTTGCGCAGTAAGATCGGCGTGCCAAGCATAGTCATGGGCCCACGAGGACGCGTCGACGTACAGCTCGCCAATCACATACGGCGGTACCAGCGCCAACCGCTGATCCAAAACGTAGGCGTGCACCCCCGGTAGCGCGCGCCCCAGCAGAGACGCGCCCCCTGCCGACAGATGTGGAGTGGCCTGCCTGGTCACTCCGTAGAACATGACGTCCGTGCCCTGCTGCTGGCCGGCTGCGACAGCCAATTGCAGGCGCGCACCGACCACTAGCGGCAACAGCACATCACATACCCGTGGCGAGAAGCCTAAGGCACGATGCTGCAATTCATCCTTTGTGCATTCGGCCATTGCTGTCAGTTGCTGCGATACGCCACGGTGCGTCATCGCTATCTGAGTGCGATGGCCGCGAGCATCCCACATAGTGAACAAACAGGAAGCATCGTCCAAGCCTATCTGTGCGTTGAAGTGATCACCAGAGAGGGCGGCAATAGCTTCCGTTTGTTCAACCAGTTCGATGGCAGGGCAGTTAGCGCTCACCAGTGCCGTTGCGCGCCCATCCGTACCCAGTGCCAATGTTGCGCCGCCTTCGACTAACAGTTCCCGTAGGTACTCGTCGGAATAGCCCGGGTCGAGGGGCAGACAAATCGCGCCGGCTTTCAGGATACCCAGTAGCGCTACGGGCGTTACCGGCGCTGGCTGCATGATCAAGCCCACTGGCGAGCCGGCTACTACACCCTTTGCCAGTAGATGGCGTGCCAGACGGTTCGACCCCACCTCCAACGCTTCGTAACTCACGCTACCATCCTCAAATTCAAGGGCCGTGGCCGTCGGCGCCCGTAGAGCTTGCGCACGGACCATCTGAGGAACGGACAGCAGTTCGGGTGCGGCGGTAACCTTGTTCCACTGCTCCAGAATCAGACGCCGCTCTGCGTCGCTCAGCAGCGAGAATTCACACAAAGGCTGATCTGGCGCCGATACGGCTTGCTCCAGCAACGAGCAATAATGCATTGCAAACCGTTCCATGGTGGCAGCGTCGAACAGGTCCGTCGCGTACTCAAGGAAACAAGTGACGCTGTCACCGTCCTCGCGAATGCGCAACATCATCTCGAAGCGGGCGCTCACTTCGCCAGCCGAGAGAGACTCGATCACTAGCCCCGGAAGCTGTAGTGTTTCCGGCCGGGCGTCCGCAGTGATTGAATTGATCATCACCTGAAAAATCGGTGGACGCGACAGATCACGTGCCGGATTGATCTCTTCGACCAATCTTTCGAACGGCAGGTCTTGGTGGCTGTACGCCTGGAGCGAAGTTTCCTTTGTACGCGCCAACAACTGCCGCAAGCTTTGCGTTCCGGACACGTCGGTACGCAGTACCAGGATATTAACGAAAAGTCCGATCAACCCCTCGGTGTGGCGATTCGTGCGGCCTGCCACTGGAGTGCCAAGCACGATGTCTTCTTGGTCGCTCCAACGCGACAAAATATACTGGAAGCCAGCCAGCAGTAGCATGAACAGCGTTGCATTCTCCGCACGCGCCAGTGACACCAATTGTTGAGTAAGTGCCTTAGGCAAAACGAAGCACAGCTTCGCGCCACGGAAACTCTGCACGGACGGGCGGGGCCGATCCAGCGGCAGTGTCAAATCAGCCGGCATGCCGCTCAGTTTGGTTTTCCAATACTTGACTTGGTGTTCAAGGGTCTCGCCTTGCAGCCAAGTGCGCTGCCACAGCGCATAGTCTGCGTATTGCACCGACAACTCCGGTAACGGCGAGCTTTTCCCTTGGGTATAGGCCGTATACAGAGCGCCAAGCTCACGAATCAGGACTCCAAGTGACCAGCCATCCGAGACTATGTGGTGCATGACAACGACGACAACATGTTCGTCAGGCGCCAAACGCAATACCGTGACGCGGAACAGTGAACCAGCCGCCAGATCGAAGCTCTTCTCGGCCACTTCATTCATTACACGAGTAGCCTCGTCTGAACGGGTGGCGACCGGCAGGTTGGACAAGTCCAGTCGTTGTAGCGCAAACCGCCCAGGCAACTCGATTATCTGCTCGATTGTCTCGTCGTCAGCCTCGATTCGAGTACGCAGGGGTTCGTGCCGACGAACGATCTCAGCGACACTCCGTTCGAATGCCTGATCGTCGAACAGGCCGGTGAAGCGTAGCGCCCCCGAAATATTGTAGGCCGAGCCCATCGACTCGATGTGTTCAAGCAACCACAGTCGTTCTTGCGCATACGACAGTGGCAGACGCGGCGGACGCGGCTGGACAATCAGTTCCGGCACTTGGGAACGGAGATTGCCTTGCTGTGCGGCATCCAGTACTGCAGCCAGTGCGCTCAACTTTGGGTGTTCGAAGAGCGTGCGCAAAGGTAACTCCACGCCGAACACTTCGCGCATACGTGCCGCCACTTGTGTGGTCAACAGAGAATGCCCCCCCAACTCGAAGAAGTCATCCTGACTGCCAATACAATCGAGCTTGAGGACATCGCTCCAAATACCCGCCAAGGTTGTTTCTGTGACCGTTCCAGGGGCAAGGTATTCGGTCCCCCTCTGTAGCAAATCGGGCCCGGGCAAGGCTTTCCGGTCAAGCTTGCCATTGGGTGTCAATGGCAAGCTTGGTAAACCCACGAAGTGCTTTGGTACCATGAAATCGGGCAGGAACTGCAGTAACAGGCCACGCACCTCGGCGCGATCCGGCATGACTTCGCCGGTACGGCCCACCAGATAGCCCACCAGTTGCTTGTCACCAGGACGATCTTCCTTGGCCACTACTACGGCCTGACGTATGCCAGGCAAGGTTGCAAGCGCGGTCTCGATCTCATCCAGCTCGATGCGAAACCCGCGGATCTTGACCTGATGATCGATACGTCCCAGGTACTCGATGCTCCCGTCCGGCAGGTAGCGGGCCAGGTCGCCCGATTTAAACATCCGTGCGCCGGGAGTGTTGCTGAAGGGGTTGGGGATGAACTTTTCTGCAGTGAGTTCTGGCCGGTTAAGATAACCACGGGCTAGCCCTTCGCCACCGATGTGTAATTCGCCGACGACCCCGATAGGAACAGGGTTCAGATCGGAATCCAGCAGGTATAATTGTGTATTGTCGATCGGCTGTCCCAGCACCGGGACGTCGCCCGCTGCCTGGATATCGCAAATCAAGGTATCTACAGTTGCCTCGGTCGGCCCATATACGTTGTAAAACTGCTGCCCGTTTAGATCCTTCAGCGTCTTCCACATCTGAGGATCAATCGCTTCGCCTCCGATCAGGAAATTCCTGGCCAGCCGAACGGAGTCGCCTGTTGGTAACAGTAGTGGAAGCTGTGCGGGCGTGCAGTCGAGGACATCAAGCTGCCAAGGGCCGATCATCGACGCCAGTAATTGTGGGTCGTGGCGGATCTGCTCCGGTATCAGGTACAAGGTGGCACCCTTCAACAATAACAACCATTGCTGAACCGACGCGTCGAACGAGATCGAGGCATTCACGCCAACCCGCAGCCCCTTCCCATTACCAATGTTCTTATAGACCCGGTTCACCAGGGCGATCAGCAGATTGATCGCCGCCTGATGCGTTATGCATGTCCCTTTTGGCCGGCCCGTGGAGCCCGACGTATAGATCACATAGGCCAGGTTGGCCGGATCCACGGTGTGCTTGGGATTGGTGCCGCTGAAGCTCGCCAGTTCAGTCGATTGTGTATCCAGACAGAGCGTCTTGATCTTGTTGGCATATACTCCGAGGATCGGTTTTAGATGCTGCTGCGTTAGCAATACCATCGGCTTGGCATCATTGATCATGAAAGCTAGGCGATCCGGCGGATAACTCGGATCCAACGGCATGTAGGCTCCGCCGGCCTTCAGAATGCCTATAAGCCCGACCATCATCTCTAAACTCCGGGTCGCACAGATACCCACCAAGACGTCCGGCCCTACCCCTTGGCCTCTCAGGTAGTGCGCCAACTGGTTGGCGTGTCTATTAAGATCCGCATAGGTGAGTTGCAAGTCTCCATACAACAAGGCCAAGGTATCAGGTGTACGAGCGGCTTGTGCCTCGAACATCTGCTGAATGGTACTACGGGGGCACTCGGCCGCAGTGTTGTTCCACTCGACCAGCAACTGGTGGCGCTCCGAAGCACCCAGTATGTCTAGTGCTCCAAGGCGCTTGTCTGGATCAGCCACGATCAAGTGCAGCAGGCGCCTGAAATGTCCTGCCATTCGCGCCATTGAGGCCGCGTCGTAAAGTTCGGGAGCGTATTTGAAGTCGCAGCGTATGCCGGCCTCCAGTTCAAGTGTTTCCAAGGCCAGCGACACATAGGCTCCCATACCCGACTGCTGGGCCGAGAACCCCTCCAGCTCGAACCCACCCCATGAGACCTTGGCGACGCTGTTGCACACAGTCATCAGACGGGCCGTGGCACGCCCGTGGCGCGCCTTCTGGAAAGTAAATGTCGTCTGGTACAGCGGATGGTCGCGCGAGGCACGATCCGGCTGCAGCCGTTCGACGAGCCGAGAAAAAGGGTAATCCTGGTGTGCCAAGCCGCGCATCGCTGTACGCCGCACAAACTGGAGCACCTGAGACACGGTAGCTCCCTTCTCGAATTGGATACGCAAAGCGACCGGATTGACAAAGTCACCTACGATCTTGTCCCACACCGCATCCGTTCGACCCGGCATTGGCACACCGATAATGATGTCGTCCTGTCCGGAATGGCGGTGCAGCAACATTGCATAGGCCGCCAACAAGGTGGAAAATAGAGTGCTTGACTGTGCCGCTGACAGCGTGCGCAGTTTCTGAGTTAGTGAGGCGGACAGCTCAATACTATGCCTGAGTTGGCATTGTGCTACGTGACTTGAGCGCGGATGGTCGGTGTGAAGCTGTAACACCGGCAGCGTGCCCTCCAATTGCTTCTGCCAGTAACCCCATTGCGCCTCCCCTTTCTCGCTCTCCAACCAGCTTCGCTCCCATTCAACAAAGTCCCGGTAGGTCTTGTGCGGTGCGTTTTTGGCTGCCACGGGCAATGCCCCTTGCAGAAGCACGCCCAACTCATCAATCAGCTGCCAATAGGACCAGCCATCGCCCGCGATGTGATCGAAGGTTAGTGCCAAGACCGCTTCGGCGGCATTGATCCGATACAGCGCGGCACGGATCAACGCGGGACGCGCCAAATCAAACGGTTTCACGAAATCAGAGGCGACCCGATGCGCAAGTAGCGCGATATCCTCTGATCCAACGACATGCTCGGTCACACTCACCGGTGCCGCAGCCCGCACGCATTGCTCAGGCTCGCCATCTCGCTCCCTATAACAGGTCCTCAGCATAGGGTGGCGAGCAACCAGCTGCGTTATTGCGTCAGACAACGCATCGAACTCAAGCCTACCCAGGACTCGGGCGGCAAAACCGTTGTTGTGGCACCCCTGCATAGCAGGGTCCATGCGGTACATAAACCAGCGGCTGCGCTGCGCGAACGAAAGAGAAAACCAGGATTCTGCCGGGACAGAGTGCGTCACCGTACGCGCTCTAATAAAGCCGTGCGGGAAGCAACATCGTTGAGTTGCGTGTCCACGAAGACCGCTAACTGGGCCAGCGTCGGATTCTCAAGCACACATTCAACGTCGATCTCTATATTGGTTAGGTCATGTACCTTGCGCGCAAAACGTAAAGCAATCAAAGAGTCAACACCTAGCTCATCGAAGTATGCCGTGGTGGACACTAGCGCTGGATCCATATCCAGCAGAGCAGCAAGTTCATCCCTTAAATGATGTTTGAGGTCAGTCATAACACTCCCAGTATTTATTTGACTTAGAAGTTAGGTTACCGCATGGCCTAGATGCCTGATAAATGATGAAACCCTACTAAAAAACCCGTTCGAGCGTGCCCGACAGGTAGTCGAGGTGGCATTGGTGCCGTCGCACTTTTCCACTCGACGTGCGTGGTAAGCTACCCGGTTTGATCAGCACCACCCCATCAACGGCGACGCCGTTGACGGCGCTTACTGCTTGGCGAATGGCACTCGTGACTTGCGGCCACTCCGCTTCGCGCCGCAACCATTCGCGCTTGAGTTCGAAGACCAGCAGCAGCCTGTCACCACTCTCTTCGTTCAATGCGAAGGCTGCACCTCCCGCCTCACGTAATGCCTCGTGGCTTGCCTCTGCTACTCCTTCGATGTCGTGTGGCGCATATTTTTTGCCATACACAATGATCAGGTCCTTGAGCCGCCCGGTCACGAATAACTCCCCGTTCTTCATGTATCCCAAGTCGCCTGTACGCAGGTATAGCTGGTCGCTACTACCCTCGATGCAGGCGCCGAACACTTGCGACGTTAGTTCGGGGCGGTGCCAATATCCAGCGGCCACACTCCCGCCTTCGACCCAAATCTCACCTATGTCCAATTCGGGCAACGCCATGAATGTGGCCGGGTCGACAATCTTGATCCGTGTGTCGAGCCGCGGGGCACCGCAACTGACAACGGCACTACCATGATGGGTACAGACTTCTGGTAACTCATCAATATGCTTGCCCGTGATGAACAACGTCGATTCGGCCATGCCATAGCAAGGATAGAAAGCTTCAGGCTTAAAACCAAAGGCCGCCATATGACGGGTAAAACGCTCGATAGTCCCCGCGCGGATTGGCTCAGCACCGCAGAACGCAACCTGCCAGGCCGAAAAGTCGCAATCGGCGAGCTGATCGGCACTCACGTTGCGAGCCGCTAACTCATACATGAAATTGGGGCCGCCACTGATCGTGACATTGAAGTGGGAAATGATGCGGAGCCAGCGCTCCGGAAACTGCACGAACTCTACCGGCGACATAAAACTGCTGATACAACCGACAAACATTGGCTCAAGCACCCCGCCTACCAACCCCATATCATGAAACAGTGGCAGGGCTGTAAGGATCGATGAGGCAGGCGTTAACCCCATTCCCTCCTTAATCGCGGCGCAGTTGTGCATTAGGTTGCCGTGCGTTACCACAACCCCTTTCGGATCGGACGTCGATCCGGATGTATACTGCAGAAATGCAACGGTGTCCTCGCAGATGGTAGGCATGATCGAGCGTGCTTCTGCATGGCCCTCAGCCGCTTCCCAAGCACGCATGTCAATGAAGGACAACACGTTATCAAGTCCTATCTGATTAATGTTAATGTCGGAAATTACGCTGCGAACTGCTGCGTTCTTGGCCAGCAGATCCAGTCGCGATATGAGCGCCTTGCGGCGCGGGAGGGGCGTTGGAACGGCGATGCAGCCGGCCAGCAAGCAGCCGAGGAAGCCAATGATGAACAGATTCTGCGACTTGCACGTCAGCAATACACGCTCACCATATAAACCCAGTTGCTGCAGTCTGGCAGCGATGCTGCTCGCCTTCTCATGCAGGGAGCGAAACGTCAATTCGACCGGGACGAAACTGGCGCCCTGAAAAAAACGATAGGCTATTTCGTCAGGCTGCTCTTGAGCGCGCCGGCAAACAATTTCTGGCAAACTTTGCAATTATGCCTCCCCCAATATCAATATCCAAACAGCCTGCCACCCAGCGCGATGACGATGGAACGGAGATTCAACCTTGTTTGTCATGCTATATGGCTCCTTCAGCACCAGATGTTGGGCTGTTGAACCCTCTACAACATCAGTCCCACAATTAGAGGGAAATTGTTGACGCAGGGTGCCTAGCAATCGTTGAACAGAAATAGGCGTTGTTTGAGGCTGCATGTCATGCGCGCGAGAGCCACAGTTCATGATGCATGTTTCTGAGGCGAACAGGAGTGTCAGACACTTCCAATTTTACAGTAGGAAATATCATCGTTATTCGAGGACCTAGGGAAATCCTGAAAAAGACTTCCTGATTTGGCAAAATCCCCGGACACCAATCGCCGAGCTTTTCGATGATGAAGTGTAGTGGTCTAATGAAACCGGACACCCATTTAGGCGAGAATGCTCGCCAGATCGAGGTGTCAGATGACCAAACAACGCCGCTCCTTTACTCCTGAATTCAAGCGCGAGGCTGCCGACCTTGTGCTC
>NZ_JAZEVV010000011.1:0-67119 GCF_036668715.1 Pseudomonas sp. ESBL9 | reverse complement strand
GAGCACAAGGTCGGCAGCCTCGCGCTTGAATTCAGGAGTAAAGGAGCGGCGTTGTTTGGTCATCTGACACCTCGATCTGGCGAGCATTCTCGCCTAAATGGGTGTCCGGTTTCATTAGACCACTACAATCAGCTGGAAAGCCTCCTGCACAAAGAGGCTTTTTTTCTGGGAGCCAGAGCGTACGGCTATCTCGCTACACACGCGAGATAGCCGTCTAAAGGTGAAACGTAATGGCGCCGCCGTTCACACCAAGCCGTTTCGCTGAGCAAGCTCGATCAGATCAACCAGGGATCGGGCATTGAGTTTCAGTAACAAGCGCGTTTTGTATGTACTGACTGTCTTGTTACTCAAGAACATCCCGTCGGCAATGTCCTTGTTACTTTTCCCGCGCGCTAATTGCTGCAGCACCATCATCTCCCTGCCCGATAACCGATTAACCATATCGGCCTCACTGGCATTGCCGAGACTGGTACGCACTGAGTGCAATGCCTGATTAGGAAAGTAACTGTAACCCGACAACACCGCTTTTATTGCACTGAGTAACTCTGTCAGATCCTGCTGCTTGCATACATATCCCGCCGCCCCGGCTTGCATGCAACGCATGGAAAAATGTCCCGGCGCTTGTGAAGTTAAAACCAGTACTTTCACAGGCAGCGCCGGAGTTGAAAGACGAGCAATCACTTCCAGCCCGTCCAGCTTAGGTATCCCTATGTCGAGTATCACAATATCCGGCGCATGTTCACGCGCAAGTTGTAATGCATCCACACCGTTATCCGTCTCAGCAACGACTTCATAGCCATGTCGTTCCATGAGCATACGTACAGCAAGACGGATCACGGGATGATCATCCACGATCAGCACTTTATTCATGGGTAATTCCAATTTTCGCTGTTCGAATTTTTAGAGTCAGCACAATAGCCTAGTCGTAACACCCTGGGCATAGCGCCCCCCCCCGAGCACTAACAGCCAAAGACATCACCTACATAAAATAACGATTTTCCCTACAAAAAACTGCTCTAAAGAAAAGCTTCCCGCTTGTCAAAGCGTGGACATCCTCACGAAATAAAAACCGTATCCCACAGCATGTACGGACACACGATTAATCAAACGAGTGTTTTATTGCAATTCCATCGCACCTACGCAAGCGACACTTTGACGTAACACCATACATGTCATTTACTTCCTGAGATCCCTCCCTTATGTGGATTGACACATGCACCTGCTGCGTTTCAAAAACAGCCTTACACTCATTTACTTGTGACAAACCTTATATCAATGATATTCGTTGTGACAACACGTACAGACATGAAAATTCGTCTGAAGACAGTGGATACACATAAATATCACTACAAAATATTCTTAAACTATGCAGGCGAACCACACTAGCACGCTCTTATGTGCCGCCACACACGTTTAATCTCACCCGGCAAAATCTACTCTTATTTCTCAAGAAAGTATTTCAAATTATCACTTAAGGAAAGGTACTACAGATCATTCGGAAAAATATGCAAGAATCATTTAACTCATATTTTTACAGGACTCGCCATAACGCTGAAAACAGAGACATCAATGACGCATAAAACATCAGCGCGAGAAAGGATTAATCCCCGTAAAAACTCCTTCTTCGACTTGCGATCAGGACTACATCCAAAAAAATTTCAGGGGCAAAACATTCATCACCTATCGCCCACTTCAAACAACGTTAAACTTGCACATTCAAAACCCCACGTCTAAGTTTATAAATAGACACACTATTAAAAACGCCTAAGACCTCTTAATAACATCGAAAAATAATTTCCATCCGACTACTCTTACTTTCCTTCATTAATCGAGGTCTTTTCAGACAAATAGGTTCCCTTATGCTTAAGAGCAAACCCACCACCAAAAATCCGCTGACGGTGATTGCCATTTTCTCAATACTGACGCAAGCCTCAGCCTCCGTGTCCCTGCCTTACATTAACAAGGAGAATCAGGAGATCTACGTTTGGTTTTTAGTCGCTTTCCCAATTGCGCTGGTTATACTTTTCTTTATAACTTTAAATTTCAATAACAAAAGACTCTACTCGCCCTCGGATTTCTCAAATGAAAAAAACTTTTTAGAATCCAACATTCACGCAATACAACCAGGCAAAGAATGTCATGACAGTCTGCCTGCACGCTCGAAATCAGCGCCAAAAAAAATAACCGATCACCCAGACATCAGGTTTAGCTTTTGCACCCCGCACAACCTCATACTGCTGCCTCAAAGCCAAACACATGCCCAACAAGCCCACCTTAAACAAAGCACCAAAAAGACGCTCACAGAGGCTGGCAAACGGCATAAAGAAATGGATTCAGCCAAACACAAAACCTTTCGAAGGGCCATTACAGAGGGGTTGCACGTTGCCAACCTGACACGTTCGGACAAACACTTGATGAACAAACATGAACTTGAAGAAGTGCTGTCATTAATTTACGAAACCATGACCTCAGCAAGAAACCCGGCCGACAAAAACAAGGTGCTTATCCTATTAATCAATAGCCACGTCAACGCACTGATAAACAAACACCCTTTACCCCCCCTGATTTATAAAAAATTTCAGCTATGGGAGACAACCACTATTTTCACTTACAACACTGAAACAGACGCATTGAGCACAACCTATTGAACATATAGTCATGCCTAAACACTCACCTAAAAAAAACCCCGACCAGTGGCCGGGGTTTTTTTCGAAAGCCGCTCTTAATCAGAAAAAGCTACGGCCCTTGTTCGCCGCAATGCGCATGCGCAGTGCGTTTAGCTTGATAAAACCAGCTGCATCAGCCTGATTGTAAGCACCACCATCCTCCTCAAAAGTTGCAATATTTGCATCAAACAACGATTGATCGGACTTACGGCCGGTAACGATGACATTACCTTTGTAGAGTTTTAGACGAACTACACCATTCACGTGGGCTTGAGAGGCGTCAATCATCTGTTGCAACATAACGCGCTCCGGGCTCCACCAGTAGCCGGTGTAAATCAGGCTGGCGTATTTAGGCATCAACTCATCTTTCAAGTGCGCCACTTCGCGGTCCAGCGTAATCGACTCTATCGCCCTGTGAGCACGCAGCATGATGGTGCCGCCCGGGGTTTCGTAGCAACCACGGGATTTCATGCCAACGTAGCGGTTTTCAACAATATCCAGACGGCCAATGCCGTTTTCCCCACCAATGCGATTCAGAGTGGCCAAAACCGTCGCAGGCGTCATTTCAACGCCGTCCAACGCCACGATGTCGCCATTGCGATAGGTCAGTTCCAGATACGTCGGGGTGTTCGGCGCATCTTCCGGGGACTTGGTCCAGCGCCACATGTCTTCTTCGTGCTCGGTCCAGGTGTCTTCCAGCACACCGCCTTCGTACGAGATATGAAGCAGGTTGGCGTCCATGGAGTAAGGGGATTTTTTCTTACCGTGACGTTCGATAGGGATTGCATGCTTTTCAGCGTAATCCATCAATTTTTCACGCGAGAGCAGATCCCATTCACGCCACGGCGCAATGACTTTTACGCCGGGTTTCAGTGCGTAGGCCCCAAGCTCGAAACGTACCTGGTCGTTACCTTTACCGGTAGCACCGTGGGAAATGGCATCAGCGCCCGTTTCGTTGGCGATTTCAATCAGGCGTTTGGCAATCAGCGGACGAGCGATGGAGGTACCCAGCAGGTACTCACCTTCGTAAACAGTATTGGCGCGGAACATCGGGAACACGAAGTCTCGAACAAACTCTTCGCGCAGGTCGTCAATATAGATTTCCTTGACGCCCATGGCTTGCGCCTTGGCACGTGCAGGTTCGACCTCTTCACCCTGACCCAGGTCAGCGGTAAAGGTTACGACTTCACAGTTATAAGTATCCTGCAGCCACTTCAGGATCACCGAAGTGTCCAGGCCGCCCGAATAAGCCAGAACGACCTTGTTTACGTCCGCCATGCCATCACTCCACGGGTTGTTCGAAAAGCCGAACAGTCTACCGCTCAAGTTGCAGAAATTACAGAGGCGCGACAGCTTAAGACGACAAAGCGACAGTTAGTTTCAATAGCGCGACGACGGTGACTGCTTTAAGAGACGCTTGCAGGGTTTGTGGTACCTACAGGGGAAGTGGTTTTTTCCGGCGCGGCGACCCGTTCAAGCCGCACGCTGACACGGCGATTTCTTGCACGATTCGCAGCGCTGGAATTGCGCACCAACGGGTACTGTTCTCCGTGAAACCGCAGGGTGATTTGCGACTCTTGAATCCCGTTTTCTTTGAAGAAATCCATCACGGCCAAGGCTCGGCGCCGGGACAAATCACGATTGGTCAGACGATTACCGGAGTTGTCCGAGTGCCCATCCAGCGTGATGTGGTTTACCGAAGGATCTGCCTTCATGTATTCCACCATGACCTGTAAGTTTGCCCGCGCCTGATTGTCCAGATCGATCCCTCCCCCGGGAAAACCGATCTGGCTTTGACGTACCTGTTCAAAGTTTTTGGGTAACAGTTTGGTCGTACAGGCTTCGTAATCGCTATACGCCTGACGAAACTTGACGGGTAGCAAACGAACCTCGGACGTTCCGCTGGTCGAGGAATAATGCCTGACTAACGGAGTACGCCCCTCCAGCAAACCGCGCACCAGGCTTGCGGCCTGTGCCTGGGAACTGTTGAACAAGACTTGACCCCGACCAATACGTACCGAGCCAAGGTTGATATCTCCGCGCCCCGGCTGCCAGGGAGCTGCGGCAGCCAGCAACGTGGCAGAACCCTCACCGAGCATGGCGTTGAAGGCATTCAGGCGAAAAATGGCCTGTTCACCCGCACGGCGCACGAAAACCCCGGAACCGAAGTCCGTGATGGGCTGAATCAGACGGCACTCGAATTTGTCACCTTCCACCTTCCACTCGATATTCTCCAGACGGGTCTGGAAAGTCAGGGCCATGGCAGGCAGGCTGGCAAACATACTGAGTAGGGCTAGATAACGCTGGCGCACGGGCGGCTCCACAGGCTTGTACTGCAAAAAAACAGCAAACAGATAGACGACATTCTCAAAAGATATCGGTTAAGCGCCGCAAAACTTGATAGCGAGTGCCTGACTGAGTGTTTTCCGGTAGGATTCGCCTCAGTTTGACCCGCCTGGAATCCCCAATGTCCGACCGCCTGACCCTTCTGCGTCCCGATGACTGGCACATACATCTTCGAGATGGTGCTGTGTTGCCTCACACTGTCGCGGATGTAGCGCGCACTTTTGGCCGCGCCATCATCATGCCCAACCTGGTGCCTCCGGTGCGTAATGCCGCCGAAGCTGATGCCTATCGCCAGCGTATTTTGGCCGTTCGCCCTGCGGGTAGCCGCTTCGAGCCGCTGATGGTGCTCTATCTGACCGATCGCACACAGCCTGAAGACATTCGCACAGCCAAAGCCAGTGGTTTCGTACACGCTGCAAAGCTATATCCTGCAGGCGCAACGACCAACTCCGACTCTGGCGTCACCAGTATTGACGCTATTTTCCCGGTGCTGGAAACCATGGCTGAAGTCGGAATGCCCTTGCTGATTCACGGCGAAGTGACACGCACCGATGTGGACGTATTTGATCGCGAGAAAATCTTCATCGACGAGCACATGCGCCGTGTTGTAGAGCGTTTTCCGACGCTCAAAGTGGTGTTCGAACACATCACCACTGCGGACGCCGTGCAGTTCGTCAACGAAGCGTCCAGTCAAGTCGCCGCAACGATTACTGCTCATCACCTGCTTTACAACCGCAACCATATGCTGGTGGGGGGGATACGCCCGCACTTCTATTGCTTGCCGATCCTGAAGCGTAATACTCATCAGCATGCCCTGCTCGATGCAGCAACCAGCGGTAGCGAGAAGTTCTTCCTGGGGACCGACTCCGCACCGCATGCCCAGCACGCCAAAGAAGCGGCCTGTGGCTGCGCTGGTTGCTACACCTCCTACGCAGCCATCGAGTTGTACGCCGAAGCCTTCGAACAGCGTAATGCGCTGGACAAGCTGGAGGCTTTTGCCAGCCTCAACGGACCTCGCTTCTACGGACTGGCACCCAGCACCGAACACATCACACTGGTTCGCCAGGAGTGGACTGCCCCAACCAGCCTGCCGTTCGGTGAGCTGACCGTAATCCCGCTGCGCGCCGGTGAAAAACTGCGCTGGCGCCTGCTGGAGGAACAGCTGTGAGTGACGACCATTTCGACGATGAACATGAAGGCGGGCATGGCGGCCCACGTCACCCCATGGCTGAGCGCTTTCGCGGTTACCTGCCAGTGGTGATCGATGTTGAAACCGGCGGTTTCAACAGCTCAACCGATGCATTGCTGGAAATCGCAGCGGTCACGATCGGCATGGACGAGAAAGGCTTCGTGTTCCCTGAACACACCTATTTCCACCGCGTAGAACCGTTCGAAGGCGCCAACATTGAACCGGCTGCGCTGGAGTTCACCGGTATCAAGCTGGATCATCCATTGCGCATGGCTGTCAGCGAAGAAACAGCCCTGACTGACATCTTCCGCGGTGTTCGCAAAGCCTTGAAAGCCAATGGCTGCAAACGCGCCATCCTGGTTGGCCATAACAGCAGTTTCGACCTCGGCTTCCTGAACGCTGCGGTTGCTCGACTGGACATGAAACGCAACCCGTTCCATCCGTTCTCAAGCTTCGACACCGCCACACTGGCTGGCCTGGCGTACGGCCAGACTGTACTCGCCAAAGCCTGTCAGGCTGCTGATATCGACTTCGATGGGCGGGAAGCGCATTCGGCGCGTTACGACACCGAAAAAACGGCAGAGCTGTTCTGTGGCATCGTCAACAGCTGGAAGCAAATGGGCGGTTGGAAAGATTTCGACGACTGAGTCCGGGACTTTCTATCCTGCATAAAAAAACCGGACATAACGTCCGGTTTTTTATGCCCTCAACCGACGCTTACAGCTTGTCAGCATTCTCGGACAGGTAAGCCGCTACGCCCGCGGTGGAAGCCGTCATGCCTTTGTCGCCTTTTTTCCAGTTCGCAGGGCACACTTCGCCGTGCTCTTCGTGGAATTGCAGGGCGTCAACCAGACGCAGCAGTTCGTCCATGTTGCGGCCCAGAGGCAGGTCATTCACGACCTGCGAACGAACGATGCCCTTGTCATCGATCAGGAATGCGCCACGGAAAGCGACGCCGCCCTCAGATTCAACATCGTAGGCTTTGCAGATTTCGTGCTTCATATCGGCTGCCATGGTGTATTGCACCTGACCGATACCGCCGTTGTTTACCGGCGTGTTGCGCCATGCGTTATGGGTGAAGTGAGAGTCGATGGAGACTGCCACCACTTCTACGTTACGGGCTTTGAACTCAGGAATGCGGTGGTCCAGAGCAATCAGCTCGGACGGGCAAACGAATGTGAAGTCCAGCGGGTAGAAGAACACCAGGCCGTATTTGCCTTTGATCGCGGTGGACAGCGTAAAGCTATCAACGATTTCGCCATTGCCCAGAACGGCGGCGACGGTGAAGTCAGGGGCTTGTTTGCCTACGAGTACGCTCATGGATATCTCCTGATGTGCAGCGTGGTAAACGGGAGCTGGCCAGTCATGGGTAATGACACGGTTAACAATCAGCTCGCGCATGAAAAAAGATCGGCCATCATACACCGCTCGTCGGGTCCGGCCTCCCCCCTTTTTTAAAGCCACCCGGGTTAGGCGTGACACCGTTCGTCAGCATCAGGAATTAAACCCGCAATCGAGACCTAAGTTGCTTTGACAATCATTCTCGTTAACATTAAGATCCTTCGCATTGAATCCCAACCAGCGATGGTTCTTATTTATGTACGTTTGCCTCTGCACTGGCGTCACTGATGGAAAAATCCGAGACGCAATCTATGAAGGTTGCTGCAGCTACCGTGAAGTTCGCGAAGCGACCGGTATTGCCAGTCAATGTGGCAAATGTGCGTGCCTGGCCAAGCAAGTGGTGCGCGAAACCCTGTCTTCCCTGCAAGCCAGCCAGGCAGCCATGAGTTACCCGGCAGAATTTTCAGTCGCCTGATGTAGCCATTTAAAGAGAACCGGACATGATGTCCGGTTTTTTTATGCCATTAATTCAAGTGCTTAGGGCCTAGACGCGGAATACAAACATTCTTATTCCGATTAATTTTCATTTATTATTCAAATACTTAGGTTTGACAGGTGTAAGTGTGCAGATCAAACTCTTGCGCATATACAGTTCATTAAGGCAGGCCCTCGCGATGAAAGGCGACATTTCAGTCATTCAGCACCTCAACAAAATTCTCGGCAACGAGCTGGTCGCAATCAATCAGTACTTCTTGCATGCGCGCATGTATCAAGATTGGGGCCTGGAAAAGTTGGGTGCTCACGAATACCACGAGTCCATCGATGAGATGAAACACGCGGACAAGCTGATCAAACGCATTCTCTTCCTGGAAGGCCTGCCTAACGTGCAGGACCTGGGCAAGCTGCACATCGGCGAGCACACCAAGGAGATGCTTGAGTGCGACCTGCGCATTGAGCGCACCGGCCATGCCGATCTGAAAGCAGCCATCGCACACTGCGAAGTTGTGGGCGACTTTGGTAGCCGAGAACTTCTAGAAGACATTCTGGAGTCTGAAGAAGAACATATTGACTGGCTGGAAACTCAGCTTGGCCTGATTGATAAAGTGGGTCTTGAGAACTATCTGCAATCGCAGATGGGTGAATAAACCAAACCTCAGCCAATAAAAAACCCCGCCCTGTCTAAACAGTGGCGGGGTTTTTAATGCGCGCTAATTTATTCAAACTCGCGCGCAAAGCCCCTTAGGCTTCGGTCTTGGCGGCTGCGGCTTTAGCGGCGGCATCCTTGATCAGGGTTTGCAGCTCACCATTGGCAAACATCTCCGCCATGATGTCGCTGCCGCCCACCAGCTCACCACCTACCCACAGTTGCGGGAAGGTCGGCCAGTTAGCGTACTTGGGCAAATTGGCACGAATCTCTGGGTTCTGCAGGATGTCCACGTAAGCGAACTTTTCACCACAGCCCATTACGGCCTGAGCAGCTTTGGCCGAAAAGCCGCACTGTGGGGCATTCGGTGAGCCTTTCATGTAGAGCAGAATGGTGTTGTTGGCAATCTGTTCTTTGATCGTTTCGATGATATCCATGGAGCACCTCGGCTGAACTTTCCGACTCAGTTGTCGGCACGGTGGCGCATTGTAACGGAAACCCAGGCACCACGCTCGGTCTCCCCCACCGACAATAGTCTGCATCTGCTGCCCATCAATTGCCAACCCATGGCAGGGCAGTGTACAAATGGGTCGCTGAGGGCAGGTAATCCACCCATTAGTGCTTACAGTGCACGCGCTCATGCCGCGTACACAGCGCCTGAAACCTCCCAAACAACACCCTTATTGGCAAGACGCGACATTTCCTTATAAGATCGCGCCTTCCCCTATTTCGTCGCCACGTGCGGCTAACGCCGCAGGTCTCGCCCGTTTTTCTGAAAAACCTGGCTTTGAGCATCTGCAGTCGTTGCAAAAGAAGGTAGTTAATGATGAGCGCAAGGCACTTTCTCTCCCTGATGGATTGCACGCCCGAAGAGCTTAGCAGCGTGATTCGTCGAGGCATCGAGCTCAAGGACCTGCGCAATCGCGGCGTGCTTTTCGAACCGCTGAAAAACCGTGTACTGGGCATGATTTTCGAAAAATCGTCCACCCGCACCCGTTTGTCCTTTGAAGCGGGCATGATCCAGCTCGGCGGTCAGGCGATCTTCCTGTCGCCGCGTGACACCCAGCTGGGGCGTGGCGAACCCATCGGCGATTGCGCAATCGTCATGTCACGCATGCTGGATGCCGTGATGATCCGTACCTTCGCCCACAGCACCCTGACTGAATTCGCAGCCAATTCTCGCGTCCCAGTGATCAATGGTCTGTCAGACGATCTGCACCCGTGCCAACTGCTGGCCGACATGCAAACGTTTCTGGAACACCGCGGCTCGATCAAAGGCAAGACCGTGGCTTGGATCGGGGACGGCAACAACATGTGCAACAGCTATATAGAAGCAGCCATCCAGTTCGACTTCCAACTGCGCATCGCCTGCCCGGAAGGCTATGAACCGAACCCCGAGTTCGTGGCCCAGGCAGGCGAACGCGTCACCATCGTACGTGCCCCGCAAGACGCAGTAACCGGCGCCCACCTGGTCAGTACCGACGTCTGGACCTCCATGGGTCAGGAAGAAGAAACCGCCAAGCGTCTGAAGACGTTCGCGCCTTATCAGGTCAACAAGGCACTGCTCGATCTGGCGGCCGACGATGTGCTGTTCATGCACTGCTTACCCGCGCACCGCGGGGAAGAAATCAGCGAAGACCTGCTGGACGATCCCCGCTCCGTTGCGTGGGACCAGGCTGAAAACCGTTTGCACGCGCAAAAAGCGCTGCTCGAATTCCTTGTACAACCGGCGTACCACCACGCATGAGTCAACCTCTTCTGCTGAACCTTCGTGATCTGGCCTGTGGCTATCAGGGCCAGAGCGTTGTGCAAAACCTCAACCTGCACCTCAACGCCGGCGACATCGGTTGCCTGCTGGGCTCTTCAGGCTGCGGCAAGACCACCACCCTGCGTGCAATCGCAGGCTTTGAACCTGTGCATCAAGGTGAAATCCAGCTGGGCGGCGAAATCATCTCCAGCGCAGGCTTCACCCTCGCGCCGGAGAAACGTCGCATAGGCATGGTGTTTCAGGACTACGCGCTTTTTCCTCATCTCAGCGTGGCCGACAACATTGCATTTGGTATTCGCAAACTGCCGAACAAAGACCGTATCACCGAAGAACTGCTCGAACTGGTCAACCTGAAAAACCTCGGCAAGCGTTTCCCCCATGAGCTTTCGGGTGGCCAGCAGCAACGTGTGGCGCTAGCGCGCGCCTTGGCGCCTGAGCCACAGCTGCTTCTGCTGGACGAGCCGTTCTCCAATCTGGATGGCGAGTTACGTCGCAAGCTGAGCCACGAAGTGCGGGATATTTTGAAAGCCCGCGGCACCAGCGCCATTCTGGTGACACACGATCAGGAAGAAGCCTTCGCTGTTAGTGACCACGTTGGCGTGTTCAAAGAGGGCCGGTTGGAACAGTGGGATACGCCTTACAACCTCTACCACGAACCGCTGACCCCTTACGTGGCGAGCTTCATTGGTCAGGGTTACTTTATTCGCGGCCAGTTACTGAGCCCGGAGTCGGTGCAAACAGAGCTTGGCGTCCTGCAGGGCAACCGCGCCTACACATGGCCAACGGGCGGCGCCGTCGACGTGCTGCTGCGCCCCGACGATATTGTCTATGCGCCGGACAGCGACCTGAAAGCCAGAATCATCGGCAAGACCTTCCTCGGCGCATCGACGCTGTATCGCTTGCAACTACCGACCGGCAGTCAGCTGGAATCCATCTTCCCAAGCCACGTCGATCATCTTCCAGGCGCAGAAGTTGGCATCCGTGTGGCGGCTGAGCACCTTGTGATGTTTCAAACCAGCGGCAGCACCGCTGCGCAAATCCCCCACACCGACTCAGGTGTAAGACGTTTGAGCAGCGCTCACTGAACTAGGTGAAGCACAAGCGACGTAACGCCCGCGTCGCCTGTGCTTCAAACCCGCCCAATATTCGCAAAGGTCGCCCGCGTCTGCTCTGCCAGCACTGAGGGCGCCAATTCGACCTCCAGCCCGCGTCGACCGGCGCTCACATAAATCGTCTCAAAACCCTCAGCGCTGCTGTCTATAAAGGTACGCAAGCGCTTCTTCTGCCCCAGCGGGCTGATCCCGCCCAACAAATAGCCGGTCGAGCGCTGCGCCGCTGCCGGGTCTGCCATTTCGGCTTTTTTCACTCCGGCGGCATGTGCCAGCGCTTTTAGGTCAAGACTTCCGACGACCGGTACGACAGCCACCAATAATTCACCCTTTTCACTGCTGGCCAACAACGTCTTGAACACCTGAGCGGGCGCCAAGCCAAGCTTTTCCGCCGCTTCATGACCGTACGAAGCCGCTTTGGGGTCATGTTCATAGCTGTGTATCCGATGTTCGGCGCGAACTTTTTTCAGCAGGTCCAGTGCAGGGGTCATGAGCATTCCTGTCGTTCGGTGATGGCACACTTGAGTGGGTGGATTCTAGGGCAATTCGGCCCTCAAGACGCGCTGGAACGGGCGTTCCATATGGATACCATATGAACTGGGCGCTGAATCGTTACATCCTCCCCTACCAATTTGTAGTCTTTGCTTACAGAAAAACCAATACCAAAACATCCGGTAAAAGTCAGAATGTGAATGGTCGTTCACTTTCGACCTTTGACAGCAGTGTTTCTTGTCTATATTTTTTCGATTCTGAATATATCAGCCAAAATTATGTTCCTATTTACCCGCACACGAAAAACCGGGATAAGCCATTCCCGGTATGTGTGCAGCTCCACTGCCACCTGACTGACGACGTCAAAAAACAACAAAAACGAGGTTTTACACATGACGACTGCATCGCAGCACCCCACGCTTTCAGGCCAGTGTATGGCCGAGTTTCTCGGTACCGCACTTCTCATTTTCTTTGGAACCGGTTGTGTCGCGGCGCTCAAGGTCGCGGGCGCAAGCTTCGGCTTGTGGGAGATCAGCATCATCTGGGGCATTGGCGTGAGCATGGCGATTTACCTCACGGCGGGCGTGTCAGGTGCTCACCTGAACCCGGCCGTCAGTATTGCGCTGTGCCTGTTCACCGACTTTGAAAAACGCAAACTGCCGTTCTATATCCTCGCGCAGGTCGCGGGGGCGTTTTGCGCCGCTGCACTGGTGTACACGCTGTACAGCAACCTGTTCTTCGATTACGAACAAGCCCATCAAATGGTGCGCGGCAGTAAAGAGAGCCTGGAACTGGCGTCTGTTTTCTCGACGTACCCGCATCCATCCTTGTCGACGCTGCAAGCCTTTCTCGTGGAAGTGGTGATTACCGCCATCCTCATGGGCGTCATCATGGCCCTGACAGACGACAAAAATGGTCTGCCACGCGGGGCAATGGCGCCTTTACTGATCGGCCTGCTGATTGCCGTCATTGGCAGTTCGATGGGCCCGTTGACCGGTTTTGCAATGAACCCTGCACGTGATTTCGGGCCTAAGCTGATGACTTTCTTTGCGGGCTGGGGTGAAGTTTCGTTCACCGGCGCACGCGATATTCCTTATTTCCTGGTTCCAATCTTTGCACCCATCGTGGGTGCTTGCCTCGGCGCAGCCATTTACCGCGGGATGATTGCCCGCCACCTGCCTGCCGTCGAACCTGTGGCAACGGATGCCCAAGCAAGCGCTGAAGTGAAAACCCAAGCGTCCTGATATCGACTTATGAAACGGGGCGCACGAGACTCTGCCCGTTATCTTCTCGCGCCCTGAACCCATTACTTCATTCTGCAAGGCAATCCCATGACCGACATTCAGAATAAGAACTACATCATTGCGTTGGACCAAGGCACCACCAGTTCGCGAGCGATCATCTTTGACCGTGACGCAAACGTGGTCTGCACCGCCCAACGCGAGTTCCAGCAGCATTACCCGCAAGCAGGCTGGGTCGAGCACGACCCGATGGAGATTTTCGCGACCCAAAGCGCGGTGATGGTAGAAGCCCTGGCGCAGGCCGGCTTGCATCACGATCAAGTCGCGGCCATCGGTATCACCAACCAGCGTGAAACAACCGTGGTATGGGACAAGGTCAGCGGCCGTCCGATCTATAACGCCATCGTCTGGCAGTGCCGACGCAGCACTGAAATCTGCGAACAGCTCAAGCGCGACGGCCACGAACACTACATCAGCGACACCACCGGCCTGGTGACTGACCCGTACTTCTCCGGCACCAAGCTGAAGTGGATCCTCGACAACGTTGAAGGTAGTCGCGAACGCGCCCGCAAAGGCGAACTGCTGTTCGGCACTGTCGACAGCTGGCTGATCTGGAAATTTACCGGCGGCAAAACCCACGTCACCGACTACACCAATGCCTCGCGCACCATGCTCTTCAACATCCACACGCTGGAGTGGGATGCGAAGATGCTGGACATCCTGGACATCCCGCGTGAAATGCTGCCGGAGGTGAAATCGTCCTCCGAGATCTATGGCCGCACCAAAAGCGGCATCGCCATTGGCGGCATCGCGGGCGACCAACAAGCCGCGCTGTTTGGCCAAATGTGCGTTGAGCCGGGCCAGGCCAAAAACACCTACGGCACCGGTTGCTTCCTGCTGATGAACACCGGCACCAACGCGGTCAAGTCCACCCACGGTATGCTGACCACCATCGCCTGCGGCCCCCGTGGCGAAGTGGCGTATGCGCTGGAAGGCGCCGTATTCAACGGTGGTTCAACCGTGCAGTGGTTGCGCGACGAATTAAAGATCATCAACGACGCCCACGACACCGAGTACTTTGCCAGCAAGGTCAAAGACAGCAATGGCGTGTACCTGGTACCCGCCTTTACCGGTCTTGGCGCACCGTATTGGGACCCGTATGCACGGGGCGCCCTGTTCGGCCTGACCCGTGGCGTCCGCGTTGATCACATCATTCGTGCAGCACTTGAGTCGATTGCCTACCAAACCCGCGATGTGCTGGACGCGATGCAGCAGGACTCCGGCGAACGCCTCAAAGCCCTGCGCGTGGACGGTGGTGCTGTGGCCAACAACTTCCTGATGCAATTTCAGGCTGACATTCTGGGGACCATGGTCGAACGTCCACAAATGCGCGAAACCACTGCGCTGGGTGCGGCCTATCTGGCGGGTCTGGCGTGCGGGTTCTGGAGCAGCCTGGACGAGTTGCGCGGCAAGGCCGTGATTGAACGCGAGTTCGAACCCACCCTTGAAGAAGCCAGCAAAGAGAAACTTTACGCTGGCTGGAAAAAGGCCGTGAGCCGTACCCGCGACTGGGAACCCCACGAAGAAAACAACTAAGTCCCACGCCAAATACAGCAGTTGGCGCTTCACGCGCTGGCTGCTGCATGCTGGCTTGCTCTCACCTGCGAGTAGCAGACGGCGCTTTCCTGCGGCATCATGGACGAATTTGCTTCGCCGCCCAAAGGAAACTCCATGAATCTGCCTCCACGCCAGCAGCAGATCCTCGAACTCGTTCGCGAGCGCGGCTATGTCAGCATCGAGGAAATGGCGCAGTTATTCGTTGTCACGCCCCAGACCATTCGTCGCGATATCAACCAGTTGGCAGAAGCCGATTTGTTGCGCCGCTATCACGGTGGTGCGGCGTATGACTCCAGCGTAGAAAACACCGCCTACGCCATGCGCGCCGATCAGATGCGCGATGAAAAACGCCGCATTGGTGAAGCCATTGCCGCCCAGATACCTGACCACGCCTCTCTTTTTATCAATATCGGGACGACCACCGAGTCCATCGCCCGGGCACTGCTCAATCACAACCACCTGAAAATCATCACCAACAACTTGCACGTTGCCTCGATCCTGAGCGCAAAGGACGACTTCGAAGTGCTGATTGCAGGGGGCAACGTGCGCCGTGACGGCGGTATCGTCGGCCAGGCCAGCGTCGACTTCATTAATCAGTTCAAGTTTGACTACGCCTTGGTGGGCATCAGCGGTATTGATTCTGACGGCAGTTTGTTGGATTTCGACTATCAAGAAGTGCGCGTATCCCAAGCCATTATTGCCAATGCCCGACAGACCATTCTGGCGGCGGACTCGAGCAAATTTGGTCGCAATGCCATGGTGCGCTTGGGGCCCATCTCCCTGATTGATTGCCTGGTCACCGACCAACCACCTGTCCCGGAGCTGGCGCAGTTGTTGGCACAGAACAAAATCCGCCTCGAAGTGGTTTAACCCCTCCTGCGCAAGATCGGGGCTCGCGCTGGCCGAGCCCCTCGGGCGCTTCGCGGGTCAGTCCTGACCTGCCCACCCAGCGTAAATGTTCGAAATTCTTCCTTTATCCGGTCTTCGATGAGTTTTTTCAATCGAAGCAGGCTGGCTGTGCGCGTGTTTATCCGCTACCATTTTCGAAAATGAACATTAATGTTCGAATTCAAATATGCGTATTCAACGCGAGGCTCCTTCATGTCGCACACCACCTTGCCTGCCACGCCTCTTGCCGAGGTTTACGACGTTGCCGTGATTGGCGGCGGAATTAACGGTGTCGGCATCGCCGCAGACGCTGCTGGCCGCGGCCTGTCAGTGTTCCTCTGCGAAAAGGATGACCTCGCCAGCCACACGTCCTCAGCCAGCAGCAAGCTGATCCACGGCGGCCTGCGCTATCTGGAACATTACGAGTTTCGTCTGGTGCGTGAAGCCTTGGCCGAGCGTGAAGTGCTGTTGGCCAAAGCCCCGCACATCGTCAAACCGATGCGCTTTGTATTGCCACACCGCCCGCACCTGCGTCCGGGCTGGATGATTCGTGCTGGCCTGTTCCTGTATGACCATTTGGGCAAACGTGAAAAATTGGCCGGCTCAACCAGCCTCAAATTTGGCGCCGACAGCCCGCTAAAAGCGGAAATCACCAAAGGTTTCGAATACTCGGACTGCTGGGTTGATGACGCACGCCTTGTCGTACTCAATGCCATGGCTGCGCGTGAAAAAGGCGCTCATGTCCACACCCAGACCCGTTGCGTCGGTGCGCGTCGTAGCAAAGGCCTGTGGGAACTGAACCTGGAACGCGCTGACGGCAGCCTGTTCTCAATTCGCAGCAAAGCACTGGTCAATGCCGCAGGCCCGTGGGTGGCCAAGTTCATCAAGGACGACCTGAAACTGGACTCGCCTTACGGCATCCGCCTGATCCAGGGCAGTCACTTGATCGTGCCGAAGCTGTATGACGCGCCGAACGCGTTCATTCTGCAGAACGAAGACCAACGCATCGTGTTCACCATTCCGTACATGGATCAGTTCACCATCATCGGCACCACTGATCGCGAATACACAGGCGACCCGGCCAAGGTCAGCATCACTGAGCAAGAAACGGATTACCTGCTGAATGTGGTCAACGCTCACTTCAAAAAACAATTGAGCCGCGACGATATCCTGCGCACTTACTCCGGGGTGCGTCCGCTGTGCAATGACGAGTCCGACAATCCGTCCGCCGTAACCCGTGACTACACGCTGGCTTTATCTGGCGCGCCGGGCGAAGCACCTTTGTTGTCGGTATTTGGCGGCAAGCTGACCACCTACCGCAAACTGGCAGAGTCGGCGATGGTTCAACTGACTCCGTTCTTCACCCAGATCAAACCCAGCTGGACGGCAGCCGCTACCTTGCCCGGTGGCGAAGACATGACCACCCCGGCGGCACTGAGCGCAGCCTTGGTCAGTAAACACAGCTGGCTGGATGCCGCTATCGCCAAGCGCTGGGCCATTACGTATGGCAACCGCGCCTGGACGCTGCTGGAAGGCGCGCAAGGTCTGGAAGATATGGGTGAGCACATTGGCAGCGGCTTATACAGCCGCGAAGTTGACTACCTGTGCAGTCAGGAATGGGCTCTGGACGCTCAGGACATCCTGTGGCGCCGCACCAAGCTGGGGTTGTTCACCACCGCCGAAGAACAGCAACACCTGGCCCACTACATGGCCAGCCTGAACCTCAAACACCGCAAGGTAGAAGCCGCTTAACTCTCCCTTTAACGCCCACCTCGATGTGGGCGTTTTTTTATCGCGACGCGCCCGAATCATTCGGATTTCCGAACGCGGTCCTTCATGCAAGTTCGGCTTTCCGGGCAACCGCATGTTCACGCCTGCCTGCAACAAACCTATAACCCCATATAAATCATAGTGTTAGCTTTAATAACAGGATCTGGCACGACTCATGCTCTACACTCTGGGCCGACTGCTTAAACAGCCTTAGCCTGTTGAGTTGTTCGAAGTACATAAAGGGTCCAGTGAACTGGCTCAATAAAAAAAACAATGTCGAGGAACCACCGATGCGCATCGTCCCGCAACTTTTGGCCGCAGCCATTACTGCAGCCCTGATTAGCACTCCAGTTTTTGCAGCCGAATTGACCGGCACACTGAAGAAAATCAAAGAATCCGGCACCATCACCCTTGGGCATCGTGACTCCTCCATCCCGTTCTCCTACATCGCGGACGCTTCCGGTAAACCGGTGGGTTACTCCCACGATGTGCAACTGGCAATTGTCGAAGGCTTGAAAAAGCAGCTCGACATGCCGGACCTCAAGGTCAAGTACAACCTGGTCACCTCCCAGACCCGCATCCCGCTCGTACAGAACGGCACAGTCGACGTTGAATGTGGCTCTACCACCAACAACGCCGAACGCGCCCAGCAAGTCGACTTCTCGGTCGGCATCTTCGAAATCGGTACGCGTCTGCTGTCCAAAAAAGACTCGCCATACAAAGATTTCGCTGACCTGAAAGGCAAAAACGTCGTGACCACCGCCGGGACCACTTCCGAGCGCATTCTCAAGGCCATGAACGCCGACAAGCAGATGGGCATGAACGTGATCTCGGCAAAAGACCACGGTGAAGCGTTCAACATGCTCGAATCGGGCCGCGCCGTCGCATTCATGATGGACGACGCCCTGCTCGCCGGTGAAATGGCCAAGGCCAAGAAGCCCGCTGACTGGGCTGTAACCGGTACGCCACAATCGTACGAAATCTACGGTTGCATGATGCGCAAAGGCGATCCTGAATTCAAAAAGGCCGTGGATGACGCCATCGTTGCGACTTACAAGTCTGGCGAAATCAACAAGATCTACGACAAGTGGTTCCAGCAGCCAATCCCGCCTAAGGGGCTGAACCTGCAGTTCCCGATGAGCGACGAGCTGAAAGCGCTGATCGCAAACCCTACCGATAAGCCTGCTGACGACAAGCCAAAAGCCTGATGCCGGTTACTACCGGGCGTGAATAATCGCGCCCGGTAGCCTTGATCACCCGCTGTACTCGCTACTGACTGCATTAGAGAGCACTCGACCCGCCGGTTGTCGAGCGGGGAGCGTGTGCCTGACGATCGTGTCAGGTGAGAACGGATTCCCTGAAGCAAGTGCTTGTGACTAGAACCATCTGAGGGGAGACCCTGCATGAATTACAACTGGGACTGGACCGTGTTTTTCAAGTCCACCGGCGTAGGCAGCGAGACGTATCTCGACTGGTTTATTTCGGGCTTGGGCTGGACCATCGCGATCGCTGTCGTCGCCTGGATCGTTGCCTTAATGCTGGGTTCGCTGCTGGGCGTGATGCGCACCCTGCCGAACCGCTTCATCGCCGGCATCGCCACCCTTTACGTTGAAATCTTCCGTAACGTACCGCTGCTGGTGCAGTTGTTCATCTGGTACTTCCTGGTGCCCGATCTGCTGCCGCCGGACTTGCAGGAGTGGTACAAGCAAGACCTCAACCCGACCACCTCGGCTTATCTGAGCGTCGTGGTGTGCCTGGGCCTGTTCACCGCCGCCCGGGTGTGCGAACAAGTGCGTACCGGTATCGAAGCGCTGCCCCGCGGTCAGGAGTCAGCCGCTCGCGCCATGGGTTTCAGCATGACGCAGATTTACTGGCACGTGCTGCTGCCTCAGGCGTACCGGATCATCATTCCACCCCTCACCTCCGAATTCCTCAACGTGTTCAAGAACTCGTCGGTGGCCTCGTTGATCGGTTTGATGGAACTGCTGGCGCAAACCAAACAGACAGCCGAATTCTCAGCCAACCTGTTTGAAGCCTTCACATTGGCCACGTTGATTTACTTCACCTTGAACATGAGCCTGATGTTGCTCATGCGCCTGATCGAGAAAAAAGTCGCCGTACCCGGCCTCATGTCTCTGGGGGGCAAATAATGGACTTCTTTGATTTCAGCGGGATCGTCCCTGCCCTGCCGGGCCTGTGGAACGGCATGATCATGACCCTCAAGCTGATGGTGATGGGTGTGATCGGCGGCGTGGCCCTGGGGACCGTTTTGGCCCTCATGCGCCTGTCTTCAAGCAAGTGGCTGTCCAATCTGGCGGGCGCCTACGTTAACTATTTCCGCTCGATTCCGTTGCTGCTGGTGATCACCTGGTTCTACCTGGCCGTTCCCTTCGTGCTGCGCTGGATCACGGGTGAAGACACCCCGATCGGCGCCTTCGAGTCGTGCCTGGTGGCATTCGTCATGTTCGAAGCGGCGTACTTCTGCGAGATCGTGCGAGCGGGCGTACAAGCCATTCCTAAAGGCCAGATGGGCGCCGCCAAAGCGCTGGGCATGAGTTACGGCCAGGCCATGCGCCTGATCATCCTGCCTCAGGCATTCCGCAAAATGACCCCGCTGCTGCTGCAACAAAGCATCATCCTGTTCCAGGACACCTCGCTGGTTTACACCGTAGGCCTTGTGGACTTCCTCAATGCCTCGCGCTCAAGCGGCGATATCATCGGCCGCTCCAATGAGTTCCTGATCTTCGCCGGTCTGGTGTATTTCATCATCAGCTTTTCCGCCTCGCTGCTGGTCAAGCGTCTGCAAAAAAGGTTTGCCGTATGATCTCGATCAAGAACATCAACAAGTGGTACGGGGACTTTCAGGTACTGACCGATTGCAGTACTGAAGTCAAAAAAGGTGAAGTGGTGGTGGTCTGCGGGCCATCGGGCTCCGGCAAGTCGACCCTGATCAAGTGCGTCAACGCCCTTGAACCGTTCCAGAAAGGCGACATCGTAGTGGACGGCATCTCGATAGCCGACCCTAAAACCAACCTGCCGAAATTGCGTTCGCGCGTGGGCATGGTGTTCCAGCATTTCGAACTGTTCCCGCACATGACCATCACCGAAAACCTGACCATTGCTCAGGTCAAGGTACTGGGGCGCAGCAAAGCCGAAGCCACCAAAAAAGGCCTTGAGTTGCTGGAGCGCGTGGGCTTGTCGGCCCACGCCCACAAACACCCTGGCCAACTGTCGGGCGGCCAGCAACAGCGTGTGGCGATTGCCCGTGCGCTGGCGATGGACCCGATTGTCATGCTGTTTGACGAACCCACCTCAGCCCTCGACCCGGAAATGGTCAACGAAGTGCTCGACGTAATGGTGCAACTGGCCCACGAAGGCATGACCATGATGTGCGTAACCCATGAAATGGGCTTTGCCCGCAAAGTGGCCGACCGGGTCATCTTCATGGATCAGGGCAAAATCGTCGAAGACTGTCAGAAAGATGAGTTCTTTGGCGATGTGAGCGCCCGCTCGCAACGCGCTCAGGACTTCTTGGGCAAGATCCTGCAGCACTGATAACTCAACCACCCGTCAGGGTGTTCGCCACATGCCTGTAACCGGGCGCAGCCTGCGTCCGGTTACAGCATTGGCCACCTCTTTATTGCGCAGTGGTTGACCCAAGGCATCTGTGATGAAATGCGACCCCACACTTTATCGCGGTGCCCCGCCCTCACTTGCCGTGAAACCTCGTCTGCTGCGCCACTGGCTGTTGCCGCCCCTGATTATCCTGCTGACTATCGGCCTGGGGTACGCGGGCTATCGCGTCAGCGAGCATTTCGGCATCCGCGCCCTCAGCGAAAACGGTGAACGCCAGCTGGAGCTGCACGCCCGCACCGTCGAAAGTGAACTCGGCAAATACACTTACCTGCCCAGCTTGCTGGAGCTTGAGTCCAGCGTATCGAAGCTGTTGGCCGACCCGGATTTGCAGAATCGCACCACCGTCAATCAATACCTCGAAGGCCTCAACCGCCGCAGCCGCAGTCGCGCCATCTATGTCCTCGACACCACGGGGCGGGTGCTGGCCACCAGCAACTGGCGAGATGCCGACAGCTACCTGGGTGAAGACCTGTCCTTTCGGGCGTACTTTCAAGACGCCGTACGCGGCCAACCGGGGCGCTTCTACGGCATCGGCAGCACCAGCGGCGAGCCCGGTTACTACTTGGCCCACGGGCTGGAAGAGCAAGGCAAAATCATCGGCGTCGCGGTCATTAAAGTGCGCCTGGAAGCCCTGGAAGAACGCTGGCAGCGGGCACGGCTTGAAGCCTACGTCAGCGATGAGAACGGCATCATCATCTTGTCCAGCGACCCTACCCGGCGCCTGAAATCAGTCAGACCGCTTTCGGCCGACACCAAAGAAAAACTCGCGCGCAGCCTTCAGTACTACTGGTGGCCGCTCAACGAGCTGCAACCGTTGCAGCGCGAACAGTTGGCTGAAGGCGTCGAGAAAATCACCTTCGCCACCAACAGCGAAGTCATCACCGATCATCAGCAAGTCAGCTACCTGGCGCAAACGCGCAACCTCAACGACACACCCTGGGACATCACCCTGCTCACGCCCCTGCAAGACCTGCGTCGCGAGGCGGCGAATCAGGGCATGCTGGTGGCTGTCGGCTTTGCCCTGCTGGCCTTCCTGCTCATCGCGTGGAACGAGCGGCGCAAGGTGATTGCCACCCGGCTGGCCGCACGCGAAGCCCTGCAAGAAGCCAACAATCAGTTGGAACGGAAAATCACCGAACGCACCACCCATCTGCGCGCCAGTAACGAACGCCTCAAAGGGCAGATACGCGAACGGCGTCAGGCCGAAGACACCCTGCGCCGCGCCCAGGACGAACTGGTGCAAGCTGGCAAACTTGCTGCGATCGGGCAAATGTCCACCAGCATTGCCCACGAACTTAACCAGCCCTTGGCCGCCTTGCGCACGCTCTCGGGCAACACGGTCCGGTTCCTGGAGCGTGGCGACTTGAAAGTGGCGGCTGAAAACCTCGGCACCATCAACAACCTGGTGGACCGTATGGGCCGCATCACCGCCAACCTGCGCTCATTTGCGCGACGCGGCGACGACGATGGTCATGCCAGCCTGAGCCACGCCGTAGACGCCGCCTTGCAACTGCTCGATGCCAGGCTGCAAGCGTCGGGCGCAAGCGTGCAGCGTGATTTCAGCGACGCCCATTTGAAAATTGACCAGACGCGGCTCGAGCAAATCCTGATCAACCTGATCGGCAACGCGCTTGATGCCATGCAGGGCCAAAGCACGCCGCCGCACGTGTGGCTCGAAGGCGATGTCAGCGAAGGCAAATATCGCCTGCACGTGCGCGACAACGGCCCGGGCATTGACCCCGAAACCCGCAAGCACCTGTTTGAACCGTTCTTCACCACCAAACCCGGCGAGCAAGGGCTCGGGCTCGGCCTGACCCTGTCGGCCAGCCTAGCGGCCGCCGCCGGTGGCAGCCTGAGCGTTGAATTCCCGGCCAGCGGTGGTGTTGCGTTTGTCCTTTTATTACCGTTGCTGCAACCCGTTAAGGCCGAGCCGCTATGAACCCTGAATTAAGCGTCCTGATTGTCGAAGACGACCCCCATGTCCTGCTGGGTTGCCAGCAGGCGCTGGCCCTGGAAGACATCCGCAGCGAAGGCGTAAGCAGCGCCGAACAAGCCCTGGCACTGGTGGGTGATAATTTCCCCGGCATCGTCATCAGCGATATTCGACTGCCCGGCATTGATGGCCTCGAACTGCTCAAACGCCTCAAGGCCCGCGACCACAGCCTGCCCGTGGTGTTGATTACCGGGCACGGCGACATTTCCATGGCCGTCGGCGCAATGCGCGATGGGGCCTATGATTTCATGGAAAAACCGTTTTCCCCCGAGCGCCTGGTGGACGTCGTGCGTCGCGCGCTGGAACAACGCAGCCTGGCCCGTGAAGTGTGGTCGCTGCGTCGGCAACTGGCGGAGCGCGATTCCCTGGAAGGCCGCATCATTGGGCGCTCCCCCGCCATGCAACACTTGCGCGAACTGATTGCCAACGTTGCTGATACGTCTGCCAACGTGCTGATCGAAGGCGAAACCGGCACCGGCAAGGAATTGGTCGCCCGCTGCCTGCACGACTTCAGTCGACGCCAGCCCCAACAGTTCGTCGCCCTGAACTGCGGCGGCTTGCCCGAGAACTTGTTCGAAAGTGAAATCTTTGGTCACGAAGCCAATGCCTTCACGGGGGCGGGCAAACGGCGGATCGGCAAAATCGAACACGCCGACGGCGGCACGCTGTTTCTCGATGAAGTCGAAAGCATGCCCCTGAACTTGCAAATCAAACTGCTGCGGGTGCTGCAAGAACGCACACTCGAACGTCTGGGCTCGAACCAGAGCATTGATGTCGATTGCCGCGTGATTGCGGCCACCAAATCCGACCTCGACCAACTGGGCAAAGCCAACCAGTTTCGCAGCGACCTGTACTACCGGCTGAACGTGGTCACCCTCGAACTGCCGCCTTTGCGCGAGCGCCGCGAAGACATCCTGCAATTGTTCGAATATTTCTTGCAGCAATCCTCCTTGCGCTTCGACCGCGCCGCGCCCGAGCTGGACAACCAGACCCTCTCCAGCCTCATGAGCCACGACTGGCCCGGGAACGTGCGCGAGCTGCGTAACGTGGCTGAGCGCTTTGCCCTGGGGCTGCCCGCGTTTAAGAAAACCGGCGGCAGTGTTGCGCAAGGGCTGGGGTTTTCAGAAGCGGTGGAAGCCTTCGAGCGCAACCTGCTCAACGACGCCCTGCAACGCAGTGGTGGCAACTTGACTCAAGCCAGCCAGGAGCTGGGCATGGCCAAGACCACCCTGTTCGACAAAGTTAAAAAATACGGTTTGGCGCACTGATGGATCTGATTTTAAAAGCGGCACTCGGGGCAGGCGTGGTCATCATTCTGGCCATGCTGGCAAAAACCAGAAACTACTACATTGCCGGGCTGGTGCCGCTGTTTCCGACCTTCGCCCTGATCGCGCATTACATCGTGGGCAAAGGCCGGTCCATCGAGGACCTGAAAACCACCATCGTGTTCGGCATGTGGTCGATCATTCCCTACTTTGTTTACCTGGCGGCCTTGTACGTGCTGGTCGACCGCATGCGCCTTGAAGCCTCGCTGGCGCTGGCAGCGGTGGCCTGGCTCATGGCCGCAACCGTATTGGTCAGCGTCTGGGTCAGGCTCCACTGACCCCAAACCGGCGGCGCCGCTCACCTCGCTGACACCTTGGCCCGTCCCTTGCATTTACCCCTTAACGCCCGCCGAGCTTGATCCGGCGGGGATTGAATGGGGTAAAGCTGACGTTGAACATTCTCGATCTCGATTCCAGTCTGACGGCGCAACCCGCCATCGCTGAGCGGCTGCTGGATGGCCGCGCCACGCGCTTTGACCTGCTGGCGCTAGGCCCGCAACTGCGGTTATGGTCCACCGAGCGCACCTACCGGCGCTTCGTGCAGCAGTTGAAAAAACGACCGCCGCGCCCGGCGCACCGACCTGAACTGTTCTTTGTCGGTTCCGGCGACTATCACCACCTGACCCCGGCATTGCTCAGCGATTTGCCGGAGCCCGTCAGCCTGATCCACTTTGACAATCACCCCGACTGGGTGCGCCTGGCGCCCAAGCGCCATTGCGGTTCCTGGGTCAATCGTGCGCTCGAAATGCCCGACATTGCGCGCATCATCACCCTGGGACCGTGCAGCGATGACCTGGAAAACCCGCAAATCAAGGGCGGCAATCTGGGCGCCCTGCAACGCGGGCACTTGCAACTGTTCCCGTGGCAGCACGCACCCACTCAAGTCTGGGGCCGCATCGGCGATGGGCCGGGCCATAAGCAACATGAAAACCTGCTGCACTGGCGCAACCTTGTGGACGAGGACTGGCCCGCGTTTATCGACGCCCTGATCGACGACCTGCCCACCGGGGCGGTGTGGATCACGATCGACAAAGACGTGCTAGCCAGTGAAGACGCCGCCACCAACTGGGATCAAGGCGGCATGCGCCTGAACCACTTGCTGCACGCCATCCGCGCCTTGGCCGCACGCACACGTGTACTGGGGATCGACGTGTGCGGCGAGTTTGCCAAGGCCCCGCACCGCAACTGGCTCAAACGCTGGGAGGCGAAATCCGACCAGCCCCCGCCGCAGCGTTGGAGCGAGCAGGACCTGCTGCGCAATGCCCACACCAACGAGGCATTGATCACACTGTTTGAGGAGCTTTTTCCGTGACCCTGATCGTGATTGCGCTGGTGGCGTTTTCCATCGTGCTCGATGTGATCGGGCAGCTGTGTTTCAAGGTCGGCCTCGACCGCTTGCCTGAGCTGGAAGGCGGGTTCCGCCTCAATGCCTTCTGGGCACAAGTATTTAACGCACCGATGCTGTGGGCCGGGATCGCCGCCTACGTGATCGAGTTTTTCGTCTGGCTGGAAGCGCTGTCGCGCGCGCCCTTGAGTCTGTTGTTTCCCGCCGCAGCCCTGGCGTATTGCGGCGTGGTGTTCGCTGGCAGCGTGCTGCTCGGCGAACACGTCAGTCGGCGCCGCTGGCTGGGCACACTGGTGATTACCGTTGGCGTGATGCTGGTCTGCATCGCCGGGACCTGAGGAGTTGAACATGCAATCTGAAAACACCCTGAGCACTGCCGCAGACGGTTGGCTTCACGGGCGGTTGGGCACCGTTGTGCTGTGGGCGCTGCTGATTGCGCTGGAAAGCAGTGGGCAGATCGCCACCAAAGTGGGCGGCGACCAACTGGGACAGATGGACTTCAGCCTGCAATGGCTCCACGCGGTGATGATGAACCCCGGCGTGTGGGTCGCCATTGCCTGCTACATCGGGGCGTTTTTCGTGTGGATGCTGATTCTGCGCCGCAGCAGTTTGTCGCTGGCATTCCCGTTGAGTTCGCTGGTGTTCGTCGGCGTCTTGCTCGGCTCGTGGCTCGGACTGGGGGAACACATCAGTGTGCTGCACTGGGTGGGTGTGGCCGTGATCATAATCGGCATCGCCCTGCTGGCCGACGGTGAACCTGAGCATTGATCCGCCTGCGCACAGGGCGGCAGCAGGGTCAGAATGTATAACTGATGGCCGTCTGCACGCTGCCCTGGTTCACCTCGCCCCGTTCTTTGACGATGCTGCTGTCCGCGGCCGATCCCAGCAGGTGCATCCAGCTGGCACTGGCCACCAGCGACCAGTGCGCGGCCAGCGGGAACTCAAGGTTCTGGGTCAGGCTGATCTGCTGGAACCCGCCGCTGGCCTTGTACGCGCCGATGCCTGACACTTGCGCTTCACGGCTGCTGACACCAAAAAACGTTGAGGTCTGACGCCCGTCTGCGAAATGAGCGGCTAACTGGCTGCTGCCAATAATCCCTTTCCCCAGTGGGTAGCCCAACTCGCCACCGACTTGCCCCAGCACCCCGCCCTGACCGCCTGCGCCGCCCACCGCTTGCCCCAGCTTGGCGTACACCCGCCAGAATTCGGCCGGGCTGTACTGCACAAAACCGCCCAGTTGGGCCATGTCCGAGACATCGCGCAAACCACGCAACGAGCCGTTGGCATCACGCCCCGGCAGGTAGTTAACGAACGGCCCCACCGTCCAGTCGCCCGCCTGGAGCGCACGCCAGCTCAGGCCATCCTCAGTGTCCAGGCTGACATCGCCCCACTCCACATCGACATACGGCAACGGCACGGTTTCATAACGGCTGGCGCTCGGGTCATAAGGCTGATAACCCACACCTGCACCGATCTCGCCAGTTGGGCCATCGGCGGCGAACACCCCCACCGAACCGAACAGGACAAACAGCAAAACAGCAGGCAAGGGCGTTTTCATCTCAGGGGTTCCGTGGAGGTTCAGGCGCGCATCAATCCCTGTTTTGCCCACCATGCGCAAGCACTGATGTTGTTTGTAGCAACCTACAAAAATTGTAGCTTCCACCCCCCCGCTGAACCCCCGTCTCGCTCAAAGCCCCGGCCCGCCGGGCGTGCGCAGGTTGGCACAGTCAATGCAATCCCCTGTTGCAAGCGCACTGTGCGCACCTCCTCCACAGGACAACGCAGATGATGCAATGGCATATCGTGTGTGACTTCGACGGGACCATCACCCGGACTGACCGCCTGCGCCGCCCACCGCTTGCCCCAGCTTGGCGTACACCCGCCAGAATTCGGCCGGGCTGTACTGCACAAAACCGCCCAGTTGGGCCATGTCCGAGACATCGCGCAAACCACGCAACGAGCCGTTGGCATCACGCCCCGGCAGGTAGTTAACGAACGGCCCCACCGTCCAGTCGCCCGCCTGGAGCGCACGCCAGCTCAGGCCATCCTCAGTGTCCAGGCTGACATCGCCCCACTCCACATCGACATACGGCAACGGCACGGTTTCATAACGGCTGGCGCTCGGGTCATAAGGCTGATAACCCACACCTGCACCGATCTCGCCAGTTGGGCCATCGGCGGCGAACACCCCCACCGAACCGAACAGGACAAACAGCAAAACAGCAGGCAAGGGCGTTTTCATCTCAGGGGTTCCGTGGAGGTTCAGGCGCGCATCAATCCCTGTTTTGCCCACCATGCGCAAGCACTGATGTTGTTTGTAGCAACCTACAAAAATTGTAGCTTCCACCCCCCCGCTGAACCCCCGTCTCGCTCAAAGCCCCGGCCCGCCGGGCGTGCGCAGGTTGGCACAGTCAATGCAATCCCCTGTTGCAAGCGCACTGTGCGCACCTCCTCCACAGGACAACGCAGATGATGCAATGGCATATCGTGTGTGACTTCGACGGGACCATCACCCGGACTGACGTCATCGACAACATTCTTCAGCGCTTCGCCGACCCGAGCTGGCAAGCCATTGAAGCGCAATGGGTGCAGGGCGAGATTGGCTCGCGGGAATGCCTGAGCCGCCAACTGTCACTGGTCAACGCGTCACCCGCGCAATTGCTGGCCTATTTCGACAGCGTTGAGATCGACCCGGACTTCCCGGATTTCGTCGATCACATCATTGCACGGGGCGCCTCCCTCGAAGTCGTCAGTGACGGCATCGAACAAGGCATCGCACGGATTCTGGCCCGTCACTACGTGACCTTGCTGCCGATCCTTGCCAATCGGCTGCGTCAGGTCGACCAGCACAGCTGGCGCATCGATTTCCCCTACGCCAGCGACGCATGCCGCGCGGCCTCGGGTAATTGCAAATGCGCCTCCACCCCCGCAGGCAAACGCGTGCTGGTGATCGGTGACGGTCGCTCAGACATGTGCGTGGCCGCCAAAGCCGACTTTGTGTTTGCCAAGGACAGCCTGGCCGACCATTGCGAGCGCAATGGCATTCCATACGCGCGCTTCGATTCGTTCGCTGAACTGCCCGCCTTGCTCGCCCAATTGCCGAACCATGCCGCCAACGCCCCCCACTTTTCTCGTGAACAGCAGGAACTCTTCAACCATGTCTGACATCCGAATCGCCACCCCTGAAGACCAGATCCTTCTGGAAAAAGAAGCCAAATACTGCTCTTACGGCGACACCGTTCACTACATTGAGCCCCCGCGTATTTTCAGCCGCTGCGAAGGTTCCTACGTTTGGGACACCGAAGATCAAGCCTACCTCGACCTGCAAATGTGGTACTCGGCGGTCAACTTCGGGTACGCCAACCCGCGCCTGAACAACGCGCTGAAACAGCAAATCGACACCCTGCCGCAAATCGCCAGCCAGTACCTGCACAAGGGCAAAATCGAGTTGTCGGAGTGCATCGCCGTCGATGCCAAAAACAAGTTCGGTCTGGACGGCCGTGTGCACTTCAACGTGGGCGGTTCGCAGTCCATCGAAGACTCGTTGAAAGTGGTGCGCAACGCCAGCAACGGCAAAAGCCTGATGTTCGCGTTCGAAGGCGGCTACCACGGGCGTACCCTCGGCGCGTCCTCGATCACGTCCAGCTACCGCTACCGTCGCCGCTATGGCCACTTTGGCGAGCGCGCCAACTTTATTCCGTTCCCGTACCACTTCCGTGGGCCGAAGGGCATGACCAAGGAAGAATACGGCAGCCATTGCGTGCAGCAATTCGCCCGTTTGTTTGAGACGGAATACAACGGCGTGTGGGACCCGAAAGTCGGCCAGAGCGAATACGCCGCGTTTTACGTCGAGCCGATTCAGGGCACTGGCGGCTACGTCATCCCCCCGATGAACTTCTACAGCGAGCTCAAGCACGTGCTGGATCAGCACGGCATCTTGATGGTGGTCGATGAAATCCAGATGGGCTTTTGGCGCACCGGCAAGCTGTGGTCGATTGAGCACTTCGACGTCAAACCCGACGTGATCGTATTCGGCAAAGCGTTGACCAACGGCCTCAACCCGCTGGGCGGCATTTGGGCCCGCGAAGAGCTGATCAACCCGACGGTATTCCCGCCAGGCTCCACCCACTCCACCTTCGCCTCCAACCCGCTGGGCACAGCCGTGGGCCTGGAGATGTTCAAGATGACCCACGAAGTCGATTACGGCGCGATGGTCATGGCCAAGGGCAAGTACTTCCTGGCCGGGTTGCAGGACCTGCAAAAGCGTTACCCGATCATCGGGGACGTGGACGGCCTGGGGCTAGCGTTGCGCTGCGAAATCTGCGGCCCGGACGGCTTTACCCCGGACAAGGCGACCCTGGACTACATGGTGGAAGAAGGCATGAAGGGCGACATCGACATCGATGGCAAACGTCTGGGCCTGATTCTGGACGTGGGCGGCTACTACAAAAACGTCATCACCCTGGCCCCGTCGCTGGAAATCAGCTACGCAGAAATCGACCTCGGCATCGCCCTGCTCGACCGCCTGCTGCACCGGGCCATGCAGCGGTGAACGCGGCCGTTTCACTGACAGGCGCCATCGACCTGGGTGAAGGCGACGCCGGTTTCGTGATCGGCACCGGTGAGGTCGCGGTGTTGTTGATCCACGGCTTGACCGGCACCCCGACAGAGTTGCGTCGGGTGGCCATGGGCCTGGCCAAAGAGGGCTGTACGGTGTACGTCCCGACGCTGGCCGGGCATTGCGGCGACAACGCCGATTTGCAAGCCACGGGCTGGCAAGACTGGTACGCCAGCGCCCGCAACACCTTTGTCGGCATTCGCCAAAAACACGCTCAGGTGTTTGTCGGTGGGCTGTCCATGGGCGCGGTGATGTCGATGCACCTGGCCGCCGAACACCCTGGGCAGGTCACGGGTTTGCTGCTGTATTCCACGACCCTGCGCTACGACGGCTGGAACATGCCAAAAGCGGCGGTATTGACACCGCTGCTGATGGCGATTCCGTTCGGCGTGCACCTGTGTCGCTTCAACGAAACACCGCCCTACGGGATCAAAGACCCGCGTTTGCGCGCCATCGTTGAACGCCAGATGAAAGCAGGCGAAAGCAGTCATGCCGGGCTGTTGACCATGTCGGGCGTCAGCGTGCGCGAGTTGCATCGCCTGATCGCGGCAGTCAAACGCGCCATGCCTAAGGTGATGACGCCCGCGCTGGTGATTCATTCCCGTGAAGACGACATCACCAGCCGCTGGAATGCCGATTATGTCGAACGTCGCCTGGGCGGCCCGGTGACTAAGGTGCTGCTCGACAACTGTTACCACATGATTACCGTCGACTTGCAATACCGGCGCGTGATCGAGTTAAGCGTTGATTTCGTGAGAAACCACAGCGCCGTTTCAGAGGCCGCCGCGCCGTACGCGCAACAGGCCTGACAACAAGGACGCCACATGATTGAAGCCCACGCCTTTTCATCGATTCAGGCCATCGAACGCGACGCCTGGAATGAGTGTTTTCCAGACGCGCTGGAGGATTGGGATTACATCGTGGCGGTAGAAAAGGCCGGCATTGAGGGATTCAACTGGCGTTACCTGACGCTGTTTGAAGGCCCGACCCTGATTGCCGTCGCCACCGCCTTCACCACCTGCTATCGCCTTGACACCACTGTGCAAGGGGTTGGCAAGCGTTTTACCGAAGCACTCAATCGAGTGCTGCCGGGGCTGATGCAATTACCGCTGTATGCCATCGGCTCGCCGGTCACCGAACAATGCCGCGCCGGCACCGCCCGCCACATCACCCCGTCACAGCGCCCCGCGCTGTTAGGCCGCTTGCTGACCCTCGCGCAACAGGATGCCCGCGCGCTGGGCATCGGCCTGATGGCAGTCAAGGACGTGCCGAGCCATGACGACGATTGGGCAAACAGCTGCAAAGGCGCCGGGTTTCAGTCCATGCCCAGCTTGCCGAGCGCGCTGCTGCCTGTGCCGTTTGACTCGGTCGACGGTTACTTGGGGTCGCTGGGCAAATCCACCCGCAAAGACATGCGCCGCAAATGGCGCGCGCCGGGGCCGCAGGTCGAGTGGCGCAGCCACATCGACGACGTGCTGCCCGACGTCATGCGTTTGTACGAAGCCTCGCTGGCGCGCAGCGACCTGCAATGGGAGCGCTTACCCTCCGCGTATTTCACGGGTATCCTCCAGCAACTGGGTGACCGGGCCCTGTGCGCGCTGTACTGGATCGATGACACGCTGGTGGCCTTTAATCTGGTGCTGCTCGATGAGCACCGGTTGATCGACAAGTTTTTCGGCCACGACCTGGCGCTGACCCGCGAATACAACCTGTATTTCAGGAGCTGGCTGGTGAACGTCGACTACTGCATCCGTAATGGCATCGGGCTGTACGAATGCGGGCAAGCCGGTTACGCCAGCAAGATTCGCCTGGGCTGCACGTTTGAAGGCAACACACTGTTTTTTCGTCATCGCAACCGGCTGATCAATAACGCGCTCAAACTGGTCAAACTGTTCATCCGCCCTGACCGCCATGACCCTGCCATGGCCGCCGCTATAAGCGAGTCCTAATGCCGACCACGTCCGACGCATCGCGCCCCCCGCAACCGTTCAAGGTCTCGCGCTGGACCGTGCAACGCAAACTGGTGCTGGCCTTCTGGCTGGTGAGCGTCATCCCGACCATGATCGCCGCCGAACTGGCCGCCACCACGCTGTCACAGATTTTCGACAGCAACGTGCGGGTCTGGCTGCAAGAGTCGACCAAGATTGTCAAGGATGAGATCAGCGAAATCCTCGCGGACAACGCCCGAGTGGCCAAGCTGTTCTTGCAATACACGCACCCGCAGACCGACCGAACAGTCATTCGCCACGAACGGCTGACCGCCGACATTGCCGATGCCTTGGGTATCGATGTGGTCGCCCTGATTCGCGACAGTGACCACAAAGTGGTGTTCAGCACCGCCAGCGACAACATTGTCGATCAGATCAGTCTGGCGCCGAACGCGGTGTTGCAGACCATCAAGGTAGGCGAAGTGCCGACTGGCACCGTCGTCTCGACGTTCCCTACCACTCAGGACGGTGTGGATTACCAATTATTGGTCGCGACCTACATGGACAGCAGCTTCCTGACCAGCGTGGCCGAAGTCCACTCGCTCGATTTACGGCTCTATCTGCACAACCCCAGCGGCTTTGCCGAGATTTTCTCCAGCCAGCGCTTTGAAGACCGCCAACCTACGGTGCCTCAGGCCATTGAGCAAACCCTGCGCGACACCAAACTGCCCAGCGAACAGTTCACCAGCCGCTACAGCGGTTTGTACTGGCCGATCCTGAACGACACTGGCGAACTGCAAGGCGTGATTTACAGCGGCCTGCTGCGCCACACCAGCCTCGTAGGGCTGGTCAACCAGACCAACCTGTTTGTGCTTATTTTCCTGCTCGGCTCGGTACTCTCGCTGACGGTTGGCTGGCTGGTTTCCGAACGCCTGACACGCCCGTTGCGGGCGCTTTCCGAAGGGGTGCGCGCCGTCACGGCGGGGGATTACAACCAGCGCGTGGCGGTGTCCGGTAACGATGAACTGGCTGAGCTCAGTAGCACCTTCAACCACATGACGGTGCGTTTGGGTCAGCTGCATCACCTCGAAGCGCAACTGCGGCGCCGCGATCGCCTGCACGCGCTGGGGGAAGTGGCCATGGGCCTGGCCCACGAAATCCGCAACCCGCTGGGCATCATCAAAACCGCCACCCAATTGCTGCACCGGCGCGCCGACCTGGGCGACAACGACAAGCGCCACCTTGAGTACGTGGTCAGCGAAGTCACGCGCATCAACGACCTGATTACCGAATTTCTCGACTTCGCCAAACCCCGTGCGCCCGTGCGCTGCGTTCAGCCCGCACGGCCTCTGGTGGAGGACATTCTGGGGTTCTGCAAACCCGAACTTGAGTCTCATCGCGTTGAAGCCCGCATCGATGATCAGGCACCCGGCGCCACCTTGTATGCCGATGCGCGGCAGTTGAAGCAGGCGTGCCTGAACCTGATCATCAACGCCATCGACGCCATGCCCGACGGCGGCCACCTCACCGTCGGCATTGCGCAGGAAGACGATTACACCGTCATCAGCATTACCGACACGGGCGAAGGCATTGCGCCCGACATGATGGAGCGGATTTTCACGCCCTTTGTGACGACAAAAGCCTCGGGCACAGGCCTGGGGCTGGCCAAGGTGTTCTCAATCATGGACAGCCACGACGGCCGCATCGAATGCGTCAGCGACAAAGGCGCCGGTGCCACCTTCAATCTGTATATTCCGGCCCACGGAGGGGATGAGTCATGAGTCATAACGTGCTGGTGGTCGACGACGAACCGAAGCTGTGCGACCTGCTCAGTTCGGCACTCAGCCAGAACGATGTACAGGTGTTCACGGCAGGCAATGGCTTGCAGGCGCTGGCGATCCTGGAACAGCAAGACATTGATCTGGTGATCAGCGACTGGCGCATGCCGGGCATGGACGGCCCGCAATTGCTGGCCGAGGTCAAACAGCGCTACCCGCAGTTGCCCGTGATTGTGATGACCGCCTACAGCACCGTAAAAAACGCCGTCCAGTCGATGCGCAATGGCGCCTACGACTACATCGCCAAACCCTTTGACATTGACGAGCTGGACATCACCGTCAACAAGGCCCTGCAATTTCGCGACATCTTGCGCGACAACGCCCGCATGCGCGCAGAACTGGACGAACATCAGCACGTTGATAGCCTGATCGGTGACAGCCCGAGCTTTCGCCGCGTGTTGCAGGCCATCGACTCCGTGCGTGACAGCAGCGCCACCATTCTGCTGACCGGCGAAAGTGGCACCGGCAAAGAGATGGTCGCCCGCGCCATTCACAAACATGGCAGCCGCGCCGACAAGCCGTTTGTCGCGGTCAACTGTGCGGCGATTCCTGAAGGTTTGCTTGAAAGCGAGATGTTCGGCCACCGCAAAGGCGCGTTTACCGGCGCCGTAGCCGACCGTGTCGGGCGTTTTCTACAGGCCGACAAAGGCACGTTGTTTCTCGATGAAGTCGGTGACATGCCGTTGGCGCTGCAAGCCAAGATTCTGCGCGCGCTGCAGGAGCGGGTCATCGAGCCGGTGGGAGATCCCCGCGAGCGCAAGGTCGACGTGCGGGTCATTGCGGCCACCAACAAAAATCTGCTGGAGGCCGTGGCCAATAAAGAGTTTCGCGAAGACTTGTACTACCGCCTGAATGTGTTCCCGATCCCGCTGCCCGCCTTGCGCGAGCGTGTGGAAGACATTGCCCCGCTGGCCCGCCACTTCGCCCACAGCCTGGGCGCGACGGCCGGTAAACGCATCACCGGCTTCAGCCCCGACGCCTTGCAGGCCATGGCCGAATACAACTGGCCGGGCAACATCCGCGAACTGCAAAACTGCGTTGAGCGCGCCACCATCGTGGCCACCAGCCAGACCATTGAAGACAGCGACTTGCCGCCGTACCTGTTTACCCCACAACCGAATCAACACGGCGCCGTACCGCAATTGGGCCCCAGCGTGCCGCCGGACCTTGAGGCCGCCTTGGCCGAGGTCGAGAAAGCGTACATCCTGGCGGCCTTGCAACAGGCCAACGGCGTGCAGGCGGCTGCGGCGCAATTGATCGGTATTTCAGAAAGAAGCTTTTGGTATCGACTGAAAAAGCTGAACATCCATGTCGAAAAAATAGCCCGCTAAAGTCAGGCCACTTCAGCCCGTAGCTTGCGGGCGGCGGCCACCATGTTGATCAACGCGGCTTCGGTCTCGGCCCAGGCGCGGGTTTTGAGGCCGCAATCGGGGTTGACCCACAACCGTTCTGCCGGGATGCGCTGCGCGGCCTTGCTCAGCAATTTGACCATTTGCGCCGTGTCCGGCACCCGTGGCGAGTGGATGTCATAGACCCCCGGTCCAATGTCGTTCGGGTAATCGAACGCTTCAAAGGCCTCCAGCAACTCCATGTCCGAGCGCGAGGTTTCGATGGTTATCACGTCGGCATCCATCGCGGCAATCGACTGGATCACGTCGTTGAATTCGCTGTAGCACATGTGGGTGTGGATCTGGGTTTCGTCACCTACGCCCGAGGCGCACAGGCGGAAGGCTTCCACCGCCCAGTCCAGGTACTCCTGCCACTGCGCGCGGCGTAACGGCAAACCTTCGCGGAACGCCGCTTCGTCAATTTGCACAATCTTGATACCGGCTTTTTCCAGGTCGAGCACTTCGTCACGGATGGCCAGCGCCAATTGTCGCGCTTGCACGTTGCGCGGCACGTCTTCGCGCGGGAATGACCACATCAACATGGTCACAGGGCCGGTCAGCATGCCCTTCATGACTTTGTCGGTCAGGCCTTGGGCGTACGTGATCCACTCCACGGTCATGGCGTTGGGGCGGCTCAGGTCGCCAAAAATGATCGCCGGTTTCACGCAGCGCGAACCGTAGCTCTGCACCCAGCCATAGTGAGTGAACACGTAGCCGTCCAGTTGCTCGGCGAAGTATTCGACCATGTCATTGCGTTCGGCTTCCCCGTGAACCAGCACGTCCAGACCGAGGCGCTCCTGAGTCTCTACGGCATTGCGGATTTCACTGTGCATGGCGTCGGTGTATTCGCTGGTCGACAACTTGCCCTGTTTGTACGACTGACGCGCCAGACGAATCGAAGCTGTCTGCGGGAAGGAGCCGATGGTTGTGGTCGGAAACGCTGGCAGGTTCAAGCGCGCACGCTGCACTTCGATACGTTCGGCAAAGGGCGATTGACGCTGGCTGTCAGCAGCCGTGATGGCCTCCAGGCGCGCTTGCACCGCCGGTTTATGGATGCGCGGCGAGTGGGCGCGACTGTGCTGTAGCGCGCGGCTTTCGGCCAGCGCCAGTTGCACCTTTGGGTCTTGCGGGATGTTCAGTGCGTCACGCAGCACGGCGATTTCGCTGCATTTTTGTTTGGCGAAGGCGAGCCAGCTTTTGAGCTCCGCGTCCAGTTGGGTTTCGCGGTCCAGGTCCACCGGGCTGTGCAACAGCGAGCACGAACCGGCGACCCACACATTGTCCCCAAAACGTTCTTCGGCCAGTTGCAATTGCGCCAAGGCGTTTTCCAGGTCGCAGCGCCACACGTTGCGACCATTGACCAGTCCCAGCGACAGCACTTTATAGGTCGGCAGGCGATCCAGAATCCCGTGCAACTGGTCCTGAGCACGCACCAGATCAACGTGCAGCCCTTCCACCGGCAGGCTGACCGCCAGACCGAGGTTGTCTTCCAGCCCGCTGAAGTAAGTCGCCACCAGTTTTTTCAGGGGCGAGTACTGAAGAATGTGATACGCGCGTTCGAAGGCGTTTTTCCAGGCTTGCGGCAAGTCCAGCGACAGGATCGGCTCGTCGATCTGCACCCACTCCACCCCTTGCTCAGCCAGGCGCGAAAGGATCTGTGCGTACACCGGCAGCAGGTTTTCCAGCAGGTCGAGTTTGTCGAACGCGTTGCCTTTGGCCTTGCCCAGCCACAGATACGTCAGCGGACCGATGATGACGGGCTTGACCTTGTGGCCCAACGCCAGCGCTTCATCGACTTCCTCAAACAGTTCGTTCCAGCTCAGCTCGAAGCGCTGATCCGGCGTAAATTCCGGGACCAGGTAGTGATAGTTGGTGTCGAACCACTTGGTCAGTTCCTGAGCGTACTGGCCTTGGCTGTGTTCGCCGCCGCAGCAGCTGTGGCTGGCGCCACGGGCCATGGCGAACAGGGTGTCCAGGGTCGGGCGGCCGTTGTGGTCCAGCGTGTTGGCGAAACGCGCCGGGATCGCCCCGAAGGTCAGTGAATGAGTCAGCACCTGGTCGTACCAGGCGAAATCGCCCACGGGCAGCAGATCAATACCCGCGTCTTTTTGCAGTTGCCAGTGTTTGGCGCGCAATTCACGGCCCACGGCTTGCAGCGCGGCGTGGTCGATGTCGCCTTTCCAATAGGCTTCAAGGGCTTTTTTAAGTTCGCGATCCGCGCCGATGCGTGGGAAACCAAGATTGTGGGCCAGGGCCATGACGGCATTCCTCCATGTCAGTAATGGCCCAATTATCGACAGACGGTGCAACATGAGACAAACTCAACGTTTTCGTGTTCATCATCAAAATTACTCATGGAGCACCCGTGCTGGAAATTCGTCACCTCAAAACCCTGCACGCCTTGCGCGAATCCGACAGCCTGGTGGAAGCGGCAGAACGCCTGCACCTGACCCAGTCGGCGTTGTCTCATCAATTCAAAGAGTTGGAAGAACGCATGGGCATGCCGTTGTTCGTGCGCAAAACCAAACCCGTGCGCTTCACCAGTGCCGGTTTACGCCTGTTGCAACTGGCCGACGCCATGCTGCCACTGATGCGCAGCGCGGAGCGTGATATCGCGCGTCTGGTGGGCGGCACGGCCGGACGCCTGCACATGGCCATCGAATGCCACAGCTGCTTTCAGTGGCTGATGCCGACCATCGACCAGTTCCGCGATGCATGGCCCGAGGTGGAGCTCGATCTGGCCTCGGGGTTTGCCTTCGCCCCGCTCCCGGCGCTGGCCCGAGGCGACCTGGACCTGGTGGTGACTTCCGACCCGCAGGAGATTGCGGGCCTGACGTATGTGCCGTTGTTCACCTACGAAGCCATGTTGGCAGTGGCCAATCAGCACCCGTTGGCCAGCAAGCCGTTTATCGTGCCCGACGACCTGAAAAGCGAAACGTTGATTACCTATCCGGTGGAACGTGATCGCCTCGATATCTTCACCCGCTTTCTGGAACCCGCCGACGTGGAGCCCGCGCAAGTGCGCACCTCGGAGCTGACCGTCATGATGATGCAACTGGTCGCCAGCGGGCGCGGCGTCTGCGGCATGCCGCACTGGGCGCTGCATGAATACAGCTCGCGGGGGTATGTAAAGGCCAAGCGCCTGGGGGAAAAAGGCTTGTTCGCCACGCTGTACGCAGCCATTCGGGCAGACATGCTGGATGCGCCCTACATGCGCGACTTCCTGCTGACTGCCAAGGACACCTCGTTCTCGACGCTGGACGGTGTCAGCGCGGTGCGTTGAAATGCGCTCTGCACCTGTCGACGCCGGGCGCAGCTATGCAGCTGCGCCTGCCGGGTCATCCGGTCGATTGACCTGCCGGCGCATGTGCACCCGATCGTAATAGTCCTCGCCCACCCTGATGGCGCAGTCTTCCAGGCCCGACTGTTGAAACCCGCAACGGGTGTACAGCGCCAATGCCGGGAGGCTGTTCGCACTCACCGTCAGCTCAATCACGTTGAGATCGGGTTCTTCTTCAGCCAGTGACAACACGGCCTGCACCAACTGCTCGCCCAGCCCCTGCCCCCGGCAGTGTTCACCCACATACAAGCCAAACAAGGTGGCCTTGTGCTGCATGTCTTCCCAGGGTTCGAACGCCAGACCGACAACCCCCACCAGCTGCCCCTCCACAAACGCGCCATACAGCGTGCTCAGTTCGTCATCCAGCTGCGATTGCCACCAGCTCAGCGGCATTGTTTCGCGACGGGTAATGCTAGAGACAAAGGCCTCGGGGTGCTGTGCGTACGCCTCAAGCATAAGCTGGCGATACGCCCTGGCGTGTGAAGGATTAAGCAGTTCTATAGCCATTACAGGTCCACGTCATACGGTTTTTCGTTGCTCAAGCATCAGTCTCACGGCCAGCGCAGCCAGCACCCCGCCCATCACATAACGCTGCACGGCCAACCACAGCGGGTTGCGCACGAACCAGACGGCAATGCCGGAAGCGAACAATGCGATCAACAGATTCACGGTGAAACTGACGCTGATTTGCGTCAGGCCCAACAGGATACTTTGGATAAACAGCGAACCGTGCTCCGGGCTGATGAACTGCGGAAAAATCGACAGGTAGAACATCGCCACCTTGGGGTTCAGCACACTGGTCAAGAACCCCATCAGAACCTGCCTTGACGGGGCATCCGGCAGCAACTCCCGGGCTTCGAACGGCGAGCGCGCGCCGGGTCGCACCGCTTGCCAGGCCATCCATAAGAGGTACAGCGCGCCTGCCCACTTCAAGGCTTCATAGGCCAGTGGAACCGCGAGGAACACGGCCGTAAGCCCGATCGCAGCCGCCAGCATGTGCACGAAAAAGCCGGCCACCACGCCCAGCAGCGACGTCACGCCCGCCTTACGACCCTGACAGATCGAACGTGAGATCAGGTAGATCATGTTCGGCCCGGGCGTCAGCACCATCACCAGACACGCGGCGGCAAACATCAGCAAATCATGGGCAGGCATCAGGGACAGTCCTTGTCAGCAGTCAGTCGGGATCAGGCAGGAATAATCTGACGGTAGAACGGCAAAATCACATCACGGGTCAAAGGGGCCAGGGTTAGGCCACCGTCCCCGCACGGATCAATCCACTGCACTTCCTCGATCTCCGCAGCCGGGGCCACGACCGCATCGATGTGCAGCAAAAACAGTTCGGCCTGCACTTCAAACCCCGGTTCATTCACCGCAGGCGCGCAAAAATGCCCCAAATAGGTGGCACGGGCCGGGTCGATCGTGAGCGCCAGCTCTTCTTCCAGCTCTCGGGCCAACGCGTCGATGGGTTGCTCATGGGCATCGATTTTGCCACCCGGTTGCATGAACGCTTGGGTACCGCGCTTGCGCACCAGCAAGGTCTGACCGTCAGGGCCGATCAGCACGGCCGCCGCGATGCGAATGGTGTTGGGAGGGATAGCGCAGGAAATATCTGAAGAACTCACAAGAATCAGCCAACTAACCAGAAAGAGCGCGAAGGATCACATGACAGCCATCTGACGAAAAGACACAGATAGCGCGCTGCCAGCTTCAGTCTGTATGGTGAGGTCCTTGAAAGCCCCGTCATTGATGCTGTTTGGGGTCACGCCACGACTTTCGTCGGGATGCTGCGCCCTGCGAAATCTCGTTCAATGGCGAGTCTGCTTTCTGTACTGGCGCTTGCTTGATACAGGGCAAGCACCTCCCCGGGGAAACCTCCAGGCTAAAGAGAGGGTCCCAAGGGTCAGTACGCCATGTTTCAACGCTGCCTGAGCGAGCGCAGATTCATGTCGTACCGGGCCTGACCGCACCGTGAGTCCCCGCTCGTGCTAAAGACGAGCCCTTCAGGCGCAATGGCCTGACTGAACAAATAAGCCTGAAACAGGAAACCGTATGAGCCTGTCACTGTTGAGCCGTTATGCGTTTTTTGCCTTCTGCGTGATATTCACGCTTGCCAGCCTGCCGTTCATGCACCACGAGTGGTTGTGGCCGTTTACCGCGGTCACCCTGGTGTTGAGCCTGATCGGTATTTTCGACCTGCTGCAAACACCCCACGCGGTGCGCCGCAATTACCCGATTCTGGGCAACATCCGCTACATGGTTGAAACCATCCGCCCGGAGATTCGCCAGTATTTGTTGGAGTCCGACAGCGATGCGCTGCCCTTCTCCCGCGCCCAACGCTCGCTGGTCTATTCCCGCGCCAAGAATGAAAGTGCCGATAAACCGTTCGGCACACTGATTGACGTGTACCAGTCGGGCTTCGAGTTCATCGGCCACTCCATGCGCCCTGCGCCGCTGAGCGACCCGGCCAGTTTTCGGGTGATGGTAGGCGGCCCGCAGTGCACCCAGCCGTACTCCGCGTCGGTGTTCAACATCTCGGCCATGAGCTTTGGCTCCCTCAGCGCCAACGCGATCCGCGCACTGAACCAGGGCGCCAAGCTGGGTAATTTTGCCCATGACACGGGCGAAGGCAGTATCAGCCCTTACCACCGGGAAAACGGCGGCGACCTGACCTGGGAACTGGGCAGCGGTTATTTTGGGTGCCGCACCGCCGACGGGCGCTTCGACCCGGAGCGCTTCGCCGTCCAGGCGCAAAACCCGCAAGTGCGCATGATCGAAATCAAGATGAGCCAAGGCGCCAAACCCGGCCATGGCGGGATCTTGCCTAAAGACAAAGTGACGCAAGAGATCGCTGAAACACGCGGCATCATGATGGGTGAAGACTGCATTTCGCCGTCGCGGCACAGCGCGTTTTCGACCCCTATCGAGCTGATGCGCTGGATTGCCCAATTGCGCGAATTGTCCGGGGGAAAACCCGTGGGCTTCAAATTCTGTCTGGGTCACCCGTGGGAGTTCATGGGGATCGCCAAGGCGATGCTTGAAACCGGCATCCTCCCGGACTTTATCGTGATCGACGGCAAGGAAGGCGGCACAGGCGCCGCCCCGGTGGAATTCACTGACCACATGGGTGCGCCCATGCGCGAAGGGCTGCTGTTCGTGCACAACACGCTGGTGGGGCTGAACCTGCGCAGCAAGATCAAACTGGGCGCCAGCGGCAAAATCGTCAGCGCCTTCGACATCGCCAGCGTGCTGGCCATCGGCGCGGACTGGGCCAACTCTGCGCGGGGCTTCATGTTCGCCATCGGCTGCATTCAGTCACAGTCGTGCCACACCAACCGATGCCCCACCGGCGTTGCCACCCAAGACCCCTTGCGCCAACGCGCACTGGTGGTGCCCGACAAAGCGCAGCGGGTGTTCCACTTCCATCGCAACACGCTCAAAGGGCTGGCGGAAATGCTGGCGGCGGCAGGTCTGGACCACCCGTCACAGCTACAAGCCAAGCACTTGGTACGCCGAGTCTCGGCAACCGAAGTCAAACTGTTCTCCCAATTACACGTCTTCCTCAAGCCCGGTGAGTTATTGACCGGTGAAGTCAATGGCGAGTTTTATTCGCGCATGTGGCAAATGGCACGAGCAGACAGCTTTGAACCCAACGTGATTGCGACGGCATAAGGTTCAGTCGTGCGGCACCGGGGGAATGAACATGCCTATCCCCCGGTCGCTTGAAAGAAACGGGGACACTTAAAAAAACACCGGTATTAATTAGTTACTTCTTACATTTCAATACATGCTCACCCACTGACTGACACCATCAACTATTTAGACTTTTTAGCGCACGACAAACTTTCTAGACTCGTATTTTTAACTGTCTGGAGACAACTCGATGCCCACACCCACACCGGTTTTAAATACAGCATCTGAAACCCTGCCCAACTTGCAAGAAGTGGGTATTCACCACGACTTTATAAAAAATACTGTCCGTGAGGCCGTCAGGCAGGCGCCGCACCAAGTCATGTCAAAACTGCCTGAACATGCACTTTCTCTTCCGGCATGGTACACCGGCGCCACGCAGGCCCAACGCGAAGCCCTTAAAGAAATACAGGCCCTTAATAGCCTGTCAATGACAGCCGTCAACACGTACTTGGATCAGGTGCAGACCGTTAATACGTTTGCAAGCCCATTATTAAAAGCGGCGTTACTCAAACGATTCGGCATTGAATGCGACGTCGAAAAAAACATCATCACTCACACCAAACTCAATCTATTCACCCAAGAAGTCGAAAGTTCCACGACGCAAACGTTACTGCAAGCAGCCCTGCATAACTTCGACGAAAGCCAGGCGCAACCCGACGGTTTTCCGAAAGGTTCTTACTTGTGGACACATCAATCAGAGGGCTCTGACAAACCGGCGCCACGCGTGATTGATATCCCGCCGGTTGATTTTGCTCGCCTGTGTCGAGACCTGGATATCGGTGGCAAGTACCAGGCTCACCTCACGCGCATTTTCAATCCCGCTGACAGCGCCGCTAATCATCAATTGATCCACACCTTCGAACGCCATGATCGCGATGTGTTGATGCTACAGGCTCAGATTGCACTTATGAAAGGTGACATCAGCACCAGTACCCATAGCCTGTTGATACGTTATGCCCAGGGTGAAGAAAAACCTTTATTCAATACATTGCCCTTGACGTGTAATGCCCTGCACATGGACGACATCCCGTTCAACTCCATGATTCTGTCACATGGCGACCCGCTTGAACTGGATCGTCGTTGCATACTTTATATACCCGGCGACCCAATCAGTTGCATCAAAGAGTACCCCTCCATCCGCATGGCCTCGGCCGACTGGATGAGAAAAATGCAAGATGCGCAGTACCGTCAGTTTTTTATCCACCTGGCGCCGCAGTCTCAAAAACTTAGGCTTCTCAAACGTTTGAACTTACGGTTTATCAAGCACAATAACGACCCGCTTGAAATGACGCGCACACCCGTGCGGGGCAATCTGTTTAGTCATCTCGTTGAATATAAGAAGTTTCAGCTCCTGAACGACGCACGTTTTCTAGCCGTGCCCACGTCGGAAATAAATCGCGTCTCGCTGATCAACCGACTTGAGCATTATTTCGACGTCAGCCTGAATGTACTCAATGTCGCCGCGCTATTTATCCCCGGACTGGGGGAGGTGATGACGGTGGTCTTCGCCGCACAGATCCTGACCGACCTCTACCACGGCATTGAAGCGTGGGAGCAAAACGATCAGGCACTCGCCTGGTCCTATACCCGAAGCGTATTGATCAATGTGGCCTTTATTGCGGCGGCAGGAAAACTGGCCAAGGAATTGACGGCGCCGCCTGTCATCGAAAAGTCGCCGCTGGTTGAAGAGCTGGACATGTTTGAACTGCCGGACGGCAGCCAACAGCTCTGGAAACCGGACCTCACTCAGTTTGAACATGACGTTCCCCACACGGCCTCGACCAAAGCAGACAAACGCGGACTCTATACTCACCAGAACAAAAGTTATGTGGCACTGGAAGGCAAGCAGTATCAAGTGCAGCACCAGTCTGAAAATACCTACCGCCTGAAACACCCCAGCCGGCCTGACGCCTATTCGCCGTTAATCACCTCCAATGGTCAAGGTGCCTGGATACATGAAATTGAAGAAATCGACACATGGGCAACCACTACCTTTGTTCGTCGCCTTGATGCATCCCTCCAGGGGCTCAGCGATGAGCAGGCACTGTCTTTATTAAAAGCTTCGGGCACAGAGGAATCAGCCGTACGACAGAGTTTTATCGATCAGAAAGCGCCTCCCGCCCTGCTGGATGATTGTGTTCAGCGACTCAAAGCGCGTCTTGAACTCAAGCGATTCATTGCACAGATGCGGGCGGGCGACACAACAGCCGATCCTTTATTGCAACTTACAGTGATGACCCACCACGAAATGTGGACCCCTAAAAAAACCCTGCGCTGCATCGACAGTTCTGGAAAGGTCATCATGGAATATGGACCTGTCAGTGAAGGTAAAACACCTGTTATCCAGGTACTCGACAGCCAAGTACGTGAGGGCCAATTGCTTAAGACAGTACTGATGTCGTTAAGCAATGCGGAAATCGAATCCTTGATCGGAACAGACCCCGTGACGGGTACTGTCGTGCTTGACCTGAACGAACAGGCAACGTTATTGAGTTCCAGAATTGCTGACCACGCGCAACACCTGCAAGAAAACGTGCTGGACGCGGTGTACGCGCAGTCTCAGGAGTCTGAGGATCTGTGGGTGAAGAAACTGAAAGAGGCGCATCCAACACTGCCGCTGTCCGCCGCCAACGAAATCATCAGCACAGCCAACACCTCTGAAATCGTGCAGTTGGAAGCAGGCCGCATTGCGTTGCGTTTACAAGAGGAGGCCCGACTGCTTGAGGAAGAAAACCGGCTAATGCGTGCCTATGAAGGGTTTTACTTCGATTACCGCACTTCGCCAGATGCCCACAAACTGATACTCCACAGCTTGGCCGACATGCCAGGTTGGCCCACGGATTTCAGGCTGGAAGTTCACGACCTTAAACTCTCTGGAACGCTGCTCGATCAGGTGGGCGCACCGGATGCATCGATTCGTAAAGTACTGGTCAAACAAGGTGATCGCTACATCACGTACAACGGCGAGGATCAAATGCTGCATCCTCTGGATGACATGTATACCAGCGTACTGCATGCCTTGCCCGACCTACAAAGAGCCGAGTTAGGCTTCCCTCACACCAGTCAGGGTCAACAGCTCAAAGAGGCGCTGAAACAGCACCAACCGCTGACACGCTCCAGGCTGCGTACCGTATTGGGCATGCCCCCGGAGATACTCGCACCCCGCTCACCGCTTCGCCTGGCAAAAGGACGCACCGGTTACCCGCGACTGGACATCGAGGGGGCACGTTGTACCCGGGCACCGTTTGCCTGTATTTCCACTCATCCTCGAAGAATCCGGCATTTGAAGTCCAAGTTGTACCCCGCCCACAGTACTGAAGACGTTCAGAACTTTATTGGCGTTGACAGCTTGTTCAGCCGCGAAGGTTTGAATCGACTTGAAGCACTGAACAAAGAGCTCAAAGGGTTGAAAAAGACCCTGGAAGACTGGCAACAAGAACCTTTGGAGTTTGTGCAAATCAGCGACGCGCATATTCGCCAGGTGCACCTGCGTGACAAAGCCCGTTTCGCCGACAAGCTGATCAAATGCTGGCAGCGCACCCCCGACTCAGGAAACTTGGTACATGGCTCGCGACTGGATTTCAGCAATACTCAGCTAGGAACCTTGCCCATCCTGGAGGCCGATTTCAGTCATGTCACTTCACTGAAAATGAATAATCAATACCTGCACCCTAGTATGGATTCGTTTTTAAAGCACTTCCCCTCACTGCACGAGCTTTCTCTGGAGTCCACCCATCTACGCAAGCTCCCTGAGTCACTGTTCACTTTGCAGGAGTTGAACGTGCTCAAGTTGCACAAGAACAAGCTGGCATTCACTGCAGAGACTGCCGGCAAACTCGCCAACCTGAAAAAAATCACGGTGCTTGACCTCAGCCATAATAAGTTAGATCTCCTGCCTGATTTCAGCCAGATGACTGAACTACGCCGTCTGAACTTAAGCCAAAACCGACTCACGCAATGGCCAGCGGGGGTCAACCAATTGCAGCATTTAACGCACTTCGACTTGCGCGCAAACAGCATCACTTCGCTGCCGGCTGGGTATTTTCAATTGCCTGCAATCCGATTGAGATCGACTTTTCTACATGACAATCCGCTGAACGCCCGGACCCATGATTTAGTCAATGAACTCAGAACCCGTTTAGGGCTTCCCCTTGAGACACGTGTCCATGTAGCCGATACGCCGCACCCGGCCAATTTGTGGCTGAGCGCCGATACGCCACCTGCCGATATCCGTTTAAAAAATGAGCTGTGGGACGCTTTACACGCCGAGCCCGACTCTGAAAATTTCTTCAAGGTCATACGCGATCTGGTTGCCAGTGCAGATTATGAGCGTGACCGCATCCTGTTGACGGATCGGGTCTGGCAGGTACTTGAAACCGCGGCACTAGACAGCGAATTCCGTGCGACCGTGTTTGCACACTCGATTGAAAATGAAACCTGTGTCGACCGCGTCTCCACCCTTTTCAGTCGCTTCGGTTACAGGGTGCTGCTGCGCGAAGCCTTATTGGCTGAAGGGGCTGAAAAAGAACTCGCCTTGCTTAAGTTAATGAAAAGCGAAGTTCGGCTGATCGAACTCAATGACATCGCTCAAACCCAGATTGAACTGCAGCAGGCCGCCTATGAAACCGCTCGACGCAACGCCCAATTGCCCGTGTCGGAGATTGACCGCCTTAAACCCGACCCGCTAGAGGTGAAACTGATTTACCAGGTTGACCTGGCGAAGCGGTTGGAATTGCTCTGGCAGCCAGCCCATATGAAGTTCAGGAATGTCGCCAAGGTAACGCCGGCTCAAATTGAAGATGCCTACCAGATCGTCGTCAATAAAGAAGCCAGGCCCGGTTTTATGGCCAAGCAACTCCTTGAGCAAGAACCGTGGAAAAACCATATCGAATCAACGTATAAAGCCAGCATCAAAACCAGCAATGCCTTGTTCGATCAACGCTATCTGGAACTTGAAAACCTGCGTGAAACACACCAATTGTGGGTGGATGCGACGCAAGCCGGCGATCAGGCACTGCTGACGAGTCTGCAAAGCGAACTCAAACAGCTGGCAGAAAAACTGGTGATTGATGAACGCAAGGTTTTCACACAATCATCGGCGTTTGAAGACCTCTACCATGCCGAACTGACCGCAGTGGCCACCAATAAGGCCAAAACCCTCGAACAGATCACGCAAGGCATTCTCGATAAAAAGCCGCTTGAGGTCATTGAGGAGGAATAAAAAGGGATTTAAACGTCTCAACGTCGATGATCAGAGACACGGCGTAATATCAAGACTTTGCAATTACTGACAATTGCCTTCACCCTGCGCGCCGCCGCTGTGCGGCGCGCAACCTCTGCTGCGCAGGCCGGACTTTTTCTAATCTTGATATCTGAGTACTTCCGTGATGACGACCGGACGCGACCACCGCATCGATTTCTTTCGCGCACTGGCGCTTATTTTTATTTTCTGGGATCACATCCCGCACAACCCGCTGGCTGAACTGACCGTGCGCAACTTCGGTTTCAGTGATGCCGCTGAAATTTTCGTTTTTCTGGCCGGGTATGCCGCGGTACTGGCTTACGGAAAAATCGCACAGCGGGACGGCTTTCTTCGGGCAGGCATTAAAATTCTGCGCCGCGCCTGGGTGTTGTACGTGGTGCATATTTTCTTGCTGGCGGTACTGATGGGCATTGTGTTCTTTGCCAACAATCACGTCGAAACCCGAGATCTGGTGCAAGAAATGGGGTTGCAGTACTTTTTGAGCAACCCGCAACAGGCGCTGACCGACGAACTTTTATTGCGTTTCAAGCCCAACTTGATGGACCCGTTACCGCTTTACATCCTGCTATTACTGGGCTTAGCGCTGGTATTGCCCTTGCTGCTGCGCAAGCCTGCGATGGTGGTAGGTGTTTCTTTTCTGGTGTACCTCACGGCCCCCTACTGGAACCTGGCGGCACAAGAAGGTGGGGTGTGGTTTTTCAACCCGCTGGCGTGGCAGTTCCTGTTTGTACTCGGCGGCGCTGCGGCCCTTTGGGCGCAACGCGATAAAGCGCCTGAAACCCGCCCGCTGATGCGTCAACCGCTGTTCTTGGGTTCAGTAACATACCTGGTGCTCGCAGGGCTGCTGGCTCTGTCCTGGAAGTGGCCTCAAGTGCACGATGCCCTCATGCCGCTGTGGCTGGGCGAGCACTTGTACCCGATCAGCAAGACCAACCTGTCCTCTGTGCGTTTATTGCACTTTCTGGCACTGGCTTACGTGGCTGCAAAAGTGGTCCCCCACAGTCACTGGCTCAACCTTTGGCTGGTACGGCAAGCCTGTCGCATGGGGCGTTATTCGCTGGAAGTGTTTTGTTTGGGGGTGATTTTGGCGCCACTGGCCGACATGCTCAATGCACTGGGCGGTGACACACTGGCGATCAAACTGATCAGCGCCGTGTTGGGCGTGGGGATGATGGCGGTACTGGCAGCGTGGCTGGACTGGAACAAACAGTTGAATGCCACTGCAAAATAACCGTGCCGCAACGAGTTCACTCGCTCCGGCACGGTGTGTCACTGGGTCAGTGCATCAGCTTTTTTTCAGCTGCGCGCCCGGGTTTGGCTCGCTCACCTGAGTCGGCTGCAACTTGAACACGTAAAACAGCACGGTCAGCAGGATCAGGAACGCAGGCCCTACAAACAGCGCCACGCGTGTCTCCACAAAGTACGCCATCAGCCCGACCACCAACAGCAAGAACGCCAAAGCGGCATAGGAGCTGTACGGGTAGAGCCACATGCGGTATTTGAGGGCGGCGGCTTCTTCCGGGCTCAGGTTTTTGCGAAAGCGCAGTTGCGCCAGCAGAATCATCAACCAGGTCCAGATCGCGCCGAAGGTGGCGATGGCCGTCACCCACACAAACACTTTTTCCGGAGCCAGGTAGTTCAGCACCACGCCCAGCAACAACATTGCAATCGACAGCAATAACGCCTGACGCGGCACGCCGTTCTTGGAGGTTGTACCGAAATTGGCAGGCGCCTGACCATTCTGCGCCAGGCTGTAGAGCATGCGCCCGGTGCTGAAAATGCCGCCGTTGCACGACGACAATGCCGCCGTAATGACCACGAAGTTGATGATACCGGCAGCGGTCTTGATACCCAGACGCTCAAAGGTCATCACGAACGGGCTGCCCTGGGTGCCGATTTCGTTCCATGGATAAATCGACAGGATCACGAACAGCGCGCCCACGTAGAACAACAGAATGCGCCAGAACACCGAGCCAATCGCACTCGGAATGGTCTTCTGGGGGTTTTTCGCTTCACCGGCGGTGAGGCCGATCATCTCAACGCCCAAGTACGCAAACATCACCATTTGCAGGGACATCAGCACGCCCTGCACCCCATTGGGCATGAAGCCGCCGTGGGTCCACAGGTTGGAAATACCCAGCGCGACGCCATCGTTGCCAAAACCGAAGGCGATGATACCGATGCCACCGAGCACCATCGCAATGATGGTCACGATCTTGATCAGGGCAAACCAGAACTCGAACTCACCGAACGCCTTGACCGCGATCAGGTTGATCGAGCCCATGCTGATCAGCGCCGCGAGCGCCCAGATCCAGCGCGGGACATCCGGGAACCAGATCCCCATGTACACCGCCACCGCCGTGATTTCCGCGACGCAGGTCACCAGCCACAGGAACCAATAGTTCCAGCCGGTCAAAAAGCCTGCCAGCGGGCCCAGATAATCTTGTGCGTAGCGGCTGAACGAGCCGGCTACCGGGTTGTGCACGGCCATTTCGCCGAGCGCGCGCATGATCACCAGAATGGCCAGGCCACCGATGATGTACGACAGCATGATGGCAGGGCCTGCCATTTCAATTGCCTTGGCCGAGCCCAGGAACAGGCCGACGCCGATACAGGCGCCAAGCGCCATCAAGCGAATGTGACGCTCGCCCAGTTCACGCTTGAGCGGACCGCCCTGAGCGGTGTCGCTGTGGGGCTGGTGGTTGCCGACTGGCATAAAAGTACAACCTCATATTGTTATTGGATGTGGCATCAATCGGGCGTTCTATCAAGCCGGGCGTGTGGTCCGGCTCCCCTCTTGATCGGCCCGGACCTCGTGGGTCGACAGGTCAAAAGGGAAATGCCCTACTGAGATCGGCGGCGAGTATTGCACAGCGTTGGTGCACAGTCATGCCCCTACCTAGGACGTATTTACCTTACTTGAAGGCTCTATCCCTACGTTCTTGGGCGAATCGCCTCACCGCCGCAAGTGAGGCAACGGATGGGAATCCCGCGCGAAGAACGGCACACAAAGTTCTCGTGCCCGTGGCCCACCGTCTACGCTTGACTCAAGCGCAGCCAAAATGCGCACGTGGATCGGTCAACTATGGGCGCACTGTGGCATTCAAACTCCAGCAAACTCGCAGTGCCTGATACGGCAGTGGAGGACGCCCCGTCCCCGGCCCCACGGCACCGCGGGCGGCGTTATGGCTGGATGGCGTTGGGCGTGTTGCTGTTGATCGCGCTGGTGGTTCTGGGGTTCGCCATCGAAAAAGAAGTGCGCACGTCGCGGCTCCAGGCGCAAGCGTTCAGTCGCTTTGCCGCAGCCCTGAACTATTCGATGCACGCGGGCGCCAGCGACTCCATGCTGTATCCCGGCGCAGGGCCGTTCGACAAGCGCTTGGGTTACAGCTCGCTGGGCGACTTTTTGCCGCGCCTGTTAAAACGCGATTACGTGATTGCCGAGCAAACTCGCTTCTCACCAGAACTGTTGAGCTACAGCAAGAAAGGGTTTTTCGTCCCCTACTCGGAAAAGATTCAGGCCGGGCTCTCCATCACGGACTGCTCGGGCGCACCGCTGTACCACTACAACTACCCGCAGCAGCTGTATTCCGACTTCGCCAGCATCCCGCCCGTGGTGGTGCAGAGTTTGCTGTTCATTGAAAACCGCGACTTGCTCGACCCCGCCCAGCCGTTGGCCAACCCGGCGGTGGACTGGCCGCGTTTCGCTATGGCCGCCTGGTCACAGGTGGCCAAATTACTCCACTTGCCCGGCCAGTCAGCGGGTGGCAGCACGCTGGCCACCCAGCTTGAAAAATACCGGCACTCCCCCGATGGGCTGACCGTGTCGGGCAGTGAAAAACTGCGGCAGATGGTGTCTGCCAGCGTGCGCGCGTATCAGGATGGCCCCGACACCTTAAAAGCACGCCAGACGATTGTGCGTGACTACCTCAACAGTGTGCCGTTGTCGGCGGTGCCCGGGCATGGCGAGGTGCACGGTATGGCCGAGGGCTTGCGCGTCTGGTACGGCGCCGATTTCAATCAGGTCAATCAGCACCTGGCCAGCACCGCCAGCGACCCGCAAAGCCTGGCGCAACGCGGGTTGGCGCTGCGCGAAGTGCTGTCACTGATGATTGCCCAACGCCGACCTTCGCATTATTTGGCCAAAGGCCGCGACGAGCTGGCGGGGCTGACTGACAGCCATATCCGCCTGCTGGCCCAGAATCAGGTGATCAACCCTGCTCTGACCACTGCAGCACTGGCCAGCCGTGTGACTTACCGGGACTGGAACACCGCCCCGACGATCCAGCCGATTGAAACCAACAAAGGCATCAGCGTGGCCCGCGGTCGTTTGTCGGCCCTGCTCCAACGCCCGCTGTATGACCTTGACCGCCTCGACCTGTCAGCCACCAGCACCTTGCAGTACGACTTGCAGCGCCAGGTCAGCGAATACCTGCGCAACCTGGCCGACCCCGCTGTTGCCGGCAAACTCGGACTGCTGGGCGAGCGGTTGCTGACCCCCAGCAGCACGGCGCAGGTGCGGTACAGCTTCACCTTGTTTGAGCTGACGCCCGATGGTGCCCGCGCACGGGTGCAAACCGACAGCACGGACCAACCGTTCGACATCAATGAAGGGAGCAAACTGGAGCTGGGCTCGACCGCCAAGCTGCGGGTGATGACCACTTACCTGCAAATCATCGCTGAGTTGCATGAGCGGTACGCGGGCCAGTCCAGCGCCAACCTGAAGAAAGTCCAGATCAATGAGCAAGACCGCTTGAGCCGTTGGGCCGTGGACTACTTGATCCGCGACCCGAACGCGAGCCTTGCTGGCATGCTCGATGCAGCGCTCAACCGCACCTATTCGGCAAATCCTGGAGAGCGTTTTTTCACCGGCGGCGGTATGCACCACTTCAACAACTTCCGCATTCAGGACAATGGCCGTAACCCGACCCTGCGCGACGCGATCCGTGAATCCATCAACCTGCCGTTTGTGCGCCTGATGCGCGACGTGGTGCGTTACACGACGTATCAGGCACCGAGCAACAGCGCAGAACTGCTCAAGGACGACCTCAACCCCCGTCGGCAGGAATACCTGGCGCGCTTTGCGGACCGTGAAGGCACCACCTACATGCTCAAGTTCTGGAAAAAATACAAAGGCAAGGATACGCAGGCACGCCTCGATACCTTTTTGGACAGCATGCACCCCACCCCTATTCGCATGGCGGCGGTCCACCGGTATCTGTTTCCGCGCGCCGATCAGGCGACTTTCAACAGTTTTGTGCGTTCGCATTTACGCAGTGACAAGGTGCCTGACGAGCGCCTGGCCAAACTCTATCAAAGCTACAGTCCTGGCGCGTATGACCTGCCGGATCAAGGCTACATTGCCAAGGTCCACCCGCTGGACCTGTGGTTGATGGGGTATTTGCTGAACAACCCGCAAGCCACCTTTCAGCAAGCCGTCGCCGCCAGCCAGTTTGAGCGTCAAGAGGTTTACAGCTGGCTGTTCAAAAGCCGACACAAGAGTGCCCGTGACAGCCGGATTCGCACGATGCTGGAGATTGAAGCGTTCCTCGATATCCACCAGCGCTGGCAGAAAGTCGGTTATCCGTTTGATCACCTGGTGCCTTCGCTGGCCACCGCGCTGGGCAGCTCGGGGGATCGCCCTGCAGCGCTCTCCGAGCTGATGGGGATTATCTTGAACGATGGCGTGCGTTTGCCGGTGTTGCGCATCGATACCCTGCATTTTGCCGCCGACACCCCCTACGAAACCCGCCTGATCAATGACCCCGACAAAGGCGAGCGGGTCATGCCCAGTGAAGTGGCCACCGCATTGCGCCAGGCCCTGTCACAGGTGGTAGACGCCGGTACGGCACGTCGCGTGTCCGGCAGTTTCAAACAACCCGACGGCAGTGTCTTGGCCATGGGCGGCAAAACCGGCACCGGCGATAACCGCATCGAAAGCATGGGCGCTGGCGGGCGGCTTATCAGTTCCAAGTCGATCAACCGTACAGCGACGTTTGTGTTCTACATCGGCGAACAGCACTTTGGCACCCTGACAGCGTTTGTGCCCGGTCGCTCGGCCGAAGCCTTCACGTTCACCTCCGCGTTGCCGGCGCAAGTGCTCAAAGGCATGGCGCCCATCCTCACCCCCTATCTGCAACCCGCCACCCACACGTTATGTCATCCGCCCACCGCACAGTTGTAACCCCTGGACACACCCGCAGCGGCCCCCCCTGCGCTCACTTGAGAATCGTTACCGTTCATCCTTTCGGCTTGAACACTCTTAAGATATATCTTAAGTTGTATCTAACTTATACAGAGAGCGAAGAGAACATGAGCGAACATCATCACCCCCACCACCGCGAGCATGGCGTGCACGCGGATGGTTTCGAGAAGCGCCCCGGCCGTGAACGCGGTGGACGAGGCCCTCGTGTATTTGCCCCGGGCGATCTGAAATTGCTGCTGCTGGCCCTGATCGCCGAACAGCCTTGCCACGGCTATGACCTGATCCGCCAGATCGAAACCCTGTTCGAGGGCGCGTACAGCCCAAGCCCCGGCGTGATTTACCCGACCCTGACGTTCCTTGAAGAAAGCGAGATGATTCAGGGCGAAACCGAAGGCGGTAAAAAGCGTTATGCCATCACCGAGGCGGGTCGCCAGTCGTTGACTGAACAGGCGATTGCGCTGGACGGCGTGCGGATGCGCATTGACGTGAGCAAGCGCTCGCTGCGCGGCCATGACCGGCCGGAAGAAATCCACGAGGCCGTGCACAACCTGCGCCACGCCCTGCAAATGCACCACGGCCGCTGGAACCCGGAAGAAATCCTGCGCGTTCGCGACCTGCTCAACACCACCGCCAAAGCCATCGTCGACGGCCCCGTGACTGACCGGCCCACGCAGGAGAATGCCCAATGAATGCCGCAACGCCGCAGACCATTCACCGCGTCATGCATGAAATAAAACGCCGAAAACTGACGGTACTGCGTGTCGTCGACCTGACCCCGCGCATGCGCCGCATCACCGTCGGCGGGCCTGAGCTGGCCGGTTTTATCAGCTTGGGCAGCGATGACCACGTGAAGCTGTTCTTCCCGCAAACCGCTGAAGAACAGGCGTCACTTGAAGGGCTGGAGCTGAGCGCCGGCCTGAAAAGCAGCAGCCTGCCACTGATGCGCGACTACACGCCGCGTCGCTTTGATCTGAAGACAGGCGAACTGGACATCGATTTCGTGCTGCACGGCGACGGCCCTGCGTCCACTTGGGCGGCGCAGGCGCAACCCGGCCAAACCCTGCACATCGGCGGCCCGCGGGGCTCAATGGTGGTGCCGGATATGTTCGACAGTTATCTGCTGATCGGCGACGAAACGGCCCTGCCCGCCATCGCCCGCCGTTTGGAAGAGTTGCCGGCCAACCGCCGCGCCACGGTGGTGGTTGAGGTCGAAAATGCGGCAGAAGAACAACCGTTCCAAAGCGCCGCGAGCGTTGAGGTGATCTGGGTCCACCGCGATCAGGCCACTGAAGACCTGCTCAAAACGGTCGAGCAATTGAAGATGCCCGAAGGCCAGTTGTACGCATGGGTGGCGACCGAAAGCGCACTGTCGCGCAAAGTGCGCAGAGTGTTGCTCGGCACCCATGGTTTGAATGAAGAGTGGGTGAAAGCCGCTGGCTACTGGCGGCTGGACACCAGCGCCGAAGAATAAGCCGCCTGGCGGATCGCTGGCGCAGCGCCATGATTCACCGGCGCTCATCTCCTACTTCCAGCGATCCAGCCCCACCACGATGACGGCCACGACGATAAACCCCGCCAATATGCCGCTGGCATTCATGATCGTCAGCGCGTAGCCCAGTTTGTCTACATCCACAAACGGATACGGGTAGACGCCTAACAGATGCCCGCGTAGCAGGATGTAGCCGAAGTACACGAGGGGGTACAGCACCCACAGCCCGATGTGACGGATACGCAGCGCCCCTTTAGGCACGCACCACCACCAATACAGCGCGTACAGCACCGGCATCACATCGTGCAGCAGCTCATTGGCGAGCCATTGCAGCCCCTCGGGTTGCCAAAGGTTGCGCAACAACAGGCTGTAGGCAACGCCCACCACGATCATGCTCACGCAAATTCCGCTGCTGACCTTGGGTTGCAGGAAAAACCGCCTGCCCGCCGAGTCACGCCGTGTGGCTTGGCAGGTCAACACCGCTGCGGCCAGGGTGTTGGTGAGGATGGTGAAGAAACCGAAGTAATTCACCAGCCCGCCCAACAGGCTGGCGCCTGACGTCCAGCGCGCCATCAGGATCAGGTCGAGCTGAATCGCCAAGCCGCTCCAGCCGAGGATCGCCAGCCAGGAGCACAGCGTGCGTACAGTGGCTGCGCTGAATGTCGTCGGGCGAGAAGTCATCGGGCCGTCAAATATCGCGCTTGGTGCGGGCGTATTTCACATACAGCTTCTCGACCTTTTCCCGCGCCCAAGGGGTTTTACGCAAGAAGGTCAGGCTCGACTTGATGCTCGGGTCACTCTTGAAGCACCGAATATCAATGCGTTGCGCCAGCCCTTCCCACCCGTAGTGCGCCACCAGCGCGGTCAGGATGTATTCGAGCGTCACGCCGTGCAGGGGATCGTTGTTGGGTTCAGTCATGCCGAGCCTTAAGTAAGCAAAAGAAGGAAAGCCGCGCACCTTAGCCGAGCGCTGCCTCAGGGGGAAGTGCGCGTGCCCTGCCGCAGTTTAGCCCTGAGTGGGCATACGGGATGAAAGTTCCCCTTGGCGACCATTAAAGTGATGTTATATTGTAACCGTTATTATCCCGATAGCGCGTACGCCGCGTCCGTTTTTCCCTGCCCACCTTGCCAAGGAACTTGCAATGTCGTCCCCTGCTTTGCCCCGCCCTCTTCGCCGTTTACCCCTCACCCCGTTGGCCGCCGCTCTGCTCATCGCCTCTCCCGCCTACGCCCTGGAACTGCAACCCCAAGTGATTACCGGCAACCCGCTGGGCAGCAGTCAACTGGCGTCCCCGACCACCGTGCTCGAAGGTGACGACCTGACCCTGCAACAGCAAGGCAGCCTGGGCGAAACCCTGAACAAGCAACCCGGCGTGTCGTCGTCCTACTTTGGGCCGGGCGCCAGCCGCCCGATCATTCGCGGCCTCGATGGCGACCGTATCCGCCTACTGCGCAATGGGGTGGGCGCGCTGGATGCCTCGTCACTGTCCTATGACCACGCCGTGCCGCTGGACCCGGTTAACGTCGAACGGATTGAAATAGTGCGCGGCCCCGCTGCCCTGCTGTACGGCGGCAATGCGATTGGCGGGGTGGTCAACACCTTTGACAATCGCATCCCCACCGAGGCCATTGAGGGCATTCAGGGTGCCGGGGAACTGCGTTATGGCGGCGCAGCCACAACGCGCAGCAGCGCAGGCAAACTCGAAGCCGGCGATGGCAGCTTCGCCTTGCACCTGGACGCGAATGCACGGACCTTCAATGACCTGAAAATCCCCGGCTACGCACGCAGCCGTCATGCACCGCAAAGCGAAGACGGCGACGAGAAGAAAGGCCGTCTGGGCAACAGCAATGGCCGACAGGATGGCGGTGCTGTCGGCGGTTCCTACACGTGGGACGACGGATACGCGGGCCTGTCCTACAGCAACTACGACGCCAACTACGGTTCGCCAGCGGAGCAGGATGTGCGCATCCGCATGAAACAGGACCACTACGCGTTCGCCTCAGAGCTGCGCAACCTGCAAGGCCCCTTCAGCTCACTGAAATTCAACGCGGGCTACACCGACTATGAGCACCGTGAAATCGAAGACGGCGAAGTCGGCACCACCTTTAAAAACAAGGGGTATGAAGCCCGGATAGAGGCCAGGCACGTACCCCTGGGCCCTCTTAATGGAGTGGTGGGTGCACAGGTCAATCGCAATGAGTTTTCTGCCTTGGGCGAGGAAGCGTTCGTCCCGCACACCGACACCCACAGCGGCGCGCTATTCATTCTCGAAGAGCTTCAGGCCACCGACCGCCTCACACTCAGCCTGGGCGGGCGACTGGAGCGCACGGTGGTTGACCCGGACGCCAAAGGCAATGAGCGCTTCAGCGCAGCGGACAGCTCAAAAAACTTTACCGCTGGCAGCGTGTCTTCTGGCGCGGTCTTTAGCCTGACACCGGTCTGGTCGCTGGCAGCCACGCTGGGCTACACCGAGCGCGCCCCGACGTTCTACGAGCTGTACGCCAACGGGGCACACGTGGCCACCGGGACCTATGAAGTGGGCAACGCCAACCTGTCGAAAGAAAAAGCCGTCTCCAGCGACCTTGCACTGCGTTTTGACAACGGCACCCACGCAGGCAGCGTTGGCGTGTTCTACAGCCATTTCTCCCATTACATCGGCCTTCTGGGTACAGGTCGCACGCTCAATGACGAAGGCGAACCTGACGCCGATGGCATTCCCGAATACACCTACTCCGGGGTTCGCGCACGTTTCACCGGGTTTGAAGCGAAAGATCATTGGAAGCTGGGCGAAAGCGCCTACGGTAAATTTGCACTAGAACTGGCTGGCGATTACACCCGCGCCACCAACCTCGACACAGGCCAAGCCCTGCCGCGGATTGCCCCCTTGCGCCTGAGCAGCGGTTTGCTCTGGGAGCTGGACCGCTGGCAGGCGCGGGTGGACGTCGAACACGCCAGCAATCAGGGGCGCGTCCCGGACAACGAGTCCGGCACAGACGGCTACACCACGTTGGGCGCCAGCGCCGGTTATCACTTTGATCTGGGCGGCAGCCAATGGCTGGCATTCGTCAAGGGCGAGAACCTGACCAACCAGACCGTGCGTTATGCGAGCTCGATTCTGCGAGACATCGCACCAGCCCCCGGCCGCAGCATTGAAGTGGGCTTGCGTACGACGTTTTAACGCAAGCGGCTAGCAAAAACGCCTGCGGCCCACGCCCGCAGGCGCTCGGCAACAGCTCTGGATGGGCATAAAGTCATGACCTGAGCAAAAAAATAAAAGCAAACACCCGCTCAATCGCTACGCTCCCACTCCGTTCTCACTGTGTCACTGTTACATCCATGGAGCGTCAGGAGTCCCTATGAACGGAAGCTATCGTCACACCACTGCCTCAAAAATTCTGCATGAAATCCTGCACTACAGACGTCGTTTTTCCGGTAGCGATCAAGATATTTCCCTGGAAAACGAACTCGTCATCCTCACCCAATTGCCGCGCATTCAGACATTTGTCAGCGCCAATCTGCCGATTCACTTTATCCTCCCGGCATTCCCCGCCAAATCCCCTAACCCCAACAAAGTGCTCGGCACCGTGCCGGACATGGCGGAAAAACTGGCGCTGACGTTTCTCAACTCGCTTTGCGAGAACATCAAAGCCCACTATGCGCCAGGCGCGAGGCTGACCATCTGCTCGGATGGGCACGTATTTTCTGACCTGATCAACGTCAATGACGACACGATCAACACCTATCAAGGCAAGATCAAAGCATTGATTCACGATGAGCAAATGAATTGCCTGGACGTCTTGAACCTGGGGGATATCGACGAGTTCGCCGCCTTGACCGATGACTATGACGTGCTGCGCAGCACCTTGTTGCAAGGCTATGCAGACCCGCTGGAAGACATCCGCACGTTCCTGATCAACGATGAAGACGGCACCCGCCTGTACCGGGCCATTACGCGTTTCATGTTTGAAGACGGCTTGATGCCCGACTACCAGGGCTCCAAAACGGCACTGCAGCGGGACGCTCGACAGCGCGCCTATGGGGTGATTCAAAGCAGTTGGGCCTGGGGCAATTTACTGGCGCAGTGCTTCCCGGATGCCATCCGCCTGTCCATTCATCCGCAACCGGCATCGAGCCTGAAAATGGGCATTCACATGCTGCCCACCAAAGATGACTGGCTAACCCCGTGGCACGGCACGGCTGTCGAAGTGGACGGGACATTCTTGCTGATGAAAAAGACCGAAGCCGTGGAGCTGAACGCCGAACCGGTCTGGGTGGATGGCAAGCACAGCCACTATACGCTGGACTCGCGAAAGTCCGTCGCACACGCGTGAGCCGCCCCCTGCGTCTGAACGTTCACCCTCTGACTTTGGTAACCCGTTATGGAAAACACACGCGCTTTCAAGGCCAGCCTTCACGCACCCTTTGGTTTACTGATCACCCCCGGCTTTGCGGGGCAAACGGCTGAACAACTGGACGTTGAAGTACTCAAACAGCTGGCGCGCGAGCACCACTTACTGATCCTGCGCGGATTTGCTCCGACCTTCGTCGATTCAGCCAGCTTCACCCGCTTTTCCGAGCAATGGGGTGAGATCAAGATGTGGCCCTTTGGCGCCGTGCTTGACGTCAAGGAACACCCGGACGCCACCGACCATATTTTTGATCACAGCCTGGTTCCGCTGCATTGGGATGGCATGTACAAGCCGACAATTCCTGAGTTTCAGTTGTTCAATTGCCTCTTTGCACCCGGCGAAGATGAAGGAGGCCGTACGACGTTTCTGGATACCCAAGGATTGCTGGCGCGCACGCCCAAAGCCGTGATCGAACGTTGGCGCCGCATCAGCGTGACCTACCGTATTCGCCAAGTGGTGCATTACGGCGGACAGGTGTGCTCGCCCTTGCTGGTGGAGCATCCGCGTACCGGCCAAACCGTCTTGCGTTACAACGAACCGGCTCAGGATGACGTACGGTTCCTCAACCGCCATGCATTGCACTACCACGGCCTCAGCCCTGAACAGGTGCAAGGGTTCGAGGAGGACTTGCAGGCCCGGCTGCATGACCCGCGCGTTTACTACCGGCATGCGTGGCAACAAAACGACGTGGTGATCGCCGACAATTTTTCCCTGTTGCACGGGCGCGAAGCGTTCACCGCGCGCTCCGCGCGGCATCTGCAACGCGTGCATATTCACGCCAATCCCGTTTGCCATAACAGCGCCCTGCAACCACAGGGCTAAGCCGCAACCTCGCTCATCGTCACGTTTGGCGATGAGCGAGGTCGGGGTCTGGCGCGCTACCCGGCGACGCAGTCATTAACCCAAGACGTGTAAAAAACACATGCTGCGCCCCATTTCGTCTCCGTGCGAGGGAGATCGACGAAGTTTTTTCACCCCGCATGCGTTCGCCGCCCTGACCCGGCAAAGCCAGCAAATACAGGGCCGTAAAGCCCTGAGACGATCGGTCGCAGCAGACTGTTACCAATTACGAAATGATCCATGTCATTTAAAGTGCTGTTTCAAAACGTTTCAGCACTTTATCATTCCATTTTTAGAGGCTGAACCGTTTCATTACGCCTCAAAATTCAGAAGGGCTAGCACTTCTTGCCAAAGACAGCGCTACCACAGCCACAGCCACAGCCATACCTATAAAGACTCGCAACCTCAACCTATGTCCAAATTTCAGATTTTGCGCAAACACAGTGCGTTGTTTCCTATTGCCGGGCAAAAAGCCGTGAACCTGATGGGCGGACTCACCGCTCTGGGGCTGGCCACCTGCGTCAACGCGGCCCCTGCTTTCGACAGCGATTCCAAATGGATGCTCGGTGACTGGAATGGCACCCGTAGCGAGCTGGAGCAAAAAGGCTACGCCTTCTCCCTCGATTACGTGGGCGAGGTAGGCTCCAACCTGCATGGCGGTTATGACCACGACCGCACCGCGCGCTACAGCGACCAGTTCGGCCTGGGCACGCACCTGGACCTGCAAAAGATTCTGGGGTGGAGCGATGCCGAGTTTCAGCTGACGATCACCCATCGCAGCGGCAACAACATCAGCAACGACCGCATCAATGACCCGCGCGTGGGCGGGTTCACCTCCGCTCAGGAAGTCTGGGGCCGCGGCCAGACCACTCGCCTGACGCAGATGTGGTATCAGCAGAAATTCTTTGACCAGAAGCTCGACATCAAAGTCGGCCGCTTTGGTCAGGGCGAGGATTTCAACAGCTTCCCTTGCGACTTTCAGAACCTTGCGTTCTGCGGCTCGCAAGTCGGCAACTGGGCTGGCAGCATCTGGTACAACTGGCCCGTCAGCCAGTGGGCGTTGCGCGTCAAATACCACTTGACCCCTGAGTTGTATGCGCAGGTCGGTGCTTACGAGCAGAACCCGTCCAACCTCGACCGCGGCAATGGTTTCAAGCTCAGCGGCAGCGGCACCCAAGGCGCGGTATTGCCGGTTGAGTTGGTGTGGACGCCAAAAATCAACGGCCTGCCAGGGGAATACCGTGCCGGTTACTACTACAGTAGTGCCAAGGCAACCGATGTTTACAAAGATGCCAATGGCCAGCCGGCAGCCTTGAGCGGCGAAGCCTATCGCAGCAGTTCGAGCAAGCATGGCATGTGGTTGGGTGTGCAGCAGCAACTCACCAGCCGCGCCAGCGATCTGTCGAGGGGCTTGAGTGTGTTCGCCAATGCCACCGTTCACGATAAAAAAACCAATCCTATCGATAACTATGTTCAGGCGGGCATCGTTTACAAAGGCGTATTCGATTCACGCGCCAAAGACGATATCGGCTTTGCCGTGGCACGGGTTCACGTCAACCCGGCGTACCGCAAAAACGCCCAGGCGACCAATCAGGCCCGTGCTGTCTACGATTTCGACAACGCCGATTACCTGCCACCCCAAGACACTGAATACAGCGCCGAACTCTACTACGGCGTGCACGTGACCAACTGGCTGACCGTTCGACCGAACCTGCAATACATCCGGCACCCCGGCGGCGTGAGCCATCTGGACGACGCGCTGATCGGCGGTCTGAAGATTCAAAGCTCGTTCTGATTCTGGGACGGACTCTCGCGACGAGCACGAAGCTTGAAGCTGACTCACAAGGACTTACTTCACTGATTCGCACCCGCCTGGCGCTGTGTTCTGCAGGGCCTGCGCGGGGACACTATCAACGTAACGGAGAACCACACTATGAGCACTGAAGGTGCTTCAAGTCGTAGCCGCCTGTTACCGACGTTGCTCGGTATCCTGCTGCTGCTAATGGGCCTGGCCATGCTGGTCGGGGGTATCAAGCTGGTCACGCTGGGCGGGTCGCTGTACTACCTGCTGGCAGGTATCGGCTTCGGTCTGTCGGGCGCATTGCTGATGGCGGGACGCCGCGCGGCGCTTGGCTTGTACGCAATCGTGCTGTTCGCCAGCACGGTTTGGGCACTGATGGAAGTGGGCCTGGACTGGTGGCAATTGGTACCGCGCCTGGCCCTTTGGTTTGCGATCGGTATCGTACTGCTACTGCCTTGGTTGCGTCGTCCGCTGACGGGCAGCCAATCGGCGCCGGTCACGACGGGCGCACTGAGCGTCGCCGTGGTACTGGCAGGTCTGGCTGCACTGGCCAGCCAATTCACCAGCCCCGGCGAAATCAAAGGCGAACTGGACCGCGATGCCGTTCCAGGCATGACCAACACCGCACCGGCCATGCCGGACGGTGACTGGCAGTCCTACGGGCGTACTGCCCATGGCGACCGCTACTCGCCGCTGAAAGAAATCACCCCGGAAAACGCCCACAAGCTGGTACCAGCGTGGACATTCCGTACCGGTGACATCCCGGGCGAAGGCGATCCGGGCGAAACCACGGCCGAGAACACCCCGCTGAAAGTCAACGGCATGCTGTACGTGTGCACCCCGCACAGTCAGGTGATTGCCCTTGATCCGGACACCGGCAAGGAAATCTGGCGTTACGACCCGAAGATCAGCACGCAGAACGCTGAAAACTTCAAAGGTTGGGCCCACATGACCTGCCGTGGCGTGAGCTATCACGACGAAGCGGCCTATGCCAACACCGCCACCGAGCAGAACGCTGCCGAGCCAGCGGCTGAAGCAGCCACGGCGACCGCCAGCAACTCGTGCCCGCGTCGCCTGTTCCTGCCGACTGCCGACACCCGTCTGATCGCGCTGAACGCCGACACCGGTAAAGTGTGCGAAGCGTTCGGTGACCACGGTGCCGTCGATCTGCGCCACAACATCGGTAGCTTTGCACCGGGCGGTTACTACTCCACGTCGCCACCTGCCGTGACCAAAGATCTGGTCGTGATCGGCGGCCACGTGACCGACAACATCTCCACTGACGAGCCGTCGGGCGTGATCCGTGCATACGACGTACGTACCGGCAAGCTGGTATGGAACTGGGACAGCGGCAATCCGCAAGACACCACGCCGATTGCTGAAGGCCAGACCTACACCCGCAACTCGCCTAACATGTGGTCGATGTTCGCGGTCGATGAAAACCTCGGCATGCTGTACCTGCCGATGGGCAACCAAATGCCTGACCAATATGGCGGCGACCGTACTGAAGACTCCGAGCGTTACAGCGCCGGCGTGACCGCGCTGGACATCAACACCGGTAAAGTCCGTTGGTATCGTCAGTTCACGCACCATGACCTGTGGGACATGGACGTGGGCGGTCAACCGACCCTGATGGACCTGAAAACAGCTGATGGCGTGAAACCGGCTCTGCTGGCGTCCACCAAACAAGGCAGCATCTACGTTGTTGACCGTCGTACCGGCGAAGACATCGTACCGATCCGTGAACTGCCGGCTCCGGGTGGCGCTGTAGAAGGCGACCACACCGCACCGACCCAGCCACGTTCGGACCTGAACATGATTCCGCCGGAACTGACCGAGCGTGACATGTGGGGCGTGACACCGTTTGACCAAATGCTGTGCCGGATCAACTTCAAATCCCTGCGTTACGACGGCATGTACACCCCGCCATCGCTGCAAGGTTCGATCGTTTATCCGGGCAACTTTGGCGTGTTCGACTGGGGCGGCATCTCGGTTGACCCGATCCGTCAAATTGCCTTCCTGAACCCGAGCTACATGGCCTTCACCTCCAAACTGGTTCCCCAGGCGGAAGTGGCGGCAATGGGCCCGCGTAAAGGCGAGACCTCCGGCGTACAACCGAACAAAGGCGCGCCCTACGGCGTCATCCTTGAGCCTCTGTTGTCCCCGTTGGGCCTGCCTTGCCAGGCACCGGCATGGGGTTACGTTGCAGCGGTCGACCTGACCAACAACAACGTGATCTGGAAACACAAAAACGGCACCGTGCGTGACAGCTCGCCGGTACCGATCCCATTGTCGATGGGCGTTCCAAGCCTGGGCGGGACCTTCACCACCGCAGGTGGCGTAGCCTTCCTGAGCGGCACCCTCGACCAGTACCTGCGTGCCTACGACGTCCGTAACGGCAAGCAGCTGTGGGAAGGTCGCCTGCCAGCAGGCGGTCAGACCACCCCGATGACCTACACCGGCAAGGACGGCACGCAATACGTCGTCGTCATGGCGGGCGGTCACGGCGGTCTGGGCACCAAAAAAGGTGACTACATCATGGCGTTCAAACTGGCCGACTAAGTAACACGGCTCGTTAAAAGAGAAGCGGCTATCGAGAGATAGCCGCTTTTTTATGGGTGCAAGGTGCTACACCTTCAGCCCCGCTACAGACAGTTCGACAAGGCCAGGCACATAAGTCGCGCTAACACTGACAACAATCCTTGTAATTTTAAAAATACATTTGTTTGTAGGCGCATTCATTAAAATAAAAAAGAACCCACCTACAATCAATCCTCCACCACACCACATACTTAAAGTACTTCAAGGGCTATAAATAGGCTTTTCACTTTTCAGCATTTGGAAAACAGCGAGAGACACTCTATGCCGCCTATTTCTACGACCCAAAAAAACCAGTTCAACAACTATAAAAAATGATCTCCTTGGCAGAGTCTGACTGGCAGAAGGCTGACCTGGATAAGGTATCCAACCTCAACGTTACCATTGAAGGCGTCAATTACTTAAAGGATCAACATGGCCGAAACTTCCACCATTTCTGCACCACCTCCTATCTTGGACTTGACTATCATCCCGCACTATTGAAAGGCGCAATTGATGCCCTCACCCTGACCGGTTCCTTGCGCATACCCAACTCAAAGAATCGATGCAAACTCAATATCCTGGAAAATTATGAGCAGGAACTATCATCACTTTTTTCCGCCCACTGCCTGAGCACGCTTTCCTGCAGTGCGGCCAGCGCTGGCCTACTTCCACTACTCGCCAGCGGAGTCTTCACTCAAAATACTGCTCCGTTGATGTGCTTCGACCAATATGCCCATTATTCAATGAATCACATCAAGGCTTCTTGCTCAGATGAAACGGAGGTTGTTACCTGCCCCCACAATGACATGAACTATCTGGAAAGCCTATGCAAGAAAAATAGACGCGTTGCCTATATTGCAGATGGCGTTTACAGCATGGGCGGGATCGCCGATATTGAAGCCATAAAATACCTGCATCATCGGTATGGGGTGTTTATTTACATAGATGATTCGCACGCCGTTTCAGCCGTAGGAAGACAGGGCTCAGGCTATGTCAGAACCCACATAAACCCACTTGATCAACACTGCATTGTCGTAGCGTCCCTGGCAAAATCATTCGGCGCCAGTGGCGGCGTAGTTATGTTCGGCAACACCGAACACAAACAAAAAAGCCTGCGTTATGGAGGCCCGTGCAACTGGTCGCAAAGCCTTAATAGCGCCGCTATTGGTGCGGGTCGAGCATCCATAGCTTTGCACCTTACTGATGAACTGACGAACCTTCAAAACAAGTTGCTCGCCAACATTATGTTCTTTGACAGCCTTATAAAAACAAAACAGAACGGCAGCTTTACCCCTATACGTCTTATTCACTGCGGTGAGGCAGGGACAGCAACCCGTGCCGCTTCCTATCTGGCAGAAAATGGTTTCTTCACCGCCTCTGTATTTTTTCCGGTTGTCCCTAAAGATCAAGCTGCACTTCGTATTACGTTGCGAGCTGACATGCCCTCCGAACTCATTCAACAATTTTGCTCTCTCGTGCATGCATATTGGCATGAGCATAATTTACCCACTTTGGCCGGACTGTAAAAAATAAGCGGCCTCCATCGCCCACTCACAGAGAACCGCAATGATTAAAGCTGCAAACAGTGGCGTGATCGTCAGCATGGCCTGTATGACTGTTTTCCTGGCACAGCTAGGAATGATGATTTATTTGCCGGGCGTTCCAGCGATTGCATACTCCTTTCATGCATCAAGTAGTGTGGTTTCGTTGTCACTGCCAATTTACTTAGGGGAAATCCTGAAAAAGACTTCCTGATTTGGCAAAATCCCCGGACACCAATCGCCGAGCTTTTCGATGATGAAGCAAATGACCTTCGCCGATGCCGAGTACGCCGGTAAGCGCAAGCAGACCCGCAA
>NZ_JAZEVV010000010.1:0-144465 GCF_036668715.1 Pseudomonas sp. ESBL9 | reverse complement strand
ACCGGGTCGTAGCGGTAGGACAGCGGCCCACGGCGGCTGTCGTGGATGTCGGTCAGTTGGCTGGCTGCGTCGTACTGATAGGTGCGTTTGAGCAGGGTGGTTTTGTCGTCGCTGCGGCCTAAAAGCTATTCTTGCAGGCGCCCGGCCGGGTCCCATTGTTGGGTTTGTAGAAGACGGTTGCCCTGATGACGGGCGACTTCGCGGTGCAGGTCGTCGCGTTCGTAGCAATAGTTTATGGTTTCGGGATAAATCCTGGCGTCTTGTTAGATTCCTTACGAACTCCGCGACCTATAAATAATCGCCAATTTTTGCCGCTGCTAACTGCTTTTTCGGTCCAGTAGTAGTTATCTAAAATCTTGTAAGTTTTACCGTCGCCTGCCACGACTCCTTTCCGAGCGTACTTCTTAAATAATTTATTCAACTCTCGATTGACTATTTTTTCAACACTTGAACTGTCGGCGCTGTAGCGTGTTGCCCCAATAGCATATTCATCCTCTCCTTCGTAAGATACAGTAACGAAGCCCTTTCTTTGCTCACGCCTGAATGTTTCTTTTGTATGTAAAGCGATTACCCCCTCATCCTTTCTTTCACCAAAAAACCAATCACAAAAAGAAAAATCACTTTCGTTAAAGTCCTTTAGATTAAGATCATCTAAGCGCGCGAATCTTTTCTCTATCTTGTGCCAAAAATACAAGCAAAACCCTGTATTTGCCATGAGTTCCGAATTAATGCTTACAAACTCTTCAAACATCAAAAAAATGATTTTATCCATTAACTATTTCCTTTGGCAGGTGCAATTATATGGCCGGAATTGCACGTCATCAGGAGCAAATTCTCCCTTGATTTTTGTTCTTAGATCATCAAGTGCCTGTTTCTCTCGAACAATCGAAGTTGTTTGGTCTGCACGATTTTTACCGACATTGCCGTAGATGAGTTTTCCCTCTACATCCTCGTAAATTATATCTGGGCGACGACCTCCTTTATTACCTCCTGGCGTGAGGACTAACTGCTCTTTCATGACCCCGCCCCCAGCAATGACTCTCCCCCCAGAAGCCTCAACCTCTTGGCCCCAAGCTTGAATAACTTGATTATGTGGACCCTCTCCATTGCTTTTAGGGCCTCGCTTAGCAAGTCCCAACGCATCAATCCACTCCACCGGATTGGGCGCATACGCATACAGATTCAACCCACCCGCATAGCTGATGGGGTCTTAGCTGATAAACCGTTCGCCCCGTGGATCATAGTGCCTATACCGATTATAGTGCAGCCATATTTCGTGATCATGCATGGCTATTTTATAATCGTTGCAGCATCTTATATGAATCAAATGACTATGTAAGTGATGCAAGCGGACTTAAAAACTCCACAAGCCACAAAATCATATCTGCACATCTATATGCTAGATATTGACGCGAACATTTTTAATCTCTCCTTCAACTCATAAATAGACGCCTCTATCATAGAGCAATACTGAGAAATACTGAGTTCCTCAGTAAAGCATGTAGTGCTTGCCCAAGGTTTTATGACAATAAAACTTTGCTTATGCACATCAACGAATACCGCCTCATCACCATCAAAAGCCTCAACACCTAACGGCAAGCAAGAATTTCTTATATCTTCTCGAATAGCATTAGACAGGACGTTTTCCAAATTATCCATGGCGCACTCTATCGGCTCAAAATCATTCATTCTGACCACTAAATCCTCTAACGCCAACAAAAGACTCTTTGCAAGCATAAGCTGCTCGTAATCTCCAACACTTACTGAACCAAAAACAAATTCACAGCGCGAAAAAACGTATTGCCTGTCAGTTGAGAGCTCTACCTCCAATTTAATTATTGGCTCTTTCATTTCCCTGTCCCCTTACATTTACAAGTAATCGTCCTTGCTGCAAACCGTTTAGCAACTTCAGGTGGCACTGGAATCCCGCGATTCTGCATAGAGTCTCCATTCCAATGCACTTTTCCATCATTGCTATTGCCAAAACGATGAACTACGCCATGTTCATCTCGCGTATACCAATGCTTACCCTCTGCATCAGGTATCGCTTTTTTGTACAACTCCTCTGCATTTTTGGGAAGAATTGAAGTTTTTGTTCCTCCACCTCTAAATTTTCCAGATGAAGGATCATGGTGCCCTGGATTTTCATATTTTGGTTTTGGGCCGTGGTATCGACCCTCTTTAGGGAGCTTGGCTAACCCATTTGGATCAACCCACCCCGTTGGATTCGGCGCATACGCATAAAGATTCAACCCACCCGCATAGCTGATCGGGTCTTTGCTAACAAACCGTCCGGCCCGTGGATCATAGTACCTATACCGATTGTAGTGCAGCCCTGTTTCATGATCGTGGTACTGCCCCTGAAACCTGATCGGGTTGGTCAGGCCTTGGCGCTGGGCCCATTCCGAGCGTTGTTCTTTAACTTCCCCCCACGCGTTGTACTGCGCGCTCCAGGCGATTTGGCCGGTGGGGTCGGTGAGTTCCTGCGGTGTGCCGAGGTGATCACACTGGTACCACGCCAACACGTCAATCGGCAGCGCTTGCGGGGTGTGGGTCCACAGCGGGTCCTGGTCGATGTCGTAGGCGCCGGTGTAACTCGGTTGGGCCAGCAGGCGCATCGGTTGGTGGCGCAAGGCCTGGGCCACGGGGACGAAGCTGCCGGGTTCGTAGAGGTAGTGGACGGTTTTGCCGCTCGCGCCGTCGGCCTGTGCGGGGCTACTTTCCCAGGCGAGGGTGTCGCCGTCCCAGCCGAATAAGGTGAAGCCGCACCCCAGTTCCCGCTGTTTGCGCGCCTGTTCGTTGCGGTTCCACTGCGAGCCGACTTCGGAGCGGTTGCGGTGGTGGGCGTTGGAGTGTTTGTACAGACGACGGCCCAGCGGGTCGTAGGCGTAGTCGACGCGCAGTTGGCTGTTTTCAAAGCGCACCAGGCGGTCAAACAGGTCCCAGTGCAGGCGGCTTTGCTGGCCGTTGTGCCAGCGGCGGATCTGGTTGCCGCGTTCGTCGTAGTCGTAGTGGCTGCCGGCGTATTCGCGCAGCAGGTTGTCCATGAGTTAGTTGCGTTTGGGGTTTTGCTCCAGCGGTCGTTGGACCTGCTGGTTTTTTTCATCCAGCAGGTTGCTGGCCGGGTCGTAGCGGTAGGACAGCGGCCCGCGACGGCTGTCGTGGATGTCGATCAGTTGGCCTGCGGCATCGTATTTATAGTCGCGCTTGAGCAGCACGGACTGGTCAAATGCAAGCTGGTTTTTTAAAGAACGCTGTCGCCATTCAACGGCTTACGGCTCCTTTAGGGCCACTGGCAATCAGGCTGGCCCCGCAGGCGGTTTTCATCTCGTCGAGTGCGACGGCAATCCCGTCAACGGCGTAAGTAGCGCTGCCCTCGGCAATCGGGAAAATCCCCTTGCACAATGGGCAACTGACCATGTGACCGCCCCCGGCAATGGGTTTGCCGTTGAGGTCGGTATTGGGAAAGCTTCCAGAACGACGCCACCGTGGGTGCTGTCTTCTCCTTAGCGGATGATGTCTTTGTTTTTTACGAACTGCTCAATATCATCTAGGGCATCGCTTGCTCGCCCGGATAAATTATGGTCTTTACTAAGCTTTATCAATAAAGGGATTGTGATATTTTTATCAATTGTTCCATGTATTCTGGCAACATGCCCTAAACAGGTAATTGCAAGCCCCTTTATATTCAAACTCTTGTCTGAATATATTAATTCATGGCATTTTTCCTGGATCCACCTAGGTTCATCAATATTAAATACAGCGTACATGAGAGCCTCTATAAGCTCCTGCTCATTGTCGGATTTCAATAAGCTCTCCAGCTCTGTTAAAGAGAGTTTATTCGGAATATTCATTTTTTGATTTTTCCTTTGGTAGTTGTTTTTTTGGATTTTCTGAGCGCATTTTGCTGGTCACTATGAAGGTCGCACCAACACCGTACATGCCCATGAAATTCCTCATCCCCGTTCGGTAGTGTCTGGGTCTTATCAAGAACCACTAATTCATTCTTTGCCGTATCTACTCCTACTCTTCTAGGAGAGGTTTCTTTAACTTGAACAGAATTGTCTAAAGCCGCCTGCCCATTTGAAGGTGCCCGGCTCTTTACTGCGTTATCAGCTGGTCCATGGTACGGGGCATCTTTATAAATACGCGCCAACCCCAGCGGATCAACCCATTCCACCGGATTAGGCGAATACACATACAGATTCAACCCACCCGCATAGCTGATCGGGTTGGTCAGGCATTCGCGCCGTGCCCATTCCGAGCGCTGTTTTTTTTACTTCACTCCAGGCTTTGTACTGCGCACTCCAGGCCATTTGGCCATTGTGATCGGTCAGTTCTTGCGGGGTGCCGAGGTGATCGCACTGGTACCAGGCCAGTACATCGATCGGGTTCGCTTTGGTTTGGAAGGTCTACGGCGGTTTTTTTATCTATATTTTAACCACCTGTGTAAACTGGCTAATTATCAAATTCGCTCATGGCGCACATCCTAATTTCTTCTATTTTTGTAATTGTAGGCAGCGCTACTAGCAACATCGGAATCAAAGTCATTTAAGAGTTTCTTAATGATCCCAATTGGTGTTTTCTTATTGGCAGCAATTGCTATTCGCACAGTACTATCTGGGTCATTTGATAGTTTTTCAAATAACTCAACAGTCAGCTTTCGCTTGGAAGCTACAAATTGACGTACCCCGGTATCGAATTTGCATAGTTCTTCAAGAATCTCTATCGGAACGGTTTTGTTATGAGCTACCCATTTTCTGTGATTCGGATATTTTTTAATTATATCTCGCCAAATAGAAATATCAGCTTCATCCATGGCTGCTCGGTCGTACTCGCTTTTTATAGGGCTCTCTCGTAGCTTTACGAATTCTTCGGCAGAGTAAATCATTTGGCGTCCTTGCATTTAAGCGATTTAAAGTTAATTGTCTTCCCAACGTTGCTTTTGTACTTACTCATATAGTCACCATACACGTCAGCGTCAGCAATCCAATCGCCGTTTTTATCATAGAGTTTCCATGCGCTCTCGCCGTGACCAGTTTTATCCTCTGACCACCATTGTTTAGTCACTGGATCTCGCTGATATTTCACTTGGCCAACACCACCAACATGTCTTTCACAAAGTCGATCATAGCGGTTAACTTCCCATTTTTTTCTACATGGGCATTTAGAATTTTGATTGCGCTTCTCTGACGTTGGTTTGCGTCCTGCATCAACAGGAAACTTCGTCAACCCCAACGGATCCGTCCATTCTATGGGATTCGGCGCATACACATACAGATTCAACCCACCCGCATAGCTGATCGGGTCCTTGCTGATAAACCGCCCGACCTGAGGATCATAGTACCGATAGCGGTTGTAGTGCAGCCCGGTCTCGTGGTCGTGGTACTGGCCCTGAAAGCGGATCGGGTTTTTCAGGCCTACACGTTGCGCCCACTCCGAGCGCTGCTCTTTTACTTCACCCCAGGCTTTGTAGTGCGCGCTCCAGGCCATCTGGCCGTTGTGGTCGGTCAGTTCCTGCGGCGTGCCGAGGTGATCACACTGGTACCAGGCCAGTACCTCGATCGGGTTCGCCTCGATTTTGTAGGTCCACAGCGGATCTTCATCAATGTCGTAGCCACCTTCATAGCTCGGCTGCGCCAACAGGCGAATCGGCGTGTGCCGTATGGCCTGGGCTACCGGGACAAAGGTGCCGGGCTCATAAATATAATGAACCGTACGCCCCGAGCCGCCATCGTCCTGCGGCGGGCTGCTTTCCCAGGCCAGGGTGTCGCCGTCCCAGCCAAATAAGGTAAAACCACAGCCCAGTTCCCGTTGTTTGCGCGCCTGTTCGTTCTTATTCCACTGCGAGCCGGCCTCCGGGTTGTTGCGGTGGTGGGCATGGGAGTTTTTGTACAGGCGCCGACCCAGGGCGTCGTAGGCGTAGTCGACGCTCAGTTGGCTGTTTTCAAAGCGTACCAACCGATCAAACAGGTCCCAGTGCAAACGGCTGAGCTGGCCGTTGTGCAGGCGCTGGATCTGGTTGCCGCGTTCGTCGTATTCGTAGTGAGTGCCGGCGTATTCGCGCAGCAGGTTGTCCATCAGTTTGTTGCGCTTGGGGTTTTGCTCCAGCGGTCTTTGAACCTGCTGAGTTTTTTCGTCGAGCAGGTTGCTCGCCGGGTCGAAGGCGAAGGTTTCCACACCCAAACGGCTGGTGGCTTCGAGCAATCGGCCCACCACGTCGTAGCGGTAGGACAGGGGGCCACGGCGGCTGTCAGTGATGTCGGTCAGTTGGCCTGCGGCATTGTATTTGTACCCGCGTTGGGCAGTGCAGACTAGCCATATACGAGCTGATTTTTTAAAGAGCGCTATTGCCGTTCAACTGCTTACGGCACCTTTCGGGCCACTCGCAATCAGTGCGGCGCCACATGCCGTTTTCATCCCGTCGAGTGCGACGGCAATCCCGTCAACGGCGTAAGTAGCGCTGCCCTCAACAATTGGGAAAATCCCCTTGCACAAAGGGCAACTGACCATGTGCCCGACCCCGGCAATGGGCTTGCTGTTGAGGTCGGTTTGCGAAAAAGCTTCGAGAACGACGCCACCGTGAGTGCTGGAGTCGCCTAGGCGGATGATGTCTTTCATTTAGTTACTTATCTCAATTGCTCAGTGATGTCCGTGAAATCAATGTTTTATATTGGTTATTGAGGCTAGTGACAAACACTCTATGTATCGTGCTTGGTCCATATTGTCGTGTTGCAGGCAAGCGTCTTCATATGCAAGTTTTTCGCAATCAGACATTGACGAAAAATATTTATCGATTGCAAAAAAAATCACAGCCATTAGGTATATCAACAAAAAAATAGAAGTACTCTGTGCGGGCGCGCATACCCCTCTCACCTTATCAATGAATCCCACTATCTTTACCTTTGTCTTGTCGGAACTATTTTCATCAAAAAAGCTGAGCACAGCTATGTAATTGTTTACGCCAAATAACCCATACTCCTCAAGGCTTGACTTTGTTTTTTAAAGCGCTTAAGCAATCATTCAGCATTTGCAGGATTTCATCTTTTGAATAAAAAAACTCCTCGCCCGCACTCATCCCACCTAGTAGGTCGAAAGCTTCGCTCAACTGCTTGTCCTCGTATTGATAAATGCACTCGTCAAGTCGCTTGGCATAAATGTACTTTGCAAATCGTAAAGGATCGTAAGGTACAGACTCTACATAATCTATTAACTCCACCAGCAATCGGGTCTCTTTTTCGTAGTTATTCATAACTAGCATCCACATTGACATTTTTTTATGGCTCTGCCGCTAGGGCTCGCGATGCCTTGATCAATATCTGATCTCGTTGGAGGATAGTGTGGCAGATCTAATAGCTCCCCATTGTTCATTTTTGGGTGAACACGGTTTACCGCACCGAAATGATCATAGGTTTCCTCCCATGTACGCACTTGGCCAGTAGCTGAGTTATATTCCGTGACATGAGATCTCCCTCTGGTGGGGCCCGAAGTTCTGGCTAAAGCTTCCTTATCGTAATACCTGATGCGACCATCCGGCAGTTCACGTATACGCTCAGCAGATTTTTCTGCACTTTGTAAGGCCGATAGTTTGCGTTTTAGCTTTTGCGCAGGGCTATCGCATCTTAATCCAAGCGGATCAACCCACTCCACCGGATTCGGCGCATACGCATAAAGATTCAACCCACCCGCATAGCTGATCGGGTCTTTGCTAACAAACCGTCCGACCCGTGGATCATAGTACCTATACCGATTGTAGTGCAGCCCTGTTTCGTGATCGTGGTATTGCCCCTGAAACCTGATTGGGTTGGTCAGGCTTTTCTGCTGTGCCCATTCCGAGCGTTGTTCTTTGACTTCTCCCCACGCGTTGTACTGCGCGCTCCAGGCGATTTGGCCGGTGTGGTCGGTCAGTTCTTGTGGCGTGCCGAGGTGGTCGCACTGGTACCACGCCAACACGTCAATCGGCAGCGCTTGCGGGGTGTGGGTCCACAGCGGGTCTTGGTCGATGTCGTAGGCGCCGGTGTAACTCGGTTGGGCCAGCAGGCGCATCGGTTGGTGGCGCAGGGCCTGGGCCACGGGGACGAAGGTGCCGGGTTCGTAGAGGTAGTGGACGGTTTTGCCGCTCGCGCCGTCGGCCTGTGCGGGGCTACTTTCCCAGGCGAGGGTGTCGCCGTCCCAGCCGAATAAGGTGAAGCCGCACCCTAGTTCGCGCTGTTTGCGCGCCTGTTCGTTGCGGTTCCACTGCGAGCCCGCTTCGCTTCGGTTTAGGTGGTGGGCGCTGGAGTGTTTGTAGAGGCGGCGGCCCAGCGGGTCGTAGGCGTAGTCGACGCGCAGTTGGCTGTTTTCAAAGCGTACCAGGCGGTCAAACAGGTCCCAGTGCAGGCGGTTGAGCTGGCCGTTGTGCAGGCGCTGGATCTGGTTGCCGCGTTCGTCGTAGTCGTAGTGGCTGCCGGCGTATTCGCGCAGCAGGTTGTCCATGAGTTTGTTGCGTTTGGTTTTTTGCTCCAGCGGTCGTTGGACCTGTTGATTTTGTTCGTCCAGCAGGTTGCTGGCCGGGTCGAAGGCGAAGGTTTCGACGCCCAGGCGGCTGGTGGCGTTGAGCAGTCGGCCAACCGGGTCGTAGCGGTAGGACAGCGGCCCACGACGGCTGTCGTGGATGTCGGTCAGTTGGCTGGCTGCGTCGTACTGATAGGTGCGTTTGAGCAGGGTGGTTTTGTCGTCGCTGCGGCCTAAAAGCTGTTCTTGCAGGCGCCCGGCCGGGTCCCATTGTTGGGTTTGTAGCAGGTGGTTGCCTTGGTGGCGGGCGACTTCGCGGTGCAGGTCGTCGCGTTCGTAGCCGATCAGTTCGTGTTCGTCCAGGCGCAGGCCCAGCAGGTGGCCGCTGCCGTAGGTCAGCCAGCTCACTCTGTGGCCGTCCGGGCGGGTGGTGGCGATGCGTTGGTTGAGCACGTCGTATTCGTGCTGCCACACGGCAACTACCGGGGTTTGCAAACTCAGGTAGTGCTGGTGTTCGCGCAGCAGGTTGCCCGCCGGGTCGTGGAACCATTGCAGGCGGCTGTCGGCGTTGCTGGCCATGACCAAATTGCCGTTGCCGTCGTAGGCGAAGGTTTCGGTTTGGGTGGCGCCGCCCAGGCGTGCGGTGCGTTCGATGAGGCGGCCGGTGGGGTCGAACTCGACCTGGGTGGTGCGCTGGCCGTCGACGGTGCTGGCCAGGCGCCCGGTTGATTCGTCGTACGCGTACAGGGTGCTGCGTCCGTCAAACCCGGTCTCTTTGAGCAAGCGACCGACCGGGTCGTAGTGAAAAAGAGCCTTTTGCTGGTTTTCGTTTTCCAGCGCGAGCAGTTGCCCGAGGCGGTCCCAGCGGTAGCGCAGGGTCTGTTCGGCGGCGTCGATACGTTCGTCGATCAAACCGGCGGCGGTGTAGCTCCAGGTGGTGCAGCGGTTGAGGCCATCGGTGTGGGCCAGCAGTCGGCCTTCGGCGTCGCGGCTGAAGCGTTCTTCGGTGTTATCGGGGTGCTTGATATGGATCAGTTGACCGGCTTTGTAGAGGTACTCGGTTGTGTTGCCCGCCGCATCGGTGAAGCAGACCATCTGGCCGAGGTCGTTGTACTCCCAAACGCTGGTTTTGCCGGAGCAGTCGGTGTACTCGATAAGTTGCCCGGCGTCGTTGTAGGCGAGGGCTTTTTCGTTGCCGTTGGCGTCTTTGATGGCGCTCGGCAAGCCCGCTGCGGTGTAGGCGTATTCGGTGGTGTTGCCCAGCGGGTCGACGGCTTCGATCAGGTTGCCCTGATCGTCGTAGTCACGCAGCCACAGGCCACCTTCGGCGTCGCTGATTTTGATCAGTTGATCGTGATCGTCGTAGGCGTAGTGCATGACGCTGTGGTCGGCGCGGGTATGTTCGAGCAGGTTGCTGCGATCGTCGTACGCGTAGCGGTCGGTGCTGCCGTCGGGATGCACGTGGCGCACGATGTTTTTCGCGTCGTCACGGAACAGCCATTCCGAGCGCCCGTCGGCATGGCGGATGCGGTAGGTGTAGCCGAGGATGTCGTAGTAGTGCCAGGTCTCGTGGCCGTGGGCGTCGGTGACGTAGGTCAGGCGGATGTTGTCGTCCCACTCCAGGCGCGTGTCGAAGCTGCCGTCGTCGGCCCATTCACGGACTGCTTTCGCGTCGGGGCCGGTGCCTTGCCATTGCAAGTTCATGCCGCGATTCGTGCGGTCGGTGTAGCGGGTGATCAGGTGGTGCTGGTATTGGTACGTCCAGGCTGCGCCGTTTTCGTCCTGGGCGTTGATCAGGTCGCCGTGGGCATCGTAGTAGTAGGCCGCCAGTTGGCGCACCGGCGCGCTGTCGCTGATTTCCCACAGGCCTGTGAGGCGCCCGTGTTCGTCCATCATCGTGCCCAGATGTAAATGGACGTTGTCGAGGTCGCCCTGGTAGGTGATGAGGTCGGACAACACCGGCTGGTCAGCGTGACGGTATTCGTGGTGCAGCATGATGCCTGCGCCGTTGCGCAGTTCGATTTGCGCGAGCAGGAAGCGGTCGCCGTGACGAACGTAACTTTCCCTGCGCTCGAAGCCACGACACAGCAACAGGGTGTTTTCCGTGACGCGAACCAGCGTCAGGTTTTCGATGGCGTCGTAGTGCGCCTGGCCGACGGGTTTGAGTGCGTATTTATGCTCACGGCCGTCAGAATCGTGGAACACCAGCCCCTTGTCATGGAGGTCAAAGCGGGTGGTGAATTCGTTGATCCAGCGCGCGCCCAGGGCGCCTTGGTCGTAGGCACTCAGGCGCGAGTAATAGGTGCGTGTCCAGTCAATCGGGAACGGGCCGGGCAAGCTGAAATCCGTGTGGCTGAACGTTTCCGCCCCTAAAGAGAAAAGGATGCTGTTACAAGACCCAACGCATGGGCCATTTTTCCCTGGGTTGGCCGTCTTTTGGGCAGGCACCTCTTTTTTCCGGACTTCCAGCTCACCTTTTCCCTGTATGTAGCGGGCTTTGCTCGTCGTCCCCGTTTTGATGCTACTGCTCAGTGCGTGCGGGTTGCGCAAACGCCATAACTGAACAGCTTTGTTGAGCACGACCAAAAGCGATCCGATGGATCCCTTAAGGGCTGGATCGTTAAGTTTTCTGAGCTGGACGCGCAGCTCGGGCGCCATCGCTATCAAATGCTCAGTCTGCTCGTACACCCGCTTTTTGGCCTGAGCAGGCATCAGAAGTTTGGCCGCCGAGTTGGCCACGCTGGTGCCCGCAGCGACCTGAATATCCCGCAAAGCGCCATAGACATTCGTGAAGATGTGAAACGGGTTGCGCTTGAGCTGCTCAGTGTTGATGGACGTGATGTGTTGCTGCGCGCTGGCAAGACGCCCCTTCACGTCCATGTCACCGTCTACCAGCGCCCTCATTCCTTTGGCGAGGTCCAACACAAGCTCTTCGCCCACCCCCCCTGCCTGCTCCAGCAAATCCGGTAGCTGGCTTTGGGCAATGGTCAGAAAGTGCTCAAGCCGGCCCACAATCGTTGCATTCAGGTGCCCAACCATGACTTCAATCAATGCATCGCCGAGCACTATCTTGCCGGTATGGGCAAGCTCACTACGGGCCAAAGACAAGATTGAGCGCAAGCTCACGCGCGCCGCGGTGGTGCCGGGAAAAGGAGCAACACACACCAGATTGATGCCCAGACTGACCCAGTCGAGCGGGTCGCTGCCACCGTTTTTAATCAGACTCACAATGTCGCCAATGGCATCAGCAAGCGCCATGACATTGCCAACGACCGGAACCAAGCCTGCAACGTGTTGCAGTCGTTCAAGGGTAACCGCCCCGCCGCTGATGTCTTGCAGCCAGGCATCAATGGCGGAAACGTCGCGCCCGACATCTTCGATCTGAACTTCATTGAGCGGAACGATGGCAACTTGGGGCGCACGGGTGTGAGCAACGGCATTTCCAGGGGTCATGAAAGCCTCTCACCCGTCAGCAGGCTGACCAGCTCCAGATCAAAAACAAACGGCCTGCTCAAGGCCTCGCGGCCCTTGAAGGCCACGACCTGAACGTCCGCACCCGCAAGGGTGAGCGTGAAATGGGGTTGATCCGCCGGTGAAAACATCCTGACTCCTCATGCAGTGCTGCAGGCGCGCGTCGCCAAAAAAGAGGCGACGAAAACACATCATTCCGGGGTTAAACCTGCGCACTGACCCACAAGGCGCCCGTGCGCAGAAACACTCAGCCAGCCTTAGCCAGCCACCGGCGTACGCCAGTCATCGGAACCGGAAGTGCCCGACACTTCGTGGGTCCAGGTGATTTTTCGGTAGGTGAATTCCACGTCTTCCAGGTGCGTGAAGTGCGAGTTCGACGGGTCCTGGCAGTTGTGCATGTAGTCCTTGATGTCGACGATGATGGCGTCTTCAAGTTTGGTGGTGAAGTAATGCTCTTGCGTGCCGGCAGCCGAGGTGCGGAACCACTGGATTTCGATTTCGGTCAGGCGCTCGCCCGAGGTCAGTGCGGCCAGCAGCAGCGGCGAGGACTTGTCGAACACCTTGGTGATCTTCACCGGCTTGTGAACACGCTGGCCGGTCGGTTGGCCTGATTGCGGGTCGCGAGGGATGATCACTTCGTGGCTGAAACCCTGAACCATGACCTGGTCTTCATGACCTTCCTGATACGTGTTGCCCACCGAATCCGCGGTGAATGCACCGGCTGTAATCAGACCCTGTTTGGTGCCGGTGATGGACATGTAAGCTGGCGTCGCCATTGATGCTCTCCTTGCTCAAAAATGAGGACTTGAAAGGCGCAAATGCCACTCAAGTGCTGAATGGAGTAACCAAAGATCGTGCCAGCTTTTATCAAGTCATTTAAAAACAAGGCGTTACGCGAAGTAAGGAATTTTGCTGGTTATTTTTTAAACAAAAACCTTTAAAAAGTGCGCAAGAAGTTGCGCAGTACTGTGCAACTTCTTGCGCACTCGTCTGCAGGCCACGGTTTATATGCAGCGCGGCCATGTATCCACACAGTTATCCACATTTGAGTGCGCAACTTCTTGCGCAGTTGCGAAAAATGGGAAACTTCCGAAACGCGTCTTTTTAAAGTCTGGTTAGTTTAAAAACAGGCTGTGCTTAGCCCTCAAAATAGTCTTTGAACAGAGCTAAAAACCCGGGGCATTTGGGTAGGCATAACGCCAGAAATTCACCCCCCTTCGCACAGGCTCTTGTGCTACTGGGCAGAACCGACTTCAACGATTGGACGGAAGGCCAGCAAGGCACAAGCAAAGCGCTTTACGTCGAGAAAAAACTCGGCGAATCGTGGATCGCAGACATCAGCACACGTGGCATTGGACTGTTCCCGGCCCCGCTACTAAAACAAGGGCGCGGCCAAAAGACCGTGAATGACATTTTTACGATTGTCAGGCACATCGGGGCCAACGCTTTTGGAGACAGGGCGCTCAGATCCGCCCCCTGTGGGCAGCATCAGTCATGTGGGTACTGATGCCGCCCTTGAGCAGGCCGATCCATTTAGCCGGGAAGAGATCGAGGGAATAGACAAAGTAGATCCTGCGCGCATACCCGATGCCCGCAGGAGCATACTCAACGGCTGGACGGAGCTGTGGTTATCTGAAGTGATTGCACTCGTCATCGAAGACGTGGAGAGCCGTACGGCGCAGGCCGCCAGTGGTTCGAGAATAGAAAGCACCGAAAGCGCGCTCCAAGTTGCGCACCGTCGAACGGATCGACTCGGCCCTGGATCAGCGGGTGTCGAGAATGGCCTTTCATCACATCCCGAAAACGAAAAAGCCCCTGAAATGTTCAACCATTTCAGGGGCTTAGTCTTGTTCAATAATGGCGGAGAGATAGGGATTCGAACCCTAGGTACTGTCGCCAGTACAACGGATTTCGAATCCGTCCCATTCGGCCACTCTGGCATCTCTCCAACGGCGCGCATCATAACAGCACTTTTGATTCAGGCAAACCTTATTTTCAAAAAAACTGCGTGCTATCAGATGCTTGCGCGTTTTTACGGCTTAAAGCGGAACGCCCAGGCGGTTTGCCACTTCTTCGTAAGCTTCGATGACGTCGCCCAGACCCTGACGGAAGCGGTCTTTGTCCATCTTCTTGCCAGTGGCCTTGTCCCACAGGCGGCAGCCGTCCGGGCTGAATTCGTCGCCCAGTACGATCGAGCCGTCATGGAAGACGCCGAATTCGAGTTTGAAGTCGACCAGCATCAGGCCTGCGTCGTCGAACAGCTTGCTCAGCACCTCGTTGACTTTGAGCGACAGCTCTTTCATGCGTACCAATTGCTCGGCCGTGCCCCAGCCAAACGCCACCACGTGGGATTCGTTGATGAACGGGTCGCCTTTGGCGTCGTCTTTGAGGAACAGTTCGAAGGTGTAAGGGTTGAGCTTCATGCCCTCTTCTACGCCCAGGCGCTTGACCAGGCTGCCCGCCGCATAGTTACGCACGACACACTCAACCGGGATCATGTCGAGTTTTTTCACCAGGCATTCGTTGTCGCCCAGCAGCCTGTCGAATTGGGTCGGCACGCCGGCTTCTTCGAGTTTTTGCATGATGAAGGCGTTGAACTTGTTGTTCACCATACCTTTGCGATCGAGCTGTTCGATGCGCTTGCCGTCGAACGCCGAGGTGTCGTTGCGGAACAGCAGGATCAAGCGGTTGGCGTCGTCAGTCTTGTAAACCGATTTCGCTTTACCGCGATAGAGTTCTTCACGTTTTTCCATGATGGGCTCCGCATGCTAAGTAGGTGGGCTAGGCGATTGTGCGCCAGTCTAGCCCTGAATCTTGATCGGCCAGTTGCAGCCAGTCCGGGTCGCACCCAAGGGTGTCGACAAAACATTGCCGGGCCAGCTGCGGCAGGTTGTTCTTGCTGCTCAGGTGGGCCAGCACCAGGTGTTGCAGGTCTTTCCAGCCCAACTCGGCCACCAGGTTTGCAGCCTGATGGTTGTTCAAATGTCCTTCCTGACCGCCCACCCGCTGCTTGAGAAAGTACGGGTAGTGGCCACGGGCAAGCATGTCGCGACAGTGGTTGGACTCGATCATCAACGCATCCAGATCGCGATAGCTGTGCAGCACACCGTCGCAATAGGAACCCAGGTCAGTCAGCAGACCAAAACGTCGCTGACCGTCACTGAATACGTATTGCGTGGGCTCCTGCGCATCATGGGCGACCCGTGTGACGCTGATGCTCAACGCGCCAATCTGTAATGTCTCGCCACCCGCCACGTAACCGGCAGGCTCGAGGGGTTTGCGCATCCCGCGCTGGGTGCCACGGCTCATATAGACCGGCAAATTGTAACGCCGAGACAGTAAACCCACGCCATGCACGTGATCGGCATGTTCGTGGGTTACCAGAATCGCGCTCAGCTGGTGTGGACTGATGCCCAACCGAACCAAACGGCGTTCGGTTTCCCGCAGGGAGAAACCGCAATCGACCAAAACATAAGTGCTGTCGCTGGCTATCAGCGTGCCATTCCCTTGGCTACCACTGCCGAGAACGGCAAAACGCATAGAATCAGCCCAAGTTGTCCTGGATCACGCCCAACACTTTGCGCGCCACTTCTGGCGACGCTACGGTGTTGATGTTCTCTTCGACCGTCACTTGCACCGCGTCGCCCACTTTGCTCAGGCGAACCTGATAACGCTCGGCACGGGCTTCAACTTCTTCCTTGTCCGGCTTGCTGCCGAACATACCGGCGAAGAAGCCAGGCTTGTCGTCTTTTTTCTGGGCTTTTTCAGCGAGGTTGATGTAGTACAGGCCCAACGTGCGGTTGATGTCTTCAACGCGCCATTCGCCCTGCTCCAGCGCACGACCCACGCTGGACCACGCACGATCGAGGTCTTCGTTGAGCGTCAGCACCGGGTTGCCGCTGCCGTCTTCGTTCAAGGTTACGCGAGTTGGCGTGTCAAAGTCGCGGGCCGCGAGCAACGACACCGTACCGCCCTTGTCGGCGCTGCGGCTCATGCTGACCAGCATTTCATTGACCAGTGCCGCATCCAGCCCGGCGTTGACCGAACGGTTGGTGAAGTCGACGTTGGCAGTGCTGCCCGCAGGGCGGTTGGCGCTGACCACGTAGATTTCGCTGGTATTGCGCTGCACGCCTGGCTCGATACGGACTCGCAGGCGCGTTTCGCTGTCGGCGGCCAGACCGCTGCTGCCCAGGTGACGGACCATCGAAGAGGACAATTCGCTGGCGCCCTGCCACGTAGTGGTGAACTCACCGGTTTGCGGGCGCTGCTCGTCAATACGGAAGCCGTTGTCCTGAAAGAACTGAAGGGCCAGCGGCCAGACTTCAGACGGAGAACGCTGCGCCATCAACCAGCGGCTGTCGCCGCTTTTTTGCAGGCTGAAATCGCTCGCACTGGTGGTCGCCACCAAAGGCTGCGGACGCGGCACTTCAAATTCGCCCTTGACGTTGTCATCCGGCACGTTGCTCGGGATCGGCAACAGCGGCACAAGGCGCTTGTCAGTCTGCACACCCGGCGGCAATTGCATTGGCGCCGTTTGTTGCGCCTCCAGATAGTCGCTGCCACGGTCCCGGAAATAACCCTCTGGACCCCACAGCCAACCGCAACCGCTGGTGCTGGAAATAATCACGGCTAGTGCGGAAAGTCCGGCCAATCGCTTCATGCGTAGTGCTTCCTCAATTAAACCAATACGCCGGACTGGCGCAGGGCCTGACGCAGCGGTTCGTGGCAGGCTTCGCTGAGCCAGGTGAGCGGCAGACGGATACCATCCGGCATCATGCCCATCTCATGCAGCGCCCACTTCACGGGGATAGGGTTGGATTCGATAAACAGGGTTTTATTGAGCGGCATCAACTGTTCGTGAATGGCACGCGCCTTGACGGCATCGCCCGCGATCGCGGCAGCGCACAGATCGCTCATGGCACGCGGCGCAACGTTGGCCGTCACCGAAATATTGCCCTTGCCGCCCAGCAGCATCAGCTCAACGGCTGTGGCGTCATCCCCGGAGTACACCAGGAAGTCTTCGCTCACGCCGGCCAGGATGTCTTTGGCCCGCTGCAGGTCGCCGGTGGCTTCCTTGATGCCGATGATGTTTGGCACCGTCGACAGGCGCACCACCGTGGCAGGCAGCATGTCGCAGGCCGTACGCCCCGGCACGTTGTAGAGGATCTGCGGGATGTCGACCGCTTCAGCGATGGCCTTGAAGTGCTGATACAAGCCTTCTTGCGTTGGCTTGTTATAGTAAGGCGTGACCAGCAGACAAGCATCTGCACCTGCCTTTTTGGCATTGGCAGTCAGCTCGATCGCTTCACGGGTCGAGTTGGCGCCCGTGCCGGCGATAACCGCGATACGCCCTGCGACTTGTTTGACAACGTGACGAATCACTTCGATGTGCTCGTTCACATCCAGCGTTGCCGATTCACCTGTAGTGCCAACGGCAACAATGGCGTTGGTGCCCTCTTGCAGGTGAAAGTCCACCAGTTTGCTCAGAGCGTCCCAGTCCAGGCGACCTTGTGCATCCATAGGTGTGACCAGTGCCACCATACTGCCCGCAATCATGCAACCGCTCCTGCCGGAAAAAGAGAGCCGTAATGGTACTGGCGCCTTGACCCTTGCACAAGCAACAGCGCGCCCGATGAGCATTCCCCTTCGCGCTGCTTTTCGCTACCCTTCAGCCTTTGATTGGTACTGATGTGCACGCGGGCCTGTTTTATGGCTCTTTATATTGCGCCCAAAGCCCCACCCAAACGCCGCCGTGCCGGGTTCGCACCCTTCGCCAACCTTGTGTGATGGCCGCTGCGTGCGAGGGTTTCGCGCCATAAAGTGCGCCACGGGCAACCCGTGCACCGTCCGTACCGACCACTCATCGTTTTAGGAAGGCTGAATGTCCACCCCCACAGTTCGCGAACAATTCCTTGTCATCAGTGCCCTTGGCGCCAACCCAATGGAGCTGACCAACGTCCTGTGCCGTGCCAGCCATGAGAACCGCTGCGCGGTCGTGACCTCACGCCTGACGCGCCACGGCGAGTGCAGCGCACTGGTACTGGAAGTCACTGGCAGCTGGGATGCGCTGGCGCGCCTTGAGGCCGGTTTGCCATCACTGGCCAAAAAACACGCATTCACTGTCAACGTGATCCGCAGTGCGGCCCTCGAAACCCGTCCGCAAGCCTTGCCTTACGTGGCGTATGTCAGTTCGGCGTATCGTCCGGACATCATCAATGAGCTGTGCCAGTTTTTCATCGACCACAACGTCGAACTCGAAAACCTGACCTGCGACACCTATCAGGCTCCGCAAACCGGCGGCACCATGCTCAACGCCACGTTTACCGTGACCTTGCCGGCAGGCGTACAAATCAGCTGGCTGCGTGACCAGTTCCTTGATTTTGCCGACGCCCTGAACCTCGATGCGCTGATTGAACCTTGGCGTCCACAAAACCCGATGTAAGGAGCGCCCCATGGCTGTAGCAATCGATCAACCCGTCAGCGATTTCCAGATCGCTGCCACCAGCGAGAAAACCGTCAAGCTGTCCGACCTTAAAGGCAAGCAGCTGGTGATTTACTTCTACCCCAAGGACAGCACGCCGGGCTGCACCACTGAAGGTCAAGGGTTTCGCGATCACTACGCGGACTTCCAGGCGGCTAGCACGGAAATCTTTGGCGTTTCACGTGACAGCCTCAAATCACACGAAAACTTCAAGGCCAAGCAAGGCTTCCCGTTCGAACTGCTGAGCGACAAGGACGAAGCCCTGTGCCAGTTGTTTGATGTGATTAAGCTGAAAAAGCTGTATGGCAAGGAATACCTTGGCGTGGACCGCAGCACCTTCCTGATCGACAAGGATGGTGTGTTGCGTCACGAATGGCGCGGGGTCAAAGTGCCCGGTCACGTTGAAGCCGTGCTGGAACAGGCCAAGGCGCTGAACAACGCCTGATGCCGCACACTTGCAGGCGCGTCCCCCGCGCCTGCAAGTCAATACGGTTACTGACGCACCAGTCGCAGGTTTTTGAACTCGGCCGTTTCAGTGGAACGGTACGGATTGATGTCCAGCCCGCCGCGACGCACATAGCGCGCATACACGGTCAAGGCCTCGGGCTTGAGCAGGCGTTGCAGGTCGAGAAAAATCCGCTCGACGCACTGCTCGTGAAAATCAGAGTGCTGCCGGAAGCTCACCAGATACGCCAACAGACTGGCGTGATCCAGCGCCGCGCCGCGGTATTGCACCACCACCGTGCCCCAATCGGGTTGACTGGTCACTGGGCAGTTGGATTTGAGCAAATGGCTGTAAACGCTTTCTTCAACCACGTGCGAAGCATCGCACTTCAAAAGCTCCGGACGAGGCTGCGCATAGTCGCTGACCGTGATGTCCAGACCGTCAATGCACACACCCGGCAAAACACCTACGCCATCAGCTTGCACTTCATCCAGCGTCCGTACGCGAACGATGACAGGCTTGCCCGATGCTTCTGACAAGTCAGATGTCAGGGTCTCAAGCAGGCTTGATGTATCCGGGAATACGGTCTGGTTCAGGGAGTTCAAGTACAACTTGAACGACTTGGACTCCACGATGTTGGGCGAATCGGCAGCGAAACAAAACTCGCCGATGGCAACGACCGGTTTACCCGACGGCAACAGCCACGACAGTTCAAAGCAGGTCCAAAAATCCACCCCGACATAGGGCAGCGTCTCGGCGCTCAGACCCAACTCTGCCCATTTCGCGGCACGCGGGATGGGGAACAGCAAGGACGGGGTGTAGGTGCTGATGTATTCACTGGACTTGCCCAGCGGCGAATGTTCGGCTGCGGGATGCATGACAAAAAACCTGGCTAGAAAAACCCCGCAATTCTATCGGGTTTACGCCCGGCTTTCAGCGCCCGCAGACGAACTTCACGATTTAAGGCGCTACTTTGAGCGTCCCGACCATGCCTGCCTGGTAGTGGCCGGGCACATTGCAGGCAAATTCGAGGTCGCGAGTACCGCTGAACGTCCAGGTCAGCTCAGCGGTTTTGCCCGGTTCGACCAGCACGCTGTTGGGGTCATCGTGGGCCATCCCGGTCATGGGCAGAGAACCCTGCCCCATCGCACCATGGTCCATGCCGGCGTGGTGCATGCCTGTGGTGGTCATCGCCCCGCTTTGCTGCATCTTGAGCATTTCTTTCTGATGTTCGGCGTGCATCGCGGCATCGCCCAGGTTGAACTCATGCAGCAGTTGGCCCTTGTTGATCAGCACAAAGCGCACGGTTTCACCGGCTTTCACCTCAAGGGTCTTGGGCGAGAACGCCAGATCGGTCATTTCGATGTTGACCGTGCGCGTAGCGCTGGCAGCCGCTGCTGGCTGGCCAATATCCGCATGACTGCCCGGCGAGGCAACGGCCGACACACTGAATGCCAACACACACGCCGCAAAGGCCAAACGATTACGTAGGGTCATAGGTACTCCAGAAGGCTACTATTCGAACATTCCCTGACTTTAAACCTCGGTACTGGCAGTCAACTGACCGAAAGATTACAACTTTGTCAGGATTACCCTTCACCACACGCGCCGCTGTATAAGGCTGAGGTATTTTTTTGATAGGTCGCCCATGAAACTGCTGATTGTTGAAGACCAGCCCAAAACCGGGCAATACCTGCGACAGGGCCTGAGCGAAGCGGGTTTCATCACCGAACTGGCTGCTGACGGCATCACTGGCCAGCACCTCGCCCTGACCGGCGACTATGCGCTGTTAATCCTCGATGTGATGCTCCCCGGTCGCGATGGCTGGCAAATCCTGCAAGCGGTGCGCAGCGCCGGGCTGGACATGCCGGTGCTGTTTCTCACTGCCCGCGATGCCGTTGAAGACCGTGTTCACGGCCTGGAGCTGGGGGCCGACGATTACTTGGTCAAGCCCTTTGCCTTCTCCGAGCTGCTGGCGCGCGTGCGCAGCCTGTTGCGGCGCGGCAGCAGTACCACCCAGGAAACCAGCCTGCAACTGGCCGACCTGCGCCTGGACCTGATCCGCCGCCGCGTAGAACGCAATGGCCAGCGCATCGACCTGACCGCCAAAGAATTCTCGTTGCTGGAGTTGCTGCTCAGGCGTCAGGGGGAAGTGCTGCCCAAATCGCTGATTGCCTCTCAGGTGTGGGACATGAATTTCGACAGCGATACCAATGTCATCGAAGTCGCCATCCGCCGCCTGCGCCTGAAAATCGATGACAGCCACGACCAAAAGCTGATCCACACCGTACGCGGCATGGGCTACGTGCTTGAAGAGCGCACGCCGTGATGCGTCGCCTGTCGCTGAGCAGTCGTCTGGCGTTGCTGTTTGCGGGGTGTACGGCAGTGGTATCGCTGTTCGCCGGGGTGCTGTTCGGACGCGCCAGCGAAGTGCATTTCGTCGAACTGGACCAGCAACTGATGGAAGCCCGGCTGGCAGGGTTGCGCAGCACGCTGAACGGCGTAAGCACCCTCGACCAGTTCTCCCGGCGCCTGCCGGTGTTGCTGCAAGATTTGAGTCATCAGCCCGATCTGAGCATTCGCGTGCGCGGCCCCGACGGTCACCCGTGGTTTGACAGCTCAACCAGCCTGCCCAACGATTTGCCCACCACCCCCGGCTTGGGCAGCCTGCAAATAAAGGGCACCGAATATCGCGTGCTCAATCCCCAGCCCGAAACGCCGGATGCACCCCGCTTGACCTTGCTCCTGGACATCACCCATCACCAGCATTTCTTGCAGCGCATGCAACGCTTGATCTGGATGACCGTCGGCCTCTCGGCGTTGGCCACCGCCATTTTGGGGGCGTGGGCGGCGCGCAGTGGCTTGCGCCCGTTACGCCGCATGAGCGCGATTGCGGCCAGTGTCTCTGCCGATTCGCTCACTGCGCGCTTACCTGAAGCGCAAATGCCTACGGAGCTTGCGGACTTGGCGCACGCCTTCAACGCCATGCTGGAGCGGCTTGACGCGTCATTTCAGCGCCTTTCAGCGTTCTCCGCCGACATCGCCCATGAGCTGCGCACCCCGCTCTCCAACGTACTGACCCACACTCAGGTAACGCTGACCCGGCCACGGGACATTGATGCGTACCGCGAGGCCCTGCACAGCAACCTCGAAGAACTGCAATGGATGGCACAGCTGGTTAACGACATGCTGTACCTGGCCAAGGCCGACCACGGCCTGCTGACACCCAGACGCGAGCCGCTGGACCTGGCACACGAGGTGGAGGCCCTGCTGGAGTTTTATGCGCTGCTCGCAGAAGAGTCGCAGATTCAATTGACCCATGAAGGCAGCGGCCAATTGGCGGGCGACCGCAGCATGCTGCGCCGCGCCCTTTCCAACCTACTGGATAACGCCTTGCGCTACACGCCCGCCGGTGGCGAGATCAAGGTGTGCATGGTGCCCACGGCAGACCGCTTGCGTATCACCGTGGAAAACAGCGGGCCTGGCATCCCCGCAGCGTTACTGCCGCGCCTGTTCGACCGCTTTTACCGGGCGGACCCGGCACGCCGGGAAGGCAGCAGTGAACACGCAGGTTTGGGGCTGGCAATCACCCAATCGATTATTCGCGCCCATGGCGGGCAGATCACCTGTGAGTCACAGGCCGGGATGACGCGGTTTGTGATTGAACTGCCTACAAGGGCGCAGTCGCTGTAGGCACTGGCGCAGGCTGCATGCCGTCGATCATCAAGCCTGCAGCCTGTGCGCACATGCGAGGGATCAGGAGTAACGCAATGCGTGAGCCGGCTGGATTTTCGCCGCGCGGTACGCCGGGTACAGCGTTGCCAGGAAGCTCAGCACAAAACCCGCCGTGCAAATCAGCAGCACGTCACCGCCTTGTAACTCGGACGGCAGGTTGCTGACGAAGTAGACGTCTGAACTGAAGATGTGTTGCCCGGACACCCGTTCCATCCAGCCCACTAGCGCGCTGACATTCAACGCGGCAATCACGCCCAGCACGCCACCGATCAAGGTGCCGACAATCCCGATCACCGTGCCCTGCACCATGAATATGGCCATGATTTGACGCGGCGTGGCGCCGATGGTGCGCAAGATCGCGATGTCAGCCCCCTTGTCGTTCACCACCATGATCAAGGTGGCGATGATGTTGAATGCCGCCACGGCCACGATCATCAGCAGCAGCAGACCAATCATGGTTTTTTCCATTTTCATGGCACTGAACAGGCTGCCCTGGGTGTGCGTCCAGTCGTCAGCGCGGTAGGCATCACCCAACCCGGCGACCACCTCGGCCGAGACCTTAGGCGCGGCATACAGGTCCTTGACGGCCAGACGCACGCTTTGGACCTGATTCGGCGCCCAGCGCTGCATGGTTGCTGCATCCTCAACGTGGATCAGGCCCATGGAACCATCCAGTTCGGCCCCCACTTTGAAGATCCCGACCACGTTCAAGCGTTGCAGACGCGGGGTGATGCCACCCGGCGCGGTGCTGGCTTCGGGCACGATCAAGGTGATCTTGTCGCCGACGCCCAACCGGAAACGCCGCGCCGTGATATCACCCAATACCACGCCAAATTCGCCGGGCTTGAGGTCTTCCATGCGCCCCTGCACGATGTGCCGGGTCACGATGGACACCTGGCCTTCGAGTGCCGGATCAACGCCGCTGATCTGAATCGGCTGCATCGACCCCTTATAGGAGAGCATCCCTTCCATCTCGGTGAACGGCACTGCGGCCGTGACCTCGGGGTTTTTCATGGCGGCTTCAGCCACCGGACGCCAGTCATCGATGGGCTTTACGCCCACGACCGTGGCATGGGGCACCATGCCAAGGATGCGGTTACTCATTTCACGCTGAAAACCGTTCATCACCGAGAGCACCACAATCATGGCCAATACGCCCAGGGCGAGGCCGATCATCGAGGTCATGGAGATGAACGAAACAAAACGATTGCGGCGCTTGGCGCGGGTATAGCGCGTGCCGATAAAAATCGATAACGGTCTGAACATTCGCGGGCACCGTAAAAAAATAAAAGACCCGGCACCGGTCAGGGTGCCGGGTTTTGGCCGATCAAATCGTGGTCAGGCGACCTTCTTGAAGGTGCAACACGCGATCCATCTGGCGGGCCAGGTTCATGTCATGCGTCACCACCAGGAACGCGGTACGCATCGAGGTGCTGAGTTCGAGCATCAGGTCCTGAATGCCTTGCGCGGTATGAGCGTCAAGGTTGCCGGTAGGCTCATCGAGCATCACCAGCCCGGGCTTGTTCACCAACGCGCGGGCGATGGCCACGCGCTGGCGCTCGCCACCGGACAACTCGGCCGGCTTGTGCTCCAGACGGTGGCTCAGGCCGACACGGGTCAACAGTGCCGTGGCCCGCTCCCGCGCTGCGGGAATCGATGTCTTGCCGATCAACAGCGGCATGCACACGTTTTCCAGCGCCGTGAACTCGGGCAGCAAGTGGTGAAACTGGTACACGAAACCCAGTGAACGGTTACGCAACTGGCCACGGGCCTTCTCGCCCAGCGCCGACAGCTCTTCACCCGCCAGCCACACACTGCCGGTAGTCGGCGTGTCGAGGCCACCGAGCAAATTAAGCAAGGTACTTTTGCCCGAGCCCGAGGTGCCGACGATGGCCACACGCTCACCCGGGTGCAACTCCAGTTGCAGGCCCGACAACACCACCACTGACTCCGGGCCTTCCTCGTAGGACTTGCCCAGGTCGCGGCAACTCAACACTGCTTGTTCTTTCATGCCCAACTCACTCATAACGAAGCGCCTGCGCAGGCTGGGTGCGCGCAGCACGCCAGGCCGGGTACAAGGTCGCGAGGAAACTCAGAACCAATGCCGCGCCACAGACCATCAACACGTCCTGCGTCTGCAATTGCGACGGCAGGTAGTCGATGAAGTACACGTCGGCGTTGAGAAACTTATGGCCGATCAGCCCTTCAAGGGCCGAGATCGCCGCGCTGACATTCAAGGCCGCCAGCATGCCCAGCACCGCACCAATGGCAGTGCCGACCACGCCGATCACGGTGCCCTGCACCATGAAAATGGCCATGATCGTGCCCGGCGTGGCGCCCAGCGTCCGCAGGATCGCGATATCGCCCTTCTTGTCGTTCACCACCATGACCAGCGTGGAAATGATGTTGAAGGCCGCCACGGCCACGATCAGCAACAGGAGCAGGCCGATCATGGCTTTCTCCATGCGGATGGCCTGATACAGGTTGCCGTGGGTGCGGGTCCAGTCACGGGCGTAATAACGGTCATCCCCCAGCTTTTGGGCGATTTCCCACGCTGTGCGAGGCGCCTGGAACAGGTCGTCGAACTTCAGGCGCAACCCCTGGACCTGATCGGGCTTCCAGCGCTGCAAACGCGCCAGGTCCTGCAAATGGGTAATGCCCAGATAGCCATCGATTTCACCGGCGCCGACATGGAAAATGCCCTGCACCGTGAAGCGTTTCATGCGCGGAAACATGCCCGCCGGGGTCACCGTGACTTCCGGGGCCACGAACGTCAGCTTGTCGCCAACGGCCACGCCGAGCTTTTTCGCCGCCTTGTCGCCAATGATGATGCCGAAGCCGCCGGGCGTCAGTGAATCGAGCTGACCTTGCAACATGAACCGGTCAATGATCGACACCTTGCGCTCTTGCGCGGGGTCGATGGCATTGAGCAGGACTTTTTGCACGTTGCCGTCATGGGTCAGCAGGCCCTGCATCTGGGTGTACGGCGCCACCGCCTCCACCTTCGGGTTCTGCCTGACCTGGGCGGCCAGCATTTGCCAGTCACTGATCGGCTGGTCGCCGACGATGGTCGCGTGGGGCACCATGCCCAGCACACGGGTGCGCATCTCATGATCGAAGCCGTTCATCACCGACAACACCACAATCATCACGACCACGCCGAGGGCGAGTCCGATCATTGAAGTCAGAGAAATGAACGACACAAAATGATTGCGACGCTTTGCACGGGTATAACGCGTGCCGATAAATACGAAGAGAGGTCTGAACATGTCGGGGCTTGTTCGAGGGAAAAGAAGACGTCCTTGTGGCGGGGCCTGATAAGCAGCTTTACACTCAGACCACAGCCGCCACCATGGGTTCGCCATGTCGACATTAGATGAAGCAGATCGCCGCGAATACTACCGTATCGATGATGTGATCGCACTGGAAATAACCCCGCTGTCGGCACCTCAAGCCGCGAGCACTGAAGTGTTGCAGGATGCTTCGCCTTTATTCAATTTACTCAGTGAGTTACACCTGAGCGAATTCGAGTCGCAGCACCTGCTGCGCCAGATCAGCGAACGCGACCGCACCCTCTCCAGCTACCTCAAAACCCTGAACAAACGGGTCGACCTGCTCAGCCAAGTGGTCGCACAAACCGTACTGGGCAAGATTGGCGAGCTGCAACCGGTCAAGCTGTCCGAAGGCGGCATTGAATTCGAGCATGCAAACGCCTATTCGCCGGGCACCCACCTCTCGATCAAACTGGTGCTGATGCCGCAAGCGCTGGGGCTTCTGTTGCGCGCCAAGGTCACCCATTGCACCCCACGCAACGGCCAGTTCGAGATTGGCACCGAGTTTGAAGCTATCACCGACGCACAGCGTCAGTTGCTGGCCCGTTACATCTTGCAAAAACAGGCCCAGGCACGCCGTCTGGCCCGTGAACAAAACGAAGCAGCCGAAGAAGAGTAAGCGCGTCCCGGCGCTGTGAATTGTGTATTAAGGAGCAATTGTGACCCTGATTTATGGCCATCGCGGCGCCAAAGGCGAAGCACCCGAAAACACCCTCGCCAGCTTCGAGCAATGCCTCAAGCACGGCGTGCGCCGCTGCGAACTCGACCTGCACCTGTCCAAGGACGGTGAGCTGATGGTGATTCACGATCCGACGCTCAAGCGCACCACCGACCGACGCGGCAAGGTGATCGAACACACCGCAGCCGATCTCGCGACCTATGACGCACGCAAGGGCGGCCCGGGCTGGGTGCATCCGTGTCCGATTCCACGACTCGAAGAATTGTTTGAAAAGTGCGACTTCGAGCATTGGCAGCTGGAAGTCAAAAGCGCGTCCCGTACGCGGGCAGCGACCACCGTGCTGGCGATTCGCGAAATGGCCCAGCGCCACGGCCTGATGGACAAGGTCACCGTGACCTCAAGTTCCCGTGAAGTGCTTAAGGCAGCTATCGAACTGACACCGGATCTGTCCCGCGGACTGGTTGCCGAATACGCCTGGCTCGACCCGCTGAAGGTCGCGCAAAGCTATGGCTGCGAGCTGCTGGCATTGAACTGGACACTCTGCACCCCGGAGCGCCTGGAAAAAGCCCAGCGTCAGGGTTTGCATGTGTCGGTATGGACAGTCAACGAGCCTGCACTGATGCGCAGACTCGCTGATTTCGGCGTAGATAGCCTGATTACAGACTTTCCCGGTTTGGCCACTGCCACCCTCGGGAATAGCTGAAATCGGTCTCCCCGGCCGGCTCAGGCCACCGGCCGGAGCCGCTTAAAAAAGCCGGTTAAGGCCGTCGTAAGCCGCTACCCGATAGGCTTCCGCCATGGTCGGGTAGTTAAACGTGGTGTTGACGAAATACTTCAGGGTATTGAGCTCACCCGGCTGGTTCATGATCGCCTGACCGATGTGCACGATCTCCGAGGCCTGATAGCCGAAGCAATGTACGCCCAGTACTTGCAGGGTTTCACGGTGAAACAGGATTTTCAGCATGCCTTGCGGCTCGCCGGCAATCTGGGCACGCGCCATGCCCTTGAAGAACGCCTTGCCCACTTCGTAAGGCACTTTAGCCTGGGTCAGTTCTTGCTCGTTCTTGCCGATCGAGCTGATCTCCGGAATGGTGTAAATGCCGGTCGGCACGTCATTCACGAAACGCCAGCTGCCGTTGTCCACGATGCTGCCGGCAGCCGAGCGACCCTGGTCGTGCGCTGCACTGGCCAGGCTTGGCCAGCCAATCACGTCGCCAGCGGCGTAGATGTTAGGCACCACTGTGCGGTAGTTTTCGTCCACGCTGATCTGGCCGCGACCATTGGGCTTGATGCCAATGTTCTCCAGCCCCAGCTGGTCAGTGTTGCCGGTACGGCCGTTGCACCAGAGCAAGGCATCGGCCTTGATCTTCTTGCCGGACTTGAGGTGCAAGATCACGCCATTTTCGACGCCTTCAACACGCTCGTACTCTTCGTTGTGGCGCACGGTGATGTTGTTGTTGCTGAAGTGGTAGCTCAGCGCCTGCGAGATTTCGGAGTCGAGGAAGCTCAGCAGTTGCTCGCGGTTGTCCACCAGCTCAACCAGCACGCCCAGACCACTGAAAATCGATGCGTATTCGCAACCGATTACACCCGCGCCGTAGACGATCAGCTTACGCGGGGTGTGGCCCAGGCTGAGGATGGTGTCGCTGTCGTAGATGCGCGAGTGGGTGAAATCGATATCGGCCGGGCGGTACGGGCGCGAACCGGTAGCAATGATGATCTGCTTGGCCATCAGCGTTTCGACCACGCCGTTGGCGCAGACCACTTCGATGGTTTGCTCGTCGGTAAAACTGCCGGTGCCGAAGAACAGGTCAACACGGTTGCGGGCGTAGTAACCGGTGCGCGAGGTCACTTGCTTGGAAATCACTTTCTCGGCGCTTTTGAGCACATCCGGGAAAGAAAACCAGCGGGGTTCACCGATGGCCCGAAACATCGGGTTGGTGTTGAACTGCATGATCTGCCGGACCGAGTGACGCAGAGCCTTGGACGGGATGGTGCCCAAGTGCGTGCAGTTACCGCCGACCTGACGCCGGCTGTCGACCATCGCCACCTTGCGCCCTGCTTTTGCGGCGTTCATTGCCGCACCTTCTCCTGCCGGGCCGGAACCCAGTACCACTACGTCGTAGTTGTAGACAGCCATGCGTACTCCTCAGAACGGGCCGCGGCGCATTTTCAGGCGCCTGCGGCTAAATCATGACGCGGCCGGCGCCATGAAGGATCAAAACGTGGGGCACAGTCTATAGAAGCCTGAACGCGGCGAACATTAACCCTTGGTCTCGTCGTAGGCTAATTTTGTGTTCACTACATCCAGAACTGACCTTAACTCTCTTCAAGAGGCAGTGACGGGTTGCGCGGGATGTAGAATCCGCAGCCGTCTCAACCTTGATCCCGGCCCAGAGCCGCCGCGCCCACTCACCCCTTCAGAGAGCCCCTTATGCGCCATTTGTTGATCGCTCTGTTGCTGATGAACAGCCTTACCTGCCTGGCCGACGAGGCAAAACCGATCAAGGAGGCGAACTTTCCTACTCAATTAAAAGACGGTTCTCAAACCCTACAGCGCAAAGGTCAAATCGTGCTGACGTACCTGTGGGCCGATGTCTACGCCGCGGCCCTGTTTGCACCTGCCAACATCAGCCCCCGGGACGCCTTTGAGCAGTTGCGCGACCTGCGCCTTGAGCTGTTTTATCTGCGCGACCTTGATCACAGCGACATCACCACCGCCTCTGCCACCATCCTCAAGCGTCAACACTCGCCTGCCACGCTGAGGACCCTCGAAGCGGGATTAAAAAAGCTACAGGGCAGTTTTGCCAACATCCAGCGCGGTGACCGCTATGCCCTGGATTACGACCCCGCTCGCGGCCTGAACCTGGAACGCAATGGTCAGGTCATCTTTACCAGCACTGACAAAGCGCTCGCCAAAGCGTACCTGGGCATTTGGCTCGCGCCCGAAGGCTTGCCCGAGCCACTGCGTCAAACCCTCTTGGCGCAAACACCCTGAGCACTCGGTAGTCACTTCATTAGTTGCCTACACATCTTGATACACATATGGTTACAAAACTGTTTGTCTGACTGGCGCAGGCCCGGACCAGGCAGTGTGGACGACTAAAAACATGGATACGCATAAAACAGATAACAGCGGGTGATTTCTGATGGCCTCCAGCGCAGGTAAAGGCAAGGCGATTTTTCGCGTTGTCAGCGGTAACTTCCTCGAAATGTTCGACTTCATGGTCTTCGGCTTTTACGCCACAGCCATCGCCAACACCTTCTTTCCAAGCAATAACGCCTTCGCTTCCCTGATGCTCGCGCTGGCCACGTTCGGTGCCGGCTTCTTGATGCGCCCGCTGGGTGCAATCTTCCTGGGCGCCTACATTGACCGCCATGGCCGACGCAAAGGGCTGATCATCACCCTCGCCCTGATGGCCATGGGCACTGTGCTGATTGCCTGTGTGCCGGGTTATGCCACGCTGGGCGTGGCGGCGCCGCTGCTGGTGCTACTGGGGCGTTTGTTGCAAGGGTTCTCCGCCGGTGTGGAGCTGGGTGGCGTCTCGGTTTACTTGTCAGAAATCGCCACGCCGGGCCGCAAAGGCTTTTTTGTCAGCTGGCAGTCCGCAAGCCAGCAGGCCGCGGTGGTCTTTGCCGGGCTGCTCGGCGTCTGCTTGAATCACTGGCTCAGCCCACAGGACATGGGTGAGTGGGGCTGGCGCATTCCGTTTTTGCTGGGCTGCATGATTGTCCCGGTGATTTTCGTCATTCGCCGCTCAATGGAAGAAACACCCGAGTTTGAAGCGCGCGAACATCGCCCTACCCTGCGGGAAATCATTCGTTCGATCAGTCAGAACTTTGGACTCGTCCTGGGCGGCATGGCGCTGGTGGTCATGACCACCGTGTCGTTTTACCTGATCACGGCCTACACCCCGACCTTCGGTAAAGCTGAACTGAACCTGTCGGATTTTGATGCACTGCTGGTGACGGTCTGCATCGGCGCCTCCAATTTCTTTTGGTTACCGGTGATGGGCTCACTGTCTGACAAGGTCGGCCGCAAACCCTTGCTGCTGGGCGCGACCATTCTTGCGATCCTGACCGCCTACCCGGCGTTGTCCTGGCTGGTGGCCAACCCGAGCTTCAGCCACTTGCTGATCGTCGAACTGTGGCTGTCCTTCCTGTACAGCTCGTACAACGGCGCGATGGTGGTGGCGCTCACCGAAATCATGCCGGTCGAGGTGCGGACCACGGGCTTCTCGCTGGCGTATAGCCTGGCGACCGCAACGTTCGGTGGCTTTACCCCGGCGGCGTGCACCTACTTGATCCACGTACTGGACAACAAGGCGGCCCCTGGTCTGTGGCTGACCGGCGCCGCCGTGCTGGGACTGATTGCCACCGTGGTGCTGTTCCGTGGCAACACACATGAACGGCGTACAGCCAAATCGGCCGTGACCAGTCACGCGTGATATCGCTGTACTGACGCCATAACACACCTACAAAAACGCCCCGAACCAGTCGGGGCGTTTTCAAGTGCGGCAGTCGCTTAGCGCGGGAACGCTGGCGGGTTAACCCCGGCCATGTCTTCCATCACGCGAACCACCTGGCAGCTGTAACCGAACTCGTTGTCGTACCACACGTACAGCACAACGCGGTTGTCGTTGCAGATTGTTGCTTCCGCATCAACCACACCCGCATGACGCGAGCCAACGAAGTCAGTGGAAACCACTTCCTGCGAGCTGACAAAGTCGATCTGCTTGTGCAGTTCGGAGTGCAGCGCCATGTGACGCAGGTACTCGTTCATTTCTTCACGGGTAGCCGGCTTCTCAAGGTTCAGGTTGAGGATGGCCATCGACACGTTAGGCGTAGGCACACGGATCGCGTTACCGGTCAGCTTGCCAGCCAGCTCAGGCAGCGCCTTGGCCGCAGCAGTAGCAGCGCCGGTCTCGGTGATAACCATGTTCAGCGCAGCCGAACGGCCACGGCGATCGCCTTTGTGGAAGTTGTCGATCAGGTTCTGGTCGTTGGTGTACGAGTGAACCGTTTCAACGTGACCGTTCACAATGCCGAACTTGTCATTGACGGCTTTGAGCACCGGCACGATGGCGTTGGTGGTGCAGGAAGCAGCCGAGATGATTTTGTCGTCAGCGGTGATCTCACCGTGGTTGATACCGTGAACGATGTTCTTGAGTTTGCCTTTGCCAGGCGCGGTCAGAACCACACGATCAACGCCAGGGCACGCCAGGTGCTGGCCGAGACCGTCGGCGTCACGCCATACACCGGTGTTGTCCACCAGCAATGCGTTTTGAATGCCGTACTGGGTGTAGTCCACCTCGGTCGGATTCTTCGCGTAGATCACCTGAATCAGGTTGCCGTTGGCGGTGATGGTGTTGTTTTCTTCGTCAACCACGATGGTGCCGTCAAACGGGCCATGCACGGAGTCACGACGCAACAGACTGGCACGCTTGACCAGATCGTTATCGGCGCCTTTGCGCACTACGATCGCACGCAAGCGCAGGCCGTCGCCGCCGCCGGTTTTTTCGATCAGGATGCGCGCCAGCAGGCGGCCGATACGACCAAAACCGTACAGCACAACGTCGGTGCCTTTACGGGCGTCAGCGTTTTGCTGACCCACAACGTCGGCCAGTTCTTCACGCACGAACTGCTCGGCGGTACGGCCATTGCCTTCGGTCTTGAACTTGACGGCCAGCTTGCCCAGGTCTACCGAAGCAGCACCCAGCTTGAGTTCGCTCATCGCTTTGAGCAGCGGGAAAGTTTCGTGCACGGACAATTCGATGTCATCGGACTGACGATGACGCGCAAAGCGGTGAGCTTTGAGAATCGCAATGACTGAACGGTTGATCAGGCTGCGGCCATAGATCGAGCTCACCACGTTGTTATTGCGGTAAAGCTGACCAATCAGCGGAATCATCGCTTCTGCGAGTGCTTCACGGTCGATCCATTCACCAAGACACTGGTCGGGCTTCTGAGTCACGGGAACCTTCCACATGTAGGGGCTGAAAAAAGGGGCTACATTATGCCGCCGCCTCTGGCCATGGGCAATGTGCGCCTGTCATGCGGGCTGACTGAAACGATTAAGCCCCAATATTTACAGGTGAAAAAAAACACTATGCACCGTTTTCCCTCGCCTTCTAAGGGCTTGCCAAGGGGGGACGGACTGCGTTTTACCGTTTCCCCGAAGGATTTGGCGCGCCATTAAAGACGGCGACTGACAGCCAACCCCTAGGCCCGTTACAATCGGCCTCTTTGCCGCAACGCTTGGAGCTCAACCTTCCGTGCCCGTCCTGCGACTACCCAAACTTCCTGCTACGGCAGGCAAACAGCACTGGGGCAACCTGCCCGGTGCCGCCCTGAGCCTCGCCATTGCCGAGGCCGCCAGCGCCGCCAAGCGCTTCACCCTGCTCCTGACCGCCGACAGCCAAAGCGCCGAACGCCTTGAGCAGGAGTTGAGGTTCTTTGCACCCGAGCTGCCCGTCTTGCATTTCCCGGACTGGGAAACCCTGCCCTACGACCTGTTTTCGCCGCATCAGGACATCATTTCCCAGCGCATCGCCAGCCTGTACCGGTTGCCCGAGCTGGATCATGGCGTTTTGGTAGTGCCGATCACCACGGCCCTACACCGCCTGGCACCGACCAAGTTTCTGCTCGGCAGCAGCCTGGTGCTGGACATCGGCCAAAAACTGGATGTAGAGCAGATGCGCACCCGCCTGGAGGCCAGCGGTTATCGCTGTGTCGACACGGTGTACGAGCACGGCGAGTTCGCCGTACGCGGCGCTTTGATCGATCTGTTCCCCATGGGCAGCAAGCTGCCTTACCGGATCGACCTGTTCGACGACGAAATCGAAACCCTGCGCACCTTCGACCCGGAGAATCAGCGCTCCATCGACAAAGTCGATTCGGTTCGCTTGCTTCCCGCACGGGAATTCCCCCTGCAGAAGGATGCCGTGACACGCTTCAAGGCACGGTTCCGCGAACGGTTCGACGTCGACTTTCGACGCTGCCCGATCTTTCAGGATTTGAGCAGCGGGATTACGCCAGCAGGTATCGAGTACTACCTGCCGCTGTTCTTCGACGAAACCTCCACCCTGTTCGATTACCTGCCCGGCGACACCCAGGTGTTCTCGTTGCCCGGCATCGAACAGGCCGCCGAGAACTTCTGGTCCGACGTGCGCAACCGCTACGAAGAACGCCGGGTTGACCCCTCCCGTCCTTTATTGCCGCCCGCCGAACTGTTCCTGCCGGTCGAAGACTGCTTCGCCCGCCTGAAAAGCTGGCCGCGGGTGGTCGCCAGTCAGGATGACCTGGACACCGGCAGCCGCCGCGAACGCTTCCCGGCGCAGCCATTGCCCAATCTTGCGATCGAGGCCAAGGCCAATCAGCCGCTGGCCGCCCTCTCGGGGTTTCTTGAGCAATTTGAAGGTCGCGTGCTGTTTACCGCCGAGTCCGCCGGTCGCCGCGAAGTCTTGCTGGAGCTGCTTGAGCGATTGAAACTGCGCCCCAAAACCGTCGACAGCTGGCCGGACTTCGTGTCCAGCAAGCATCGCCTGGCTATCACCATTGCCCCGCTCGATGAAGGCTTGTTACTGGACGATCCGGCGCTGGCCCTGATCGCCGAGAGCCCGCTGTTCGGTCAGCGAGTGATGCAACGCCGACGCCGTGAAAAACGCGCCGACGCCAACAATGACGCCGTAATCAAAAACCTGACCGAGCTGCGCGAAGGTGCGCCGGTGGTGCACATCGACCACGGTGTTGGCCGCTATCAAGGCCTGGCTACCCTGGAAGTCGACAATCAGGTGGCTGAATTCCTGACCCTCGAATACGCCGAAGGCGCCAAGCTCTATGTGCCCGTGGCCAACCTTCACCTCATTGCCCGCTACACCGGCAGCGATGACGAGCTGGCGCCCCTGCACCGCCTGGGCTCCGAAACCTGGCAAAAGGCCAAACGCAAAGCGGCCGAACAGGTTCGCGATGTGGCTGCCGAACTGCTCGACATTTATGCCCGTCGCGCCGCCCGCGAAGGTTACGCGTTCGACGACCCAAAAGCCGACTACGCAACCTTCAGCGCGGGCTTCCCGTTTGAAGAGACCCCGGATCAGCAGACCGCCATCGAAGCGGTGCGCGCCGACATGCTCGCGCCCAAGCCCATGGATCGCCTGGTGTGCGGTGATGTGGGCTTCGGCAAGACCGAGGTGGCCATGCGCGCGGCGTTCATCGCCGTGCATGGCGGGCGACAGGTCGCCATTCTGGTTCCCACTACCCTGCTGGCACAGCAACATTACAACAGCTTCCGCGACCGATTCGCCGACTGGCCAGTGCGGGTAGAAGTCATGAGCCGCTTCAAATCGGCCAAAGAGATCAATGCGGCGGTCGCCGATCTGGCCGAGGGCAAGATCGACATCGTGATTGGCACCCACAAACTGTTGCAAGACGACGTCAAAATCAAAAACCTCGGGCTGGTCATCATCGATGAAGAACACCGGTTCGGCGTGCGCCAGAAAGAACAGCTCAAGGCCCTGCGCAGCGAAGTCGACATTCTGACCCTCACCGCCACGCCGATCCCGCGCACGCTGAACATGGCGGTTTCGGGCATGCGCGACTTGTCGATCATCGCCACGCCGCCCGCCCGCCGCCTGTCGGTGCGCACCTTCGTCATGGAGCAGAACAACAGCACGGTCAAAGAAGCCCTGCTGCGTGAACTGCTGCGTGGCGGGCAGGTTTACTACCTGCACAACGATGTGAAGACCATTGAGAAATGCGCGGCCGATCTGGCCGAACTTGTACCCGAAGCCCGTATCGGGATTGGCCACGGCCAGATGCGCGAGCGCGAACTCGAACAAGTGATGAGCGACTTCTATCACAAGCGCTTCAACGTGCTGATCGCCTCGACCATCATCGAGACCGGTATCGACGTGCCGAGTGCGAACACCATCATCATCGAACGCGCCGACAAGTTCGGCCTGGCGCAATTGCACCAGTTGCGCGGCCGTGTGGGCCGCAGTCACCACCAGGCCTACGCCTACCTGCTGACGCCTCCACGCCAGCAAATCACCGGGGACGCGCAGAAGCGCCTGGAGGCCATCGCCAATACCCAAGATTTGGGTGCAGGCTTTGTACTGGCCACCAACGACCTGGAAATCCGTGGCGCCGGCGAGCTTCTGGGCGACGGCCAAAGTGGCCAGATCCAGGCCGTGGGTTTCACCCTGTACATGGAAATGCTCGAACGCGCCGTCAAGTCGATCCGCAAGGGCGAACAACCGAACCTCGACCAGCCGTTGGGCGGTGGCCCGGAGATCAACCTGCGGGTGCCCGCGCTGATTCCCGAGTCGTACCTGCCGGATGTGCATGCGCGACTGATTCTGTACAAGCGCATCGCCTCAGCGACCGACGAAGAAGGCTTGAAGGACTTGCAGGTCGAGATGATCGACCGCTTCGGCCTGCTGCCGGAACCGACCAAAAACCTGGTGCGCATTACCTTGCTCAAGCTGCACGCCGAACAACTGGGCATCAAAAAAGTCGATGCCGGGCCGCAAGGCGGGCGCATCGAGTTTGCCGCGGACACCCCGGTCGATCCGCTGGTACTGATCAAACTGATTCAGGGCCAGCCCAATCGCTACAAGTTTGAAGGCGCGACGCTGTTCAAGTTCATGGTGCCCATGGAACGCCCGGATGAGCGCTTCAATACCATCGAGGCGCTGTTTGAGCGCCTGACACCGAAGCCTTCTTGATGGGGCCCGCACAATGAAGTCCCCATGCCCCTGAACCCGACACCCCGACTGACCAAACCGCTGGCGTCAACGTGGGTCAGTCGGTTCAAAGAGCAAACCCTTGAGCGCGGCCGTCGCTACGCCAGGGAAAATCGCGTCAGAATCGCCAGGATCGGTGACAGCCAGATCACGTCCAGCTGTCAGGGTTCAGGCGAAAACCCCTACCGTCAAACCATTGAGTTGCGCGAGTCTGCCAAAGGCTCGTTGCTGCTGGTGGGCGCGACGTGCACCTGCCCTGTGCGCACCCACTGCAAGCACATCGCGGCCGTACTACTGAAGATTGAAGACACTTTGAATTACCCTGCTGCTGCCCAGGACGCCGAGCTTCTGGAAAAACTGCAAGCGGTGCTCGACGCGCGCCGTCCTGCCAACCTGCCCGAACAACTGATCGATGACGTGCAACCGGTGCCGCGCTTGTGGCTGGCCAGTGCCGAGTTCAGTGCGTTCGAGCCGCGCAACGGCAAAATGCAGCGTTACATCCAGCACCGCGCAGCGCTGTCTTTCAACTACCGGGAGCATTACGTCTCGGGGCAGAAAAACGCCGACGTGCTGATTCGCCAGGATGACCACGTGTTGCGCATCAAGCGCCACCCCGAAACCGAAAACGCCTACCGCGAGCAACTGCGTGCCCTGGGATTCAAAATCGCTACCCGCCAGAGCAAAGCCCTGCCTGAAAGTGCCGGCGAACTGTTTGAAATGGTCAACGACAGTGCCTGGCTGAATTTCACCCTCAACCAGATGAACAGCTTGCGAGACCAGGGCTGGGAGTTACAGATCGACGAGCATTTCGGCTTTGACCTGAGCCCTGTCGAAGACTGGTATGCCAACGTCGATGAAGCGCCGGAACGTGACTGGTTCGACCTGGAACTGGGGATCATCGTCAATGGCCAACGCCTGAGTTTGCTGCCCATCTTGCTGAACCTGATGCGCTCGCACACCGAGCTCCTCAGCCCCGAAAAACTGGCCAAACGCCGTGACGATGAACTGATTCTGGTGAACATCCCGGCCATTCCCAACAGCACCCACGTGCCGTTGCAAGTGGCCTTGCCCTATGGCCGCCTGAAACCCGTGCTGGCCACCCTGGGTGAGTTTTACCTGGGCGAACCGGGCGCCACGACCTTGCGCATCAAGAGCGCTGACGCGCCACGGCTCAATGCCCTGGACGCTATCCCCCTGCGCTGGGAGGGCGGTGAGCAGATTCGCGGGTTCGCCCAACGCTTGCGCGACATCAAGGATTTCAGCGTGGCGCCGCCACAGGGGCTCAATGCCACGTTGCGCCCCTATCAGCTTGAAGGCTTGAGCTGGATGCAGTCATTGCGCCAGCTTGAAGTGGGCGGGATTCTGGCGGATGACATGGGGCTGGGCAAAACCCTGCAAACCCTGGCGCACATTCTGTGCGAAAAAAACGCTGGCAGACTGGACCGCCCGGCCATGGTGGTGATGCCCACCAGCCTGATTCCGAACTGGATGGACGAAGCCGCGCACTTCACCCCGCAGCTCAAGGTGCTGGCACTGTATGGGGCCAGTCGCAAAAAACACTACGAACACCTCACCGAATACGACCTGATCCTGACCACCTATGCCTTGCTGCCCAAAGACATTGAGCGGTTGGCCAACGTACCGCTGCACATTCTGATTCTCGACGAAGCGCAGTACATCAAAAACCCGAACAGCAAAGCCTCACAGGCCGCGCGCGAACTGTCAGCACGCCAGCGCCTGTGCCTGAGCGGAACGCCGCTGGAGAACCATCTGGGGGAACTGTGGGCGCTGTTTCACTTTTTGCTGCCCGGGTGGCTGGGGGACGTCAAAACCTTCAACCGCGACTATCGGGTGCCGATCGAGCGCCAAGGCAACGATGAGCGCCTGCAACACTTGAACGCACGTATCAAACCGTTTCTGCTGCGCCGCACCAAAGAGCAGGTCGCCACCGAGCTGCCACCCAAGACCGAGATCATCCACTGGGTGGATCTGAACGAAGCGCAGCGGGACGTTTACGAAACCATGCGCCTGGCGATGGACAAGAAAGTGCGCGATGAAATCACCCGCAAAGGCGTCGGGCGCAGCCAGATCATCATTCTTGAAGCGCTGCTCAAGCTGCGCCAGGTGTGCTGCGACTTGCGGCTTGTGAGCGATAACCCGCCGAAAAAAGGCAGCACGTCGGGCAAGCTCGACAGCTTGATGGTGATGCTTGAAGCCTTGTTCGCCGAGGGCCGGCGCATTCTTCTGTTTTCGCAATTCACCTCAATGCTCGGACTCATCGAAGCTGAATTGAAGAAGCGCAACATTGCCTACGCCCTGCTCACGGGGCAAACGCGGGACCGGCGCACCCCCGTCAAAGACTTCCAGAGCGGCAAACTGCAGATTTTCCTGATCAGCCTCAAGGCCGGTGGCGTGGGTTTAAACCTGACCGAAGCGGACACTGTGATTCACTACGACCCGTGGTGGAATCCGGCCGCCGAGAACCAGGCCACCGACCGTGCCTACCGCATAGGGCAAGAAAAACCGGTATTTGTGTATAAGATGATTGCCCGCGGCACCGTGGAAGAGAAAATCCAGCACTTGCAGCAGGAAAAATCAGATCTGGCCGCAGGGGTTCTGGACGGCCGTAGTGCGGGAGACTGGAAGTTGCAGGACGACGACATTGAGGCGCTGTTCGCGCCCCTGCCACCCAAAACCGAAAAGCGTTAATCCCGATCCTGTAGCCGCTGACCAGCAGCGCCAGGCTTCGTCTGGCGGCTACAGCAGGTAAAGGGCTTACCCTGCCAGCACACGTGCCAACGTCGATTTGACCTTGCCCATGCCGTCGCGCAGGGCTTGTTCGATTTCGGCCATGGTAATGATTGCCGTGGACTTGCCCGCTGCCGGGTTCACCACCAACGCCAGACAGGCATATTCCAGTTCCAGCTCACGGGCCAGTGCCGCCTCGGGCATTCCGGTCATGCCGACAATGTCGCAGCCGTCACGCTCAAGGCGAGCAATTTCAGCCACTGTTTCAAGGCGTGGTCCTTGGGTCGCCGCATACACACCATGGGAGCTGTAGGAACACCCCTCGGCAGCCAATGCGCCAATCAACTGCTCGCGCAGGGATTCGGTGTAGGGATGGCTGAAGTCAATGTGCGTGACATGCTCCAGATCCCCCGCAAAAAACGTGTGCTCCCGGCCACTGGTGTAATCGATCAATTGGTGCGGTACGCAGAAATGCCCGGTGCCCATGGCCATATGGATGCCGCCTACGGCATTGACCGCCAAAATCGCCTGAGCACCTGCCTGTTTCAGCGCCCAAATGTTGGCGCGGTAGTTCACCTGATGGGGCGGGACCCGATGCGGGTGTCCGTGGCGCGCCAAAAACAACACTTCACGCCCAGCGAACTCGCCGACCTGAATGTCGGCCGAGGTCGGGCCATACGGTGTATCCAGCGCCAGCGAGCGCGTAATGGTCAAGCCTTCAAGCTGGGTCAGGCCCGTGCCACCCATAATTGCGTAAACCGTCATTGAAGCGATCCCTTAATCAATCAACTGAGCATCTTTGAGCGCACCGATCGCCACCTGCCAACGCGGATCCTGGCGGTAGTCGGTGCTGGCGAAGGCCTGACTACGCATGCGTGCAATGCGGGCTGAAGGCGTGACCTTCAGGCGCTGGGCCGCCGTGAGGGCCAGCTCCGCCGCCGCGCGGTCATTGCACACCAGGCCCATGTCGCAGCCGGCCGTCAAGGCCGCTTCGATGCGACTGGCCGCGTCACCCACGACATGGGCGCCGGCCATCGACAGGTCATCACTGAAAATGACGCCATCAAACCCCAGCTCACCGCGCAGAATGTCCTGCAACCAGCGACGGGAAAAGCCAGCGGGCTGGCTGTCGACCTTGGGATAAATCACATGAGCAGGCATGACGGCCGCCAACAGCTGACTCAGACGCGCGAACGGCACCAGATCGTGGCTGCGAATCTGTTCAAGGCTGCGCTCATCGACGGGAATGGCCACGTGGGAATCAGCTTCAGCCCACCCATGCCCCGGAAAATGCTTACCCGTGGCGGCCATTCCAGCGTCATTCATCCCGCGGATGAACGCACCAGCCAGGGTTGCAGCCCGCTGCGGATCGCCCTCAAATGAGCGGCTACCGACCACGGCGCTGCGCTGGTAGTCGAGATCCAGCACGGGCGCGAAACTCAAGTCCAGACCCACTGCCAAGACCTCAGTCGCCATGATCCAGCCACATTGCTCGGCAAGGTACTCGGCATTGGGGTTATCAGCAATGGCACGCATGGCGGGCAAGCGGACGAACCCCTGGCGCAGGCGTTGAACCCGCCCGCCCTCCTGATCCACCGCCAGCAGCAGGTCGGGGCGAATGGCGCGAATCGAAGCGCACAGTTCACGCACCTGACGCGGGTGCTCAATATTTCGCGCAAAAATAATCAGGCCGCCCACTTCAGGCTGGCGCAGCAGGTGTCGATCGTCAGCCGTCAGCCAGGTGCCGGCGACGTCCACCATCAAGGAGCCTTGCAAGGCAGAACTCATGGGTAATCCTTAGAAGAAAGTGCGCGTGCTTCCCGGCCCCGAATGCAGGCAGCGGCGTGCGCGCCTGCGGTGTGGGCAGCAGCCGTGAAGTGGGGACAGGGAAGCAAGGCGGGAATGAGCATGGCGGCAAGCTTAGCGGAACTGCGCAGGCACGCCCACCCGCGTCAGGTCAAAGCTTGGGGCTGGCCTGAGACGTTTTGTTGCGCGGGCGCATTTGTGCCGCCGCCATCGCAGGATCGACCACGCCACTTTCGGCACGCATGCCAGCGGCCAGAAAAGGCACCATCAAACGCATGACTTGCTCGATCGAGGTGTTAACCCCGAAATCGGTTTCGGCAATTGCGCGCAGCGCCTTGATTCCGGACATGCTGAACGCAGCCGCCCCCAGCATGAAGTGCACGCGCCAGAACAGTTCAATCGGCGGGATTTGCGGCGCAGCTTCATTGACCAGCAGCATGTAACGGCGAAACACCTTGCCATACATGTCTTCAAGATAGCGGCGCAAATGCCCCTGGCTCTGACTGAACGCCAACCCCAGCAATCGCATAAAGATGGACAGGTCGTTGCCGCTGCGCGGCTGAATCACCAACGCTTGCTCCACCAGCATTTCCAGCAGCTCTTCAAGCTCGGGACGGCTGTCCGGCCTGGCCTGACGCCGTTCCAGCTCACGGTCGAGGTTGGCGCAGAAAGGCCCGAGAAAGCGCGAAAAGACAGCCTGGATCAGCGCTTTTTTAGACCCGAAATGGTAATTCACAGCCGCCAGGTTGACCCCGGCTTTGCTGGTGATCAGCCGCAATGAAGTCTCGGCAAAACCTTTTTCCGCGAACAGCTGCTCAGCAGCATCAAGGATACGTTCAACGGTTTCCGACTGGGCCATGTCTACTCCGGCTGACAAACACTTAAACAGTTGTTTGAAACATACGTTTCAGTTTGTAAAAAGTCAAGGTGGGCATTCTTTTTGCGACCGGCCAGTCCGGCATTTAACCACAGCCTCGGAGGACGCGGTCTGTGCTGATAAAGTAGCCGCCTCACTGCTCATCGACGACCGTCCAGCGGACGGTTAAAAATGGAGCATTGCCAATGAGCCTTCACTGTATATAATCCCAGTCACTGTATAAAAAGACAGAGCGATCAACATGCTAAAACTGACGCCACGCCAAGCTGAGATCCTGGCCTTTATCAAACGCTGCCTGGATGACAACGGCTACCCGCCCACCCGTGCTGAAATCGCACAGGAGCTGGGCTTCAAGTCACCCAATGCCGCCGAAGAACACCTCAAAGCCCTGGCCCGCAAGGGCGCCATCGAAATGACGCCGGGCGCTTCCCGCGGCATCCGGATCCCCGGTTTCGAGGCCAGTGCCGACGAGTCCACCCTGCCCATCATCGGTCGAGTGGCTGCTGGCGCTCCCATACTGGCGCAGGAACACGTTGAAGAGTCCTGCAACATCAACCCGACCTTCTTCCACCCGCGCGCCGACTACCTGTTGCGCGTCCAGGGCATGAGCATGAAGGACGTTGGCATCTTTGATGGCGACCTGCTTGCCGTCCACACGTGCCGCGAGGCAAGAAACGGGCAAATCGTGGTAGCCCGTATTGATGACGAAGTAACGGTCAAACGATTCAAGCGAGAAGGCAGCAAAGTCTGGCTGATCGCCGAGAACCCCGATTTCGCGCCGATTGAGGTCAACCTCAAAGAGCAGGAACTGGTTATCGAAGGCCTGAGTGTCGGCGTTATTCGCCGTTAATAAGGAGGCGTCATGCAGTTCCCGCACACATCGCTACCCGCACAACTTCCTTTATTCGAGGCATTCATGGCTCAACCCATGCCCGCCACGATCAAGACTGTGCTTGATTCACCCTGGCGCGCAGAACCTGAAGTTTTCAGTGAACTGTCGCTACGCGGCGCTGCCGAGAACTGCTTGAGCCTGCTGGCCCCCATGCTTCGCGAACTCAGCGAGCAACAAGATGAGCGCTGGCTGACACTGATCGCTCCACCCGCCAGCCTGACGCAAAGCTGGCTGCGCGATGCTGGCCTGAACCGCGAACGCATTTTGCTGCTCCAGCCCAACGGCAACAAGAGCGCTTTGCAATTGACCTGTGAAGCGCTGCGCCTAGGCCGCAGCCACACGGTGGTGAGCTGGATAAACCCGCTCAACAGCACCGCACGTCAACAATTGATTGGCGCAGCCCTGATGGGTCAAGGGCAAAGCCTGAATATTCGATTGGGCTAAACAGCCCAGCACGGGGCTTCTATAGAACACAGAAGCCAGCCGTTGAACGGTTCACCCAAAACACTCAGTGAAGGATGCGCGGTCCTTCATCCTCTTTTTCAAGCTCGCCTTCGGCCAGCCGCCCCGCCATTTGCACACCAACACTCAACATGGCTTTTGCCACTTCAACATGCTGCCCCTGAAGAAAGGCCTTGGCGTCTTCAGAGAAGTTCAGCGTCACCAAAGACCCCTCGTCCTCAGCCCGGCGCAATTCGATACGGCCGTCAGGCAATTCGACAATTTCTAGAAAGGACGTTGGCATAAAAGTTGGTTCTCCACGAAAGCGCGGGATTATATCAGTCATCCCTCAGGAATTTGCCACGTTCTATGGCGCTTTAATGACGTCCTGATGAATGACCGTACAGTTTCAAACCCGACTTTTAGCACTCATTGAGTCCATCGCGAAAGCGCAGGGCCATTTTCTTAAGGCTTTGACGCCATTGCTCAAGGGTTTCGTGGCTGAGTGTTTCCTGCACGTCATCTTCCAGACTGACCACGTCAATCAAGGGTTGAAACACATCGACCTTGACCTTTTTAGGCGCCTGCAAGGGTTGATACAGGGCTGCATGCGCGGCCACTAACTGCGCCAGCCAAGTGCCCGGAGCCCGCGCCAGCTCCACCATTTCGGCCAGTTCTGGAATAGCGTTGGCGTCCAATACGTCTTGCGTCAGCAACAACTCCACACGATTAGCGTGAGCCTGCGGCAACCGATAGAAACCCGCAATTTCATGACACAAACCCAGCAGCGCGCCATACAAGTGAAACACTGCCGACTCACACTCTGCCTGTCGCAATGCTTGCGCATTCATGGCCCCGCCGTGTGATGCCTTATTCATGGCTTCCAGCGCCAAGCCCGCAAAATAAATTTTCTGATTGGTGCGGGTATAGAGTTCGTGAGCCATACAGGCGCTCCACAGCAAAAGGGTTAGGGCAGGTCGAGCAGTCTCAAGGAAATGAGGTGACAGGCGCAAGGGGCTTCACTCTTCTCGCCCTGAATCTGCGGCAACCGGATTGTTGCCTCTATAGCCTTTGACGCCTAGCGGGGCGTCCAGCGACGAAGTCGTCGCACGAAAGCATCAGTCTCCTGCCTGGTCGAGACCTCAACCACAGGTCAAAAAAAACCGCGCGGGGCATGCAGCCCTCGCGCGGTTTTTAGCCGTTCAGCAACGGATCAAGCGTCTTTGTCTTTGCGCTTGTCTTCAACTTTCCAGCTGGAACCGTCGTAGAACGCGCGCCAGCCTGTCGGCTTGCCGTCCACTTCAGTTTGCACGTATTGCTCCTTGGTCTTACGGCTGTAACGGATCACAGCAGGTCGACCTTCCGGGTCTTTCTTCGGCGCTTCACACAAGAAGTGGTACTTCGGATCGATTTCATCCTTATGCGCAATGATTTCAATCACCAGCGGTGCGCGGGTCTCACGGTTTTTCGGGAACTGGCTAGCTGCCAGGAACAGCCCCGACGCACCGTCACGCAGAATGTAGGTGTCATTGACCTTCTCGCACTTGAGCTCCGGCATTTTCACCGGGTCCATTTTCGGCGGGGCCGCTTCACCGCTTTTCAGCAGCTTGCGTGTGTTTTTACATTCCGCATTGGTGCAGCCGAAGAACTTGCCGAACCGGCCGGTCTTGAGCTGCATCTCGCTGCCGCACTTGTCACATTCCAGGCTCGGGCCTTCATACCCTTTGATGCGGTAGCTGCCTTCTTCGATTTCGTAGCCAGCGCAATCCGGGTTGTTACCACAGATGTGCAGCTTGTGCTTCTCATCCAGCAGGTAAGCATCCATCGCGGTGCTGCAAATCGGGCAACGGTGCTTGCCCAGCAAAACCCGCGACTCAGACTCACCCTCATCGTCCGCTGCGATCTCGTCGCCCGGCACCAGGTTGACGGTGGCCTTGCAACGCTCTTTGGGCGGCAGGCTATAGCCCGAGCAACCAAGGAATACACCGGTCGATGCGGTACGGATCTGCATCGGGCGCCCACATTCCTTGCACGCAATATCAGTCATCACCGGCTGGTTGGCACGCATGCCACTGTCCGGGTCCGCCGCCACTTCAAGTTTTTTCTTGAAGCTGCCGTAGAACTCATCCAGCACGTTCTTCCAGTCACGCTCGCCGTGCGCCACGTCATCGAGGTTTTCTTCCATACCGGCGGTGAAGCCGTAGTCCATCAGGTCGGAGAAACTCTCGGACAAACGCTCGGTAACGATGTCGCCCATTTTTTCGGAGTAAAAGCGGCGGTTGTGCAAGGCCACATAGCCGCGATCCTGAATGGTCGAAATGATGGCTGCATAGGTCGATGGACGACCAATGCCACGCTTTTCCATCTCTTTGACCAGGCTGGCTTCGGAGTAACGTGCCGGTGGCTTGGTGAAGTGCTGGGTCGGATCAAGGTTGATCAGTTTCAACACATCGCCCTGAGCCATGTCCGGCAACACATCGTCGTCGCCCGGCTTGGCAATTTGCGGCATGACCCGGGTGTAACCGTCGAACTTGAGGATGCGGCCTTTGGCGCGCAGCTCAAAATCACCGGCCGCCACACTCACGGTGGTGGACAAATATTTGGCCGGCAGCATCTGGCACGCCACAAACTGGCGCCAGATCAGCTCGTAAAGGCGCTCAGCGTCGCGCTCCATGCCCGACAGCTTGCTCGGGTGCATGTTCACGTCAGAAGGACGAATCGCTTCGTGAGCCTCTTGTGCGCCTTCCTTGCTGCTGTAGACGTTAGGTGCTGGCGGCAAATACGACGCGCCAAACTCACCTTCGATGTAGGTGCGGGCCATTTCAACCGCATCCGCCGACAGGTTGGTGGAGTCGGTACGCATATAGGTGATGTAGCCCGCTTCGTACAAGCGTTGAGCCATCATCATGGTTTTCTTCACCCCGAAGCCCAGGCGATTACTCGCGGCTTGCTGCAGGGTGGAGGTGATGAACGGTGCCGACGGCTTGCTGCTGGTCGGTTTGTCTTCACGCTTGGCGATGGTGTAGCTGGATGCCTTGAGCTTCTCCAGTGCTGCCATGGCTTGGGCTTCATTCAGCGGCTTGAAGGCCTCGCCTTTTTCGCGGGCCACATCGAAGCGCACTTTTGCGCCTTTGGCCGTGCCCAGGTCCGCATGAACTTCCCAATATTCTTCAGGGTTGAATGCCCGAATTTCGCGCTCACGCTCAACCACCAGCTTGACGGCCACCGATTGCACACGACCTGCCGACAAACCACGGGCAATTTTTGCCCACAGCAACGGCGAAACCATGTAGCCCACCACGCGATCGAGGAAACGGCGCGCTTGCTGGGCATTGACGCGGTTGATGTCCAGCTCGCCCGGTTTGGAGAACGCTTCCTGAATGGCTTTTTTGGTGATCTCGTTGAACACCACGCGCTTGTAGCGACTGTCATCCCCACCGATGGCTTCGCGCAGGTGCCATGCAATGGCCTCCCCCTCGCGATCCAAGTCGGTTGCGAGATAGATGGTGTCAGCATCCTTGGCGAGCCGGCGCAGCTCTTCGATGACCTTTTCCTTGCCGGGAAGGATCTCGTACTTGGCTTTCCAGCCGTGCTCCGGATCGACGCCCATGCGCGAGATCAGCTGCTTTTGAGCTTTCTCTTTCGGCGACAAAGCAGGCGCTTCGCCCACCGCGGCCTTGCCACGCTTGGCAGCCGGCTCTTTGCTGGCGCTAGCCGAACCGCTGGTGGGCAGGTCTCGGATATGGCCGATACTCGACTTCACCACGTACTCGTTACCCAAGTACTTGTTGATGGTCTTGGCCTTAGCCGGGGATTCCACAATGACCAGCGATTTGCCCATGGATCAGAAAATTCCTGAATTCTAGAAGTGAAAGGCGGTTCGCGCCTGACGCGGCACCGCTATATATAGTGGCAACAAGATGAGGTCAAGCGCAGGGTGCTGCGCAACGCCCGCTTATGGCCGGGAAAAAAGACTGGGTTCGGCCTCAATCAGTGCAAAGCGCGGTACTTGCTCGCCATCCACTTCGACCGTTTCCAAAAACATGCTCAATGGGCGCACCCAAAAACCGAAATCCCCATACAGGGCTTGGTAGAACACCACTTCCTCTTCGGTTTCAGAATGGCGAGCCACGTTGAATACCCGATATTGCGGCCCTTTGTAATGCTGATAGAGGCCCGGTTGTAGCGGCATGTTGCGACACCTTCTTTACAAATAAAAAAAATTAAAGCCCATGACGATTAAAAAGTCATAAAAACAAAAACCGGGGCACTTGGCCCCGGCTTCTGTCAACGCAACGCTTAGACGCGTTCGAAGACAGTTGCAATGCCCTGGCCAAGACCAATGCACATGGTGGACAACCCGAAGGTGCCGCCATTTTGTTTCATGACATTGAGCAAGGTGCCGGAGATACGCGCACCCGAGCATCCAAATGGATGACCCAGAGCAATGGCGCCGCCGTGCAGGTTAACCTTCTCATTCATCTTGTCGAGCACTTTCAAATCTTTCAGCACCGGAAGCGCCTGTGCAGCGAACGCTTCGTTGAGTTCGATGAAGTCAATATCGGCCATGCTCAAGCCCGCGCGCTTCAAGGCTTTCTGCGTCGCCGGAACAGGACCATAACCCATAATTGCAGGGTCTACACCTGCAACAGCCATCGAACGAATCACGGCCAGAGGCTCCAGACCCAGGTCTTTTGCACGCTGAGCGGACATCACGATCATGCACGATGCACCATCAGTGATTTGCGACGACGTACCGGCGGTTACCGTGCCGCCTTTAGGGTTGAACGCAGGTTTCAACGCCGCCAGGCTTTCCATTGTCGTTTCCGGACGAATGGTCTCATCGTAGTCGAAGGTTTTCAGGAAGCCATTTTCGTCATATCCCTGCATCGGAATAATTTCGTCTTTGAACTTGCCTTCAATCGTCGCCTTGTGGGCCAACTGGTGCGAACGAACGCCGAAAGCATCCTGTTGTTCACGCGTAATACCGTGCATCTTGCCCAGCATTTCAGCGGTCAGGCCCATCATGCCCGACGCCTTGGCCGCATACAGCGACATGTGCGGGTTAGGGTCGACGCCATGCATCATGCTCACATGACCCATATGCTCGACGCCGCCCACCACGAATACGTCACCGTTGCCGGTCATGATCGCTTGCGCCGCAGTGTGCAACGCGCTCATGGATGAACCGCACAGGCGGCTCACGGTCTGGGCTGCTGAGGTGTGCGGGATCTGGGTCATCAACGACGCCATGCGCGCGATGTTCCAGCCCTGCTCCAGGGTCTGGTTAACACAACCCCAAATCACATCTTCCACTTCGTTCGGGTCAACCTTGCTGTTGCGCTCCAGCACTTTGCTGATCAGGTGCGCAGACATGTCTTCAGCACGGGTGTTGCGGTGCATGCCACCCTTGGAGCGGCCCATCGGGGTGCGACCGAAGTCTACAATCACCACGTCTCTAGGATTCAAGCTCATAATTTCACTCTCACTCTAATGGGGCGCTTAACCGAAGAAGCTCTGGCCGTTTTTGGCCATTTCACGCAGCTTCGCCGTCGGGTGGTACAGCGCGCCCAGTTCAGCGTACTGATCAGCCAGGGCCACGAACTCTGCAACACCGACCGAGTCGATGTAGCGCAGGGCGCCGCCACGGAATGGAGGGAAACCGATGCCGTACACCAGGCCCATGTCGGCCTCGGCGGCGGTTTCAACGATGCCGTCTTCCAGGCAACGCACGGTTTCAAGGCACAGCGGGATCATCATCCAGTTGATGATGTCTTCGTCGGTGACGTCACGCTGCTCGTAAACGATCGGCTTGAGCACCTCAAGCACGCTTGAGTCGACGACTTTCTTCTGCTTGCCGCGCTTGTCCGCCTCGTAAGCGTAGAAACCCTTGCCGTTTTTCTGACCCAGACGCTTGGCTTCGTACAGCGCATCGATCGCTGAACGACGGTCATCTTTCATGCGGTCCGGGAAACCTTCCGCCATCACGTCGCGACCATGGTGGCCAGTGTCGATGCCGACCACGTCCATCAGGTACGCCGGGCCCATTGGCCAGCCGAATTTTTCCATGACCTTGTCAATGCGCACGAAGTCGACGCCAGCGCTGACCAACTTGGCGAAACCGCCGAAGTACGGGAACAGCACACGGTTGACCAGGAAGCCCGGGCAGTCGTTGACGACGATCGGGTTTTTACCCATTTTCTTGGCGTAGGCAACCGTGGTGGCCACAGCCAGGTCACTGGATTTCTCGCCACGAATCACTTCAACCAGCGGCATCATGTGCACCGGGTTGAAGAAGTGCATGCCGACGAAGTTTTCCGGACGCTTGAGGGCTTTTGCCAACAGGCTGATGGAAATGGTCGAGGTGTTCGACGCCAGAATGGCATCTTCCTTGACGTGGTCTTCAACTTCAGCGAGTACCGCCTGCTTGACCTTCGGGTTTTCAACGACCGCTTCGACCACCAGGTCCACGTGACCGAAATCACCGTAGGACAAAGTAGGACGAATACCATTGAGCACTTCAGCCATTTTGGCGGGGGTCATACGACCTTTATCAACGCGCCCCACCAGCAACTTGGCGGCTTCAGCCAGACCCTGCTCGATGCCGTGCTCGTTGATGTCTTTCATCAGGATCGGCGTGCCTTTGGAGGCCGACTGATAGGCAATACCGCCCCCCATGATGCCCGCGCCCAGAACGGCAGCCTGCTTCACGTCTTTGGCGATCTTGTCGTGGATCTTGGCTTTTTTCTTCAGTTCCTGATCGTTCAGGAACAACCCGATCAGGCATTGCGAGGCAGAGGTCTTGGCCAGCTTGGCAAAACCTGCCGCCTCCACTTCCAGTGCTTTATCGCGACCGAAGTTCGCAGCCTTCTGGATGGTTTTGATCGCTTCAACCGGCGCCGGGTAGTTCGGACCGGCTTGACCGGCCACGAAACCTTTGGCGGTTTCGAATGCCATCATTTGTTCGATGGCGTTCAGCTTGAGCTTCTCAAGTTTTGGCTGACGCTTGGCCTTGTAGTCCAGCTCGCCGCTAATGGCACGCTTGATCAGGTCCAAGGCTGCAGCGCCCAGCTTGTCGGCCGTCACTACAGCGTCAACGGCGCTGACTTTCAGCGCATCTTCAGCACGGTTTTCTTTGCCGGAGGCGATCCACTCAACAGCGTTGTCCACACCAATCAGGCGCGGCAGGCGAACCGTGCCGCCAAAGCCCGGATAGATGCCGAGCTTGACTTCGGGCAGACCGATTTTGGCGCTGTCGGCCATGACACGGAAATCCGCCGCCAGGCACATTTCCAGACCACCGCCCAGTGCAATTCCGTTGATGGCTGCTACGGTTGGGACATTGAGGTCTTCGAAGTCACTGAAGATCTTGTTGGCTTCGAGGTTGCCAGCAATCAGCTCGGCATCCGGCAACTTGAAGTTTTCGACGAATTCGGTGATGTCCGCGCCGACGATGAAAACGTCTTTGCCGCTGGAAACAATAACGCCCTTGACCGAAGCATCTGCCTTGATCGCATCGACTGCCTGACGCAATTCGTTCAGGGTTAGACGGTTGAACTTGTTGACGGACTCACCCTTGAGGTCGAACTTCAGTTCGACGATGCCACTTTCAAGAGCCGTAACCGTGATGGCTTTACCTTCGTAAATCATCAACTGATCTCCAGGATATGGAAGCTGAACAGTACACGTCGGACGCTAGCGTCTGGCTGGCAATGACGACACCGTCAATGCTAACGCCAATCCACCAGGCACACCCGCCAACGCGATATTCGGGGTTATGCGAACGCTGCCTGCACGGCAAACACTCGATTCATACGCCCGTTTGATTTGGGTGTCACACCTTCACGGAAAAGCGTGCGCTTGTCAATTGTCCGAAACAACGATGACAAAACGACCCATCAGTCAGTTCTTGCTCGCCTGCGCACGCCGCCGCGAGACGGTGGCAGCCCGCTCACGCGAGGGCTTTGAGGACTTCATCGATCGCCACCAGGACCTGCGATTCGCCTTTCTCGCCCCAGTACAGGGCGATCATCTGCTTGCCTGCTTCCACTTTGTATACGTTCGCCGGCAGCTTGCGAAACTGCGCCAACAAGCGCTCATCGGTGCAGACTTCACGCCATTGATTGACCCATATTCCCGGCGCGGATTGCCAATAACACCACACCTGCGGGTCGTTGCCGCGCCGCGGACGATGAAACTGCGCACATGAGCCGGGCGGCTCCGGCTCCAGCCAATGCGGCCATTCCTGAGGCGTCAATTGCATGGCCAAACCCATCCGCCGTGCTTCCATGCGCAGCGCCATACGCCCGCTTTGACGACGCGAAGGACGCAGCCAGGCAAGCGGACTCAAAATCAGCGCCAGGATTGACACCACTATCCATACCGTCATATGTGTACTCTCACTGCCTTCAAATTAATGCATTGACCCTGACTTGAACCAAGGCTCTGCAAAAGAGCCATACTCACGCCCATGACCGTTTACAGGAGCGCCTCACATGTCCACACCCAAACCCTACACGCATATTTTGGTTGCCGTAGACCTGACCGAAGAGTGCGACCCGGTGATTTATCGCGCCAGCGCCAGCGCAGAAGCCAATGGCGCCACGCTGTCTTTGATCCACATCGTCGAACCCATGGCCATGGCCTTTGGCGGGGATGTGCCGATGGACCTGTCACAGTTGCAACAACAACAGTTTGATCAGGCCAAAGAGCGCCTTGATCGGCTGATCGATATCTATCCGCAACTCACAAAAGAAAATTGCAAGCTGGCCTATGGCCAACCCCGACAAGAAATTCACAGTTTTGCCAAGGAGCATCACTGCGACCTGATCGTCGTCGGCAGCCACGGCCGCCACGGCCTTGCCCTGCTATTGGGCTCCACCGCCAACGACGTGCTGCATGGCGCGCCTTGCGACGTACTGGCGGTCAGCCTCAAAAAGCCCGACTGAGCACCCCCCGCGAGCAAAAAAGCCCGACCTTTTGATTAAAAAGGCCGGGCTTTTTCAGTTCAGCGACAGCTCAATCAGGCATCCAGCTCAGCCCAACGCTCCACCAGTTGCTCAAGTTCCGCTTGCAACGCTTCAAGCTTGGCAATCACTTCAGCCGTTTGTGCAGCAGGACGCTGATAGAAGCCCGCGTCAGCCATTTCAGCTTCGACTGCGGCAATCGCCTGCTCCTTGGCATCAATCTCGCCCGGGAGCGCTTCCAGTTCGCGCTGCAGCTTGTAGCTCAGCTTCTTTTTTGCCGCAACAGGTGCCGCCGGCGCTTGCGCGGGAGCTGCTGTGACCACGGCCGAGGTGAGGTCCGCCTTGCCGGATTTGCTTTCAGTCACGCCGAGCAAGCGCGGCGAGCCGCCCTGGCGCAGCCAGTCCTGATAACCGCCCACGTATTCACGCACCTTGCCTTCGCCTTCAAAGACCAACGTGCTGGTGACCACGTTGTCGAGAAATGCCCGGTCGTGACTGACCATCAATACGGTGCCCTTGAAGGTCAGCAAGACCTCTTCAAGCAGTTCGAGGGTTTCGACGTCGAGGTCGTTGGTCGGTTCGTCGAGGACCAGCAGGTTGGCAGGCTTGCTGAACAACTTGGCCAGCAGCAAGCGCGCACGCTCGCCCCCTGACAGCGCCTTGACCGGCGTGCGGGCACGCTGCGGGCTGAACAGGAAATCACCCAGGTAGCTGAGGACGTGGCGGCTTTGGCCATCGATATCGATAAAGTCACGGCCTTCAGCCACGTTATCGATAACGGTTTTTTCCAGGTCCAACTGATGACGCAACTGGTCGAAGTACGCCACGTCGATGCGCGTCCCCTCTTCCACCTTGCCGTTGGTAGGCTGCAAACCGCCCAGCATCAACTTGAGCAGGGTCGTTTTGCCCGTACCGTTGGCGCCCAGCAGACCGATACGGTCGCCGCGCTGCAACACCATCGAGAAGTCCTTGATCAGGAACGGACCTTCCGGGTGCGCGAAGCTGACGTTTTCCAGCACCATCACTTGCTTGCCGGACTTGTCAGCGGTGTCGAGCTGGATATTGGCTTTGCCGGTGCGCTCACGGCGCTCGCTGCGTTCAACACGCAGGGCCTTGAGCGCACGCACACGGCCTTCGTTACGGGTGCGACGCGCCTTGATGCCCTGGCGAATCCACACTTCTTCCTGGGCCAGGCGCTTGTCGAACAGCGCGTTCGCGGTTTCTTCCGCTGCCAGGCTGGCTTCCTTATGGACCAGGAAACTGGCGTAGTCGCCGTTCCAGTCAATCAGGCCGCCACGGTCCAGCTCCAGAATCCGGGTCGCCAGATTTTGCAGGAATGAACGGTCGTGGGTAATGAACAGCACGGCCCCCTGGAAGTCCTTGAGGGCTTCTTCGAGCCAGGCGATGGCACCGATGTCCAGGTGGTTGGTCGGTTCGTCGAGCAGCAGCAGGTCCGGCTCGGACACCAGCGCTTGCGCCAACAGAACACGACGACGCCAGCCGCCGGACAATTCGGCCAGGGTTTTGTCCGCCGGCAATTGCAAGCGGCTCAGGGTGCTGTCGACCAGTTGCTGCAAGCGCCAGCCGTCACGGGCTTCGAGGTCTTGCTGGACGTGCATCAACTTGTCCAGATCGGCGTCGGTGACGATGTTCTGGCTGAGGTGGTGGTACTGAGCCAGCAGCTCGCCCACACCGTCGAGGCCTTCGGCCACCACGTCGAACACCGTCCGTCCGTCGGCAACCGGCAACTCTTGCGGCAATTCGCCAATCTTGAGGCCGGGTGCGCGCCAGACAGAGCCGTCGTCGGGCTTTTGATCACCTTTTACCAGCTTCATCATGCTGGACTTGCCGGTGCCGTTGCGGCCGATGATGCACACCCGCTCTCCACGGGCGATCTGCCAGGACACCTTGTCCAACAACGGCGTAGAGCCGAAAGCAAGGGACACATCGCTGAATTTGAGCAGGGTCATGAGCTTCTCCAAAAACTGGGCGCGCATTCTACCTGATTTGCGCCTTCAGGCGGCCGGCTATTTATTGTTGGCCCTGCGCTTGCCTCCATTCAGTCGCAAGTTTCACCGCTGGGCCTGCAAGGCGTTCACGCGCTGCTGGCAAAAGGCTAAGCTACGACTCAATCAGTGCCGGGCTCCCCCTGCACACACCGCGTTTTTCATCTGTACGGAAGCCCCATGCGCAGTCGTCTCTTCAACTTTTTGTCCTGCCTGCTTCTCACCAGTTGCGCCGTGCAAGCCGCACAGGCCGCAGACCTGACCCAACAACGCCAACTGTACGACGAGGCCAAACGCGCCTTGGCCAAAGGCGATTCCGGCCCCTACTTCCGAAATGCCGATGCCCTGCGCAGCTACCCGCTGACGCCGTATCTGGCCTACGACGAACTCACCGCCCGCCTGAAAAGCGCCAGCAACGCTGAAATCGAGCAGTTTTTGGCGGCGCATGGCGACCTGCCGCAAGCCAACTGGATGAAACTGCGCTGGTTGCGCTGGCTGGCTGATCGCGGCGACTGGGCGACCTTTGCCAAGTATTACGACCCCAAGCTCAACTTTACCGAGCTGGACTGCCTGAACGGCCAGTACCAACTGGCGCACAACCAAAAAGCCGAAGGTTACGCCAGCGCGGAAAAACTCTGGCTGGTGGGCAAAGCACAACCGGCGGCGTGCGACGCCCTGTTCAGCCAGTGGGCCGCCGACGGCCAACTGACCGAACAAAAACGCTGGCAGCGGGTAAAGCTGGCGGCTGAAGCCCGCAATTACGGCCTGGCCACCACCCTGGCTAACGGCCTCAACACGCTAGGCCCACAAGCCAAAGTGATGATTGAAGTGGCGCAAAAGCCCGATCTGCTCAGCCAACCATCGCGCTTTCTGCCAGCCAGTGAGGCCATGTCTGACGCCGTAGGCCTGGGCTTGCGACGTTTAGCGCGACAGGACCCTGAGAAAGCGGCAGCACTGCTCGACACCTACGCCACCAACATGCATTTCTCACGGGATGAAAAGGTCGCCATCGCCCGTGAGATTGGTCTGACGTTTGCCCGCCGCTATGACAGCCGCGGCTTGGACATCATGACCAAATATGACCCCGAGCTGCGCGACAACACCGTCACCGAATGGCGCTTGCGCCTGCTGTTGCGCCTGGCACGCTGGGAAGATGCCTATCAACTGACCCGCCAATTGCCGCAGGATCTGGCCACCAGCAACCGCTGGCGCTACTGGCAGGCGCGCAGCCTGGAGCTGGCCGAACCGAAAAATCCGCAAGCGCAAGTGCTGTTCAAAAATGTGGCCCGCGAACGTGATTTCTACGGCTTCCTGGCAGCCGATCGGGCGCAGACCCCTTATCAGCTCAACAACAAACCGCTGGTGCTCAGCCCGCAACTGATTAACAAAGTGCGCAACACCCCCGGGGTACAGCGCGCACTGGAATTTCATGACCGCGGGCAAATCGTCGATGGCCGCCGTGAGTGGTATCACGTCAGCCGCCACTTCAATCGCGACGAAATGGTGGCGCAAGCCAAATTGGCCTACGACCGCAAATGGTATTTCCCGGCCATTCGCACCATCAGTCAGGCGCAGTATTGGGACGATCTGGACATCCGCTTCCCGATGGCGCACCGCGACACCCTGGTGCGCGAGGCCAAGGTGCGCGGCTTGCATTCCAGTTGGGTATTCGCCATCACCCGTCAGGAAAGTGCCTTTATGGATGACGCGCGTTCCGGTGTGGGCGCAAGCGGATTGATGCAATTGATGCCAGCCACAGCCAAAGAAACCGCCAGAAAATTCAGCATTCCGCTGGCATCGCCCCAACAAGTGTTGAACCCGGACAAGAACATCCAGCTGGGCGCCGCCTACCTGAGTCAGGTGCATGGCCAGTTCAACGGCAACCGGGTATTGGCTTCAGCGGCGTATAACGCAGGCCCGGGCCGTGTTCGCCAATGGCTGCGGGGCGCCAACCACCTGGGCTTTGACGTGTGGATTGAAAGCATTCCCTTCGACGAAACCCGCCAGTACGTGCAGAACGTGTTGTCGTACTCGGTGATCTACGGTCAGAAACTCAACGTGCCCCAGCCTCTGGTGGACTGGCATGAGCGGTATTTTGACGATCAGTGACCGCGGGTAATCCCCTGCAGGAGCGAGCGCACCTGCAGGGGCAACGCGTTATTCCAGCACAGTCACCGGCATGCCGACCTCCAGCAGGCCGTGGCTGTCGTTCACCAGGTTCTGCCCGAACATCGTGCCGCCTTCCTGCTTGCGGTAGCTCATCAGGGTATTCAAGGGTTCACGCTGGGCGTCACGCTCGCCGGTGTGCGGATCAATGGTGGTGAGGATGCAACGCGAGCATGACTTCACCACGCGAAACTCCACCTCGCCAATACGCACACGCTTCCAGCCATCTTCGGCAAACGCTGCACTGCCGGAGACAACGAGGTTGGGACGAAATCGCAGCATCTCCAAAGGTCGACCGACCTTGTCTGAAATGTCGTCGAGCGATGCCTGACCAATGAGCAACAACGGGTAACCATCGGCGAACGCCACTTTGTCGTCATCGCGGCCATAACCGGACTCGGTGGTCCGCGCCCGCTCCAGCGGCACATGCACCAGCCTCACGCTCTGGTTGATAAAGTGGCTCAACCACTGCGCCGCCTCATCGCCTGCATCGGGCACACGCAACGTGTCGCGCCAAATGGTCACACCGCGCAGGTCACTGTCGGCCTGAGGCAACGGCACGTCCAGCGCCTCAAAACCTTCGGTCGTCAGCGTCAGGCCGCCATTGGCATTCCACAAGGCCGAGAGTTGGCTCATCTGCGGGTGGGAGCGCTGGGTCAAAAAGCGCCCGGAGGCTTCATCCACCAGCATCCAGCGTCGATCACCCTCTACGCCCAACGTGTCCAGGCGCACCTGAGACAAGCTTTCGCCTTTGCCGGACTTGAGCGGGAATCGGTATATCGAACTTAGCTGCAGCATGAATCAGCTCCCTGCGGATTAAAAACGCCACAGTATACGAGCCGATCCTGCGTGCAAAGAATCAGGCGGGCACTTGATCCAGCATCAGACGCTGACGGACCACATCCACCAGTTTGTCCGGCTGGAATTTGGACAGGAAATTATCACAGCCCACCTTCTTGACCATGGATTCGTTGAAGCTGCCCGACAGCGAGGTGTGCAGCACCACGTATAGACCGCGCAGGCGCGGATCGTTACGAATCTCAGTGGTCAGGCGATAGCCATCCATCTCGGGCATTTCAGCATCGGTGAAGATCATCAACAGCTTGTCGGTCATGACCTGCCCGGCATCTGCCCAACCCTTGAGCATGTTCAGTGCCTTGAGGCCATCGCTGGCCACGTGCATCTTGACCCCCAACTGCGAAAGGGTTTCGCGCAATTGAGACAGGGCGACTTTGGAGTCATCGACCAGCAGCACTTCGCGGCCCCGCGCATGCTCCAGGATCGGATCTTCGAGCTTCTCGCGCGAGACCTTGGCGCTGTAGGGCACGATTTCGGCCAGCACTTTTTCAACGTCGATAATCTCGACCAGTTGCTCATCGACCTTGCTGATGGCGGTCAGGTAATGCTGACGCCCGGCGCTGGTGGGCGGAGGCAGGATGGCTTCCCAGTTCATGTTGACGATGCGGTCGACCCCGCCCACCAGAAACGCCTGAACCGAGCGGTTGTACTCGGTCACGATGATCGTACTGTCAGGACCGGGCACCAGAGGCCGCATACCGATGGCCTGCGACAAATCAATCACGGGCAGGGTCTGGCCACGCAGATTCACCACACCACACACAAACGGGTGTCGCTGCGGCATCAGGGTCAATTTGGGTAATTGCAGAACCTCTTGCACCTTGAACACGTTGATCGCGAACAGCTGCCGACCCGCCAGACGGAACATGAGAATTTCCAGTCGGTTTTCACCGACCAACTGGGTGCGCTGGTCTACCGTGTCGAGAATGCCGGCCATGAATAACTCCTGGGCGTGGGGGCTGAGTGTGTGGGGTCTGTTTGCGTTTGTTCGCAGCGGCGACGAACACCCGCCCTGCGCCATGCCTGGCTAAAGGTGACCCAGCGACGCTGGCTTACATTGAAACAGGAACAGACCCTAGCCTTATCGGCAGCAAAATCAGGACCTTGACCCCCTGCGCCAAACCGCCACACAAAGTGATGGCACTTTAACATCATCTAGTGCCATTATTGCTGCCTGCGCTTGACCCGAGCCCCCCTCACCTTTCTCCCTCGCGGGCCCCTCCTAAGGGATTCCCTGAGCAGCACTCAGGAAGGCCCTGATATTCGTGCTATTCGATTGCCATTATTGTGACCCCCTTCGCATTATATGAATCACGGCAGGAACTTTTTATTACTGAAACAGCGCTGTCTTGTGCCGTGAGGTGCATATCTGCGCACCGTGCTTTTTAAAACTTCCGAAGCGAACACATCCACTGCTTACACCCAAAAAGTTGCACTTAAATTCACCCAAAACGCTGATCCAGTTGCCATGCTCATGGGTGGCTTTTGCACGATGAGCCCGGACATTTACTTAAAAGGCGTTCCAGAAGAGTGAGAATAAGCATGTTCAATGGCAATGACCGGCCATTAGCGCTAGCCGACTTTTTAATCGAAGCTCAGGTGTTATTGACCACCGCAGAAGAATGCCTGACTCACTTGCGACTGATTCACCACGACGAAGACGCGATCGACTGCATGGTCAAGACCCTCTCCAGGCTGGAGAAACGCGCCAAAGCGTTGACCATCGCGCCCATTGCAGGCTTTTGCCAAACCCTGCGCAGCTTGCTCAGGCAGGCAAGAAACCTGGGCGCCCTGCACGAACCAACGGTCGAGATCCTGAAGGACTGCTTCAGTCTGCTGGCCTGGCAGGTTGAGTTGATAGACCCCCACACGGGCCAACTGACCCTCGATGACAGTGAACAAAAGCTGCTGATTACCTCTTTCACCGAACAGATCGAAGCCATGCAAACGGCTCCGCCGCCCCTCGGCTAGCCTCGTCCGCCCGCCTTCTCCCGGTCCATTTATTCAACGCCCGGCAGAAAGACAGCGTGCGCTGAATACATCATATGTCGATCATCTTGTAAGTTAATTCGCATATCAGACTATAGGCGCCGTTCAGGTGTTTGCAGTTAAGCGCCAACTAAGCTATCGACTTATTTCCTATTTAAGCGCGCACGCAAAACCTGTAATACGCCAACTAACACCGCTGGGCAGGGCGCCATTTAAATTGCGTCAAAGGCGACCCGCTTTAAATGAAGTGATACCATGCGCGCCGATCGTTGAGCCGGACGTCTGTGTCGCAGATCCGTTCAGGCTTCGCATCAGCCATGAACGTTGATCCCGTTAACTCTTTACCTGCCAGCCATCTGCCAGGTCCTTCAGCGAACACCTTTGGCTCCACACGCTATGCACGCCAGTCTCAAGTCATTCAAGCCTTTGTGCCCAACGGGTAAAACCGCTCGCCGGCTGACGGCAGCGCTTTGTCTTTGCTCTGCACTTTCAAGCCTCATCGTCTACTGGACCTGCGACGCATTGCCCACCCCGTTGATGCTGCTCGACCTGACCGCCCTGGCCAGCGTCGGGTGGCTGCTGCGGGACTCGCGCCACGCCATCCAGCTGCAACCCAAAGAACTGGCGGCCCGGATGATCGAAGTGCAGGAAAACGAACGCCAGCACTTGAGCCGCGAACTGCATGACGACATTGGCCAATTGCTGACCGCCGCCACCCTGCAAACCCACTGGCTGCAACGCCGGGTTCCCGACGACTTGCAAGCGCACTGCCTGAGCCTGTGCACGTTGCTGGAAGAAACCCTGACCAAGGTGCGCGATGTGTCCGCGGCGTTCAATCCACGCCAGATTGCCAGTCTCGGTATCGAAGTCAGCCTGCGGGCACATTTGATCAAGACCCTCGAAAACGCTTCGCTGGGCTGGACCTTCGAGTGCCACCCGCGTTTGAGCGATATTCAGGAGGAGATGGCGGTGGTCATCTTTCGCGTCACCCAGGAGTCCGTCACCAATGTGCTGCGCCATGCCAGGGCCAGCAACCTGCTGGTGCAACTGCGGCGCCAGGCTGACGGCCTGCAGTTGAGCGTGCGCGATGATGGCGTCGGCTTTGTCCCCGCCTGCAACCCCGCAGCGGCCGGGCAACGCGGCATGGCCGGGATGCTGGAACGGGTCGCGCAACTCGGTGGCACCCTGCGCGTGATCAGCGAACCCGGCGCGGGCGCCCACATTGACGTGTTATTGCCCTGGCCCCGGCGCACGCGGCAACGGGCACAGCTAGGCCCAACCTCATGACCTGCAATCTGCTGCTGGTGGATGACCACCTGTTGATTCGCGCCGGGGTCAAGGCGCTGGTCAACGACTTGCCGGGCTACGCGGTGATTGGCGAAGTCGAGGATGGCGGGCAACTGGTGGAGGCCGCCGAGCGACTTCAGCCGGACATCATTCTGCTGGACTTGTCGATGCGCCATACCGGCGGCCTCGAAGCCCTGCGTCAACTCAAGGCGGTTCTGCCACACAGCAGCGTGCTGATCCTGTCGATGCACACCGACCCGCACCTGATCATGCAAACCCTGGAAAGCGGCGCCCACGGTTACCTGCTCAAGGACACCAGTGCCGTGGAACTCGAACAGGCGCTGGGCGCGCTGCGCAACAATGAGCGCTACCTGAGCCCGGCCATTGCCCATACCGTGATCAATCAGGCGCTCAACCGCGGCCCTGACCCGTGCGCGACCCAGGCCCGGCAGCACAACCTGACAGAGCGTCAACTGGAGATCCTGCGCCTGATCGTGCGCGGCAAGTCCACCCGCGAAATTGCCTGCGGCCTCGGCCTGAGCATCAAAACCGTCGAAACCCACCGCGCCCAGGTCATGAAGCGTTTGCAGATCCATGACGTGGCCGGGCTGGTGCTGTTTGCCGTACGCGAGCAAATCATCAGCCTTGATGACTGACCAGCGGCGAATCGTCGGGCAAATGCACCTGCAAAGCGCCCTGACGCACTGAGAACCGGCTCGCTTCCTGCGCCATCGGCTCGCCGTCGAGGTTAATCGACAGCCCTTGCGCCGACGTGATTTTCACCCATGGCAGGCGTGCCCGGACAAACAGGTTGTCCATGCCCCAGCCCCCTTCCATCAGGCCCTTGAGGGTGCCGACCACTTCCTGCGGTGCAGGCAAGATGCTGATGTCCAGCAAGCCATCATCGGCCACCGCCGAGGGGCACAACTCATGGCCGCCCCCGGCCTGACGACCATTCCCAATGCCCAGCGCCAACAGATCGCCTTTCCAGTGAAAATCGGGGCCTTGCAATTCAGCGTAGGCCGCGTGCAACTCACTGAAGCGTGACAGGCCGGTAAACAGATAAGCCGCCCCGCCCAGCACCTTTTTCAAGTCCTCGGACGTATTGGCCGTCACCTGACTGCCAAAGCCGCCCGTGGCCATGTTCAAGAACAGTTCGCCGTCAGCATCGCCCAGGTCAATGCGCCGGGTCGGGGCATCCAGCAGTGCCAGCGCGTGCAGTGGCTCCAGCGGTACCCCGGCAGCCCGCGCAAAATCGTTGGCAGTGCCCAAGGGCAGCAGCACCAGACTCGCCTGCGCATCCGCTTTGGCCATCGCCTCGGCAATATCACGCAGGGTGCCGTCTCCCCCTCCGGCAATCAGGTGGGTATACCCCGCGTCGAGCGCTTCGTGCACCAGACGCTGCGCATCCCCCGCTTCCCAGGTCAGCCGCACGGCCAGCTCCCAGCCTTGCGCCCGCTGGTGTTCAACAGCAGCCCGCACGTCTTCGTTGAGTGCCTGCTTGCCATGCAAGATTAAAAAGGCCTTTGCTGCGCTCATTCATCGTCCCTCAAACAGTGAGTCTGGTGGGTTGGACAACAGCCAGATGAAAACGGCCTGTTGTTTTTTTAAAAGCGCATCGGCCCGGTCTACACGGCTCAAAACACGATTGAAAAACGGATCCAAAAATTTGTATTCGCGACAATCTGTTTCAAGTTCTTTACTACTGTTCATTCGCTGATACAGCCCCGCCTGACGCCTGCCAAACGCCGGAATACAAGGGTTTCAGCTTTGTTGTCACACAAAAAACAATCGCGTCTACACTGCTGATCAGACGCAAAACGTCAAGTAAAGAGTGATCAAAAACCACCGCAGATTCAGCGTCTGCTGGCTATCTGACGTAAAGCAGCATGGATGAATGGCATTGCTTTGCAGTCCGCGCCGTCGACAGGGGGCGCGATTAAGAAGGGATCCTTATGCGCTTGCAGCCCGTTGACAGCTTGTCCCTCACCCGCCCGAGCATGGTCGAGTACTTCTTGTTCGCCATTCGCGTGGTGCACGGCCTCACCGCCATCCTGCCCGGCCTGTTACTGCTGTTTTATTTGCGTGAGCAGCACCCGGAAACCACCAAAAGCTATTTCGCCGTGCTGATATTTTTCGGGGTGGTGAGCGTGCTGTTTTTCCAGGCGCTGGGGGTCTACGCCGAAAACATCTTCAGCAACCGCTGGCGCCTGCAACTCACCTTGTTCGCCTGGTCGGCGGCGTTTTGCCTGCTGTTGTTCATGCACCGCGCGCTGGACCTGTTCAACTACATCAGCAACGCCGAATTACTGGTGTGGTACCTCGGCAGCCTGCTGCTGTTCGGGGTCGAGCGGATGATTTTGCTGACCCTGTTCAAACGCCTGATGAGCCGCGGGATCTTCTTGCAACAGGCGGTCATTTTGGGTGCCACCGAAAACGGCGTGCGCCTGGCCGAATACCTGGCCCAGCATCAGGACATCCGCAGCGGGGTGATCGGTTTTATCGATGACCGCATGGCCCGCCTGCCCGACACCGTGGCCCACCTGCCGGTGCTCGGCAATACCCAGGACCTGGAAAAAATGATCCGCGAAGAGCGCGTCACGCAGATTCTGGTGGCGCTGCCCTGGTCGGCTGAAAACCGTCTGGATTACATCATCCGCAACCTGCGCAAGTTCCCGGTGAACGTACTGCTGGTGCCGGACATGATTGCCTTTCGGCATGCCCACAACCGCATCAGCGAAGTGGCCAATCTGCCGATGTTCAACGCTTCCGAAGTGCCCTTGCGCGGTTGGTCGCCGGTGTTCAAGCGCATTGAAGACATGGTGTTGTCGAGCGTCGCACTGATCCTGCTGTCGCCGGTCATGCTGCTGGTGGCGCTGGCGATCAAACTCGATTCGCCGGGCCCGGTGCTGTTCCGGCAAAAGCGTTATGGCTACAACAACCGGTTGATCGAAGTGTTCAAGTTTCGCTCGATGTACCAGAACCAGTCAGACTTCACCGCCGACAAACAAACCACCCGGGGCGACCCGCGAGTGACCCGGGTCGGGCGTTTCATCCGCAAGACCAGCCTTGATGAACTCCCGCAACTGTTCAACGTCTTCGCCGGCAGCATGTCCATGGTGGGTCCGCGCCCGCACGCCACGGCCACCAAGGCCGCCGGCATTTTGTTCGAAGAAGCGGTCCAGGAATACACCGCGCGCCATCGGGTCAAGCCCGGCATCACCGGCTGGGCGCAGATCAACGGGTATCGCGGCGAAACCGACACCTTGGAAAAAATCGAAAAACGTGTCGAGTTCGACCTCGAATACATCGAAAACTGGTCGGTCTGGTTCGACCTGTACATTTTGTTCCGCACGGTTCCGGCGGTCATCCTGACAAAAGAGGCGTTTTGAATGAGCACACTCATTCCGTGCATTATCGCCGGCGGTGCTGGCACACGACTGTGGCCTGTTTCACGGGAGGCCATGCCCAAGCCGTTTATGCGCCTGCCGGACGGTGAAAGCCTGTTGCAAAAGACCTTCTGGCGCGCCACTGGCTTGCGCGATGTGGGCCAACTGCTGACCGTGACCAACCGCGAGGTGTTTTTTCGCACCCTCGACGACTACCGGCAACTGAACAAAGGGGGCGTCGAATTGGACTTCATCCTCGAACCCTTTGGCCGCAACACTGCCCCCGCCATTGCCGCCGCAGCCCTGCACGTGGCACAGCGCTATGGCGAAGACGCGCAATTGCTGGTACTGCCTGCCGACCACCTGATTAAAGACATCGAGGCGTTCGCCAAGGCCGTCGACAATGCCCGCCAATTGGCCGATGAAGGCTGGCTGGTAACGTTTGGCATCGTGCCAGCCAAGGCCGAAACCGGCTTCGGCTACATCGAAAAAGGCCCTGCGCTGAACAGCGAAGCCTATGAAGTGGCCCGCTTCGTGGAGAAACCCGATGCCGCCACCGCACAGCAGTATCTGGACGGCGGTTTGCACCTGTGGAATGGCGGCATGTTCTGCATGCGCGTCGACAGTGTGCTGCGCGAGTTCAAGGCCTACGCCCCCGACGTACTGGCGGCGGTCAGCCATTGCCTGGAACACAGCCAGGTATTTCAGGGCAAACAGGAAATCCACCTCGAACTGGACAGCACCACCTTCGCCCTGGCGCCGGACATTTCCATCGATTACGCGTTGATGGAGCGCTCGAAAAAGGTCGCCGTGGTGCCCTGCAATTTGGGCTGGAGTGACATCGGCTCGTGGGAAGCGGTGCGCGAACTCAGCCCGGCTGACGCCAATGGCAATCAGTGCAACGGCGAAAACGTGCTGCATGACGTACACAACTGCTACATCGATTCGCCCAAGCGTCTGGTGGGCGGGGTCGGGCTCAATGACCTGATCATCATTGACACCCCGGACGCCCTGCTGATCGCTGACGCCAAGCGCAGCCAGGACGTGAAATACATCGCCCAGACCCTCAAGCGCCAGGGCCATGACGCTTATCGCTTGCACCGCACCGTCACCCGGCCGTGGGGCACCTACACCGTGCTCGAAGAAGGCCGCCGCTTCAAAATCAAACGCATCGTGGTCAAGCCGCAGGGCACGTTGTCCCTGCAAATGCACCACCACCGCAGCGAACACTGGATCGTGGTCAGCGGCATGGCCAAGGTCACCAATGGCGACGATGAATTTCTGCTCGACACCAACGAATCCACCTTCATCAAACCCGGCAAGACCCACCGTCTGGTCAACCCCGGGGTGGTTGACCTGGTGATGATCGAAGTGCAGAGCGGCGAATACCTGGGGGAAGACGACATCGTGCGTTTTACTGACATCTACGGACGTGTGCCGGTCGACGCCAGCAAAAACTGACTCAGGTTTTCCATTTGCCCAACACCCGCAAGGGAGCTGTGACCATGCATGCCAGGAAGCGCGAACAATGAAAAAAATCCTGTTGCTGTTGAGTGCCGTGTTGTTGAGTGCGTGCGGCTTGCCGTCCAAAGTGACACTGCCGGACGATGACGTCCTGCGCGAAGGCCACCGCGCCGGGCAAGCCCTGGCCGGAAAACCCTTACCCCTTGAACGCATCCGGGCAGGCGACACCTTGCGCATTGTGCGCAACACCGGGGAAGCGCCGTCGATCTCGGCATTCACCGCCAATTCGATCTACGAACTGACCCTGTTCAACGTGCGCACCGACGGCACGTTTTCTTACCCCTACATCGGCAGCGTCAAGGCAGCGGGCTTGACCCCCGACCAACTGACGGCCGTGCTGGAGAAGAAGCTGACCCACGTCTATCAAGACCCGTCGCTGACCATCAACTTCTCGCAAACCCCGAGCAACACCGTGTACGTAGGCGGCGCGGTGCAAAACCCGGCCACCCTGCAAGTCAACATCGCCACCACCCTGGAACAGGCCATCGTCGGCGCCGGGGGCGTGCTGCCCGTGGGCGACAGCAACAACGTGGCGCTGCTGCGTCAGGAAGACGACGGGCGCTACAACACGTATTTCTTCGATTACAAAAACTCCATCGCGCGGGGCAACAGCATGCAGGCACCGGTTTTGCTGCAGCGCGGCGACGTTGTGTTTGTGCCCAAGTCGTCAGTGGGCAATGGCATCGAGTGGGTCGACCTTTACCTCAACCAATTGATTCCGTTCACCAAGTCAATTGGCATCGGGGCGTCCTACGAACTGCGTAAAAACGACAATAACTAATCGCCAAAGGACTGCAGACATGATCAATATCCGTTCCTTCCGCGATGTGTTGCGCCTGTTCTTCATCTTCAAACGCGAAGTCAAAATCACCGTGCTGGTGACCTTCATCATCATCGTGCTCGGCGCGTTCCTGTTGCCCAACCGCTTTGAGTCCACGGCTTTACTGCTGGTCAAACCCGGCCGCGACACCAGCACCCTGCCGATCGAAATTGCCGACCGCCAGGCGGTGGTCATCCCCAGCGCCATGCGCGACCCGATCATCGACGAAGAACGCATCCTTACTGGCCGCCCGATCGTGCGCAAGGTGGCCGAAAAGTACCTCGATGACCTCTCACGGCAGCCACAGCCCACCGGCCCCATGGCGACGATCAAAAACGCCCTGAAAGCCACTGTGCAAGGGCTGGTCGACATCGGTCGCGGTTTTCTGCAAATGCTCGGGCTGGTGGAAAAGCAAACCCCGGTCGAGCGTCTGGCTGAGCAGTTGAGCAAAAATTTCAGCGTCACCCACGCCCCCGGCTCGTCGGTCATGGAGGTCAGCTTTACCTGGAATGACCCCAAGGTCGCCCAGCAGGTGGTGAAATCGTGGATCGACCAATACGAGCAGGAACGCACCTCGACCATGGGCCGCAAGAGCCTCTACGGCTTCTACGAAACCGAAGCGGCCGCCACCCAGGCACGCATTCTCGATTACCAGCGCCAGATCGAAAAAATCCTTAACCAGCTGGGCGCCGTCAGCATCGATGAACGCCTGAGCGACATCGCCCGCAACCTTAATAACCTCAAGGGCGAACACCTCAACACCACCCGCGCCGTGGCCTCCACCCAAAGCGGCCTGGAGACGATTCAGGCGCAGCTCGACAGCATGAAAAAAGAGATCAGCATCGGCCGCCAAATCAGCATTAACCCAGACCGCCAGGACTTGGCCCAACGCATCAACGCCAAGCTGATCGAACGCCAGGAAATGACCCGCACTTTCAAGGAGACCGCCCCGCCGGTCAAAGCGCTGGACGCGGCCATCGCCAACCTGCAAGCACTGCTCAACAAAGAAAAAGCGGTGGTACAACGCAGTGAAAACCTCGCCCCCAACCCGGTCTTTACGCGCTTGCAAAACAGCTTCGCCGATCAGCAGGCCAGCCTGAGCCGCCTTAAAACCCAGGCGGCCCAGCAAAAAGTGCAGCTTGAAAAACTGGAACAGGACCGCCGCGAAGCGCTGGCGCTTGAGCCTGAGCTGTCGCGCTTGCAACGCGAGCTGGCCGCCGCCGAAAAAAGTTTCGCGCTCTACAGCGACAGCACTGAAAAAGCACGCATTGACCGTGAACTGGACAAGAGCCGCATCAGCAACATCGCCGTGATCGAACAAGCCACGCTCAACCCCAACCGTGTCTTTCCCAAGAGCCTGTTGATGCTGTTTCTGGCCCTCCCGGTCAGCCTCGCGGTCGGCCTGCTGGCGCTGTATTTCTTTTACTTGCTGGATCAACGCATTCACGACGGCGACCACATCGAAGAGCGCTTCGGGGTCAAGGTCTGGACCAGCCTGCAAGACCTCAGCGACAACCAGCCCCAGCGCCGCAGCGCCTTCACCGCCAGCATGTACCGGCTGTATGGCGTGCTGCCGCTGGAGCAAGTGGCCGAGCGCGGGCTCAGCATCGGCCTGACCTCGGCGCGCCGGGGCGAAGGCGTGAGCTTTGTGATTGAGCACCTGCGCCAGTTGCTGCAAGAGCGCGGCCATCAGGTGCGCGTCGAAGGCACCGGCCCTGCGGCGCCGGGGGAAATCCTGCTGCTCAACGCGTCGGGGTTCTTCTCCAATCAGGAAGCCTTCGTGATTCTGCGCCAGGCCGACTTGATCTGCCTGATCGTGGAGGCCGAAAAAACCACCGTGCCGATCCTGCAAACCGCGCTCAACACCTTGAACACCGCGTTCAAGCGCGTGGACGGCATCATCATCAACCGCCGTCGTTTCGACATCCCGGAAAAGGTGTTGAACTTTCTGGCGCGGATACGGGGTAAAGCCTGATGCACATCGCCCTGCTGGCGCCTTTGGCGCCCGAACAAAACGGTATTGCCGACTACGCAGGGCACCTCAAGGCCGCCCTGTTGAGTCAAGGCGTTGAAGTGAGCACGCCGCTGGCCGGGATCGGCAACGACCCCGAACGCGCCCTGCAACGGGTGGCCAGCACTGACTGGCGCGGCATCGATCTGGTACATGCCGAGCTGGGTGGCGGGCGCCTGGCAGAGTTCCACGCCCTGCGTGCCTTGCGCGAACGCTTCCCCACACTGCCGCTGACGGCCACCGTGCATGACCCGGAGCGTCTGGTCTGGCGTCGCGCCCGGCTGCCATGGCCGTTATCACTGGCCAGCCGCCTGCCGTCACCGCTGCCGCAAATGGCCACCGTACTGGCCGACCCGTTGTGTCTGTATGAAGAACGGCAACTGGCCCGCAGCCTGACGCGCCTGGTCACCCTCACGCAGTCGGGCAACGACTGCCTGAAACAGCGCATGGGCCTGCGCAACGAGCAAATGGTGGTCATTGCCCATGGCAACTTGCTGATCCCGCCTGCGCCACTGCCTGATCTCAACCCGCTGAAGCTGTTGTATTTCGGCTTTATTTATCGCGGCAAGGGCATTGAGGATTTGCTCGAAGCCCTGGCCATGACCTTCATGCACAAGCCCGAACTCAAGCAACAACTGACCCTGACCCTGGCCGGGGGCAGTGAACCCGAAATGGCCTTCGAGTCGGGCGGCAGTTACCTGCACCTGTTGCGCCAGCGCATCGAGCAATTGGGCCTGGAAAACAGTATCGCCTGGCGCCTCGACCTACCAGCCAGCGACATTGCGACGGTCATTCAGGACCATCACGTGATGGTCCTGCCCTACCGCGAGTCAAGCAAGCTCAAGCTGTTGGGCCAATTGCGCGGCACCAGCGGGGCGTTGTCATGGGCCGCGGCCTGCGGGCGCGGGGTGATTACCTCGGACGCCCGTTCATTTGCCGAGGAAGTCGACCACGGCAACGGGGTGATTTACCCCCAAGGCAACGTCGCCGCGCTGGCCGCCGAGCTGGGCCATTTATGTGCCGACCCGTTGATGGCGGTACGCTGGGCCGAGCACGCCCAACAGATTGGCCAAGAACGCGTCTGGAGCGAAACCGCCGAGCGTTTTCACCAGATGTTCAAATCCGCCTGCTGGGGACGTACCCATGTGGCGTAAACCTGTGTTCTGGCTGCCCGCGCTGCTGATCGCCGTGATCGGGGTCAGCCTGTTGCCATGGAGCCCGCCCGTTGAAGCCCAGGGCACGACCTTGCGCGGGCCACGCCCGGTGGAATGGAAAGACTTTTTGGGGGTCAACGCGCAGTTTCAGTACTTCCCGCAGCCGGTGTATGAAAAACAGATGCAGCGCCTCGATGAGCTGGGGCTGGACTGGGTGCGCCTGACGATCCACTGGGCGATGATCGAACCCGAAGAAAACCAGCTGCAACTGGCGCCGCTGGATGGCGTGATGCAAGCCATCCGCGCTCACCAGTTCAACACCTTGGCCTACCTGGTCGGCTCAGCGCCGTTCGCCAGCAGCGTGCCCCCCGGCGAGCCCACCACCGACCTCTACCCGCCGAGGGATTTTTCCGTGTTTGCCCGGCACATGCTGATGCTGGCGCAACGCTACCCAAACGTGAACGTCTGGCAAGTCTGGAACGAGCCCAACATCATGTGGCTGCCCCAGGCTGACCCGGCCGAGTATTACCGCCTGCTGACCACCACCGCCAAGGCGATCCGCGACGTGCGGCCCGAGCAAAAAGTCGCCACCGCCGGGATGGCGTATTACAGCCAGATGCCCAAGCAATCGGGCCTGATGCTGGAAAAAATGCTCGAACAAGGCTTGGCCCAGCAAAACCTGATCACGGCCTACCACCCCTATTCGCAGTACCCGGAGGGCGATACCCCCGCCGACAATGACTTCCTGACCCGCGCCAACTTCCTCAACAGCGCCTTGCACGCTAAAGGCATTGCCCAGGTGTGGGCCACGGAATGGGGCTGGTCGAGCTACAACGGCCCGCAAGAAATGCAACTGCTGATCGGGGTCGATGGCCAGTCCGATTACACCTTGCGGCGGCTGGCGCTGATGAGCGCGATGGATTTTCAGCGCATCTTTTTGTTCAACCTCAGCGACCTCGACAGCCGCGCCAGCCCGCGTGACCAGTACTACGGCTTGCTGGACCTGCAAGGCAATCCAAAGCCCGTGTATGTGGCGTTGCAGAACTTCTTCAAGGTCACCGGCCCGCGTCTGGATCCGGCCGACGCGCCGCAAGTCGAGGGCGCGCCCAACGACCTGTACAGCATTGGCTGGACCCGGGACGACGGCAAACGCCTGTGGATGTTCTGGAGCGCCAGCGGCGATCAGGTGCAGTTGCCGGGCGTGACCCGGGCCACCCTGTACAACCCGCACACGGACACTGAAACCCCGTTGAGCGACGTGACGGCGATCAGCGTGCCGCTCACATCCAGTTTGCAACTGTTGGTATGGACGCCATGAAAATACTCTGGACCCTGCCCTATCTGCCCTGGCCAACCACCAGTGGCGGCAAGACACGCCAATACCATTTGCTGCGCAGCCTGGCCGCGCGCGGGCACCGGATCACCTTGCTGGTGCAATCTAAAACCGCCCTCGACGCCGCCACCCGCGCGGCCCTTGAGCCGTTTCTCGAGCGCTTGATCGTGCTCAGGCGTCGCCCCTTACGCAGCTTTAAAACCCTGCTGGCCGTGGCCTTGGCGCCCTACCCGATGCTGGCCGGCATCAACGGCGTGACGGCCCCGCTGGAACAGCAAGTGGGGCAACTGTTGCAAGAGCCGTGGGACGTCATCCAGATCGAACACAGCTACAGTTTTCAGCCGTTCGAACGTGCGCTGGCGGCCGCCGGACGCGACTTTATTCTCACCGAGCACAATGTCGAATCCGCCCTCGGGGCCGCCAGCTACGACCGTTTGCCGGGCTGGCTCAAGCCGTTTACCTCCTATGACCAGTGGCGCTACCGGCGCTGGGAAAAACGCGTGTTCGGGCTGGCCAAAGAACTGATCGCGGTCACCGAACAGGACGCACAGGTGATGCGCCAACTGACCCGCACGCCGGTGTCGGTGGTGGTCAATGGTGTCGACAGCGGGCATTACGCCCAGGTGCAACCGGACCGGCACAGCCAGCGCCTGCTGTTTGTCGGCAATTACGAATACCACCCCAACGTCGATGCCGTGGAATGGGCGCTGGACAGCATCCTGCCGCAGCTGTGGGCGCTCAACCCACACGTGCGTTTTGCCGTTTGCGGCTTTGGCCTGCCTGACCGCTGGCGTCAGCGCTGGACCGACCCGCGCATTGAATGGCAAGGCTTTGTCCCGGACTTGCGCGATTTACAGCGGCAGGCCGCCGTCTTTTTTGCCCCGTTACGCCAGGGCGGCGGCTCCAAGCTCAAAGTGCTCGAAGCCATGGCCGCCGGTTTGCCGGTGGTGACCACCGGGCAAGGCAGCTCGGGGTTGAAGGTCATCAACGGCGAGCACTATCTGGGCAGCGAACACCCGCAAGAATTGGCCCAACTGTTGAATACGGCACTGAGCGATCCCGCCCTGCTGCAACGTATTGGCGAGGCCGGACGCGCTTACGTCAGGGCCGAGCATGATTGGGCGGTGGCCGCGGCCCAGCTGGAACAGGTTTACACCCGTCTTCCCTCCTTAAAAGAAGAAGTCAGCGTATGCGCATAGGTCTGGATTACCGCCCCGCCGCGGGCTATGGCAACAGTGGCATTGGGCGTCAGGCGCTGGCGCTGGAAGCGGCGTTGCGCGCACACCCCGAGGTGCAATTGCAGTTGTTCGGCGTCGCCCCAGAAGATCACCCGCTGCGCCGCCGCGTCCATTGCCCGCGCTGGGGGGCGCCGCTGCAAAGCGTGCACCGGCTGCCCGGCCGGTTACGTTTTGAAGGCGGCTTCCTGCCGGGCGCCCTGCGCGAAGCCGGGATTGAAATTCACATCTGCAACTTCAACATGGGCTTGCCCCTGGGCGCCAAACCCCACGGCATGCGCTATGTGCTGCAACTGCACGATTTGTTCCAGCTGACCCACATCAACCACCACGGCTCTCGTCTCAAAGAGAAGGTCTACCGCACCAGCGACCAACTCTCGATCGGGCATTCGATCAAGGTTGCGGACCGCATCTGGACGCCCTCGCAATACACCGCGGATGAAGTGGTCAAGCGCTTCCCCGGCGCCAAAGACAAAGTGCGGGTGCTGCCCAATCTGGTCAGCGGCTTTGTCGGTGAACCGGCCGATATCAGCGAACTCAACCTGCCTGCGCGCTATTGGCTGGCAGTCGGCACCCGCGAGCCGCGCAAGAACATTCCCTGGCTCGTGAAGGCCTGGCAGGCAGCGCGTCAGCGCTCGCAACAGGTGCCGGAGCTGGTGCTGGTCGGCGCCCGGGAACACCTGCCTGAGCCCTTGCAGTCATTAGCCGGCCTGCATTTTGTAAGCGACCTGACCGACGCCCAACTGCACGCGGTGTACCAACACGCCGAACGCCTGTGGCAGCCTTCTTATGCCGAAGGGTTCGGCCTGCCGGTAATTGAAGCGTTGAGTGTCGGCACCTCGGTGGCCGTGGCCAGCGGCTCGGCACTGGATGAGATCACCCCGGCGCAGAGCCCTCGCTTCTCCCCCACTGACACCCAGGCCCTCACCGGGTTGATGGTGAGCCTGGCCAGTCAGGCCCCGGAAGACCCGCAGCAGATGAAAGCCTGGGCCGGCCGTTACGCGGACGAGGCTTACCGCGAGCGTCTTTATGCGCTGCTGGAGGAGCTTCGCTAATGCCTTTGGCGCTTCCGCTGGCGTTGATATTCAGCCTGCTGTTCGGGCTGATGGCCTGGGTGCTGCCGCCGCTCAGCGTGATCGTGTTGATGGTCGGCATCGCGGGGGTGGTGACGGTGCTGCGCCATCCGCTGTGGGGGCTGCTGCTGTTTGGCGTGCTCGCGACGTTTTTACCCTACACCACGGTCAATATCGGCTTTCGCACCACGGTGTCGGAGCTGCTGATCCTGCTGGTGTGGGGCAGCGTGCTGGTGCAAAAGCTGCTCAATAACCTGCCTCCCGCCCCCACACTGCTGCGCACCGAACGCTGGGTCCTGGCGTTGATGCTGTTCAGTGCCTTGCCGTTTCTGGTCGGCCAGTGGATGGTCAGCGCTGAAGGCAACGGGCCGGTCAATTGGGTGCGCTGGCTGCTGAACCTGTCGGTGCTGTTTTTGGTGCCACGGCTGCTGGAGACACCCAAAGCCCGCGAGCAGATGGTGATCGCGTTGCTGCTCGGCACGTTATTGCTGTTGCTGCTGTCGATCCCGGTGTACCTGCGGGACCGTTCTGCCAGCGGCATTACCTCTATCCTCGGCCACTTGGGCTATGGCGGGGTGAGCATGCTCGACGACCGCTTGCAGTCCTTTACCACGCGCATGAGTTCGCCGTGGATGCACCCCAACGTGACGGGCGGCGCCATGGCCTTGTTGGTGCCGTTGGCCCTGTGCTTCGGGTTTACCCGGCGTGGCTGGCACAGGCTGCTGGGGGTCAGTGTCGGCCTGCTGGGGGTGCTTGCACTGGCCATGACCGGCTCGCGCGGGGCGTTGATCAGCATGATGGTGGTGCTGATCTGGTGCGCCAGCCAACGCGTCCCCTACACCGGGCGCATGCTGCTGGCCGGGGTCGCAGCGGTGGTGGTGCTGTTGCTGGTGTACCCGCCGTTGCAAGAACGCCTGGCCGCCATTTTCTCCACGGCCGACACCGGCAGCACCAGTGTGCGCCTGGATGAATACCGGGCATTTCCCAACGCCATCGCCGCCTTTCCGCTGGGCATCGGCTTCAAGGTGGAGGCCGGGTTGGCAGGCACGGGTTTGCTGGGTATTTCCAACCTGTTCCTGAACTTTATGTACAAGCTCGGCCTGCCCGGTATGTTGCTGTTCATCGCGGTGATCGCCAGTTGGTGGCGCAGCGTGCGCCCGCGGCACACGCCCATCGCCCTGACGGCCGACACTTCAATCTGGTTCGGCACCACCGTCGGCCTGCTGGCTGCGCTGGTCAGCGGCCTGTTCGATCACTATTTCAGCTTCACTCAGGTGTTGATCGCCTTGTTCTGGCTGATGCTCGGCTTGAGCCTGCATGAAGCCCAGCGCCTCACACACAATGCCCCGGCGCCTTTTTCAGGAGTTCGCCCATGAAGCACCGTCTCTTTCACTCGCGCAACCTGCGTCAGGCCTTGCCCGAGTACGCCGAGAAAATGGGGGTCAGCCTTGAAGATCTGACCAACGCCTACGACTGGATGCTGGCCAATGACGTGTGCTTCGAACAGCCACTCAAAGGCGACACGTTGTGCTTCATCAGCTACCTGAACATCGAGCCACGCATCGAACCACCGCTGGCCCGACGGTTTTATGCGTTGCTGGGCCGCGAACTCAAAGGTGCGCTGATCCCGCTGTACGGCAAAAACTGGCCGACCTTGCGCGACCGCCTGCTGCGCGGGTGGGAGCTGGCCTACAACATTCTGATTTGCAAAATCCCCAGCCATACCGTGCGCCTGCTGTGGCTACGCGCGGGCGGGGCGAAAATCGGCAAAGGTTCGACGGTCTGGCGCAACACGGAAATCCTCGGCGTGGACAGCTTGCGCATCGGCGACGACAGCACCGTGGGCTGGCATTGCCAACTGGACGCACGGGGCGGACTGATTATTGGCAACCATGTGACCATCGCCTCGCACGTGCTGATTATTGCGGGCGGGCATGACGTGCAAGCGCCCGAGTTCTGGGCCATTGGCGGCCCGGTCTACATTCGCGACTACGCCTGGATTGCCAGCCGCGCCCTGCTCTCCTTCGGTGCCGACATCGGAGAAGGCGCCGTGGTGGGTGGCAACTGCGTGGTGTCCAAACCGGTGCCACCCTACGCCATCGTCGGTGGCCCCGATGCCACCATCAAAGGCGAACGCTGCCGCAACCTGAACTACAAAGTGGGCGGCAAAGGCCTGTTCACGTTGTTTCACTAGGGCCGGGCCATGTTCGGATCGACCCTGTGGCTGACCCTGGCAACCCTCACCGGACTCGCGGCGGGGTTCGCCCGCGAATGGTTGTTGGTGGCCGCATGGGGCGCGGGCGGGCGCAGTGACGGTTTTCTGGTGGCCATGTTTCTGCCCGAAGCGTTGCGCATGGCGCTGGCCGCCGGCTTGTTGAGTGCCGCCGCCTTGCCGCTGTACCAACAACGCACGGCGCTGGAGCAACGTGCCTGGCTCGGCGCGTTGGCCCCGCGTTTGTTGCTGTGCGGCCTGCTGCTGAGCGGGATTCTGGGGGTGGGTTCGCTGCTGTGGGTGCGCTTGATCGGCCCCGGCCTCGACAATCAGGGCTATGAACTGGCCAGCCACAGTTTGCGCATTTTGGCGTGGTGCGCGCCGGGCTTTGTGCTGCACGGCTTGTTTTGCGTGCCCTTGCAAGCCCGTTCGCGGTTCGTGCTGGCCGGGCTCGGATCGCTGCTGTTCAACCTGCCGCCGGTGATCTATCTGGCCTTCTTCAAGCACCAGTCCACCGCCGAGGGGCTGGCCAGCGCCTGCGTACTGGGCAGTGTGCTGATGCCGTCGGTGATGCTCCTGCCGCTGTACCGCGACGGCTGGAAACCCTGGCAGATGCAGGCCGCGCCCGGTGCCAGTCGCGAACTGCTGCAACGCATCGGCCCCTTGTTGAGCAGTAACCTGGCCAGTCAGGGGCTGGCCTTGCTGGAGCGGATGGTCGCATCGCTGCTGGGCGAAGGTTCGGTCACGTGGATCAACCTGGCGCGCAAGCTGATTAACCTGCCGCTGATTGCACTCATGAGTCTCAACCAGGTGTTACTGGGCCTGATGAGCGGCAGCTCGGGCGAGCAACGCCTGGGCCTGCTGCGCAAGGGGCTGGCCAGCGCCACCTTGCTGACCGTGCCCGCCGTGGCCGGACTGATTGGCGCTGCCGGCGCGCTGGTGCACCTGCTGCTGCCCAATCAGGCGGCCGACAGCCCCTTGCCCGAGTTGCTGGGGTGGTTTTCGGTGCCCTTGATGTTCGGCGCATGGAACGCCCTGCTCGCCCGTTATGCCTACGCGGCCGGTGATACGCGCCTGCCGCTGACCTGCGAGTTGATCGGCAGCCTCTTCAACGCGATCCTGCTGGCCGTGTTGCCCTGGTTTTTCGGCCTCATCGGGATCGCACTGGCGGCGGTGGGGGGCGTGGTGCTCACCGGCCTGCTGCTGATGCGCCGTCAACACCTGCTGGCTGACGTGCCATGGCGCAGCCATTGGTTGCTCGGGCTGGGCATGATGCTGCTGTCGGCCGGGCTGTTGCACCCGTTGCAGTCCATCTGGCTGCAATTGGGCCTGAGCACGGCGTTCGGCGCGTTACTGATGCTGGCCCTGGCGCTGTGGTTACGCCCGTGGCGCACTGACAACCCGGAGGCCCCATGACTGAGCCGCTCACCATTGCCTGCATCATCCCGACTTACAACGGTCGTCAGGAGCTGGAGCGCCTGCTCGACTCGCTGGCGCGCCAGCGTATCGAGTTCGACACTTTCATCGTCGACTCCAGCTCCCGCGACGGCACCTTCGAACGGGCGCAGGCACGCTGCCCGAACGTGCTGCGCATCGACAGCAAGGACTTCAACCACGGTGGCACGCGGCAGATGATGGTCGAGCGCCACCCGGATTACGCGGTGTGCGTGTTCCTGACCCAGGATGCCTATCTGGAGGACCCTGACGCGCTGGCCGCCATCGTTCGCCCGTTCAGCGACCCGACGGTGGGCGCAGTGTGCGGGCGACAGTTACCCCACCTGGACGCCGTGCCACTGGCGCAACACGCGCGGCAGTTCAACTACCCGCCCCACTCGCAGCTCAAAAGCCTTGCCGATGCGCCGCAGCTGGGGATCAAGACCGCGTTCATGTCCAACTCGTTTTCCGCCTACCGGCGTGAAGCCTTGCTCGCAGTGGGTGGTTTTCCCAACCACGTGATCCTCTCGGAAGACATGTACGTTGCCGCCAAAATGCTGCTGGCGGGCTGGAAAGTCGCGTACGAGGGCCAGGCGTGCTGTCGGCACTCCCACAATTACTCGCTCAAGGAGGAATTTCGCCGCTACTTCGACATCGGGGTTTTTCAGGCCCGCGAGCCCTGGATCAGGCAGGCGTTTGGCGGAGCCGGGGGTGAAGGGCTGCGCTACGTGAAATCCGAACTGCGGTTTTTAGGGCCGCGACGCGTGTTCAGTTGGCCGGGTTCGCTGCTGCGCAATGCAGTCAAACTGGGGGCCTACAAGCTCGGTCAGCAGGAGCGGCATTTACCCCCTCGCTGGAAGAAAAAACTCGGCATGTACCAGCGCTATTGGGACGGGCCGTTTGCCTGAATCGCGCGATGGCTGCGTCACTGGCAGCCATCGCGTGGTGCGTCAGCAGCTGCGCGGCGTTAGCCCAGCACTTCGCTCAACGGGATGAAACCCACTTCATCGCCCTGCGCCAGGGTACTGCCCTCGCGCACTTCCACCAGCCCTTCGGCCCACGCCGCGCTGCGCAGCACGCCTGAGCTTTGGTTCTTGTAGATAACCGCACGGCCCTGTTCCAGTCGCCCGCGCAAGTACTCGCGACGATTGCCCGGCTTGGCCCAGACGAACCCGGCCGGCACCTGAAAGGTCAGCGGCTCGACCGCCTGCACACCTTGACGGCGCAGCAGGTACGGCCGCGCCAGCAACGCAAAGGTCACCAGCGTCGAGGCCGGGTTACCCGGCAAGCCGATGACCGGCACGCCACGGTAATGCCCGCACGTCAGCGGTTTACCGGGTTTGATCGCCAGCTTCCACAGCGCCAGCTCACCTTCTTCACGCAGGGCAATCCCCAGGAAGTCAGCTTCACCGACGGACACCCCGCCCGTGGACAGAATCAAATCCACATCGCCCAATTCAACCAGGCGTTGGCGGGTGGTCGGCAAATCATCCGGCAAGATGCCCGCATCCAGCACCTCACACCCCAGGCGGGTCAGCCAACTGCACAGCAACACGCGGTTACTGTTGTAAATCTGGCCCGGCCCCAAGGGCTGACCCGGCTCAATCAGTTCATCCCCGGTGGACAACACGGCCACGTGGACCCGCCGAATCACTTCAAGCGTGGCGCAGCCCAGCGACGCGGCCAGCCCTTGCTCAATCGGCCCCAGGCGCGTACCTGCGGGCAATACCACCTCACCGACCGTGGTTTCCTGCCCTTGTGGACGAATGTTCTGCTGGACGCGCAGCGACTGAGTGAACACCACCCGCCCATCGGCCTGCACCTGCGCGTTTTCCTGCATTTCGACGCAATCCGCCCCGGCAGGCAACGGGGCCCCGGTGAAGATCCGCGCACAGGTGCCGCGTGCCAGCGCCTCGGGCGCCTGCCCGGCAAAAATGCGCTGGCTGACGGGCAACGGCTCACCCGTCCAGTCAGCAAGGTGCAGTGCGTAACCGTCCATGGCGCTGTTCGGCCAGGGCGGCAGGTCCAGGGTGGAGACCAGATCCTGCGCCAATACCCGCCCCTCGCAGGCGGCCAGTGGCAAGGTCTCGGTGTCGCGGATCGGCGCGGCTTCGGCCAGCGCCAGCAGGCGCGCAAGGGCCACTTCAACCGGCATCAATTCACCGGTGCGGCCCGGCTTACCCACGGGTTTCACAGGCCGCTGCCTGCTTCAGGTGCGCCACAAAATTGCAGGGGCGATGACGGGCGTCCAGTTGCTCGGCCAGAATCCCGTCCCAGCCCGTGCGTACGGCATTGGTCGAACCCGGCAGGCAGCACACCAGCGTGCCGTTGGCCAGACCGGCCAGGGCGCGCGATTGCACAGTCGAGGTGCCGATGTCGGCCACGGAAATCTGCCGGAACAACTCACCAAAACCGTCCACCTGTTTGTCCAGCAGGCAGCTCACGGCCTCGGGCGTGCTGTCGCGGGCCGTGAAACCGGTGCCGCCGGTCATCAGCACCACCTGCACGTCATCCTCGGCAATCCACTGCGCAACCTGAGCGCGGATTTTGTACAGGTCATCCTTGAGTAACACCCGCGCCGCCAATCGATGGCCCGCGTCAGTCAGGCGGTCGACAAACACCTGACCCGAGGTGTCGGTGTCGAGGGTGCGGGTATCGCTGACGGTCAGAACAGCGATGTTCAAAGGTACGAAAGGCGCATCAACCTTGGCTTTCATAGACGAGGTCCAGTTGTAGGAAGAACAGCCCGGTGTTATATCACAGCCCTTCTTTTGCCTGACTGCGCGGAGTCAATTCATGAACCGGTTCCCCTGCTCCATCCTGTTACTGGCGGGCGGACGCGGCCAGCGCATGGGCGGGCACGATAAAGGGCTGGTGCAGTGGCAGGGGCAGCCGCTGATTGCCCATGCCGTGAACGTGGTACGGCCTTTCACCGATGACCTGATTATTTCCTGTAACCGCAACCGCGAGCGTTACGCGGCCTTGGCCGATCAATGGGTCAGCGATGGCAACGACGACTTCGAGGGGCCATTGGCCGGTATCCGCGCCGGGCTGGCGGCCGCACGGCATACCCATTTGCTGGTGCTGCCTTGTGACGTACCGCAGATCGACGCCGCACTGATCGCCCGGTTGCTCGACACCGCCGCTCAGCAGCCTGCCCGACCGGTCATGGTGCGTCAGGGCGAACACTGGGAGCCGTTGCTCTGCGTGATCCCCGTGCAACACCGCGGCGTGTTTGATACGGCCTGGGAAAACGGCGAGCGCAGCCCGCGCAAAATCATGCTTGAGCTCAATGCACAGGCCTGCAAATGCGCCGACAATGATCCGCGGCTGCTCAACGTTAATACCCCGGATTTACTCAAATAAACGCAATAGCTATCCTTGCGCCACTCGTCAGGGAACTTGCTGACGATGTATACGTCTCAGGGTCAGTTACCTATAAAGCACATTCATTTGTTGGAGAAACACCATGACTCATCGGACTCTCGCCGCTCTCATGCTCACTGCTGGCCTGGCCGCCCTTGCTGGCTGTGCTTCGCCAACCGTGATCACGCTCAACGACGGTCGTGAAATCCAGGCAACCGACACGCCTAAGTACGATGAAGATTCGGGCTTCTACCAGTTCAAACAATTGGACGGTAAAGAAACCCGCATCAACAAAGATCAGGTGCGTACCGTTAAAGAGCTGTAAGTTTCATGCGTTAAAACAAAACCCGCCTGGTGCGGGTTTTGTTGTTTCTGGCCCGCCGTCGGTTGTGTGTTGCCTACCAGTCCAGCTTGATCCGGCTCTCGAAATAACGCGCCTGGCCTGTCACCGGATCGATAAAACGCAACGTTTTGGCCAGCAGTTTCAACGGATTGGCGTAGTCATCCACCGCATCCTTGATCACCTGCGGGTAAAACGGGTCGTTGCAAATCCCGGCCCCCAGCGCCGCCATGTGCACGCGCAATTGATGCTTCTTGCCGGTCACCGGCGATAACCCGTAACGCCACAGGTCACCATTTTTCTCGATCACACTGACGTGGGTCTCGGTGTTGCTGGCACCCGGCCCTTCCTGCATACGGAAGAACGGTTCGCCCTCGATCAAACGACTTTTATGCACGCGGGGGAGCGGCAGATCCGGCAACGCTGGCGCAATGGCTTCGTAGTGTTTGTCGATTTGGCGAGTGGGGAACAGCGATTGATACGCCGAGCGACTCGCCGGGTTGGCCGAGAACAGCACCAGCCCGGCGGTGTGCCGGTCAATGCGGTGCAAGGGCACCAGATTCGGATTGCCCAAGGTGCGAATCAGCCGCCGCAGCAAGGTTTGCTCGACGTATTCACCTGCCGGGGTGACGGGCAAAAAGTGCGGTTTATCGGCGACGACCAAATGCTCATCGGCATAAAGGATGGTCTCTTGCACGGGGATCGGCGTTTCGTTGGGCACTTCACGAAAATAGTGAATCCGCAGGCCTTCCTTATACGCCAGTTGCGGGCCCACTGGCCGACCGTCGGCGCCCAGCACCCGCCCACGGGCCATGCGGTCCAGCCACTGCTCACGGCTGATCGCACGAAAGTGATCACACAAACAATCCAGCACGGTCGACCATTCGCCCGGCGGCAGATACAGGGTGCTGGCTTGGTGCTCGGCGGCATTGAACGCGGGGGGCGACATAGTGAACTCGGCAGTGAAATGCAGCCGGGGATTATCGCCCACAGTCCCAGCCCAAGGAACCATCAATCGTCCGTTGCCCTATATATGTAGCCATTTTGCGCGCACACACCGGTACACACTGCTCACCTCTTAATCGCTTACCGGCGCTTGGCTGGACTCAAGCCAGGGCCGCACTACCTGACTATTGGTGAGTTATCTCTATGAGTGATGTGTTTCATCTATCGGATGCCTTGAGCGCCGAACTGGTAATGGCAAGCCCCGATGCCGAAAAGCAACTCATCCAGACCTGGACCGAGCTGGATACAGCAATTCAAACGGTATTGGCGGATCAACCTACCCTCGAATCAGTCCTGCAAAACCAATTGAAAACCCGTTTTCCTGACGCGTCAGGCGCGCTGAATCCTGAGCACCTGCTGGTTGAGATCAAACCCACCCATCCGGTTTCGACCGCAGATAGCTCGCAACCCCTGAGCGTCATGGATACGGTACTGGATACCTTTCGGACGGGGATTTACCCCCATTACCCGCAAAACCGGACCACTGTGGGCATGATTAACGCCGAGCCTGCCACAGGTCTTGATGCAGGCCTTTTTGAAACCTTTGTCGCGGACGCTCGCCAGCACGTGCGCAGCTATTTTTCGCAACAGACAACCGAGTTCTGGCAATCCCGGACCCCGCTCACCGGTGCCCTTTCCAGAAAGGCCTGGTTGCTGGACAAGCTCAGCGCATTGCTGGAGGCCGAGTCTCAATTGCTGTCTTTCGACAGCACACTGACGCCTGAGCACATCGTGCTGGTCAATCAGGTGGTGCGCTACCCAACCCTCGCGGCCCGCGCAGCGCTGACTGCTTTCTCGCGCCCGGCCGTCTACGCCTTGGCGCTAAAAACACCTGATGAACCTGATCAGGCTAATTTGACCGGTGCATTTGTCATCACGGCCCGTGATGGCACCGGCGCGGACAACGAACAGGGCGCGTATTCGATTCCGGAAAAAACAGCTGCGGTGCACATCCGTTCGACTGCCGATGCAGGCAAGGCGGTGCTGTACACACCCTCAGGTGGCTTGGAGGGTTTTGAATCGTTACAGGCATTGCACACTGAAATTGAACGACGCTGGCGCAGCCCTTCGGAGTTCGAATCGATGCTTGAACTGCTTTCAACGCAGGATCTAAACCGCATCGAGACGTGGGATAAAGGCGTGACCTCATCGCTTGAGGTGCTATTCAGTGAAATTCAGGTCTCATTGTTTGAGCATGTATTGACTGCGCATGACGACCAGCGTGAGCAGAACATCATTCATCTGCTGCTCAATTCGGCTAACCACTCCACGCAAGCCATTAAAGAAGGGCTGGCGCATGCCGTCGATTATGCGCACCGCTTCAAACAGGCCAATGCCCTCAATGCGCGATCTGTCAAACGTATTGCCAAAACGGCACGCGACTGGCTGCTTAAAGCCACGAGCGTTGACCGCCAGGCCTGGCTTGATGCGTCTGAGCACTATCAATTGATGAGCCTGATCGCCAATGAAAATGGCGCGCCCTCTCCAGCTCAATTTGGCGACCGACCGTTCCTGCTGCGTTATGCACGTGAACAAATACGCCAGCATATCCAGGTCGAATATGGATTGAACGTTGACCCGGATACCCTCCTGATTACGGTCACTGCCGCCGAGCGAGGATCGGGGCCTGTTATCCCGTTGACGGGCTGGGCGCCCTCGTCCTACACCGCCGCCAACAGTCTTTCACGCACCGGGCCGACTATCCAACTGGCCAGTACCACCCGAACCATGACTGAACTGGCGTTGGAGAATGTCAGTAAATTTGATATTGACTATGCACTGACGGCCCGCGTGACAACCCTTACCAGCGACGACACATCATCGTCACCACTGACGGCAGGGCAGATAAAAACCATCATTCGAACCGTCAATATTGGCGATAACTATGAAGCTTTCCTCAAAGACACACTCATCGACTCTCCAAAAGCTGTAGCGCGACGAGAGTCCGCCATGCAACTGATGCTTGCGCAACTGCGTGTGGATGCCCTGGAGGCCAAAATAACCGGGGACTTCTTCCCTGATCGGCTGGCTCGGGGTTATCGATGGGTTGAAGCGGCATTCAATGAAGCCTCTTCACCGTCGATCCCGGCAGTGGTGGAAGGGCATACGATTAAAGTTTTTCAACTGTTGATTAGTGAAGCCACCGTGCGCGGTGTGTTGATCTTTGGCACGCCACCGGATGTGGAAAAAGAAGATCCTGCACTGATGCTCGACCTTCTTGCGCCTCACCCGCATTTTGCCGTCCAATCTCTCGTGGTTTACACCCCGTCAGCCCCGGACGGCAAGCGTTTCCGTGAGTACGTAAGCCGTCAGCATCTGGCTAAAAAATTTCTGACCAACCCGCAGTTGAACGACTATTTCGTTTCGCGCGTCAGCCACAGTCATCAGGATCGTGTGCGCCGACTACTCAACAAAGGGTTGAGGGCACCGGATGCGAAACTGTTACCCGTTACTGGAAACTTTATCGAACAGGCGTGCCTTGCAGAAGCTCGCCACGCATTAGCCAATGCAGATGCACTGAGCAATTCAACCTCCGAAGTGAACCAGCTCACTGTTTGGAACAGCATTGAAACAACAGTGGATGTCGTGACCGCAGTGTTGCCGCTCAAAGTGACCGCGCCCATTGCGCTGGGACGCAGTTTGATGTCGCTGTGGAATTTCATCGACGCGCTCAAGCGCGACAGCCAGCGTGAAGCCATCGCCCATTGGGTGGGCATGATTTCGCACTGGGTGGACGCTGGTATCGATATTGGTGTGGGCATTGTCAGGGCCTCAAAGACGGTTGCAACACCCGCTCCGGCGCTTGATTCGAAATGGCGTTTCACCCAAAGCGTGTCCGACCTGACCTTGCGCACCGATGGGATCTACCAGGGTGTCTATGAAAAAATAATTTCACGCAGTGAGACTTCGCAGTTTTTCATTCATCAAGAGCAGCACTGGTTTCAAGTTATATACGATTCGCGCTTGAGCACATGGCGCGTGATGGATATGCGTAATCCGCAAGCCTGGTATCGCTCCCCTATTGCACGCGACAGTGCAGGCGTATGGCGCATCGAACATCCGCAGGCGGGTTTGCGCGGCGGTATGAAATCGACTCTGGCACCCTTTCGCGTGAGGGTCGCATTTCCGAACTTCAGTTTCAGAGAAGCCCGAAAATTACTGGACCAATTTGATTTTCCGCACGCCAACCAAAGTCGCCTGGAGCTGGATCTGGCGGAATACTTGGTCAAACATCACGAGTTTCCCATCTGGTCGCGACAGTACCTCAAACCGGGCCTGGGTGAAGCCGCCGCACGGGCGCAGGCTGCAAGTTCCGGTGCCAACGTGCGCTTGAGCAACAAACGCACCCTGCCCGCTGCGTCAGAGGATTTACCGGTAAAAAAAACCAAACAGCCCGTATTCTCAACCACCACGGCAGTCGTTGAGCCTCTAAACAGCACAAGCTGGAAGCGCTGGGGCAAAACGTTTAATGAGGCTCAATTAAAACCCCAGAGCATCAATCCACCCATTTCAAAAGTTACCGACGCGCTGGGCACTCATCGGGTCATCAACATAGACGGGCTCTATTACGAAATATTGCCGCAAGGCAACCTCGCCCAAGGCAATCGTGTATTTATCAAATACCCGGACAAGCCATGTAATAGCTACGAGCAATTAGGCTTGCGCATCCATGAAAGTCCCTTTTTACAGCCCCGGATGGCCGTCTTCACTGACGGAGCATGGACTGTATTCCCGCCATTTTTCCACAAGTCCCTCGCCCAGTTTGTCGGCTCCCTTCTACCTGCATTAACACCTGCATCACGCAGTGCACTGGCCAAAAAACTCTATCGTATGGCCGATGCTTCAAGCACGGACTTGACCCCTGCCCGCATGAGAAACATCAACAACACCTTGCATGGGTGGCGAGCAGGACAAGCGGTGCCCGACAACATTCACCTAGGTGACCCACTCGCGCTGTTGGCACAGGGAACAGGCATCGGTAACAAAACGTTCACCATGGGGCAACTGGCCCGCCGGGCATTTTTCAACCAGCTCGATCTGGTCTTGCTGGCCAGCGAACGGCTGCTGCTCACGGAGCCGTTAGGGTTGAACAAAATGATGAGGGGCCTGCTGGAACGCTTGGGGTTCGAGATCTATCCCGACGTCACCAGTGCGACTGAGCTGGTTTTCCGCCGCAAAGGCGCCAGCACCATTAACTACCTGCAACTACACCGTGTTGACACGCCACAGATTTCACTGGCCAAACCGCTGACGGAATCGGTCGACGACTTTATCCGGCGCAATCCTCTGTCGCCGCTTTCCATGGCGCTGAAGACAGCCAAACAGGAAGGCAAGTTGTTGACGTTCCTGGGCGGGGTTCAAGTTGCCCCGCTCAGCGACGTGCCGACCGGGTTCATCTATAGGGCCTGACACAGCGGCGTGAACCCCTGCTGCGCTGCGCCATGCCGAGCCATTCGATCAGCATGGGGCGGTGCATCAGCGGTTGGACGTCGACCTACCGCAGAAACGCCACAATCTGTTCGGTATCGAATGGCCAACCCAACTCGGCGCCCGTGTCCACGCGACGCAGGACAGGAATGCGCAACCCGTAGGCTTCAAACAGTGCCTCGCTGTCGGCAATATCGATCAGTTCGACCAGTAAACCGTGTTCGACCAGCGGCATGACTTCTGCTTCAGCGAGTTCACACAGATGACAACCCAGCGTGCCGAACAGTTGACATTCGGAAGGCATAATTCACGACCTGAGAAAAATAGGCGTTCATTCTAGGAGCCTCACCCTTTGTCGTCGACCCGAATCCGGCGCCGCCAGTCACTTGGCCGAGTCGGTCTGCGGGCGCCGGGGGCTGACGGCGAACGTGCGAGCACAATAGGCCGTGGCCCAATCCAGTACCGGTTTCTCGAAGAAACGATAGGCCAGCGCCCCGTAACACAGCACGGCGGCCATCATGAGCAGCAGAAACAGCGCGTTGTCCCACGGACTGTCAGGCCACGCCCCGACCCGTTGCCAAAGATGACCGATCACCCCCAACACCAACAAATGCGACAGGTAAATGGTGTAGGACATATCGCCGGTAAAAACCAGAAACGCGGGCACGCGAATCAACTTGCGGCGTTCCAGCAGCGCCAGCGAGCCCACGACGGCGCCGAACACCAGCCCTACTGACAGCATGCGCACCAGCCCTTCGGCAAAGAACAGCTTGTACCCGTAAATCAGCGGGAAACCCGCCAGCAGTGCGATCAGCAACGTCGTCCACACCCAAGCGGTCGGGACCTTGGCGCTGTGCTTGCTGTAAAAAAATAACGCCAGTGCGCTGCCCGCAATGAACTCCAGCGCATAGGGGTGAAGCATGATTTTCAATGCCGGATTGAAGTCTTGCCAATTGGCCAGCCCGTTGAAGGCAACCAGCCCGATCGCCCATAGCGCGAGCAACACCGGCAGGTGTTTTTCCCTGAAAAACAGCAGTCCGGTGAAGACCAGGTAAAACCAGAGTTCAAACACCAGTGACCAGGCCACCATGACCAGCAAGACGCGGTCATTGGGCAACAGCAAAAACGACATCAGCAGGTTCGAACTGCCGTGTGAGGTGTTCACCACCCCCGGCATCGCCAGGGTCACGCCGAGCGTAATGAAGAAGTACAACCAGTAGTTGGGGTAGATGCGCGACAGTCGATTGAACACAAAGCGCCGGGTTTGCACGGCGTTTTGAAAGCGCCCACGGGTCACGATGACCATGACAAAGCCGCTGATGACGAAAAAAAGGTCGACCCCCAGCTGAAAAAAATTCACCAGCGCTGGCAATAACAGATCGCCACCGGAATACTTCGCCTCCACCGACGCCATGTGAAATAACACCACCCCCAGAACGGCAGCGCCTCTCAAGCCTTGCAGGGAATACAGACGTTCCATAACGCTCCTGACGACTACGCTTGTCTTGCATCCATTTAGCAACTGGTTCTGAGCATAGCGAAGGACCGTCATTTTGGAATTTTGCCGTCAAACAATGATGCACATCAGCGCCGGCCCCTTCTATTTGCTGGATGCTCGCGACTTTTTTTATTTGAACTGACAGGGAAGACTCTTGTGTTTGCCAATTTATTGATCATCCTCGCCTCTTCGCTGGTGGTGATCGCCTTTTTCAGGCGATTGAAACTGCCGCCGGTACTGGGCTATTTGTGCGTGGGCCTGTTTGTCGGGCCTACCGCGCTGGACTGGATCAACGACAGCCCGAACCTGCCCGACCTGGCCGAGCTGGGGGTGGTGTTCCTGCTGTTTTCCTTGGGGCTGGAGTTTTCGTTGCCCAAGATGCTGGCGCTGCGCAAGGTGGTGTTCGGGTTGGGCAGCTTGCAGGTGCTGTGCACCTCGCTGGTGCTAGGGGCGCTGTTGTATGCATTTGGCATGAGCCTGAACGCCGCGTTCTTGCTGGGCGCCGGGCTCGCCCTGTCGTCCACGGCCATTGTCAGCAAGGAGCTCACCAGCCTGGGTGAAATCTTCAGCCGCCATGGGCAGAACGCCATTGGCGTCTTGTTGTTTCAAGACGTGGTCGCGGTGCTGTTGCTGACGCTGGTGCCGGTATTTGCCGGGAGCAGCGATCAGGCCTGGTACTGGGCACTGCCGATCACGCTGGGCAAAACCGTGATTCTGTTCGTGGGCCTGTTACTGGCCAGCCGTTTTCTGCTGCCGCGCCTGTTCCATGAAGTGGCAGCCTCGCGCTCGGCGGAGCTTTTTGTGCTGCTGGCGCTGGTCATTGTGCTGCTGACCGCTTGGCTCACGCACTTGTTGGGCCTATCGCCTGCCCTCGGGGCATTCCTGGCCGGGATGCTGTTGGGGGAAAGCCATTACCGCCATCAGATCGAAGCCGACATCCGCCCGTTTCGCGACATCTTGCTGGGGCTGTTCTTCGTCAGTATCGGCATGCTCATCGACCTGCAACTGTTCGTGCACGACGGTTTTCTGATCCTGGGCCTGACCCTGGCCTTGCTGTTAATCAAGGGCGGCGTTGTGGCGCTGTTGGTCAAGCTGCGCGGCAGCGAGGGCGAGACCGCGTGGCGCAGCGGCCTGGCGCTGGCACAAGGCGGCGAATTTTGTTTCGCGCTGATGGCGCAAATGCAAAGCAATGCCTTGATCCCGCCCGAAATGGCCAGTTACCTGCTGGCCGCCACGTTCTGCTCCATGCTGCTGACGCCTTTGCTGCTGCGCGCGGCGCCACAAATTGCCGCACGCTTGCATCGCAAGTCGTACGAAGAAGCCGAGCTGGAAGAGATCGCGGCGCAGAACGCCGAATTGCACGGGCATGTGGTGATGTGCGGCTATGGTCGCGTCGGTCAGTCCATCGGGCGGTTCTTGCGCAGTGAGCACCATGATTTCGTGGCGCTGGACTATGATCCTGAACGCATTCAGGAGGCCGCCAAGGTCGAGAGTTGCGTGCATTACGGCGACGCCCGGCGCGGCGACCTGTTACGCGCCGTGGGCCTGGACCGCGCGCGCCTGCTGGTGATTGCGGTCGACGACACGGATGTGGCCATGTGCGTGCTCAAAGAGGCGCGCCTGATCACGATTGATGTGCCGATACTGGTGCGCACCCGCGACGATAGCCTGTTGGTCGAGCTCAAGGCTGCCGGGGCAACCGAAGTGGTGCCCGAATTGCTGGAGTCGAGCCTGATGCTGGCCTCCCATGCGCTGATTCTGCTGGGCATCCCGGAACGCGCCGTTCGACACCGCGTAGACGAAGTCCGGCACAACCGTTACCACTTGCTGGACGGGTGCCTGGAAAACGCCGACGCGCGCGAAACGCCAGGCTTCAACCGCGAAGGCGAGTAATTTAAGGTAAGGTTTTGTCACAACGCACGGGTAACGGCTCCAGGGCCTGCCCGACACGAGAATTTCAGTGAACCTTCATTCACTGCCTACACTCTGAACCATCAAGAAGCCACTCACGGAGATCATCATGGCCCGCACTACAGCAAAAAATGCTCAAGAGATTTTGATGGCTGACTTCCAGACACTGGTTGCCGACACCGAACGCCTGCTGGAACACACCGCCTCGCTGGCGGGGGATCAGGCAGACGAACTGCGTGCACAGATCAAGGACAGCTTGCTCAAAGCCCGTGAATCCCTTGAAGAAACCAAGGAGTCACTGCAAGAACGCGGTCAGGCTGCGGTGGTGGCCACTGAAGATTACGTGCAGGCCAACCCTTGGCAATCGGTCGGTATCGCGGCGGGCGTTGGCTTTCTGATTGGTCTGCTGGCTACGCGGCGCTGAATATGACTGACGAATCCGGCTCCCCTCGTTCCTCACCGCGGCGCCTGGGTGCCGCCTTTCTCGGCCTGTTGCACAGCCATGTCGAGTTGCTGGGCATTGAGCTGCAAGAACAGAAAGCCCGTACGGTCAGCCTGTTGCTGTTTGCCGGGCTGGCCTTGGTATTCGGGCTGTTGCTGCTGATCGGGTTGTCGGCACTGGTGCTGATTCTGGTCTGGGACAGCTATCGTCTGGCCGGCATCATCGGGCTGTGCGTGTTCTACACCCTGGCCGCCATCTACTGTGGCCTGCGACTCAAAGCGGCCGTGTTCGATGAGTCCTCTCCTTTCAACGCCACGCTTGAAGAGCTGGCCAAAGACCGCGAGCGTTTGTTGCCATGAACCTGCCTGAAATGCCGCCCAAAGCGTCGCGTCGCGAGATGCGCAAGGTGTTGATCCGCTTGCGGATGGAAATGCACCGCCAGGAGATCCGCCACGAAACGCAGCAGATGCTACAGCCCTTGCAGAAAATGCGCGGGATGACGAGCAACTGGCAAGAAAGCCTGGGCATCAAGCACGCTCCGCTTTGGGGTGTCGGGGCGGTCACGCTGCTCGGGTTTCTGACGGGCAAAGGCGCCCGCACCAAGGGCACCGGCCGCCTGTCTCGCCTGATCGGCCTGACAACAGGTCTGTTGCCCTTGATCAAACTGGTGATTCAGAGCACAGCCCGCAAGCCTTGAACGTGTCCACATGATCGGCGCAGAGGGCAGCGAAGCAACACTCGCCTGCCCACTGCGTCTGTTCATTCTGAAACCTGATCCCCCTTGCACCCTCCTGCGTGAAGCGAGAAGCTGAACCCCTACTCACTGACGGAGCACCGCGCCTTGGATTGGCAGACCCTACTTAATCGCGAACGCCTCGGAAAACCCCATCACAGCCCTGAAGAACTCGGGCGCAGCCCATTCCATAAAGATCATGACCGCATCATTTTCTCGGGCGCCTTCCGACGCTTGGGCCGCAAGACGCAGGTTCATCCCGTCACCAGCAACGATCACATTCACACACGCCTGACCCATTCCCTGGAAGTCAGCTGCGTGGGCCGTTCCCTGGGCATGCGGGTGGGCGAAACCTTGCGCAGCGTCCTGCCCGACTGGTGTGACCCCGCCGACCTGGGGATGGTGGTGCAATCGGCCTGCCTGGCCCATGACATCGGCAATCCTCCGTTCGGCCACTCGGGTGAAGACGCGATTCGCAACTGGTTCCAACAGGCCGCAGACCGCGGCTGGCTGGACGACATGAGTGAAGCCGAGCGTCGGGACTTCCTGAGCTTTGAAGGCAATGCACAAGGCTTCAGGGTGCTTACGCAGCTGGAGTATCACCAGTTCGACGGTGGCACCCGCCTGACCCACGCCACGCTGGGCACCTTCCTCAAATACCCGTGGACAGCACGGCATGCGGACTCGCTGGGTTATAAAAAACACAAGTTCGGCTGCTATCAGAGCGAGCTGCCCCTGCTTCAAGGGATCGCTCAGAAACTGGGCCTCCCGCAACTTGAAGACGAGCGCTGGGCTCGCCATCCATTGGTGTACCTGATGGAGGCAGCCGACGATATCTGCTACGCCTTGATTGACCTGGAAGACGGTCTGGAAATGGACTTGCTGGCCTACCACGAAGTGGAAGCCTTGCTGCTGGGCCTGGTAGGCGATGATTTACCGCAAACGTATCGACAGCTCGGGCCCAAAGACTCAGAGCGGCGCAAGCTCGCCATTTTGCGCGGCAAAGCCATCGAACACCTGACCAATGCCGCGGCGCGCACGTTTGTCGAGCAGCAGGATGCGTTGCTTGAAGGCACGTTATCGGGTGATTTGGTCGAGCACATGCACGGCCCGGCAAAGCGTTGCGTGCTGGATGCCAAAAACATGGCTCGGCAAAAGATCTTCCAGGACAAACGCAAAACCCTGCATGAGATTGGCGCCTACACGACGCTGGAGATCTTGCTGAATGCCTTTTGCGGGGCGGCCCTGGAGCAGCACAAAGGGCGTACGCCCTCTTTCAAGAGCCGTCGCATCCTCGATCTGCTGGGTAATAACGCGCCAGCCCCTCACTGGCCACTGCATCGTTCATTCATGCGCATCATCGACTTTATCGCTGGCATGACCGACAGCTACGCCACAGAAATGGCCCGAGAAATGACCGGCCGCTCAAGCCCCGTCTGAGCCCCTGCTTTTCTATACACGGCTCATCCCGATAACGGATGAGCCCTGTATAGCCCTGTCAGAAAATGGCGTTTAACGCCAAAGAATTAAAACAATACAAATAAACACAACAACCAAATATCCCAACAGTATGTAGTACTTTTCCTTCATCGCACTAAATAACTGCTTTAAACCCCAAACATTCAAGCCAAGAAACAGCCAATCCCTTCAACAACCGGCTCTTCGCCTATTCAACTAACCGTACTCTCGCGCCTTAATTTGCGTAGGAATTTTCCCATACTACGTTTGTAGGCCAAAGGGTTCGTGTGCCCACTCCTATAACTGAGCTATGGTGCGCGCTTTCTATACCGTGCTTAACAGGAATTAACTATGACCACCGTTTTTATTGTCGACGACCATCCGGTTATCCGGCTCGCGATTCGTATGTTGTTAGAACATGAAGGGTATGAAATAGTCGGCGAAACCGACAACGGCGTGGATGCAATGCAAATGGTGCGCGAGTGTGTTCCCGATTTGATCATTCTCGACATCAGCATCCCGAAACTCGACGGACTGGAAGTGCTTGCACGCTTTAACGCCATGAACTCAACCCTTAAAACGCTGGTCCTGACAGCGCAATCCCCCACCCTTTTTGCCATGCGCTGCATGCAATCCGGGGCTGCCGGGTATGTGTGCAAACAAGAAGAACTGAGTGAACTTGTCAGTGCAATAAAAGCGGTCTTCGCGGGCTACAATTATTTCCCCAGTCAGGCCCTGGCACCCGAGCGTCACGAGGATGGGGATTCTTCAGAAATCGAATTATTCAAATCGGTCAACGACCGGGAGCTGATGGTTCTGCAGTTATTTGCACAGGGCAAGACCAACAAGGAAATAGCCAAAGGCATGTTTCTAAGCAACAAAACCGTGAGCACTTACAAGAAAAGACTCATGCAAAAACTAAAAGCGAATTCATTGGTTGATCTTATCGAATTAGCCAAACGCAATTCTTTAGTGTGAGAAACAGGATGCCCACGCGGTTAATACACTTCCTTTCACTGATCACAGGTTTCATTCTGTGCTGGCCGGTATTGGTGCAGGCCAACGGCCGTGACAACTATTCATTGCTAAGCCGCTCGGGCATCTATTATCAGGAAGCGCTTCTCGATAAGAATCAACGTACCTGGTTGCAGGAAAAGCGCATATTGCGGGTGGGTATTTCATCGCCGGACTACCCGCCCTTTGACATGACCACCAGTGGTCAGGATTACGAAGGGCTTACTGCCGATTACACAGGGCTTTTGTCCAAGGCGCTCAACGTCTCTATCCGGGTTCAACGCTTCTCTACCCGAGAACAAGCGATTGATGCACTCGTGCAGGGCACCATTGATTTGCTCGGCACCTCAAATGGCTACGAAGCCTCCAACCCCGACCTGGTCCTGTCCATTCCCTACGCGGTTGACCAACCTGTGCTGGTAAGCCGCGAAGGAGAAAATCGTTCGCTGACGCAAGGTCTGCAAGGCCTGCGCCTGAGCATGGTTTATCACTATTTGCCACTGGCGGATGTCAAAAAGCTGTATCCCAAGGCGATTGTCCAGTCCTACCCTTCCTATCAGAACGCAATAAATGCAGTGGCCTTTGATCAGGCCGACGTATTTCTTGGGGATACGATTTCAACGCACTACATGATTAACAAGGGCTATTTGAAGAACATCAAAATGGCCAACTTCAGCAAGCATGAAGCGTATGGTTTCAGTTTTGCCGTTCGCCGCGACAACCCCATGCTGCTGGACATTCTCAATACCACGCTGGCGGCCATCCCCAACAGCGAACGTGAAAGCATTGCCAAACGCTGGAGCGCAGGCAGCGACATCCTGCTCTCCGACCAAAAACTTCAATTGACCGAGCGCGAGGAACGCTGGCTGGCTAAACACCCCACGGTCAAAGTCGTGGTCAACGAAACCCTGGCCCCCCTCAGTTTTTTTGATGCGGAGGGTAATTTTCGGGGCATTACGGCAGATCTGCTGGAAATGATCCGACTGCGAACCGGCTTACGTTTCGAAATTCAGCGAACCCGCAGCCTGGGCAACATGATTGACATGATCCAGCATCACGAAACCGACATCATTTCAGCGATCAGCCCTTCGGAGTCCAGGGAGGGCCAACTCAACTTCAGCCGTCCCTATCTCGAAAACTCATTTGTTCTGGTGACTGAAAAAGGCCCCGACCACCCTTCAAATCTTGAACAACTGGCCGGTAAACGTCTCGCACTGACGCTGGGTAATCCACTTACCCCTTATCTTCGTAAAGCATTCCCCGGCATTACGCTGGTTGAAACAGATGACATCTATCAGGCCACACAACTCGTGGCTGAAGGCAAAGTTGAGGGGGCGGTCAACACGCTGGTCATTGCCAACTACCTGCTGGCGTCTCAATTATTTCAGGACCGGTTACAAATCAGCGCGACCATTGGCACCCAACCAGCCACGTTCTCGTTAGCGACGGCCCGTGATGCCAGCGAGCTGAGCTCCATTCTGGATAAAGCGCTGCTCAGCATTGCGCCTGATGACCACGGTAAGCTATTTTCTAATAAAATGAGATAGAACCTACCCGGAGCCGATTCAATGCCCAAGGCATACGCATACGTCAGATGGTCAACCGCCTTGCAAGGCGAAGAAGGCCGAGACAGCCACGACCGTCAAACCACCCCACTCCAAGCATTTACAGAGGTCACAGGCGTCCCCGTGGTCGAAACCGTTATCGACAAGGGGATCAGTGCATTCCGTGGTGCAAACGCCCGGATCGGCCAGTTAAAAGGGTTGTTGGACAGGATAGAGAGTGGAGAAATTGAGCATGGCGACTACATCATTGTCGAATCAATCGACCGACTAACCCGCCAGAAACTCACCGACTCCGTTGATCTAATCCAATCAATTCTCAAAAAAGGCGTGCGACTACACACCGTTTTCGACAACAAGACATATTCCTACGACGATCCAAGCCGCGACCTCGAAACCTTGATCCTAGTAGGTGTAATCGCAAAACGGGCACACGAAGAAAGCGACACCAAGAGCAAACGCCTGAAATCCGTGTGGGTAAAGAAGCGAGACACTGCAGAAACCAACGTTATAGGTAAACGATGCCCCTACGGCTTTCGCTTTGATGAACAAAGTCAATCTTTTATCATCGTTGAAGATGAAGCCCAAGAAATTCGCCAGATTTTCGACCTACTCAAACACGTTGGAGTATTGGAGAGCGTTAAGCAAGTAAATAAACATTCAAAACGCCGTTGGACTAGAACAGCAGTCCTTCAACTTATAAACAGCAAAAGCCCAATTGGCGTGCTACGTTTGCAACGACGCAACGAGAACGGCACCAAAGCGTTTGATCGTTATGTTCCCAATTATTTTCCAAAAATCATTGATGAAATAGAATTCAGTGCAGCCGTTGCTGCGATGAAAACCCGATTAAATGGGCGAAATTACGGACGTAGAACACCCCACCATTACAATATTTTCCGGCACTGCATCCAATGCGAAGAACATAAATGCGGGATGATTTTCAACTTACAAATATTAGGAACCGAGAAAAAACGCTACGCCTACCTTGTTTGCTCTAACAGAGCCGAACGAGTATGCGAATGTAGTAACAGAATTAGATTTGAGCTTGTTTTCGGCACATTCCTCGCTTTCGTTAGGCAATTATCGGAAAATCGTTACATTGACGAGCGGACAGACAAGAAGCGAAAAGACTTCACTTGGTTCAGCCAAGACCAATACAAGCAAATGGACACCGTAAACGACGCATTCAGCCGTTTCTTTTCCGTTCGTGATACTTCGGCACCAAAAGAAGAAATACGAGCCAAGAAAGCCAAGCTAACAACCGAAAAATCCACATTGGAGATGTTAGAGGCTTCGCTAGCTCAGTTTGACGGAATAATTCCAAATACATTTATCAGGCGTGTGGCCGATAGCGAAGCACGGATCACCGTGTTAGAAAGCGAGATCCAAAAACTTGAAGGCACGTTAGCAATCGAAGCGGAAACGCTCGAAATCACCACCTACGAAGACATAATAGCCCTATACGAAACAGAAGAAGGCCGATTGAAACTCAACACATTTTTCATCACCAGAGGAATCACCTTCGACGTTAAAATTGACAAAGAAACAAACCTCGTCGGCATGGACATTCGTATAAAAGGTGAAAAAGACTTTAATCTTTATACCCATCAATTTTTCAAACAAAAAGCTCCACTAACGCCATTTGGAATACCAGACCTTTCCCACATCATAAAATAAAATTAAGCCCCTCTAATAAACCGAAAATTGGAGGGGTTACACATTAACAATCCAAGGCGTTACACGTTAAAAACCAGAGCAAAAACAAAAGGCACCACGCTCTTAATCACCAGAAGAGCTTTTGACTTTCTTCAAAAAAAAATTTTTTAAAAAAATCTCTCGCATAATGCACTCCCCCGCACACGCCTCATGTATACGCACGCACCCACACACGTCTTTAGTTATCTATATATAGATATCATATACACTAGATAACTATAATAAAGATTACTACACCGCACGCACATACCCAACCAACACCACTATACAAAACCACCCACACCATCATGCTTGATATACATTTTTTATGTGGTTCAATATATGCATATGGTTCAAGTTTTCAAAGAAGCCCTTAGAAACATACCTGCTATGTTAACCATCCCACTTTTGCTACGCAAAAGATGTGACGGTTAACGCAGGTGCCTAGTCGGCAGGACAGAAGCAAAAGCCAAGAGCAAAGACCAACCCACTACTGAGTATGTAATGAATGACACCAACCTGCAAACAATCACGCTAACAAAAAGAGATAGGAACTACTCCAACCTGAAGGGGTTAGATAGTTCGTTAAGACACTCGCTCAGGCTCGATCAAAATGAGTATGACGACTTTGAATTCAATCCCAATCCAGACCACCCGAGTGTCGCCATTGTAGGTGGTCTTGAACAGATATTAACAAGGGAATTGGCAGAGCAATTACTGGCCGATTTCAACGACCAACTACAAACCAAGCTCATAGCGACAGAAGCGACTGACGAGATAGCAGCAGAAAAAGAAAAGCTGAGAAAACTCAAATCTAAACTGGTCAAATTCATAAACGCAACCGAACCAACCGAGATAAAAGAACATGTCACATCTGTAATGGAGGGGGAAAGGACGTTGGTAATCGAGAACTACGCCACCCTATTAAATCAACACAAGATTAGCCGCGTAGCCCAGAGGATCGACCTTTTAGAGAACTACACCACCAAGAAGCAGGAGATCGAGCAGAACGCACCAGATAGAGCCGTATCAAGGACGGTTAACAGGGTCAAGGAGATCATCCTTGTGATCCCCGAACCCAATAAATTGGCAATCACAAAGGGATACACAGACCTTTTGCAGAAAGCCATGCACCAGTTCTATCAAAAGAATTTCCCCAACAACAAGATGCTTTTTTCATTCAGCCACTTGGACGAGACAACCAACCACGTTCACGCCTTCCTTGACCTTCAAAACACAAAGACCGGAAAATATGATTTTTCAGCCCAAGAATTTGAATTCGCATCACAATACTACGCGAAGAATAAAGCTCACCTTGATAATATATCCGAACCGCCAACATTAGAAGACTTCAAACTTCCCTACCGTAGCGAAGAAAAGCAAAACCATAGGTTTATCCGAGAACGCGAGTCATGGAAGTCAAAAGTAATGCAGGCGGCCTTTTACGAGCACTTTAACAGCTTAGCCGCTCCATATGGCTTACAAGCCAAATTCCTACCTAAAACCAAGGATAACAAAGAATTCCTAAGCAAGATTGAGCAGGAGGCCAAGAAGCCCAAGAGCGAGCGAAGCCATAACTATTACACCAGACAAGTAGAGAAACTTGAGCAGGAGCTTACACAGAAGAAAGAAGAGCTGACCGAGCAAAAAACGAATGTCGTCACGCTTAACACCACGATAAGCGAGCTTCAAAATACTGTTTCAACATACCAGAATAAAATCCAAAACTTAGAGATGCACGCCACAGAGCAGCAAAAAGAAAATGCGAAGCTCGACCACCATAGGCAAATACTGTCCGAGGACATAACCGAGAAGACGAACAAAACCGAACAGCTAAAGATAAATTTCAAATCCACCAAAGAAAAAATGACCAAAGAACTACGCGAGCTAAGGAAGAAAATAGAAGAGGATACCGAAAGAAAATCAGTATTAGAAAAAGCGATTAAGGTCTACGAGGAAGAGCTTGAACCATTAATCAAAAAATTTGACATTCTGGTTGATCGAATACTTGAAGCCAAAAGGCTTGATGAAAATCCAGAGCAATTCTATAAGAGATTAAGAGAAAACACATATAAAATGGCAAGCCGCTTGGGTTCAGAGAAACGAAAGGATTACCTATTTAACGTTGGGGAACAACTAAAAGAACAAGGATTAGACCATGCCAAAGTGGAGTTAGGATTTACAGATAAAGTGAAACTTTTGGCATCCGACACGTTCACAAGAAAACAAGTTGTTGAGTTTGACAAGGAGGAAGCCCTGCAGGCGAAAGAAGCCAGAAAGAGAAGACTGCTAAAACTCAAGCCACCAAGCCCATTTCAAGACCCTTATGACCCATATAGCTAACTCATAAAAAAAGCCCCTAAAAGGGGCTTATAAATAATTTGCGAGCGTCATCTTGCTTTTAAAGCCTAAATTTTGAAACCATAGAATGCAAATCTACCGCAAGACGCGAAAGCTCTTGACTAGCCGCATTGGTTTGGTTAGCCCCCGCAGACGTTTGCATTGACAAATCCCTAATATTAACCAAATTTCTGTCAACTTCACGGGCAACCTGTGCCTGCTCTTCCGAAGCACTGGCAATAACCAAGTTTTTCTGGTTGATTGAGGTAATTGCTTCACTAATTACCTCAAGAGCATCATTAGCTTCCCGAGCAACCACTAACGTGCCATTAGCACGGTCTTGGCTCTCATTCATAGCATCAACTGCACGGCCTGTACCTGATTGAATACCTTCAATCATTTGTTCTATTTCAGCTGTCGATTGTTGGGTTCTATGAGCCAACGCACGTACCTCATCCGCTACAACAGCAAAGCCACGACCAGCATCGCCAGCCCTAGCAGCTTCGATGGCAGCATTAAGTGCCAGCAAATTTGTTTGCTCAGCAATTGAGCGAATTACTACCAGTACTTGACTAATTTCACCGGCACTCTGTGCCAAAATTTTAACTTCAGACGAAGTATCAGAGATATTACCAACGAGTTTATTAATGGACTCCAAAGCCTGACTAACCTTTTCACGGCCTTGATAGGTGCTTTTATCAGCAGCTTTAGAATCATCGGCAGTATTTACAGCGTTACGAGCCACTTCCTCAACCGCCGCTGTCATCTCATTTACCGCTGTAGCGGCTTGGTCGATTTCTGCACTTTGCTGGTTGAGTCCTCGATTAGTATCCTCCGTCACCGCATGTAACTCTTCAGAAGCAGAAGCCAGCATATTTGATGATTCGGAGATTCTTTCAATCGTATCATGCAAGCTAATCTGCATTTTTTTCAATGCAATTAGCAGGTGTGCAGGCTCGTCAGAACCATTTATCTTGATTCGTTGAGTTAAATCACCATCGGCAATTCTATCTGCAACTACCACCGCTTCAGCCAAAGGAGAAACGATACTCCGAGTAAGAACCACCGCGATTACAATCATCAGTATCAAAATAATAATCAACGCGACAACAATCATGAAAACAGCAGCATTAAATACTTTATTTGTTTGATCAGCAGCATGAACAGCACCTTTCTCATTAAACTTAATCAACTGATTTAAAAAAACCATCATTTGATCAGCATTATCAGCCAAAGGTCCATTTGCCATCTTAATTTCGTCAGCCCTTTCAGGTGAAGACAAAACTCCTTCTAAAATCTGACGCTGAACAGAAAGGTACTTTTCGTATGAGGTTTTAAATTTCTCGAAAATCTGACGATCCTCAGAGTCATCTATTTCCTTTTCATAACCTTTCAAGCTCATAGCAACATCTTGGTCTATACTTCTAACCAGATCAACGGTAGTATTTAGTTCGGTTTTCTCCTCCAAAATCAACGTTCGTAAAGTCAGTGCTCTGGCTCGCCCTAAACTACTCCCAACCACTCCCACAGCCTCGACTGCTGGCAACCACTCATTACGAATTTCGGCAGCTGCATCGTCCATTTGGTGTGCTTGGAATAAAGCGATCCCTCCCATAACCAAAACGAGTAATGCGATAATTGTGAACCCAATACCGGCTCGACTACCAATGTTCATACTTCTAATATTCATCGACCGCTCCTAAACCCAGACGTAATAAATCAATACTTGCTGTATCGGCAAAAAAAATAATTTCTTGAATGAAAAAACTCATATCCTTCAGTCTAATTGATAGGCAGCATTGATTTTCAACACAAACCACAGTACAAACTCACCACTTACAGGCGGTAGTGTAATTTCCATTTCCCTTTGCCTGCATCGTGCAGGCTTTTTTATGCCAATAAAAAACCCGCGACTAAGCGGGTTTTTTACCATCTAAGTTTGACAAACTTCGAAAGTGTGGCAACTTGAAAGGAGCAGAAAAAGAAAACCACCCGGCAAGGTGGCTAAGGATACTACAATAAAATTTTAAAAAACTTTAATCAACACACTCATTTAATCATCAAAAAGTTTATTGTCAAGTCATCTTCCAAGGTTTTCTTTTTCTAAACAACCAATTAGAAGAGGAAAACAATGGGATGTATAAAACTATTTGAGGACTACTTACCAAAGAGACCTTATCACACCGATGATTTAATCAGCGGCTTAAAAATCAACAAAAAAGAAAAAGCTAAACTTGCAAGACTAGTTCAGCCCAATGGGCCTACACATAGATATTGGATGGTTTTTGACCTCGATAAATCTAATGCAGGGATGCACTGGGATGACGTGGGAGCACCAGCCCCAAACCTAATAGCTCGAAATCCGGCCAATGGGCACGCTCATTTGCTTTACCTCCTACAAACACCTGTCCGAACCGCAATCGACGGCAAAACCGCCGCTTTACGATACGCTGCAGCCGTTGAGGCAGGCTTGCGTAGTCGTCTGGGAGCCGACAGAGGCTATTCCGGGTTGATCTGCAAGAACCCGATCAATTCCCACTGGATCGTCCACCAATGGCAGGCCGATCCATACACGTTGGACGACTTGGCCGACTACATCGACCTAACCCCTGAAAAGGCCAAAGAAAAGCCCATAGAGGATTATGGCTTGGGTCGTAACTGTATGCTTTTTGACCAATTAAGAGCGTGGGCATACAAGGCGATTCGTCAGGGTTGGCCGACCTATGAACAATGGCTAAACGCTTGCCTAGACCGTGCCACCGGCTACAACGTTAATTTTACTACGCCGTTGGACATTTCCGAAGTAAAGCACACGGCCAAAAGCGTGGCGAAGTGGACGCATAGAAACTTTAACCGGGGCACCTTTGACGATTATGTCGCAAGAACCCATACAAGCGAGATACAGGCTTTCAGGGGTAAACAGAAGGGCAAGACCAAGAGAGAACGAGGTATTATCTTACTTGAAGCAGGAGCAACCATTAAGGAAGTCATGAAGGAGTTAAATGTAAGCCGTAGAACTGTATTTTATTGGAGAAAGCAACCCTAGCATTATAATTAGTGCAAAAGCCTATATCAGATAATAGCACCCGGTGAGGGTGTTTCTTCTTCCTTTCCCGCCCATCCCCTCCCTTTCCTCCCCGTATCCCCCACATATACATACACCGCCCCACCGATATCGATATAACGCACGGAATTGGTCAAAATCGGCATTCTTCCACTCCGTTGATACAACGACACCAAGCCACACCACTACACGCCTAAAATAGCCAAATGCGTTATACCTCGCAGCATTATGGGTAGTGTAAAAAGCCTATATCAAAAACAGTCCAAAACAGCGTTAACCACTCAACCCAATACTTCCATAGGTTCGGAGATATGTCCCCCAACCTATATGTATGTATACATACATATCAAATTTCTCTCCTGATGAAAATTTCACACTTTTCAAAATTCATCAAAATGGGTGAATATCATTCACTGGGCTGATAAGCCTAAATATCCCGAAAGCGATTTGGGGCAGTAACCAAAAATCGACTTTTTACAAAAATTATTTTCTTGAAAAAATTGCCGTGAAAATTTAACGTTTTCATCGAATTTTTTTAGATATTTAATTTTTTAACCATTGAATTATGGCTTATTTACAGCAAAAAACCTTGTCAATAGCAAAACGAAAATAAATATAAGGTCGGACGTTAATGAGCAAATAGGGTTCAACCCTAAGCAAATCACTTAGTTGAAATTTGCCACAAAGCAGAACAAAAAACGACACTGCAAAAACTCAAAAATCGCTCTCAAATTAATTTCACAAAAAAATGTGGGGGATTGGTGACGTTAAAATTTCAAAAAAATCGAAAGTAGCCAATTTCCTACAATACATATCCCGGAAGCAAAACCTGAAATAGTTGAAGGTTCGGAGATATGACCTTGAAGCATTGACATATCAAAACCCTATGGTATTGGTATTATAACAACATAGGAGTTCTAATTATGAACAGGATGGAATATGCAGGAAAAATAGGCGGTATGGTTGGTGGATTTAAAAGACGTGAGCGTCAAAAATTTTTAATCATGTTCGTAAAGATAGTAGAAATGGATGAGCTTCATGATATCCGAATGACCTCAAACCTCGCTAAAAAGCTAATAGCAGCATTTTCAGGCTGCAAATCAATATCCAATGATGTTCTAATCAAGGAGTTTGCAAGAAGCGGGAACAGTGTAAAACAACAAAACCTTGATATGATTGTCCATTCATTAGTAGCACGATGGCAAGACCTTTATGAAGAACAGTGGAAAGAAGCAAAAATAAAAATAGACATTGAAGCCGACGAATACAAGCAATCTATTATCGAAAAGCTGGACATTAAACTATAAACACATGTAAAGCCCCACTTTACATACTTATACCCGTGAAGCTATTTTTCGCTTTGCGGATATACACATTCCTACACCGTAGGAATTTACAACCACTATGTATCCTGCCACGATACATACTTGTATCTTTAAACCAAATAATGACCTTCACGGACATATATCCTACTCACACAGAGTAGAAAATACCGCCTATCTTTTCGTTGAGCTAAGCAGCCATAGGTTCAAGGATATATCTCCAAACCATTAGCTATCACCCACAGCCTCACCCCCCCTTCCATTATCACTCCGTTGGCTATTTCCGTATCCGGCCCCCAATCAGGCGGATGCAGAGCCTCCACCCGCTTGGCGACCTAGATCACAATTATTAGAAACAGCTAGACCCTGCGAGCTGGGCATTATCAACAGTCGATGGCGCGGTTATGTCCCGGCCTCTGACAGCTACTGGCGCAATTACCATCGGCTGATTTATCAAATCATCATTGGCACCATGCTTCTGTTGCTGCTGTCACTGCTCTGGAACGCCTACATGCGTCGCCAGATCCAGCAACGCAAGCGGGCCGAGCGCGCCCTCAACGACCAGTTCGAATTCATGCGTGCGCTGGTCAATGAAACCCCCCACCCGATTTATGTACGCGACCGCGAGGGCGTACTGAAAACCTGCAACGACAGCTACCTGAAGACTTTTGCCGCCAAGCGCGAAGATGTGATCGGCAAAACGGTCATACAGACCCGGCGCGCCATCAGCAATGAACACGAGGCTCACGACTTTCAGTCAGATTATCTGCGTGTCATTCGAGAAGGCACGCCACTGATCATGGACCGTCAACTGCACGTAGGCGATCAGGCCATCACCATCTATCACTGGATACTGCCTTACCGGGATTCTCTGGGCGAGGTTCAGGGCGTCATCGGTGGCTGGATTGATATCAGTGACCGTCGCCAGTTGATGGACGAACTGCGGGCCGCCAAAGAGCGGGCCGACGAAGCAAACCGCGCTAAAAGTACCTTCCTGGCAACGATGAGCCACGAAATTCGTACTCCGATGAATGCCGTAATCGGCTTGCTGGAACTCACCCTCAAACGGGCCGACAAGGGGCAACTGGACAGGCCCTCCATCGAGGTGGCGTACAACTCGGCCAAGGACCTACTGGAATTGATTGGTGACATTCTGGACATCGCCCGTATCGAATCCGGTCGGTTGAACCTCTCCGCCGAGCGGGTCAATTTGCACGAGCTGGCCAACGCAGTCATTCGCGTGTTTGACGGCCTGGCCCGGCAAAAGAAACTGACCCTGGCTCTCCTATTCAATCCCGAACACGACGCCCCGGATGTCCTGATCGACCCTTTGCGCTTCAAACAGATCCTGACCAACCTGATCAGCAATGCCATCAAATTCACGGAACGAGGACAAGTCACGCTGCAAATGAATGTGCGACCAACCGAGGTTGCGGACCAGGTAGAACTGCAACTCAGCGTCCAAGACACGGGCATTGGCATTAACGAAGCCGATCAGGCCCGCTTGTTCCGACCTTTTTCCCAGGTTGAAAACACCGGGCAACTGGCCTTGGGAGGTGCCGGGCTGGGCCTGGTCATCTGCAGAAGCCTGTGCGAAATGATGGGCGGCACACTGGCACTCAGCAGTCAGCCGAACGTGGGGACGCAGGTACACATCACTCTGAAACTTCCTTCGTTGACGCCGTGCCTTGAGCAGGCGGAAAAAGAACCCGAAGTCGCCCAGAGCACACGCCCGTTAAACGTACTGGTCGTCGATGATCATCCGGCCAATCGCTTGCTGATGTGCCAGCAACTGGGGTTCCTGGGGCACATGTTTACGACTGCGCAGCACGGCGCTGCCGGGCTGGAACTCTGGAAACAGGGCGCATTTGACGTCGTTATTGCGGACTGCAATATGCCCGTCATGAATGGTTATGACTTGACCCGGGCCATTCGCCATATCGAACACGTCGAACAACGCCCGCCTTGCGTGATATTGGGTTTTACAGCCAACGCACAGCCTGAAGAACGCCTTAATTGCCAGGAAGCCGGCATGGACGACTGCATGTTCAAGCCCATAAGCCTGACGTTGCTCAGCAAGCGGTTGAACGAACTCAAACCGGTTTCAAACGAAGTCGCCTTTAACGTAGAAAGCCTTTACGCCCTGTCCGGCTCGGATCCGGTTCGAGTCAAACGCTTGCTCGAAGAGATCTTGCGCAGTAACCGCACCGACCTTGAGGAACTTCAAAAACTCCGTGCCGAAGACGGGTTGCCGCCATTTTCAGAGCTGGCGCACCGCATCAAAGGCGCAGCACGAATTGTCAGTGCCCAGCACTTGATTGCGCGATGCGAAGCACTTGAGCAGGCCGACCTGACGAATGTGGATGAATGCTGCAACCAAGTGGTACACGCCATGACGTCGATGGAACAAACACTGCTCGCAGAACTTGAGAAACTGAACCACTGATCAACGGCTCCGCACTGTGAACACAAAAAAAGCGCCGATTATCCGGCCCTACTATGCTTAAGGCGACCTGAGCATTGTTCACAGCGGAGCCCCTTTCATGCCCACAACTGCGCCAGCCAGCAAGCGTCAGTTTCCGCTGCATGTGCACATCAGTGTGATGTTTACCCTGCTTCTGATCGTGCTGGGCGTAACGCTGGGAGTTTTCAATTATTTGCAAACCACGCGCATTATCCTCAACAGCAGCCAACAGCTGTTTCAGCAAATCGAGCGGGATGTTCAGCAAGATTTACAACACACTTACCAACCGATTCGACATGCGTTAAGGCTGCTTGCCCTGAATGCCACTACGGGCATCGAAGGCTCAGAAAGCCGGATGGCGTTGTTGGAGCCCTTTGTCCAGACGCTAAAAGACAACCCTTCTCTGGCTGCGCTGTATCTGGGGGACGCGCAAGGTAATTTCTTTCTGGTCCGCCCCCTGCGCTCGCAAGCAGCGAAGGACCGCCTCTCTGCCCCGTCATCAGCCACCTACGAAGCCTGGAATATCCAACGCTCAGGCCAGGAAGCCGCCCCCCTGTCCCGGCACTTTTTCTACGATGACTCGCTGACGCTGGTTGGCCAGCGTGACAAACCCGATGAGTCATACGACCCGCGCCAGCGCAGCTGGTTTATCCCCGCCAGGGGCATACACGACGAAATCACCACCAGCCCCTATCTGTTTTTCTCCACCCGCGAGGTGGGTACGACGGTGTCCAGGCGCAGCTCCGCAAAAGTCGTCATCGGTGCCGACCTGACCCTCTCGCAATTGTCCGCCACACTCGCCCGACACAAAGTCACGCCCCACACAGAAATAGCCTTGTTCGATCAGGACAACACTGCGATTGCCTACCCTGACTATTCCCGTTTGGTAGCGGCGCCTGAATCCACTCAACTGCCAAAAGTCGATCAGCTCAGTTCGGCCTTGAGCACATTGATCGCCCAACCCGGTAATGCCGGGGCCGAGCTGTCGGCGGACCAACGGCAATGGATTGTGTCGCGAGCCGGGGTCACGGATGGTGGGCTTAATGGCCTGCAGTTAGCGCTGATGGTCCCCAAAGACGAATTGCTGGCCGATGCGTACCGATTACGCTGGCAAGGCGCCCTGGTTACGCTGGGTATTCTGTTGTTATGCCTGCCCGTGGGTTGGCTGGTGTCCCGAGTGCTGGTCAAGCCCCTGCGCAGGCTGGTGCAGGAAGCCGAAGCCATTCGCCGGTTCGACTTCAATTACCCCGCCAGCGCGCACTCACCCGTGTTGGAGATTGATCAACTGGCGTCCTCCATGCGCCGCATGAAAGAAACCCTGGCCAGTTTTTTCGAAATCACCGCGAGCCTGTCGGCGCACACCCGGTTTGAACCGTTGCTGCAATCGGTCGTACTGGAAACCATGAAAATCGCTCAAGCCCAGGCCGGGCTGATTTACCTGATAGACAACGATGGGCCTGAGCTTTCCCTCAAAGGCTTGATCATTGGCGATCAGCCCCGGGACGTGAACCTCCTGGAGGCAGCGATTAACGCGGACCCGCGCCAATACCCTGACTGGCTGCGCACGTTGCACCAAGGGGGCGATAGCGTGGTGTGTACGCTTAACCTTGAACAGGCGGGCATGCTGCACCCTGTGCTGCAAGCGCTAGACACCCACAGTGCGCACCTGCTTGGCATTCGGTTGCATAACCGCCACGGCGAAACAGTGGGCATTCTGGTGTTGCTGCTCAACAACAGTGATTCAACTGAAGACCGGGAACACCTGCGCCCTGACCGGATCGCCTTCATCCAGGCGGTGTCCGGGGCGGCAGCCGTGTCCATCGAGAGTCAGCGGTTACAGGCACGGCAAAAGCAGTTGCTCGACGCCTTCATTCAATTGCTGGCGGGGGCCATCGATGCTAAAAGCCCTTATACCGGCAGCCACTGTCAACGTGTGCCTGCCCTGACCCTGATGCTGGCGCAAGCCGCGTCTTCCAGTCAGTCACCCGAATTCGAGCATTACCGCCCCACCGACGAAGAATGGGAGGCGCTGCACATCGCGTCCTGGCTGCATGACTGCGGCAAAGTGACGACCCCCGAATACGTGGTGGATAAGGCCACCAAACTTGAAACACTGTACGACCGCATTCATGAGGTACGCACGCGCTTCGAAGTGCTCAAGCGCGATGCATGGGTCAATTACTGGCAAGGTCGGGCGCTGGGCGGCAACGATCAGCAACTGACTCAGATCCGCGAAGCGGTATTGGCCGCCCTCGATGACGATTTTGCCTTCGTCGCACGTTGCAATCTGGGCGGCGAGGCCATGGCCGAAGATGATCTGCAACGCCTGCAAACCATTGCCCTGCGTACCTGGACGCGCACACTGGATGACCGGCTGGGGGTCTCATGGGAGGAAAACAAACGCCAGACAACGCGTCAGGAACAGCCTTTGCCCGTGACCGAACCCTTGTTGGCCGACAAACCGGAACACCTGTTTGAGCGCAACGACTCCGAGCGAATTGAGCCCGACAACGTCTGGGGTTTTCAGCTGGATGTCCCGGCCTACAAATTCAATCGCGGCGAGCTGTATAACCTGAGTACAACCCGAGGGACGCTGACCCGCGAAGAGCGCTACATCATCAACAACCATATCGTGCAGACCATTCTGATGCTCAAGCACCTGCCCTTCCCCAGCTATCTGGGCAACATCGCTGAGATTGCGGGCGGCCATCACGAAAAAATGGACGGCACCGGGTATCCGAAACGGCTTAAGCGCGAAGAAATGAGCCTAGCGGCGCGGATGATGGCGATTGCCGATATCTTTGAAGCGTTAACCGCTTCGGATCGCCCCTACAAAAAGGGCAAAACACTGAGTGAAGCGCTGAGCATCATGGCAGCGATGTGCCACGACGCTCATATCGACCCTCACCTGTTCGCCCTGTTTATCCACGAACAGATTTTCATGCAATACGCCCGGCGCTTTCTTGAACCCGCGCAGATCGACGCGGTGGATGTCGACGCGTTGTTGCGCAAGGCCGGGCTTGCTGCTTAGCAGTCGCTCAAACGCAAAAAGATCGCCGCCAGCGCTTCAATGCCGACTTGATCCTGCTCGGTGAAACGGCCAATGCGTGGACTGTCCAGGTCTAGCACGCCAATCAGGCGACCGTCCTTGATCAACGGCACGACCAGTTCACTGTTCGACGCGCTGTCGCAGGCAATGTGGCCCGGGAACGCATGCACATCGTCAACCCGCTGAGTCTGACGGGTGGCAGCGGCTTCTCCGCAAACACCCCTCCCGAACGGGATGCGAACACAGGCGATCTGGCCCTGAAAAGGCCCCAGCACCAGTTCTTCATTGCGGTTGAGGTAAAAACCGGCCCAGTTGAGGTCGTCCAGTTGATGAAACAAAAACGCCGAAAACTGCGCAGCATTGGCAATAAAGTCACGTTCATCGGCCAGCAGCGATTCCAACTGCGCCGTTAACAGGGTGTAACCGTCCAGGCCTGCGCCTGTGGCGTTCAAATCAATCATTGGTTTGCTCCAGCAATTTCAATCCGACCCAGTAGCGCGCGAACTGGTAAGCGCAACGACCATTACGGTTGCCGCGCCCGGTCGCCCAACGCACTGCCAAAATATCCAGCGCTTGATCACGTTGCCACTGCAAACCGGCTTTGGTCGCCAATACGCCGATCCAGTGCTCAACCACGCTCAAAAAATGTTCTTGTGTGAACGGGTAAAACGACAGCCACAGACCAAAGCGGTCAGACAAGGCGATCTTGTCCTCCACGGCTTCGCTGGGGTGCAGTTCATCGTCCACGCGCTTCCAGTGTTCGTTATCGCTTTCTTGCTCCGGCACCAGGTGGCGGCGGTTTGAAGTGGCGTACAACAGGACGTTTTCCGGTGCCTGCTCCAGCGAGCCGTCCAGCACGCTCTTGAGCACCCGATAATCGCCCTCGCCCGCCTCAAACGACAAGTCATCACAAAACAGGACGAAACGCTGCTCCAGCCCCTGGAGGGCTTCAACCACCCTCGGCAGATCCGCCAGGTGATCGCGTTCGATTTCAATCAGGCGCAAGCCCCGCGGGGCATATTCGGCCAGCAGAGCGCGGATCAGCGAAGACTTGCCCGTGCCGCGCGAGCCCCAGAGCAATGCATGGTTGGCCGGTAAACCGTCAAGGAATTGCTGGGTGTTGCGCCCCAACTGATCGCGCTGCTTATCAATCCCGATCAAGTCGCTCAGGCGCATTTCAAGGCTGACGTCCAGCGCCTGCAAAAAACCCGTGCGGCCTTCTCGCTGCCAGCGTGCGGCATAAGCATGCTCCCAGTCCACCGGCTCGCGGACGGCTGGCAACAAGGGCTCAATGCGCGCCAGCACCGCGTCGGCACGCTCCAGAAAGGCATTCAGTTTAGAATCCACAACTTCTCCTCGGGCTGATACACAGGGTGCGCAGTGATCGAACGGGCATGGCGATCCATTCTCGACGTCACCGAAACCCGTCAGCAGGATGATCCCGGCACCGTGTGTCGGCTAACCTGTTAATCTCTGGTCCGGCGAAAAGAATGGAAACAGGTGCAGCACCCTATGGATATAAAACTCACCCACCGCCTGTCTTTCAAACAGGCGAGGCTGACAGTGCTGGTCGGCTTTGTATTGGGGACGCTGCTCAGCCTGCTACAAATTGGCATCGATTATGCCAGCGAAAACGCTGCCATCAATCGTGAAATCCAATCCTTGCTTGAGATCAGCCATAACCCGGCCTCACGCATTGCCTACAACCTCGACTCCGAACTGGCGCAGGAGCTGGTATTGGGGCTCTTGCGCTCGCCCGCCATCATTGGCGCGCAATTGAGTGACAACGACAAATCCATGCTGGCCTCGGTGCATGATCAGCCCGAAGACGGCCGCTATCGTACGCTGAGCGACTTTTTGTTCGGCGCCAACCGCTCATTCGATGACCGGCTCTACTTCAATCATTTGCCGGAACAAAGCGTGGGCGTGCTGCACCTTGAGGTGGACACTTACCCGTTTGGCAGCCGCTTCTTGCACCGGGCAGAAGTCACCCTGCTGACCGGCTTTGCCCGCAGCCTGATTTTGTCCGGGCTGCTGCTCGCGCTGTTTTACGTGATGCTGACCAAGCCTCTGGTGCGGGTGATTCGCGACCTGAGCAACAGCAAACCCGGTGATCCCAAACAATCGCGTATTGATTGCCCGCCCGGCCATGACGACGACGAAATCGGGGTGCTGGTCGACGTCGCCAACCAGCAATTTGACGCCCTGGTGCGGGAAATCGACCACCGGCGCAGCGCTGAGAACCGCCTGACCGAGTACTTGGCGCAACTGGAACACATCGTGTCGGCCCGCACCCAGGAGCTCAAGGCGATCAACGCGCGCCTGACGCAATCCAATGAAGAGCTCGAAACCGCCCGCAGCACGGCGCTGGAGATGGCCCAAGCGCGCTCGGCGTTTCTCGCCAACATGAGCCACGAAATACGCACGCCGCTCAATGGCCTGCTGGGCATGCTGGCTTTGAGCCTGGACAGCCCGTTGAATGCCGAACAGCATCAGCAACTGTCGATTGCCCACGATTCGGGCAAAGTGCTGGTCGAACTGCTTAATGACATTCTCGACCTGTCGAAATTCGACGCGGGGCAACTGGAACTCGAACACATTGCGTTCGACCTCGGTGCACTGGTCGAAGACACGGCCAACCTGCTGTCGCAGAATGCCGCCCCGAGCGTGGAACTGACGTGCCTGATTGACCCGCACTTTCCGGCACTGGTGATCGGCGATCCGACACGAGTACGGCAAATCGTCAGCAACCTGCTCTCCAACGCGCTGAAGTTCACCCGCTTTGGGCGCGTGGATGTGCGCCTGCATGCAGAAAACGACCGGGTGCGCATCGAGGTGTGTGACACCGGCATTGGCATTGCCCGGGAAGCCCAGGCGAGAATTTTCAAACCCTTTACTCAGGCTGGCGCAGGCATTACCCGGCAGTTTGGCGGCACAGGCTTGGGGCTGGCATTGACCAATAGCCTGTGCGAGGTCATGCAAGGGCGTCTGACCATTAGCTCCGAGGTGGGTTTTGGCAGCCAGTTCTGCGCCGACCTGCCGCTGCCCTGTCACACGCCGGCTCTTTCGCCCAAGCCATTGCAGGGCAAGGTCATTGCCGTCACCACCGCCAGCAGCGGCTTGTCTGAACTGCTTGGCAACCTGTTGCCGAGCTGGGGGCTGAACTATCAACGTTTTTCGATCGACGACTCACTGGCAGGCATTGAGCCTGACCTGCTGATCACCGATTGTCCGGAATGCCTGTTTGGCTTGCGGCCCGCGATCAAAGCGCCGATTTTGCTGGTCACGGCGTATGGCAACTTCATGCCCGGCGACCAAGTGAATGCCCTGGCCCCCCTGCAACAAAAGGCCCGCCCGCTTTCACGTAAAGCGCTCTATCAAAGCCTGCAGCACTTGCTGCAACACGACGATGACGAAGCCTTGAGCGTGCCGGCCAGCAGCCAGCCAACCGAACATCGGGCGCGAATCCTGCTGGTCGAAGACAACCCGGTCAACCAATTGGTGGCTAAAGGCATGTTGAGCAAATTGGGATGCGATGTGGCGGTTGCCGCCCACGGCGGCGAGGCCTTGAGTCAACTGGAGCGGCACGACTTTGACCTGGTGCTGATGGATTGCAACATGCCGGTCATGGATGGTTATGAAGCCAGTCGGCAGATCCGCCAGAGTGAGCGCTGGCCGGACCTGCCGATTGTGGCCCTGACCGCCAACGCCATGCCCGAAGAGCGCGAGCGCTGCCGGGCAGCCGGTATGAACGACTATTTGGCCAAGCCTTTCCGCCGTGAAGAACTTGAAGCCCTGCTGGACACCTGGGTGCCCTTGACGCCTTGAAAGGTTGGCCCGGTGTCAGCAAGGACGCTTAGCCGAGAAGTGCTTCTATGTCCGGTTTCAAGACATTCGGCTTGGTCGGTGGGGCGTAACGCTTGATGGTCTGACCGTCGGCACTGATCAGAAACTTGGTGAAATTCCACTTGATGGCGGTGGAGCCCAGCAACCCCGGCGCCCGGGTCTTCAGCGTCCTGAACAGCGGGTGTGCTTGGGCACCATTGACCTCGACTTTTTTGAACAGCGGGAAGCTCACGCCGTAATGGGTCTCGCAAAACTGCGAAATGGCCGCCTCGTCCCCCGGTTCCTGTTGCCCGAACTGGTTGCAAGGGAAACCAAGAATCACCAAGCCACGGTCCTTATACGCCTGCCACAGGGCTTCAAGGCCCTTGTATTGAGGCGTAAACCCGCAGTTGCTGGCGGTATTGACCACCAGCAGCGCTTTGCCATGGAAGTCGGCCAGGGTCTTTGTTTCCCCCGTCAGCGTAGTACAAGGGATATTCAACACGTTATCGGTCATGACGGCGCCTCGAAAAGTGATGGTCAGTCGCGCGGTACGAGATCCAGACACACCGAGTTGATGCAGTAACGTAGCCCTGTTGGCGGTGGGCCGTCGGGGAATACATGCCCCAGATGCGCGTCGCACGTAGCACACACCACTTCGGTGCGAATCATGCCGTGGCTCATGTCACGAATCTCAAGCATTGCACTTTCGCCAATCGGCTCATAGAAGCTCGGCCAGCCGCACCCCGAATCAAACTTGGCTGTTGAGTCAAACAAAGGCGCTTTGCAGCAGATGCAGTGGTAAACGCCATCTGTTTTGGTGGCGTTGTATTTGCCCGAGAATGGCCGCTCGGTGCCTTTAAGACGGCAGACGTTGTATTGCTCCGGGTCGAGCATGGCCTTCCACTCGTCCAGTGTTTTTTCCAACTTGTGCATGGTTATCCCTCTGTCACTGAAAAAGCCCCGACCAGTGGCTTTTCCAGGGGTCGGGTGGCACGTATGATTGCGCCTCGTTAAACGCCAGTCTGGCACCCGCGTTATCCGCATTCAAACGGATTGTTGAAGCGACGCGGATTGCCGCTGTGTGAAGGCACAGAATTTCCCAGTCAGGCATCACCTCTGGCTGGATCGTTCATTTTCGGGATCACATCGCCATGCAGGTCAGCAAATCAAACAAGCTCGCCAACGTCTGTTATGACATTCGCGGCCCAGTGCTCAAGCACGCCAAACGCCTGGAAGAGGAAGGCCATCGCATCCTCAAGCTGAATATCGGCAACCCGGCGCCATTTGGTTTTGAAGCCCCGGATGAAATCCTCCAGGACGTGATCCGCAACCTGCCCACCGCGCAGGGCTACAGTGACTCCAAAGGCTTGTTCAGCGCACGCAAGGCGGTGATGCAGTACTACCAGCAAAAACAGGTCGAAGGCGTCGGTATTGAAGACATCTACCTGGGCAACGGTGTGTCCGAGCTGATCGTGATGTCGCTGCAAGCCCTGCTCAACAATGGCGATGAGGTGCTGGTCCCGGCCCCTGATTACCCGCTGTGGACCGCTGCGGTAACGCTGGCAGGCGGCCATCCGGTGCACTACCTGTGCGACGAACAGGCCAACTGGTTCCCGGACCTGGCCGACATCAAGGCCAAAATTACTCCGAACACCAAGGCCATGGTCATCATCAACCCGAACAACCCGACGGGGGCGGTGTACTCCAAAGAAGTGTTGCAAGGCATGCTGGAAATCGCACGCCAACACAACCTCGTGGTGTTCTCTGATGAGATCTACGACAAGATCCTGTACGACGATGCCGTGCACATCTGTACGGCTTCGCTGGCCCCGGACGTCCTGTGCCTGACGTTCAATGGTTTGTCGAAATCCTATCGCGTCGCGGGCTTCCGCTCCGGCTGGATCGCCATTTCCGGCCCCAAACACAATGCCCAGAGCTACATTGAAGGCATCGACATGCTGGCCAACATGCGCCTGTGTGCCAACGTCCCGAGCCAGCATGCGATCCAGACGGCGCTGGGCGGTTATCAGAGCATCAATGACCTGGTGCTGCCTAACGGACGCTTGCTCGAACAACGCAACCGCACTTGGGAGTTGCTCAACGATATCCCGGGCGTCAGTTGCGTGAAGCCCATGGGGGCCTTGTATGCCTTCCCGCGGATTGACCCTAAAGTCTGCCCGATCCTCAACGATGAGAAATTCGTCCTGGACCTGCTGCTTTCGGAAAAACTGCTGGTGGTGCAAGGCACGGCTTTTAACTGGCCGTGGCCCGATCATTTCCGTGTGGTCACGCTGCCACGGGTGGATGAACTGGATCAGGCGATCGGCAGAATCGGTAACTTCCTGAAAACCTACCGTCAGTAATTTCCCAACATGCTGTGCGACACATCAAATGTCGCACAGCATGTTTTGTATGAAATATTCTTCACCCGCCACAACCGCTCGCCTCCTGCCCCCCTCCCCGCACCTCGCTAAAATCGCCATGCCTTGTATTTATTGACCCGAAACCGAATTTTCGCGTCTAAAAAAAGTCAATCCGTATTAGGAAATGGCTTTCTTGCAACTAGAATCAGCCTGTAGGACACAGTTTGAAATAGTCACTTGGTTGAATAGCCTGTAACAGCACCTTATATACCCGCATGCGGCAATACCTTAAGTCGAGGAGATTCTTACAACCATGATGCGCATTTTGCTGTTTTTGGCCACTAACCTGGCGGTCGTGCTGATTGCCAGCATCACCCTGAGCCTGTTCGGCTTCAACGGGTTCATGGCGGCCAACGGGGTTGATCTGAACCTCAGTCAGCTGTTGGTTTTCTGTGCAGTCTTTGGTTTCGCAGGATCTTTGTTCTCGCTGTTCATTTCCAAATGGATGGCGAAAATGAGCACCAGCACCCAGGTCATCACTCAACCCCGTACTCGTCATGAACAATGGCTGATGCAAACCGTTGAGCAATTGTCCCGGGAAGCCGGGATCAAAATGCCCGAGGTCGGGATTTTCCCCGCCTATGAGGCCAACGCCTTTGCAACAGGCTGGAACAAGAACGATGCACTGGTTGCTGTCAGCCAGGGCCTGCTGGAGCGTTTTTCTCCCGATGAAGTAAAAGCGGTTCTGGCTCACGAAATCGGCCACGTCGCCAATGGCGATATGGTGACCCTGGCCCTGGTGCAAGGGGTGGTGAACACATTTGTGATGTTCTTCGCCCGCATCATCGGCAACTTTGTGGACAAGGTGATTTTCAAGAACGAAGAAGGCCGCGGCATTGCCTACTACGTGGCGACGATCTTCGCAGAGCTGGTGCTGGGCTTCCTGGCCAGCGCCATTGTGATGTGGTTCTCGCGCAAGCGTGAATTCCGGGCTGACGAAGCAGGTGCTCACCTAGCGGGCACAGCAGCCATGATCAGCGCCCTGCAACGCTTGCGCTCCGAACAGGGCCTGCCTGTGCACATGCCGGACAGCCTGGCGGCCTTTGGTATCAATGGCGGCATCAAACAAGGGCTGGCCCGTATGTTTATGAGCCACCCGCCGCTGGAAGAGCGTATCGACGCACTGCGTCGCCGCGGCTAACGTTTACGGCGAACAAAAAAGGGCGACTTCGGTCGCCCTTTTTCATATCACGGTCCAGTGCGCGTCAGGCCGTTTTTTCCAGGCGGTAGACACGCTCAACCAATCGGGTTGCACCGCCTTTCAAAAACTTCCAGCTCTTACCCAGGATGTCCGGTTGCTCAAGGATCTCGATTGACCAATCTGCCGCCAAAAGACGCTGCACCTCCGCATCGGGCACGGAAAACGGCGGGCCTTGCATCTGCGACTGCTCGTAATCAAGGGTAATCAACAGGCCCCGGCAGCGCGCTGGCAAGATGCGTGTCAGATGGGCCGTATAGTCCTCTCGCATCTGCGGGGGCAAGGCGATGATGGCCGCGCGGTCATACACGCCCGAACAGGCCGCGACCTCCTCAGCGCTCAACGCAAAAAAATCACCACACAGCAACGTCACCGGCCCTGCCTCGTAGACCCTGAAGCCGCCCCGCTGACTGACCTTGGGTTCGAGGTCGTGTTCGCTAAAAAACGCCTGCACCGCTGTCTCAGACAGCTCAACGCCCAGCACCTCATAACCCTGTGCCGCCAGCCACGTTAAATCGAGGGTTTTTCCGCACAGCGGCACCAGCACGCGCGTACCGGGCTCAAGGCCGAGGTCGGGCCAATAACGCGCTAAATGGGGATTGACCTGCTCCAGGTGAAAGCCAATCTGATTACGCTCCCAACGGTCGTGCCAAAAATCAGCCTGCATGATTCACCTTTAAATTCGATGGATAACCACTAAAACTTATATTGGATTTAGATCATTGATCAGAACGAAGATGACGCATCTTAACCCTGAGGGCCCTGTTCATGCTTCCCAGCCTGTTTATTTCTCATGGCTCGCCAATGCTGGCACTTGAGCCCGGCGCCAGTGGGCCCGCCTTGACCCGTTTGGCCGCCGAACTGCCGCGCCCGAACGCTATCGTAATCATGTCTGCACACTGGGAAAGCGCGGAACTGATTGTCAGCAGCGGCGCGGCACCTGAAACCTGGCATGACTTTGGCGGATTCCCCCCTGCCTTGTTCGCTGTGCAATACCCGGCCCCGGGGAATCCCCAACTGGCCGCAAAGGTAGCGCAACGCTTGGCTGACAACGGTTTACCTGCCCGACTGGACCCGCGACGCCCTTTTGATCACGGCACCTGGGTGCCGTTGTCCCTGATGTACCCACAGGCCGATATCCCCGTGGTGCAGGTTTCTCTGCCCAGCCAGCGAGGCCCTGCCTTTCAGACACACATCGGCCGCGCCCTGGCCGGTCTGCGTGAAGAAGGCATCTTGTTGATCGGCTCCGGCAGCATCACCCACAACCTGCGCGAGCTGGACTGGCACGCAGGCCCCGAGCGCATCGAGCCGTGGGCCAAGGCATTTCGGGACTGGATGATTGAAAAACTCGAGGCTGACGATGAGGCAGCGCTTCACGACTACCGGCGTGCTGCCCCCCATGCCGCGCGTAACCACCCCAGTGATGAGCACGTGCTGCCACTGTTTTTCGCCCGTGGGGCCGGCGGGGCATTTCACGTCGCGCACGCGGGCTGGACGCTGGGTGCGCTGGGCATGGATATTTATCGATTTGGATGAAGGCAGGCTATCGACCTGACGTAGACCCACCTTCCGGACAAAAAAAATCCCCGAACACGTCGGGGATTTTTTTATCGATCAATCACTGCAGCAGTGATTAATCTTCGCGGTAGCGGCGCAGCTTGAGCTGTTTGCCGGCAACACGGGTGTCTTTCAGCTTGGCCAGCAGTTTTTCCAGGCCATCTTCCGGCAGTTCTACCAGGCTGAAGCTGTCACGCACCTGGATGCGACCGATTGCTTCACGTGCCAGGCCACCCTCGTTGAGGATAGCGCCCAGCAGGTTCTTGGCAGCGATACCATCACGCGCACCCAGCGCGGTACGGCAACGGGCACGGCCTTCGGCCAATGGAACCGGCGCACGACGCTCACGATCACCACGCTCAGGACGATCACCCGAACGTTCACGCGGCGCGCTGTTCGGCACCAGTGGACGCTCGCGCTCGATGGCCGCCAGGGTCAGGGCTTGACCGTTGGTGGCTTTGCGCAGCAGAGCGGCGGCCAGGGCACGCGGGCTGCAACCGATGTCGGCAGTCAGGCGATCCAGCAGATCACCGTGAGTCGATTCGGCATCAGCCACCAGCGGCGCCAGGCTGTTGGTCAGCTTCTTGATGCGAGCATCGAGAACGGCCTGAGCATCCGGCAGGCGAACTTCAGCAACCTTTTGACCGGTTACACGCTCGATCACTTGCAGCATGCGACGCTCACGCGGCGTTACCAGCAACAGCGCACGACCTTCGCGACCGGCACGGCCAGTACGGCCGATACGGTGAACGTAGGACTCAGGGTCGTACGGCATGTCAACGTTGAACACGTGGGTGATACGCGGAACGTCGAGACCACGTGCTGCCACGTCGGTCGCCACAACGATGTCCAGACGGCCATCCTTGAGGGAGTCGATCACGCGTTCACGTTGGTTCTGGGCGATGTCACCGTTCAGCGCAGCGGCTTTGTAGCCTTTGGCTTCCAGGGCACTGGCCAGATCCAGGGTCGCTTGCTTGGTGCGCACGAACATGATCAGGGCGTCGAAGTCTTCGACTTCCAGCAGGCTCAATACAGCCGAGGTCTTCTGGTCAGCGTGAACCAACAGGTGAGCCTGTTCGATCGCGGTAACGGTCTGAGTCTTGGTCTGGATCTTCACGTGTTGCGGATCGCGCAGGTGGCGCTCAGCAATGGCACGGATCGACTGCGGCAGGGTCGCGGAGAACAAAACGGTCTGACGGGTCGATGGCAGAGCCTTGAAGATCACTTCAAGGTCGTCCATGAAGCCCAGCTTCAACATTTCGTCAGCTTCGTCGAGAACCAGGTGGTTCACGGTTGCCAGTACTTTTTCGTCGCGACGCAAGTGGTCGCACAGACGGCCCGGTGTGGCGACAACGATCTGTGCGCCATTACGGATTGCTTTCAGCTGTGGGCCCATAGGCGCGCCGCCGTAAACGGCTACCACAGTTACGCCAGGCATTTGCTTGGAGTAGGTTTCGAAAGCGGTTGCTACTTGCAGCGCCAACTCACGGGTTGGCGCCAGGATCAGGGCTTGCGGCTCGCGCTTAGCAGGATCGATGCGGTGCAGGATCGGCAGGGCGAACGCGGCGGTTTTACCCGTACCGGTTTGCGCCTGACCAATCATGTCGTGACCGGCCATGATGATCGGGATCGATTGCTGCTGAATAGCCGAAGGTTCTTCGTAGCCAGTCGCTGCGACGGCTGCAAGAATATTCGGATTAAGATTAAAAGCGGCGAAGCCGCCGGTTTCCTGGGTCATGGGTCTGCCTCTAAGTGCATCCGCAAAGACCCATGCTCCAAAGCTGCGCATGCCGTGTAAGACTCAAGAGTCGCCCTGGCTGCTTTGTCGGCGGGGATTTGCGAAAACGTTTAAATGAATGGAGCGTTCAGGGTTGTCCGCGAAACGGACGAGCAGCCGAAGCGTGCTTCGGGAAATGCGACACCTAAACGTGGCCCGGCTAAAGGCCGGCGCGCACTATACCGGATTTATCAAAAAAAAGAAGCGTTTTTTTGAGGCAAAAAGCGCTGTATGCCTCTATAGACCGGGCCTTAAGGATATTTTGACCGGTTCAAAAAACGCCAAACCCTTGGCCACTCGGGGCCAAAGGCTAAAACGTTTCATCTTTGCGCATTCAGGTGGCAGGGCGAATGGCTTTGATCAACGGCTCCAGCGAGTACCCCAGCGTCGACGCCAGCGCTTGAGCACGCCCGGTGACCGCGTCCAGCGCCAGTGTCTGCTCCAGATCCGCAGGCACCATCAAGATCACGTTGCCCTCCTTCACCGGCAACTCCCAGTAATGGCGATGGTACAAACCGCGCAGCAGTGCCGCACCCAACGGTTTGCCATCATCGGTGGCCCACTGATTGATGATCAGCCAGCCGCCGGGATTGAGTTTCTTCTGGCAGTTTTCGAGGAACCCCCAGGCCAAGTGCCCGGACGCAGGCCCGAGGTCGTTATAAAGGTCGACAAAAATGAGGTCTGCCGACTCCGCACTGTCGAGCAACTCGAGGGCGTCCCCGATACGAATGTAAAGCCTGGGGTCATCGTCCAGGCCCAGGTACTCGATGGCCAGCCGGGGGACGTCAGGTCGCAGCTCGATGGCTTCGACATCGTCGAGGGGCAGAAACTTGAGGCAGGCCTGCGTCAGGGTGCCTGCGCCCAACCCTAAAAACAGGGCACTTTCAGGGGCTTCATGGCACAGCGCGCCGATCAGCATGGCGCGGGTGTAGTCATACTCCAGCCAGCTGGGATCAGCGGTGAAGACACAACTTTGCTCGATCGCATCGCCAAATTCGAGGAAGCGGTAATCCTCCACTTCAAGCACCCGAATCATGCCGAAGTCATCATGAACTTCGGCGAGCAGACGCTCAACGCGCTCCTCAGACATTTCCTCTCCTTGCCGCGACCCGGCACAACCCGGGCATCGCACTAAAAAACCACCACTCGGCGCCGAGCAGAAAGGCGCGATTGTCGGCCATAGCAGCGCGGCAGGTCACGCACTAATTTGCTGCTACCATGGCCCACCTCACTTCCACATTAGAGTCTGCGATGAGCCAATCCTGGAGCCCCGACAGCTGGCGAGCCCTGCCAATCCAGCAACAACCTGTCTACCCTGACGCCGCGCACCTGCTGCGGGTCGAACAAAGCCTGGCCAGTTACCCGCCACTGGTCTTTGCAGGCGAAGCACGCGAGTTGCGCCGCCAATTTGCGGAAGTCACACAGGGTCGGGCTTTTCTGCTTCAAGGTGGCGATTGCGCTGAAAGTTTTGCCGAGTTTTCCGCGGCCAAGATTCGCGACACGTTCAAAGTGTTACTGCAAATGGCCATCGTCATGACGTTTGCGGCGGGTTGCCCGGTGGTCAAAGTCGGTCGCATGGCCGGCCAATTCGCCAAACCGCGCTCGGCCAATGACGAAACCCTCAACGGCATCACGCTTCCGGCCTATCGCGGCGATATCGTCAATGGCATCGGTTTTGATGAAAAAAGCCGTGTACCGGACCCCGAACGCCTGGTGCAGGCTTACAACCAGTCCACCGCCACCCTGAACCTGCTACGCGCCTTTGCCCAGGGAGGTTTTGCCGACCTGCATCAGGTCCACAAATGGAATCTGGACTTCATCGCCAACTCGGCCCTGGCTGAAAAGTACAGCCAACTGGCCTCCCGCATTGATGAAACCCTGGCCTTTATGCGCGCTTGCGGCATGGACAGCTCGCCGCAATTGCGCGAAACCAGTTTCTTCACTGCCCACGAAGCGCTGCTGCTCAATTACGAAGAGGCCTTCGTGCGCCGCGACAGCCTGACCAACGATTACTACGATTGCTCGGCCCACATGCTGTGGATCGGTGACCGTACGCGCCAGCTGGACGGCGCGCATGTCGAGTTTTTGCGCGGGGTCCATAACCCGATCGGGGTCAAGGTCGGGCCGAGCATGAACACCGATGACTTGCTGCGACTGATCGACACGCTCAACCCGAACAACGACCCGGGCCGCCTCAATCTGATCGCACGCATGGGAGCCGACAAGGTGGGCGATCATTTGCCGCAGTTGATTCGTGCGGTCGAGGGTGCAGGCAAACAAGTGCTCTGGAGCTGCGACCCGATGCACGGCAACACCATCAAGGCCAGCAGTGGCTACAAAACCCGCGACTTTGAGCAGATCCTTCGCGAAGTGAAACACTTCTTCCAGGTGCATGAAGCCGAGGGCAGTTACGCAGGCGGCATTCACATCGAAATGACCGGGCAAAATGTCACCGAGTGCATTGGCGGCTCACGGCCGATTACCGAAGATGGCTTGTCGGACCGCTATCACACCCATTGCGACCCGCGAATGAATGCCGATCAGTCATTGGAGCTGGCGTTTTTGATTGCCGAAACCCTCAAGCAAGTCAAACGCTGAAACGTTGCGCCTGGCACCAGGCGCAAGGGCGCATGAAGACCCGTTTATTTGTTAAACGGGTCTTCCCAGAAGTGCCGATGACTTTCAATTTCTACGTCCGCGCGGCTCAGCCCCAGATCCTTGAGCGTTGCATCACTGATCCTGCGCAAACATGCCCGTTCGCGGGCTAACTGGTGCCACCGGACGAGCCGTGACCACACGGCTGAAACCTTATTACCTTTCATCGCTTGAGTCCTCCTGGGGGATGGCTCAAGTGTCTGTGTGGGCCTAAGATCAATCCAACGAATGTTTCTTATGCGACTCATCTCAGAGATTGATGAATGGCTGATTTCCCCAGCATAGATACCGACCTGCTGCGCACGTTTGTGGCGATTGCGGATCATGGCGGCTTCACCCGCGCCGCCGACGTTGTCAACCGCACGCAATCGGCAGTGAGCATGCAAATGAAACGGCTTGAAGAAGATGTCCTTCAATGCCCGCTTTTTCAGCGCGACGGGCGTAATGTTTCACTGACGACCGAAGGCTACGTCCTGCTCGGGTACGCGCGGCGCATTCTGAAATTGCACGGCGAGGTCTTCAATACCCTGCGCCAGCCGCACATGGTGGGCACGATCAAAATCGGCTCACCGGACGATTACGTGATGCGTTTTTTGCCCGGGGTGCTGTCGCGATTCGCTCAGGATTACCCGCTGATCAATGTGGAAGTGCATTGCGAACCCTCTGCGTTACTGCTGCAACGTAACGATCTGGACTTGACCATCGTCACCCGCAAGCCAGGCTCAGAACGAGGACAGATTCTGCGTCAGGAACGCTTCGTGTGGATGGTGGCCGAAGGTTTTACGCCCCATGAACAAACGCCGCTGCCACTGGCCATGTTCAACACCGAGTGTTTTTGCCGGGTCTGGGCCTGCAATGCGCTGGATGCGATGCAACGCGAATACCGGGTCGCTTATACCAGCGCCAGCCTGGCGGCCATTAATGCTGTGGTCAGCACGGGACTGGCCGTGACTGCGCAACTCGAGAGCCTGTTGACCCCCGGGCTGCGCATTGTCGGGGAAGCCGAGAATCTGCCTCAGCTACCGTCTGCCAGCATTGTATTGCTGCGCAAACCCATCACGACGCCGTCGCCGATTATTGAATGCTTCGCGCACTACATCGTCGATGGCTTCAAGCTTTGATGGCCAACAACCCGGCGCATACCAGCAAGAAGCCGCAATACAAGGCGCGCAGCACACGCTCGGGCAGCGCGTGTGCGACTTTTACGCCCCAACTGATACTCAGCAACCCGCCGATGGCCATGGGCACGCCCATCAGCCAATTGACCTCGTGATGAATGGCGTAGGTCAACAACGTGACGCTGGTACTCGGTGCCGCCAGGGCCAGCGACATGCCCTGCGCCACCACCTGCGACGTCCCGAAAACGCTGGTCAATACGGGCGCCGCGACCACCGCGCCACCTACGCCAAATAACCCGCCTGTGGTTCCCGCCAATGCCCCCAACGCGCCAAACCATGGCCAGCCGTAGCGAGAGCCTGTGGGCGCTTGAGCCGCAGCGCCATACAGTTTGATCAGGTTATAGAGCGTAATCGCCAGCAAAAACCCGACAAATCCCCACCGAATAATGCGCTGATCCAGCCCTACCGCCAGCATCGCCCCCAGCCACGCAAAGCAGAAACTCATGACCACCAGCGGTAACGCCTGACGCAGGTCGATGCGATTGCGCTGGTTGTAGCGATACAGCGCCACCAGCACATTGGGCACCGACATGACCAGAGCCGTGCCTTGCGCCATTTGCTGATCCAGACCAAACCACAGGCCCAGCACGGGAATGGCAATCAAACCACCGCCTATCCCGAACAATCCGCCCATCGCCCCCAGCGCGACACCCAACGCGGTGTACATCACAACATCCATCAACATCACTGCCCCTCATGGTGATCGGCCATCCTACCCAGTCGCAGGCCAGTGGCAAAGCTCAAAACCGGGCCTTGCGCACGATTTCATGAAGCAAAAAAAAACCCGACCTTGTGGTCGGGTTTTTGTCGTGCGGTGAACGCCAGGATTAAACCTTGGCGCGGCCCTTGTAGGAACCACCGTCACGGGTATCGATCTCGATCCAGTCGCCGATTTCAACGAAATCTGCAACGCTCAGCTCGGTACCGTTTTTCAGTTTGGCAGGCTTCATCACTTTGCCCGAGGTATCGCCACGAGCGGAACCTTCGGTGTAGTCAACCTGACGCACGATGGTGGTCGGCAGCTCCACGGAAACCAGGCGGTCTTCGAAGAAGATGGCTTCGCAAACATCGGTCATGCCTTCTTCAACGAAAGGCAGAACGGCTTCGATGTCTTCAGCGTTCAGCTCGTACATGGTGTAGTCAGTGGTGTCCATGAACGTGTAAGTGTCGCCGGAGATGAAGGACAGGGTCGCTTCTTTACGGTCCAGGATCACGTCGTCCAGCTTGTCGTCAGCGCTGTAAACGATTTCAGTCTTGTAGCCAGTCAGCAGGTTCTTCAGCTTGGTCTTCATGATCGCGCTGTTACGGCCCGACTTGGTGAATTCAGCTTTCTGAACCAACCAAGGGTCGTTTTCGAGCTTGATGACTGTGCCGGGTTTAAGCTCTTTACCAGTTTTCATTGCGAGTATCCGAATTTGGATTGAGATTTACAAAAATCTAGGCCGCGTATCATATCCAATTTCTATAAAACAGTACCAGCGCTTGCGCAAGATCAGCCTGGTTTGCCTGTTGTAGACACCAGCGCTCAGCATGGGCGGACAGTTGCTCCCAGTGTTCTTCTACGTCATTCCAGCTTTTGGTCATGTCCGCGCCCGCATTCCAGGCCAGCCACAGGTCGGTAATCGCCTGCGCGGCGGCCGGTGACAGGCCGTTGACGTATAACGCCAGGAAGGCTTTGAGCTTGACCCAATGCGCGTCCTCTTCTTGCTGGTAAATATGCCAAAGCATGGGACGAGCGGCCCACTGCGCCCGCACAAAGGAGTCCTCGCCCCGCACGGCATTGAAGTCACAACTCCACAAGATGCGGTCGTAATCCTCCTGCCGGACAAACGGCAACGCCTGAACAGTCAGCGTACCGCGCCGCTCAACGGTACCAGGCGATAACGCTTCAACATCAAGCCAGTGCAGCAGATCCGCCATGATCCGCCCTTGCGGAACCAGCAAATGCGTCGCGCGATGACCCGCTGACAAGGCTGACAGCCAACTGGCGAGGCCCGTGTTTTCATAAGCAAACAACGAGATCAGGCGCGCCTGCGGGTCTGGAAAGACGCCCAACGCTTGCAGGAACGCCTGCCGCGCCAGCGGATTCCGCTGAAAGGACTGACGTCGTGCGAGTAAATCGCCTTCGCGCAGCAAGCCGCCCGTACCAGCTTCAAAGCCGGGGAAAAAGAACATGCGTTTAAGGCCATCGGGCCGCAGCGAAGGCAAGCCGTGACAGCCGGCCACCCAGTCCTCTGCACTCAGGTACTCAAGATTGATCCACAACGCAGGGCTGACACGCTCTTTCATGGCGCGCAAATAAGCCTCTGGCAATTTGCAGCCGAACGCCTCGATCACTACGTCGGCCACCTCCACCGCCGCCCAGACCTGTGGCCACTGGCGAACCTCCACGCCCTGCTGCCATTGTTCACTGGTTGTGGCATCCGCCTCAGGACACAGCGGCACGAACGCGCGCAAATCGTCGACCCACAACCGCACCGCCAGATCATGCTCGGCCGCCAACTGACGGGCCAGACGCCACGTGACACCAATGTCGCCGTAGTTGTCGACCACACTGCAAAAAATATCCCAGGAGACTTTCATTCCGGGCTCCAACATTCAAAGGGCCGATTGTCCGCATAAAACAGCAGGGACAGAAGCGTTATGACGCATTAATCTGCGCGACAGTCGTGCGACAATCGCCGCTCACTCACACCACGCGCCCGCCCGGAGGCTGCCATGCCCGCTCGTCCGATTGCTCGCCGTCGATTGTCAGTCACCCTCAGCCCGCTTTCCCTGATCGGCTGTATTGCCCTTGGGCTTTGGTTCGGGTTTGTAGCGATAGCCCTGACGTGCGGGTTGATCTATCGCGCTGCCGGACCCGCTTCCCTGGCGCCTGTAGCCGCCCTCTTGCACCCGACGACACTGCCGTCGACGCCGCCGCCCGCCCCAAGCAATGTGATGTTTGAGCAATATCAGCAAAACCTGTATCAACACGAACAGCAGCAACGGCTGGAGCAGGCGCGTGACAGCAACCGCAACCTGGCAAACCCCACCTGCCAGTTTTGGCTACAGCAAGATCAGAACGCACCGACCGACAAAAGCCGCGCCAACGTGCTGCGTTTTTGCAATTAAACGAAGACCCGACCGTCCCTGCCTATGAACAAGATCGACGTACACCGCCTGTTACTGGAGAAACTCGAGATTGATCTCGATGTGCTGCAACGCGCGGCTCAGACCGCCTACGAAGCTGCCACCCACGAAGAAAATGTGGCTGAGAACAAGTACGACACCCTTGGGCTGGAAGCTTCCTATCTGGCAACAGGTCAGGCACGTCGGGTAGAGGAAATTCGCCAGGCACTTAAACGCTGTCAGGCCATGTCGCTGGAACCACTGGAACCCGCGCGCGGGATTCAGATCGGGGCGCTGGTGTGTCTCGAAACAGACAAGGGCACCTCGCAGTACCTGCTGCTGGCCCCTGATGCGGCAGGCTTGACGCTCAAGGCGAACGGGCAAACCGTCACCGTCATCACACCGCGCTCGCCACTGGGCGCTGCGCTGCTGGGCAAGTACCTCGACGACGAGGTGCAGATCAAGGTCGGGGCCGCAGTCCAGCATTTCAGCGTGCTGGAGATCGCCTGATCAGCCGCATCTACGCGTTTTACTTGGCCGCGGCCATCAGACGGTTCACTTCACTGCGCACCATGTTTGCGTATTCGGGCGGCGACATGGCGTCCAGCTCGGAACGGACCCATTCGGCCCATTTGCCCTTGCGCTTGGCACGCTCACCGAACAGACGTGCGGCATCGCCTTTGGCCTTACCCAGATTGCTCTGCCAAAGGTCAAACAGACGTGATTTTTCATCTTCAAGCGCAGCACGCTCAGCAAGGGGCTTATTGGCGAGATTGAAGCTCATGACAGGTTCCTGCGGCGTAATTTGGGCTACATCTTACACCTTCAAAAGAAGTGTCTCAGCCAGGTTTTTAACTACGCTGTCAGCTCAACACCGTACATCCCGCAAAACAGATGCAACTTTTCACGACCGGATTGACTCCATAACTCATCATCCTTTTCACCTGCAAGGAGTACCGCAATGGCTCGAAAAAACGCCGTACAAGCCGCTGAAGACCAAATCAAAGACCAGGCTTTCAGCGAGCTGCAAGACCTGATAGCCGAATCGGACAAGCTGCTCAAGGACAGTGCATCGCTGGTTGGCGAAGAAGGCGAAACACTGCGTGTACAGGTGGGCCTGAAACTCAAGCAGGCACTGGACTCCGTAAACAACGTTCGCGAACGCAGCAAGCCGGTGGTTGACGCAACCGAGCATTACATCGGCGGCCACCCCTGGCAGACCGTTGCGATTTCTGCCGGTTTCGGTCTGGTAGTAGGCCTGTTGCTGGGCCGTCGTAACTAAGATACGGCGACTGTCTCGGCCATCACCGAAACGTTGCATTTTCAAAGCCCTTCTCCCTCCGGGTGAAGGGCTTTGTCGTTGGCCTGCAAAAAACTTCGACATATTCAGTGACATGCACGGGCAGCAGTCCTGATACTTCACGCCACACTCCATGCCGATGAGACAGTCGATGTCCACCTCCCCTGCCGCTCACAAACCCCTGAGCACTGCCCTGATCCTGCTGATGGCCACTGCGACGGGCCTGGCCGTGGCCAGCAACTATTACGCCCAGCCTTTGCTGCACACCATCGCCCAAGAGCTGGGCTTGAGCATGAGCAGTGCCGGTACCGTCGTGATCACCGCCCAGTTGAGTTATGGCGCCGGCCTGCTGTTACTGGTGCCGCTGGGTGACCTGTTTGAGCAACGCCGCCTGATTGTCAGCATGACCGTCTTAAGCGCGCTGGGCTTGCTCTTGAGTGCTTTTGCCCCGTCGCTGACCCTGTTGCTGCTGGGTACGGCGGTCACCGGCTTGTTTTCTGTCTCGGCCCAGGTACTGGTGCCCATGGCTGCCAGCCTGACAGACCCGCAAAGCCGGGGCCGGGTCGTAGGCACACTGATGAGCGGCCTGCTGCTGGGTATTCTGCTGGCACGCACCGTGGCAGGCGCCCTCTCTTCGGCAGGCGATTGGCGCACCATTTACCTGCTGGCCGCCGCGCTCATGTTTATCAGCGCCATCGCGCTGTACTGCGCCCTGCCCAATCATCATCAGAGCGCAGGGTTGAGCTATCCGAAACTGCTGGGATCGGTATTTCGCCTGTTCGTGGAAGAGCCGGTATTGCGCCTGCGCGCGCTGTTGGGCCTGCTGACATTCTCGTTGTTTGCCTTGTTCTGGACCCCCCTGGCCTTTCTGCTGGCACTGCCGCCCTACGGTTATTCTGACGCGGTGATCGGCCTGTTCGGGCTCGCGGGTGCCGTCGGTGCGGTGGCGGCCAATTGGGCCGGGCGCATGGCTGACCGTGGCAAGGGCCAACAGGCCACCACTGCCGGTTTATTGGTATTGCTGGCGTGCTGGCTGCCCATGGCATTTGCCGGTAGCTCATTGACCGCCCTGTTGATCGGCGTGCTGGCCTTGGACTTTGCCGTGCAACTGGTCCATGTGAGCAACCAGAACGCCGTGTTTCAAATCCGGCCCGCGGCGCGCAATCGCCTTAACGCGGGTTACATCACCTGTTATTTCATTGGCGGCGCTCTGGGCTCGCTCGCGGGCGCACAAACCTACCCGGTTTACGGTTGGGAGGGCATCGTCATGGTCGGCGCCGTCATCGCGGCCCTGACCCTCGCAGTGTGGGGTTATGCCCTGCAACGAGAAAGCAAGCTGCAGCCTGTCGGGTAGCTCGTGTTGCGGCGCTTTTCATCACCGGGTGAAGCCGCTAGGATGCTCAACACCTTGAAAACGGCCTGTCTTGGCAGGTCGTTTATTGCCCTGAATGGCCCCGAGAATACGAATGATCCCTAAAGAATCCCGCAACGAACTGGCCCTGGATACGTTCATCAAAGGGCACCCTGAACTGATCGAAGAAATGAAAGACCTCAGCCACGAGGATCGCCAGCAGCAAATCCTCTGGGCATTTGAAGACGAAGCCCAAAGCCGTGGCCTCGAAGCCTGGGAGCTGGCCCTGGAACTCATCGCCCGCTCGCCGGAAGAATTGGCCGCGATGCGCCGGGAAGTGCATCAGGAAGTCGCTGAAGCCCTGGACATGAGCTGGGAAGAATACTGCAGCTTCAACGACATCGCCGTTTGAGCCTGACGCCCCCATGACGCGGCGATTACCGAGTAACCGCTCGTCACTTGGGTGGCACGAACATGTGCAGTTCACACACCAACATCATGTAGCCCTCCCCACTTTGGAGTCGACCTCATGATGACCTTGATTAAACACCTGTCTTTCGCCACTGCCTTGGGCATGGTGTCCGTCAGCAGCTATGCGGCCCCGTCTTCCACCGGCCCAACCCTTCCCGAAGGGCCCGCCCCCGCGCCAGCGACCCAAGGGATTGAGCCCACCATCAATCAGGATTCCAAAATCCACAACGATGCAAACACCCCGACGCACCCGTCAGTCGATCCGCGCATTCAAGGCAATGATCCAGGTCGTCAGGGCGGTATGAATACCGATGGCAATGGCCCGATAGGCGATGGCGAGCGCTCAGTCACGCCACCTTCGGTCTTACCCGGTTCAACCCAACCTTAATGCCGCCTGACGGGCAATGTTTCCACTGGAGATGAAAAGGTCGATGTAAGAAAAAAGAATTTCAAACACCTGCCGTGGTCCCAGTTATAACGACCACTCAGAGGCACAAGATGAAATTCGATACCTTTTCCCAAGGACTTGCCAAGCAGGCAGGAAGCCCCAGAACATTCCAGATCGCCATTTTACTGATCGTGATATGGGCTGTTTCGGGGCCCTGGTTTCATTACAACGACACGTGGCAACTGATCATTAACACCTCGACCACCATCATCACGTTCCTGATGGTGTTCCTCATTCAAAATACCCAGAACCGCGACAACGATGTGCTGCATATCAAAATTGATGAACTGCTGCGCGTGACCAAAGAAGCACAAAACGCCGTGCTCAACCTGGACGCGCTGGACACCAAAGAGCTGCACAATATTCGCAAGCAATACAAACGCATCGGTGAAAACCAGTCAGTGGAAGTGACCTGCACCGAAACGGTCATCACACCCAACGAAGAAACAACCGACGCCAAGGCCTAGCGACAGTGCGCTGACGCGCCACAGGGGCCATTAACTGACCGGTTTATCCACCTCACCTTTTTGATGGGTAGTCGCCAACTTCTTGGCCATGTCCAGATGCATCTCCAGCTTCGGCAAATACTTCTTCGCAAATGCTTTAAGCTGCGGCGACGTTGACTGGTGAGCTTGCTGCTTAAAGAGCGAAATAGCGTCTTCGTGGGTTTTTACCTGATTGGCCACATACGCCACATCAAACGACGCGCCTTCCTGCACTTGCAGCATCATCGTCTTGGCCTTGCTCAAGACATCTTCTTCAGCCGCCACCTCCAGCCCTTGCTTTTGAGCAATATCCTTAAGGTCACGGTTGGCATCGGTGTAATCCTTGATCACTTCCACGGCATAGCTGTTGATATCGACCGACTTGGTTTTCTGAATCGCCATACGGCTGTTCTCGATTTCCGCAATCCCTGCCGCAGACGCTTCGTCAACAAACTCAGCGGGGCTTGCAGCCACGGCAGAACCGGCCATGAACACGGCATAAGCCAACGCACAGCCCGCGACAAAACGCTTAGTGGCACTCGGGGTTTTCATAACATCCTCCAGAAAAAGGCAGGTTTATCTCTGCATTGAATCTGAAGGCGTATGCCGGTAAAGGTTTAGAAAAATCTGCCGGGAACGACGAATGGTCAATACATGGCACGGGTAGCTTTTTTTTACAAAATGACCTTGATTTATATGCATCAAACGGTGATTTACTTCTGACTATATCGATCCTGCGATTATGCAGTAGCGACTTTGATTGATATACCTCGAGATGCAGACATGACTTATCACCCATAAAAATGAACTAACTATTATCGAACCGCCAGGCCTCTTCTTGCTCACTGCGAAAAAGCGCTCCACACGGGCGAAAGGTAGATAGAAGGTCATTATTTATTAATCAAATAATGACCTTCCCAACATGCTTCACGACAGCACAATCAAATGCGGACTGGATATCCATCGAAAATATGAACAAGCATCACTGACATGTTCCACTAACAAGATCTGCCTGCTCAAGACCATCCCTACGCCACAGAGTAGTGGTACGCCGAGATGCAGAAAAAGACCTATTTAGCTCTTGGGCACGGTGCCAACGTGTCGTAGCACGCTACACCCTCTTTTACCCTCCCCCCCCCAAAGAAACACACAGTTGCGACTTCAAATTGACCAGGGCTAAGACTCGACTGCAGTCTTCATGCTCCAAATGAACTGACAGACACTTCGCATGAAAAAGGAAGGTAAAGACGACTCTTTTTCCGAACCACTCTGGAAAACGAAACGCCCAAACGGTGGTGCTTCTTGGGCTGCCTGGCAAAAACCGGCTCCGCCAGAACCGGTTTACATCCCAAAAGATGAATGGCCCTCACCCAAGGAACGCACAGACCTGGTGTTCGCCAAGTCCTGCGTCTCTGCAAACTGGTGCAGCACGGATGCAGGAACGGCCATCGAGCCCGCCTCCAACTTCGGGAAAATCATGGTCGTTGCCTCCATGATTTTGCCTTCTGCGTCAGATGCATTTGCAATGGCCATCGGCGCAGATGCCGGACTAGCCCGTATTGCTGGCGGCGGAATCATGCAAAAGCGCATGACGTGGGCAATACGTGGCGCGGGAGGACCGGTTAGCGTTTTTATAATGGGCATGCTCCCCACCAAAATGGGCGACGGTACACTCCATACTGACGAACAACTGCGCCGCATGAGCAAGGCCACTACACGGGTGCGCTTTCAGTTTCGACGTGATGCCGAAGGGGTACTACAGATTTACGGCATTCACACCGGCACGTCAGGTGATGACTCAGTACGCATCGTGCAAGTGAAGTGGAACGCAACCAAAACGGCGATGAAGGCTGAGCTAAATGGGATCACCATCCTTTGGACGCCACCCACAGTTCTTCAAGAATGCCGCCACTGACCTACCCCGACGAAAGCGGCAAGCATCTGGGCACCATTCTGGTACACCCTATCCCGGAGGACATCGACAGCCAGCTTGAAGGGCTTCCTGGCGTCAAGGATGTCCCGATGGGGAAAATGAGCTAACGCAAGATCAATAGACCTCAGTTATGGCGATACTTGGTTACCCCTAAACCTCTACTAACTATCCTACGCTTTCAAACGTTATTGCATGCCCATTTGAGGCATAGAGCCTGGAGCAGAGGCGGATGCTTTCATTGCAAAAAATAATCATCTACATGCCTCAGCATCATCCCCGCACCACATTTTCCAGACGCCCAAAACCACAAACCCCCGACTTTCTCTAGGAAAATCAGGGGTTTGTGTTTACTTAATGTGGCGGTGAAGGAGAGATTCGAACTCTCGATACAATTTCTTGTATACACACTTTCCAGGCGTGCTCCTTAAGCCACTCGGACACTTCACCGTATCTCTTCAAACATGTTCTGTCTGTCGAGGCGCGCTAATGTAGTCGAAACCTTTGAAGATGACAAATGTTTTTTCAGAATTTTCATGCGCTTACGCCATTTAGCCGTTTTTGGGCGTCTGGGCTGGGCCTTGTCGCTACATTCGCCGCGGCACAGGCGCCCGTTGGGTCCAAGGATGCGGGCTTATATATAGAAGAACCCTGCATAACAGCTGACTCACCAGTCAGTCACGGCGCTTTACCTGCGCCACGTGGCTGGGTAACGTCTGCTCCTCTTCAATACAAGGAATTGCGCCATGAGTGACCTGATTGCTTATCACCTGGAAGACGGTATCGCCACGCTGACCCTGAGCAACGGCAAGGTCAATGCCATTTCCCCGCAGGTTATCGCGGACTTCAATGCGGCGCTGGATCGCGCTGAACAGGATCGCGCTGTGGTGATCATTACCGGGCAGCCGGGCATTCTCTCCGGCGGGTATGACTTGAAGGTGATGACGGCCGGTCCTGAGCAGGCGGTCAATCTGGTGACTCAGGGTTCAACCCTGGCACGCCGCCTGTTGGCGCATCCATTCCCCGTGGTGGTGGCCTGCCCGGGTCATGCCGTCGCTAAAGGCGCCTTCCTATTGTTGTCGGTGGATTATCGGATTGGCGTCGACGGTCCGTTCAGTATTGGTCTGAATGAAGTGCAAATCGGCATGACCATGCATCACGCCGGCATTGAGCTGGCACGTGACCGCCTACGCAAGTCGGCATTTCATCGCTCGGTCATCAACGGTGAAATGTTTAACCCTCAACACGCAATGGACGCCGGTTTCCTCGATAAGGTGGTGCAACCCGAGGAGCTGCACACGGCGGCACTTGAAGCAGCGCGCCAGCTGAAAAAGATCAACATGAAGGCGCACAAGAACACCAAGCTCAAAGTGCGCAAGGCACTGCTGGACACGCTGGACAACGCGATCGAGCTGGATCAGGCCCACTTGATCTGAATGGTTGGCATCTCGACAGCAACTGCGGTCAAGGTGCCTCCCCCTGTTTTCCTGTGCGCCTTCGTTATTGTTCCGAAAACGCTCTATCCCGCCTCCGCACCCTAGCGTTGAAACATGCGCTTAAACATCAGCCATCTCCTACATGTATCGGAGTAATTGCCGAATACAGTGCACGTCCGTACACTGCGCCACCTTTTGTTTTGACGAGCCTGTAAATGCTACTTTCGTTCCGTATGTTGTTGATGAGTGTGCATTTTCTGATGGCCGGTATTCTCGGCGTGTTGCTCGGCCTGTGTCGGCCCTTCAACCCTGACAATAGCCGCCTCTGCGCGCGCCTCTACGCACTGCCGTCCAAATGGATCATGGGCTATAAGCTGAAAACCGAAGTCGGGCCGCTGATGGATAAGCCGCAAAGCTGCGTGGTCATTGCCAACCACCAGTCCAACTACGATTTATTCATCTTTGGCAATGTCGTGCCTCGTCGCACGGTGTGCATCGGTAAAAAAAGCCTGAAATGGGTGCCCCTTTTCGGCCAACTGTTCTGGCTGGCGGGCAACGTGTTGATTGATCGCGGCAATGCGCAGAAAGCGCGCAAATCAATGCTGACCACCACCCGCACGCTGCAAGAAAAAGACACCTCGATCTGGGTCTTTCCGGAGGGCACCCGCAACCTGGGCAAGACGTTGTTGCCGTTCAAGAAAGGCGCCTTTCAAATGGCGATTACCGCCGGAGTTCCGATTGTGCCGGTGTGTGTCAGTACCTACAGCCAACACCTGAAGCTCAACCGTTGGCACAGTGCCGATATCCAGATTCGCTCCCTGCCCGCCATCCCCACGGCCGGCATGACCCTGGACGACATGCCAAGGCTGATGGAGATGTGCCGCGAACAAATGCGCGACTGCATCGAGGCCATGGATCGCGAAGTGATGGCCCAGCAAGGCCGCCACGCGCCCGTCCAGAGTGACAGCAAGCGCAAAGGAACCGCCTCCCACCCGAACCTCTGAATGTTTGTCGACTCAAAGGGGGGCATTGCACGCTAAGCTGCATCTTCGTGCCCTAACCCTTTGAAGAAGAAGCGATTAGAACTATGGGGAGAGTTGTTGCTGCCGCGGTGTACAACGCTGGCAAAAAAATCAGCAATATCACGCTGGACGAGGGCAGTGACTGGGCTAAAAAACCCGGTCATTTCGTCTGGATCGGCCTTGAACAGCCTGATGCGCAAGAGATCAGCAATTTGCAGCGCCAGTTCAACCTCCACGAACTGGCCATCGAAGATGCCCTTGAGCAGCACAGCCGACCCAAACTGGAAACCTTCGGTGACGCGCTGTTTATCGTGATTTATTCGCCGATACGCCACGAAGGCAAACTGGAATTCGTCGAAACGCATATTTTCGCGGGTAACGGTTACATCATCACCTGCCGCAACGGGCATTCAGCCTCATACAAGGCCGTGCGCCAGCGTTGTGAGGCGCGCCCATTACTGCTGGATCACGGTGAAGACTTTGTTCTGTATGCGCTACTGGACTTTGTCACCGAAAGCTATCAACCCGTGAGCGAAGCGATTCATGCCGAGATCGAGGCACTTGAAAAAAGCATCATGAGCAATTCGCTGAAAGAGGCCGACATTGTGCATCTGCACGGTCTGCGTCGTGATGTGTTGCGACTGCGCCGCTATGTCGCGCCCATGGTGGAAATCAGTGAAGAACTGCAACGCCTGACTTTCCCGTTTATCGACAAGAACATGCGCCCCTATTTTCGGGACGTGCAAATTCATGTCACCCGCCAGATGGAAGACCTCTCCACCCTGCGCGACATCGCCAGCCAAACCATTGAAGTGGTGGTGCTGCTGGAGTCTTCAAGGCAAAGCGCTGTGCAGCGAAAATTCGCCGCGTGGGCGGCGATCCTGGCGTTTCCGACTGCCGTGGCCGGTATTTACGGGATGAACTTTCAGAACATGCCCGAGCTGAGCTGGCATTACGGTTACTTCGGGGTGCTGACGTTTATTGGCGTGGGCGTGACGACGTTGTGGGCCAGCTTCAAACGTTCGGGCTGGCTATAAGTCCGCGGGCGGACAAGTGCCCGCCCGCCTCACCTGCGCTCGCCCCTTATACGGCTTGCTTTTCAGGCTTGTGCGCCACAAAACGCATCATCCACTCTGCGACGGTCTGACCGTGATGGTCCTTGGCGAGGCTGGCAATGCCCGAGCCATAGACCTCAGCCCCTAACGCGTCCTGGCGCAGGTCCAGCAAGGCACGCGAGTAGTCGTGGATGAACTCGGGGTGCCCCTGGAAGCACAGCACCTGATCGTTGATGTGGTACGCAGCAAACGGGCAAAAATCGCTGGACGCAATCACCGTGGCGTTTTCGGGCAATGCGGTGACCTGATCCTGATGGCTGATGAGCAATGTCAGGTCTTCGACGGCGGGGCTCATCCAGGGCGCCTTGGCCGCCAACCTGTATTGGTGAGTGCCTACACCCCATCCCTGGCTCGCACGCTCGCTCTTGCCGCCCAACAACAGCGCCAGCAACTGATGGCCAAAGCACACGCCGAGCAACTTGTCGCCACGCTCATAGCGCGTCAGCAAATAACGTTTAAGGGTTTCAATCCACGGGTCGGTACCAAACGAGTCGGCCTTGCTGCCGGTCACCAGATACGCATCGTAGGTCTCATTGTCCGCGGGATATTCACCCTGCAAAACGTTGAACACTGTAAATTGCGCGGCGATCGGTTGTTGGGTAAACAGACGCTTGAACATCTGTCCGTAGCCCTGGTATTGATCCACAAACTCAGGGCGCAGAACGTCGGTTTCCAGAATGCAAATGCGTAACGACATAAAATTACCTGGCACGATGAATACAGAAGGGATGAAAACAATGCACAGAGCCTGCCTTGAAACGGCAATTCAAGGCAAGCACTGCACGCTTTGAAACGGTTGCGCAGGCTGCTTGGCGTGGTTGGGCGAACGGAACGTGTCCACCCAACCACGGGCTGACGAACGGTAGCTCACTAAGCACTCTGGTGTTTTGATTCTCCGTTGCGTCTAGCAACGGGGTGTCAGACATAACGGAGGACAGCTAATAGCGTTTTAGAAACTTTCCTCGCTGACATGATGTGAAAGGGTTCTAAGCGAGGCGAGAGACCGGCTCTAAGGTAAACCTGTCAGCCGCTGCGAAACGCAAGGACATGCCGTTACTGTCGCGCGGTGCTGTTTTTCAGGAATAACAATAAAGGCAGATCGCCATGCTCAAACACACCAAACTCCGCCAAGCAGGACTCATCCTTTTTGCCACCACCCTGTTATTGATCGTGCCGAATCTGACCAAGGTCATCGGCTGACCTCTCCTTTTTCAGACTCCTGGTCTTATTTATAGCGGTGACTTTCGAGGTTGGCACTTGTGTGCCAACCTCAAGGCTCGCCTTTATGGAGGGAACCCTATGCGCCCGTGGTTTACAGTCGTTGCGCTGCTCATGTGCAGCACTGCTCAGGCAGGCATCATTGACGTGAACCGCGCCGTGGATGAAATAAACGATGGCGCGCTGATCCTGGACCTGCGCAACAACAGCGATTTTGCGGCGGGCAATCTGCATAACTCTTTACAAGTCGATCTGACACTGGAAGATGGCACCGGCATTAGCGCGGAAGGCCTCGCCTATCAATTGGGCCTGGTCGTTCTGGACCCCAATAACACCATTGTGATTTACAGCGACACCAATCAACACGCCCTCGAAGCCGAAGACACCCTAATCAAACGTGGGTATTTCGGCGTCGTGAACGGCGGCAATTACGAGGAGTTGCGCGATGCGCTCTTCGATCACGTCTCGCTGACCGAGAACGTACTGCCCGGCGACGAACCCACCGACGACGACATTACAGCCAAAAATTGAAATTTATCTGCCTGCTTTTTACCGCCCTGTTCTGCCTGCCAACCTACGCCGCCCAGCTCACCCTCGAGCTGGGTAACACCCGCCGTAGCTGGCAAACGGCCGATTTGCTGAACCACCCTGCCACCCAAGAGGTGCGCATTGTTGATGATGTGTCCTATAAGCGCGACATGACTTATCGCGCAATTCCTGTGGCCACGTTACTGCAAGGCCTTTCACCTGACGATCATGTGCAAGCCGTCGCGCTGGACGGCTTTGCGGCGGAGCTCAACGCGGCAGCGCTGTTGAATCAACACGGCGCAAAGGCTTGGCTCGCCATCGAAGACCCCGAACACCCGTGGCCGCCACTGGGTAAGGGAAAACCCAGCGCAGGGCCGTTTTATCTGGTGTGGACAGACCCGCAAGCGGGTCACATCAGTCCGGAACAATGGCCGTTTCAAGTTGCGCGCTTTAAACGCCAACAGCCGGTCGCCGAGCGTTTTCCAGCGATGCGCCCCGATCCGTCACTGGCAGCCGATGCGCCAGCCAATCAGGGGTTTGTTGTCTTTCAGAAGCATTGCCTGGCGTGCCACCGGCTTAACGGCGCAGGCGACGCACAGTTCGGGCCTGATCTGAACATCCCTTACAACCCGACCGAGTATTTCGGCAAGGCATTCCTCACACGCTACATCCGCGACCCGCAAAGCCTGCGTCAATGGCCACAGGCCCGCATGCCCGGCTTTTCCAACGAGGTACTGACTGAAGCCGAACTGGCGCAACTGATCGAGTACCTGCAGCACATGACCACACGCAAGGTGGCGACACCTGAGCGTCAGCCATAAGCTTCTGGCTATCAGCGACATAGGCATTGGTGATTTCACCCCGCGCATACGCCCGTGGATACTTGCCGCCATTGTCGAACTTCCCTTTAGCCACCCCCTGCGGTGGCTTTTTTTTGCCTGCCATAACGCAAAATGGCCGGCCCGCAGGCCAGCCATCTGTGTCTTGAACCACTTTAATTCAGCAGGCCGCGCACCTCCTGTTTCACACCCCAGCCTTCAATAATCCCGCCAAGGGGTACGACTACGGCTTCAAAGTCTTGCTCAAAATCCCCGATGCCGCCGTAGGTGGCATACATCACCTTGCTCAACTCCAGATTCCAGGCACCGTCATCACGCACGTTAATTTGCGCATTTAGCGATTCTCCACAAAATTTTTGTGCTGCACGGCGCGCCCGCTCCTCATCCGGGAAAATGGCGTAAAACTCGATGGGATGAATACGTGAAAAATCAAAACCGCCTTCTTTCATGCGGCGCAGCACGTAGCTGCTGAGGTCTTCTTGATGGGCTGTGCTCATGAAACGTCCTCCTCGCAATGGATAGACTTTCAACGCTCCCCGAGATGCAACCGTCAATTCGTTGCGGGGATCAAGCATGTCGCGAACAAGATCAGAACCAGTCGAACACTTCGCTGGCCTGGTTGCAGATTAGCTCCGCCGCACAGCGCATGCCAAGCGCGGCGTTAAAAAAAGAAACGTTTATAGAAAACGGTTCTATTGCATCGCTGCCGCCTGACGCTTAACAGATGCGCTGTACAGCGTCAGGCAGCCTACAGAGCGCTTATTGCTTCTCTGCGCGCTCTTTGAGCGCCTTGAGGGTATTAAACGGGGCGTCCACTACGAACTTGTTCGCCAACCAGGATGGCACGCTGCCGCCTGGCTCAGTGTGAACCTGATAAGTGACTTCAGTCTGATCGGCCCCTTTGGGAACCATCTTCCAGAAGCCCTCTACCTGACTCACCCGCACAAAGCCTTTCTCTTCAGGCAGGTACTTGGGCACCTCTTTAAGGGTGCGAGTGACCGTACCGTCAGCCCCGACCGTGGTGGTGACTTCCAGAATCGAGTCGCGCGGCGTCACGGGCCAAGGGGTACTGAACTGCGTGTACGTCCAGCTCTTGTCGCCTTCGGTTTTAAGCAGTTTTTGCGACTTGCACTCGTGAATCCACTTGCACGCCCCCGCCACGTCTTCCTGCAACCCACGGACCTTGGCGATAGGTGCCTTGATCGTGGTCACACCTTGATAGGCCTTGTATTTCGAATCTTTGACTTCACTAAGCGACACTTTGATGCCGTCTTCATTCTTCGCCACTTGCCAGTTTTCTGCGTGAGCCGCGCTCACCATTAACACGCTCAAGCCACATGCAATTGCCACTCGATGCAACGAACCCATGGTCTTATTCCTTATTGTCGATGGTTTGTTCACTGGACATAAACACACTATGCCGCCGTCACCTGTTCCCACCACCCGATCAGGTTGATGGCTTCTTCCCGCGTGCTGCCACACACCTCGATGTCGGCCTTGAACGAACCGCACACGTCGGGACGTTCTGGCCGCCCGAACAAATCGCACAGGTTATCGACCGACAGATGCAGGCAGCGTTCCCCGGCGGGCTTGCCCTCGGGCATGCCGGGGATCGGTGTACTGATGGAAGGGGCTATACAACAAGCGCCACAGCCTTCACGGCAATTCATGACGTTAGCTCCTTAGACGGGGCAAAGTGCGTTGATGACAAGGGATAGTACTCGCTGGAACGGGCGTTTGAAATTGACCGTTCAGCCGAATGTGCGGATTAATGGCAGTGACTGAACAGTCAGTTTAGAAGCCCGTTTTCCGGCATTCGGCACTTATTGTTTGAACTGAAAATCCAGCGCCGCGCCTTCGATCTGCCGATCGCGGGCTTCGTTGCGCAATTGCAACTCCATTTCATTGCTCAATAAACGGCCGTTCAACTGAAACGGGCTGTCTTGTTCAGGCTTCTCGCCGAACATGTTGGGCAACAAAGGTTTGTGTTTTGGCATGGGGATCGTGCCCAGTGGCTGGAGCTGCTTGACCATGTCGGGCGGCAAACTCAAGTCCAGATTGGCACTGGGTATACGTTGCTTGGCAATTTGACGTGCAGACTTGGATTTACTGGCGATGGGTGCGCGTTTCTGGGTGGGTGTTTTTTTGGCACGGGCAGCGGGTTTTTCTGACGGTTTGACAGACTGGGTCGCAGGCTGTTGAGCGGGTGTCGCAGCCTGCGCCGACACAGCGCTGAACGCGGTCAGCACACCCACCAACACCAGCCTCACACAATAGGTCGCTTTCATAACTCCCACAGCTTTAACGATTTAGGCACCTATGCTCGCGCTTTAAACACATCGTTACAAGTCAACATTAGGCAAATTGCCATACCGTAATGTCGCATGGCCTTCAGTACAGGCCAGCGGCCTCCTGGCACAGCTGACTGGCGAGCATCCCCAATGTCATCAACGCACGTTCAGCTTCACGGTTCCACGCAGTGCCGCAATTGAGCCGGATGCAATGGTTGAACTGCTCGGTATTACTGAAGATCAACCCCGGCGCAATGCTGATGCCCTGCTGCAACGCTCGCACGTGCAACTCCTGGGTATTGACCCTGCCCGGCAGGCTGACCCACAAAATGAAACCTCCACTGGGTCGCGACATTTGCGTGCCTTCCGGGAAGTATTGCTGAACAGCCAACTGGAAGGCGCTCAGGTTTTTTCGATACTCCTGCCGGATATGCCTTAAATGACGGTCGTATCCGCCGTTTTCAAGGTAAGCCGCCACCCCCATCTGCGTCACACTGCACGCTGAATGGGTGGTGAATGTCTGTAAGCGCTGAATCTCGGATTGGTATTTGCCGGCAATCATCCAGCCAATACGCACGCCCGGCGACAAGGTCTTGGAAAAGCTCGAGCAATAGATGACGCGATCCAGGCGATCGTAGGCTTTGAGGGCCTTGGTGCGGCCCACCTCGAACATCAACTCGCCGTAAATATCGTCTTCGACAATCTGAATGTCGAAATCAGAAGCCAGGCGCAGCAATTGCTTTTGCCGCTCTTCCGGCATGGTGCCGCCCAGCGGATTGCTCAGGCGCGTGGTCAGAACCAGCGCTTTGATCGACCACTGGTTGGCTGCCAGTTGCAACGCTTCGAGGCTCATGCCAGTGGCAGGATCGCTGGGGATCTCGATCACTTTCAAACCCAGCAAATCAGCCAGTTGCAACAGCCCGTAATAGGTCGGGGACTCCGCAGCGATCAGGTCACCTGGGCGCGTCAGGGTCCGCAATGACATTTGCAGTGCATCAACGCAGCCGTGGGTGATGATCACTTCCGAGGGGTCGACCACCACGCCGGCATCACGCATGCGTATCGCCACCTGACGACGCAACGGCTCAAAACCGGGGCTGAACATGTAGCTGAACGCCCGCGGACTGTGGAAGCGCGTGACTTTGGCCAGTTGCTGATGCAGCGCCCGCACGGGCAAATAATCGACACTGGGCACCGCTGCACCCAGCGGGAACACCCCTTCACGCCGCGATTCAACCAACACTTGCTGGATGATGCTGCTGCGCGTCACCAGCCCTGGCCGCTCGACCCGGGCGATATCCGGTGTGGGGGCAGTCAGCGCAGGCGTTTGGTGAACGTAATAGCCTGATTGCGGGCGAGCGCGAATCAGCCCTTGATCTTCAAGGTTGGCGTACGCCTGCAAAACCGTGGCATGGCTGACATTGAGCTGCGAGCTCATCTTGCGCACAGACGGAACCCGTTCGCCCGGCTGATAGACGCCGCGCCGGATATCCTCGGCCAATTGCTGGGCGATGCGTTGATAAAGCAAAAGGTTGGTCATGGCGCAGCACTCGATGTTCAGGCGTTTTTTTTGTTGTGGAGAACAATACCGGAACAGTTTAGAAGTGTACGGGCACAGTTGTCATCCATCTGAGCCGTACAGTGCTGGGCGGGGTGTAACTGTATGGGTACAGACGGAACAGGGACGCCTGCAGTCGCTGCCCGGCAGCGACTGCATCTGATGCGCAGAGGTGGGGGATTAGCGGGCTGCGCCCAATTGACCTTTTTCGTCAGAAAAAACGATTTCAACCCGCCGATTCTGCGCCCGACCACGTTCCGTGGCGTTTACATCCACCGGGTATTCGTCGCCATAGCCTTCAACCTGAATCCGTTTTTCGTCGATACCCAGGTCAATCAGCACGTCAGCAACGGCTTGCGCACGGTCGCGCGAGAGCTTGAGGTTATCTTCTTTACCGCCCGTGCTGTCGGTGTAGCCTTCAATGCGCACAACACGCTTGGGGTTGAGTTGAAGAAACTGCACCAGTTTGAGCACGGTGCGATTGGCTGAGTTCTTCAGGTCCGCTTCACCGGTGTCAAACAGCACATCGCCCAAGGTCATGACCAGCCCACGATCCGTTTCGTTGGTCGCCAGGTTCAGGATTTGCTCTTCCAGCCATTGCCCCTGCTGTTGAACGCTCAACAGCTTGGCCTCACGCAAAGCCAGTTGCAGGCGTTGGCGCTCCAGTTCAAGTTTGGCGGCGCGTTCCTGATTGAGCACCTGCCGGGTGTGCTCCCGCGCGATATCGCTATAGCGCTGGCTCAAATAGGCGTAATGCGCAACATCGTCGCCACTGCCCCAGTAACTGGACAGACGCTCGGCACGGGCCAGCGACTCACCGGCCCTGATCACGTCCTTGGGTGCGATACGCAGCACATTGGTGTCTTCTTTAACCGACTGAAATTCGCTGGCCGCCTGTTGCAGTGCCTGTTCGCTGGCGTGATGCCCTGCACAGCCTGCAAGCCCTGCGCCGGTGATCAGTAACGCGCCATACATGACTGACTTGATGCTCATTGGGCCTCCGCCAGTTGTTTGCGCAAACGGGTGATACGGGTGTTGAGCACGTTCAGTTGCTCCTGACTTTTGAGGGTCAACACACGGGCTTCTGCCAGACGCGCATCCAGCTCTGCCTGTTCCGCCAGCATCCGGGCATCTTTATAAGAGCCCTCGGTCATCTCGGCCGAGGCCCGAGCCACCTTGTCTTCGGCCTGTTTGAGCTCGGCAATGTCCTCTGCATTGGCGCCCACGGCACGGGCTTGCTCCAGCGCCTGCTCGGTCAGGCGCATTTGTTCATTCGGCGCAGGATCAGCTGCACAGCCCGCCAAAGCCACAACGGCCAGGGCAGCAAAAAGTGGTCGAATTGTCACTGGGATTTCCTACTGTTTCGGAGCGTTGACCGGCTGTTGCAGCTGGTTTTTCCACCGCTCCAGGTTGCGTTGCAGCGCCGCCTCACTCAGGCCGGACGCCGGCAATTCTGTCATCTTTTTCGCGAGCTGTCCGCGTAACCAGGGCTCATTGCAGGCCGAGTCATGGGAAATGGCCAGAAACAGCCCCGGCTGATCAATCGGCTGTACATGGGCACGCACATCGTCACTGATCCCCAGCGTCTGAGCAGTGGCCATTCCCGCATAGCGCCCGGCCAGCACGTATTCGACCTGCCCCAGCAGCAACTTCTGGAAGGCCTGGGTCAGGCCGGGTTGTCGCTCCAGCGTGAGCTGGTGGCGGGCAAATGCGTCGAAGGTTTCAGTCATACGGGCTTTTTCAGAAAGCGCACCGGTATGGCCATGCAGGTCATCTGGCGTTTCATAGACAAGGGACGAGTCCGCGCGGGTCCAGACCAAATAGTCGTTGCGCACCAGCGGCGGGTGAATGTAATCCTGCGCAGTCAGCCCCGCCAGTGTCAGCGGCGCATCGACCAGCATGTCCATACGGCCCGTACGGACCTCGTTCTGCGCCTCGGACCGCTTACCGCCATAGAGCACCTCAACCTTGATGCCGAGGTCTTGCCCCACTTGTTGCAGAAGGTCGGCACTGGCTCCGATCAGATGCACAGGATCGGCCGGGTCGCGCCAGAGGTAAGGCGGCGCATCCGGGCTGCCCGTCACGATCAGGCGTTCGCATTTGCCTGCCGCCACCGACACGTGGGGCAGCAGCATCAGCCCCAGCAACCATCCGCTTAAATACCGCACATCCATCCCTCACACTCCGTTAAGCCCATTCAGACACACTAAAAAGCCCGATCACACAGACCATGAAGAATCAGCTAGAACACAACGTGCTCCGCCCTTCTCCACGGCCCGGATGATCGGGCTCTTTATAAGTGAAGCGACTGGATTAAACCAGCTTCTCCAACTCAGGTACGGCTTCGAACAAGTCCGCCACCAGGCCGTAATCGGCCACCTGGAAGATCGGCGCTTCTTCGTCCTTGTTGATCGCTACGATCACTTTGGAGTCTTTCATGCCCGCCAAATGC
>NZ_JAZEVV010000009.1:0-148485 GCF_036668715.1 Pseudomonas sp. ESBL9 | reverse complement strand
CGATATCAGCCATTTTTTGATGCATCGCTACAATTGGATTAGGCCTCATCAATTCAACGATGGGTTGGCTCCAGCGCGGGCCGAGGAAAAACTTAAAGTCGTGTCCGGGATAAGTTGACCACTACAGTTCGGTTACAGCGATCCTGCGATGGAAGAAGCGCTGTACGAGACGACGATCTTGCGCCAGTTTTCCGGTCTGAGCCTGGAGCGGATCCCAGATGAAACTACCATCCTCAACTTCCGTCGCCTGCTGGAAAAGCACGAGTTGGCCGCTGGTATTCTCGGCGTGATCAATGGCTATCTGGGCGACCGTGGCTTGTCGCTGCGACAAGGCACCATCGTCGATGCCACGCTGATTCATGCGCCCAGTTCGACCAAGAACAAGGACGGCAAACGCGACCCGGAGATGCATCAAACCAAGAAAGGTAACCAGTATTACTTCGGTGCCAAAGCTCACATTGGTGTCGACGATGAGTCAGGGCTGGTGCACAGCGTGGTGGTCACTGCGGCCAACGTCGCGGACATAACCCAAGTCGACAAACTGCTACACGGTGCTGAGAACGTGGTCTGCGCCGATGCAGGCTATACCGGTGTCGAGAAGCGCGAAGAGCATGCGGGACGCCACGTCATCTGGCAGATTGCAGCCCGGCGCAGTACCTACAAAAAACACGGTAAACGCTGCGCGCTGTACAAAGCGATGCGCAAGATCGAGAAAGCCAAGGCCCAGGTTCGCGCCAAGGTTGAGCATCCATTTCGAGTGATCAAGCGTCAGTTTGGTTATACGAAAGTGCGTTTCCGAGGCTTGGTGAAAAACACTGCTCAGATGGTGACGCTGTTCGCCCTGTCGAACCTTTGGATGGCGCGTCGATATTTGCTCTCCAGCGCAGGAGAGGTGCGTCCGTAATGAGGGAAATAGCTGCTGCGAGGAGCGTTCAGCGGAAAAAATGGATGGAATAGGCGGCAGACGTGATCGGTTTTGAACGGCTGCCGTTTTTTGAAAGCACCTATGGCTCAGCAGTCGAAAAATAGCGGCCTACTTCAGACCATCCTTAGCGCCTTCGCTTAACGTCGAACTACTCAAGCCCCCATCACGCTAGGGAGGGTCTGAAATACTCACTGATTCTTGCGGCCCTCGCTGCCCGAGGGTTCAAAAATCTAGCTCGGCCGAGTAATTCAGACCTTTTGGCCCTTCACTCATGATTATTTCCAATAACCGTGCCTTTCCAGGGCAATTAACTCGCATTACGGGCGCAGCTCACCCATACCCAACAACCGCTTTCGCATCATCCAAAGGTTAGACAAGGCAAATAGCGTGGCCTGTTGCGCGATGTTTTTAGACACGCCACGAAAGCGCACTTTCGTATCGCCAAACTGACGCTTGATCACGCGAAACGGATGTTCAAGCCTGGCCCGTACCTGCGCTTTCGCGTACTCAATCTTGCGTACGTCCGCCAAACATACCTTGCGCAATTGGCCGGGCGCCCATCTTACCGTCTCGATACCTTTATTCTCGCTTTACTTCAGTTGCTTCTCAAAACGAATGTCACCTTCCGGTAGGTTTTTCACGGGCTGCCAGCCAAGTTTTCTATAGAATCCGCTCGCACGGCTTGCTTCAGCGGTTTCTAACCATATCTTCTGATGGCGTTGAAATAGACAAGTCTCTGCTTTGTACATCAGATTGCGCCCCAATCCGTACCCTTCGAATTCCGGCAAGACGAAGACCGCGAACACGCAACCCTCTTCAATATCGACCATCGAAAAACCGACTGGAACACCACTGACCTCCGCGACCCAAGTGCACGGAGTCTCTGAAATTGCCTGACTTATAGCTTCAGGCGTTATGCCTATCTCCGTTAACTGATCTTGAGATAAGTGATTTTCCCGAACACTGGTTCGAATCTTAAAAATCGCATCGATATCGGCAAGTTTGGCAAGCCGGATTACTGCGTCCATGGCATCTTCCTTTTTTCTATCCGTGTGATGAAAGCATCCTTACCTATCCGGGCTATCAAGGGTGGCTCCAATTGTGTGGCAACAACTCCCCAATCTCACGTGCCCGCTGTGTCGGCAGTCGTGCCAGCACATCCTTCAGGTATGCAAACGAATCATGCCCATTCATACGCGCCCATTGGATCAGACTCATGATCGCCGCCGCCCGCTTACCGCTGCGCAACGAACCGGCGAACAACCCGTTGGAACGCCCAAGAACCCATGGCCTGATCTGGTTTTCGACGGCATTGATATCTATAGGCACAGCACCGTCTTCCAGGTAGCGCGTCAGCGCTACCCAGCGTTTAAGACAGTAATCCAAGGCTTTGGCTATTGCTGATCCGTTGGGCACAAGATCGCGATGAGGCAGCATCCACTCGTGCAGTGCTTTCGCCAACGGCGCTGCTTTTTTTCTTGCTGTATTCGGCGGCGATCCTCATCACTCATCTCGCGCGCCTGGCGCTCAACTTCGTACAGGCCGCCAATCGAGTGCAGTGCCTGTTCGGCCAGTTGGCTTTTATTCGCCGCGTGCAGATCGAAAAACTTGCGACGCGCATAGAAGGCTGCGAACTTTTTATGATTAAAAGATCGCAGCCAACACCCACGCGTATTTACGGTTAGCCTTTGTGCATCTTGCTCATCAGCTCGGCTTCGGCCTGGGTCAGGCCGCAGGACTCGGTCAGTTCGTCGATGCTGGCGCCCATGCCCACCAGGCGCGCCGCCTGGGAAAACGACAGACTGGTCGGGTCGCGCTGTTCCAGCTGGGTGAGTTTCTCGGGCAACGGTGCCACCACCGCACGCAGTTCATGCAAGTCTTCACCCATTTGCACGCTGCCATTCTGGTAGGTGTCCAGCCGCCGCCCCAGCTCCTTGATGCGCTGATCACGCAGCGCATCCCCCGCGGCCTGTTGCGCCGCGATCAGGCGCTGGCTGCGAACGTAGGACACGAACATCCACACCGTCAGCCCCCACAACAGGCCCAGGACTATTACCGCCACCTCAAGCATCAATCAGATGTTCTCCAGGTCCGACCATTCTTCTTCGCTCATCATTTTGTCCAGCTCAACCAAAATCAACAGTTCGTTGTTTTTGTTGCACACGCCCTGGATAAACTTGGCGGACTCTTCGTTGCCGACGTTCGGCGCCGTTTCGATTTCAGACTGGCGCAGGTAAACCACTTCCGCCACGCTGTCGACCAGAATCCCGACCACTTGCTTGTCGGCTTCAATGATGACAATGCGCGTGTTGTCCGTGATGTCGGCGTTCATCAGGCCGAAACGCTGGCGGGTGTCAATGACCGTCACCACGTTGCCGCGCAGGTTGATGATGCCCAACACGTAGGAAGGCGCACCCGGCACAGGTGCGATTTCGGTGTAGCGCAACACTTCCTGCACCTGCATCACGTTGATGCCGTAGGACTCGTTGTCCAGCTTGAAGGTAACCCATTGCAGGATCGGATCTTCGGACGACGCCTTTGCACTTGACTGATTCATACCCCAAACCCCTGACTAAATACCGCTTAAGCGGCGAGTGTGCTGTCTGACCGCGCCATGGGCCCGGTCGTTATGTTGTGTTACGTCTGTGGCACGGACGCCGCCTTGCTCATATGCTTGACCGCACCACTGGCGATCAGCTCGGCCAGTTCGGCCACATCCAGCAGCGCGCACATGTGTTCGATCACGGTGCCCGCCAGCCATGGCCGCTGGCCACGCTGCGTGCGCCATTTGATTTCACTGGGGTCCAGGCGCAACGAACGGCTGACCTGATGCACCGCCAGCCCCCATTCGTAGCCCTGAACCGATATCACGTACTGCAAGCCTTCGCGGAAATCGTCGCGGTAGCGGTCGGGCATCACCCAGCGCGCCGTATCGAGCACTTTGAGGTTGCCACTCTGGCTCGGCAGAATGCCGAGAAACCAGTCCGGCTGGCCAAATAATGGCGTCAACTCACGGCCGGCCAGCGAATAAATCGAACCCAGGCACACCAGCGGCACGGCCAAGGTCAGCCCGGCCACATCGAACAACAGGCACTCGAAGGGCTCGGCGGCCCAGGCCGGGCGCCCGGCGCTGTGCACGGGCGCCTGACCGCCCGGCGTAGCGGGCAGGTGCACCTGCACCAGCGGCTGCACCAGCGGCTGGGCCACGGCGTCGGGCGTGTCGGCCACACTCGCCGCCTCGGCGGGCACGACGTCCGGCGCACGCAACGGCACCACCACCGCAGGCACCACCACCGCATCGCGCACCTGCTCTTCGAGCACGGCGGCGGCAAAGTCATCGAGTTCAACCGGTTCGGCCACGGGCAACGGCGCGATCGGTTCTGGCTCGGGCTCGACCCACAACAGCTCTTGCGTGGCCTCTTGCAACAAACCGTCGAGGTACGACTGCAACGCCAATTGCGGACGCGTAGGAATCATTACAGGTTGCTTCATAACGTGACCCACATCCCGTACTCGCTCGCGTAGCCTTTGAAGGTTATCGGCCGTATTACTTTGTTACTTGAATGCATGCGCACCTCAGGCCACCTGCGGCGACAGCTGGCGGCTGAGCAGGTGCTTGAGCAAGGCGCGATAGGCCACCACGCCCCGGCTCTTGGGATCGAATTGCGACGGCGCAAGGCCCGCCCGGCTCGCATCGCGCAAGCGCGTGTCCACGGGGATGTAGCCTTGCCAGATGGTGTCGGGGTACAGATCGCGCAACACCCGCAACGTGCTCATGGACGCCTGGGTGCGGCGGTCGAACAAGGTCGGGACGATGCTGAACGGCAGCTCTTGCTTGCGCGAGCGGTTAATCATCGCCAGCGTGTTGACCATGCGCTCCAGGCCCTTGACCGCCAAATGCTCGGTCTGCACCGGGATCACCAACTGCTGGCTGGCCGCCAGCGCATTGACCATCAACACGCCCAACAACGGCGGGCTGTCGATGATCGCGTAATCGTAGTCTTGCCACAGCTGCGCCAGCGCGCGGGCGATCACCAGACCGAGGCCGCTCTGGCCCGGCGACTGACGCTCCAGCGTGGCCAGCGCCGTGCTCGACGGCAGCAGGGAAATATGGTCATTGCTGGTGGGCAGCAACAGTTGCCCCGGCAAGCCTTCAGGCACCTGCCCCTTGTGCAGGAACAGGTCGTAATTGCTGTGCTCAAGGGCATCGGGGTCATAACCGAAGTAGCTGGTCATCGAGCCGTGGGGGTCCAGATCGACCACCACCACGCGCTTGCCCGCCTCGGCCAGCAAACCGGCCAGTGCAATGGATGTGGTGGTCTTACCGACGCCACCTTTTTGATTGGCTACTGCCCAGACTCTCATTAGCGTGTTCCTCCCGGCGGCAAAACGCCCTGGCCGAGAATTGGCATTCAGTTAAAGGGCCGGCGACGGAGAATTGACGGCATTCCCGCGAACCGGCGGCGTTGATACCGGCGGTGCAGTTTGTGTGCCAGCACGCTTCAAGGCCGCATCGGGCGTTGCATGCGCGGTTCCGGTACCGGTCAGGCTACGGCGCACATCCAGGTTGCGCGAGACCACCAACACCACCCGCCGGTTCAGCGCACGGCCTTCGGGGGTGGCGTTATTGGCCACCGGCTGAAACTCGCCATAGCCCACCGACGCCATGCGGGCCGGGTTGACCCCTTGCATGGCCAGCATGCGCACGATGCTCGCCGAACGGGCCGACGACAGTTCCCAGTTGGTGGGGTACTGCGCCGTGCGTATCGGCAAGTCGTCGGTGAAGCCTTCGACGTGAATCGGGTTATCGAACGGTTTGAGGATCGCCGCCACCTTGTCGATGATGCTGAACGCCACGTCGCTGGGCATCGCATCGCCGCTGCCAAACAGCAGGCTGGAGTTGAGTTCGATCTCGACCCACAGCTCATTGCCGCGCACAGTCAACTGGTTGGACGCAATCAGGTCGCCAAACGCCTGGGTGATGTCATCGGCGATGGTTTTCAGCGGATCGCGGTTGATCTGCCCCAGCCCGGCGTCCGTCTGGTCGCTGTCTTTGACCAGGGGCTTGGCCGGCTGGATGGTCAATGGCCGCTCTTCACCAATGGGGATGGGCTTGAGCGTGCGTTCGGCGTCGTTAAACACCCCCACCAGCGCCTGAGAGATGATTTTGTACTTGCCTTCGTTGATCGATGAGATCGAGTACATGACCACAAAAAACGCGAACAACAAGGTGATGAAGTCCGCGTAGGACACCAGCCAGCGCTCGTGATTGACGTGTTCTTCAGGCTGCCGACGGCGACGGGACATAGCGCAAACTCTCCATTAATCCATGAAGCCCTGAAGCTTCAACTCAATGGAACGCGGGTTCTCACCTTCGGCGATCGACAGGATGCCTTCGAGCAACATTTCGCGGTAACGCGACTGGCGCATGGCAATCGACTTCAGCTTGCTGGCAATGGGCAACAGAATCAGGTTGGCACTGGCCACGCCATAGATGGTGGCGACAAAGGCCACCGCGATGCCGCTGCCCAACTGTGTCGGGTCGGCCAGATTGCCCATCACATGGATCAAGCCCATCACCGCACCGATGATGCCGATGGTCGGCGCATAGCCGCCCATGCTTTCGAACACTTTCGCGGCTTCGATATCGCGGCTTTCCTGGGTCATGAAATCGACTTCCAGAATGCTGCGAATCGCTTCGGGCTCGGCGCCGTCCACCAGCAACTGCAAGCCTTTGCGCGAATAATCGTCGGGTTCGGCATCTGCCACGCCTTCCAGGCCCAGCAGGCCTTCCTTGCGCGCGGTGAGGCTCCAGTTGACGACGCGGTCCACGCCGCCCGCCAGGTCAATGCGCGGCGGGAAGAAAATCCAGACCACGGTGTGCATGGCGCGCTTGAACGCGCTCAACGGCGACTGCAACAACGCGGCGCCGATGGTGCCACCCAGCACGATCAGGGCCGCCGGGCCATTGGCCAGCGCACCCAGGTGACCGCCTTCAAGGTAATTACCGCCGATGATGGCCACGAAGGCCATGATGATGCCGATCAGGCTCAGTACATCCATCAGTGACACGCCTCGACCAAGTGCTTGCCGATGTCATCCAGGCTGTACACCGCGTCCGCCAGGTTGGCTTTGACGATGGCCATGGGCATGCCGTAGATCACACAACTGGCCTCGTCCTGCGCCCAGACGTTGCTGCCGCCCTGCTTGAGCAGGCGCGCGCCTTCGCGGCCATCGGCGCCCATGCCGGTCAACACCACCGCCAGCACTTTATCGCCGTAGGACTTGGCCGCTGAACCGAAGGTGATGTCCACACACGGTTTGTAGTTCAGACGCTCATCGCCCGGCAGGATACGTACCGCGCCACGCCCGTCGATCATCATTTGCTTGCCCCCCGGCGCCAGCAGCGCCAGGCCCGGACGCAGGATGTCGCCGTCTTCGGCTTCTTTCACACTGATGCGGCACAGTTTGTCCAACCGCTCGGCAAACGCCTTGGTGAACGCCGCAGGCATGTGCTGCACCAGCACGATGGGCGCCGGGAAGTTGGCTGGCAACTGGGTCAATACCCGCTGCAAGGCCACCGGCCCCCCCGTGGAGGTGCCAATCGCCACCAATTTGTAGGCTTTGCGCTTGGGCGCTGGCGAGTTCGCGGTGGCCGCCGGGGCGGGCGCACTGCGGCTGGCAATCGGCGTGGTGCGGGTCGGTGCCGGGGTGGCAGGCGTGCCCGCTGGCGCAAAACCGCTGACCGCCGGGCGTGGCGCGGGCGTCGGGGTGTGCGGCTGGGGTGCGCTGTAGCTGGAAAAACGGCGGTTGCTGCGCGAGATGGTGTGCACCTTCTCGCACAGCAGTTGCTTGACCTTATCGGGGTTGCGCGAAATGTCTTCGAAGTTTTTCGGCAGGAAATCCACGGCCCCGGCGTCCAGTGCATCCAGCGTGACGCGGGCACCTTCGTGGGTCAGGGAAGAGAACATCAACACCGGGGTCGGACACTTTTGCATGATGTGGCGCACGGCGGTAATGCCGTCCATCATCGGCATCTCGTAGTCCATGGTGATCACGTCCGGCTTGAGCGCCAGCGCCTGATCAATCGCCTCTTTGCCATTGGTGGCGGTGCCGATCACTTGAATCGTCGGGTCAGCGGACAGAATCTCCGAGACGCGGCGGCGGAAAAAACCAGAATCATCCACCACCAGGACCTTGACTACCATAAACACTCCGTTAGGCGGCGCGGGACGCAACCGCCCCGCTCCACCAGAATCAAATACGCCGTGCGGCGTAGCGTTTGAGCATGCTCGGCACATCCAGAATCAAGGCAATACGGCCATCACCGGTAATGGTGGCGCCCGACATGCCCGGCGTGCCCTGGAGCATTTTGCCCAACGGTTTGATGACCACTTCTTCCTGACCGACCAACTGATCGACCACGAAACCGATGCGCTGCGTGCCCACCGACAGAATCACCACATGCCCTTCACGCTGCTCTTCGTGGGCAGCCGAAGCCACCAGCCAGCGCTTGAGGTAGAACAACGGCAGCGCCTTGTCGCGCACGATCACCACTTCCTGGCCGTCCACCACATTGGTGCGCGACAGGTCGAGGTGGAAAATCTCGTTCACGTTGACCAGCGGGAAGGCGAACGCCTGATTGCCCAGCATCACCATCAGGGTCGGCATAATCGCCAGGGTCAGAGGCACCTTGATCACAATCTTCGAGCCCTGGCCCAGGGTCGAATAGATGTTCAGCGAGCCGTTGAGCTGGGCGATTTTGGTTTTCACCACGTCCATGCCCACGCCACGGCCCGACACGTCGGAAATCTCGGTTTTGGTCGAGAAGCCCGGCGCAAAAATCAGGTTGTAACAGTCGGACTCGCTCAGACGATCGGCGGCGTCCTTGTCCATCAGGCCTTTCTTCACGGCAATGCCGCGCAGAATATTGGCGTCCATGCCTTTGCCGTCATCGGAGATGGACAGCAGGATGTGGTCGCCTTCCTGTTCGGCCGAGAGGATCACCTTGCCGCAACGGGACTTGCCTGCCGCTTCGCGTTCTTCCGGGGTTTCACAACCGTGGTCGACCGCGTTGCGCACCAAGTGGACCAGCGGGTCGGCCAGGGCCTCGACCAGGTTCTTGTCCAGGTCGGTTTCTTCGCCCACCAGCTCAAGGGTGATTTCTTTCTTGAGCTGACGCGCCAGATCGCGAACCAGCCGCGGGAAACGGCCGAACACTTTCTTGATCGGCTGCATCCGGGTCTTCATCACCGCGGTTTGCAGGTCGGCGGTCACCACGTCGAGGTTGGACACCGCCTTGGACATGGCTTCGTCATTGCTGTTGAGGCCCAGGCGCACCAGACGGTTACGCACCAGCACCAACTCGCCGACCATGTTCATGATGTCGTCCAGGCGCGCCGTGTCGACCCGCACCGTGGTTTCTGCTTCCGAAGCCGCCGGTTTGTCCGGGTGGGCCGCTACAGCGCGGGCCGGGGCGACCGGGCGCACTGCCGGTTCAGGCTTGCTTGCCACGGCGGCGGCCGCTGCAGGCGCTGGCGCGGGCTTGGCCGCAGCCGGCTGGGCAGGGACTTGCGTGAACGTGCCTTTGCCGTGCAACTCGTCGAGCAACGATTCAAATTCGTGGTCGGTGATGTGGTTCGGGTTGCCCGGTGCCGCATCAGCCGGCGCGGCAGCCGCTGGTGCCGCTGGTGCCGCAGGGGCAGAGGCATCCAGTGCATCGGCACTGAACGACCCTTTACCGTGCAACTGATCGAGCAAGGCTTCGAATTCGTCGTCGGTGATTTCGTTGCTGGCGGGCGCGGCCGGTTCCACCGGTTGAGCAGCGGGCGTCGCAGCCACGGCGTCCGGCGCAAACTGGCCTTTGCCGTGCAATTGGTCCAGCAGGGACTCAAACTCGGCGTCAGAAATTTCGTCGCTGCCCGGGGCGGATGTCGCCGCCTGCTCAGGCGTGGCCACAGGCGTCGCCGCCCCGCCCGCTGCCGCTTGCGCCTTGACCGAGTCCAGCAACAGCTCGAATTCGTTATCGGTGATGTCACCGCTGTCTGCGGCCACCGGTTCTGGCGCAGGCGCCACGGCCACGGGCTCCGGGGCGGCGGGTGCCGCTGCGGGCTCGGCCAGGCGCGCCAGGGCAGCCAGCAACTCCGGCGTCGCGGCGGTGATCGGTGCGCGCTCGCGCACTTCACTGAACATGCCGTTGACCGCGTCCAGCGCTTCCAGGATCACGTCCATCAGCTCCGAATCGACGTGTCGCTCACCCTTGCGCAGGATGTCGAACACGTTCTCGGCGATGTGACAGCACTCCACCAGCTCGTTGAGCTGGAGGAAGCCGGCGCCCCCTTTTACAGTGTGAAAACCGCGAAAAATTGCATTGAGCAGGTCGGCATCATCCGGTCGGCTTTCCAGCTCGACCAGTTGTTCGGACAACTGCTCTAGAATTTCGCCGGCTTCAACCAGGAAATCCTGAAGGATTTCTTCATCGGCGCCGAAGCTCATGTACGTGCTCCTTAGAATCCAAGACTTGAAAGCAAATCGTCTACATCGTCCTGACCGGACACGACGTCATCACGCTTATCGGCATAAATCTGCGGACCTTCACCCTGCGCCAGGTTTTTTTGCGGATTATTTTCTGCCCGCAGTGCTTCGCGGTCATGCTCGATCCCTGCGAAACGGTCAACCTGACTGGCCATCAACACCAGTTTGAGCAGATTGCTTTCAACTTCAGTCACCAGCTGCGTGACCCGCTTGATCACCTGACCGGTGAGGTCCTGGTAATCCTGAGCCAGCAAAATGTCGTTCAGGTTGGCGGCGACCACGTGGCTTTCTTCTTCGCTACGCGTCAGAAAACCGTCAACCCGACGTGCCAGATCCCGAAACTCCTCGGCACTGAGCTCGCGACGCATGAAACGCCCCCACTCTGCGCTCAAGGTTTTGGCTTCAGCGCCCAGGCCATTGACCACGGGCGTGCTGTTCTCCACCAGGTCCATGGTGCGGTTGGCCGCCGCTTCCGTTAAGCGCACAACATACGACAAACGTTCCGTGGCATCCGTGATCTGCGACACTTCTTCGGCTTGCGGCATGTGCGGGTCAATGTGGAAGTTGACGATTGCACTGTGCAGCTCGCGCGTCAGCTTGCCGACTTCGCGGTACAGGCCCCGGTCGCGCGTCTGGTTCAATTCGTGAATCAGCTGCACGGCGTCGCCAAACTGGCCTTTTTCAAGGCTGTCGACCAACTCGCGAGCATGTTTTTTCAAGGTCGATTCAAAATCGCCCTGGCTAGCCTCTTTATGCTCCATAACGCCCCCGTGGCGAGTCGATCAACCGATGCGTTCGAAGATTTTTTCGATCTTCTCTTTGAGTGCCAACGCAGTGAACGGTTTGACGACATAGCCGTTAACACCGGCTTGCGCCGCTTCGATGATTTGCTCGCGCTTGGCTTCGGCCGTCACCATCAGCACGGGCATGTGCTTGAGTTTTTCATCCGCGCGCACGTGGCGCAGCAGATCGATGCCGGTCATGCCCGGCATGTTCCAGTCAGTCACCAGAAAGTCGATATGACCTTGATTGAGGATCGGTATCGCCGTGGTGCCATCGTCGGCCTCAACGGTGTTGGTGAACCCCAGGTCACGCAGCAGGTTTTTAATGATCCGCCGCATCGTCGAAAAATCATCAACGATGAGGATTTTCATATTCTTGTCCAATTCGACCTCCAAGCAGTCTTAAAACGCGTCCAGCACCTGGGCGCGCCATTCAATCAATTCAGTAAACCTTAACCCTGTAGCCGCCACCGCCGACTGCGACGCGGATGCAGCGACCGTCTGTGACAGAAGGTCTTGCGGCCTTATCGCAGCCTGCGGCAGCGGCTACAGGGGGTCAATCGTGTGGACGGCGGCGTCTCAGCGCGCTCGCCATTCCGCCAGGCGCCCGCGCAAACGCGCGGCACACTGGCTGTGTAACTGGCTGACACGCGACTCGCTCACGCCCAGCACCTCACCGATTTCCTTGAGGTTGAGTTCTTCGTCGTAGTACAGCGCCAGCACCAGCCGCTCGCGTTCCGGCAAGTTGGCGATGGCCTCGGCCAACGCGCCCTGGAAACGTTCGTCTTCCAGGTCGCGCGACGGCTCAAGGTGAGCACTGGCGCCGTCCTCGTGCAGCCCTTCATGCTCGCCGTCCTGCAACAGGTCGTCGAAGCTGAACAGGCGGCTGCCCAGGGTGTCATTCAAAATGGCGTAATAATCATCAAGGCTTAAATTGAGTTCGGCCGCAACTTCGTGATCTTTAGCGTCACAGCCGGTTTTTGCTTCAATTGCCCGAATTGCGTCGCTGACCATGCGCGTATTGCGGTGGACCGAGCGGGGAGCCCAGTCGCCCTTTCGCACTTCATCAAGCATCGCGCCACGGATACGAATACCCGCGTAGGTTTCGAAACTTGCACCTTTGCTGGCGTCGTATTTGGTCGACACTTCGAGCAGGCCGATCATCCCGGCCTGAATCAAGTCTTCAACCTGCACACTGGCCGGCAGACGCGCCAGCAGGTGGTACGCAATGCGTTTGACCAAAGGGGCGTAGCGTTCGATCAGCTCGTACTGGCTGTCGCGCGATGACTTGCTGTACATGCGATAGCCGCTTGCTGTCATGGAGACGTACCTACATTGGTTTGCTGCACCAGACGCTCAACAAAGAACTCCAGGTGCCCACGGGGATTGGCAGGCAATGGCCAGGTGTCAACTTTCTGTGCAATGGCCTTGAACGCCAGCGAGCATTTGGAGCGCGGGAACGCTTCGTACACGGCGCGCTGCTTTTGCACTGCCTTGCGCACACATTCGTCGTACGGCACGGCGCCTACGTATTGCAGGGCGACGTCCAGAAAACGGTCGGTGACTTTGGTCAGCTTGGCGAACAGGTTGCGCCCTTCCTGCGGGCTCTGGGCCATGTTGGCCAACACCCGGAAGCGGTTCATGCCGTAATCGCGGTTCAGCAACTTGATCAACGCATACGCATCGGTGATCGAGGTCGGTTCGTCGCACACCACCAGCAGCACTTCCTGCGCGGCGCGCACAAAGCTGACCACCGATTCGCCAATCCCGGCGGCGGTGTCGATCACCAGCACGTCCAGGTTGTCACCGATCTCGCTGAAGGCCTGAATCAGCCCCGCATGCTGGGCCGGGCTCAGGTGAACCATGCTTTGGGTGCCCGACGCCGCGGGCACGATGCGAATCCCGCCGGGCCCAGGCAGCAGCACATCGCGCAGCTCGCAACGGCCCTCGACCACATCGGCCAGGGTGTATTTGGGGGTCAGCCCCAGCAGTACGTCGACGTTCGCCAACCCCAGGTCAGCGTCCAGTAACATCACTCGTCTGCCCAGCTCGGCAAGAGCCAGCGACAAGTTGACTGAAACGTTAGTTTTACCGACGCCACCCTTGCCGCCGGTCACTGCGATCACCTGTACGGGATGCATGCTGCCCATGATCTTTCTTTACCTTGTCTTACTTAGACGCGGCTACAGAGGCTGGCTGCGGGTTCCTCAACGGGAACAGGATGTGCAGACCATCAATGTAGGTACATTCCAACGTAATCATCACTGCCTCAGCCGACCCGTTTGGAAGGGCTGTGGTAGATATCAGCGAACATGTCGGCCATCGCCTCTTCGCTGGGTTCTTCCTGCATTTGCACACTCACCGCACGGCTCACCAACTGGTGACGACGCGGCAGATGGAGATCGTCCGGGATACGCGGACCGTCCGTGAGATAGGCCACTGGCAGCTCGTGGCTGATGGCCAGACTCAACACTTCACCCAGGCTCGCCGTCTCATCCAGTTTGGTCAGGATGCAACCGGCCAGCCCGCAACGTTTATAGCTGTGGTACGCCGCCGCCAGCACTTGTTTCTGGCTGGTGGTGGCCAATACCAAATAGTTTTTGGACTTGATGCCGCGCCCCGCCAGGCTTTCGAGCTGCAGGCGCAACGCCGGGTCACTGGCTTGCAGGCCCGCCGTGTCCACCAGCACCACGCGCTTGCGCACCAGCGGCTCCAGGGTTTGCCCCAGCGACTGGCCGGGCGCCACGTGCGTGACGGGCACATTGAGGATGCGGCCCAGGGTTTTGAGTTGCTCCTGCGCGCCAATCCGGTAACTGTCCATGCTCACCAGCGCAATGTTTTGCGCGCCGTACTTGAGCACATAACGCGCCGCCAGCTTGGCCAGGGTGGTGGTCTTGCCCATGCCTGCCGGGCCGACCATGGCAATCACGCCGCCGTCTTCAAGCGGTTCGACTTCAGGCGTGGCGATCATGCGGGCCAAATGGGCCAACAGCATGCGCCAGGCCTGACGCGGCTCTTCAATCTCGGTCACTTGCTCCAGCAAGTCGCGGGCCAGCGGGCCGGACAAGCCGATGCGCTGCAAACGGCGCCACAGATTGGCTTGTGCCGGTTTGCTGCCTTGCAACTGATTCCAGGCCAACGAACCCAACTGCACTTCGAGCAACTCGCGCAAGCCATTGAGTTCAAAGCGCATGGTGTCGAAGGCGCGTTGGTCCATGCTCGGCGCGGCCGGGGCTGCGGGACGTGGCGGCTCGTCGAACGTCGGCTCGATCAGTGGCTCGGCGGCGGTCAGGGGCAAACCGGCAAACAATTGCCGACTGACATCCGACTCGCCCTCAGCGCGCATGCTCAACTCGGCCTGGGCCGACACAATGCGCGACTGGGTCTTGCGCAGTTCTTCTTCGAGTTCGACATTCGGCACACGGGGCGCCAGCGCGGACAACTTGTAGTCCAGCGCAGCGGTCAACTCAACACCGCCAGCAATGCGGCGGTTACCAATAATGGCGGCATCAGCCCCCAGCTCATCACGAACCAGTTTCATGGCCTGACGCATATCGGCGGCGAAAAAACGCTTCACTTGCATAAACCAAACCTCAGCCGTTCGGGCCTACTGTCGCAACGATGGTGACTTGCTTGTTGTCAGGGATTTCCTGGTACGCCAGCACATGCAGGTTCGGCACGGCCAAACGGCCAAACCGCGACAACATCGCGCGGACCGGGCCGGCCACCAGCAGGATCACCGGATTGCCTTGCATCTCTTGGCGTTGCGCGGCGTCGATCAACGAACGCTGCAGTTTTTCAGCCATGCTCGGCTCCAGCAGAACGCCCTCTTCCTGACCTTGCCCTGCCTTCTGCAGACTATTGAGCAATATTTGTTCCAACCTTGGCTCCAGCGTGATAACTGGCAGCTCAGACTCAACGCCTACAATGCTTTGGACGATGGCACGGGACAAACCAACCCGCACGGCGGCCACCAAAGCGGCGGTATCTTGACTCTTGTGCGCATTGTTCGCGACGGCTTCGGCAATACTGCGAATGTCACGCACCGGCACCTGTTCGGCCAACAGCGCCTGCAACACTTTGAGCAGCTGCGACAGGCTCAGCACACCCGGCACCAGCTCTTCAGCCAGTTTAGGCGAGGCTTTGGCCAGCAACTGCATCAACTGCTGCACTTCTTCATGACCAATCAGCTCATGAGAGTGTTTGTAGAGGATCTGGTTCAAATGCGTGGCCACCACAGTGCTGGCGTCCACCACGGTGTAGCCCAGCGATTGCGCCTGACTGCGCTGGCTGACTTCGATCCACACCGCTTCGAGGCCAAAGGCCGGGTCCTTGGCGGTAATGCCGTTCAACGTGCCGAACACCTGACCGGGGTTGATCGCCAGTTCGCGGTCGGGATAGATCTCGGCCTCGGCCAGAATCACCCCCATCAGGGTCAAGCGGTAGGCGCTGGGCGCCAGGTCGAGGTTGTCGCGGATATGCACGGTCGGCATCAGAAAGCCCAGATCCTGGGACAGCTTCTTGCGCACGCCCTTGATTCGCGCCAGCAATTGGCCACCCTGGTTGCGGTCCACCAGCGGGATCAAGCGGTAGCCCACTTCCAGGCCGATCATGTCGATGGGGGTTACGTCATCCCAGCCCAGCTCTTTGGTGTCTTGCGCACGGGCAGGTGACGGCAGCAGTTCCTGCTGGCGCTGAACTTCCTGCAGGGCCTGAACCTTGACGGCGTTTTGTTTTTTCCACATCAGGTATGCGACACCACCGGCAACGGCGGCCAGGCTCAGGAACGCGAAGTGCGGCATGCCGGGCACGGCGCCCATTACGGCCATCAACCCGGCGGACACCGCCAGCGCTTTGGGCGAGGCGAACATCTGGCGGCTGATCTGCTTGCCCATCTCTTCGGAGCCCGAGGCACGGGTCACCATGATCGCGGCGGCCGTGGACAGCAACAGCGAAGGCAGCTGCGCCACCAAACCGTCACCGATGGTCAGCAGCGCATAGACTTTACCGGCATCAGCGAAGGTCATGCCGTGCTGGAACATGCCCACCGCGACGCCGCCGATCAGGTTGATAAACAGGATCAACAGACCGGCGATGGCGTCACCGCGCACGAACTTGCTGGCACCGTCCATCGAGCCGTAGAACTCGGCTTCTTGAGCGACTTCCTGACGGCGGGATTTGGCCTGGTTTTGATCGATCAACCCGGCGTTCAGGTCGGCGTCGATGGCCATTTGCTTACCGGGCATGGCGTCGAGGGTGAAACGCGCGCTCACTTCGGAAATACGCCCGGCGCCCTTGGTCACCACCACGAAGTTGATGATCATCAAAATCGCGAACACCACGATACCGACCACGTAGTTGCCGCCGATCACCACCTCGCCGAACGCCTGGATCACCTTACCGGCCGCGCCGTGACCTTCTTGGCCGTGGAGCATCACCACCCGCGTCGACGCCACGTTGAGCGCCAGGCGCATCAGTGTCGCCACCAGCAGGATGGTCGGGAACACGGCGAAATCCAGTGGGCGCAAGGCGTACACACACACCAGCAGCACCACAATCGACAGCGCAATGTTGAAGGTAAAGAACACGTCCAGCAGGAACGCCGGGATGGGCAACATCATCATGGCCAGCATCACCAGCAACAACAACGGCACGCCCAACTGCCCCTGACCCAGACCGGTCAGACCGTTGCGTGCGGTGTTGATTAACTGAGAGCGATCCAATGACATTGCGGGAAACCTTTAGCAAACTTTTGACGCCATGTGCGCCGTGGAGCCTGCCTCTGCAAGAAGCCTTCCAACTTTGGCAAATGGCCACCTGCCAGTGAAAAAACCTTGGCTTCAAGGGCAAACACCCTCTCCCGTCAGGAGAGGGATGGGGTCAGAGGCACCCTGTCAGGCGGGCCTGAGGCGCCAGCCCAGCACATCGAGCAGATCGCAGCCATCGCGCAGCAACAGCATGGCGGTGGTGGCCAGGTGCCTGAGGTCGACCTGATCGGCGTGTTCCAGGTCACGGCTCGCAAAGGTTTCCATCAGTTGCGTGACCGCCAGCACACGGGCTGCGGCGTTGGCGTGCAAGACGTCCAGCGGGGCGTTACGGTCAATCAGCAAGGCAGGGATGGTGCAATCGATGGCAGTCAGCGGGATGTAGGGAGCGTTCGGCATGAGGAAAGTCCAATGGTTAGATGCATAAGCCACCTTTCGTCGCCAAACAAAGGGGTGGCAGCTGTGCGCGGGTTGGCGAACCGGTTAACCATAGAAACCCGGCAGACTCGAAAGTCTCCCACGCACAACCGCCATAAAGTCCTACAGGGCACGGATTGTACGCGCAAAGACTCATGACGCTTCTGCATCTACGGTTAAGTTCCGAGTCGCCAAACCCGGTCGCCATGTGGGCGAGCGCGGACTATAAGCGCCGGCACAGACACCCGGCAAGCAGCAAACCTGTCTGAAGTGGCTGATAAGGCTGCGGGGCGACGCCCCCTCTTGCACACGTCATACGCGCGCCCATCACCCACACGCCAGGTTCAGTTCCAACGCCATTCCCCCAAGTCGATGACTAGGCACGCACTGCTGCTGGCCCCGAACACCACATCAATCTTGCGGTTGGGCTGATAGCGCTCCGACCCGCGCCCGCCAATCAAAATATCCCCGCAGCGCCCGTCCCGCGTGTGCGGCCGATCCTTCCACACCGGCACACTGTCGAGCTTCAACTGGCGCACCAAGTTGCACAGGATAAAACTGCGCGCACAGATTCCGTTGATCCCTTCCGAGCTCAATGACTTGCGTAAAAATCGCAAAATCGTCTCGCGCTCTTTCTCGCACCGCTCCAGCACGGCGGCGTAATACGCCTCGTGGCCACAGCCCTGCGGCACCGTCGGCAGCGAAATCACCGCCAGCAGGTTGGCGCCCTCGGTACTGAACCCCACCACATGTTGATCGAGCGCCTGATCCAGCCAAAAAATCGCAAACGTACCCTCCAGCGCGGGGAACGCCGGAAACAACCCCTCCAGCTCAGCCATGGCCAGACCATGGGCATCACTCAGGGCATAGGTTTTGACCGACGCATCAGGGATCAGGGTTAACTCGATGGGCATCGCGCATCTCCATTGCCAGTTAAAAACGCCACGGCGCGCTCTTTCCACAGTTAAGCAGGTTTGGGCAAACCCACTACTGGCAACATTGACAGGGTGACCACCTGATAGAACTGCCAGTACCCGTGACGCCTGCTCGCGCTCATCATCAAGCACTCCTCAACGCGCGCGAGAGCTTCCATGAAAAAAGCACTGCTGTGCAGTTATCACTACGACCCGCTTGATCGGCTGACGGGTTTGCTGCCCGACGCACAGGCACCACGACAACGCTTTTATCGGCAAAACCGGCTCGCCACGGACATCCAGGGCGACGTGCGGCACACCATCCTGCAGCACGGCGACCAATTGCTTGCGCTGCAGAGCCGTGATGCAACGTCATCCGCCAGCACCCTGCTTGCCACCGACGCGCAACACTCCGTGTTGCATACGCTGAGTGCGACAGAACAACAGGCAATGGCTTATTCGCCTTATGGCCATCACCCAACCGCGGGCGCCAATCAGCATCTTTGGGGGTTTAACGGCGAGTGCGCAGACCCGGTGACCGGCCATTATTTATTGGGCAACGGGTATCGGGCGTTTAACCCCGTATTGATGCGCTTTAACAGTCCGGACAGTTGGAGCCCATTCTCTATGAGTGGAGTGAACACCTACACCTACTGCAGGAACAGACCCATAAACAGTAATGACCCAAGCGGTCATTTCACTCTTTTCATAGGGGCACAGCTCATACGCTGGTCTCGACGCGCACAAGCAAGGCTCGTACAAACCACAGGCGTTATTTATTTAGCACCCAATCGAAACAGTCTCTCACGCTACACACTCAGTCCAGGAGTAACGCCTGTCGCCGCCGTTACTGCACGCGCAAAGATGTTCAAAGTGCACGAGCTAGGCAATGTCGTGAATTTTAAAATCAACACCCACTCAGAGCGTTTAACCGCGGCCAAATCGCAATATTTGAGCCTTAAAGATACGACAGGCCAATATTTAAGTGCCTATCCAAATATTCAAGAGATACTGCCTAAAAAAATACATCACCTTGCCACTCCTCGTCCTGAGAGCGAGTCCTACCCCTTTCTTAAAAATATAGAAATAGATAGAAATGGGCACTTACGACATAGATCAGAACCGTCAAATTCACACTTTTTAAACTATTCAAACAAACTGAGTTCAGATGCCGAAAACCTTTGGAACACCTACAATATTGAATATCTCAACATCAAAAATGCCCATTTCATAAGGACTTTCCCCTAAAAGGGTGTAGACAAAATAAAGTTAACTCCTTACCTCTCTTCTATACAGCATTGCCATGCTTAAAACGGGACGCCCGCCCGCAATTGCTGCGGAGCATTACCCACTGCTGACCACCCACTACTGACAACCTTCACAGGGTGACCACCTGATAGAACTGCCAGTACCCGTGAGACCCGCTAGCGCTCACCATCAAGCACTCCTCAACGCGCCCGAAACCTTCCATGAAAAAAGCACTGCTGTGCAGCTATCGTTACGACCCGCTTGATCGGCTGACGGGTTTGCTGCCCGACACACAGGCACCACGACAACGCTTTTATCGGCAAAACCGGCTCGCCACGGACATCCAAGGCGACGTGCAGCACTCCATCGTGCGGCACGGCGACCAGTTGTTAGCGCTACAGCGCCGTGATGCAACGTCATCGACCTGCACCCTGCTCGCCACCGACCCGCAGCACTCCGTGCTGTATACGCTGAGTGCGACAGAACAACAGGCAATGGCTTATTCGCCTTATGGCCACCATCCAACTGTGGGCGCCAATCAGCATCTTTTGGGGTTTAACGGCGAGTGCGCAGACCCGGTGACCGGCCATTATTTATTGGGCAACGGCTATCGGGCGTTTAACCCCGTATTGCTGCGCTTTAACAGTCCGGACAGTTGGAGTCCATTTGGCAAGGGCGGGATCAATTGCTACCGCTACGGCTTGAATAACCCGGTCAACTATCGAGATCCTTCAGGACACGCTGTCGTTTTTTGGAGTAGCGCTTTTGCTATAGAGGGCATTGCCGCATCGATGGCAGGCATGGCCCTTGCGCTCAGCAGCCCTGCCCGCACCAACGCCAGTGCGGTGGTCGCTTATGGCAGCGGGGCGCTGGGGGTGCTGTACGGGGGCGTTGCACTCAGAATGCCGGGAACAACCTTTGGAGAGGTGATGGCCGGCGCCAGCTCCGCACTGGGCGTGGTCTCCATGACGATGGGCAGACGTGCAAGTCGCCAGGGTTTTCGCGCACTGTCCAGACGAAGCTCCCTAGACTCAATGGAAGAGGCTTTAGATCGTGTGCCACCGCCCTATCTACCCCCTCTGCCCGGTTTTCAATCAACACCTGTACCCTGCCTTCGTTCATCGCTTCCTGACTTTGAGAGTTTATCACTTGAAATACAGCGCGGGCCTCGCGGCCAAGTTCCTGAGTACACCCCCATCAGCCAGGCATATGCATTGACAACACCTCGAAAAGTGAGAGTCAGAATGAGTAACTTACCTGAAGTCCATAGAAACACGAAAGTTGCGAAGACCGGCGCGGGGATTAGAGAGACTCAACTCTAAATCCGCAGAAAAACACGTCACTCATCCCGCCGCAAATCTGGCGGGATGGGCAGGTCGCTGAGCGGGTCAGGCCGCTTGCCCTTGCCCGCCTGATGCTGGCGGATCTGGTAGACGTACGCCAGCACTTGGGCCACGGCCAGGTACAAGCCGGCAGGGATTTCCTGGTCCAGTTCGGTGGAGTAGTAGATCGAACGCGCCAACGCCGGGGATTCGAGCAGCAGGATGTCGTGCTTGGCGCCGATTTCCCGGATTTTCAGCGCCAGAAAGTCGCTGCCTTTGGCCAGCAGCATCGGCGCCGCGCCTTTCTCGGGGTCGTATTTGAGGGCGACGGCGAAGTGGGTCGGGTTGGTGATGATTACATCCGCATCCGGGATGGCGCTCATCATGCGCCGCTGGCTCATGTCGCGCTGGGTCTGGCGGATGCGCTGTTTGACTTCCGGGCGCCCTTCCTGATCCTTGTGTTCGTCGCGCACTTCCTGCTTGGTCATCAGCAGTTTTTTGTGGCTTTCCCACAGCTGCACGGGCACGTCCACGGCGGCAATCAGGATCAACCCGCAGGCCATCCACAACGCACTCCAGGCCACCACTTGCAGGCTGTGAATCACCGCTGATTCCAGCGGTTCGTGGGCGATGCGCTGCAAGTCGTCGATGTCGGCCTGGAGCACCATCAACGCCACGATCAGGATGATGAAGAATTTGGCCAGCGCCTTGAGCAGTTCGACCAGCGCCTTGGCCGAGAACATGCGCTTGAGCCCCGCCGCCGGGTTCATGCGGCTGAACTTGGGCGCCAGGCTGCCCGCCGCGAACAGCCAGCCACCCAGTGCAATCGGCCCGATCAGGGCGGCAATCAGCAAGGTGATGAGCACGGGCTGGAGCGCGATCAACGCGATTTTGCCCGAGTGCAGCAGGAAGGCGCCCATGGAATCGGGGTTGAGCAGCGCTTCACGGCTGATGCTGAAGTTGTAGCGCATGATTTCCATCATGTCCTGCGCCAGCGCACCGCCAAAGATGATCAGGCCGATGGACCCGGCGAGCATGATGGCCAGCGTATTCAGTTCTTTAGAGCGTGCGATCTCGCCCTTTTCCCTGGAGTCTTTTTTTCGTTTCTCCGTGGGGTCTTCTGTTTTATCGGCGCCACTCTCGCTTTCGGCCATGGCTATTTCGCCTGTGCCAGATCACGTAAGAACTGCAGGGCCTCAGTGGCCAGCGGTTGGTACTGATTGAGAATGTCCGCCAGGCTGATCCACAGGATCACCATGCCCAGCACCAGGGTCAGCGGAAAGCCGATGGCGAAGATGTTCAGTTGCGGCGCCGCCCGGGTCATGACGCCGAAGGCAATGTTGACCACCAGCAGCGCGGTAATGGCCGGCAACACCAGCATCAGGGCCGCGCCCAGCACCCAGCCCAGTTTGCCCACCACTTCCCAAAAATGAAGGGTCAATAAACCGCCGCCGACCGGCAAGGTGGTAAAGCTCTCGGTGAGCACTTCGAACACCACCAAGTGCCCGTTCATGGACAGGAACAGCAAGGTCACCAGCATGGTGAAAAACTGCCCGATCACGGCCACGTTAACCCCGTTGGCCGGGTCGACCATGGAGGCGAAGCCCATGCCCATCTGGATCGCGACGATTTGCCCGGCCACCACGAACGCCTGAAAAAACAGTTGCAGTGAAAACCCGAGCAACGCGCCGATGATGATTTGCTCGGCAATCAGCATCAGCCCGCTCAGGTCCAGCGGGTTGACGGTGGGCAGCGGCGGCAGGCTGGGCACAATGGCCAGGGTAATGGCAATCGACAAAAACAGCTTGATGCGCTTGGGCACCAGGGTCGTGCCGATGATCGGCATGGTGGTCAACAGCGCGCCGACCCGGAACAGCGGCAGCATGAAGCTGGCGACCCAAGTACTGATCTGCGCGTCCGTCAGGGCCAGCAGCGACATTTAGCCGATCAACTGCGGAATGCTGCCGTACAACGACAGGATGTATTCCATGAACGTCTGCACCAGCCACGGCCCGGCCACGATCAGGGTCACGAGCATCACCAGCAAACGCGGGAGGAAGCTCAGGGTCTGTTCGTTGATTTGGGTGGCCGCCTGGAACATGGCGACCATCAGGCCCACCAGCAGGCTGGGCACCACCAGAACGGCCACCATCAGGGTGGTCAGCCACAACGCACTGCGAAACAGGTCAACCGCGACTTCTGGGGTCATTGCGCATTACTCCCGGGCATGGCGTCATACCCCGCCAAAACTGCTGGCCAGCGTGCCGATAATCAGCGCCCAGCCATCGACCAGCACGAACAGCATGATTTTGAACGGCAACGAAATAATCAGCGGCGACAGCATCATCATGCCCATGGCCATCAGCACACTGGCCACTACCAGGTCGATGATCAGGAACGGAATGAAGATCATGAAGCCGATTTGAAACGCGGTTTTCAGTTCCGAGGTGACAAACGCCGGCACCAGAATGGTCAGCGGCGCGGCATCCGGGGTGGCGATGTCGGTCCGCTTGGACAGGCGCACGAACAGCTCAAGGTCGCTGCTGCGGGTTTGCGCCAGCATGAAATCCTTGATCGGGCCTTCGGCCTTGAGGATCGCGTCCTGCGCTGAGAGCTTTTCGGCAAGGTACGGCTGCAAGGCGTTTTGGTTAATTTTGTCGAACACCGGCGCCATGATGAACATCGTCAGAAACAACGCCATGCCCGTGAGGATCTGGTTGGACGGGGTTTGTTGCAGCCCCAGCGCCTGACGCAGGATCGAAAACACAATGATGATCCGCGTGAAACTGGTCATCAGCATGACGAACGCCGGGATAAAACTCAGCGCCGTCATGATCAGCAGGATTTGCAGGCTGACCGAGTACTCCTGCTGGCCGTCGGCGCCCGTGCCCAGGGTGATGGCCGGAATCGACAACGGATCGGCACCGAACGCCAACGGCGCGGCCAGCGCCAACAACAGCGCAACGACTAAACGCATTACGGCTTGTCCTTCTGGTTGCCCATCAGTTCCAGCAGGCGCTTGGCAAACTCCGGCGTGGCAGGCTGGGGGGTAGTCGGCAAGGTCACCGGCTCCTTGAGCACATGCAGCGGCGTGATCCGGCCGGGCGTCAGGCCCAGCAGGATCTGCTCATTGCCCACTTGCACCAGCACCAGACGATCACGCGCGCCCAGCGCACGCGAGCTGATCAGTTCAATCACCTGCCCCTGACGCGACCCGGCGTGCTGAACCCGGCGCAACAGCCAGGCCAGGCCGAAAATCAGCCCCAGCACCAGCAGCAGGCCCAGCACCAGCTGGGTCAATTGACCGCCGATGCCACTGCCGACCACCGGCGCAGCCGCCGTGGTGGCCGTGACCACAGGTTCGGCCGCCAGCACGCTGAACGGGAACGCCAGTAAACCGCCGAGTAACCGCTTCATTCAGCGCAGCTTCTTGATGCGTTCGCTTGGGCTGATGACGTCCGTCAGGCGAATGCCGAACTTTTCGTTCACCACTACCACTTCGCCGTGCGCAATCAGCGTGCCGTTGACCAGCACGTCCAGCGGCTCACCGGCCAGACGGTCCAGTTCAATTACCGAGCCCTGGTTGAGTTGCAGCAGGTTACGGATGTTGATGTCGGTGCTGCCCACTTCCATGGAGATGGACACCGGAATATCCAGAATCACGTCCAGGTTGGGGCCGTCCAGCGTGACCGGCTCGTTGTTGCGCGGCACGCTGCCGAATTCTTCCATCGGCACGCGGTTGGACGACGGGGCCTTGGCCGCATCGGCCGCCAGCAAGGCGTCAATGTCGTGTTGGCCCACATCGCCGGTTTCTTCCAGTGCAGCCGCCCATTCATCGGCCAGCGCCTGGTCTTCGGCGGAAGTTATTTCGTGTTCGTCAGCCATCATTTGTCCTCGGCGGGCAGTCAATCAGTTACACAGCGAATTCTTGAAACCGGCGCTTAGCGCCGGTCGATGGGCTCAACCACTTGCAGGGCGAGATTGCCCTTGTGCGAGCCCAGTTTGACTTTGAACGACGGCACGCCATTGGCACGCATGACCAGCTCGTCCTGCAGCTCGATGGGGATCACGTCGCCGGGCTGCATGTGCAGAATGTCCCGCAGCCGCAACTGGCGACGGGCCACCGTGGCACTGAGCGGCACGCTGACGTCGAGTACGTCTTCACGCAGCGCTTTGCTCCAGCGTTCGTCCTGATCGTCGAGGTCGGACTGGAAACCGGCGTCGAGCATCTCGCGCACCGGCTCGATCATCGAATACGGCATGGTCACGTGCAGGTCGCCGCCACCGCCGTCCAGCTCGATGTGGAAGGTGGAGACCACAATCGCCTCGCTCGGGCCGACGATGTTGGCCATGGCCGGGTTCACTTCCGAGTTGATGTACTCGAAATTGACTTCCATGATCGCCTGCCAGGCTTCTTTCAAGTCGATGAAAGCCTGCTCCAGCACCATGCGCACCACGCGCAACTCGGTGGGCGTGAATTCACGGCCCTCGATCTTGGCGTGACGCCCGTCGCCGCCGAAGAAGTTGTCCACCAGCTTGAACACCAACTTGGCGTCCAGGATGAACAGCGCCGTGCCACGCAGCGGCTTGATCTTGACCAGGTTCAAACTGGTGGGCACGTACAGCGAATGCACGTACTCACCGAACTTCATCACCTGCACCCCGCCCACGGCCACGTCGGCCGAGCGGCGCAGCATGTTGAACATACTGATGCGGGTGTAGCGCGCGAAACGCTCGTTGATCATTTCGAGGGTCGGCATGCGCCCGCGAACAATACGGTCCTGACTGGTCAGGTCGTAACTTTTGACACTGCCGGGTTCGGCAGCCATTTCGGTCTGTACCAGACCGTCATCGACGCCATGCAACAGCGCATCGATCTCATCCTGGGACAGCAGGTCTTGCACGGCCATGTCGTGATCCTACTGCAATACGAAGTTAGTAAAGAGCACCTGATCGACCACCACTTTGCCCAGCTCTTTTTGCGCAACGGCTTGCACACTGGCAGTGGCTTTTTGACGCAACATTTCCTGGCCGACCGGCGTGGCGATGCTGTCGAAGGTTTCCCCGGAGAACAGCATGACCAGGTTGTTGCGGATCACCGGCATGTGAACCTTGAGCGCGTCCAGATCGGCCTGGTTACGGGCTTGCAGGGTCATGCTCACTTGCATGTAGCGCTGGCGGCCATTGGCGTTGTAATTGAGCACAAACGCAGGCGCCATCGGCTCGTAGATCGCCGGGACTTTAGCGTTCGGGTCAACCACCACCTCGGGCTTGCTCTGGGCGCTGTGCATGAAATACCAGGTGGCGCCCACGGACAGGCCAATCGCCAGCAGCAACGCCACGACGATCAGGATAATCAGCTTGAGTTTGCCTTTCTGGGCGGGGTCTTTCACTGCGTCGCTCTTCGCCATGCCAATAATCCGTCACTATTCGGTTTTCACAGGTGCATGGCTAGGCAAGAGCAAGTGTTATGCCAGAAGTGAGTGTCGGGCGGGCATTGTTTGGCGTGAGCGGGGTTGGGGCGCGATGGCACGGCGATAACCGCGCGGTGCGCGGCAGCGACTGCACCGTTAAGGGGAGCCGCTGCGCAAGGCTGCGAGCCAGTTATCAGGCGTAGTAATCCACCGCACTGGAGCCCAGGATCACACTTGGCGCTGCGGCTTCAACGGCCGCCACGGACAGGTCGTCCTCCACAGTGCCGTCCGCCCGCCCACCGTTGCCTGTGCCATTGGCGCGGTGCTGGCCTTGTTGCTCCTGACCCTGGCCCTGCCAATTGCGCGATTGATCCGACACGTTGACGTCCACTTGCCCCATGCCCTGCTGGGCGAACATCTCACGCAGACGGTGCATCTGCCCTTCCAGCGCTTCACGCACACCGGCGTGACCGCTCATGAAGTTCACTTGCGCCGGCTGATCGGCCGCGATGTTGACGCGGATGTCCAGTCGCCCCAGTTCGGCGGGTTCCAGCTGAATGTCCGCCGACTTGAGGTTGGCGCTGGACAGGTACATCACCCGGTTGACCACTTCTTCAGACCAGCCGTTCTGATGCATGGCCAAGGGCTGGTTGACCGGCAAGGCATTGGCGGTTTTGGGCACCGCGGCCTGGGTCAAGGCCGCCAGACGATTGGCGAAGTCGTCGACACGGGTGTCGCTGGAGGCGCTTTTCAAGTCTTTAAGGCCATCGTCCACCAACCCCTTGAAGGCCTTTTCGCCGCCCTCGCCGGTGGTTTGGGAGTCGGTTTTCGGCTCGATCAGCAGGGCCATGCCGCTGGCCTGCCCCTGGGTTTGAGCAGCCGGTGCAGTGGTATCAGCAGAGGTGCTTTTGGTCGGCGCCTGACTGCTGGCGGACACGTGCCCGCCCTGCTCCATGGCCAGGCGCACCGCCGGCAGGTCGTCCAGGGGATCGGCCTCGGGGTCGAAGGTGTCATCGGCCACCGGCTGAGGTTGAACCGCAGCCGACGTGGCCGCCGCAGCCGCCGCAGCCAGTTGCGGCGCCTGCACCTCGGGTGGTGGCGCAACAGCGTCAACCGGCACCTCCGCCACCGGCGGTGTCAGCGGGGTGGTCGGGGCCACGGGCGTCAGCGCGGACGGATCGGTGGAAGCCACGTCATCGGACGCCGACGTCGTGCTGGCGTCCTGGTCATCACGGGCATTGTCGGCGCGCTTGCCGCCAGGCAAGGGTTTGCCGCTATCGGCAACGTTCGCCGGTTTGCCAGCGCTTTTGTCGTTGCGCACATCAGGCCTGGCTGGCGCATCCGCCCCCTTGTCGCGCGACGGTTTGGCGACTTTATCGGCGGCATTGGACGCGGTGTCTTGCGACGCCTTGGCGTACACCTTCGAGAACGGCGCCCCCCCGGTTTTGTTGGGCTCAACAGCAGGCTGGGACGCATTGGCCGCGGCGGCTTTGGACGCAGCGGCGGCAGGTGTCTGAAGAAGCGGGTTGGCGGCAAGCGGCATGTAAGGTCTCCACTGTACGGGCTGGCGTAGGTACAGGTCAGAGATTCAGAGCAAGGTTCGGGCCAGCTTTGCGCCCATCAGTGGGAAACCACGTGTGCCACCCCGCAGCGCTTGCGTTCGGCGCTGTACAGTCGGCGCACGGTTTGATATTCACGGTCGATTTTCAGCACCAGCGCTTCGATGCCGTCCACCGGCATTTTTTGCACCCCGGCTTCGAGTTCAGCGCACAAGCGCGCCAAACGAATGGCACCCATGTTGCTGCTGCTGCCTTTAAAGCTGTGGGCAACCGCCATCAGCTCGGTAGGACCACGCGCCAGATGCAATTGCTGCAGACGTTCGTCCGAGTCCGCGATAAAGGTGTCCAGCAGGTCGGCAAACCCGCCCTCCATCACGTCACGCAATGCGCTCACAACAGCCGGGTCCATGTGTAAATCAGACACTTGTTCACTCCTTGATCAAGAATGGGGCGGATTATGCCAGAGCCTCCCACGAAAACTCCACGTACGCGCTGCGACCATCGTCTGACCAGCGCGCCGCAGGACACAGTTGACGCACCAGGCTCACGCCGCGCCCCGACAGGCGCCCTTTGTCCAGGGGACGCGCCAATACGTTGTGGACATCGAATCCTTTTCCGCTGTCTTCAACTTGTATCACTAAACGTCCACCGTTGAGCATAGGCTCAACCCGCAGGTGCAGCCGGACAAATCCTTCTTTAAGGGCTGCCAGCCGCTCTTCCCGGCGCTGGTAATACTGCGCGAACCCGGCGGCGTTGCGCTTGATCCGCGAGTCGAGCCCCAACACGCCATGCTCCAGGGCATTGGCGTACAGCTCGGCCAGCACCGCGTGGATCACCGCCCCCTGCGTGCGCAGCCCAGGGACTTCCATCAACAACTGCAACAGGTAGGGCAACGGGTTGAACTGTTGCAGGGATTGGGCGCGAAACTCAAAGCTGGCCGACCAGTCCAGCGGGCTGCAACGCCCGCTGTCGGCGTAGAGAATCGGCGGCAGGTCCCAGGTGTGTGGCAGTTGCGATGTGATTTGCACCAGGCTCACGTCATCGCGCTTTTGCCCCTGGAAATCGCGCAGCGCCTGCACCACCTCATCAATCAGGTGTGCCGGGTCCCGATTACGGGCAAACACCCGCTCCAGCCCTTGCACGCCAAACAGTTGTTCATCGTGGCCTGCAGTATCGATGACCCCGTCCGAGAGCAAAAACAGCTGATCGCCCGGCGCCATGGACAGCACCTCGGTGGCGTCGTCAAAGGCGTCGCTGGTGAGCACCCCCAGCGGCAAGTGCCGGGACGGCAACGGCGTGCGCTCGCCGCTGGCCTGGGCATGCAAGTAGCCATCCGGCATGCCGCCATTCCACAGTTCGACGATACGCCGCTGGGCACTCACGCACGCCAGCGTGGCGCAGCAAAACATGTCCACGGGCAGGATGCGTTTGAGCTTGGCGTTCATCTCACGCAGGATTTCCGCCAGGCCATAGCCTTTGGCCGTCATGCTGTAGAACACCTCCGCCAGCGGCATGGCGCCGATGGCGGCGGGCAACCCGTGGCCGGTGAAGTCGCCCAGCAACACGTGGGTATCGCCGGTGGGGGTGTAGGCCGCCAGTAATAAATCGCCGTCGAACAAGGCATAAGGCGACTGCAAATACTGAATATTCGACGCCTTCAAACACCCGGAGTGCGCGACCCGGTCAAACACGGCCTTGGCCACTCGCTGTTCATTGAGCAGGTAGGTGTTGTGCCGGGCGATCAGGTTGCGTTGTTGCAACACCGTGTCCTGCAAGCGCCGCAAACGGTCCATGACGGTGATCTTGGCGGCCAGCACCTGCGGGTTGTAGGGCTTGATCAGCACATCATCGCCCCCGGCCTCCATCGCACGGGTCAAGGCGTCAGCGTGTTCGAGCGAGGTGAGGAAAATGATCGGCACCAGCGTCTCGCCGGCCAGCGCCTTGATCTGCCGCGTGGCTTCAAAGCCGTCCATGACCGGCATCAGCGCGTCCATCAGCACCAGTTGCGGGCGCTGCTCGGCAAACAGCGCCACCGCTTCGGCGCCATCGGCAGCCAGCAACACGCGATGCCCCTGCTTGCTGACAATGCGCGAAAGCAACAAGCGATCGACCGCACTGTCTTCAGCGATCAGCAGGGTGAGCGGCTGGATGTCTGCGTGTGACCCGTTCAACTGATATCAAACAGCTTGTCGAAGTTGGAAGTGGCGAAGATTTTGCGCACGCCGGCATTGCAATTGACGATCCGCACATCCGACTCATCGCCCCCGGCGTAGTCACGCAACAGCAACAGCATGCCCAGCGCAGAACTGTCGACGTAAGTCGTGTCCTTGAGGTCAACCACAAACTGATCAGGTCTGTGGTCCAGCCGTTCGTAAGCGTGCCTGAAATCTTGATGCTGGACGAAATCAAAACGCCCCTTGATCGTTAACGTCAGTTTTCTACCATCGGCCGTGAGTTCTGAAGTGACAGCCATGCGCACGCATCCTTATCTGAGGTCGGGTGCCCAGAACTATAGACGGCGATGACGATTTCACCTCCCGCGGCGGGAATCCGGCGGGCTTATAACGTGTCGCGGCGCTGCAGGCGCTGGGACAGCTCGTCCATCAGCTTTTGTTCGCGCTTGTCTTCCAGCTGCCGCGCTTCGTCGGCGTAGCGTTGCACCAATTTGCGCAATCCTTCGACCCGGGCGTAGGCCTGCTGCCAGGTTTCACGGGCTTTATTGAGGTTGTTTTCGTGCCAGACCAAACTCTGCCGTTGCTGAGAGACAGCGGTTTCAAGCTGGTTGAGAAAGTACTGGTAACTGCGCAGCCATTGCCCTGACACGCCCTGGCTGCCACGGTCGACCCATTGCGACTGGTACTCGGCGCGGAAGTTTTCCAGGTCGCCCAGCTTGCTGTTGGCCAGGTTCACTTGCCCCTGAAAATGCCCGAGACGCTGCGCAGCGGCTTTTTCGGCGCTTTCGGCCATGTCCACCACTGGCGCCAGACGCGCCGCTCTTCCCCCGCTGGCCATCAGGGATTAGCCGCCCGGTGCCGGGGCAAAAATCGACCCCAGATGGCCACTGCTTTCGCCCAGGCTGATGTTGTCGTTCAGCCCTTGACGCAGGTACGCCACCATCGCCGGTTGCAGGGCAATCGCGGTGTCGGTTTCGCGGTCACCGCCCGGTACGTAGGCGCCGACGCTGATCAAGTCCCGCGCCTGCTGGAAGCGCGACCACAACTGCTTGAATTGCTGCGCGCGGCGCATGTGCTCTTCGTTGACCACCGAGGGCATGACCCGACTGATGGACGCTTCGATGTCGATGGCCGGGTAATGGCCTTCTTCAGCCAGTCGCCGGGACAGCACGATGTGGCCGTCCAGCACGCCCCGCGCCGAGTCGGCAATCGGGTCTTGCTGGTCGTCCCCCTCGGACAGCACGGTGTAGAACGCGGTGATCGACCCGCCGCCCGCTTCGGCGTTACCCGCCCGCTCCACCAGTTTTGGCAGCTTGGCGAACACCGAAGGCGGATAACCCTTCGTCGCAGGCGGCTCGCCGATCGCCAGGGCGATTTCCCGCTGCGCCTGGGCGAAACGGGTCAGCGAGTCCATCAGCAACAGGACGTTTTTGCCTTTGTCGCGAAAGTATTCGGCAATCCGCGTGCAATACATGGCTGCGCGCATACGCATCAAGGGCGCGTCATCCGCTGGCGAGGCCACCACCACCGAGCGCTTGAGGCCTTCTTCGCCGAGGATGTGTTCGATGAACTCCTTCACCTCACGGCCCCGCTCACCGATCAGCCCCACCACCACGATGTCGGCCTCGGTAAAGCGGGTCATCATGCCCAGCAGCACACTCTTGCCCACGCCCGTACCGGCAAACAGGCCCAGACGCTGGCCGCGACCGACCGTCAATAAACCGTTGATGCTGCGGATGCCCACGTCCAGCGGCACGCTGATCGGGTTGCGCTTGAGCGGGTTGATGGTCGGGCCGTCCATCGGCACCCAGTCTTCGGCTTTCATCCCGCCTTTGCCGTCCAGTGCCCGCCCGGCGCCATCGAGCACGCGGCCGAGCATGCTCATGCCCATGGGCAAGCGCCCGGTGTCTGCCAACGGCACCACACGGGCGCCCGGCGCAATACCGGCGACACTGCCCACCGGCATGAGGAAGATTTTGCTACCCGAAAACCCCATCACTTCGGCTTCGACTTCCACCGGGTGAAAGCTGTCGTCGTTGATGACCAGGCAACGGCTGCCCATGGCCGCGCGCAAACCTTCGGCTTCAAGCGTCAGGCCGACCATGCGCAGCAGGCGGCCCTCGACAATGGGCTGGCCGGGCAAGGTGATGGCGGGCGAATAGGTGCTCAGGCGTTTGGCAAAACTGGTGCGTTTAAGGTGCATCCGGTGCGTCCAGGTCGACGTCAATGTCCGGCGCAGACGGGTGCAGCGCCTGTTCGTGCAATTGGTCAAACAACTGGCTCATGGCCTGCTTGATGCGGGTTTCGATGCTGGCGTCGATCCGGCTGTGTTCGGTTTCGACCCGGCAACCGCCCGGCTGCAAGGTGTCGTCTTCGAGGATCCGCCACGTGGCGTCATGCCGCTCGCGCAGGGCTTTGACCTGGGCAAAATCCTGCGGATTGATGAACAGGCGAATGTTGTCAGCGCCCATCGGCAACAATTTAAGGCTCTCGCGCAGCACTTGCTCGATCTGGCTGGAGTCGGTTTTCAGTTCGCGCTGGATCACCAGCCGCGTCATGTGTTCAACCAGCCCCACCATGGCTTTTTCGAGCTGCTCGTCCTGCTCGGCCAGCGGCGCAAACAGGCTGCTCATCAGGCGTTCCAGGCTGCCGACCTTGGCGCTCAAGGCCACTTCCGCCTCTTGGCGCACCTTGAGCTGCGTGCTGTGAAAGCCTTCTTTTTCGCCGGTGGCGAAGCCTTCGTTGTAGGCCTCCTGACGGATGCTTTCGAGCTCTTCGAGGGTCAGCGGCTGGACTTCCTCCAGCGGCACTTCTTCGCTCTCGACCGGCAGTTCTTCGACCGGCTCGGGTTCGGGTTCCGGCGCTTCGCGAAACGGGTCAAAGCTGGGCAAGGACCACACGTCAAAACCGCCGACATCGCGGGCGCGGATCACATCACTGGGCGACTCGCCCTTGGCATTGCTCACTTAGATCATCTCTTCGCCGCCCTTCCCGCCGAGAACGATTTCTCCGGCTTCGGCCATACGGCGAGCAATGGTGAGGATTTCTTTCTGTGCGGTTTCGACGTCGCTGACACGCACCGGGCCTTTGGCTTCCAGGTCGTCGCGCAGCAGTTCGGACGCACGCTTGGACATGTTCTTGAAGATTTTTTCCTGAACGTTGTCGTCCGAGCCCTTGAGCGCCAGTACCAGCACGTCCGAAGACACTTCGCGCAACAGCGCCTGAATGCCGCGGTCGTCGACGTCGGCCAGGTTGTTGAACACAAACATGAGGTCTTCGATCTGACCGGACAGGTCTTCGTCGATTTCGCGGATCGAGTCCATCAACTGGCCCTCGGTCGAGCTGTCGAGGAAGTTCATGATGTCGGCCGCACGCTTGATACCGCCCAATGTTGTACGGGCAGCATTGGAGTTGCCGGAGAATTGCTTCTCGAGAATCTGGTTCAGCTCTTTGAGCGCGGCCGGTTGCACGGTGTTGAGCGACGAGACGCGCAGGATGATGTCCAGGCGTGCCTTGTGGTCAAAATGGCCCAGCACCTCACCGGCCTGGTCGGGGTCCAGGTACGCCACCACGATGGCCTGGATTTGCGGGTGCTCGAAACGGATCACGTCCGCCACCGCACGCGGCTCCATCCATTTGAGGCTGTCCAGACCGCTGGTGTTGCCGCCCAGCAGGATGCGGTCGATCAGGCCGTTGGCCTTGTCTTCGCCCAGTGCCGAGGTGAGCATTTTGCGGATGTAGCTGTCAGAGCCAACGCCGAGGCTGGTCTGGTCGCCGACGATCTCGACGAACTCACTCATGACCTGCTCAACCTGCTCACGGTGAACGTTGCGCATTTGCGCCATCGCCACACCCACGCGCTGCACTTCTTTAGGGCCCATGTGCCGCAGCACCTGGGCCGCGTCGGTTTCCCCCAGGGACAGCAGCAGGATCGCGGCCTTGTCGACCCGGGTCAGCTTGAGGTTGGTGGCGGCTCGGTTGTCACTCATCAGCGTTGATCCACTCTTTCACGACCTGTGCCACACGGCCCGGGTCTTCTGCTACCAGACTTTTAATTGCGTTCAACTGAGCGTCATAGCCTTCGCTCGGGCTTGGCAACAGAATGCTTTGTGGACCGCCGAGGCTGACCCGGTCGTTGGCCAACTCGCCGTCCAGGCCGCCGATGCCGCCCAGACCGCCCAGCTCGGCATCACTGCCCAACGCCATTTGTTTGTTGCGGCCGTGACCGGTGATGTTGTTGAGCACCGGGCGCAATACGCCGAACACCAGCACCAGAATGAACAACACACCCAGCACTTGCTTGACGATGTCCCAGAACCACGGCTGCGAGTAGAACGGAATATCGGCAATCACTTCGCCTCGTTCGGCGGAGAACGGCACGTTGATCACGCTCACGCTGTCGCCACGGCTGGCGTCAAAGCCCACCGCGTCTTGCACCAGACGCGTGAAGCGCGCCAATTGATCGGTGCTCCACGGCTCGCGGGTGACTTCACCGTTGGCCGGGTCGACCTTGACCTGATCGTCCACCACCACGGCAACCGACAGGCGATTGACACGGCCCTGTTGCTGCTTGGTGTGGCTGATGGAGCGGTCCAGCTCAAAGTTTTTGGTCGATTGCGAACGTTTGTCGGCCGGGTATGGCGCCAACATGGGCTGGCCGGTGGCCGGGTCCATGATCTGCTGACCGTTGGCGTCCAGCAGCGGCTGGCCTGGCTGCACCATGCCAGCGGCGGCGGTGGCCTGGCCGGTTTGCTGCGGCGCCGACGCCGGGGCCGGTGGCTGATTGCTCAGCGCGCCCGGCACACCTTGCGGGCCATTGCTGGCGGTGCGTTGTTCGTTGGTGGACTGCTCGCTGCGCAACGCCGGTTGGTCCGGGTTGAATTGCTCGGAGGTCGATTCAACGGCGCTGAAATCCACGTCCGCGGACACTTCGGCCTTGTAGCGGTCATTACCCAATACCGGCTGCAGGATGTTGTGCACGCGCTGGGTGAGCATGCTTTCCATGCGGCGGCTGTAATCGAACTGCTTGCCAGCCATGGTCAGCTCGGAGTTTTCCGCCTGATCCGACAGCAGGTTGCCTTTCTGGTCGACCACGGTGATCTGCGATTTGGTCAATTCCGGGACGCTGGTGGCCACCAGATTGATAATGGCCAGCACCTGACCCGGCTCCAGCGAACGGCCCGAATACAGCTCAACCAGAACCGAGGCGCTGGGCTTGCGTTCATCGCGCACGAACACCGAGCTTTTCGGAATCGCCAGGTGCACGCGGGCGCCCTTGACGTTGTTCAGGCTGGAAATGGTGCGTGCCAGTTCGCCTTCGAGGCCGCGGCGATAGCGCGTGGCTTCCATGAACTGGCTAGTGCCCAGCCCCTGGTCCTTGTCCAGAATCTCGAAACCGATGTTGCTGTCGGTCGGCGAGACACCGGCGGCGGCCAGCTTGAGGCGGGCACGGGCGACGTCATCGGCCTTGACCAGTAACGCGCCGGAAGTGGGCTCGACTGTGTAGGGAATATCGGCGGTGGCCAGGGTCTCCATGACTTGCTTGGCATCCATACCGGCCAGGCTACCGTACAGTGGCCGGTAATCGGGCTGTTGCGACCACAGCACCACGGCAAAACCAATCGCCACGCTCGCGGCCAGCCCGACCATCAGGCCGACCTGACGCAGCATGGTCATCTCGGAAAGGTTTTCCAGAAAAGACAGCCCGAACAGCGGCGGTTTGCCTTCTGTAGAGCCCGCCTTGGCCGGGACGTTATCAGCGACTGCTTCTGCCATGACCTAATACGTCCTTAAACCGGCATCTGCATGATGTCTTGGTACGCCTGAACCAACTTGTTGCGTACTTGGGTCAATGCCTGAAAAGAAACACTGGCTTTCTGCGATGCAATCATCACGTCAGTCAGGTCAACACCGCTCTTGCCGATTTCAAACGCGTTCGACAACTGGGACGACGCCTGCTGGGTTTCGCTGACCTTGTTGATCGCGTTGCCGAGCATATCGGAGAAGCTGGGGGCGCCCAGTTCGGCAGGCGCTTGCACAGCCGACTTCGGCTGGGCCATGGCGTCCATTTGCATGGCCCGCATGTCCAACATCATTCGATTAAATTCAATACCTTGGCTCATGGACTACTCTCTCCGACGGCCCGCAATTTTTTGACGCTCACACAGCATCCACTGAGGTGTTAGCAACAAGGGTGCCAGTTATTTATTGATCTGGAACAAATCACGTTACAAAAGGTCGCAGGCAGATGAGTGGCGTGTGGTCGCACCGCACGGGCACAACCCTGCACAGTGACAAGCGTCAGTGTTCAAGGGGTGGCGAACAGGTACGCCTCGACATCCATACCCGCATCGCGCATTTGCGCCAATTTGTAGCGCAGGGTGCGCGGGCTGATGCCCAGGCGCTCGGCGGCCTCTTTGCGGCGACCCCGTTCGGCGCGCAAGGTGTCGATAATCAACTGGAACTCGCGACGGCGCAGGTCATCGCCCAGCGCCCCCGCCGACGCCCCGGCCGGTTCGTTGGGGGTTTGAGCAGGCGCCGGCAATCTGGCACTGCTTGAAGAAGACAACGGCGCACAGGCCACCGGCCCCGACAGACAAAAATCCGCCGCCTCGATCAGCCCGCTTTGTTGCAGGATCAGGGCGCGCTGAATGGCGTTGTCCAGCTCACGCACATTGCCCGGCCAGCCGTAGTGGGTCAGGCACGCTTGCGCATCCGGCGAGAAGCGTACGGCGGTGTGTTTCATTTTGTTGATGTGCTTGGCCAGCAGGCGCTCTGCCAGCGGCAGAATATCGGCGGTGCGCTCGCGCAACGGACGCCAGGCCAGCGGAAACACAGACAGCCGGTAATACAAATCTTCCCGGAACCGCCCCGCCGCCACTTCGCCCGCCAGATCGCGGTTAGTGGTGGCCACGACCCGAATATCCAGCGCTATCGGCTTGCGCCCGCCGACCCGTTCAACTTCACGCTCCTGCAACACGCGCAACAGCTTGGCTTGCAGGCCCAAGGGCATTTCAGAGATTTCATCCAGCAGCAGCGTGCCGCCGTCCGCCTGTTCAAATTTGCCCGCCTGCGCCGCAATCGCGCCCGTGAACGAGCCCTTTTCGTGGCCGAACAGCGTCGCTTCCAGCATGTTGTCCGGAATCGCCGCACAGTTGATCGCGACAAAGGGCTGAGTCGCCCGATGAGAGTGCTGATGAATGTAACGCGCCAGGACTTCTTTACCGGTGCCGGACTCACCCGAGATCAGCACCGTGGAATCGCTGCGGGCCACGCGGGCCGCCAGCTCCAGCAGTTGCGCGCTGGCCGGCTCGATGGCCACCGGGCCTTGCGCGTCAGCCGCGCCCAAACTGCCGAGCGCATGACGCGCCACCAGCTCCAGCAACGCCTTGGGTTCAAACGGCTTGACCAGGTAATCCGCCGCGCCTTGACGCATGGCGTCCACCGCGCGCTCCACCGCGCCGTGGGCGGTCATCAACAACACCGGCAGTTGGGGTTGCCGCGCCCGCAACAGGGCGAGCAATTGGTGACCGTCCATGCCCGGCATGTTGACATCGCTGACCACCAGACTGAACGCTTGGGCCGAGACCGCCTCCAGCGCTTCTTCAGCAGACCCCACGGCGCGAAACCGATGCCCGGCCAGCAGCAAAGTGTCGGATAACGCTTCACGCAACGCACGATCGTCTTCCACCAGCAGCACATTGATGCGCATTGCCATCAGCTCGCCTCCCCCGCGCGCGCTATCTCCTGCACGCCGAGCAATGGCAAGCCAAGCAGTGCACAGGTACCGCGCCCGAGTCGCGAGTGCAGTTGCAATTGACCCTGATGCGCGCGCACTACAGCCTTGACCACGGCCAGCCCCAGACCGGTGCCGGTGGCTTTGGTGGTGAAAAACGGCTCACCCAAACGCTCCAGCACCCGAGGCTCGATGCCACTGCCGCTGTCGCTCACACACAGGCGCAAAGTGTTGCCCCGTGCGTACACATGGACTTTGAGACGCACCTGCGCCGTGCCGGCTTGCAGGGCGTTTTCGATCAGATTGAGCAGCGCACCGACCAAGGTGTCGCGATTACACAGCACCTCGCCATCATGGATGTCGCACTGCCAGCGCATCGCAATGCCTTCGACGTGCGGTTGCGCGGCGGCTTGCAGCGCCTGCATCAACGCTTTGGGGGCAATGCGGTCAGTGAGGGGCAGTTCTCCGCGGGCAAACACCAGCATGTCTCGCACTTGATGCTCCAACTCATGCAAGCGCTCTTTAAGGCGCCCGGCAAAGCGCTGCTGGGTCTCGACCGGCAACTGTTGCTCAGTCAAATGACTGGCGTAGATCAAGGCCGCCGACAAAGGCGTGCGGATCTGGTGCGCCAGCGACGCCACCATGCGACCCAGGGAAGACAGGCGCTCATGGCGCGCAAGCTGGTCTTGCAGACGCCGGGTTTCTGTCAGGTCGTTGAGGAGCACCAGTTGACCCGGCTCGGCATCCAGCGAACGGGTGGAAATCGACAGGCGTCGGCCGTCAATCAGGGAAACTTCGTGGCCATCGTCTTCACGGGGCGCAAAACAGCGCGCGATCACATGGCGCCACAGTTCGCCTTCCAGCGGCAGCCCCAGCAGTTCGCAGGCGGCCGGGTTGGCCTCGCGCACCCGGCCGCGGTCGTCGATCACGATCACGCCGCCCGGCAGCAGGTCCAGCAGGTGTTGCAGGCGATTGGCCAGCCGCTCTTTTTCCGCCAGTTCGGCCATGCGCTGGGCGCTGACCACCGCCAGCTCGCCCTTGAGCTCGGTCACCCGGGCTTCCAGCAGGCTGTAGGAATCGGTCAATTGAGTCGACATCTGACTGAACAGCGAGAACGCCTGCTCAAGCCCTTCCCGACTGGCCTGTTCAACCGGGTTCAAGGGCTGAACGGCCAGAGACATGGCGTGCCCTGCGAGATCAGGGACGGAGGACTGCGGGGCGGACTGAGGCATGGGACTTTCTCGCGTGGCTGACCGTCATAAAACGGTTCGTTAGCAGAGACTTAGCAATACCCGTGCCTAAAAAAAATTACTTATAAATCAACAGGTTAAAAAACAGGCGTCAATCATCCGCCTGTTCTTCACCTTCACGACGGCTCATGCCGTACTTGCGCATCTTTTCCACCAAGGTGGTTCGACGGATGCGCAGCCGCTCTGCGGCACGGGCCACGATGCCGTTGGCGTCGTCCAGCGCTTGCTGAATCAGGCCCTGCTCCAGACCACCGAGGTAGTCTTTGAGGTCCAGCCCTTCGGGCGGCAGCATGGCCGTGGCGGTGAAATCCGGCGTGGCATTGTTGATGGCCACGCGCTCTTCCATGTCGCTGCGCAGGCTGTCGACCAATTGCTCGTCTTCGTCGTCCACGTAGCGGAATTTCTTCGGCAGCTCGGCCACCCCGATCACCCCGTAGGGATGCATGATGGCCATGCGCTCAACGAGGTTGGCCAGTTCACGCACGTTACCCGGCCAGCCGTGGCGGCACAAAGACATGATGGCGGCTGAATTGAAGCGGATGGATCCGCGCTTTTCGTGCTCCATGCGCGAAATCAGTTCGTTCATCAACAACGGGATGTCTTCGACGCGCTCACGCAACGGCGCCATTTCAATCGGGAAGACGTTGAGGCGGTAGTACAAGTCTTCGCGGAAGGCGCCGACTTCAATCATGCTTTCGAGGTTTTTGTGGGTCGCGGCAATGATGCGCACGTCGGCGCACTGGGTTTTGTTACTGCCCACACGTTCAAAGGTGCGCTCCTGCAACACGCGCAGCAGCTTGACCTGCATCGGCAGCGGCATGTCGCCGATTTCATCCAGGAACAGCGTGCCGCCGTTGGCCAGTTCAAAACGCCCGGCGCGGCTGGTGATGGCGCCGGTGAATGCGCCCTTCTCATGGCCGAACAGTTCGCTTTCGAGCAACTCGGCGGGAATCGCCCCGCAGTTAACGGGCACAAAGGGCGCGTCACGGCGTTTGGAGTGGTAATGCAGGTTGCGCGCGACCACTTCCTTGCCGGTCCCCGACTCGCCCAAGATCAACACACTGGCGTCGGTGTCGGCCACTTGCTGCATCATCTGGCGCACGTGATGGATCGCTCGGCTGGTGCCGACCAGGCTGCGGAACAAATTCGGTTCACGGTGCCGACCGCGCTCACGGGCCTGGTCGTACATCTCGCGGTAGACCTGGGCACGGTGCAGCGAATCGAGCAATTTGCTGTAGCTGGGGGGCATTTCAAGGCTGGACAGCACGCGGCGGCGCTGGTCTTCGGGCAGGTCGACCGAAGAAATATCACCCAAAAGTAAAATGGGAAGGAACTCATCCCACACGGCGAGTGTCTTAAGCAAGCTCGAAGCTCCACCCGCACTGCTCACGTCGCCTACAAGCACGCAGAGTACTTCGCGGCTGGACGCCAAGGAACCGACAGCCTGCTGCCAATCGCTACTCGCGGCGGATAAATTTTCTTCGCCCAGAAAATTTAAAATCACCGCCAGGTCGCGGCGACGGACACTATCGTCATCGATTAGCAGAATCTTGGTTTCACGCCACATGCAATAGCAACTTCCCTAGTCAACTCAATGCCCTGATTGAGGGGCAAGGTAGACGCCTTGACCCGTATGGATATTTAAGACGACTGAAATCAGAAAACAGCACTAGTTAAGTCAAAAAATTGTATGCAGTCAATTTTATGGCGCTACAAACACGCTTAACCACAAAATTTTTAGGTCTTAACCGAACAGATGGTAAACCTTTGAAGCATTTTTTGCTTGGTTGATCTGCGCCATCTGATCAACCACGAGCTGGCGCTCCCCCGTGGCAGCCTCCAGCAGCATGCGATACACCACTAACAGGCCCTCAAGATTCTCGCGCAAGACCGCTTCGTCCACCGGCTTTTCGGCCAGCACGCTCTCGACACAATCCCGACAAGCGGTATCCAGTTCGCCGATGGCTTCCCAGTTGCGCTCAGCCAAGGCATCGATCAGCGCATCACGGGTTTTTTGAATTCGTTGTAATTGACTCATGACGCACTCCTCGGGACCGGCAGGCTTATTCTGGCGCGATTGCATCCCAACCACTTTTGACAGTGATCAGCAGGCGGGCGACTTCGTCGATCAGTTCTGGCTCGTTTTTGGCATTGGCCAGGGTCAATTGCTTGGTCATGTACTCGTACAGACTGTCCAACTGACGCAGCGCTTCCTTGTCATCGGTATTTTCTTCACGCAGGCCCGCACGCAAGCCCGTGATGATGTCGATGGTCTTGGTGATCAGCAAAGCCTTCTGAGGAATATCCCCCCGAGCCATGGCACCTTTGGCTTGTGCCATACGCTCCAGAGCACCTTCCATCAGCATCTGAATCAACCGGTGCGGGCTGGCCTCGGAGATTTGAGCGTGGGAATTGACCTTCTGGTACTGACGAAGGGCGCGCATCGGGTTCATGTTTCTACCTCGTAACAGGTGACCGGCAAAAATAGGTGAACTTACTAACCTGTGTCGACCGGGCCGGCCAAAACTTTAACCGGCCCGGCCCACCCGGCTTTAATTCGACTTGGGATTATTCAGCGCGTTAAGTGTGGTCATGATGCTGGAGCTGCTGGCATTGAGCTGCGCTACCAGGGTGTCCATGGCGTTGTACTTGGCCGACAACGAGGTTTGCAGGCTATCGATGCGACGGTCCAGCTCGGCTTGCTGGGTGGTCAGGTCGGTCAGCTTGTTGTTCAGGTCGGTAGTGCGCTGGGACAAAGTCCCGGTTGTGCCGACATAGGGCGCAGTCATTTTGGTCATGCGCGAGATCAGACCCGCGTCGCCCGTGAACACTTTGGCAATGTTAGTGGCGCCATTAGGCAAGGCGACGGCCTTGTTCCATGCCTTGTCATCCAGACTCAACAAGCCCGTTTTAGAGTCTGTGCTGACGCCCATCTGGGCGAGCCCTATGGCCGCATTCGAACCGCTGCTGTTCAGCAACTCATTACGCAGGCCTGACACCAACTGACGCATGGATGCATCGCCTGTCAACGCCCCGGAAGTGGTGGTGGCCGAATCACCGGTGGCAGTCACCTTGGTTTGAGTATTAATGGACCCCATCAACGCGTTGTAAGCCGTGACAAATGCCTGCACAGAGGTTTTCAAGGTGTCCGTGTTGGCGCCTACCGAAATGGTCGACGCCGCATCACCACCGACCAAAAACTCCAGGGTTACCCCACTGATAGCCGAGTCCACCTTGTTGCTGGCAGACTCCATTTCCAGGCCATCAATCGAATAAGAGGCGTTTTTCGGCTCAACCAGCGTGGTGAAGCCCTCAGACAAAGAAGAATTACCACTCATGGTAATTTCAGTCCCTTTACCCATCGTCGACGAAGTCAGCACAAGCCGTGAGCCGCTGGCGTCATTCAACACGTTGGCACTGATGCCTTTGCTTTGAAGCTGCGTATTAATGGCTTCACGCACTTCTTTCATGGTCGCACCCGCGGGTACGTTCACGTCGTAGTCCACACCCGACTGCGAAATCGTCAGCGTGGTCGCCTCATCGCCGCTGTTAACGACTGCCGAATTCCCACCTGCAAATACCGGACTGCTGACTTTAGAGGCGGTTGCCAAGTTGTGCACGACCAAGTCGTACTTACCCGTAGACGCCGTGGCATCAATCGTCACCTTGGATTTCTTCTCATCCGAGGTGGTGCCTGCCAAGCCACTGAAGCTCGAGGCATCTTTGAGTTTATCGATGGCCGTGCGATAAGCATCAAGCGCGCCTTTCACCGTACCCAATGCTGAAAGCTGGATCGTGGTCGTGGTTTGCTGCTTGGTGATCTGCGCCTGTTTAGGTGCCTTTTCGGCAGCCACCAGAGCCTTGACGATGGATTGAGTATCAACCCCCGAACCGACGCCGCTTATCGTTGAACTGGCCATCTTTTATCTCCTTTTCGTTGGCTGCCGGTTTATTGGCTAACTGCGCCTTCTCGGCAGACAACAACAAAATTCATGCCACCTCAGGCATTTGTCTGAAATAACAAACTACCGGCATCGCTCAGGCTTTGAGCCAGCTTCAATGCGGTTTCTGAGGGGAGTTGACGTATCACTTCACCACTGTGCGTGGCGATTACCTTGACCACGACCACACCGGTGGAGTCATCAATCGAAAAATCCAGCTGTCGCTGGGTGGACTGCACGAACTCACGAATGTCGTTGACGGCCTTTTCCAGGTCTTCGCGCTTGGGCGCTGGCGCAGGGGTCACTGCGTCTTGAACCGTGGACGGGACGGCAGGAGCCGGAGTCGATGCCGTAGCAGCTTGTTGAGCAACAGTGGCGGTGTAAGCCGCGTTCAGCTTGACGCTCATGTCCATGTCATCACCTCAACACTGAAAAAACGAAAGGGCACGTAAACGCGCCCTTCCGTTATTGACCAAGCGCCGTGATTACTGAAGCAGTTTCAGTACGGAGGATGGCAATTGGTTAGCCTGAGACAGGATCGCAGTGGAAGCCTGTTGCAGGGTTTGCTGCTTGGTCAGCTCAGCGGTTTCAGCGGCGAAGTCGGCGTCTTCTACGCGGCCTTTGGCTGCAGCGGAGTTCTGCGCGATGCTTTGCAGGTTGGACACGGTGCTCGAGAAACGGTTTTGAACAGCACCCAGCTGCGAACGCTGGCTGTCGATCTGCTGCATGGCGCCGTCCAGAGCCTGGATCGCTTGCTGGGCCGAAGCTGCAGTCAGTACGCTCAGATCGGAAACGGTGGTTTCCAGAGTCACGGCTGCAGTTTTACCTGGATCCAGACCCAGAGCGCTCAGACCACCACCTGCGCTGCCGTCAGCGATCACGATATCTTTGTCAGCAAACAGAGCCAGGGTACCGTCAGAGTTCTTGCTGGCAGTGACGCCAGTGCTTGCGCTGTTGATCGAAGAAACGATCGCATCAGCGGTGTCACCTTTCTTGAACTTGACTTCAACGCCATTCAGGCTAATCGAAGTATCGGCCTGCAGCTTGGCCTGCGAAGTGCCAGGAGCCAGACCCAGAGCCGACAGAGCACCGCTGGTTTTATTGCTCAGCGCGACATCAGAACCATCTTTAGAAGTGATTTCGATACGGCCGTTATTCAGCTTGGCCGACGCGATACCTGCCATGCCTTGGATGCTGGCAACTACAGCGCTGACTTTTTCAGCACCCGTAAGAACGAGATCTTGACCGTTAACGGTGATGGTACCGGCAGGCACCAAGGAATCTTCAGCCTTGGTAGATGCCGCTGCAACGCCCAGGGCTGCGGCGCCAGCAGTGCCAGCTACAACCAAGTCAGCATTGGCAGATTTCAGGGTAATTTTGCCAGCCGTGTCTGCCGAAGCCGAAACGCCCGAGATACCCGCATCATTGATAGCTTTCGCCATATCAGCTGCCGTGGCGTCTTTAGCCAGCGCAACATCAGTCCCGTTGATTTTTACAGTAGTGTCAGCAGCAGGCGGTACAGCTGCAGCTGCGCCTGTAACAGAGGCATTGACTGCCGAACCAATTGAAGTCGCGCTCAGGCCAGTCATGGCCGCGCCATTGGTTTTGGCTTCGCTGTAAGTACCTTTCAGGCCAGTGGCGCTGATGTCGGTCATGCCGAACGAGATGGTCTGGTTAGCGTCAGCACCGATCTGGAAAGCCACGTTGTTGAACGAACCGTCCAGCAGGTTACGACCACCGAAGGTCGTGGTGTTGGCGGTACGGGTCAGCTCGCCCACTTTAGCGGTGAATTCTTGCTGCAGGGACACACGGTCAGCGTCGCTTTTATCACCGTTCGCCGCTTGCAGAGCCAGCTCACGCAGACGTTGCAGGGTGTTGGTGGACTCTTGCATCGCGCCCTCAGCGGTCTGAGCAATCGAGACGCCGTTGTTGGCGTTGGCGATGGCTACGTTCAGACCTTTAACCTGGTTGCCCAGACGGTTGGCGATTTGCATGCCGGCCGCGTCGTCTTTGGCGCTGTTGATTTTCAGGCCAGAAGACAGGCGGTTCATCGAAGTGCTGAGAGCGTCGGCAGCCTTGTTGAGGTTCTTCTGAACACCCAGCGACGTGATGTTGGTATTTACTGATAAAGCCATGACGAATTCCTCGTGGGTTGATTACTGCGGCTTCCGGCCCTGGCAACCGCCGGGTGTGGCCTAGAGAACCTTCGTAATAGTTATCGTCGTGAAAGCAGGTTGCTTGAGGGCTTTTTTGAAATTTTTTACTGGCCGGGTGCCATCCCTTGTATTTCAGGGGGTTAGCCGCCCGCAGAATGCAAAACGCCCATGGCTTTATCGGCCACGGGCGTTGGGGTACCGCGTAAAACGTCTCAGGGGCGATAGATGATCGCCGAGCCCCACGACAAGCCCACGCCGAAACCACTCAGCGCGACACGCTTCCAGGGGGTGTCCATGGCGTGTTTTTCCAACAGCAGCGGAATGCTCGACGACACGGTGTTACCGGTCTCGACCATGTCCTTGATGAACTTCTCGGGCTCACCTTCAAAACGCCGCGCCACGGCATCCACAATGGCCGCACTGCCCTGGTGGATGCAGAACGCGTCGATGTCTTGAGCCTTGAGGTCCGATTCATCGAGCAACTCGTGCAAGTGCGCCGGCACTTTGAGCAACGCGAAGTTGAACACCTGACGCCCATTCATGAAGAACACCCCATCGGTGACTTTCAGGTGCGGCGCGCCCGAACCGTCGGTGCCGAACTTGGCCTTGCCCAGCTGCCAGAGCGCGTCTTCGCCCATCCACGTGGCCGTGGCGGCGTCACCGAACAGCATGGTGGTGTTGCGGTCTTCAGGGTCGACGATTTTGGAGTACGGGTCGGCGGTGATCAGCAGGCCGTTTTTCAGGCCGGTGGCTTCCATGAAGCCCTTCATCGCGTAGAGGCCGTACACATAGCCTGAGCAGCCGAGGGAAATATCAAATGCCGCGACGTGGGTCGGCAGGCCGAGCTTGTCCTGCACGATGGCAGCGGTGTGGGGCAAGCCTTCTTCATCACCGTTTTGGGTGATGACGATCAGCGCGTCGATGGACTCGCGCTTGAGATGGGGGTTATTGGCGAACAGCGCATTGGCCGCTTCGACACACAGATCCGAGGTTTCCTGGTCAGCATCTTTGCGCGGCAGGAATGCCGAACCAATCTTGCCCAGAATAAATTCTTCGTCCTTGGAGAACTTCGCGCCCTGGGCATAGTTGTCTACGCCGTTTGCAGGCACGTAACTGGCGATGCTTTTAATGCCAATCATGGTGGCTTCCCAATACTGAATAGCTGGAGATCACCCGCTCTGGAATCGAGGGGCGTTAACAATAAAAGGGCTTCGCCGCGCAAGAAATGCAGCGAATGTGGATGCCTGAAAATACCCAAAACAGCCTGTGAAAGGCCCGGCATCCGCCCGTACGTTTCACACGATACAGTGAAGATGCGCGTTATGACTCATAGGTCACTCTATTTTGTGTGGTTTATACAAAACGTTTCAACGCGACGTTCAGATAAGCACGCGCACGCCGAGGCCGCCACAGGGGCCAGCCGTCAGGGGAAAGAGAGGATTTACAGCGCGCGGAGCGTGACAGACCACTCATTGAGTGGGCTGTCACGGTACACAAGGCGGGATCAGATCTTGTTGAACAGGCTCAACTGAGAGATTTTCACGAAGGCCAGCTGCGAGGCTTCGAGCATGGCTTTCTGGAACGCCAGATCGATGGATGCCCCTGCCATATCTGTGTTGCCAATGGCGGCGATGGTCGACTTGTTGGCCATGGCCATGCTGTCGTTTTCCGCCGTCTGGGTGTCTACCGCTTTCAACCGCGCACCGATGGAACCACGCGCTGTATCCACGCCTGCGCTGGCGTTCTTCAGGTTGCCGATGGCCGAGTTGATGGCATCACGCTGTTTCTGCTGCGCAAGCACATCGCCATCGCTTGGAGTCGCCAGTGCCTGGCGCAACTGGCTGATGGTGTCGAGCGCACTCTGGCTCTGGTGATTATTGGCGCTGACCACAAACTGATCACCTGCCGCGCGCGCACCGGTGAAATCGAAGGTCACGCCCATGGCCGTCAGCGAATCGCCTGTCATGGTGCCCTTGGCAATCGACTTGCTGTTGGCCGTCAACGGCTGCGCGTAAATCTCATATTCTGTGTCGCTGGTGAACTTGATCACCGCGCCGCTGGCCGGAAAGCTGTCGCCATAGACCTTGGCATCGTCCACCGTACTGCCGGTGATTTGTGCGGTCGAGGTATTGCCCGGTGAGCGCGAAGCATTGAACGAGTCAGGCTTGGCTTCCAGGGTGAAAATATGGCCCTTGACCGCATCGTCCTGATCCGCTGCCGCGATGTCCTTGAGGTTCAGGTTGATATCAAAATCCACCCCCCGCAGGCTGATGCTATGAGCGCCTTCCTTGGTGGCGTCAAACACGCCGTTGCCCGGCACCTCGGAGGTGATGTCGTTGCCCGAGCCGTCGCGCACCACGTATTGCGTGCTGCTAAGGAACTCCACTTGATAAGGCTGGCCCTGGGAAAAATCCTTGTTGAACACAGGACTTGAGGTGATCAGGCCACCCGACACCGAGACCGTGCCATCCACAGCCGTCGCGGGCTTGGTGGTGAGTTCAGCCTGCGTGCGACCGGTATTGATAGCACCATCAAAGATGCTTTTGGCAGTGTCACTGCCCGCGAGGGTCAGCGTGTCAGACACCTTCAGGTTCAACTGTGTGTCATCGCCCTGATAGGTGTAAGTGCCGTCATTGTTACGGGTATACGGCGGCGTATCGGTCTTGGAGCCGGAGAACATGTAGTTGCCCGATGCATCCTTGCTGTTGAGCAGGCTGAACACTTGCTCTTCAATGTTGCCCAATTCGTTGGCAATCGACAGCCGGTCAGCATCACTGACCACCCCGCCGCCCGCTTGCAGGGCCAGCTCACTGGCTTTTTGCAGGGCGTTGTTGATCGTGTCCAGCACCGATTCCTGATTGGCGAGCGACGATTTGATGCTGTTCATGTTGGTGGTGTATTGCGCCAGCATGTCTTGCTGCTGCTGCAATTGCAGCAAGCGCCCGGCCCCGACCGGATCATCGGCGGCGGTCTGGATGCGCACGCCGGAATCGATCTGTTCCTGGGTCTTGATTACCGAAGAATAGTTGCTCTGGTACTTGGAAGACGTGGTCTCGAAGAACTGGGCAGTAGAAATACGCATCGTCGATGACTCCCTTAAATACTGTTGATCAGCGTCGTGAAGGTATCTTGCGCGACCTTGATGATCTGCGACGATGCCGTGTAGTACTGCTGAAACTTGACCAGGTTGGACGCTTCTTCGTCCAGGTTGACCTGCGATACCGAGCTGCGGCTGGCAGCCGCGTAAGACAGCGCGGCATTGGTTGCCGTACCGTCAACCTGGGCCTGACTGGCCTTGCCGCCCACTTTGGACACCAGTTGGCTGTAGGACGTGCCCATGCTGACCCCACCCCCGCCGCCACTCACACCGACGGTCGGCTTGGTTTGCAGGTCGAGCAGTTTATTGGCGTTGGTGTTGTCAGCCTTGCCGTCCTTGTTGAACTTGATGTCAAAGCTGTCGCCCTTGCCCGGCGAGCCACTGATGGTGGTCTCGAAACCGACGGTTTTGGTCGAGCCGTCCGGGTTGGTCACCGGCAGACCGGCGGCGTCCAGCACCGGCACATTGATCGTGACCTTGTTGTCCTGACCCGGCACGATCGTGCCTTTGCCGATTTCTTCGCCTTTCTCGTTCAGCACGCGATAGCCCTGAACCCCGTTGACCGCTTCGTCAAACGCCAGTCGTACGGGCATCGCGCCTTCGATCTCGCTCTGCGCCAGCCCCAGGTCCGCGCCGCCGTAGATGTTCAGCGCCTGGGACAGGTCCAGACCACTGATCACGCCGGTTCCACTGTTGGAGCCACCCTTGCTCGCCACCAGCGGACCGGCCAGCGCCAACGTGCTGGAATCGGTCATTTGCACGCCCATGTTGGTCGCGCCACTGCGGGTCGGGCTGACTTTGAAGCTGTCGCCCTTGTCCAGGGCGCCGCCATTGAGCTTGAGGGTAAAGCCGTCAATTTCCGGCGCCGGTTTTTGATCCAGTTTGTAGGACCCCATGACCGTACCGTCGGAACGCTTCACCGTGTAGTCGTTGTTGCTGCTGAACGTCACCTGATAGTCGTAGGTGGTCAGCGCGCCGCTGTTGGTGATGGTGACATCCAGGTTGCCGGAACCTGCGCTGTTGCCGGTCGAGCCCAAGCTGCGCTCACTGATGGCTTTGGCACTGTTGATGTTGTTGAACAACGACGAGCCGAACTCGCCGTTGGCATCCAGGCCCTGCCCCAACTGTTGGTTGATCGCGTCGGCAACCACCAGCGCCGTGCGCCCCAACTCATTGATCGCAGGGGCCAGCACATCGTCACGGTAACGAATCAGGCCGCCGATCTTGCCGCCGCTGATCACCGAGGTGACGTCAGAGCTGGAAGACGCGTAGTTGATCTGAATCGTGTACTGGCTCTTGTCGGTTTTACCCGGCACAGCCGAAAGCGTGTTGGAGGTGTTGCCCAGCACCAGGGATTGACCGGTGCCGAGGGTGACGTCGTACACGTTGTCGTGCTCTTGCACCGTCACGCCGACCAGCTCGTTGAGCGAGCGCACGGCCTCATTGCGCGCATCCATCAGGTCGTTCGGGGTGTTGCCCCCGCTCGTCGCCTGGGCGATCTGCTTGTTCAGCGAAGCAATGGTCGCTGTGTGCTGGTTGACCATGGAGGTCAGGGTTTCCAGCTGGCTGTTCACGCCCTCGTTTTGCTGGTTGAGCTGGCTGGCAATGGAGTTGAACCGGTTGCTCAGGGTCTTGGCGTTGCCCAACAACAGGTCACGTGACGACGCATCACCCGGCGCCGCCGCAGCGCTTTGCAGCGAGGCGAAGAAGCTGCTGAGCGCGGCGGAAACGCCGGTGCTTTTATCCGACAGCAATTTGTCGATCGGGCCGATCTGGTCCAGATAGGCTTGGGCGTCGCCATTGAGCGACGTGGTGGTTTGCAACTGGGCGTCGAGGTAGGCGTTGTAGACGCGACGCACGTCCGCCAGCGTGGTGCCGGTGCCGATAAAGACTCCGCCCACTTGCTGCGAGCCCGCCGTGCCTTGCACGATTTGCTGGCGCGAATAGCCCGCCGCGTTAGCGTTGGCAATGTTGTTGCCGACCGTGGCCAATGCCCCTTGGCTGGCGTTCAGCCCCGACATCCCGATGTTGATCAAACTCGCCATGGTTCAAACCTTATAAATGCGCGAAGGAACCTGTTGAGGCATAGCTCTGGTAGGTCTTCATTTGTTTGGCTATCTGCGAAATCTTGCTGGCGTAATTCGGGTCGGTTGCGTAACCGGCCTTCTGCAGCTCGCGTACAAATTGTTCTGGTTTATCGGCAGCGCTCAGCACTTCTTTATAACGATTGTTGCTCTGCAACAACGTGACCAAGTCGTGGAAGCTGTCCTGGTAGGAGTCATAGGAACGGAAGGCCGCTGTTTCCTTGACCATCTGCCCGCCCTTGAACTCACTGGTGATGGCACGCGCCTGAGCGCCCTGCCAACTGCCGGTGGCCTTGATGCCGAACAGGTTGTGGCTGCTGGTGCCATCTTGTTGACGCATGACCGATTTGCCCCAGCCGGTTTCCAGTGCCGCTTGCGCCACCAGATACAGCGGATCGACGCCGATACGGTCGGCCGCTTGCTGGGCCATTGGCAACATGGTGGCCACGAACGCATCCGGCGATTCAAAGGCTTTTTTCGCGGGCGCCAAGGGCGGCTGGGCCATGGCACGGCCATACACCTGCATCCGGCCCTGGGCACCTGCGGCGCTGACCATCGGCTGGCGACTGCCTTTGAGCACGGCGTCCATCGACGCGCTGGTGCGATCCGGCACGGGGGCCGTATTGATCGTGGTGCGGGCCGGGTCAGCCGACGGCACAATGCCTGCCAGCAACCGGTCCGTCAGTTTGGTGGGCAAGGCCAGACGCCGCTGATTGAGCAGTGCCATGTCATTTTGATGGCCGCCCTGCCCCGCACCCGGTGCCAGCGCCACCCGCGCCGCCCACAACGGCCGCTGGCCATTGGAACGTACAAACGGGCTGTCGGCCGGGGTCACCGCTGCGGTTGGGGTGGCGACTTTGGCCTCAGGGGTCAGTGCGGTGGCCGCCGGGGTGTCGCCCGGCACCGCCGATTTGTTTTTCGACATCTGACGCATCAACACGTCAGCCAGGCCAATGCCGCCACCCTGTCGCGACAAGGTCACGGACAACTGCTGGTCGTACATTTCCTGATATTGCTTGGCCGCCGGGGTGTTGAGCGGATTGTCCTTGCCCAGCACTTCGTTGGCCGAGCGCATCGACTTGAGCATTTCATTCAGGAACAACGACTCGAATTCCTGCGCAACCTTGCGCATGTTGCCGTCGCTTTCGCGGTCGCCCACTTTCAAGTTGTTCAGACGGTTCAGGTCGGTGAACGCACCCGAATCACTGCCGCTGACTACGCCACTCTTACGCATATCCATGACGCAGGCCTCAGATCACAATCAGGTCGGCTTGCAGCGCGCCGGCCTGTTTAAGGGCTTCAAGGATCGCCATCAAGTCACCCGGCGCTGCCCCCACCTGATTCACTGCACGCACGATTTCATCCAGCGTGGTACCCGGACCGAATTTGAACATCGGCTTGGCTTCCTGCTGTGCATTGACCCGCGAACGCGGCACCACGGCCGTCTGGCCGTTGGACAGCGGGCCGGGCTGGCTGACAATCGGGTCTTCGGTGATGGTCACGGTCAAGCTGCCGTGGGTCACGGCCGCTGGCGATACCTTGACATTCTGGCCGATCACGATGGTGCCGGTACGCGAGTTGATGATGACCTTGGCCACCGCTTGGCCGGGGTCCACTTCCAGGTTTTCCAGAATCGACAGGTAGTCGACACGTTGGCTAGGGTCCAGGGGCGCGGTGACGCGAATCGAGCCGCCGTCGATGGCTTGCGCGACGCCAGGGCCGAGCAGGTCGTTAATTTTGTCCACCACGCGCTTGGCGGTGGTGAAGTCGGAACGGTTGAGGTTCAGCGTCAGGCTGTTGCCCTGGTTGAAACCGCTTGGCACGGCACGTTCAACCGAAGCACCGCCAGGAATCCGACCCGCAGAGGGCACGTTAACCGTGATTTTCGAACCGTCGCGACCTTCAGCGTCAAAGCCGCCCACCACCAGGTTGCCCTGGGCGATGGCATACACATTGCCGTCGATACCTTTCAGGGGGGTCAGCAACAGGGTGCCGCCGCGCAGGCTTTTGGAGTTACCGATGGAGGAAACGGTGATATCAACCTGCTGCCCCGGCTTGGCAAACGCTGGCAAGTCGGCACTGATCGACACCGCTGCGACGTTTTTCAACTGCACGTTGCCCGACCCCGGCGGCACTTTGATGCCGAATTGCGAGAGCATGTTATTAAACGTTTGCAGGGTGAACGGCGTTTGCGTGGTCTGGTCGCCCGTACCATTAAGCCCGACCACCAGGCCGTAACCGATCAATTGGTTGGACCGCACGCCAGAAATGCTGGCGATGTCCTTCAACCGCTCGGCGTGGGCGCCAAGGGCTGTGGACAGTAGCAATGCGGCTGCCAGCAGATGCTTGAGGTTGAACATGGTTCGGGCCATCACTTGAATAAAAACACTGATAAAAGGTCCGCTTAGAACGGGAACAGCGGGCTCAGGAAGAAACGATCAAACCAGCCCGGCTGACTCGCATCGGCAAACGAGCCGGTGCCCGAATACGTGATGCGCGCATCGGCCACACGGGTCGACGACACGGTGTTGTCCGTGGCGATGTCATCGGCCCGCACCAGACCGGCAATACGCACCAGCTCGTCCCCGGTGTTGAGGGTCATCCATTTCTCGCCGCGCACGGCAATGATGCCGTTGGGCAGTACGTCAGCCACAGTCACCGTGATCGAACCGGTCAGGCTGTTGCCCTGCCCGGCCTTGCTGTCGCCCTTGCTCGCCCGGCTGCCGCTGTACCCGGCGTTCAGGCTCAGGTCACCGCTGCCCAGCGGGTTATTGGTGGTCAGGCCACTGCCGAACAACGAGCTCAGGCCGATGCTGGTGTTGCTGTTCTTGCCGATCTGCGAGTTGGCGTTTTTGCTCGCCTGGGTCTTCTCGTTCAGGGTGATGGTGATGATGTCACCCACCCGGTACGCCTTGCGGTCGCTGTACAGGTTTTGCTCAAAGCCCGCCTGGTAGATCGAGCCGTTATTGGCCGCCGCCGGTAGCGGCGTGCGCGGCAACACTGGCGCATAGTACGGGTCGTTGGCCCGTGGTGGCGGGCTGACGCACCCGGCCAGCAAAGTGATACCGCCCAATGCCAGAACAGAAAACAAGCGTTTCATGACCTCTCCCGCGCGTGCAGGCGACCTTCAGGCCGCCTTGTCTACGTGATTACAGATTTTGCGTAACGAACGACAACATTTGGTCGGCGGTGGAGATGACTTTGGAGTTCATCTCGTAGGCACGCTGGGTGGTGATCATGTTGACCATTTCTTCCACGGTGCTGACGTTGGAGGTCTCAAGCATGCTTTGCATGGTCAGACCAAAACCGTTCAGGCCCGGCGTACCGATCTGCGGCGCGCCGCTGGAAGCGGTTTCCAGGAACAAGTTGCCGCCCTGTGCCTGCAAACCGGCCGGGTTGATGAAGTCAGCGGTTTGCAGGTTGCCGATCACTTGCGCGGCCGGGTTGCCGGCGATAGTCACCGACACGGTGCCGTCCTGGCCGACCGTGAAGGTCTGCGCATCAGGCGGCACCACAATCGCCGGCTCCAGCGCGAAACCGTTGGCTGTCACGATCTGGCCGTTGGAGTCGAGGTGGAAAGTACCGTCACGGGTGTAGGACGTAGTGCCGTCAGGCTGCATGATCTGGAAAAAACCACGGCCATTGATGGCCAGGTCGAGCGGCTGCTCGGTGGTTTGCAGGCTACCGGCCTGAAAGTTCTTCTGGGTGCCCACGATGCGCACACCGGTACCCACTTGCAGGCCCGAAGGCAGCTCGCTGTCCTGGGTCGATTGCGCGCCGGGCTGGCGTTTGATCTGGTAAAGCAAGTCCTGGAACTCGGCACGATCACGCTTGAAGCCCGTGGTCGATACGTTGGCCAAGTTGTTGGAAATGGTGGTCAGGTTGGTGTCTTGTGCAGCCAAACCCGTTTTAGCAACCCAGAGTGCCGGAAGCATGCAGTTCTCCTCGCGCGCCGGTTTTTCGGCGCCGCGTTAAATAATTAGCTGATGGACAGGACGCGCGTCATGGCCTGATCGTCTTCTTTGGCGGTGTTCATCATCTTGATGTGCAGCTCGAACTGCTTGGCCAGGGCCAGCACCGAGGTCATTTCATCCACCGCGTTTACGTTGCTGGCTTCCAGGAAGCCCGAGACCACGCGCACGTTGGCATCGGCCACCGCTGGCTGGCCGTCTTTGGTGTGGATCAAACCGTCGAGGCCCTTGGTCATGTTTTTCAGGTCGGGCTGCACCATCTTGATCCGGTCGACTTCAGCCATCACCCGCGGGCCTTCGCCCATGGCGCGGATGCTGATGGTGCCGTCTTCACCGACTTCAATCTGTTGCTGCGGCGGCACGGCAATCGGCCCGCCATTGCCCATGATCGGCATGCCGTTGCCTGCTCGCAGAATGCCCAGGGCATCGACGTTCATGCTCGCCGTGCGCACGTAGGCTTCGCTGCCGTCAGGCGCCTGCACGGCCAGCCAGCCATTGCCCTGCACGGCCACGTCCAGGTCGCGACCGGTTTCAACCAGTGCGCCGGGGGTGAAATCCGTGGCCGGGCGTTCCGACAGTGCAAAGGCACGCGCCGGAAAGCTGTCACCGAACACCGGCATCGAACGCGCCTGTTCCAGGTCGCGCTGAAAACCGTTGGTTGAGATGTTCGCCAGATTGTTGGCATGCGCCTTCTGCGCCAGTGCGTTCTGGCTGGCGCCGGTCATTGCCACATAAAGGTACTTGTCCACAGTCTTTCCTCTGCCTGACGGACGCTTGCCGCCCACCGCTGTACTGCAGAGCACTAAGCAATTTGCGCACCAACTTTTTTTTGACGGCGAAAAAGCCCGGTTTGACGGGGCCTGACGGTAAAAGGCAGGAAAGTGAAGACGACGATAAGACGTAAAAACGGCGCAAAGGTGCCGTTTGCGGCAAGGCGTCGCCCATGCGCCCCCTTGCCGATGTTGACGTGACGCGCCCGGCTCAGTCTTTGCCGGGTTTGAGGATGTCGTATTCGCGCAGTTTATTGGCGATGGTGGTGTGCGAAACACCGAGCCGCTTGCCCAGCAAACGGCTGCTGGGGTGTTCGCAGTACAAACGCTCCAGCACGGTTTTCTCGAAACGCCCGACAATCTGGTCCAGGCCGCCCTCCATCGAGAACTCGCCAAGCGGCTGACGCACGCCGTAATCCGGCAAACGAATGTGCTCAGCCTTGACCACGCCGCCTTCACACAACGAGACAGCCTGAAACAGTACGTTTTCCAATTGGCGCACATTGCCCGGCCAGTGGTAATGACGCAGGCGATCCATCGCGGCGGGCGCCAGACGCGGCAGCGCGCAGCCAATCTGACGGCTGGCCTGATCCAGAAAATGCTCGACCAGCGGCTCAAGCCCGTCCAGGCATTCGCGCAAGGGCGGGATGTGCAGCGACAGCACGTTCAGGCGGTGATACAGGTCCTGGCGAAATTCGCCCTTGGCACACAGTTCGGACAAATCCACCTGCGTGGCGCACATTACCCGCACATCGAGGTAGACCTCTTCATCACTGCCCACGCGCCGGAAGCAGCCGTCCTGCAAGAAACGCAGGAGTTTGACCTGCAAACGCGGGCTCATTTCCCCCACGCCATCGAGAAACAACGTACCGCCAGCGGTCAGTTCCAGCAGCCCGAGCTTGCCTTCAGCCCGTGCGCCCTCAAAAGCGCCGGGGCCATACCCGAACAACTCGGTTTCGGCCATGGACTCCGGCAAACCGGCGCAGTTGAGCGCCATCAACGGCGATTGCCCGCGCGGGCTGGCGAGATGGCAGGCCCGCGCCAGCAACTCTTTGCCTGTGCCGGTTTCGCCTTCTATTAATAGAGGGGCGTCCAGCGGCGCCATGCGCCGCGCCTCGCGCACCACCGCGGCCATTACTTTGGAGCTTTGGAAAATACTGTCAAAGCCGCGCAACTCTTGTTTGCGCACGTTGTAGATCTGTTCACCCACGCGATCAGCCCGGTGCAAGGTGAGAACGGCCCCGGCCATGGCCTCGCTGTCATCGCTTTCCAGTTGCAGGGGCGCAATGTCCGCCAGAAATACGTGACCCTTGATCTTGACCCGCAACCCGTTGATCCGCGATTTGTTGGCGCGCACCAGTTCCGGCAGGTCGAAGTCTTCGGCATAGCGCGACAACGCGATCCCCGGCACTTCATCCACGCGCACCCCGAGCAACTGAGCCGCCGCGCGGTTGGCCGCCACGATGGAACCGCCCATGTCGATGGACAACACCGGAAACTCCAGCGCGCCGAGCAACGCGTTGAGCTCCATGTGCCGACGCTCGCTGGGCATCAGCCCGACGCGCTTGACGCCAAATACACCGGCGATGGTCTCAAACTTGGGGCGCAGCGCCTGAAATTGCAGGTTGATCAGGTTCGGGCAATACAGGTAGATCGCATTGCCCTGATCGCCACCCACCTCACCGCGCTTGACGTTGATGCCGTAGGCAACCAATAGGTTGAGGATGTCACGCAGGATGCCAATGCGGTTTTGGCAGTGAACTTTGATACGCATGGACGCAGGCTCAATAAGGTGGGCGGTTGAGTCCCATAACAGTAGGCTTTTTCACCGTTCGACGATTTCAACGTCACGTTTTTGTGACAGTTTGAGGGTCGGCAAGCACAAGAACCTCTGCGCGGCACTCAACTCGTAACGAATACTTTACGAATGCCGGGCATCATCCCAGCATTCATGGCTTTGCGCCAGTGCAACAAGGGCGGGGTTTGGGGTATCACTAGGTCATCGCCACACACCGAATAATAAAAACGATTTCCTTGCGGAGAGCCCCATGAAGCAAACGAAATACGTCGCCCGCGAGCCTGATGCCGATGGCTTTATCGACTACACACCTGCCGAGCACGGCGTGTGGAACACGCTGATCACCCGCCAACTGAAGCTGCTCGAAGGCCGTGCCTGCCCTGAGTACATGGAAGGCATCGAAAAGCTGGGTCTGCCCCATGACCGCATTCCGCAACTGAGCGAAATCAACCACGTGCTGGGCGAAACCACGGGCTGGCAAGTGGCCCGTGTACCGGCCCTGATTCCGTTCCAGACCTTCTTCGAATTGCTGGCCAATAAACAGTTTCCGGTGGCGACGTTTATTCGTACCCCTGAAGAACTGGATTACCTGCAAGAGCCGGACATTTTTCACGAGATTTTCGGCCACTGCCCACTGCTGACCAACCCGTGGTTTGCAGAATTCACCCACACCTACGGCAAGCTTGGCCTGCAAGCCACCAAGGAACAGCGCGTGTATTTGGCCCGCCTGTACTGGATGACCATTGAGTTTGGCCTGGTCGACACCCCCGACGGCAAACGCATCTACGGCGGCGGGATTCTGTCATCGCCCAAAGAAACGGTTTACAGCCTGTCTTCAGAACCGGAACATCAAGCCTTCGACCCGCTGGAAGCCATGCGCACGCCTTACCGCATCGACATCCTGCAGCCCCTGTATTTTGTGCTGCCGGATTTGAAGCGACTGTTCGACCTGGCCCACGAAGACATCATGGGCATGGTTGAAAAAGGCATGGCACTGGGCCTGCATGCGCCCAAGTTTCCGCCTAAACCCAAGGCCGCGTGACGCACGCCTTTACGACTTCTCTTTGTACACATAAGAAAAACTGACTTCAGGAACACACCATGAACGCACTGAACCAAGCCCACTGCGAAGCCTGCCGCGCCGATGCCCCACAGGTCAGCGACGAAGAACTGCCGGTACTGATCAAACAGATCCCGGACTGGAACATCGAAGTTCGCGACGGCGTGATGCAGCTGGAAAAGGTCTTTCTGTTCAAAAACTTCAAGTTCGCCCTGGCGTTCACCAATGCCGTCGGCGAGATCTCCGAAGCTGAAGGCCATCACCCGGGCCTGCTGACGGAATGGGGCAAAGTGACCGTGACCTGGTGGAGCCACAGCATCAAAGGCCTGCACCGCAATGACTTCATCATGGCCGCGCGCACTGACGAAGTGGCCAGCACCGCTGAAGGTCGCAAGTGAAGCACTTCGCGGCCATTGGCCGGGTGCCGGGCGACCCGATTCTGGGCCTGATGGACGCCTACAATCAGGACACCAACCCGGACAAGTTCGACTTGGGCGTGGGCGTGTACAAGGACGCCAACGGCCTGACGCCGATTTTGCAGTCGGTCAAGCAGGCAGAACAGCGCCTGGTAGACCAGCAGCAGACCAAAACCTACATCGGCGGACATGGCGACAGCCGTTTTGGCCAACTGATCAGCGAACTGGTGCTGGGTGCCGATTCGCCCCTGTTAAGCGCCAAACGTGCGGGCGCCACCCAAACCCCGGGTGGCACCGGCGCGTTGCGCTTGAGTGCCGACTTCATTGCACAGTGCTTGCCGGGGCGCGGCATCTGGTTGAGCGACCCGACCTGGCCGATCCACGAAACCATCTTTGCCGCGGCCGGGCTGAAGATCAGCCACTACCCGTATGTGGGCAGTGACAACACGCTAAACGTGGCCGCCATGCTGGCGGCGCTGGAACAGGCGCCCAAAGGTGACGTGGTGCTGTTGCACGCCTGTTGCCACAACCCCACCGGCTTCGATCTGTCGCAAGACGATTGGCATCAGGTACTGGACGTCGTGAAGCGGCGTGAGTTGTTGCCGTTGATCGACTTCGCGTATCAGGGCTTCGGTGACGGTCTGGAGCAGGACGCGTGGTCCACACGCCTGTTTGCTCGCGAACTGCCTGAATTACTGATCACCAGCTCCTGCTCGAAAAACTTCGGCCTGTACCGCGAACGTGTGGGCGCGCTGATCGTCTGCGCCAGTGACGCCGAGAAACTGACGGACATCCGCAGTCAATTGGCCTATTTGGCGCGCAACCTGTGGTCCAACCCGCCGGACCATGGCGCTGCGGTGGTGGCGACCATTTTGGGTGATGAGCAACTCAAGCACCTGTGGGCCAGCGAAGTCGAAGCCATGCGCAGCCGTATCGCGCAACTGCGCAGCGGCTTGGTGGAGGCACTGACGCCGTTTGGCCTGGCCGAGCACTTTGCTCATATCACTCAACAGCGCGGGATGTTTTCCTACACTGGATTGAGTGCCGATCAAGTGCAATTGCTGCGCGAGAAGCACAGTGTGTACATGGTCGGGTCCGGCCGCGCCAATATGGCCGGGGTCGACGGCACGCGCCTGGGCCTGCTGGCCAAAGCCATCGCGCAGGTCTGCACGCACTGACGCCGTGAATCTGCCGGGACGGCCGCGTCCGTTCCGGCAGATGCACGACAACAGCACGATGAAAAGTTCGCCATACATCCCCGCCAGACACAAAAAAAGACAAATTGTCACACCCGGTCATGTATCCTGCCCTAGCTTTTTAAAAGCGCGGATGTACCCAGCGATTTAAAAACACACCTTGCGAGGAGCGCGACGATGCACGAAATCCCAAACCTCCCCTTCCCAAGCCTGCATGAAACTCAGCAGCCAACCCCGCAACACACCAGTGGCGAAAACCCCGCACTGGACGAGGCCCCTGAAAGCCTCAAGGCCGACAGCGAAGACTGACGGTTCGCACTCAGGCGGTGCGAAAAGCTTTCGGCTTTTCATACCGCCTGACACAATCGCCCCACCTTTTTTACTCCCCCGGATTACAGCGTGACTGACTCTTTCGACGACACCCAGGCCAGCGTACTGATCAGCACCGCCGAGCAAATGATCGTGCTATGGGATCGCCTCACACCGGAAAAACAAGCCACCCTGCTCCAGCGGTTCGGCACCCGGGAAAACGCCCTGGCCGCCCTGATCGCAACCCGCCTGGTTGCACCGCTCTAACCCCGCAGGCCCTGCCCCATGACCGAACAACGTCCACTGGCGATCACCCTGCAGGTGGTGTCCATCGTTCTGTTTACCTTTATTGGTTATCTGAACATCGGCATCCCGCTGGCGGTTTTGCCCGGTTACGTGCACAACCACTTGGGTTACGGCACGGTCATCGCCGGGCTGGTGATCAGCGTGCAGTACCTGGCCACACTGCTCAGCCGCCCATACGCCAGCCGCATCATCGACAACCTGGGCAGCAAACGCGCCGTCATGTATGGCCTGGCCGGGTGCGGGGTGAGCGGCGTTTTTATGCTGGTGTCCAGCTGGCTGTCGGCCATGCCTGCACTGAGCCTTACCAGCCTGCTGATCGGGCGACTGGTATTGGGCAGCGCTGAAAGCCTGGTGGGTTCGGGCTCCATCGGCTGGGGCATTGGCCGCGTCGGTGCGCAGAACACCGCCAAGGTGATTTCCTGGAACGGCATCGCCAGCTATGGCGCAATCGCCGTCGGCGCACCCTTGGGGGTGATGATGGTCAACCACTGGGGCATGTGGAGCATGGGCGCCAGCATCATCGCCCTGGCCGCGCTGGGGCTGCTGCTGGCGTGGCCCAAACTGGCCGCGCCGATTGTCAGTGGCGTGCGCCTGCCGTTCCTGCATGTGCTGGGCCGGGTGCTGCCCCATGGCACCGGGCTGGCACTGGGCTCCATCGGCTTTGGCACCATCGCCACGTTCATCACCCTGTATTACGCGACCCAACACTGGGAAAACGCCGTCCTGTGCCTGAGCCTGTTCGGTGCCAGCTTTATCGGCGCGCGACTGCTGTTCGGCAACATGATCAATCGCCTGGGCGGCTTTCGAGTAGCGATCGCCTGCCTGAGCGTCGAAACCGTGGGCTTGCTGCTGCTGTGGCTGGCGCCAAATCCACAACTGGCACTGGCTGGCGCGGCGCTGAGCGGGTTTGGCTTTTCGCTGGTGTTCCCGGCCTTGGGCGTCGAAGCGGTGAACCTGGTGCCTGCTTCCAGTCGCGGTGCGGCCGTCGGGGCTTATTCGCTGTTCATCGACTTGTCACTGGGCATTACCGGACCGCTGGTGGGCGCGGTAGCGGCCGGTTTCGGCTTTGCGTCCATCTTCCTGTTTGCCGCGCTGGCAGCGTTCAGCGGGCTGATGCTCAGCCTGTATTTGTACCGGCAGGCACGCAGTCGCTGACGCGCGGCACCTAGAAATCCACTTTGCCGCGCCCCGCCTTTAGGTTGCCGCGCTTGCTCTTGGACTCCAGCCGACGGGTTTTTGACCCCAACGTCGGCTTGGTCGGGCGACGCTTTTTCTCAACCTTGGTCGCACTGACGATCAGCTCAAGCAACCGTTCAAGGGCATCGGCGCGGTTTTGCTCCTGGGTGCGGTATTGCTGCGCCTTGATAATCAACACGCCATCGCCGGTAATCCGACTGTCACGCAGCGCCAGCAACCGCTCTTTGTAGAACGGCGGCAAGGACGAGTTGGGGATGTCGAAGCGCAGGTGCATGGCGCTTGAAACTTTGTTGACGTTCTGCCCGCCCGCCCCTTGGGCGCGGATGGCCGTGAGTTCGATCTCGGCGTCGGGGATGTGGACGTTGTTGGAGATGACCAGCATTAAAAAGGGTCCTTGATCAGGGCGTGCAGGATACCCCACAAACGACAAACCCGGCGCAATGGCCGGGTTTGTCATGACCAACCGCTCAGCTTATTTGGCTGAACTGTAAGCGGCTGCCGAGGCGTGTACCTCGCGCTTGCTCTTGATCAGGTAGCAGACCCACATGAAGATCACCCACACCGGGATCGCGTAAACCGACACGCGGATGCCGGGAATCATCAGCATGATGACCAAAATGAACGCCACGAACGCCAGGCAAACATAGTTGCCGTAGGGGTACCACAGGGCCTTGAACAACGGGGTTTGCGCCGTTTTGTTCATGTGTTGGCGGAACTTGACGTGGGAAAAGCTGATCATCGCCCAGTTGATGACCAGGGTAGCCACCACCAGCGACATCAGCAGTTCCAGGGCGTCGTGGGGCATCAGGTAGTTGAGCAGCACCGCGATAACCGTGACCGCCGCCGACGCCAGAATCGAGTTCACCGGCACGCCACGCTTGTCGATTTTGGACAGTACTTTTGGCGCGTCACCTTGCTGGGCCATACCCAATAGCATGCGGCTGTTGCAGTACGTGCCGCTGTTGTACACCGACAACGCTGCGGTCAAGACCACAAAGTTGAGGATGTGTGCCGCGGTGTTGCTGCCCAGCATCGAGAACACTTGCACGAACGGGCTGCTGCTGTAGCTGTCGCCACCGGCGTTCAGGGTTTCAAGCAGCGAATCCCACGGCGTCAGGGACAACAGCACCACCAGGGCACCGATGTAGAAAATCAGGATGCGGTAAATCACCTGATTGATCGCTTTAGGGATCACGGTGCGCGGCTTGTCGGCTTCAGCGGCGGTGAAACCGAGCATTTCGAGCCCGCCGAAAGAGAACATGATGAACGCCATGGCCATCACCAGACCGGTGGTGCCATTGGGGAAGAAGCCACCATGCTCCCACAGGTTGCTGACCGATGCTTGCGGGCCGCCGCTGCCACTGACCAGCAAATAGCTGCCCAGCGCGATCATGCCGACAATGGCCACGACCTTGATGATGGCGAACCAGAATTCAGCCTCGCCAAAGACTTTGACGTTGGTCAGGTTGATGACGTTGATCAACACGAAAAACGCTGCCGCCGAGGCCCAGGTCGGGATCTCGGGCCACCAGTAGTGCACGTATTTACCGACCGCGGTCAGCTCCGACATGCCCACCAGGATGTACAGCACCCAGCAGTTCCAGCCCGACATGAAGCCGGCGAAACCGCCCCAGTATTTGTGTGCAAAGTGGCTGAAAGAACCGGCTACCGGTTCTTCGACGATCATTTCGCCCAGTTGGCGCATGATCATGAAGGCAATAAAGCCGCAGATCGCATAGCCCAGAATCATCGACGGGCCCGCCGATTTCAGGACCCCGGCCGAACCGAGGAACAGGCCTGTACCAATCGCGCCACCGAGGGCGATCAGTTGGATATGACGATTTTTCAGGCCGCGTTTAAGCTCGCCCGAATGCGAGGTTTGTCCACTCATTGAAAAGGGTCCCACACAAGGTTTGATGTCGTTCAGTGCGTTTTCGCTTGAGCACCGGCAGTGATCGAAGGGTCTACAACACAAATCAAACCCCAGCGCAGGCGCCAGGAATCCAAGGTTGTTTCACGAGTCATGCGTCACCTGTTTGTTTTTATCTGTGACGGAATCGAACCCGCAATGCTTATGGCATTGCGGAGTTTACAAGGCGGGTTTGCCTTGAGGTTTTGGCCAATCAGCACATCGCCGAGCAGCGCAAAATGCGCGGGTACGCAATTGAGTCACAGGTAAAACGCCGCGCATTGTACACCTGCTCGAAGGCAAGATCCCATCACACCGCCGCTTGCAACACGAAACAAGCCGCAGATGCGGCCTCAAACGTCACAAATCTGTAAAACGCGGAACATTTTCTATACATAAACCGAATAATTCACGGCCGAGGGCGATAAACGGCGTAGAACGTCACGTTTACTTGACGCTTTGTAACGTTTTTTTGCCACCCTAAACGCCCTGCGGTGCTCAGCGACCGATTGCCGCAGGCCTAATTCATTGATTTTCAATGATTAACCGGGCGTTGCGTGGGCGCTTCAACGCCGCGACCACAGTGCCCCACGGAACGACGTGTGCAGGCAAAAAAAAACGCCAACCCGAAGGTTGGCGTTTTTTTTAACGGCGTTAAACGCTTATTGCGGCTTGCGACGACCGAAGCCAGGGCGCTGACCGGAACCTGCGGGTGCGCCACGACGCTTGCCGGACGGCGCATCGTCAACCAGCTTTGGCCCCTGACGGGACGGCTTGGTCGGGCGCTTGTTCACTTCGCTCGGGCGCTCGGCAACCGGCGCACCGCGACCGGCCGGCACACGGTCCGTGCGACCGGCAGGCTTGCGTGCAGGACGCGCGGCCTCGTCACGGGCCGGGCGACCCGGACGCTCGCCTTCAATGTGCGGCTGACGCGCAGGACGCGGGGCAGCAGGCTCACCGTTGGCAGGGCGCAAGGTACGGGCAACACGATCAGCGCGTGCCACAGGACGCGACGACTTGCGCTGCATACGCTCAAGCTTGTCTTTGCTCTTGGCGTTCATCTCAGGCATGGCCACCGGGGTGAGGCCGACTTCAGCACTGAGGATATCCACCTCGTACTGACTCATTTCACGCCAGCGACCCATCGGCAAGTCCGAGTTCAGGAACACCGGACCGAAACGCACGCGCTTCAGGCGGCTGACGACCAGCCCCTGGGATTCCCACAGACGACGCACTTCACGGTTACGGCCTTCCATCACCACGCAGTGGTACCAGTGGTTGAAACCTTCGCCACCCGGTGCCTGTTTGATGTCGGTAAAACGCGCCGGGCCGTCTTCCAGCACCACGCCCGCCTTGAGGCGCTCGATCATCTCGTCATCCACTTCACCACGCACACGTACCGCGTATTCACGGTCCATTTCGTAGGACGGGTGCATCAGGCGGTTGGCCAGCTCACCGTCAGTGGTGAACATCAGCAATCCGGTGGTGTTGATGTCGAGACGGCCGATGTTGATCCAGCGGCCTTCTTTAGGGCGCGGCAGCTTGTCGAATACGGTTGGACGGCCTTCCGGGTCGTCACGGGTGCAGATCTCGCCATCGGGCTTGTTGTACATGATCACGCGGCGCACCGATTCGGCGGCCTCTTCGCGCTTGATCACTTTGCCATCGATGGAAATGGCGTCATGCAGGTCAACGCGCAAACCCAGCGTTGCATCCTTGCCATTGACCTTGATCCGGCCCTGGCTGATCCAGGCCTCTACGTCGCGGCGCGAACCGACGCCAATACGGGCGAGGACTTTTTGCAGTTTCTCGCCTGCTGGGCCAATTTCCTGGTCGTCTTTAGGGGTTAAATCACTCATCTGGGCACCTCCCGGTGTGTCAATTCAGGCGGGCGCCTGAAGTGTTGAAAATGGGCCTTGGCACACGACTGCGCGCCAAAGGGTCGAGAATCATACGCTGATCTTGCGTATTTCGCATCAAAGGCCGGGCCTGTTCTGCCCGGTCTATTTCTTTTTCCGCCGGCCGGTGGCGTCAAGCGTGAGCAAACGCAGGTCGGCTTGCGCCAGCACGGCTCGCTTTTCGTCTTTGTCGAGCTTTTTCCAGGCCTTGATTTCACGCTGGGTGCGTCCGCAACCGATACAGACGTCCTCGCAGAACTTGCAGACGCCGATGCAGGGATCTTTGATTGAACTCATCAGCTGTGCTCCCGTTACGTGTTGTCGGTGAGAACGTGCGGGCGCGAGGCCGGATCACTCTTCGCGTTCGAGACGCTCCTGCTCAATGGCTTCGGCCAGCGCCCTCGCTTCGGCCTCTTCGTCGCTCAGCGCGGGCGGCAACTCCAGCGCCGCCACCGCCGCCAGCAACTGGCTGCGCGCCTGCTCGGCATCGCTTGGCTGCAGGGCGGGTGCGGCTTGAGGCTCAACCGCACCGTCAGGCGTGAACGCCTCTTTGGCCAGGTCCTCACGCAGCAAGTCGTCAAAGTCGATTTTCAGACCTTCCTCCATGGAGTCCAGTTCCGTCAGCAAGGTACGGAAGCTGGTTTCGTCCTTCGGCTCCTCGGGCTCGGCACTTTCGTCCGCCAATGCCTGAATGTGCTCGGGCACAGGCGCATCGTCGAAATCGAGAATCGGGTCGGGCTCCAGCTCGCGCAATTCGGCCAGCGGCGGCAGGTCGTCGAGGTTTTTCAAGTTGAAGTGGTCGAGAAATGCCTTGGTGGTGGCAAACATCGCAGGACGGCCCGGCACTTCGCGATAACCCACCACGCGAATCCACTCGCGCTCGAGCAGGGTTTTGACGATGTGGCTATTGACCGCCACGCCCCGCACGTCTTCGATCTCGCCACGGGTGATCGGTTGGCGATAGGCTATCAGCGCCATGGTTTCGAGCATGGCGCGGGAGTAACGCTGCGGCCGCTCTTCCCACAATCGCCCGACCCAAGGCGAAAACGTGTCGCGGATTTGCAGGCGGTAACCGGACGCCACCTCTTTGAGTTCAAAAGACCGGCCGTCGCAGGATTTACGCAGCAGTTCCAGCGCTTTTTTGAACACCGGCGGTTCCGGGCGCTCGCCTTCTTCAAACAGCTCAAACAAACGCTCAAGGCTTTGCGGCTTGCCCGAGGCCAACAGAAACGCCTCCAGCAACGGGGCCAGCTCGCGGGGATCAGTCAAATTCATGGTTTCAGCTCTTTATTCGGCTCGCGCCCGCACATGGATCGCCGCGTAGGGCTCGTTTTGCACCAACTCGATCAAGGATTCCTTGACCAGCTCCAGGATGGCCATAAACGTCACCACCACCCCCAAACGCCCTTCCTCTGCCGTGAACAGCTCGACAAAGGGCACAAAGCCACCGCCCTTCAGGCGTTCCAGTACATCGCTCATGCGCTCGCGGGTGGACAGGGCCTCGCGGCTGACCTGATGGCTTTCAAACATGTCGGTGCGGCGTAGCACCTCGGCCATCGACATCAACAACTCTTCAAGCGCCACGTCCGGCACCAGCTTGCGCGCCCGGGCCTGGGGGGCGTCAAGCTTGGGCACAAACACGTCGCGCCCTACCCGCTCAAGGCCATCAATGCCTTCGGCCGCGGCTTTGAAACGCTCGTACTGCTGCAAGCGACGAATCAGTTCGGCACGCGGATCGCCCTCGTCCTCTTCCACCTCGGCCGAACGCGGCAGCAGCATGCGCGACTTGATTTCGGCCAGCATGGCTGCCATCACCAGGTACTCGGCGGCCAACTCCAGGCGCACGGTCTTCATCAGCTCGACATAGCCCATGTACTGGCGAGTGATTTCCGCCACCGGGATGTCGAGGATGTCGATGTTCTGTTTGCGGATCAGGTACAGCAGCAAGTCGAGCGGGCCTTCGAACGCGTCGAGAAACACCTCCAGCGCATCCGGGGGGATGTACAGGTCTTGCGGCATTTCAATGACGGCCTGGCCGTAGACCATGGCGAACGGCAGCTCTTGCTGCGCATCGGCTTGCGGGTCAACCGGTTCAATCACTTCAACGTCAGACATCAGGCCTCGACCATAAAGGGCGTCGGATCACCACAGCCGACCCGTACCACCTGCGGCTCGTCATCCACCAGGCTGATCACGGTACTGGCTTTGTGCCCACCGAAACCGCCATCAATGATCAGGTCGACCTGTTTTTCCAGCGCATCGCGGATTTCGTACGGGTCTTCCATCGGCTCGGTTTCACCCGGCAGAATCAACGTCACACTCATCAACGGCTCGTCCAGTTCAGCCAGCAGGGCCAGGGCCAGCGGATGGCTGGGCACACGCATGCCGATGGTACGCCGCTTGGGGTGCAGCAGCAGGCGCGGCACCTCACGGGTGGCGTTGAGAATGAAGGTGTACGGCCCCGGCGTATGGGCCTTGAGCAAGCGGAACGTGCCGGTATCGACCTTGGCGAACAGGCCCAGTTGGGACAGGTCGCTGCACATCAAAGTGAAGTTGTGCTTGTCGTCCAGATTACGCAGGCGCTTGATGCGTTCGATCGCATGCTTGTCGCCCATCTGGCAACCGACCGCGTAGGACGAGTCGGTGGGGTAAATCACCACACCGCCTTTTTTAATGATCTCGACCGCCTGTTTGATCAGACGCGGCTGAGGATTCTCCGGATGAATCTGGAAAAATTGACTCACGTTGTGTACCTGTTCAGACGTTGGCTGTGGGCGGGTCCAGTTTGAAACGGGACCACAAAGGCGGCAGGTCGTCCGGTAGCGGGCGGTATTCGCCGATCTCAGACCAGCCTCCCGGGCCATGAAAATCGCTGCCGGCCGTCACCAGCAAACCGAACTCACGGGCCAGAATCGCCAGGCTGCCCACTTGATCAGCGGGTTGATAGCCATTGACCACCTCGATGGCGTGACCTCCCGCTTGAATATAGTCGCCAATCAGACGCCGACGCTTGCTGCGGGTGAAATCGTAGTGCGAGGGGTGCGCCAGGCTGACCCAGGCCCCGGCTGCCCGCAAGGTGCCCACGGTCTCTTCCAGGGTCGGCCAATGCTGCTTGACGTCGCCCAACTTGCCCGCGCCCAGCCATTTGCGAAACGCTTCGGCGCGGTCCTTGACGTAACCGGCGCCCACCAGAAAATCAGCGAAATGCGGACGTGCCGGGGCATTACCGCTGTCACCCAGCGCCGCCTGAATGGCGCGGGCGCCTTCGAGGGCGCCGGGCATGCCTTTAAGGGCCAGCTTGCGGCTGATCTCTTCGGCGCGCAGCCAACGCCCCTCATGGAGCGCCGCAATGGCCTGCACCAGCGCCGGGGCCTGCACGTCAAAACCGTAACCCAAAACATGAATCGTGGCGCCGCCCCAGGTGCAGGACAGTTCAACGCCGTTAACCAGCTGCATGTTCAGCGCCTGAGCCGCTGTGCGGGCCTCATCAAGGCCCTCAAGTGTGTCGTGATCGGTCAGGGCCAGGACTCGCACACCTTTCTCGTACGCACGCGCCACCAGAACCGCAGGCGCCAAAGCGCCGTCAGACGCTGTGCTATGGCAATGCAAGTCAATTTCCACGGGAATTTAATAACCTCTAGCTGACGCTTTCGCTGTCATTGATGTTTGTTATTATGCCGCCACATCCTGCTTCTGGCTGCCACTGTGAAACAATTCATCGACTTCATCCCGCTGCTCCTGTTTTTCATCGTCTACAAAATCGAACCCCGCATCGTAGAGATCGCCGGCCATAGCCTGACCTTCGGCGGCATTTTCAGCGCGACCGCCATGCTGATCGCCAGCTCTGTGGTGGTGTACGGCATTCTGTTTTTCAAACAACGCAAACTCGAAAAAAGCCAATGGCTGACGCTGATTGCCTGCCTGGTATTCGGCAGCCTGACGCTGGCGTTCCACAGCGAGACCTTCCTCAAATGGAAAGCGCCCGTGGTGAATTGGCTGTTTGCCCTGGTGTTTGCCGGTAGCCACTTTATTGGCAACACCCTGCTGATCAAACGCGTCATGGGCCACGCCCTGACCCTGCCGGATGCGGTGTGGACGCGCCTGAACCTGGCGTGGATCGCCTTCTTTGTGTTCTGCGGGGCCGCCAACCTGTTCGTGGCGTTCACCTTTCAAAGCATCTGGGTCGACTTCAAAGTCTTCGGCAGCCTCGGCCTGACCGTGCTGTTCCTGGTAGGTCAGGGCATTTACCTGTCGCGCCACCTGCATGATTCCGACACTCCAACCTCCAAAACCGAGGATTGACATGCTCTACGCAATCATTGCCACTGATGTCGCCAACTCCCTTGAAGCACGTCTGGCGGCTCGCCCGGCGCACCTTGAGCGCTTGCAGCAACTCAAAAATGAAGGCCGCGTGGTCCTGGCGGGCCCGCACCCGGCCATCGACAGCAATGATCCGGGCGCGGCCGGCTTCAGCGGCAGCCTGATTGTCGCCGAGTTCGACTCGCTGAGCGCCGCGCAGGCGTGGGCCGACGCCGATCCGTACATCGCAGCGGGCGTGTACGCCCATGTGATCGTTAAACCGTTCAAGCAAGTCCTGCCTTAAACCTGATATGCAGCGAAGCCGCCTTCGCGGCTCGCTGCATGTTTCTGGCCTCATTATTCCCGATCAACGGCCGACAACCTCTCCGAATCCCGTCAGGAATGAGGAGTTGCGATGCGCCAAGGTTTGCTGTGTGTGCTGTTGATCATGTTCTCGCTGGGCCACCTCGCCCAAGCTGAAGACGCTCCCGCCCCCGATAATTCCGTGCCGCTCTCATTGAGTGCTGGCGCGCGCATCACTGACTTGCAACAGCGCCTGGACGACAGTGAACGCCTGCGCGGCGAACTGAGTCAGGCCCTGAAAAATGCCGACGCCTCACGTGAAAGCAGCCAACTGACGCAACTGCGCAAGGAAAACCAGCAGCTCAGGCAGCAGCTCGACAAAACCGCCTCCAACCCCGGTTTTAAACTGCTGACTGATTCGCAACAGTGGTTTGTGATTGGTGGCGCAGTTGCCCTATTGGCCCTACTCTGCGGTATCTTCGCCGGCGGCGGACGTAAACAGCGTCGGCAATGGCTATAAATAGAGTGAGTCATGAGCGACCTGTTACTGATAGATGATGACCAGGAGTTGTGTGAACTCCTGACCAGTTGGCTGAGCCAGGAAGGTTTTCACGTGCGCGCCTGTCACGATGGCTTGAGCGCACGCAAGGCGTTGAGCGAATCAAGCCCTGACGCCGTGGTCCTGGATGTCATGCTGCCCGACGGCAGCGGCCTGGAGCTGCTCAAACAATTGCGCAACGACCACCCCGACTTGCCGGTGCTGATGCTTTCGGCGCGAGGCGAGCCGCTGGACCGCATTCTGGGGCTGGAACTGGGGGCCGATGACTACCTGGCCAAGCCGTGCGACCCACGGGAACTGACCGCCCGCCTGCGTGCCGTGCTGCGCCGCAGCCACCCGGCGCCCGCGTCGAGCCAGATGGAGCTGGGCGACCTGTGCTTCAGCCCGATGCGCGGCGTGGTCACCATCAATCACCATGACATCACCCTGACCGTCTCCGAAAGCCGCATCCTCGAAGCCCTGTTGCGCCAACCGGGTGAGCCGCTGGACAAGCAGGAACTGGCGCAACTGGCGCTGGGCCGCAAACTGACGCTGTATGACCGCAGCCTGGACATGCATGTCAGCAACCTGCGCAAGAAGATCGGCCCGCACCCCGACGGACGCCCGCGCATTGTGGCGCTGCGCAGCCGCGGGTATTTCTATAGCGCTTGACGCGCCCGTGTAAACCCGACGCAACCCTCTCTTTACTCAAGCTTTACGCTTGGCTGACAGCGCTTGACCTTGATCTCCCTAAACTGAGCGCATCCGGATTCACCGGAACGTACTAAAAGGAGACACACCATGCGTAAGACGCTTATTGCTTTGATGTTTGCTGCAGCACTGCCAACCGTCGCAATGGCCATGCCCGGTGGCGAAGGCCCAATGGGGCCACGTCACGGCGGTGAACACCATGGTCGCGGCGACGCACCTTACAGCCAACTGGACTTGACCCGCGAACAGCGCCAGCAAATCGGCAAGCTGATGGGCGAGCAAATGCACGAACGCAAACAGTTGGTCGACAAATACCTGGAAAAACTGCCAGCCGCTGATCAAAAAGCGCTGAAAGACGAAATCGCAGCCAAGCACGAAAAAACCCAGAAGGACATTCGTGCCCTGCTCAAGCCAGAACAGCAAAAACGCTTCGACGAGATGCAAAAGCAGCGCGCCGAACGCAAGGCTGAGTGGAAAGAGTTCAAAGACTGGAAAGCGCAGAAAGACCAAAAAGCGCAATAATCCGCGCACTTGCCAAGCCCAACGGCCCCCCAGCCGTTGGGCTTTGCGCGTTTCACTCACGTCACGATGAGGACCTACCGTGCGATCACTGTTTTGGCGCATTTTAGCCAGCTTTTGGCTGGCGATAGCCTTGGTCGCCGGGCTGTCACTGTTGCTGGGGCATATGCTCAACCAGGACGCGTGGATTTTGAGCCGTCACCCCGGCATTTCAAATCTGGCCCAGGAATGGACCCAGCGCTATGAGACCCAGGGCGCAGACGCTGCCCAACAATTTCTTGAGCGGCGCAAGCGCCGCTATCACATTGACGTGCAGGTGCTGAACGAAAGCGGCGACCCCGTGGTGCGCGGCACCTTCCCGCGCCGGGCGGCTGCCTGGGAGGCTCGCCAGCATCCGGGTGAAGACCCGCTGCCATGGCGTCGCCTGACCGTCGAATACACCAGCCCGCAAACGGCCGACACGTACCTGCTGATTTACCGCATACCGCACCCCGAACTGGACGCCTGGCATCGTCAAAGCCTGATCTGGCCGCTGAGTGCGCTGGGCATTGCGCTGGTGGTGCTGACCCTCTTCAGCCTGCTGGTGACCCTGTCCATCACCCGCCCGCTCAGCCGCCTGCGCGTGGCCGTGCATGACTTGGGGCAAACCACCTACCAGCAGAACAGCCTGGCGCGACTGGCTTCGCGGCGCGACGAGTTTGGCGTACTGGCCACCGACTTCAACCGCATGGGCGCGCGCCTGCAAAGTTTGATCAGCAGCCAGCGTCAACTGCTGCGCGACGTGTCCCACGAGCTGCGTTCACCCTTGGCGCGCCTGCGCATCGCATTGGCGCTGGCTGAACGCGCGGGCCCCGAAGAACGCGAAAAGCTATGGCCACGCCTGACCCGTGAATGTGACAGGCTGGAGTCCCTGATCAGTGAAATCCTGACGCTGGCCCGGGTCGACGCCGATCAGGCCAGTGCCGAGCACGTTGACCTCAACCCCTTGCTGCATAACCTGCAAAAAGACGCGGCGCTGAGCGCACCGGAGCAACGGGTTGAGGTGGCGGCAGAGCCGGGGCTGAGCCTGACAGGCTGGCCCACCATGATTGAGCGCGCGGTGGATAACCTGCTGCGTAACGCGCAACGCTTCAACCCGCCGGGCCAGCCGATTGAGTTGAGGGCGTATCGGGAAGGGGAACACATCAACGTGAGCGTGCGCGATCACGGCCCTGGAGTGGCACCCGAGCACCTGGCTCAACTGGGCGAGCCGTTCTTTCGCGCGCCCGGTCAGGCGGCCGCCGGCCATGGCCTTGGACTGGCCATCGCCCGGCGCGCCGCCGAACGGCATGGCGGAAGACTGATGGTGGCCAACCATCCAGAAGGCGGGTTTATTGCCACGCTGGAGTTGCCGCTCGTCCCCGACGGCAACCTGTGACGCAGCCCTGCGCCGCCCCCTCAGCGAGGGGGCTGGCGATCAGTTGGCAGCTGACCACACCTGGACATACTCGGCCGTATCGACCTTGGGCGCATCGCGCATTTCTTTGAGCGGTGTGCCGAGGTACAGGAACGCGATAATTTCTTCGCCTGCTTGCAAGCCCAACGCGGCGGTGACCAACGGGGCATGGGACAACTCGCCCGTGCGCCACACGGCGCCAATGCCTTGGGCATAGGCCGCCAGCTCAATGGCGTGCGCCGCGCAGCCAGCGGTAATCAACTGCTCGGTTTTGGGCACTTTGAAGTGATCCTGCAAGCGTGCAATCACCACCACCACCAACGGCGCGCGCAGCGGCATGGCACGTGCTTTATCCAGCGCAGCCTCGGTCACTTCGCCACCCTGGGCCTGCACGGCCTGCGCCAGAACCTCACCCAAACGGTTGCGCGCCTGGCCTTCGATGCTCAAAAACCGATAAGGGCGCAATTGCCCATGATCCGGCGCGCGCAGGGCGGCCGCAAACAGTACGTCACGTTGCTCGGCCGTGGGCGCCGGTTCAACCAGGCGCGGGGCAGAAACACGATTGAGCAAAGCGTCGAGAGCCTCCATTGGCCACCTCCTGAAGAAAATGTGCGGCTATTCTAACGGTATCTCCTCAATGTCTGGCGGTTTACATAGCCAGACCCACAGGTAGAATGGCGCCCCTCTTTCATGCCCGAGCTGACTTCATGGCGTTGCCGACTCTACGCATCATCGGTTTTGTAATCGGCATCTTCCTGATTACGTTGGCAATCAGCATGGCCGTGCCCATGCTCACCCTGGTCATTTATGACCATCTGGGCGATCTGCCGTCCTTTCTGTGGGCCAGCCTGATTACCTTCGTCGCCGGTCTTGCGCTGGTACTACCGGGCCGTCCCGAGCAAGTGCACCTGCGCCCGCGTGACATGTACCTGCTGACGGTGTCGAGTTGGGTCATCGTGTGCATCTTTGCCGCGCTGCCGTTTTTGCTCACCCAGCACATCAGTTACACCGACTCGTTCTTCGAAAGCATGTCCGGCATCACCGCCACCGGCTCCACTGTCCTGAGCGGCCTGGACACCCTGTCACCCGGCATTCTGATGTGGCGTTCCATGCTGCACTGGCTCGGCGGCATCGGGTTTATCGGCATGGCGGTGGCGATCTTGCCGTTGCTGCGCATCGGTGGCATGCGCCTGTTCCAGACCGAGTCCTCGGACCGCTCCGAAAAAGTCATGCCACGTTCCCACATGGTGGCGCGCCTGATTGTGGCGACCTACGTCGGCATTACGATCATCGGCAGCCTCGCATTCTGGTGGGCCGGGATGAGCGTGTTCGATGCAATCAACCATGCGATGTCAGCCATTTCCACCGGCGGGTTCTCGACCTCCGATCAGTCGCTGGCCAAATGGTCGCAACCGGCGGTGCACTGGGTGGCCATCGGCGTCATGATCATGGGCAGCCTGCCGTTTACGCTCTATGTCGCCACACTGCGCGGTCACCGAAAGGCATTGATCAAGGATCAGCAAGTGCAAGGCCTGCTTGGCCTGTTGGTGGTGACGTGGCTGGTGCTCAGTGCGTGGCTGTGGTGGACCACCCAGATGCCGTGGTGGGAAGCGTTCCGTCACGTGGCGCTGAACGTGACGTCAGTGGTTACGACCACCGGTTTTGCGCTGGGCGACTACAGCCTGTGGGGCAATTTCTCCCTGATGCTGTTTTTCTATCTGGGCTTTATCGGCGGCTGTTCCGGCTCGACAGCAGGCGGCATCAAGATTTTCCGCTTTCAGGTCGCGTACATCCTGCTCAAGGCCAACCTTAATCAGTTGATTCACCCGCGCGCCGTCATCAAACAGAAATACAACGGCCATCGGCTCGACGAAGAAATCGTACGCTCGATTCTGACGTTTTCGTTCTTTTTTGCCATCACCATCTGCGTCATTGCACTGGCGCTGTCGCTGCTGGGGCTGGACTGGATGACCGCCTTGACCGGCGCAGCCAGCACGGTGTCCGGCGTGGGGCCGGGGCTGGGCGAAACCATTGGCCCGTCCGGCAACTTCGCCAGCCTGCCCGATGCGGCCAAGTGGATCTTGTCGCTGGGCATGCTGCTGGGGCGACTGGAGATCATTACCGTGTTCGTGCTGTGCATCCCGGCCTTCTGGCGGCATTGATCAGAGGTCTGCATGGGGCACATTCTTTCGCTGCGCCACTACCGTGAAGACGTGATTGCTCACGTCCATGACCATGCGCAACTGGTGATCAATGTGTCCGGCGCCCTCGATTTTGAAATCGAGGGCCGCGCCAGCCTGTTGCGCCAGCAGCACGTCATGGTGATCCCTGCCGGTGCTCACCATGCGTGCGACAGCGCACACGGCAGTCGCTGCCTGGTGCTGGATGTGCCTGACGAGCAATGGCTGAAAGACACGCTGGGCAGCCACGCCGAGGCCAGCCGACGGCTGCTGGGCACCGCGGGCCAACACACCCTTGACCCGCGCCAGGAGCAATTGGTGCAGTGGCTCGCCGCCAGCCCGGTCGCGGACCCGTTGATCGCCCGGCAAGGGGCGATCCTGTTGCTCGCCAGTTTGAACACGCCCGCGCAGAGCCCCCGTGCACACCTGCCTTTTGCCAGGCTTGATGCCTACATCGACCAGCATGCGGCTTACCCGTTACAAGTGGCGGATCTGGCGCAAGTAGCAGATTTGTCGTGCGCCCGCTTGCACAGTCGCTTTATCAGCGAATGCGGACAAACACCCATGGAATATGTACGCCAGCGCCGTCTGCGCCACGCGCTGCACCTGCTGCGCCAGACCTCGCTGGCAGTGGGTGACGTGGCCAGCCGCGTCGGTTATGGCTCACAAAGCGCCTTTGCGGCTGCCATGCTGCGCGAGTTCGGCGCATCCCCCCGCGCATTGCGCCGCGAGCCTGACGACAATTGATCGCCGTTTCGCGACAGACAACGGCTCGCCCGACGCTCTAGACTGCACGCCATGCCTCATACCACTCAAGGACTGTGATGACTCCGCGTACTGCTCTGGGCGCCTTGCATATCGGCGCATTGATGTTTGGCCTGACCGGCGTATTCGGCAAACTCGCGGCGGCTTCGGCCGCTGTGATTGTGCTGGGACGCGCCGGCTTTGCAGTCATCGCCCTCGCCGGCTTTGCCGCCCTGTCCAGACGTACGCGCTGGTATTCACTGACGCTCAAAGACGCCCGCAGCCTGCTGATCAGCGGAGGGCTGCTGGCGGCACACTGGGTGAGTTTTTTCGTCGCGGTCAAAGTGGCCGGGGTTGTCATTGCCACGCTGGGCTTTGCCAGTTTTCCGGCCTTTACCGTGTTGCTCGAAGGGTTGATTTTTCGCGAGCGCATTCGCTTCAACGAAGGGGTGCTGGTGATGTTGGTCAGCGTCGGGCTGATTCTGGTCACCCCCAGTTTTGACCTGGCCAGTCAGGCCACAGAAGGCCTGCTGTGGGCCATCGCCTCCGGCCTGACGTTTTCATTGTTGTCCCTCAACAACCGCGCCAATGCCGGGCGCGTCCCCGCCGTGCAGGCGGCCATGTGGCAGAACGCTGTGGTTGCCCTGTGCCTGCTGCCGTTTGCCGCGCCGCAACTGAGCGCCGTTCGCCCGCTCGACTGGCTGTGGATCGGGCTGCTCGGCGTGCTGTGCACCGGCGTTGCCCACAGCCTGTTCGTGGCCAGCCTCGCGGTGATCAAGGCCCGCACGGCAGCAGTGGTGTTCGCGTTAGAGCCGGTGTATGGCATCACGCTGGCGTGGCTGTTGTTCCACGAAACCCCGACCCTGCGCATGTTGCTGGGCGGTGCGCTGATCATCATCGCGATTGTGGTGTCCAGCCGCCTGGCCAGCAGCCCTGCCCCGGCCAAGGTAAAACTCGACGCCGCTCACTGAACCCGGTCGTTGTGCCCCAGGTCGCGTTGCGGGTCAATCTGGTCCCGCACCCGCTGCTTGAGTACCTTGGCCTCCGGGAAGCCCCCGTCGGCTTTGCGCTCCCAGATCTGCACGCCGTCACAGGTGATGCGAAATACCCCACCCGTGCCGGGTTCCAGCGCCACACGCCCCAGATCGTCTGCAAAGGTGCTGAGCAGCTCCTGGGCCAGCCACGCGGCGCGCAGCAGCCATTGGCATTGGGTGCAATAGGTGATGACAATGTGCGGCTTGTTGACTGACATGATTTCGAAAGCTCGTGGAAAGAAAGGCGCCGCTATAATAGCCGCCTTTGTCGCTTGCCCAGAGATTCACGATGCGCCGCCTGCTCTGTTGTTTACTGCTTTGCCTGTGCCCACTGATGCTGTTTGCCGCCGAAAAAACGCAGCCGAAAATCGGGCTCGTGCTCTCGGGCGGCGCCGCACGCGGCCTGGCCCACGTCGGTGTGCTCAAGGCGCTGGAGGAGCAAGGTATCCACATTGATGCCATCGCCGGCACCAGCATGGGCGCTGTGATCGGCGGGCTCTATGCCTCGGGTTACAAGATTGAAGAGCTGGAAAAGCTCGCTCTGGGCATCGACTGGCAAGAGGCCCTGTCCGACGCACCGGCGCGCGAGGACGTGCCATTCCGGCGCAAACAGGATGACCGCGACTTTCTGGTCAAGCAAAAACTGAGTTTCCGTGACGATGGCAGCCTGGGCCTGCCGCTCGGTGTGATTCAGGGGCAAAACCTGTCATTGCTGCTTGAAAGCCTGCTGGCACATAGCAGTGATGTGCGCGATTTCGACAAGCTGCCGATCCCGTTTCGCGCCGTCGCCACTGACATCGTCAACGGCGAGAAAGTGGTATTTCGCAAAGGCCATCTTCCGCAAGTGATCCGCGCCAGCATGTCGATCCCGGCCGTGTTCGCCCCGGTCGAGATCAACGGGCAACTGCTGGTGGACGGAGGCATGGTCGACAACATCCCGGTGGATGTCGCCCGCGAAATGGGGGTTGACCTTGTGATCGTGGTCGACATCGGCACGCCATTACGCGGCCGCAAGCAACTGAACACGGTATTCGACATCCTCAATCAATCCATCACGCTGATGACCCGCAGCAACTCCGAAGTGCAACTGGCCTCCTTGACCCCGAACGACATCCTGATCCAGCCCGCGCTGGCCAGTTATGGCGTGACGGACTTTGGCCGCTCGCAGGAAATCATCGACGCCGGCTACCGCGCCACCCAGGTTCTGGCCAACCGCATGAGCGGTTTGCGCCAACCTTCCGATGCCCAGCTCAATGCGGCGCGTGCCCCTGAAGAGCGCACCCCGGTCATCACCGCCATCAAGATCGAAAACGATTCGAAAATTGGCGACTCGGTGATTCGCTACTATATCCGCCAACCTGTGGGTGAGCCGCTGGATCTGGGCCGTTTGCAACGGGACATGGGCACGCTGTACGGGCTGGATTACTTCGAACAAGTGCAGTACCGCGTGGTGCACAAGGGCAAAGAGCGAACCCTGGTCATCAGCGCGCGCGGCAAACGCAGCGGCACCGACTACCTGCGGTTGGGGCTTAACCTATCCGACGACATGCGCGGCGACAGCGCCTTCAACATCGGCGCCAGTTACCGGGTAAACGGCATCAACACCTTGGGCGCCGAATGGCTGACCCGGGTGCAGATCGGCGATCAGCAAGAGCTTTACAGCGAGTTCTACCAACCGCTGGACGCCGGCTCGCGGTACTTTGTCGCCCCCTACCTGCATGCACAGTCACAGAACGTCGAAGCCATTCTGGACAACGACCCGATCGCCGAATACCGACTGGAACGCTACGGTTTTGGCCTGAATTTAGGACGTCAAATCGGCAACAGCGGTGAGATCCGTCTGGGCGTTGGTGAAGCATGGGGTAAAGCGGACGTGAGAATTGGCGAACGCGATCTGCCGAGCACCAGCTTCAACGAAGGCTTCTATGACATTAAGTACTCATTTGACTCGCTGGATAACGTGTACTTCCCCCATGAAGGCGAAGACATTGGCCTGAGCGTGCGTCAGTTCGACCCGGCGCTGGGCTCGGACGATCGTTACCGCCAGTGGGAATTCCATCTGGACAAAGCGCTGAGCGCCGGGCCCAACACCTGGATTCTGGGTGGCCGCTACGGCCGCACGCTGGACAAGGCTGAAGTGGTGACTTCCAGCTTCCTGCTGGGCGGCGCCCGGCAACTGTCAGGGTTTCGTCAGGACGCCCTCTCGGGGCAAAACATCAGCCTGATGCGCGCCGTCTACTACCGCCGCCTGACGCCGCGCTCGTACTTGCCGTTTGATTTCCCCTTGTACGCGGGTGCCTCGCTGGAGCGCGGGCGCGCCTGGAACAACGACAATGAATTCGACAGCGGTTACATCAATGCAGCCAGCGTCTTTATCGGATTCGACACACCGCTGGGCCCGCTCAACTTCAGCTATGGCTTTAACGATGATGATCAGAAGGCGCTGTATTTGAATCTGGGGCAGACGTTCTAAGGTCTGTATTGCGGGGGCTGGCGCAGACGGTGCCGGCCCCTGCAGGGAAGGCAACTGCTCAGTTTTTTTCGAGGTTGTCGAGGATGCGCTTGTGCACCCGCATGCAGATGCGTTGTTCTTCTTCGCTAATGCCGACGAACAACTCCTGGCGCAGGGCCGAAGCAATGGCCTCAATCTGGCCGATCAACGGCCGTGCGGTTTCACTCAAAACGATTTTTTTCGCCCGCCGGTCTTCCATCACCGCATGGCGCTGCACCAGGCCTTGGGCTTCAAGACTATCAAGCAAACGCGCCAGTGTTGGCCCTTCGACGCCAACGCTTTGCGCCAATTCACGCTGAGTGGGCGCTCCTTCAAAACGGGCCAGGTGCAACAGCACCAGCCAGCGCGCCTGCGACAACCCCAGACCCGCGAGGCGCCGATCCAATTCGGCACGCCAACCGCGAGACATTTGGGCCAGTTGCATACCGAAACGGTGTTGATCGGTTAAAGGCATAAAAAACTCAATGATTAGACTGAAATAGAGTGAAACTAATTGTTAGCCAGCTAAGCATGGAGCTTGTCAATAGGCAAGACCCTGAAGTCACTGAAACGTTACCTATCGCGATTTGATTTAAATTTCAAACTCCGATTGCAAGGCAGCGCGCACGCAATACAGCACACCTTCCGGCACGCGGCCTTTGAATTGCTCAGCGATGCTGGCCACGCTCGGCAGCTCACCTTCACCGTCGAGGAACGCGTCCTGGACTTCTTCCATGAGCGCTTCTGGCAGGTCCAGCGCCTGCTCAAGCGAGAGTTCCTGACGGCCAATGGCTTCGGCCAGCATTGTGTAAACATTCTTTTCAGAACACTGCAACTGACCGGCGATCTGCATCGGCGTCATGCCTGCGCGCGCCAGACTAATCAGCTCGTGGCGAATATCGGCCACCACTTTCGGCGCTTCGGCCTGACCGCCCAGCACCTCAAGGAACGCCTCGCCGTAACGCTCCAACTTGCGCGCACCAATGCCGCTGACCTTGGCCATGTCGGACAACGAGGTGGGCTGGCTGCGCAGCATTTCCAGCAAGGTTGAGTCGGGGAAGATGACGTAAGGCGGCACGCCGTGTTCTTCGGCCAGCTTGCGGCGCAAGGCCCGCAGTGCTTCCCATTGTTCGCGCTCTTCGCCACGCACCAGCTGACTGGCCGGGCTGGCAGAACTGCTGCGCACCGTGGTTTGCGGCTTGAGTTCGCGGCGCAGTTCAAGGGTCACTTCCCCGCGCAGCAACGGCCGGCAGCTGTCGCTCAGGCGCAACCCGCCGTAGCCCTCGATATCAATGTCAGCCAGACCACGGGCCACCAGCTGTCGGAACAAGGTGCGCCACTCGCCTTCAGAGCGATCTTTGCCGACGCCGAATACGGACAAATGCTGATGGCCGAAACTGCGAACCTTTTCATTGTCGCGACCCAGCAACACGTCGATCAAATGACCGGTGCCGTAACGCTGCCCCGTGCGATAAATCGCCGACAACGCCTGCCGCGCCGGTTCGGTGGCGTCCCAGGTTTGCACGCCATCGACACAGTTGTCGCAATGCCCGCAAGGTTGCGGCATGTCTTCATCAAAATAGGCCAGCAGTGTCTGACGGCGGCAGCGGGTTTCTTCACACAGGGCGAGCATGGCATCGAGCTTGTGATGTTCAAGACGCTTGTGGCGCTCGTCGCCCTCGGAGTTTTGCAGCATTTGCTTGAGCATCACCACGTCTTGCAGGCCATAAGCCATCCATGCATCGGCCGGCAAACCGTCACGACCGGCGCGGCCGGTTTCCTGGTAATACGCCTCAAGGGACTTGGGCAAATCCAGGTGCGCGACAAAACGTACGTTGGATTTGTCGATGCCCATGCCGAACGCGATGGTCGCCACCATGATCAGCCCTTCCTCGTTCAGGAAGCGCTTCTGGTTCGCTGCACGGGTTTCGCTGGGCAATCCGGCGTGATAAGGCAGTGCCGGGAAGCCCTGATCACAGAGAAACTGAGCGACTTCATCCACTTTTTTGCGCGACAGGCAATACACAATGCCCGCATCACTGCGCCGCTCGGAGAGAAATGCCAGCAACTGCTTGCGCGGCTGCTCTTTGGGCACGATGCGGTAAAAGATGTTCGGGCGGTCAAAACTCGACAGAAACCGCTCGGCGTTTTGCAGGTGCAGGCGGGTGACGATTTCTTCACGGGTACGCTTGTCGGCGGTGGCGGTCAGGGCGATGCGCGGCACCTGGGGAAACATCTCGGCCAACTGGCCCAATTGCAGGTATTCCGGGCGGAAGTCATGGCCCCACTGGGACACGCAATGGGCTTCGTCGATGGCGAACAGCGCGATATCAAGGCTCTGCAAAAACGCCATCATGCGCGGCTGCACCAGGCGTTCGGGCGCCAGGTAGAGCATTTTCACTTCGCCACGCTTGATGCGGTTGGCCAGGTCACGCTGCTGCTCGGCGCTCAGCGTCGAGTTCAGTGAAGCGGCTGCCACACCGAGTTCTTCAAGGGTGGCAACCTGATCGTCCATCAGGGCGATCAAGGGTGACACCACCACCGCCAAACCATCACGCAACAAGGCCGGGACCTGGAAGCACAAGGATTTGCCGCCGCCGGTGGGCATCAGCACCAACGCGTCGCCGCCACTGGCCACGCGCTCAATGATGTCACCCTGACGGCCACGGAAACTGTCGTAGCCGAAGATGTCTTTGAGTACGCGTTGAGCCTGTTCGAGCATAGAAACTCCAGAAATCGCTGAAACACCCCTGCGCACGCGGGGCGTCCGGCGCGGCCTCGGGCCTGTTCAAGGGCCCGGGCACACAGCGCGGGACGCACTGCATCCAGCGCAGGGCATCACAAAACGCGGCAGTATACCCGAGCGCTCTACTGCGCAGGGCCTTGTGATTGCATGACCGATCACCGGGAAGTGATGGCAAATGCGCCCTGCGGCTGGCCTGCGGGCTCAAGAAAGCCTAGAATTCGGCATCGTATATTTTCTAGGTAGTCCTAATGTCCTTCGCTGAGCAACTAACCCGCCTGCAAGTCTTCCTCGACGCTGACGATCTGCATGACGAGGCGCTGGACTACGTGGCCACCCACGGCTTTCTGACCGCCCTCTCCATTTGCGCCGAGGAAGTCCCGGAGCGCGAGTGGATCGACGCCGTTTTCTCCGAGTCGCCGCAGTACAAAGACGATGCCCAGCGCGAAGAAATCGAAACCACACTGGTTCTGCTCAAGGCTCACATCGCCCGCCAACTGGCGTCGGACGAAGAGTTCGAGCTGCCCTGCGACCTGGACCTGGGCGATGATCCGGACGATTCCGAGCTGCGCGGCTGGTGCATCGGCTTCATGGAAGGTGTCTTCATGCGTGAAGAAGCCTGGTTTGAAACCGCTGAAGATGAAGTCAGCGAGATGCTGCTGCCGATCATGGTGGGTTCGGGCCTGTTCGACGAGCAACCGGAGTTCGAAGACATCGCCAAGGACGCTAACCTGATGGACGACATGATCGTTCAGATCCCCGAAGCGCTGACCGCCCTGTACCTGTTGTGCCAGGCCCCTGACGAAAAACCGGCGATTCTCAAGCCTCGCCATCACTGAGAGATCAGTGATTAACCCCTTACCCGGCAACCGGCCCCGGTTGCTGCGCTACACACTGTTCGCCATCGGCTGGCTGAGTGTAGCGCTGGGGGTTATCGGTATTTTCCTCCCCGTTTTACCCACCACGCCGTTTCTGCTATTGGCCGCCGCCTGTTTCGCCCGCAGCTCCCCGCGCTTTTATCAGTGGCTGGTGGATCACCCGCGACTGGGGCCGTGGATACGCGATTACCTGGACGGCAACGGCATCCCGCTCAAAGGCAAAGTCTATGCCATCGGTTTGATGTGGTTGAGCATTGGCGTGTCGTGCTACCTGGTGCCGCTGCCTTGGGCGCGCGGTTTCATGCTGCTCAGCGCCGTGCTGGTCAGCCTTTATATCCTGCGGCAAAAAACCCTCGAAAAGCCCTGACACGCCCTCGCCCTCGACCGCACCTGATTAAGTCTGCCCATGGTTACGCTGGAAGGTGTCGTGGCCCATGGCTGCAATCTGCCCCTCGATCAATGCTTCAAACGGGCGCAGCAGGGGCGTGAAAGCGTCGGGGGCTTCAAGAATGTCCAGGGTTTGCACAATGGCTTCCAGCGTGGACAGCGCCCCTGGCCCTGGCGCCTTGCGCAAGCGATACCGCGACACAGCCCCTGGCGCCAGCGTCACCCGCGGCAGTTGCGCCAACAGCGGGTTGAGGTGCAGCAGCTTGCGCGCCTTGCGCCACGTGCCGTCCGGCACCACCAGTAACCACGGCTGACTGTCCTCTGAAGACGATGGCGGTTCGATCAACTGCGCATCGTCCCCCGGAAATAACAGCCGCGCCTGATAACCCGGCGGGTTGAGCAGCACGTCCAGATCGTCAAATGTTTCACCGACCCGCAGTTCGGCGTTTTTCAGCCCCAGCGCGGCCAGGCGTGCCGTGTTGAGGGCATGGTTGACTTCGCTCGGGTGCTGCAACAGCAAGACCCGGGTGCGACTGTCCAGCTGTGGGATCAGTTCGCACAGACAGTGGGATTGGGGGCGCAAGCAACGAGGGCATTGGGCTCGGGACATGGGGCAAAAACTCTTCAGGATGGATAGCGCTGTGCATTCAGCAGATCGCGGATCGGGTGAATCGCGGGCGCCGTTACTCGGCGCTTTTTTACAGGAAACAGGCCAGCGGTTCATGCACCATCAGCCACATGAGCCTGGGTTTTATTACAGCGCGGGTGTTTTTTACAAGGAGGGCCTGCGTGCCAAGACGCCGATCAGCTACGGCCTGGTCGTTCTCGGGGAGGGTTTCGTACGGGTCAGCCTACGGCCGCCCTGCCCCCAGTATCCGACGCAAGGTAATGAATGTGTTTGGCTCAATACCAACGGCAGCGGGTGCGACAACGGAGGTCGCTCCCGTTTTTTTCAAGACAGCCAACCCCTGCGTCGAGCGCAGGCGTGTGCTTAGCGGCGGCGTTGCGGGCGGCGACGCGGTTCGTCGACAGGAATCGGCACAGGTTGCAGCGGCGGCTCAATCAGGCCCAGCGCTACGCCCACGTCATGGAGCCAGCTTTGCAGTTTGTCTTTCATAGATCCCCCTTGGGGTGACAACGGCGACCTTCAATCTTTGGTCGCTTCGTACAGATAATAGTCCTAAGTCCTACGCAATGCTTGCCCGAAGTCAATGAACTTTAGGCTAATCTCGCACCACTCTGACTCATGCAGGGGCAGCAAGTTGCACTGAAGGCATTACGCCATGTTGCAGCCACCGACTCCGCGGCCGGCGATGCCATCGGTCAATGGCCCAGCAGCGTGCGCAGACGCCGACGCAACCACTGCTCGGCACTGACGAATGTGATACCGAACAGCACCAGAATGGCACCCACGACAAAATTGAAACTCAGCGGTTCGTCGAGCACCAGCACGCCAAAGGTCACGCCAAACAGTGGGGTCATGAACGAGAACACCGCCAGGTTGGACGCCAGATAACGTTTGAGCATCCAGAACCACACCAAATAGCTGAAAAACGACACCACCAGCCCTTGAAACAGCACACTGGCCACCGCCACGGTGCTGAGGCTGACGTGGCTGATCTGGCCACTGGCTGCCGCGATCACCAACAACCCGACAAAGCCGACCATCAATTGGTAAAACAGCGTCAGGGTGACCGGCGCTTCAGACAGTCGCGAGCCCCGCACCACCACCGTCGTCGCACCCCAGGCCATGCCGGCCAAAATCCCGTAGGCATCGCCCAGCAGCATGTTGCGGTCCATGTCGGCCAACGACACGCCGCCCGCGAAAGCAAACACGATGCCGAGGAACGCGAGGAAGATCCCCAGCCACTGCAACGGGCGCAAGCGCTCACTGGGCAACAACCAGTTGACACCCAGGGCAGTAAAGATAGGGGCGGTGTAAAGGAAGACCGACATATGCGCAGCGCTGGTCAATTGCAGACCTTCGGCAATGAAGAAAAACTCCAGACCGAACAAGCTGCCGGCCAGCAAACCGGCGCGCCACGTGGAGGGCATCTGGCTCCAGCCGCCTTTGCAGCAGATCAGCACACCCACCAGCAATGCCGCAATGCCCGAGCGGGCAGCCGCCTGCATCACGGGCGCAATATCGGGAGCGGCCATTTTGATGACCACTTGCTGCACGCCCCAGATCAAACAAAGGCCCAGCATCACTTGCAAGGCAAACGAATCCGTAGGCCGCCGCGAATCACTCATATCAACACCCTGGATCCATCAACAAACGCGTCGGGCCACCACGTGCATCACGCGGCCATTTTGCGAGCAGTCCAATAACCTGAAAGTGAGGCCAGGCAGGTCAACAGCGTCCCCCAGGCCATGTCCATCAACGCCAACTGCGCCGACCAGCCATTGAGGGTGGCCCAGTTGGTCATGTCATAGGTGCCGTAGGCGATCAACCCGAAAAACGCGCCGGTGACCGCCGCCCTGCGCGCACTGCCCTGGGCCAGCGCCGGGCGCACGACAAAAAACACCACGCCCGCCACATACAACAAGTAAAACACGGCTGCCGGCCCCCAATTGGGAGATGCCAGCATCAGGGGGCCGAACAGCTCTTTATAGGTGGAGCTCATGAGCACACCCAACCAAAGGCCGTCGAGAATCAGAAAAGCCAGTAATACGCCGCTGTACGCCCAAACACTTTTCCTCATCTCGACAGCCCTCTTGGCAGGTGGATCAGATCAATTCGATACGGTCCGGGTGGATCGTAATCTTGCCTTCCTTGTACAACGAGCCGATGGCTTTCTTGAAGTTGCCCTTGCTCACACCAAACAGGCTGCTGATCAACTCGGGGGCACTCTTGTCGCTCACCGGGAGCACGCCATCATGTTCACGCAACTTGCCGAGGATCTTGGAGTTCAGGCTGCTGGCGGCTTCTTGACCGACGGGCTGCAAGCTGAGGCTGATCTTGCCATCGGCGCGAATCTCTTTGATGAAGCCTTTCTCTTGCTTGCCTGCGCGCATGAACTTGAAGATTTCATTCTTGTGAATCAAGCCCCAGTGCTTGTTGTTGATCACTGCCTTGAAACCCATGTCAGTGGCTTCAGCCACCAGCAAGTCGACTTCCTGACCCACTTGATAGTTGGCAGGGGTTTTATCCAGGTAGCGATCCAGACGCGCAGTGGCCGTAATACGACGCGTGTGTTTGTCCAGATAGACATGCACCACCACGTATTCGCCCGCCTTCATCTGGCGTTTTTCTTCCGAATACGGCAGCAGCAAATCCTTGGGCAAGCCCCAATCCAGGAAAACGCCGATGCTATTAACTTCCACCACTTTAAGACTGGCGAACTCACCCACCTGAACTTTTGGTTTTTCAGTGGTGGCAATTAACTTGTCATCGCTGTCTAAATAAACAAATACGTTGAGCCAATCTTCATCTTCACTGGGAATATCTTTGGGAATATAACGATTGGGTAACAGGATTTCCCCGTCAGCCCCGCCATCGAGATACAAACCAAAGTGAGTGTGTTTAACCACTTGCAAACTGTTGTAGCGACCGATTAAAGCCATGTCCAATACCCTCATTACGTGGGCGGCATTCTACCCGAGTTTGGGCGGGCACACCGAAGCGGCACCGTCCAGGCCTGAAAAAATCTGTGCCACGCCTGATTTAGCGGTATGTGCTGGCATTTCCGGCTGCCGCTCGTCAGTGCGCAGCCACTCCACGGTGGCAACCCAAGGCTAAAAAATGCCCGGCTGTTATGAATTAAAACAGCGAGTTAGCGGGTTAATAAGCCGTTCGCGATAATTATCAGCGGCGCCGATAATTATTTTACGCCGATATTTAACAAGCAATTGTCAAGCGTTTCAGGTATTATCGCTGGCCAAGTTATTTTCTACAGGTCAATAGCCGCCATGCGTGTAAAAGCATCCGCCAGCAAAGCAAAGCCAGCTCCTGCTGTTGAAACCAGTGATTCTATCAATGCACAAATTGCCGCCTTCCTGAAGTCCGGTGGCGAAATTCAGCAAATTGATAAAGGCGTCAGCGGTCAAACGTTCGGCCCGTCCAAGCAGATCACGCTCGGCAAAAAGTAATACCCCTCGCATGACCTGGTCCTCTTGCGCTTTGCCCACAAAGCGCTAGGACTACCGAGCTCTCCTCTCCTGCTTCGCCCCATCTTCGAAAAATCGACCAACGGCACCCTGTGGCCGACGCGTACCCGTATCCTCTAAGGCCTCTAGATCAAGCCTCTGAGCCCATACAGGAGGGAACCATGCTCACCCGGGCATTCATGCTGGCCAGCACCCTGTTGACCAGTACGTTAGTTGATGCACACGTTTTCTCCCGCGAGCTGGGGGACTTCGACCTCAAACTGGCCACTCAACCCAGCCGCAGCATGGCTCAGGGCCTGGTCAAACCCACCAGTGCCGGCTCCACCTTCCACGGCGGCCTGGACCTGACCCACGACAGCGGCTGGTACGTCGGCCAATGGGCGCCGACCATGGGCATCAAGCCCGGCACCAACCTCGAAGTCGACACTTACATGGGCTACAAGCACCCGCTCGATCAGACCCTGAGCTATGAACTGGGGATGATTCACTACAGCTACCCCTCACTCAGCCCCCTCGACAGCCAGCAGTTCTATGCCGGGCTGACCATTCTGGGCACCCGTTTCGGCGCGGCCTTCAGCAATGACCCGGATCGACAGGACACCACCCTGTTTGCCGACCTGGGCGTCAATCAGCCCTTCGGCATTGGCGTGAGCATGAAATACACCACCCACCAGCTCGGCACCCCGGTATCGATTGCCGAAGGCGGGAGCGTGCGCGCCTTCAATGACTGGTCCATCAAGTTCTCACGCCCCTTTATGGGCATCGACCTCAACCTGATCTACAGCGACTCCAACCTGGACGGCACGCAATGCTCGGCCTATTCGGGGCAAAACGCGCAATGTGACGGACTGGTCACCCTCAAGGCCGAGCGCGCGTTTTACTGAACCCGCGTTAAACGCAAGGTGACTCAAGCAATTTGGGGCTTTGCGGCGACGCTATCGAAGGTCTCGGGATCAAGGGGATCCACTTGCTCATTCAACACCTGTATCGGGTGCTCGCTGCCCGGATTTGAGCTGTCGATCATGCATAGCAGGCGCGATCCACGTTCCGTCAGGACAAAATTTTCACCCGTGCCGCCTTCGTCTTTGGGACGCGGCTCGATGTAGCCCTGCTTCAACAACAAGGCTTCATAATCCGAGGCCAATTTCTTCAAATCATCGAGACTGCCTAGCTTCTGGCCTTCATCAGCCATTTGAACAGCGTAATCCTCTGCATACTTACGCGGCGCGAACGGCTCGCCAGCACCGTTTTGCACTTCATGCAGAAGACGCTCAATCAGTGTCCAGTTATAAGTGGTCATCAGCTTCACTCTCCGTACGGTTGGATAAAAGATCCTTCATGAGTAGTGACTGACAAACCCCACAGACGTTCAGACGCAGTTTTACAGACGCAAAAAAACCCGGCCTGGGCCGGGTTTTTGACAGCGCTTGCGGGGGGGGGTTATTCCGCTGCCGGCGCTTCTGGCTTGCGACGCTTGAGCGGCGCCATACCGTCCTTGCTGACCAGCGACAGAGCGTCGGTCTTCGGGCGATTGGCGATCTTGCGCTTGGTAGGCGCCTTGGCGCCTGATTTCTTCTTGTCGCCTTTGGCGTCTGTCTTTTTCTTTTTCACGCCGACCGCTTTGCCCGAGGCCTTAACCTTTTTCGGTCCGCCGTACGTGCCTTTGACTTCCTTGATGGTGCGACGCTCAAAGGTTTGCTTCAGGTAGCGTTCGATGCTGGACATCAAGTTCCAGTCACCGTGACAGATCAGCGAGATCGCCAGGCCATCATTACCTGCACGGCCGGTACGGCCGATACGGTGCACGTATTCGTCGCCACTGCGCGGCATGTCGAAGTTGATCACCAGGTCCAGGCCTTCAACGTCCAGACCACGGGCTGCTACATCGGTCGCCACCAGGATCTTCACGCCGCCCTGCTTCAGACGGTCAATGGCCAGCTTGCGGTCTTTCTGGTCTTTCTCACCGTGCAAGACAAACGCCTTGTACTCCTGCGCCACCAGACGGCCGTAGATACGGTCGGCCATGGCACGGGTATTGGTGAAAACAATGGCCTTCTGATACGTCTCGTTCGCCAGCAACCAGTTAACGATCTGCTCTTTATGCTGGTTGTGGTCGGCGGTGATGATCTGCTGACGCGTGGTGGCGTTCAACTGGCTGACCTGGTTGAGCTGCAAGTGCTCGGGGTTGGTCAGCACCTTGCCAATCATGTCACGCAGGCCCGAACCACCGGTGGTGGCCGAGAACAGCATGGTCTGCTGGCGGTTAGGGCATTCGTCCACCAGACGCTGGACGTCTTCGGAGAACCCCATGTCGAGCATGCGGTCGGCTTCGTCGAGCACCAGCACTTCAACTTCCTTGAGGTCCAGATTGCCCGCGTTCAGTTGCTCCAGCAGACGACCCGGCGTACCGATCAGGATATCCGGCACCTTGCGCAACATGGCCGCCTGAACCTTGAAGTCTTCACCCCCGGTGATCAGGCCGGATTTGATGAACGTGAACTGCGAAAAACGCTCCACTTCTTTCAGCGTTTGCTGTGCCAGCTCGCGGGTCGGCAGCAGGATCAGGGCTTTGATGCTGACGCGGATTTTGGCCGGGCCGATCAGGCGGTTCAGGATCGGCAGGACGAAAGCGGCGGTCTTGCCACTCCCGGTCTGAGCTGTTACCCGCAGGTCACGCCCTTCGAGCGCGAGCGGAATGGCCGCTGCTTGCACAGGCGTAGGCTCGACAAATTTAAGCTCGGCCACAGCTTTAAGCAGGCGTTCGTGCAGGGCGAAATCGGAAAACACGGGTGCTACCTCGAAGAAATGCAAAAAATCAGCGGCATAGAGTAACGGTTTCGAGCGCTCAGGCCGAGTTTCTTTGCACCAACGGTGTGAAACAACTGCTTTTTTAGGGTCTTTAGTCCCACGTCAGCCCATAAAGCGCCGGTAAATGCTCTAATCCATGAGCCATTTACTTTTGGGGTAACGTTTTCGCTTATGGATATTCAACAACTCTGGGTTCAGTTCCAGACCCTTTGGGCCAACCTTGACGATCATCCCTGGCTGTCGGCACTGCTCGGCCTGATCGTACTGGTGAGCATCGCGCTGATCGCCGGCCACATTGCACGCATCCTCATTTTGCGCGTGACCAAGATCCTCGCTCGCCAACCGGCGCTGCACTGGATCAACGACTTGCGCGAACACAAGGTGTTCCACCGACTGGCACAACTGACGCCATCACTGATGGTGCAGTTCGGGCGCAATCTGGTGCCGGACATGAGCGACAACGGTCGCCACTTTCTCGGCAACCTGGCGCTGGCCATTACCATTTTCGTCCTGACGCGGGTCATCAGCGCGCTGCTGGACGCGATGCTCGATATTTACTCGCGCACCAATTACTCCAAGACCCGCCCGATCAAGGGCTATGTGCAGCTGACCAAAATGCTGCTGTATGTGTTTTCGGCAATCATCATCGTCGCCACCCTGATCGACCGCTCGCCAATGCTGCTGCTCTCGGGCCTCGGGGCGATGTCTGCGGTCATTTTGCTGGTCTACAAAGACACCTTGCTGTCATTCGTGGCCAGTGTGCAGTTGACCAGTAACGACCTGCTGCGCGTGGGCGACTGGATCGAAATGCCGCAAGTGGGTGCCGACGGCGATGTCATCGACATCACCCTGCACACGGTCAAGGTGCAGAACTTCGACAAAACCATCGTTTCGATTCCGACCTGGCGCCTGATGTCCGAGTCGTTTAAAAACTGGCGCGGCATGCAGCAGTCCGGTGGGCGCCGGATCAAGCGCAGCCTGTTTATCGATGCAGCCGAAATCGGCTTTCTCACCGATGAACAAGAGCAGCGGCTGGAGCAGGTGCGTTTGTTGCGCGACTACCTGACGCGTAAAAAAGCCGAGCTCAAGAGCTGGAACGAGGCCCAGGGCAACGTCGCCGAGCTGTCAGCCAACCGTCGACGCATGACCAACATCGGCACGTTCCGCGCCTACGCGCTGGCTTACTTGAAAAGCCATGCCGAGATTCAGCCGAACATGACCTGCATGGTGCGCCAGATGCAGACCACCGCTCAGGGCGTGCCGCTGGAAGTGTATTGCTTCACACGCACCACGGTGTGGGACGAATACGAGCAAATCCAGGGCGATATTTTTGACTACTTGCTGTCGGTGATGCCGGAGTTCGGCCTCAGCGTGTATCAGCAACCGAGCGGCAATGACTTGCGCAACGGGCTGCTGAACAAGCTCAAAACACCCCTGGTGGTGGCTGAAGCGGCCAACGCCGACGACTGATCGCCCTGTGCGGGCGTGCAGGAGCTGCCAGCGGGCGCTCCTGCATGGCGGGGACTGTCAGTGCCCGGCAGCCGTTTTGAATTGCGGATCGCCCGTCAATTCAAACAATAACCCCACCCCTTGTGGCCAATACCCCAGGCCACTGTCGGCATTGATATGCCCCGCATTGTCCAATGTCTCCAACCTTTTGCTGCCCCACGCCTCGCTAAAGGCCTGTGCCCGCTCAAGCGCGACAAAAGGATCGTCCGTGCTGGCGACGGTGATGGACTCAAACGGCAGCTTGTTCAGGGGCATGGGGGTAAACCCCCGGGTGCCTGACGGGTAACTGTCCGCTTCGGTATCGCTGGGCGCCACCAGCAACGCGCCTCTCACCTGCTTGGCCGCCTCCGGGTGTTCGTGTGCCCAGCGGGCAATCAGGGTACAGGCCAGGCTGTGGGCCACCAGCGCCACCGGGCGCGGGCTGGCGGTGACCTTTTCATGCAACCGCTGCACCCAGTCGTCACAGGATGGCGTCTGCCAGTCGGTCTGTTTAACGCGCTTCAAGCCGCTGAAACGCTGTTCCCAATGGGATTGCCAATGATCGGGGCCTGAATCAAGTAGCCCGGGCAATATCAACACTCTGACGGTCATCCCTGCTCTCCTCTGGATGCTGGATAGTCACCGTGACCTTAGCTGCTCACTGGCCTGCGGTCGAGGCGACTGATCCACACGGCGACGAGTATCACTAATCCACCCAAAAACAGCCGCCCAAGCGGCTCGTGCTGATTCCAGATCAACAGGTTGAGCAACAAGCCCACTGGCACATGCAGGTTGTTCATCACTGCCAGCGTGCCCCCGCTGACCAGGCAAGCGCCCTTGTTCCACCAGTACATGCCCAGCGCGGTGGATACCAAGCCCAGAAACAGCAGCACACCCCACTGCAACGGCGCGTCGGGCAGAAAGTGGGCCTTGCCGAACAGCAGGAAAGCTGGCAACACCACGGCCAGTGCGCCCAGGTAGAAATATCCGAAGCGCCGGTAGTGCGGCAGATCGCTGGGGTAACGCGCCACCAAATGTTTGTACATCACCTGCCCGGCGGCGTAGGTAAAGTTGGCCAGCTGCAGCAGCAGGAAGCCTTTGAAAAAGTCCGGGCTGATGCTGTCAAAACGAATGACCGCCGCACCGCTCACGGCCACCAGTGCCGCCACCAGCGCCCACGGGTTGAAGCGACGATTGAGCGCGTCTTCAATCAGCGTCACGTGCAACGGCGTCAAGATGGTAAACAGCAACACTTCCGGCACGGTCAGGACGCGAAAACTCAAATACAGGCAGACATAGGTAATGCCGAACTGCAACGCGCCGATCAACAACATGCCGCGCATAAAGCCCGGCTCAACCGCGCGCCAGCGGGTTAAGGGGATAAACACCAGCCCCGCCAACACCACGCGTACCAGCACTGCAAAGTAACTGTCGACATGCCCTGCCAGATACTCGCCAATCAGGCTGAAGGAAAACGCCTGTATCAGCGTAACAATCAATAAATAGCCCATTACTTTTCGCCTGCCGCCCAACGGAATGAGGGCGACCTTAGCGGTTTTCCACCGACAGCGAAATCCCGGGCAAAAAAAACCCGATACAGCTAAAAAGCTGATCGGGCTGGAGCACTCAGAAGCAAAGTGCAAAGGGAGGTTCGATGCGCGAACCGCATGCTTGAAGGAGCAATGAAGCGATTAAGCCCGCTGGCGATTACCTGCCGATTAAGGCGTCATGCAATCTCTGAAATCCGGGATCTGGCTTGGTTCAATCCTTTTTCCTGGAAGTCACCACCCAAATTCATACCCTCTGCGTGGATAAAGGTCACATCGTGGATCCCGATAAACGCCATCACCTGACGCAGATAGGGTTCTTGGTGGTCCGTGGTGCTACCCGCGTATAGGCCGCCCCGTGCCGTCAGCACGTATGCTTTTTTGCCGGTCAGCAGCCCTTGCGGCCCGGTGTCGGTGTATTTAAACGTCACACCGGCCCGCAACACGTGATCCAGCCAGGCTTTGAGGGTGCTGGGGATGGCGAAGTTGTACATCGGTGCGGCCATGACCAGCACGTCGGCGGCCAGCAATTCATCGGTCAGTTCGTTGGAGCGCTGCAACGATGCCTGTTCCGCCTCGCTGCGTTGCTCTTCAGGCTTCATCCAGCCACCCAACAGGTTGGCATCCAGGTGCGGAACCGGGTTACGCGCCACATCGCGGACCGTGATCAGGTCAGCTGGATGCGCCGCTTGCCATTGGCCGATGAACTGCCGGGTCAGTTGACGGGAAAAAGAATCCTGCTGGCGGGCACTGCTTTCGATGATCAGAACACGGGACATGATAGGTAGGCTCCATCTCTAAATGCTGTAAGGCGATGGAGTGAAGGTTAAAGGCCACGGCTTCGATGAAAAAGCGCAAATACCTGCTACAACCTATCTATAAAGTTGTTTATTAATCGTTGTGCCGGTGCGAACATCAGGCGCACGTGCCTTGGCCCAACGTGGCTACCAACGCAGTCATCTATTCATTCTCAGAGGTACTCATCGTGAAAGCGCCCCGCGTGACCCTTGACCAATGGCGCACCTTGCAAGCGGTGGTCGACCATGGCGGCTTTGCACAGGCCGCCGAAGTGCTGCACCGCTCGCAATCGTCAGTCAGTTACACCGTGGCCCGCATGCAGGACCAGCTCGGCGTGCCACTGCTGCGCATCGACGGGCGCAAAGCCGTGCTCACGGAGGCGGGCGGCGTGTTGTTGCGCCGCTCCCGGCAACTGGTCAAACAAGCCAGCCAGCTCGAAGACCTCGCCCACCACATGGAGCAAGGCTGGGAAGCAGAGGTACGCCTGGTCGTGGATGCCGCCTACCCCAACGCACGCTTGGTCCGTGCTTTGGCCGCCTTCATGCCGCAGAGCCGCGGCTGCCGGGTGCGGTTGCGCGAAGAGGTCTTGTCCGGGGTTGAAGAAGTGTTGCTCGAAGGCGTGGCCGATTTGGCCATCAGCAGCTTCAACATTCCGGGTTACCTGGGCACCGAACTGAGCGCGGTGGAGTTTGTGGCCGTGGCCCACCCCGACCATCCGCTGCATCGCTTGCAGCGCGAGTTGCAATTTCAGGACCTGGAAAGCCAACTGCAAGTGGTGATCCGCGACTCGGGACGCCAGCAACCCCGCGACATGGGCTGGCTGGGGGCTGAACAGCGCTGGACCGTCGGCAGCCTGGCCACCGCGGCGGCGTTTGTCGGCAGCGGACTGGGGTTTGCCTGGCTGCCACGGCACATGATTGAGCGGGAAATCAACGAAGGCGTGCTTAAACCCTTGCCCCTTCATCAAGGCGGTAACCGTCACCCGGTGTTTTACCTGTATTCCAACAAAGACAAACCGCTGGGGCCTGCTACGCAAATTCTTGTCGAGTTGTTACGCACCTTCGACACGGCCCCACTGGACGCCGCCTTTGCAGCGCCCATGCAAGCATGACAGCGGTGGGCAGGAACCGGATTCGGGCATATCCTGTCAAACACTCGCGACATCTGCTGTGCTGTCTGCGTGACCTTCAACCGTCACCCCACTTTTTCAGGATCACACACCCATGCTTAAAAAAATTGCCCTCGCCGCTGGCGCCCTGCTGTTTGCCGCCAACCTGATGGCAGCGACGCCTGCATCGGCCAAGGCGCCCCATGTGCTGTTGGATACCAGCTTCGGCAAAATCGAAATTGAGCTGGACCCGGTCAAGGCCCCGATCAGCAGCAAGAATTTTCTGGAATACGTCGACAGCGGCTTTTACACCAACACCATTTTCCACCGCGTGATTCCAGGATTTATGGCGCAAGGCGGCGGTTTTACGGCCCAGATGGTGCAAAAGCCGACCCGCGACCCGATCAAGAATGAAGCCAGCAACGGCCTGCACAACGTGCGCGGCACGCTGTCGATGGCACGCACCTCCAACCCGAATTCCGCCACCAGCCAGTTCTTTATCAACGTGGCCGATAACGCGTTCCTCGACCCGGGCCGCGATGCCGGTTACGCCGTGTTCGCGAAGGTGGTCAATGGCATGGACGTTGTGGACCAAATCGTCAACTCGCAAACCACCACCAAACAAGGCATGCAAAACGTGCCCATCGACCCGGTCGTTATCAAATCTGCCAAGCGCATTGATTGACCGATCGAGCCTTGCAGGAAGCGTAGACCGCTCCCCCTGAACGTAGCTGCTGCCAAACCTGCGAGCTGTTACACCTGCCGGAACAGCTCGCACGTTTGAGTCCTTGCGTGTTCATCGGGTCAGTGGTCACACCACGAAAGGAGAGCCCGCGCTGCGGGCGTCAGTGCCCATGCTTTATCGCCGTTTCGAAAAACTGATCGATATCTTCCGCGAACCGCCCACCCCGGCGCCTCCCTCGACGGTCTGGGCGTTTTATCTGTATTACCTGCGTCAGGTCTGGCCGATTTTTGCCGCCTTGCTGGTGATCGGGCTGGTGGCGGCGCTGATTGAAGTTTCCCTGTTCAGCTACCTGAGTACCTTGATCGACCTGGCCCAAGGCACGCCCAACACTGATTTTTTCAGGGTCCACAGCACCGAGCTGATCTGGATGGCCGTGGTTGCGCTGATCATTCGTCCGGTTTTTTTCGGCCTGCACGACTTGCTGGTGCATCAAACCCTGAGCCCCGGCATGACCAGCATGATCCGCTGGCAGAACCACAACTACGTGCTCAGGCAGAGCCTGAACTTCTTCCAGAACGATTTCGCCGGGCGCATCGCCCAACGCATCATGCAAACCGGCAACTCGTTGCGCGACTCATTGGTGCAAGCCGTCGACGCGCTCTGGCACGTACTGATCTACGCCATCAGCTCGCTGGTGCTGTTTGCCGAGGCGGACTGGCGCCTGATGATTCCACTGCTGACCTGGATCGGGCTGTATATCGGCGCGCTCTATTACTTCGTACCCAGGGTCAAGGAGCGTTCGGTGGTGTCCTCCGACGCACGCTCCAAACTGATGGGCCGCATCGTCGATGGTTACACCAACATCACCACCCTCAAATTGTTTGCCCACACCAATTACGAGCAAGAGTACGCGCGCGAAGCCATCGTCGAACAAACCGAAAAAACTCAACTGGCCAGCCGTGTCGTGACCAGCATGGACGTCACCATTACCGCCATGAACGGCCTGCTGATTGTCAGTACCAGCGGTCTGGCCTTGTGGTTGTGGAGCCAGTCGCTGATCAGCGTCGGCGCCATTGCCCTGGCCACCGGCCTGGTGATTCGCATCGTCAACATGTCCGGCTGGATCATGTGGGTGGTCAACGGCATCTTCGAGAACATCGGCATGGTTCAGGACGGCCTGCAAACCATTGCTCAGCCGTTGGCCGTCACCGACCGCGAAAATGCGCCCCGCCTCACCGTCACGCGCGGCGAAGTGCGCTTTGAGCATGTGGATTTCCACTATGGCAAACACAGCGGGATCATCAGCGACCTGAACCTGACCATCAAACCCGGCGAAAAAATCGGCCTGATCGGCCCTTCAGGCGCGGGCAAATCAACGCTGGTCAACCTGTTGCTGCGCTTGTATGACCTGCAAGGCGGACGCATCCTGATCGACGATCAGAACATTGCCGAAGTGACACAGGAAAGCCTGCGTGAACAAATCGGCATGATTACTCAGGACACTTCGTTGCTGCACCGCTCCATTCGCGACAACTTGCTGTATGGCAAACCGGATGCCACCGACGACGCGTTGTGGGCCGCCGTGCACAAAGCGCGAGCCGACGAGTTCATCCCGCTGCTGTCCGACGCCCAGGGCCGCACCGGCTTTGACGCCCATGTGGGCGAACGCGGGGTCAAATTGTCAGGCGGCCAGCGCCAGCGGATAGCCATTGCGCGGGTGCTGCTGAAAAACGCGCCCATCCTGATCATGGACGAAGCCACCTCAGCGCTGGACTCCGAGGTTGAAGCGGCCATTCAGGAAAGCCTTGAAACCCTGATGCAAGGCAAAACCGTGATTGCCATTGCCCACCGGCTGTCCACCATCGCCCGCATGGACCGTTTGGTGGTGCTGGACAAAGGCCGCATCGCAGAAAGCGGCACCCATGCCGAGTTGCTCGCCCACGGCGGTTTGTACGCACGGCTTTGGCAACATCAAACGGGGGGATTTGTCGGCATCGACTGATCCAAACCAACCGCTCCTGTAACCCCCCTGAAACACATCGCCAGCGCCCGGTTTTAAAGGGCTCTGGCTTTTTTTTGGGCAATGGAAAATCCGCTGCCGCCTGCTGTAATGAAAAAAGGATTCGGAGGAATTCTGTCGTCAAACATGCAGGATGCACCGAGTGATCACTGATAGATCAAGCCATCTATCCAGGACCCTGACATGAACCTGTTCAAACGCTCCATCACAGAGTTGATCGGCACTTTCTGGTTAGTCCTTGGCGGGTGTGGCAGCGCGGTACTCGCCGCTGCTTTCCCCGATGTCGGCATCGGATTGCTCGGCGTGGCGCTGGCATTTGGTCTGACAGTACTGACAATGGCCTTCGCCATCGGCCATATCTCCGGCTGCCACCTCAATCCCGCCGTATCCTTGGGGTTGTGGGTGGGCGGACGCTTCCCGGCCAGGGAGTTGCCCGCCTACATGGTGGCCCAGGTCATTGGCGGGATCATTGCGGCCAGCGTGCTGTACTTCATCGCCAGCGGCAAACCGGGTTTCGATCTGGCCGTCAGCGGGCTGGCCGCCAATGGCTATGGCGAACACTCACCCGGAGGCTATTCAATGATCGCCGGGCTGGTGTGCGAATTGGTCATGAGCGCCATGTTTATCCTGATCATCATGGGCGCCACCGATAAACGCGCACCGCCCGGATTGGCCCCCATTGCCATTGGCCTGGCGCTCACGCTGATTCACCTGATCTCAATACCGGTGACCAACACCTCGGTCAATCCGGCCCGCAGCACCGGGCCGGCGCTGATCGTCGGCGGCTGGGCGATCCAACAGCTTTGGATGTTCTGGGTGGTGCCACTGGTGGGCGCGGCCATCGGCGGGCTGACCTATCGCTGGCTGGGCAAGACCGACAACTGAGGTGCAACACGGCGAGGCTCAGGCCTGCCGATAAGGCAGCGCCGACCTCGCTTGTTCCGCATACGCCAGCACGCCTTCGCGCTCGCGTTCCAGAAAATCGCTGACCGCAGCTTTCAGGCCCGGGTGCCGCAGGTAATGCCAGGAACGTGTGATGACCGGCTCAAAGCCGCGGATCAACTTGTGCTCACCCTGGGCCCCCGCATCGAAGCGCTCAATACCGTGGGCGATGGCGTACTCCATCCCCTGGTAAAAGCACGTTTCGAAGTGCAGGCGATCGAACTCGGCCAGGCAGCCCCAGTAGCGGCCATACAGGCTGTCGCCTCCCAACAGACTGAACGCCATGGCCACCGGTGAAGCGCCCTGCTTGGCCAATACCACGCGAATGGCCTCGGGCATGCGCTCGGCCAACAGGCTGAAAAACGCGCGGGTCAAATACGGCGTCTGTCGACGCACGGCGTAGGTGTGCGCATAGCAGGCGTAGACAAAATCCCACTGCGCCTCGCTCACCTGATGACCTTCCAGCCACTCGAACGTGAAACCCTGCGCGGCGACCTGTTCGCGCTCCTTGCGCATTTGTTTGCGCTTGCGCGAGCTGAGCGTGTCGAGAAAGTCCTGAAAGTCGCGATACCCGCGGTTTGGCCAATGGAACTGGCAGCCCAGGCGTTGCAACCAGCCGGCTTGCTCCGCCAACGCGCTGTCTGCCAGCGCATCGGTAAAGTTGATGTGCGCACTGGACAACCCTTCGATCTCCAGATAGCCCGGCAACGCCGCCAGCAACTCACGCCCTTGCTCGGCGCTGGCAGCTAAAAGACGCGGGCCGCTCACGGGGCTGAAAGGCACGGCAGTCAACAGCTTGGGGTAGTACTCGATACCCGCCCGCTCACAGGCGTTGGCCCATTCGTGATCGAACACGTACTCGCCATAGGAATGCCATTTGCGATAACTGGGCAATGCCGCCTGCAAAGTGCCGTGCGCGTAATGCAACAGGTGCTCGGGCTGCCAGCCGGACTGCGGGTTCAGGCTGCCACTGTCTTCAAGCGCGCTGAGAAAGGCATGACGCAAAAAAGGGTGGGACGTGGGGACCAGTGCATCCCATTCAGGGGCGCTGATAGCCGACAGACTGTCCAGACGATGTAACGGCATTGAGGGGCTCCGGCACGCGCTTCAGAGCGGCGATGGTATCACCCCGCCCGCCTTTGAAAACGCCCTTCGCCGCCTCATGCCCGGCAGCACCTGCACACAGCACGCGTGCCGGCGCGGCACTTCAGCCCACCGGAACGCCTGCCAACCGGGGGCTGGAGCGGTGTCACAGACTTGCTATCACCCTGCCACTTTTCTGTCATATCCAGCCGCGATACTGGCGCCGCTTCTTAGAGCGCGGGGTTATGAGTGGACGGCTGCCAACACGCCCATAACACACTCGCCCCGCACCCATTTTGAGCCCGAGAAGGGCCGTTTTTCCTGGGATGGTCATCGCCATCCCACCACTGGGAGATTCATATGCGTCTTGTATCTACACGGGTTGCGGCGGGACTATGTGGCGGCCTGGCGTTAGCCATGAGTATTCCGGCCAGCGCCGGGGTCGATGCCAAACTGCTGGAAATGCTCAAGGCAAACGGTTCCATCTCCCCTGGCCAATACGCCGAGTTGCAAACCGAACTCGCCAGTGAAAAACAGGCTCAGCAGGAAGCTGCCGCCCAACAGGTCAAAAAATCCGACCTCAGCGCGTTTGAACAAAAAGTGGCATGGGCCGCCAAGACCGAGTTCAAGGGTGACGTGCGGGTTCGCCATGAGAACATCAAGATCGACGGTGAGTCAGACGGCAAAAACAAGGACCGCCAGCGTATTCGTGCACGCCTGGGTGCCTACACCCAGATCAACCCGCAGGTGAACACCGGAATTCGTATCGCCACTGGCGGCGGCGACGATGCTCGTTCGACCAACCAGGACCTGGACAACTATTTCGACAAGAAACAGCTGTGGCTGGATCAGGCCTACATCGACTACCACCCGACCGCGGTCAAGGACCTGCACCTGATTGGCGGCAAGATGCCACAACCGTGGGTGAGCACCGGTGATGTGATCTGGGACAGCGACATCAACCCTGAAGGCGTGGCCGCTACCTACAAGCACAACCTGGGCAACAGCGGCGTCGAAATGTTCGGCAGCGCGGGTTACTACACCCTCAAGGACAACGTCGACGGCGAAGGCGTGCAGTTCCGCCACGACCTGAGCATGTATGCCGGTCAATTGGGCACACGCTTCGCACCGACCGACAGCCTCAAAGTGACCTTGGGCGGCAGCGTTTACGGCTACAAAAACGACGATGACAGCAAGTGCCCGACCACCGGCACCAAAACCACGCCGTGCGCCCTGGCCGTCAATGGCAACAGCACCAGCGAGTTCCGCCTGTATGAAGGTTTCGGCCAGGTCGACATCGCCAACCTGCCACTGCCGCTGTCGCTGTACGGCCAGTACGTGCACAACGCCGCCACCGACAGCGATCAGGACGATGCCTGGCTGGTGGGTTTCAAGAGCAAGCTGAACGCCTTCAGCCTGGACTACAACTACCGCGACGTTCAACGTAACGCCGTGGTCGGGGCATTCACTGACTCCGACTTTGCCAACGGCACGACTGGCTCGCGTGGCCATAAGGTCAAACTGGGTTACGAAATCGACAAGAACTTCGGTGTCGGCGTGACGTACTACCTGACCAAGGCCGACTACGCCACCACGACCCAGAAAGACGCGAACACCAACACCCTGCAACTGGACGTAGAAGCCAAGTTCTAATCCACGCTTGAATCAAAGAAAGGCGCCGTCGATCCCCTTCATCCGTCGACGGCGCCTTGTCTTTAGTCCCCTTTTTGGTGACGCGACCGCTCACGCACCATTCGCTCAACCGTCGCCTCAAGGTCCGCTGGCGGGGCCTGCGGCAAGTGTTTGAGGGTGGCATTGAGCAACCGCATTTGCTTGATGAACCGACGGCAGTTGGGGCAGAACAGCAAATGATGGCGCACCAGCAGCCGCTCACGAAAGGTCAACTGGCCATCCAGATAATCACTTGAACGGGCAACTTGCTGTTTGCAGGTCAACATTCACCGGTTTCCTCGAAATGCTCCACCGTCGCGAAGACTTTAAGCCGGGCACGATGTATCAGCACCCGGGCATTAGAGAGCGTTATCTGCAGAAGATTACAAATGTCTTCCAGCGCCAGCCCTTCGCGCTCGCGCAACACCAGCACACTGTTTTGCAACTGAGGCAGGCTGAGCAAGGTGTGCTCAAGGCACTCACGCAGTTCGTCCTCCGTCAACAAGGCTTCCGGGGTGTCCTGATGCCAGGCAAAAGGCGCCAACAGCCAATGGCCATCACTGGAGAAACGGTCATCGTCAACACAGCCGTGGGGCGATGGCAGGTCATCGAGCAACACTTCGCGCCGATTCTGTTTGTAGCGATTTTTAGCCGCGTTGGCCGTGATCGTCAGCAACCAGGTTTTCAGGCTGGATCGACCTTCGAACCCGTCCAGATTGCGCACCACCGACAACCAGGCGTCTTGCACCGCTTCGTCTGCATGACGACTGCCGACAATCGCGTACGCCACGGCACGCATGGCACTTTGATAGGTGCTGACCAGCTCGCGAAACGCCCGGTCATCACCCGCCAACAGGCGGGTGAGTAATTCAGAGTCAGCCATCAGGCCTCACATCATCAGGGCCGCTGCCCTATCTGGACAACGACCCTGCAAGGGGATTAACGCTTGCGCAGAATCACGCTACCGATGGAGTAACCCGCACCGAACGAACTGAGAATGGCCAGCGCGCCGTTGGGCAAGTCATCCTGGTACTTATGGAACGCAATCACCGATCCCGCCGAACTGGTGTTGGCGTAGGTATCCAGAATCACCGGCGCTTCTTCGACCGAGGCTTCACGGCCCAGCAGGCGCTTGACGATCAGGTGGTTCATGCTGAGGTTGGCCTGGTGCAGCCAGAAGCGCTTCACGTCGGCCACGTCCAACTGGTTTTCTTCGAGGTGCTGCCCGATCAGCTCGGCCACCATCGGGCACACGTCACGGAACACTTTGCGCCCTTCCTGCACGAACAACTTGTCCGGGCTGTCGGCAGGTTCGTCCGAAGCACGGTTCAGGAAGCCGAAATTATTGCGGATGTTGTTCGAAAAGGTTGTCAGCAATTTGCTGCTGACGATATCGAACTGATGCGCCGAAGTCGCCAGGTCAGCGCGCTCGATCACCACGGCCGTCGCCGCATCACCAAAGATGAAATGGCTGTCACGGTCCCGGAAGTTCAGGTGGCCGGTGCACACTTCGGGGCTGATCAGCAGCACGGCGCGGGCCTGGCCCAACTGCACGCTGTTGCTGGCGGTCTGGATGCCGAAGGTCGCGGACGAGCAGGCGACGTTCATGTCAAAACCAAAACCCTGAATGCCCAGTGCGTGTTGCACCTCGATGGCAATGGCCGGGTACGGGCGTTGCAGGTTGGAGCACGCCACGATCACGCCGTCGATATCGGCTGCGGTTTTGCCTGCGCGCTCCAGCGCCTGCTGTGCCGCGCCGACCGCCATTTCGCAGAGCACCGACATTTCGTCGTTGGAACGCTCCGGCAGGCGCGGGCGCATGCGCTGCGGGTCAAGGATGCCGTCCTTGTCCATCACAAAACGGCTTTTGATGCCGGAGGCTTTTTCGATAAAGGCCGCGCTGGATTCGGCCAGAGGCTGAATCTCACCGGCCTCGATGGCAGCCGCGTGTTCGGCGTTGAACTGTTGCACATAGGTATTGAAAGACTGCACCAGCTCTTCGTTGGAGATGCTGTTGGCCGGGGTATACAGGCCGGTGCCGCTGATGACGACGTTATGCACGGTCGTTCCTCTGTTCTGTTCAAGCAGAAAATATTGGCACTTGCGTACCAAATCATAAAAGGACTCACCCCGGACAAACGGGGGGTGAAGTGCCTTGGATCACATACGTGTCTGGACTTAATAGCCGCGAAGTTTGCCATAAAAGGCAACATTTGCGTTATCGCCGCATCGACGGCCGGAGGCGCGTGTCACGCCTCCACCTGGCTCCACTGTTTGCTCAGGCGCTTGTCAGAAATCGGCACCTTGGTGCCCAGTTGCTGGCCGAACAGCGACACCCGGTATTCTTCCAGCCACCAGCGGTACAGCTCCAGTTGCGGATCGCGCTTGCCTTCTTGCGCATGCTTGGTGGCGCGGGCCTGATACTGCGCCCACAGCCCACTCAATTCGCCGCTCCACACCCGATCTTTTTGCACCTGGCCCGGCAGTTTCTCCAGGCGCAGTTCAATGGCCTTGAGGTAACGCGGCAGCTCCTTGAGCCACATCGCGGGGGTTTCCCGGACAAATCCGGGGTACACCAAATGGCTCAGTTGCTGCTTGATGTCATTCAACGCCACGGCCTGGGCCAGGTCGATCTTGCCTTTGAAGCGCTTTTGCAGACCGTGCCACAGCTTGAGGATGTCCAGCGTCAGTTTCGCCAGTTTCTCGGCGTGTTCCGTCCAGCCGGCGCGCTTGCGTTCGGCCAGTGAAGCCAGCCCGGCGCCATCACGGGGCAGCACGGCCTCGCCTTCAAGAATGCAGCTGTCGAGGCTGGCCAGCAGAATGTCTTCGACCAGACTTTCAACCCGTCCCAGCTCGCGGTACAGCAAGCCCAGTTCGGTCAGCCCCGGCAATTTGCCCCGCAGGAACTTCGCAGGTTCGGCCAACTGCTGCATCAGCAAGCGCTGCAAGGCGCGACGGTGCTGGTATTCGGCCTCGGCCGGGGTCGAGAATCGACCTTCCTTGACCGTGTTGCCCTCTTCGACCAGCGCCGGGTACACCGTCATCGACAAACCGGCAATCTTTTGCTGGGTTTTCTCCGCCACCGGGGCAAAGCCCCTGGCCTGCACCGGCTGTTGACTTTCGGCGCTCTGCGGCACCGCCAGAGCGGCTTGGCTGGCTTCAGCAAAACGCGCGGTCAGCTCGGCCAAATCGCGGCCTTCGCCAAGGAACTTGCCATGGGCGTCGACGATTTCCAGGTTCATCCGCAGATGACTGTCGACCTGCTGCGCCGCCTCGGCCCACGCCTCATCACTGACCCGCACGCCTGTCATGCGCAACAGTTCACGCCCCAGCGCCTGGGGCAACGAACCCTGACCAAACTCCATACGCTGCAACGCAGCCTTGACGAAGTCCGGCACCGGCACGAAGTTTTTGCGCAATGCCTTGGGCAGGCTGCGCACTAGCGCGATGCACTTGGCCTCGATCATCCCCGGCACCAGCCACTCCAGGCGCTCGGGCGGCAGCACGGGCAACAGCGGCGCGGGCACTTTGACCGTCACGCCGTCACGGGGGTGGTTCGGCTCAAAGTGATAACTGAGCGCCAGCGTCAAATCCCCCAGACGCAATGTGTCCGGGTAATGTTGGGCGGTGATTTCAGTGGCCTCGCGGGCCAGCACGTCTTCTTCGCGCATGATCAACAGCTGCGGGTCTTTCTGACTGTTGACCCGGTACCAGCTGTCGAAAGTCGCGGTCTGATGAATCTCGGCGGGCAGGCGCGCATCGTAGAACGCAAACAGGGTCTCTTCGTCCGCCAGAATGTCACGGCGCCGGGCCTTGGCTTCCAGCTCGTCGAGCTGTTCCAGCAACCGGGCATTGGCCGCCAGGCACTTGGCCCGCGACTGGATCTCACCGCGCACCAGCCCTTCGCGGATAAACAGCTCACGGGACAGCACCGGGTCAATCGGCCCGTAATGGACGGGGCGACGGCCCACCACGATCAAACCGAACAGCGTGATTTGCTCAAAGGCCACCACTTGCCCGCGTTTTTTCTCCCAGTGCGGCTCAAAGTAATTCTTTTTGACCAGATGCCCGGCCAGCGGCTCGATCCAGTCCGGCTCGATCTTGGCCACCATGCGCGCATACAGCTTGGTGGTTTCCACCAGCTCGGCGGTCATCAGCCATTGCGGGCGCTTTTTGCCCAACCCCGAAGACGGGTGAATCCAGAACCGACGCTGACGCGCGCCCAGGTAATCACCTTCTTCGGACTTCTGCCCGATCTGGCTGAGCAACCCCGACAACACGGCCTTGTGCAGCTTGGGGTAATCCGCCGGTTCTTTATTGACCGACAGTTGCAGGTCACGGCAGATCAAGCTCAGTTGACGGTGAGAATCGCGCCACTCGCGCAAGCGCAGGTAGTTCAGGAAATTCTTGCGGCACCAGTTGCGCAGCGGGCTGGCGGTCAGCGCCTGGCGCTGCTCTTCAAACCCGCGCCACACATTGATCAGCGCGGCAAAGTCCGAGTCCACATCCTTCCATTGCGCGTGGGCCTGATCGGCCGCCTGCTGGCGCTCCGGCGGACGCTCGCGCGGGTCTTGCACCGACATCGCACTGGCCACGATCAACACTTCCTGCAAGCTGCCGAGCTTGGCCGCTTCAAGCAGCATGCGCCCCATGCGTGGGTCGACCGGCAGGCGCGCCAGTTGGCGGCCCAGCGGCGTCAGCTGGTTTTCGCGGTTGACGGCGGACAGCTCCTGCAACAGGTTGAAGCCGTCCGTAATGGCTTTGCCGTCTGGCGGCTCGATGAACGGGAACGCCGTAATTTCCCCCAGACGCAGGTGCAGCATTTGCAGGATGACGGCCGCAAGGTTGGTACGCAGAATCTCGGGATCGGTAAATTCCGGGCGCCCGTTGAAGTCTTCTTCGGCGTACAACCGCACGCAGATACCCGGCTCAACCCGCCCGCAGCGGCCCTTGCGCTGATTGGCGCTGGCCTGGGAAATGGCTTCGATCGGCAAACGCTGGACCTTGGCCCGGTAGCTGTAGCGGCTGATACGTGCGGTGCCGCTGTCAATCACATAACGAATGCCCGGCACCGTCAGGGAGGTTTCTGCGACGTTGGTCGCCAAGACCACACGGCGTCCGGGGTGCGACTGGAAGATCCGCTGCTGCTCGGCCGGTGACAGTCGTGCATACAACGGCAGGATTTCTGTGTGTTTGAGCTGGGCCTTGCGCAACATGTCGGCGGCATCGCGGATTTCGCGCTCGCCGGGCAAAAACACCAGCACGTCGCCGGGGCTCTTGCGCTCATGGCGCTCGTGGGCGGCAATTTCGTCCAGCGTCGCAATGATCGCCTGATCGACGCTCAAATCCTCTTCGACGCTGTTGCCCTCCTCGTCCTGCTCGGCGGTCAACGGGCGATACCAGGTCTCGACCGGGAACGTGCGGCCCGAGACTTCCACAATCGGCGCATCGTTGAAGTGTTTGGAGAAACGCTCCAGATCGATGGTGGCCGAGGTAATGATGACCTTGAGGTCCGGACGCCGGGGCAGCAGGATTTTCAGGTAACCCAGCAAAAAGTCGATGTTCAGGCTGCGTTCGTGGGCTTCGTCGACGATGATCGTGTCGTAGCGTTCGAGGAAGCGGTCGTGCTGGGTTTCGGCCAACAAAATCCCGTCGGTCATCAACTTGATCAGCGTGTTGGAATCGCTTTGATCCTCAAACCGCACCTGATAGCCGACCAATGCGCCCAACGGCGTCCCCAGTTCCTCGGCCACGCGACTGGCCACGCTGCGCGCGGCGATACGCCGGGGCTGCGTATGGCCAATCAAACCGTGCTGACCGCGCCCGATCTCCAGGCAGATTTTCGGCAGCTGGGTGGTTTTGCCCGAACCGGTTTCACCGGCCAGAATCAGCACCTGATGCTTGAGCAGCGCGGCCTTGATCTCATCGCGCTTGGCGGCGATCGGCAAGTGTTCGTCATAGCGAATCAACGGCACACTGGCCGCCCGCGCCGTCACCTGCGCGCACGACGCCTCGACCCGCGCCACCCAGGCCGCCAGCTTGGCGTCGTCCGGTTTTTTGCGCAGCTCATGCAACTGCCGACGCAGCGTGTGGCGGTCGGCAATCATGGCGTGATCAAGGTTTTTCAACAGCTTGTCGATAGCAGGCGATTCGTCAGTCATCAGGTGCGTAACAGTCTTGGTAAAGGCAGGGGGCGGATTGTCGCAGATTTAGGGGCCCAAGCACGAATCTGTAGCACGACGACGCTCAATTGCGCGTATCCGGGAGGTGTCAAGAAACGCCTCCCCTGCGCAGCATCATCCCCGCCGCCGATAAGGAAACACATCGATCACCTTGCCCGACGCGATGGAGGCTTGCAGGCCTTTCCAGTAATCGGCGTCGTAGATTTCACCGTGCAGCTCGTCGAACAAACGGCGCTGGCTGGCATCGGCGAACAGGAACGGCGGAAACTCTTCGGGGAACACGTCCAGCGGACCGATGGAGTACCACGGCTCGCTGGCCATTTCGTCTTCCGGGGTGCGCGGCTGGGGGATGTGGCGGAAGTTGGCTTCGGTCAGAAAGCAGATTTCGTCATAGTCGTAGAACACGACGCGGCCATGGCGGGTGACGCCAAAGTTTTTCAACAGCATGTCGCCGGGGAAGATGTTGGCCGCCGCCAGTTGTTTGATCGCCAACCCATAGTCGTCCAGGGCTTCGCGGATTTGCGCAGGGTTGGCGTTTTCCAGGTACAGGTTGAGCGGGGTCATGCGCCGCTCGGTCCAACAGTGGCGAATCAGTACCGTGTCGCCTTCCACCTCGACCGTGGACGGCGCCACGTCCAGCAGCTCGGCCAGGCACTCGGGCTCGAACTGGCTTAACGGGAAACGGAAATCCGCAAATTCCTGGGTGTCGGCCATGCGCCCGACCCGATCCACGCTTTTGACCAGCCGGTATTTTTCAATGACCGTGGCCCGGTTGACGTTTTTGGAGGGTGAAAACGTGTCCTTGATCAGTTTGAACACGGTGTTGAAGCCCGGCAGGGTGAACACGGTCATGACCATGCCGCGCACGCCGGGGGCCATGATGAAGCGGTCATCCGTGGTGGCCAGATGGTTGATGAGGGCGCGGTAGAACTCGGACTTCCCGTGTTTGTAAAAACCGATGGAGGTGTAGAGCTCGGCGATGTGCTTGCCCGGCAGGATGCGTTTGAGAAAGCCGACAAACTCGGCGGGCACTGGTACATCGACCATGAAGTACGAACGGGTGAAGGAGAAAATGATCGACACTTCGGCTTCGTCGGTGATCAAAGCGTCTATCTGAATGCCCCGTCCTTCGCGGTGCAGCAGCGGGATCACCAGCGGCCATTGCTCGTCACGGGTGTAGAGGCGCCCTACCAGATAGGCCCCCTTGTTGCGGTACAACACCGAGCCAAACAGTTCGATGCTCATGTCCGGGTCTTTGCACACCCAGTCGGGCAGGCTTTCACGCAGGTGTGCTTCCAGCCTGCGCACGTCCCCCGGTAAATCGGCGTACGCCTCACTGAACGCGTAGTCGCTGAAGATCTGCGTGAGCGTGAGGCTTAACTGCCCGGCGGGGCGATACGTGCGGGTTTGTGCGGCCCGCGGCTGACGCAAGGCCGGGCGCGTGGTGTGAATGAACATGCAGTCGTCGCTGATCAGGTCGTGGCTGAACAGGCTGCAAAACGTCGAGTTGTACCAGGTCTCGGCCAGCTCATCGTCCAGCCGCGGATCAATCAGGCGGATGTACGCGTGCTTGACCAAGGGCCACTGGCTGGCATCCAGCAAACCCTGTTCAGCGAACGCCGATTGCAACCGCTGGCGGACCTGACTGACTTTTTGTTCATAGAGGTTGATCCGTGCGGCGGAAGCCTCCTGCGCGTCCTGCCACAGCGCGCTTTCAAACCGGGCGCGGGCGCCGTCGGTGATTTGCCGAAAGTGCTCACGGTAATCATCGAAGCCATCGAGAATCAGCGTTGCGATGGCGTCGGCCGGCCAGGTACGGGGCATGGGGAAAACCTCTGCACGAACGTCGTGGATGTTGTTATGCGCCTGAGCTTAGAGGCCAATTGTTACCGGACGCAACCATTGCCTTGCGCGCAGCATCCCCTACACTGCCCGCCACAAAACCTGTAAGGAAACATCCGTGAGACTTGTCGATATCGTGCGCATGCTGTCGCTGGCAGGCATTTGGGGCGCCAGCTTTTTATTTATGCGGATCATCGCACCGGTTCTCGGCTCCATCCCTACTGCTTTCTTTCGTGTGTCCATCGCGGCCACCGGATTGTTGGTGATGCTGACGATGATGCGTGTCAGCTGGAATTTCGGCGGCAAATTCAAAGTGGTGCTGATCCTCGGGGTCATTAACTCAGGCATACCGGCCACGCTGTATTCCGTGGCGGCCCAGGTGCTGCCTGCCGGGTATTCAGCCATTTTCAACGCCACCACGCCACTGATGGGCGTGCTGATTGGCGGCCTGTTTTTCAGTGAAAAACTCACGCCGACCAAAATGGCAGGGGTGTTTTTGGGCCTGTTGGGGGTGGGCATTCTGACCCGGGCAGGGCCTGTCGCGTTTGACATGGACTTGCTGATGGGCGCCCTCGCCTGCTTGCTGGCCACCACTTGCTACGGCTTCGCTGGCTTTTTGGCGCGCCGCTGGCTGGATCAGCAAGGTGGGCTGGACCCGCGTCTCTCGGCGCTGGGCAGCATGCTCGGGGCCACGCTGTTTCTGCTGCCGCTGTTTGCGGGCAGCCTGATCCATCAGCCACCCGCCAGTTGGGGTGGTACAAGCGTGTGGTTGTCGCTGCTGGGGTTGGGCCTGTTGTGCACAGCGTTTGCGTACATTTTGTACTTCCGCCTGCTGACCAGTATCGGTCCGGTCAAGTCCATGACCGTGACCTTTATGATCCCGCCGTTTGGCGTGCTGTGGGGCGCACTGTTTCTGGACGAGCCGCTCTCGATGGCGCACGTGTATGGCGGGCTGTTGATCGCCGTGGCGCTGTGGCTGGTGCTCAGGCCCGGACGGCCTTGATACCGTGACTCAAGCAAGCTGCGAAGAAGGCCGCATTGCCCCTTCGCAGCCCGGCTCAGCGGTTACGCGGTTTTACGGAACACGAACATCAGGCCCACGATGATCATGGCCATGCCCAGCAGGCTCAACGCCGCGAGGGTATTGCCGAAAATCAGGTAGTCCATCACGGCTGTGACGGCAGGCACCAGGTAAAACAGGCTGGTGACATTGACCAGGTTGCCCCGCGCAATCATCCGGTACAGCAACAAGGTGGCCAGCACCGAGACCACCAGCCCCATCCACAACACCGGAATTACAAAGCCTGCGCTGTACTGGACGTTAAAGGGTTGAAACGGCACGAACACCGCGCACACCACCAGTCCGGCAAGGTACTGCAATGGCAAGGTACCCAACGGGTTATGGGTGATGCGCTTTTGCATCAGGGTGCCGAACGTCATGCTCCCCAGCGCCAGCACCGCGAACAGCATGCCTTGCCATGACATGCCCGCCAGCCCGATGCCCTGGTACACCACCAGAATCAGCCCGGCCAACCCCAGAAACAGCCCCAGCAGTCGGCTCCAGCAAAGGCGCCGCTCCAGGATCACAGCGGTCAGAATCGGCTGGACGCCCATGACCGTGGCCATGACGCCCGGCGTGATGTGAAGCGACAGCGCCAGCATGTAAAAAATCTGATAGGCGCCCAGCAAGACCGCCCCGGTGGCCAATGCATACCGCACCGCCCGGGCCCCGCGCGGCCGCTGGAGTTTGAGCAAGGGGATCAACAGCACCAGCGCCAGTAACGCGATGGCAAAGCGGATCAATAAAAACGCAAAGGGCGACGCGTGGGCCAAGCCCCATTTGGAGAAAATCGCGCCGCTGCTCCACAGCAACACAAACACACACGTGGAGGCAGCCGCCAGCGCGGCATCTTTTGAGATCGAATACATGAGTTACACCTGTCATCAGGCAAAAAAGGCCACTCAGCCAAGGCTGAAGTTCAGTGGTTTTTCAGACGGGTACGGGCAGCCGAAGGCTCGGCTCAGCCCGCCACAACACCCGGTGGCGATACGACGACGTACACCACAGTGCTGCTGACAGGAGGGGGGGAGTGAATGATCTGCTCCGGCTGCTGATTCGCACACGGCACTGCGTCAGCAGTGACTGCTGAATCGACAACGCGGTGTGGAAGAGAAACCGGCATGGGCTGATCGTTCTGAAGGGTATCGAGCGCCGACTATAACCAGCGCCCGATACAATTGGCAATACGTTAACCGAACAACCAGCGCCACAGCAGCACCAGCACCAGCACCGCCAACACCGGGCGCATGATGCGGTACAGCTTGGGGTTGCGGCGTTTCCACTGCTTGACCACGCCACTGAAGCGATCGCTGAAGCGTTTGCTCCAGGCGTAGGCTTTGTTGATGCCGCCTACTCGTTCGTCGTCCAGGTTTTGTGGCGCGGTGGCTTTGCCCAACTGAGCGCTGACCCAACGGTTGATCTTGGTCATGAGGCGGTTGGTCAACGGCCGTTCCACGTCACAGAACAGGATGACGCGGGTGATGTCGGTTTCGTTTTTGACCCAATGCACGTAGGTTTCATCGAACATCACGTCTTCGCCATCACGCCAGGCGTACTCCTCGCCGTCCACAAAGATGCGGCACGCGTCGGAGTTGGGCGTTGACAGCCCGAGGTGATAACGCAGTGAACCGGCAAACGGGTCGCGGTGCGGGTTGAGGTGACTGCCGCCCGGCAGCAAGGCAAACATCGCGCCTTTGACGTTAGGAATGCTGTTGACCAGCGCCACGGTTTTCGGGCAAAGCAGCTCTGCGGAAGGCAGCGGCTTGTCGTACCACTTGAGGTAAAAGCGCTTCCAGCCTTTTTTGAAGAACGAACCGAAGCCTGCGTCGTTGTTCTTTTCGGCGGCGCGGATGTAGCCCTCGTCGAACAGGTGCATGGCCTCTTCGCGAATCGCCTGCCAGTTGTCCTTGAGGATATCCAGCTCGGGGAATTTGCTGCGGTCCAGGTAAGGTTTGGACGGCACACCGGAGAACAGGTACATCAAGGCGTTGTACGGCGCAAAAAAAGCGGAGTGGTTGACGAACTGACGCAACACCGGCAAGCGCGCCTTGCCGCGCAAGTGCACGTAAAGGATGCTGCCGACAAACAGCAGTATCAGCCCTGCCTTGATGGCGAAGGATAAGGTCATGCAACAACTCCTCGAAAAAACTGTGCGGCACCGATAGCCCGATGTGGCAGCCGGGCATGATAAACACTACCGGCGCAGGACAAAACCCGCGTGATCCAACATTCAGTGTTAAGGATTACGTAACAGCGCATTTAATAGCATATGCCGAGGCGAAATCGCTTGATGTGAGTCAGGCAAAACCTGTCGCTGATGCGGGCCGGGACGCGACAGGCGGCGCTTGCGCAGGCGCGGTGAGCCCGCCCGCCTGCGCCGCCCCGGCCGTGATAATTGTGGCCTTACTGCTCCAGTTCCTGCTCACTAAACATGTCGCTGAACAGAAAGCTCGACAGGTAACGTTCGCCCGAGTCCGGCAGGATCACCACAATCGTCTTGCCTTGCATCTCCGGTTTTTCGGCCAGACGCACCGCCACTGCCATGGCCGCACCGCAGGAGATGCCGCACAGAATGCCTTCTTCATGCATCAGGCGCAGCGCCATGGCCTTGGACTCATCGTCACTGACCAGCTCGACCTGATCGACAATCGACAGGTCGAGGTTTTTTGGCACAAAACCGGCACCGATGCCCTGGATTTTATGCGGCGCAGGCTGGATGGCCTGACCGGCCAGCGCCTGGGTGATGACTGGCGAGGTGATGGGTTCAACGGCCACTGACATCAGCGGCTGACCCAGTGTGTGCTTGATGTACCGTGAAATACCCGTGATGGTGCCGCCCGTGCCCACGCCTGAAACCAGCACATCGACACGCTCTCCGGTGTCGTTCCAGATTTCGGGGCCGGTGGTTTTTTCATGGATGGCAGGGTTGGCCGGGTTTTCGAATTGTTGCGGCATGAAGTACTGGGCAGGGTCGCTGGCCTGGATTTCAGCGGCCTTGTCGATCGCGCCTTTCATGCCTTTGGCCGGTTCAGTCAGGACCAGCTCGGCGCCCAGTGCCTTGAGCACTTTGCGACGTTCAAGGCTCATGGACGACGGCATGGTCAGCATCAAATTGTAACCGCGTGCAGCGGCCACGAAGGCCAGGCCAATGCCGGTATTGCCCGACGTGGGTTCAATGATGGTCATGCCCTGTTTAAGTACCCCGCGGCTCTCGGCGTCCCAGATCATGTTGGCGCCAATCCGGCATTTAACCGAATACCCCGGATTACGCCCTTCGATCTTGGCCAGAATCGTGACACCACGGGGCCCAATGCGGTTGATCTGTACCAGCGGTGTATTACCGATGGAATGAGCGTTATCTGCAAAAATACGACTCATGACGGGGGTCCCTTATGCACTTTTCGGAAAGGCTTCAAGGGTAGGCTTCGTGTTCGCGTGCGTCCAGTCATGGCGTGACGGCCCGTTCACAGACTGAATGAGGCGTTTGCGTTCACGCCACGCGGGTGCCGCGTTATAGTCGGACATACTTTTTTAGTCGCCCGCCCTGCCCTGTGCAGACCGGGTTCATGGTTTGAGGATGTGCAGATGAAGTTTGAAGGTACCCGCGCCTACGTGGCCACTGATGACCTGAAGCTGGCGGTCAACGCGGCCATTACCCTGGAACGCCCGCTGCTGGTCAAGGGCGAGCCCGGCACCGGCAAGACCATGCTGGCCGAGCAACTGGCCGAGTCTTTCGGCTGCAAGCTGATCACCTGGCATATCAAGTCCACGACCAAAGCCCACCAGGGCCTTTATGAATACGATGCGGTCAGCCGTCTGCGCGATTCACAGCTGGGCGTCGATAAAGTCCACGATGTGCGCAATTACCTGAAGAAAGGCAAATTGTGGGAAGCCTTCGAAGCCGAAGAACGGGTGATTCTGCTGATCGACGAAATCGACAAGGCCGACATCGAGTTCCCCAATGACCTGCTGCAAGAACTCGACAAGATGGAGTTCTACGTTTACGAGACCGACGAAACGATCAAGGCCAAGGTGCGCCCGATCATCATCATTACGTCCAATAACGAGAAAGAGCTGCCGGACGCCTTCCTGCGCCGTTGCTTCTTCCACTACATCAGCTTCCCGGACCGCAACACGCTGCAAAAAATTGTCGACGTGCACTTCCCTGATATCAAGAAAGAACTGGTCAGCGAAGCGCTCGACGTGTTCTTCGATGTGCGCAAAGTGCCAGGCCTGAAGAAAAAGCCTTCGACTTCCGAACTGGTGGACTGGCTCAAGCTGCTGATGGCCGACAACATCGGCGAAGCCGTGCTGCGCGAGCGTGATCCGACCAAGGCCATCCCGCCGCTGGCCGGCGCGCTGGTGAAAAACGAGCAGGACGTGCAATTGCTTGAGCGCCTGGCGTTCATGAGCCGTCGCGGCAATCGTTGATTGACCCGAGGCGATAAGCATGTTGCTGAATCTGTTCAATGAAATGCGCGCAGCCAAGGTGCCGGTTTCGGTGCGTGAGCTACTGGACCTGATCAACGCGCTCAAACACCGCGTGACCTTCGCCGACATGGACGAATTTTACTTTTTGGCGCGCACCATTCTGGTCAAGGACGAGCGCCACTACGATAAGTTCGATCGCGCCTTCGGCGCCTATTTCAACGGCCTGCAAAACCTCAATGAACACCTTGAGGCCCTGATCCCGGACGAATGGCTGCGCAAGGAGTTCGAGCGCTCGTTGAGCGATGAAGAGCGGGCGCAGATCCAGTCGCTGGGCGGGCTGGACAAACTCATCGAAGCGTTCAAACAGCGCCTGGAAGAGCAAAAGGAACGCCACGCCGGGGGCAACAAGTGGATCGGCACCGGCGGTACCAGCCCGTTCGGTTCCGGCGGCTATCACCCCGAAGGCATTCGCGTCGGGGATGCCGGTGCGCGCCAGGGCAAGGCTGCAAAAGTCTGGGAACAGCGCGAGTACAAAAACCTCGACGATCAGGTCGAACTGGGCACCCGCAACATCAAAGTTGCGCTACGGCGTTTGCGAAAATTCGCCCGTCAGGGTGCGGCAGATGAACTGGACATCGACGGCACCATCGATCACACCGCACGCGACGCCGGTCTGCTGAATATCCAGATGCGACCGGAGCGGCGCAACACCATCAAGCTGCTGTTGCTGTTCGACATTGGTGGCTCGATGGACGCCCATGTGCAGATCTGCGAAGAACTGTTCTCGGCCTGCAAGACTGAGTTCAAGCACCTGGAGTACTACTACTTTCACAACTTCATTTATGAGTCGGTGTGGAAAAACAACCAGCGGCGGCAGGTTGAACGGATCGCGACCCAGGATGTGCTGCACAAATACGGCGCCGATTACAAGGTGATCTTCATCGGCGACGCGGCCATGGGTCCATACGAAATCACCCATGCCGGGGGAAGCGTCGAGCACTGGAACGAAGAACCGGGTTACCTGTGGATGCAGCGTTTTAGGGAGAAATACAAAAAGCTCATCTGGATCAACCCGTACCCCAAAGACACGTGGAACTACACGGCCTCGACGCGCATCGTGCGCGACTTGATTGAAGACCGCATGTACCCGCTGACGCTGGAGGGACTGGAAGAAGGGATGCGCTTTCTGGCGAAGTGAACTGACACCCCTCCTCCGAGGGGTGTGGCTCAGACGCTGTTGAGGCGCTGCATCCACTGCACCTGCTGGCGCTGCGCGACCTCCTGGGTCGTGGGGCGCAACGTCACCCGCTGTCCCGGCAGGCACTGGGCCAGCCGGGCCAATGACAGCGGCGTCAATGCCCCCAGTCGCGGGTAGCCACCGATGGTTTGCCGGTCATTGAGCAACACGATGGGTTGACCATCCGGCGGCACTTGCACCGCTCCCAGCGCAATTCCTTCGGAAATCATCGGCGGCCCTTGGTACACCAGGGTCGGCCCCAGCAAGCGGATGCCCATGCGGTCGGCACGGCTGTCGAGTGCCCATGGGCAATTGAAGGCGTCAAACGTGCTTTGCCCGCTGAAATTGCCGATCTGCGCGCCCATGACCACATTTAGCGACGCCGCGTCGGTGAATATGGGAATCCAGGCGTGATGCAACTCACGCAGCGCGGGCTGAATGTCACTGAAGCCCAGCTCGGCGCCCTTCACCAGCGCGTGCCCCTTGCCATCCAGCCCGCCCAACTGCTCGCGTATCACCGTGGCGCAACTGCCCAACACGCGCGGCGCGTCGAAGCCTCCCGGCGCGGCCAGGTAAGCGCGCGCGCCGTTGAGCGGCTGCACGAAACCCAAGGTCTGACCTTGGCGCAGCCTGAAACTGCGCCACGGCTTGAGCGGCTGACCATCCACGGTGGCGGCCAGGTCTGCACCCGCCAGCGCCAATGTGCAATCGCGCTGGGCGATGACGCTAAAACCGCCCAAGGTGATTTCAATCACCGGCGCCTGCAGCCCATTGCCCAACAGCCAGTTGGCCCACGTCATCGACTGCCAGTCGGCTGCACCGCCCTGCGTCACGCCCAAGTGCCGAACGCCAAAACGTCCGGCGTCCTGCAACTGGCACAACGGGGTGCTGGCCTGAATCAACAATGGGCTCATGCCAAGGCCTCCTGCGGGGTGTCGTCACCGCCCAGGCGGATGAATTCGCTATGACTGATCGGTTCAAACTGCACGCGATCGCCGGGTTGCAACAGGCTGTAGCCGTCCCGCTCCCGGTCAAACAGCATGACCGGCGTGCGCCCGATGAGGTTCCAGCCGCCGGGTGACTGGGCCGGATAGGCCGCCGTCTGGCGTTCGGCAATCCCGACACTGCCCGCCGCCACCCGTTTGCGCGGGGTGTCGAGGCGTGGAGCTGCCAACACCTCGTCTACCAGCCCCATAAAGGCAAAACCGGGGGCGAAACCCAATGCGAACACCTGATACGGACGCGCGCTGTGACGACGAATCACTTCGCCCTGCGACTCGCCCGTGCGCCGGGCCAGCAATGCCAGCTCGGGCCCCACGCTCAGGTCGTACCACACCGGCAGCACATGGCATTGGCCGTGGTCCCCAGTAGCGGGCTGCAGGTCTGTCAGTGCCTGATGAATCAATTCGCGCGCCTGTGCCGGGCTGAGCGCCAGCCCGTCGTAGTGAATCATCAGCGTGGTGTAGGACGGCACCACATCAATCAAAAAACCCGCAAACCCGCTGCGCACACGCTCTGTGGCGGCCAGCATCCACGGCATGTTGAGTTCGGCAATCTCATCGAACAACCGCAGCATCAAGCAGTCGACGGCCGCCACTTCGATACGCGGCTTCATGCACGTTGCCCGTTCAGGGCCGAACGAATGCGCTGCACGGCCGCCACCGAACTGGCGTTGTCGCCATGCACGCACAGCGTATGGGCGTGCAGGTGCAATGGGCTGCCATCAATGGCTGTCAGCGGCTGGCCCGCTGCAAGGGTCAGCGCCTGCTGCACGATGGCTGCAGGGTCGTGGTGCACCGCGCCCGGTAATTGGCGCGAGACCAGATGCCCGGCCGCGTCATAGGCGCGATCGGCAAATGCTTCAAACCACAGGGTCACGCCACACGCATCGCCGATGGCTTGCGCGGCGCTGTTATCGCGGGTCGCCATCAGCATCAGCGGCAGGCTCGCATCGTAGGCCGCCACGGCGCGCACCACCGCGCGCAACTGCTCGGGGTTGGCCATCATGTCGTTGTAGAGCGCACCGTGGGGTTTGACGTAGCTGACCCGCGTCCCCTGGGCGCGGCAGATGCCATCCAGGGCGCCGATCTGGTAATGCAGCAGGTCTTGCAGCGCCTGGGCGGTATAGGCCATGGAGCGGCGGCCGAACCCTGCCAGATCCTGATACGCCGGATGGGCACCGATCTGGACGTCATGTTCCAGCGCCAGCGCCACGGTTTTGCGCATGATCTGCGGATCACCGGCATGAAAGCCGCACGCGATGTTGGCGCAATCAATAAAGGGCATCACCTCGGCATCCAGGCCCATGGTCCAACTGCCAAAACTTTCACCCATGTCGCAGTTCAATAACAGGCGGCTCACGATGATGCTCCTGTGGTTTTTATCGTTAGAAGTAGGACATTTTTCGACAGCCGTACGTCGTTCGTCCAACTAATAAAAGCGGGGCACAGGGATAAGAAAAGTTGATTGCGGTGAAGTTGCCACGTTTAAACCGTTGCCGATCGGCGCGCAGGGCGCAGAACGGCTTGCGCAGCGACTACAGGTCAGTAGCTGCGCTCACGGCGTGCAATGCGTTCGCGTTGACGCTTGCCGCCCAGGACGACCCAGTCGATGAGCCGCAAAAAGCCCTCGATCATGAAGGAAAACAGCAACGCGCCGGCCATGGCCCAGCCAATGGCGCTGGGCGAGAGCAACACTTGATAAGTGTAGGCGTCGTAGGTTTCCTGACGGATGGCCGGGTCTGCCGCGTACGCCACGTGCAGGGCGCGCAGGTACCACGGCCCTTGCATGGCCTGGAACTGGTTGTCCAGCAGGCGCTGACGGGTCAACAAGGTGCCCAGGCTTGAGGCATCGCTGCGAAATACCGGGTCGTCACTGGCCTGGTAGTGCGCCACCAGTGCGTGCAGGTCGCCGTTGAAAAACTGGTTGGCGGTGTTTTGAAACCCGGCCAAACCGGTTTGCGCTTCGATCAGGTGAGCTTCCACGCGCTTGGCGTAGTCATTGATAAAACCCGGCACTTGCACGCCGACCAACAGGCCCAGGGTGAACAACACCAACCGCAGGTAACTCAGGAACATGCTCGCCCATCCTTATTCGGTTGTGCCCTGGCTGACGCATTCGCCGCGTCGCCACAAGCCCCACTGGCCAGGCGCATAGCGCGTCCAGGTTTCGTTTTCAGTCAACGGCTCGGTGGCAATCACAGTGACCACGTCATTGGGGGTGGTTTCTGCCTGAAAATCCACGATCACGTCGACATCTTTGAGCCGCGCCGGGCCAAAGGGCGCTCGACGGGTGATATGCACCAGTTTGGTCGAGCAGTAGCAAAACAACCAGTCACCATCACTGAGCAAGCAGTTGAAGACGCCTTTGCCGCGATATTCGGCACAGGCGGCCACCAGCACCGGAATGAGGGTTTGGACGTCCACCGGTTCGGGGAAGGCTTCGCGCACCCGGTTGAGCACGTCGCAAAACGCTGCTTCGCTATCGGTGTCACCGATCGGCCGGTAGAAGCTGGTACGCGGGTTGAAATCGGCCAGTTGGCCGTTATGGGCGAAACACCAATTACGGCCCCACAATTCGCGCACAAACGGGTGGGTATTGGACAGGCACACTTTGCCGACATTGACCTGGCGGATATGACCAATCACCACTTCGCTTTTGATCGGGTATCGCTGCACCAGCAATGCGACTTCAGAGTCGCAACTGGCGGCCGGGTCCTGAAACAGGCGCAGGCCACGCCCTTCGTAGAACGCAATCCCCCAGCCATCACGGTGCGGGCCGGTGCGCCCGCCACGCTGCATCAGGCCGGTGAAGCTGAACACAATATCGGTCGGCACGTTGGCGCTCATGCCCAGTAATTCACACACGCTCGCACTCTCGCATTCAGGCTCGACGGAAAAAGTTACAACCTGGGTTCAACCCGGGTAGAACCGCTGACCCGCGGTGCTACCGGACGGCCGTAACGGTCGTCACCGGCATTGCCGAAGGGTTGATCGTCTTCAGGATCGCTCTGGCGGGCCTGCTCGGCCGCCGCCGCTTGCGCACGCCGGGCCTTGCTCGCGCGCTCAATGGGCCAGCGGATCAGCACAAACAGCCCATACAGGCAAAACGCAATGATGGCGTACATCAACAGGTCGGACACGGCCCGCCAGGCGTTGTTGCCCACTTTGAACGCCAGATCAAGGGCGGTGATGGCAATCGCAGGGGCGAACTTTTCCTTGACCGGGTCAATGATGGTCGGGCTGAACAACAGCACGGCCATCAGTACCCGCAACGGTTCACGCAGCCAGCGCCACATGAAGCGGGTCAGGCGGCACCACACGAGCAGGCAGCCCAAAGCGGCAAAGGCGTAAAGGCCCCAAGCGATCAGATAGTCGTTCTCGGTCATGGTATCCATGGTCGGCAGGCAATGAGGCGCTATGATAACGGCTTTTAGCCAGTGCGGCTGCACGGCTTCTTTTCATTCAGGTTTCCGAGAGCAGTTAATGACCGAATCTACCTACGCAAATAGCGCTCCAGTCGCACACACCATAGAGGGTTCAGACCCCTATGCGTGGTTACAAAATCGCGACAGCAAAGAGGTTTTGGACTACCTGAAAGCGGAAAACCAGTACCAGGAAGCCCAGTTGGCCGACGAGGCGGAGCGACGTGAAGCGTTGTTTGAAGAGATCAAGGGCCGCATCCGCGAGACTGATCTGTCCTTGCCGTCGCCCTGGGGCCCTTATCTGTACTACACCCGTACCCAGGCGGGGGAAGAATACGCCCGCCATTTCCGCTGCCCGCGCCCGGCTGACAATAGCCAGCAGGTAGACGAAGAGGCCGAACATGTGTTGCTGGACCCGAACGCGCTGGCTGACGGCGGGTTTATCTCCCTGGGTGCGTTCAGTATCAGCCCGGATCATCAACGGCTGGCTTACAGCCTCGACACCAGTGGCGAAGAAACCTACCGCCTGTTCGTCAAAGAGCTGACCAGCGGGGCCGTGACCGAGCTGCCGTTCGAGGCGTGCGATGGCAGCATGACGTGGGCCAATGACAGCCAGACGCTGTTTTTCGCAACGCTGGACGACACTCACCGTCCCCACAAACTGCTGCGCCACACGCTCGGAGAAACCGCCGCGCACGAGGTGTTCCATGAGCCGGACGGGCGTTTTTTCCTGCATTGCTACCGCTCCAGTTCCGAGCGCCAGCTCATCCTGTTGCTCAACAGCAAAACCACCAGTGAAAGTTGGGTGCTGGAGGCCGATCAACCGGCCAGCCCCTTCCACTGCCTTGCGCCCCGGGTTGAAGGCCACGATTACAGTGTCGATCACGGACTGTATCAGGGTGAGTGGAGCTGGTTTATCCGCACCAATCAGGACGGGATCAACTTTGCGCTGTACCACGCCAAGGGCGAAACACCGACCCGCGATGACTGGACGCTGCTGATTGCCCACGACGACGCGGTCATGCTCGAAGGCCTGACCCTCAATGCCCATGCACTGTGTTTAAGCCTTCGCGAAGGTGGACTGCCGATCATTGAGATCCGTCCGAGCGGTTTAACGCCTTATCGGGTGCAATTACCAGACGCCGCCTACAGCCTTTATGTGCAGGACAGCCTTGAGTTCGAAAGTCCCTATATCCGTTTGCGCTATGAGGCGTTGAATCGTCCGGCACAAGTACGTCAACTGACACTGAGCACCGGCGAGCAAAGCGTGCTCAAGGAAACTCCGGTCCTGGGGCCGTTCAATGCCGACGATTACGTCAGTCAGCGCCTGTGGGCCACGGCCCCTGATGGCACCCGGGTGCCGATCAGCCTGGTGGTCAAGCGCAGCGCCCTGGGCCAGCCGACGCCGCTGTATATGTATGGTTACGGCGCCTATGGTGAAAGCCTTGACCCGTGGTTCTCCCATGCGCGCCTGAGCCTGCTCGATCGGGGCGTGGCGTTTGCCATCGCTCACGTGCGCGGTGGCGGTGAGTTGGGCGAAGCCTGGTACCGGGCGGGCAAACAGGAACACAAGCACAACACGTTCAGCGACTTCATCGCCTGCGCAGAACATGTGATCGCTCAAGGGCTGACAACGGCCGGGCAACTGGTCATCAGTGGCGGCAGCGCGGGCGGCCTGTTGATCGGCGCGGTGCTCAATCAGCGGCCTGAGCTGTTCAAGGCGGCCATCGCCGAAGTGCCTTTTGTGGACGTGCTCAACACCATGCTCGACCCGGACCTGCCCCTGACCGTCACCGAATATGACGAATGGGGCAACCCGCAGGAACCCGACGTCTATGAGCGGATCAAGGCCTACGCGCCCTATGAAAACGTGCGCGCACAGGCTTACCCGGCGATGCTGGTCATTGCCGGGTACAACGACAGCCGCGTGCAGTACTGGGAGGCCGCCAAATGGGTCGCCAAATTGCGCGCCAGCAAAACCGACGACAATCTGTTGCTGCTCAAGACAGAGCTGGAGGCTGGCCACGGCGGGATGAGCGGACGCTATCAAGCGTTGCGCGATGTGGCGCTGGAATACGCGTTTGTGTTCAAAGTACTGGGCCTTTAAACGAGGGCCTGCACCCGGTGCCGCTGCCCGGCTCAATCAGCAGCAGGCTTGATCTTCAGGTCTTTGCGGTCGAGCCCCGGCAAGGGTTGGTCTTTGGGCGGCGGCTGGGGCAAGTCGATGGGGGGCAGCGGGAGCAGGCTGCCGCTGCCTGCCACGGGCTTGGGCACCGGCCGCGGCGTCATCTGCGGATAAGGCGTGGGCGTGGCTGTACCGGGCGAACCGGGTTCCGGGGTTGCAGGCATCACAGGCACAGGGCTCAATGCCCCCGCTTGCGCTGCACTTATCGAGAGCACCGCCCCTACAATGGCCGTTAGAATAGTGCGTTTCATCAGTCACTCCGTTGCCAGACCGGCTTGTCTGCCCTCAGGCTACTCGTAACCTGCGGTTTTTGTCCTCTTCTATGAGATACCCATGAAACGTTTTGTTCTGCTCGACACCACTCCGATCCCCGATAACGGCGGCGCCCTGTGCCTGTTTGAGTATGGCGAGGACTTCGTGATCAAGATCCAGGGTGGCGACGGCGGCCAATTAATGAACACCCGCATGCACGGCTCGGAAGACGCACTGGCCGAAATCCCCTGCCGCAAGGTCGCCGGACGTGCCCAGTCGCGCGTGCTGATCGGTGGTTTGGGCATGGGGTTCACTCTGGCGTCGGCCCTCAAGCATTTGGGCAAAACCGCCGAAGTGGTCGTGGCCGAACTGGTGCCGGGGGTTGTTGAATGGAATCGCGGCCCGCTAGGCGAAAAGGCCGGCAACCCGTTGCAAGACCCGCGCACGGTGGTCCGCCTGGAAGACGTGGCCAAGGTGCTGCAAGCCGAACCCAAAGGGTTTGACGCCATCATGCTGGATGTCGACAACGGCCCCGAAGGCCTGACTCAAAAAGCCAACAGCTGGTTGTATTCGGCCGGAGGCTTGAGTGCCTGTGCCAACGCCTTGCGGCCCAAAGGCGTGCTGGCCGTCTGGTCTGCCAGCGCTGACAAACAATTTTCCGACAAACTGCGCAAAGCCGGTTTCAAGGCCGAGGAAGTGCAAGTCTTCGCCCACGGCAACAAAGGCACGCGGCATACCATCTGGATTGCTGAAAAAATCAAAGGCTGATCAACAGCTAAACTTAACGACCTGACCGTCATTCGTCTTCAAAGGTGAACCCATGAGCTCGGCCAACCCTCCCTCCCATACCGCAAAGCTGGATCGCATCCTGGCCGATGCCCAGCGTGACCGTGAAATGGGCTACCGCGACAAAGCCCTGAAAATGTACCCGCATGTCTGCGGCCGCTGCGCCCGTGAGTTCTCGGGTAAACGCCTGAGCGAGCTGACGGTCCATCACCGCGATCATAACCATGACAACAACCCGCAAGACGGTTCCAACTGGGAGCTGTTGTGCCTGTATTGCCATGACAATGAACACTCGCGCTACACCGACCAGCAATACTTTTCGGACAGCTCGACCAGCAGCCCGAAAGTGGCCAAAGCCACCCACAACCCGTTCGCCGCTCTGGCCGGGTTAATGAAAAAAGACGACTAGTCGCGCGCTTGCCGACGCCGCGGCCTGGACTGCGGCGCCGGATCAGCGTGAACAGGCGTATACTCGCGTCTTTTTTCTGAAGGGCTCGGGCACGTGGCGAACAAACGGTACAGCTGCATTGGTTTGTATAACCCCAAATCACCGGAAAACGTCGGCTCGGTGATGCGTGCGGCTGGTTGCTATAACGTGGCGTCCGTGTTCTACACCGGCAAACGCTATGAGCGCGCCCGGGACTTCGTGACCGACACCAAAAAGGTGCATCAGGACATTCCGCTGATTGGCATTGATGACCTGAAAAAGATCCTGCCGTTGGGCTGCATTCCCGTGGCAGTGGAGTTGGTAGAGGGCGCTCGCGCCTTGCCCGAGTACACCCATCCGGATCGCGCTCTGTATGTTTTCGGGCCTGAAGACGGCTCGCTGGACAAAGAGATTCTGGACTGGTGCGAGGATGTGATTTACATCCCGACCAACGGCTGCATGAACCTCGCCGCCACCGTCAACGTAGTGCTTTACGACCGTTTGGCCAAGGGTAACAACACCCGATCCGGGCCTAAATTCTGACCCTAGGATGCCTGCCAGGGGAACAACCCGCCTGCGCTGAGAGTCAGCTCTGTATCCACCAACCCTTGGAGACAGAGCATGAGCAACAGAAATCCTGTAGAGCGCATTGAATCCCCCGCATACCCGGACGTGCCTTACCAAAACGTTGAAGGCTGGGAGCGTGTGGGCTCTTTGGCGGGCGGCGTGGTGATGCTCGGCAAGGGCATTCGTCGGGGCGGGTTTATCGGCCTGATCCAGGTGGGCATCGGTGCCATGGCGCTAAAACGCGGTATTACCGGCCACAGCTCAACCAAGCGCCTGCTTGAGAAGAGTCGCCAGCAACTGCACAGCGTGCGCTCAGACATCGAGCGCGCTGGCGATGAGTTGCTGCGCATGAAGGACGAAGTGGAAGGAAAGATCGTCAAGAGCGTCTGACCGACGCGTGAGGCTGCGATGCTACGCAGCCTCACGCCGCTGGTCCTTGCGTGCGCGGGTTAGCCCTGGGTTTTGTTTTGCTGGCTGGCGCTCCAGTCCACCAGCAGGCTATAGGCCAGCGCCAGCAAGGTCGGGCCGATGAACAAACCGATAAACCCGAACGCCATCAAGCCGCCGAACACGCCAAGCAGCACGATCACCAAGGGCAAGTTGCCGCCCCTGCTGATGAGATAGGGCTTGAGCACGTTGTCCACACCGCTGATGATCAGCGTGCCCCAGATACCCAGGAAAATCGCCATCCCGTAATCGCCTTTCCAGGCCAGCCACGCCGTGGCCGGAATCCAGATCAGCGGCGGCCCCATCGGGATCAGGCTGAGCAGGAACGTTGCAAGGCACAGCACCAGCGCACCCGGCACGCCCGCAATCAGAAAACCGATGAGTGCCAATAACGCTTGAGCGGCCGCCGTGCCGATCACCCCGTTGACCACTCGCTGAATGGTGCCCGCCACCAACTCTTGGTAGTAAGACGCGCGCTCACCGATCAGGCGTTCAAGCAAACGGTGCACAAAGGTCGCCAGCCGCGGGCCGTCCCGATAGAAAAAGAACACAAAGACAATACTCAGGGTCAGCTCCAGAATCCCGCCGCCGATCTGCGCACTGCGGGCCAGCAACCAGTTACCCACCTGCCCCAAATACGGCTTCACCGCGATGATCATCGCCGCGCCCTGCTCGTCGATGGTGTCCCAGATGCCCACCAGCCGCTCTCCGACCAGCGGAATGCCAGCCAGCCAGGTCGGGGCCTCGGGCAACCCTTCTAATTGCACATCCTTCACGAAGGTGGTGGCGTCGCGCACGTGATCGGCCAGATTAAAGCCCAGCCACACCAGCGGCCCGGCCACCAGCAACATCCACCCCAAGGTCAAAATGCCAGCCGCCAGCGATTCCCGCCCACTGAGCCAGCGGGTCAGTAAGCGCATCAGCGGCCAACTGGCAAAAGCCAGTACGGCGCCCCAGAACAGAGCCGACCAGAAAGGTGCCATGACCCACAAACTGGCACCGAACAACACCAGCAGCAGAATTTGCACCAGCAGGCGATCGTTATTGAGCATGTGTATTCCACAGAAATTCGAAAACAAAAAAGACGACGGCTACGCCAAGTGTAGCCGTCGTGGGTAACGCTTAGCGCAGCAGCTCGATATGCAGCCCCGGCGCCGGGGTGTCGCTCAGTTCAAGACGCGAGGCGCGCACGCCACTCTTGATCAGGGCCTCTCGCCAGGCAGCTGCATTGACGCCGCTCAAGCTGAGGCGTGCGGTGGTATCAAGTTTTAAAGCACGGCTAATGAGCTCAAGCCAGGGCGCGTCGGGCGCTTGCGTCAGGGTCGGGAAATCCAGCGCATAGGTGGTTTTCAGTTGACGCTGCAACGTAGCAGGCGTGGGCAATAAGGTCCCGAGATCGGTCGTGGCCACCAGTTGTTCCACATGCAGATACCCTTTGCGACTGCCGCGGTTGATGGCATACAGCGCCACCAATCGATTGCGTTCAGGGGCCGCCATTCGGAGCAACAGGTAGGATTGTTGCTCATCGGAGCCCACCAGCTTGGCGTTGCCTAACACCTCATTGGCCCAGAGGCTGCTTTCGCCGCAGTCACGCGCCTGGCACCAGAACAATAATTCGGCATCCTTGGCTTGCAGCGCCTCGCGCGCCGCCGTGAAGGCTTCGGTGGCCGAATGGCCGGCCGGCAGTTCATAGGTTATTGCGGTGGTCTCGCCCCGTGCATCCACTTGCCCGTCGAAGCGCAGGCGCCCGCTTATTTTACGAATCGGCCCCATCGGGTAGATGCGCTCGGCATCCGGCTTAACGGTGTAATCGACAATGTGTGCGTCAGCCAGCCGGGGCACGTCCTGCAAGTCCTGGCTGCCGGGCACATCGGCCGCCCACAACAAAGGGCTCAGGCAACTCAAACCCAGTACGCCGATCAAACGGTTGGTCAATTTCATCGGCACGGGTCACCCGCAGGTGACGGGTGACTCAGCCTGCTCACGATAGAGACCGGATGGCCTTTCAGGGTCGCAGCGGTGTAGAGATCTATCATGGTTGTCTCCCATTTCAACCCGCCAAGCCTCGGCAGTTGGCCGCCGCAAGTCAAGGAGCAGCGAAGAACCTATTGAAACAGTCTGCAACAAGGATTGCCCCGGCTTCGTCATTGACATGTAAATGATGGCCACCGGGTAACCGTTCCAGGCTGAAGGGTAGTCCATCCAGCCGCTCGGGATGGGTAGCAAGCATGCCGGCTTCGGCCACGATCAAGGTGGCCGGACAACTGACGCGCCGGACGAAGGACATGGCTTGCTCCTCCGTCAGGCGCAGGGGTGAAGGGAGTGTCAGGCGGCTGTCGCTGCGCCAGCTGTATCCGCCCGGCACCGGCATCAGCCCGCGCTGGGCCAATAACTCGGCAGCTTCGCGGCTGACCGCGACCATGCCTTTCATGCGCGCTTCGACGCCACGCTCGAGGGTTGTGTGCACGGACTTGCGTTTGTGGTTCAACTGTAACTGAGCGTGCAGCGCCTGCCCCATGCGCTCAGCCGTGTCGTGCTGAGTGCCGGTGTGCGGCATCACGCCATCAATGAGCGCCAGATGCGTGACACGCTCCGGGCACGAACCGGCCACCACCACCGAAATGATCGCCCCCAAGGAGTGGCCCAGCAGCGCAAAACGCTCCCAGCCCAACTGTTCGGCCACGCTCAACACATCAAATGCATACTCCCACAAGGAGTAACTGGCGCCCGGCGGCCTGTGGGCAGAGTGGCCGTGACCTGCCAGATCCAGCGCCACAATGCGTAATCCGTGCAGCTTGGGCGCCAGCCGCGCAAAACTGTTGGCGTTATCCAGCCAGCCGTGCAGCGCGATCACCGGAATACCGTCTTCAGGCCCAAACACATGGGCTGCCAGTTCGATATGGGGCAGGCTCAGACGAATTTCTTCCACCACGGGCGGCATGCGGTTCACTCTTCAACGCCGGAATCACGCGATTCCCAACGGGTAAAAATCGACTTGAGCAGGCAGGCGGTATCGTCCGGCTGTTCCAGTGGAAACATGTGCCCACCCGGCACGCTCAACGCTTCACCGAACGGCAAGCGGGCCACGGCATTGGCATGGTGGCGCATCACGACGCGGCTGTCGCGTCCGCGCACCACGGTCAATGGCACCCGCAATTGCTTGACCAGACCGGGACTGGTGTGGGGTACGCTGCGGTAGATATTGATTTCCGTGGCCGGATCGAAACTCAGGCGCAAACGGTCATCCATCGCCCGCAATCCATGCTCCAGATACGCGTCGAAACAGTCAGGGTCGAAGCTGCGAAACAGCGATTTTCCGGCGAAGTACTCGCGCGCCGCTTCGCGGTCCGCAAACTCTTCACGGCGCCCCAACGTGCGCCCGGCCGGGGTCAGTCGATCAATCAGGCCAAAACGTTTAGCAGCACGAATCACCCACTGGTCGGTGCGCGTCAGGACGGGAGAATCGAGCATGACCACGCCTTTGTAGAGCTGGGGACACCGGATGGCCGCATGCAAGTGCAACATGCCGCCCAGTGAGTGGCCAACGCCCAGCACCGGGCCGTCCTGCTGTTGCAGGTGGTAAATGAGTTCGTCGACCAGGTTGCGCCAGTTGTTGTCGACCGGGAAGCGAGGGTCATGCCCGTGCTGAGGCAAATGCGCCACGTGGTAATCGGGCGCAAGTGCGGCAAACAGCTTCCCATAGGTGCCTGAAGGGAAGCCATTGGCATGGGCGAAAAAAATCTGCCGGGACATTTAAGGCATCCACACGAAGTAATTGGACTTATTGTCTGCAGGAACTTTCGATGTCGCAATGACCGTATACGCCAGGAGGGACGCCACTACGGCCATTGCCCTTTAAATGCTCAACGCGCGGGCGGTGTTTCGCCTAACGGCACAACGGCGATGGTCAGACGAGAAATGCAGGTGAGCTTGCCCGAGTCATCGGTCAAGCGGATGTCCCAGACATGGGTGGTACGGCCCCTGTGCACAGGCCGTGCAACGGCGCTCACGCGCCCGCTGCGTACCCCGCGCAGGTGGTTGGCATTGACCTCAAGACCTACGCAATAAAACTGCTTTTGATCGATGCACATATAGCTGGCCATCGACCCGAGGGTTTCTGCCAGCACCACCGATGCACCGCCGTGTAACAGCCCGAATGGCTGATGGGTGCGGTGGTCGACCACCATGCTCGCGGTGATGGAATTGTCATCGAACGCATCAAAGGTGATGTCCAGCACCTCACAAATGGAGTTTTTGCGCATTGCATTGAGGTACGCCAGATCTGGCAGGGTTGTCCACATGCTCATTGTTCAGTCCTTGGTGGGTGAGTCGGCTATCGTCTTGTTGCCATAACACACGGCGACGGTGCAACCGGGAATGCCCCGCAGACAGCGCCAGGCAAGGAGCAAGGAGCACCCAAACAGTCTTGCGCTTACGGGTGCCACACCCGCAGCAAGCGCAGGCTGCCGGCCAGCGGCCACTCACCTTCGAGTTCTGCCAGGCTGGCGGTTTGCATGGGTTGAGGCTGCCGGCAATGACCATGCTGCAACAGACTGATCAGCTCACCCACGAACGGTTGATGGCTGACCAACAACACATTGCCGCTGTCCGGAAGTTGGTTGACGGCAAACCGGGGATCACTCTCCGGGGTCAGCCACGGTACGGTTTTCAAGGCTGAGCTGAATCCCAGCGCGTCGCGTACAAGATCGGCCGTCTGCTGAGCCCGGACATACGGGCTCACTAAGATGCAATCAAGCGGTTGCCCTATCAAGTGCGCGGCGCTGCGCACGACCTGCTGACGCCCATGCTCGGTGAGATTACGATCGGCATCGCGAAGGGCATGCGGCTCGGCTTCTCCATGACGCAATATCCATAACTTCATGGCTGTTTGGTCTGCGTCGCAGGCTCGACATAGGGGGCCTCGCCTTCTGGCGCACGGGGAGCGGGCCAGTCAGCAAAAGGCCAGGGTTTTTGCTCGGTGTGAAAACTACCAAAGCGACCGATTTGCGCCAGGTACAGGCTCAAACTGTCGCCGACATTCATCAGGCCGCCGTTCGGCGCGCCGTACACCAGCCGGTAAATCAGCTGCACCAGCACCAGGCCGCCGAGCAGCAACTGGGCGATTTGCCAGACCAGCAGAAAAACCAGCATCCACAGCACGCGCAACACTAGGGATTCGTACTGGGGGGCATTCGGGTTGTCATTCATGGGTTGCTCCTGTCGGGCTCAGTTGAAACCACTGGTGGAAATAAAATCGACGTCTGTCTTGGGTTCGGCCCGCATCAGCACTTCAATCACCTGATTGAGCGTGCGCCCTTCAAAGAGGATCGCGTGCAAGCCTGCCACCAGCGGCATGTAAACATTCAGCTCCTGCGCCTTGGCCTTGAGCACCTTGAGAGTATTAACGCCTTCAGCCACTTCGCCAAGACGCGAGACGGCCTCTTCCAGGCTCAAGCCTTCACCCAGGGCAAACCCCACCTGGTAGTTACGGCTCTTGGGGGAAGAGCAGGTCACGATCAAATCGCCTACCCCGGCCAGTCCAAGAAAGGTCATCGGGTTGGCACCTTGACTGACAGCAAATCGTGTCATTTCAGCCAAGGCACGGGTAATCAACATACTTTTAGTGTTTTCGCCCATGCCCAGCGCAACCGCCATGCCGGCAATGATTGCATAGACGTTTTTAAGCGCCCCGCCCAGCTCGACGCCGAAGCGGTCGGCACTGGCATACACACGAAATGTGCGGCCATGCAAAACCGCTTGAACCTGCGTACACAGGGCTTCATCAGCACTGGCAACGACCGTGGCCGTGAGCGCATGTTCTGCGACTTCACGCGCCAGGTTAGGCCCCGACAACACGCCAATCCGCGCTTGCGGGGCGATCTCTTCAAGAATTTCGCTCATCAGTTTGAAGCTGTGGGCTTCAATGCCTTTGGTCAGGCTGACGAGCATTTTGCCGCTCAAGCGCTCGGCATGCGCTGACAGCACCGTCCGCAATGCGCTGGAAGGCAAAGCGACGAAACATAAATCACACGCCTCAAGGGTGGCGTGCAAGTCCGTGACCGGATCAACGCCTGGATGAATCTTGATGCCTTTAAGGTAACGAGGGTTTTCACGGTTAAGTCGAATCGCCTCGGCTTGCACCGGGTCGCGCATCCATTGACGCACCGGGTGACCGTTTTCTGCCAGCAGGTTGGCCACCGCGGTGCCAAAGCTCCCGCCTCCCAAGACCGCAATCGCGCGCTGTTCAGTCATAGCAATCCTGTCATCCATCTAGCCGTGGCAATGGCGGCATTATACGGAGCACATCCGCTGGGGCCAGCCCCCCTCACGCAGCGCCCTTGAGCGGCTGTTCCCTCAGAAAATGCATGGTTTTGACTGGAAAACTGATTCAGCTCGGTTAACATGCCGCCCATCATCCACACTCGAGGCAGCCTGGCTGCGCACCTGCATGACTGACTGCACGTCACGGCTGATCTCGGCACCCTGGCGCTGGCTCACGGAACCTCTCACTCATGGCTGACCGACGCCGCTGGGATATTCACGCCCGTACCCAAATGATGAGCCTGGGCCCTGCTTTGCTGTTGACCCTGATGCTCATCAGCTTTTTTACCTTCGTGCGCCTGCAGGATTTGCGTCAAGAGCTCAACCACACAGGCCAGTTGATTGCTAACCAACTGGCCCCAGCCACGGAATTCGGAGTGATTTCCGGTAACACGCACGTGCTGGAAACCCTGATGCAAGCCTCGTTGAACACCCCTCACGTGCAATTCGTGCAGGTTCAGGACCGCGCCAACCAGGTGCTGGTGCATGCGCAGCAACCTTTGGCCGATAAGGGTCGCACCCGGGATGTAGAAGTGTTTGAGGCGCCCGTGCGGGTTCAAAGCATTTCAGGAAGACCCGACAACGATCCCATGACGCCTGCCACCGAGGATTACCTGGGGCGGGTGCTGGTGGGCATGTCCAGTGATGCCTTCAATGAGCGCCAGCAGGACATCCTGTTGAAAGCCATGATCCTTGCGCTGTTTGCATTGGGCTTTACCTACTTGCTGGCGCGGCGCCTGGCGTCCAACCTGTCCCAGCCGATCAGCGACATGAGCGATGCGGTAAAGGCAATTCAACAGGGGCACTTCAACACGCCTTTACCGGTGGTTGACGATGGTGAACTCGGCAGCCTGGCCCGCCACATTAACAACCTGGCGCACGGCCTGGCCCAAGCCAGCCGCGAACAACAGACCGCGATCGCTCAGTTGATCCAGACCCGCGAGGAAGCAGAGCGTGCCAACAGCGCAAAAACCGACTTTCTGGCCATGATGAGTCATGAGTTGCGCACGCCGATGAACGGTGTTCTGGGGATGCTGCAATTGCTTGAAACCACCCACATGACGGACGAACAAGCTGAGTACGCCGCACTGGCCTCGGAGTCCACGGAACACTTGCTCAAGGTCATCAACGACATCCTCGATTTCTCCAGAATCGAGCGTTCCACCCTGGAGCTGGAGCAGATTCCGTTCAACCTTGCCGAGCTGGTGGGCAATTGCGCGCAGGCGTTTCAGCACAGTGCCGTACAGCGTGGTCTGAAACTGAACTTGAGCATGGCCCAGGGCTTGCAGGATTTACAGGTCATGGGCGACCCCACGCGGATTCGTCAGATACTGGTGAACTTGATCGGCAACGCACTGAAGTTCACCGAGCAGGGTCAAGTCAGTATCGAGCCGGCCTGGCAACCGCTGGACCATGAACTGATCTGGTTCACTTGCACGGTACGCGACAGCGGGATCGGGATCAGCGCAGACAAGCTGGAGTCGATGTTCAAGGCCTTCCAGCAAGCCGACAGTTCGATTTCTCGACGCTACGGCGGCACCGGGCTTGGCTTGCCCATTGCCCGCACCCTGGCTGAACGCATGGGCGGTCGCTTGCTTGCGCAAAGCGAAGAAGCTCAAGGCTCGGTCTTCACCCTGGAGATCCCCCTTGAGCTGCACCAGAGCATTGCCATTAACCCAAGGCCGGCGATGGCTGCGGACAACGCGTGCATCAAAGGACGCAAGATTCTGCTGGTGGAAGATAACCCGGTCAATCAGACCGTTATCGACGCCATGCTCAGCAGCCTGGGGTATGAAGTGAGCATGGTCAGTGACGGCGCACAGGCCATCCACCGGGCCAACACCGAGGCATTTACAGCCATCCTGATGGATTGCAGGCTGCCGATCATTGACGGTTATGAGGCGACCCGGCAGATCCGCCAATTGTCGGGTTGCACGGACGTGCCCATCATTGCGCTGACCGCCAACGCCTTGCAGGGCGACCGCGAGGCGTGCCTGCAAGCCGGAATGAACGATTACCTGGCCAAGCCGTTCAAACGTACTGATCTGGAGCAAATACTGCGGCGCTGGGTCCAGTAACTTATGGCTATTAGCCTACCTGCGACTGGCGTAAAACCTAAAAGTGCGGCAGTCTTAGGCACCCGATTGGGGCCCTTGACCGGCCTGAATTACAATTTCAGTGAACAAGTGTACATTTGTGCCCTTGGCGCTGTGACTTTCACTACTACGCAATAGTCTATGTGTAGGCTGGCGAACTGAGACGGGTATGTTTCAGTTGGTCGGGAAGTTTTGCCCCACCTTGCCGCATGGGATTATTGAGGAGCTCGCATGACCAAACAAAACGCCTTTACTCGGGAAGATCTGCTGCGCTGTAGCCGCGGCGAACTGTTCGGCCCAGGTAACGCGCAACTGCCCGCCCCTAACATGCTGATGGTGGATCGCATCACCCATATCAGTGAAGAGGGTGGCAAGTACGGCAAAGGTGAATTGGTCGCCGAGCTGGATATCACCCCTGACCTGTGGTTCTTCGCCTGTCACTTTGAAGGTGACCCGGTGATGCCAGGTTGCCTGGGCCTCGACGCCATGTGGCAACTGGTGGGTTTCTACCTCGGCTGGCAAGGTCTGCCGGGCCGCGGTCGTGCCTTGGGTTCAGGCGAAGTGAAGTTCTTCGGCCAGGTCCTGCCGACCGCACAGAAAGTCACTTACAACATCCATATAAAGCGCGTCCTCAAGGGCAAGCTGAACCTGGCCATTGCCGATGGTTCGGTGGCCGTTGACGGTCGCGAAATCTACACCGCCGAAGGCCTTCGCGTCGGCGTTTTCACTTCAACTGACAACTTCTAAGGGTTATCCGCATGCGCCGCGTCGTTATCACTGGTCTGGGCATCGTTTCGTGCCTGGGCAATGACAAAGAGACCGTCTCCGCTAACCTGCGTGCAAGTCGCCCTGGCATCCGATTCAACCCGGAATATGCCGAAATGGGTCTGCGTAGCCAGGTTTCCGGCTCCATTGACCTGAACCTCGAAGAACTGATCGATCGCAAGATTTATCGTTTCGTCGGCCACGCAGCTGCATACGCTTACTTGGCCATGAAAGACGCCATCACTGATTCGGGCCTGACCGAGGAGCAAGTCTCCAACCCGCGTACCGGCCTGATTGCCGGTTCGGGCGGCGCGTCGACCCTGAACCAGATGGAAGCGCTGGACATCCTGCGCGAAAAAGGCGTTAAACGTGTTGGCCCATACCGTGTAACGCGGACCATGAGCAGCACCGTTTCGGCTTGCCTGGCCACACCGTTCAAGATCAAGGGCCTGAACTACTCCATTGCTTCTGCCTGCGCCACCAGTGCTCACTGCATCGGTACTGCCATGGAACAGATTCAGATGGGCAAGCAGGACATCGTATTCGCCGGCGGCGGTGAAGAAGAACACTGGAGCCAATCGTTCCTGTTCGACGCCATGGGCGCCCTTTCCAGCCAATACAACGACACGCCGGAAAAAGCCTCCCGTGCCTACGATGCCAAGCGTGACGGTTTCGTCATTGCCGGTGGTGGCGGCATGGTTGTGGTTGAGGAGCTGGAGCACGCTCTGGCCCGCGGCGCCAAAATCTACGCCGAGATTGTCGGTTACGGTGCAACATCCGACGGTTACGACATGGTTGCCCCAAGCGGTGAAGGCGCCATTCGTTGCATGCAGATGGCAATGTCTACCGTTGACGCCCCAATCGACTACATCAACACCCACGGCACCTCGACCCCGGTCGGCGACATTGCCGAGATGAAAGGTGTGCGTGAAGTGTTCGGTGAAAATGCTCCCGCCATCAGCTCCACCAAGAGCCTGTCGGGTCACTCCCTGGGCGCCGCAGGCGTTCACGAAGCGATCTACTGCATGCTGATGATGGAAGGCAACTTCATTGCTGGCTCGGCCAACATTGAGGAACTGGATCCGGCGGTCGCCGACATGCCGATCCTGACCAAAACCCGTGAAGATGCAAAAATCGACACGGTGATGAGCAACAGCTTCGGTTTCGGCGGCACTAATGCCACGCTGATTCTCAAGCGTTGGGCGGGCAAATAAGCCAACCCCTTGCCTCATAAAAAAGCCCTGACCCGTCAGGGCTTTTTTGTGGCTGGCATTTACCTTCAGAAGCGCTATTTCGCCACCAAGTATTACCCCCATCGAAATGATTCACCCCCGCTTAATGACCTCAAACCCCGTTGATTATTAACGACCTCCAACACCGTAATGACGCGCCATTTACAAGAAATTAAAACAGCGCTCACGGCCTATCGAAACATTCAAAAACACCCCTTTAATACACCTCACTCCTTGTCGACTACGTTTATTTAAACCGCCAACACAACGATTAATACTTACGCGCACAAGGAAGAGCCATGAAATCAATCATGCTTAATATGAAACAGAAGGCGTTACCTCTCGCGATGAGCGGGGTAAAAAACAAACTTGTTGTTCTCCTGGAAACAACAGGCGAAAAGGAGCGTTATGGGGCAAAACTTGAAGCCATCATGACCCCTAGCAGTAACAGTCACGTTAACGGCATTTTTATGTACAACGCTCAATACGGTTACCAAGCGCACCCTAATGGTCGCGACGGGCACTGGTTCTACGTGCCTTCCTTCAACTCAGAGCACTGGAAATCCGAGATTTTTGTCTACGTAACGTGCGGCAACTTACCCACTGACGGTAGTGTCGTCGAAGTCGGTACCTTCACGTATTACAGCCCAGAAGGCGTACGGGGTGTCTCGACCCCATTGCGGGTAAGAGCGCCTTTTGACCCCAGAGTCAAAATGAACTTAAAACAAGAACTGCTCGCCAGTTGGGAAGATAACTTAAGTGGCAAACGCGTCTACAGTCACAGGATCAGCCTTGATTTGCCTGATAAGAATGTCAGCCACTGGAGCGTTTCTTTTAAAGTCGGGAAAGGAACACTCGTTTTCAACAAGCCCTGGACCGCATACACCCACGATGAACATACAGGGGTCATCGAACTCACGTCGTCAGCCGCTAAAGACGCTACACACACTGAAAATAGGCAGGTCGATTTCCAGTTACTGTCCACGTCTAAACACTACGAGCCCGCGCTGGAGAACCTGGCCAACCTTGAGGGTCATTACGTTATGAAAGGAAGTCCATTGGCCAGCGACTACCAGGATTAAGACTGTACTGTTACGCCTATCAGCAAGTGCGCGCCAACATCTGTAGATGAACTGACGCGCATGTTTAGGCGTGCTTATCACGCCTATTTAAACAGTGTCGCGCTGCTGGAATCACTGAGAGAGAATCAATTTTTATTCTTGGGCAAGATGGCTAAAAAGTTATCTTTGGCAACCTTATGAGCAACCTCCACTGGCAGCGCGTTTAAAAAGGGATCAAAGCTGCGCATTTCCTGGCCTAACTTGTCGAACCGCCCTACCACATCTGACCCCAACATGAAGCGCTCAGGATGGCGCTTCACTAACGCTACCCACTCAGGTCGGGGCTTGCCTTGTTCATCCAGCAGATAAGGCGTGAGCATGCTCCAGGACAGGTCGATATAAAGATTGGGATAAGTGGCCAGCAAACGGGTCAACGTCGGCAATAAAAACTCCATCTGTGTTTGATGCCGATGAATCTCGGCGCTGGTACCGGCATGCGCCCAAATAAAGCGCGTATCAGGGTGTTGGCCCAGCGGTTCTTCGATTTCTGCCAGGTATAACGGATTTTTTTCACGCTTTGACGTGATATTCGAATGCACCAGCACCGGCAGGTCATGCTCGGCCGCCAAGGTGTAAATACGCATCATCGCCTCATTGTTGGCTCGTGGCGTATCCCCGGAAATCAGTGCCGTCAGGTCGTCGTGACGGGTGAAGACCTCGCCAATGCCTTGCCACAGCCCCGGATTGAGGTCGAGCATGCGCTGTATGTGCGCGGCGGAATTCTTGTCATTCGGATTAAACCCCGACAGAAACGGATGAAAATGCCGACGTTGCTCAGCGCTAAGCTGCTTGACCGCCTCCGCCACCCACACATCGGTTGCGCTGTACCAATAAGCGTCAGCGTCGTCACCCGCGTAGTAACGAGGGCGCTTGGGTTCGTCTTCATGCCACTTTTTGGCCACTGGAATGCCAGAAATCATCACGTGTTGAATGCGATTTTTCTCCATCGCTCGCAGCAACTCAGGCATACCGGCGGTTTCCTGGAAAAAATCCACGTAATGCAAATGCGCGTCGCTGTAAGCATATTCGCGAGCCTGCACCGTGGCACAGACCGCCAACACCCCCAAAGCCAAAAACACAGATGTGAATCTCAATGCGTCATCCTCATGTAGTGATACGAGTAGACCCGATCAGAGGCTCCGGGGTTCATGCCCTGGTTTTAAATGGAACGCACAATCCCCCAGATGCTCTATAAAGATCAGGACCTTTAATCACTGCCAAGCTGAGGTTTGCCATGACTGTTACCGTTAATACTGTGTCGCAAGATGGTTTTCGTCACAGCATCAAGATCGACGACTACGAACTGTTTACCGACGTGCCCAAAAGCGCGGGCGGCGAAGGAAGTGCGCCGTCACCTCACGACTACTTCGATGCGTCATTGGCCGCCTGCAAAGCGTTGACACTGAAGATGTATGCGCAAAAGAAAGACATCCCGCTGACAGGCGTCACGGTCGAGATCAAGCACGATGCCGAGCAGGAACAAAAAGGCCGTTACAAACTGATCGTCAAGCTGACACTCAAGGGCGTATTGACGGACGCACAGCGCCAGGATCTGCACAAAGTCGCGGACAAATGCCCGGTACACAAACTCATGACATCCGCTGAGATTGAGATCGAAACGCACCTGTCTGAAGGCGCCTTCAGCCAGTAAACGGAGCGCGCTAACGCGGAGCGTTGGGGTATGCTCAACGCTCCTTGATTGCCGGAGCAGGCTCATGTCTGCACGTATCGTGATTCGCCCCCGCGCTGAAGCAGTGGAAGGCCAACCTATTCTGCGTCCGCTTCCTTCTGCCAAGTGCCGCAGTGTCGGCCCTTTTGTGTTTTTTGATCACATCCTGCAGAGCCGCTATCTGCCAGGCCATGGGATGAATATCCGACAGCATCCTCATATCGGTCTGTCGACCCTTACCTATTTGTATGAAGGTCATTTGCAGCACAAGGACAGCCTGGGCTCCGATCAACACGTCGGACCGGGTGATGTCAGCTGGATGACGGCAGGGGCAGCCATTGCTCACATTGAACGAACCCCTGAGCCCTTTCTTTCTGCCGGCTCTGATATTCATGGCCTGCAGGTGTGGCTTGCGTCTCCCACAGAGCATGAACAAGGGCCTGGCCACTATCGCTATCACCCGGCTGACAGCCTGCCCGTCAGCGACACCTTGGGTGTCAGGATTTGCCTGATTGCAGGTTCCGGGTTTTGCTTGACCTCCCCGGTGCCCGTGCTTTCTCCCACGCTCTACGCCGACGTACAGATGCAGACTGCGACCACGTTGCTGATCCCGGCTGAGCATGAAGAGCGTGCGGTGTATGTGCTGGAGGGCGATGCGAAAGCCGATGGCGAGCCGCTGGAGGTTCGCACACTCAACGTGTTGTCGGCAGGAGAGGATGTGATGCTTTGCGCTGACAGTCCCTGTCACGTTGTGATTCTCGGCGGCGCAACCCTGGACGGGCCACGTCGAATGAACTGGAATTTCGTCGCCAGCGATCAGGCGCTGATTGAGCGGGCCAGGGCTCGCTGGACTGCCGGGCAATGGCCCACCGTACCGGGCGAGACTGGCCGCATCGAATTACCCTGAACCTCAAACCGCTGGCGAAGGGAACGAAAAGTTCGTCACCTTCGCCAGCATCGGCCAATCAAATACGAAACTGACCGACCAGGTCTCCGAGCCGCTGCCCCAACTGCGCCAGGCTGCGAGTCGTTTGCGCGCCCTGCTGGGTTTCGTCTGCCACGTTATCCACGGCGACAGCAATCTGGTGAACACTGCGGTTGATCTCTTCGGCTACCGCCGTCTGCTCTTCTGCTGCACTGGCAATTTGTGCGTTCATCGAGTTGATGGTGCCAATCAGTTGCGCCATGGCGTCCAGTGATTCACCCGCCTGATTGGCTTGCTCGGAAGTGCCGACACCCGCTTCGCTGGAACGACGCATGGCTTGGACCGCCTCATCGGTGCCCTGTTGCAAGCGGTCGATCATGCCTTGAATCTCTTGCGTGCTTTGCTGGGTACGGCTGGCCAGCGCACGCACCTCATCGGCGACGACCGCAAAGCCCCGACCCGCTTCACCCGCTCGCGCAGCCTCAATGGCAGCGTTCAAGGCCAGCAAGTTGGTCTGGTCAGCAATGGAGCGGATCACACCCAGTACGCTGACAATTGAGGTCACGTCCTGCTGCAAACTGTCCAACGAAGACCCGCTGCTGCGGATGTCGCTGACCAACGCATGGATCTGCTGAATGCTGCCGTCGACCACACGCTTGGCCACCTGGCCTTCCTCATCGGTTTTCTGCGCCGCGACCGAAGCGCCCTGAGCACTGCGGGCCACCTCTTGGGCGGCCGAGGACATTTCATTGATGGCAGTGGCCACTTGATCCGTCTCGTGACGCTGACGCTCCATGGCCTGCTCAGAACGATGAGCCTGATCAGATACTTGCCCGACCAGCGTCGTCAATTGGAACGTCATGTCCGTGATCTGACGAACCATCGCGTGGATTTTATCCACGAAGCGGTTGAACGAACGGGCCAGGTCGCCGAGTTCGTCCTGACTGGTGATCGCCAGACGATGGGTCAAGTCACCCTCGCCCGCGGCAATATCGTCCAGGTTGGCTTTCATCAGGTGCAAGGGGCGCAGGATGGTATTGGCTACCAACATGCCAATCACTGCGATGACCAGGAGAACGACAAAGGTGATGGCCACGATGCTGAGGATCATGCCTTGCATGCGCTCTTTGACACTGGCTTCGACCTCCGCCACCTGCGCTTCGATGCCATCGAGGTTAACGACGGTACCGATCACCATGTCCCATTTGGGCAAGTACTCGGTATAGCCCAATTTGGGTACTAATACGCGTTCGTTGCCCGGCAATGAGGAGCTGTATTGAGCATAATGGCTGCCGTCCTTGGCCACGCGCACCAGCTCGCGGTTGGTGTACACGCCATTCGGATCGCGATTGTCCTGAAAGTTTTTGCCGACGCCTTCCGGGCTATTGCCTTTGAACAGGCGCACGGTTTGCGAGTCATAGCCGAAAAAATAGCCGTCAGTGCCGTAGGTGATGTTGGAGAGCAACTTGATCACCTGCGCCCGCGCAGCCTCATCCCCCGGTTGCGCGGCATCGTAGAGAGGCTTGATCGCGGTCATCGCCACTTCAACGTAGCTTTTCAGGGTGGCCTTTGCGTCATTGAGCAGGCGCTGCCGAGTTTCCTCCACTTCCTGGTTGGCCTGATTTTGCAAAATCCAGACAGTCGTCAGACTCATGACCAGAGCAAACAACAAGACCGGCAACACTGCGAGGGACAACACTTTTGCCTTCAGGCTCAGGCGCATGGCTTTTACTCTTTTTAAGAAACGACTTACTGCGTTAACGGCCTGAATCCTACAAAGTTAAGACCGCACACAGGTGTTTATTCATAAATGGTCAGCCCGCCGCTTACAGCGTCATTGCCGCAACCCAGCCGAACGCCAGCAGTGGCAAGTTGTAATGCAGGAAAGTGGGCACCACGGTGTCCCAAATATGGTGATGCTGGCCGTCAACGTTCAGACCGGAGGTCGGACCGAGGGTTGAATCTGAAGCCGGGGACCCGGCATCGCCTAACGCACCGGCAGTGCCCACGATGCAAACGATGGCCATTGGACTGAAACCCAGTTGAACGCAGAGCGGAACGAAAATGGCTGCCAGGATGGGCACGGTCGAAAACGACGAGCCAATCCCCATGGTCACCAGCAAGCCGACCAGCAGCATCAGCAGTGCTCCGACGCCTTTACTGTGATTGATCCAGCCGGCAGACGCCTCAACCAGGGATTTCACTTCGCCAGTGGCTTTCATCACTTCGGCAAACCCCGAGGCCGCAATCATGATGAAGCCGATCATGGCCATCATTTTCATGCCTTCGGTAAACAGGTCGTCGGTCTCACGCCAGCGCACGATGCCCGAGGCAGAAAAAATCAGAAAACCGACCAGTGCGCCAATGATCATCGAACCCAGCCACAGTTGAACAATGAAGGCCGCCGCGATGGCCACACCGGCGACCAGCAGGGTGCGCGGGTTATAGCGAATGGCAGTTTGCTCGACCTGCTCGATTTTCGACAAGTCGTACTCACGCTTTTTGCGGTAGCTGATAAACACGGCAACCAGCAAACCGAACAGCATGCCCAACGCCGGAATGGCCATGGCGTGGGTGACATTGACCTGGCTGATGTCCACGCCCCCTTTGCTGACATTGGCGAGCAAGATCTGGTTGAGGAAAATGTTGCCAAAGCCCACAGGCAAGAACATGTACGGCGTGATCAGGCCAAATGTCATGACACAGGCAATCAGGCGACGGTCGATCCGCAATTTGGTCAAGACGTACAGCAGCGGAGGCACCAGCAAAGGGATAAACGCAATGTGGATCGGCAAGATGTTCTGCGACGATATGGCCACCACTAGCAACAGGACGATCAATAACCACTTGATCCGGTTCCCGCCTGCAGTCTGTTGTTTGTTAACCAATGTGAGGGCTTTATCGGCCAAGGCATGTGCCAGGCCTGATTTGGCGATGGCTACAGCGAAGGCACCGAGCATTGCATACGACAGTGCGACCTGCGCTCCACCGCCCAGCCCGCTGTTGAACGCATTAAGGGTTTCTTCGACACCCAACCCACCCACCAGGCCGCCGACGACAGCACCGACGATCAGAGCGATGACCACATGCACACGGGACAGACTGAGCACCAACATGATGCCGACCGCGGCAACAACTGCATTTATCATTACAACCTCATGGTTCACACAACGTGAAAACACCGTCGTGCGGATGATTCCGGGCAAAAGACTGCTGTTCCAGTCGCCGGATTTGGAAAGGAGGATTTATTTGAGGGCGCACACTTTGCAGCAGCATTGCCGCCTTGTCAAAGCGCGTGCCTTGTCTTGCCATCAAACGCCCCGCATCCGGCTTTAACCCTAGTAAATAAAGGGCCAAATCAAATTTTAAAAAGCCTGATTTCAGGTTTCAACGGTAAAGAAATGTGTCAATCGGCCGCTAACAGACAAAGCCTCTTTTTAGGATGTCTCCATGTCGATCAGACAGCTTTCCATTCAATGGAAAATCACCCTGCTTTCCGGACTTTGTTTATTGGCGATTGTGACGTTGCTGGTGGGATTGTCCCTTTATCGCATGGAGCACAATTCGGAGCTGGTGAAAGCCTCCAGCACCCAGATGCTCAATGAGTCAGCCCAAGCCCGTATCGAATCACAGGGCGAGGCTCAGGCGCTGGCCATCAGTCGCCAGTTCATGGATGCGTATCAATATGGAAATGGCTTCGCCCGTCAGGTGCTCTTTCTGCGCGAGCAATCGGAAAAACGTTTTCTGGATGCGTTTGATCTGCGCGAAGACCTGACCCGTCAGGTAAAAGCCGCCTTGCAGGCCAACCCGGACTTGCTCGGTTTGTCTCTGGTGTTTGAAGCGAACGCGCTGGATGGCAAAGACCAGCTGTTTGATCATCAAAAAGAGCTGGGCAGTAACGACAAAGGCCGTTTTGCCCTGTATTGGTCGCAACCGACGCCGGGCAAGCTGACGTCGATGGCGCTTCCTGAAAGTGACATGGCTGATACCAGCACCGGTCCGAGCGGACAGGCCAATAACGCCTGGTTCACTTGCCCGCGCAAGACCCTGAAGCCGTGCATCATTGAGCCCTACTTTTATGAAATAGACGGGCAAAACGTGCTGCTGACCAGCATCGTATTTCCCCTCATGGTTAACGGCAAAGTGATTGCATCGCTGTCCGTGGATATTAATCTCAACAGCCTGCAAGCCCTCAGCCAGGACGCCAGCCAGAAACTTTACGGCGGCCAGACCAACGTAGGCATTATCAGCTCGGTCGGTTTGCTCGCAGGCTACAGTGCCGACGCCAGCAAGCTCAGTCAGCGCCTGGATGCCGTAGATCGTGAAAATGGCGCACAACTGCTGCACATGATGACCACGGGCGGGCAAGCCCAAAGCCTGCGCAATCAGGGGCGTCTGAAAGTACTCACGCCGTTCTTTCCCATCCCGGGGAGCCAACCTTGGGGGGTTTTGCTGGACGTGCCTGAAAAAGTGCTGGTCGGCCCGGCTGAAACCTTGCAGGCCGAGCTGGATGAGCGCAATAACGCCGGCACATTGATTGAGCTGAGCCTGGGCCTGCTGGCGGCGATCGTCGGCCTGGTGCTTATCTGGTTCATGGCGCGCAGCGTAACGCGTCCTATCCTGGGCGTGGCTCACATGCTGGAGGATATCGCCAGTGGCGAAGGTGACCTGACGCGCCGCCTGACGTACGACAAAAAAGACGAGCTTGGCCAGTTGGCCGGTTGGTTTAACCGTTTTCTGGACAAGCTGCAGCCGATCATTGCCGAGGTCAAACGCTCCGTGCAGGATGCGCGCAGCACTGCCGATCAATCGGCCGCCATTGCCACGCAGACCAGCGCTGGTATGGAGCAGCAATACCGTCAGGTCGACCAGGCTGCCACGGCGTCCCACGAAATGAGTGCCACGGCACAGGACGTTGCCCGCAGCGCCGCTCAGGCTGCGCAAGCCGCGCGGGATGCAGACCAGGCGACCCGTGAAGGCTTGACCATCATTGACCGCACCACCAACAGCATCGATCACCTGGCTGCCGACATGAACGACGCCATGACCCAAGTGGAGGGGCTGGCAGCCAACAGTGAAAAAATCGGGACGGTGCTGGAAGTGATTCGCGCCATTGCCGAACAAACCAACTTGTTGGCCTTGAACGCCGCCATTGAGGCGGCCCGGGCCGGTGAAGCGGGTCGCGGATTCGCAGTAGTGGCCGATGAAGTCCGTAACCTCGCGCGGCGCACGCAAGAATCCGTGGAAGAAACCCGCCAGGTGATTGAGCAATTGCAAGCGGGCACGCAAGTGGTCGTCAGCTCAATGGGCAATAGTCATCGTCAGGCGCAAGGCAGTGTTGAGCAGGTCGGACAGGCCGTCACCGCCCTGCAACAAATCGGCAATGCCGTGACCGTGATTACGGATATGAACTTGCAGATTGCCAGCGCGGCGGAAGAACAGAGCGCGGTGGCGGAAGAAATCAACAACAACGTGTCGACTATTCGTGATGTCACGGAGTCATTGTCTGAACAGGCAAATGAATCGGCGCGGGTCAGTCAGTCGCTGAACGAACTGGCCAATCAACAACAGACGCTCATGGATCAGTTCCGGGTCTGATTGTGCAAAGGCGACGACATGCCTCAGGCTGTCGTCGCCCCGTTTGCTGGGTGCACCAGTTCAATAGTGACCAACAAACCGCCCCACTCGCCTGTTGTCAACTGCATGCTAGCGCCCCAGGCGTCGACTATGTCGCGCACGATCCCCAGTCCCAAACCATGGCCAGCCGTCTGCTCGTCGAGACGCGTACCGCGACTGACTACTTGATCGCGCTCTCCCTCGGGGATGCCCGGACCGTCGTCCTGCACTTGAATGTCATACCCGACTTCCGTTTGCCGCAAACGCAGCTCGACGCGGGCATCCGCCCATTTGCACGCGTTGTCCAATAAGTTGCCCAATAACTCAAGCATGTCTTCGCGATCCCAGGGCAAATGCAGGTTCGACGGTGAGTCAAAGGTGATCGTAAGATGCTGGCCGTGAATCATGCTTAGGGTGGCGAGCAACGCAGGTAACTCGGCATCGGCATCAAATTGGGCGCCCGGTAGGGCATCCCCCGCGAGACGGGCCCGATTAAGTTCGCGGTTCATGCGCTGTTCTATGTGCTCAAGTTGGTCATGCAAGGTGCGCTGGATTTCGGGATAGGCCGCGAGACGTGGGTCGTTGGTAAGACTCATCAGCACTGCCAGGGGCGTTTTCAGGGCATGCCCCAGATTGCCTAAGGCATTGCGTGAACGCTTAAGGGTGTCTTCCGTGTGTGCCAGGAGGTGGTTGATTTGCGTGACCAGCGGCTCCAGTTCAAGGGGCACCTGCGCATCCAATTGAGAGCGTTGCCCTTGCTGTAACTGAGCTATTTGTTTGCGGGCTATCTCCAATGGCCGCAGTGCGCGTTGGACGGTTACACGTTGCAGCATCAGGATGATGATTAACGCCGCCACCCCCATGGCTAAACCAATGCGTTGTACTTGCTTCAGGCTGGCGCGTATGGGCGAGTAATCTTGGGCAACGGTGATGGAAACCACCTGCCCCAAACGTTTGTAGTCGCTTCGCAGCACGAGCAACATCTGGTTATCCGGGCCTGGCTGGAGTTTGCTGCTCAACCCTGGCTTGGCTGTCTTGGGCAGTTGACTGTCCCAGAGGGATCGAGACCTCCAGTGGATGTCCCCAAACTCAATACTGAAGTAATGCCCGGAAAACGGACGCTGATAAGCGGGCGCCAGACGTCGCTCGTCCAGTTGTAATCCTTGGGGGCCCCGGCTTAATGCAATCAACAGGTTTTCACTGTCATTTTGCAAGCCTGACTCCAGATAACGCTGCAGACCTGTTTCAAATAACCACAGGCTAACCTGCCCCACTACAAGGCCTGCTACCAGCAAGACACTGACAAGCCCAAGACTGAGCCTGCGCTGGATTGATCTCATGGAGTGCCCGATCCAAAGATGTATCCTTGCCCGCGGCGCGTTTCAATCACATCACGTCCCAATTTGCGGCGCAGGTGGTTTACATGCACTTCCAATACATTGGAATCACGCTCGGTTTCACCATCATATAAGTGCTCGGATAGATGGCTTTTCGAGAGAATTTGTTGCGGATGCAACATGAAATACCGCAATAACCGGAACTCGGCAGCGGTCAGTTGAATATCGACACCATCCCGGGTAACACATTGACGGCCTTCATCCAGTTGCAAGCCAGCCGACGTTAATACCGGTTGATTGGCATGGCCATGCGAGCGTCGTAACAGCGCCTGCACCCGCAATTGCAATTCTTCTGGATGGAAGGGTTTGGTCAGATAATCATCCGCTCCGGCCTTGAGGCCCTCAATCCGCTCCGCCCAAGAGCTGCGGGCTGTGAGTATCAAGACTGGGGTGGTCACGCCACCTGCTCGCCACTGTTGTAAAACGTCTATGCCGGGCAGACCCGGTAATCCCAAGTCAAGAATGATCAAGTCATAAGGCTCGCTTTGCCCTTCATGGAGAGCGTCACGGCCATCAGCAAGCCAGTCAACGGCATAACCTTGACGGGTCAGGGCGGCAGTCAACTCATCAGCCAATGGCACATGATCTTCAACCAGCAACAAACGCATTAATCGTCTTCCTTATCTTCGAACAATTCACCATCACGGGCGTCGAACTTGAGCTCTCGAACAACGCCTTTCTTGGTCAACAGTTCGACTTCATAAACGTAGCGACCGTGTTTTTTTTCCAACTCAACTTCCAGCAATCTGGAAGCCGGATAGCGCTCAAGGGCTCTGTCCACAAACTGCTCAAACGGCAAAATAATCCCTTTTTGGCGCAGGCGCAGTGCTTCATCCGGCCCCAGATCCCGCGCGACAGCCAGCGAGCAAACACCAAAAAGCATTAAAACCAGCAGAGCTTTAGCGCCCCCGCTCCCGTACATGGTATCTCCTGATGTCCAGCGCATAAGGTGGTATTGAATGCTGGAGGTGTTAACTCTACTGGTCATGGCTTAACTTAAACTGAAGATATCGGGCATTTTGTCGCTGATCATACTCCGGTCCCGCTCAGGTTGAGCGCTGCGCCGGGGTTAACTGTTAAACTCTGTTTCTGCTTTCATCACACACGTGAAAGCCCCCCTTTCTTCAAGAGCTGCTAACACTGTGGAAATTTTCAAAGAGTTTACCTTCGAGTCGGCGCACCGCCTGCCTTTCGTTCCGCAAGGACACAAATGCGGACGCTTGCACGGCCACTCATTCAAAGTAGCGATCCATTTAAGCGGTGAAATAAACGCTTCGACTGGCTGGATTCGGGACTTTTCCGAGATCAAAGCGATTTTCAAGCCTCTCTATGAAGTGCTTGATCATAACTATTTGAATGACATTCCTGGTCTGGAAAATCCAACGAGCGAAGTGCTTGCCACGTGGATATGGCAGCAGTTGAAACCTTTGCTGCCAGAGTTGTCAGCAATACGGATTCACGAAACCTGTACCAGCGGTTGCATTTATCGCGGCGAGTGATTTCGAAGTTAGCGGTTTGTTTCATCCCAACCTGCGAGCAGTGTGTTCGCAGGTTTTTTTTGACCAAAAAACGGGTTTAGCCTCGTCAATTGCGGCCGTCGGAGGCGTGTAACTCCTCTTGAGGAATGGGGTTCCCCGTAGAAATACCTGAAGGCTCTTTTTCAGGCACAAAAACAAAATCCCCGTCTGCGTGAGCAGACAGGGATTTCGGAATTTAATCTTGACGATGACCTACTCTCACATGGGGAAACCCCACACTACCATCGGCGATGCATCGTTTCACTGCTGAGTTCGGGATGGGATCAGGTGGTTCCAATGCTCTATGGTCGTCAAGAA
>NZ_JAZEVV010000008.1:0-151922 GCF_036668715.1 Pseudomonas sp. ESBL9 | reverse complement strand
ACCACCTGATCCCATCCCGAACTCAGCAGTGAAACGATGCATCGCCGATGGTAGTGTGGGGTTTCCCCATGTGAGAGTAGGTCATCGTCAAGATTAAATTCCAAAATCCCTGTCTGCTCACGCAGACGGGGATTTTGTTTTTGTGCCTGAAAAAAAGCCTTCAGGTATTTCTACGGGGAATCCCATTCCTCAAGAAGAGTTACACGCCTCCGACGGCCTCAAATGACGAAACTCTTTCCGGCCAACCTTGCTTGGCCACAACGCTACCAGCGCCAACAAAGCTCTTCCCTCCTACACGCTCAAAGGCCCGGTTGTTCAGTCAAAGCCGCAGTGCCCATGAGCCTACTTTGCAGCTCGCAACTTGCCTTCACGTGCCTGCGCAGTGGTAAGGTTCGCCTTTGATTTTCGCCTTCTCCTAAGGATGCTGTCATGACGGTTGCTACGTCCCTCAATGCGGGTTTTATGGTGGTTCACGGTAACCGTCTTGATGAACTGCGCAGCTTGGTCGTCAGCTGGATGCGCATGTATCCCTTGGCTCCCTTGGAGAACGAAATTGCTCTCGTCCAAAGCAATGGCATTGCTCAATGGCTGAAGCTGGCCTTAGCCGAAGATGCACAGGACGATGATACGGGTGGCTGCGGCATTGCGGCAGCGATAGACGTTCAGCTCCCTGGCACGTTTTTGTGGCAGCTGTATCGCCTTGTGCTTGGCAGCGAAGAGATCCCCGCCAAATCCTTGCTCGATAAAGCCCCCTTAACGTGGCGACTGATGCGCCTGTTACCCGCCCTGATCGATCAGCCCCATTTCGAGCCTCTGCAGCGTTTTTTGACGCATGACACTGATCTGCGCAAACGCTATCAATTGTCGGAACGCCTTGCAGACCTGTTTGACCAATACCAGGTGTATCGCGCGGACTGGCTCGAAGATTGGGCCGCCGGGCGCCATCAATTACGAAATGCGCGAGGCGAAACCCCGCCGTTGAGCCCTGCCAATTGCTGGCAAGCGGAACTGTGGCGCGCCTTGTTGCTGGATGTCGGCGAAGAAGGCATGGCTCAAAGCCGTGCCGGTGTTCATCAGCGTTTTATTGAAAAGATAAACAGTCTTGAACAAGCGCCGCCGGGCTTGCCTGCCAGGGTCATCGTATTTGGTATTTCGTCACTGCCAGCTCAGGCCCTCGAAGCGCTGGCGGGACTTGCACGCTTCAGCCAAGTGTTGCTGTGCGTGCACAACCCGTGTCGCCATCATTGGTCTGACATCGTTGCCGACAAAGATCTGCTACGGCATCAATACAAACGCCAAGCGCGTAAAGCCGGCATGCCTACAGCATTGGACGTAGACATCCTGCATCAACACGCCCACCCCTTATTGGCAGCGTGGGGCAAGCAGGGCCGCGATTACATTAACCTGCTCGACAGTTTTGATGACCCCAACAGCTATCGATCTGCGTTCCGTGATGGCCGCATCGATCTGTTCAGTGAAGTGGAACCCCTCAACCTGCTCAATCAATTGCAGGACGACATCCTTGAGCTGCGCCCGTTGAGCGAAACCCGCGAGTATTGGCCTGCTGTGGATTTGGAAAAAGACCAATCCATCCGTTTCCACATTGCGCACAGTGCTCAGCGAGAAGTTGAGATTCTTCACGATCAATTACTGGCGCGTTTTAGCGAAAATCCTGACCTTCATCCACGTGATGTGATCGTGATGGTGCCGGATGTCGACAGTTACGCCCCGCATATACGCGCCGTGTTCGGGCAGATCGATCGCGATGATCGCCGATTCATTCCGTTCACGCTGGCCGACCAGGGCCAGCGAGGGCGGGATCCACTTTTGATCGCGGTCGAGCACTTGCTCAAACTGCCAGACAGCCGATTCCCCGTCAGTGAAATTCTTGACCTGCTCGACGTACCGGCCTTGCGTGCCCGCTTTGGCGTTCAAGAGCGCGACCTGCCCACCTTGCACCGCTGGATTGAAGGTGCAGGTATTCGCTGGGGATTAAATGCCGAGCAGCGTGCAGGCCTGGGGTTGCCACCGCACCTTGAGCAAAACAGTTGGCGTTTTGGTCTGCGCCGCATGCTACTGGGATACGCGGTGGGCAGCGGTGAAGGGTGCGATGGCATTGAGCCTTACGACGAAATTGGCGGTCTGGACGCGGTCTTGATTGGCCCGCTGGTGGCCCTGTTGGATGCGCTCGAAATTGCGCACCAAGAGCTGTCGCAACCGGCTTTACCGCATCAATGGGGCGAACGCCTTCAAGCGTTGATGCAGCTGTTTTTCCAGGCTGAAACTGATCATGACGACTACCTGCTGGCCCAGCTTGAAGCGCTGCGCGAAAGCTGGCTGGAGACCTGTGAGCTGGTCGGTCTGCAAGATGCATTACCCCTGACAGTCGTGCGTGAAGCCTGGCTGACCGGGCTGGACCAAGGCAAACTCTCTCAGCGGTTTCTGGCCGGGGCAGTCAATTTCTGCACCTTGATGCCGATGCGGGCCATCCCCTTCAAACTCGTGTGCTTGTTGGGTATGAACGATGGCGACTACCCGCGCGCTCAGCCCCCGCTGGATTTTGACTTGATGGGCAGCGACTACCGTCCGGGCGACCGTTCCCGCCGGGAAGATGACCGTTACCTGCTGCTGGAAGCGCTACTTTCGGCCCGCGATCAGCTCTATATCAGTTGGGTCGGACGAAGTATCCGGGATAACAGTGAGCGCCCCGCATGCGTATTAATTGGCCAGTTGCGTGATCACTTGGCCAGCGGCTGGAGGCTCCCGCAGGGTGAAGACTTGCTGGACGCCATGACACAGGAGCATCCGCTTCAGCCGTTCAGCACTCGCTATTTTCATGAAGGCAATCCCAAGCTATTCAGTTATGCCCGTGAGTGGCAGCAACTCCATGAGCCGCAAAACGAAGTGCCCGTGCCCATCCATTTGTCGGCTCACGTACAAGAAGAACCGATCAATCTGACCCAGCTTCAGGACTTTTTACGTAACCCCGTGCGTCACTTCTTCAGCCAGCGCCTAAAGGTGTTCTTTGAGGCCGCGCACGTGCCTTTGGCCGATGAAGAGCCCTTCGTGCTCGATGCCTTGGAGCGCTATACCCTTAGTGACAGCTTGCTTGAGGCCGCCCTGGCGCAACCTGACCAGCTCGAAAAAGCACTGCACACTCGCGCCACCCGGTTACAAGGCAGTGGCTTATTGCCCATGGCCGGATTTGGAGAATCATTGCAGCACGAGCTGATAGAGCCGTTACCTGACGTATTGCAGCGTTATCAGCAGCTATTAAGTATGTGGCCAACCCCCCTCAACAGTGCCCTACCTGTCAGATTTGAAGATCATGGCCTGGTCCTTGAAGGCTGGTTGGCCAATCTGCATCAGCGCAGCGACAACGGCTTACTCTCCATTACGACAATTCCTAACAGCATTGGCGCACTCAAAACCCGTAAATGGCATCGATTGACGCGCCCGTGGGTTAACCACTTGGTGGCTTGTGCCACCGGTTTAGAGATGTCTACCGCTTTGGTGGCGAGCGATGACACCTTGCTGCTTGCGCCCCTTGATGCGAAGCAGGCCGCCGAGATCCTTGGCAGTTTGATGATGGCCTGGCAGGCAGGCATGAGCCGTCCGCTACCCATCGCGGTCAAAACAGCCTTTGCGTGGCTGGGCCAAAACGATCCTGCCAAAGCCGCTGCGGCCGCCCAGAAAACCTATGAAGGCGACGGTCAGACCAGTGAAGGTGAGCGGCGTGAAAGCGCTGCGCTGTCCCGGCAGTACCCCGACTACGCAGCCTTGATGGCGGTAGAAGAATTTGAAGCCTGGTGCGATGCGCTTTACCGCCCTTTGTTTGACGCGCCATGGCGCTCCTTGACCGGCGAGGAGAGCCGCTGATGAATCAACTCGACCGTCCTTTGGCACTGGCCTTCCCGTTACGCGGCAGTCAACTGATCGAAGCCAGCGCAGGGACAGGCAAAACTTTCACCATCTCTGCGCTGTACCTGCGTCTGATTCTTGGCCACGGTGCGCAGGAAACCGGCTTTGGCCGAGAACTGCTGCCACCGCAAATCCTGGTCGTCACCTTTACCGATGCCGCGACCAAAGAGTTGCGCGACCGGATTCGTACGCGTCTTGCTGAAGCTGCGCGCTTCTTTCGTGAAGAAACCGAAGCCCCCGATGCACTGGTCGCACAGTTGCGCGAAGAGTTCGAGCCCGGGCAATGGGCAGGGTGCGCCGGGCGGTTGGACATTGCGGCACAGTGGATGGATGAAGCCGCGGTTTCAACCATCCACAGTTGGTGCCAGCGCATGTTGCGCGAGCACGCATTTGACAGCGGCAGCCTGTTCACCCAAACCCTTGAAACCGACCACAGCGATTTGCTGGGCGAAGTGCTGCGTGATTACTGGCGACTGTTTTGCTACCCGATGCAGGGCGATGCGCTGAATTGGGTGCGCGCAAACTGGAGTGGCCCGGCCGCCCTGTTACCACGGGTTCGCGCCTTGTTTGGCACCTCGCGACCCGCCGCAAACCCCGATCAAACGCCAGCAGAAATGATTGAGGCGAGCCTGCTCGAACGGCGCCAGGTGTTGACCGGGTTAAAAGCACCTTGGCTGCAATGGGCGCAAGAGTTGCGCGATATTTGCCTGCAAGGTGTGGCCGATAAAACCGTCGACGGTCGGAAAATGCAGGCGCGCTATTTCGAACCCTGGTTTGAAAAAATGTCTGCCTGGGCGTCAGACGCCTCATTGGAACAACTGGACTTGGGTACCGGGTTCACGCGGCTGACACCTGAAGGGATGGCGCAAGCCTGGAAAAAGGGTGAGCCGCCACGGCATCCGGCCCTTGACGCCATGCACGAGCTCAAGGCAGCTCTGGATGCGTTGCCAAGTCCGGATGCGGCAGTGCTGGAGCATGCGGCGTGCTGGGTGAGTGAGCGTTTCGAAGAGGAAAAGCGCCGACGCGCCGAGATGGGGTTTGACGACATGCTCGTTCGTCTCGACACAGCCTTGCAGGCTGAGGGCGGGGAGCGTCTGGCCATTCTGATTCGTGAGCAATTTCCGGTCGCGCTGATCGACGAATTTCAAGACACGGACCCCGTTCAGTACCGCATTTTTGAGACCATTTACCGCATTGAGGCCAACAGCCCGGAGACCGGCCTGTTCCTGATCGGTGACCCGAAACAAGCCATCTACGCGTTTCGCGGCGCGGACATTTACACCTACTTGCGGGCCCGGCATGCCACGCGTGGACGATTGCACACGTTAGACACGAACTTCCGCTCCAGCCATGCCATGGTCAATGCGGTCAACCATGTGTTTGAGCGTGCTGAACAACGGGACGCGGGCCGTGGGGCTTTTCTGTTTCGTGATGGGGACGAAAACCCTGTGCCTTTTGTCTCGGTCAAATCCCAGGGCCGAAAGGAAGTGTTGCTCCAGGATGGCCAACCCGTCACGGCGATGAACCTGTGGTTGCTGCCTTCTGAACAACCGATTTCAGGAGCGGTTTATCGACAGCAGTTGGCCGCGGTATGCGCAGGTCAAATTGTCGAGTTACTCAATGGAGGGCAACAAGGCCGTTGCGGTTTTGCCAAGGACGATGAAGCCCTGCGCGGCGTACTGCCGGCCGACATTGCCATTTTGGTGCGCGACGGTAAGGAAGCTCAGGCCGTTCGGCGTGAATTGTCGGCGCGAGGCGTGCGAAGCGTTTACCTCTCAGACAAGGATTCGGTCTACGCGGCGCAAGAAGCGCATGACGTATTGGCGTGGCTCAACGCGTGTGCCGAACCTGACGTCGAACGTCCTCTGCGCGCAGCGCTCGCCTGCATAACGCTCGACTTGCCGCTGATTGAACTGGAGCGTCTGAATCAGGACGAACTGGCGTGGGAATTGCGCGTGATGCAATTCCGTGGCTACCGTGAAATCTGGCGCAAGCAAGGGGTGCTGGCCATGCTGCGCCGTCTGCTGCACGACTTCAAATTACCCCAGGCGCTGATGGCGCGCACTGACGGTGAACGCGTGCTGACCAACGTGCTGCACTTGTCGGAACTGCTCCAGCAAGCATCCGCCGAACTGGATGGCGAGCAAGCGTTGATTCGGCACCTGAGTGAGCACCTGGCGTTATCCGGGCAGACCGGTGAAGAGCAAATTCTGCGCCTCGAGAGCGATGAGCAACTGGTCAAAGTGGTGACCATCCACAAATCCAAAGGCCTGGAATACCCGCTGGTGTTTTTGCCTTTTATTTGCTCAACCAAACCGGTAGATGGCAGCCGTTTGCCCTTGCATTTCCATGACGCTGACGGTCATGCGCACGTCAGCCTCAAGCCGACGCCCGAGCTGATTACCCAGGCTGACGATGAGCGCCTGGCCGAAGACCTGCGCTTGCTCTATGTCGCGTTGACGCGCGCCCGGCATGCCTGCTGGCTGGGCGTGGCCGACCTCAAACGCGGTAACAACAATCGCTCGGTCTTGCATGCCTCGGCTTTGGGGTATTTGCTCGGTGGCGGCGCGTTGCTGACCGAGTCACCCGGTTTGGAGCGGTGGCTGGCCGATCTGCAGCAGGGCTGTGCGGCGATTGACTACGCCCCTGTACCGCCCGCCAGCGAAGCGCATTTTTACCCGCCGCTCAATCTGGCGACGCTGCTTAAACCTCGGGTCCCTGCGCGGCGGGCGTCTGAAAACTGGTGGATTGCGTCCTACAGCGCATTGCGCATTGGTGACAGCCTCAGCCCGTCCGAGGCGCCGGAAAGTGCTTTGGCACAAAAGCTCTCGGATGATGAGCGGCTTGATCCGGATACTCCGCGCGACGTGTTGCTCAGCGGTGGGGATATTCACCGTTTTCCACGTGGGCCGAATCCGGGGACGTTCTTGCACGGCTTGCTCGAATGGGCGGGCAGGGAGGGATTCAAGGCAACGCCTTCGGTGGTCGAGGACGCCGTTGCGCGCCGTTGCAACCGGCGGGGTTGGGAAGGCTGGATCGAAACCCTCGGCGAGTGGCTGGTGCACCTGCAAGATGAACCGTTGCGCCTGAATAATGGCCAGCCTGCCGTGGTCCTGAGCGAATTGACCCAGTATCAGATTGAAATGGAGTTCTGGTTCGCCAGTCATAAAGTCGACGTGCTGCAACTCGATCAAACCGTGCGCCAGCACACCCATGGCGGGGCCGCGCGGCCCGCCGCTGAACCGAGCGTGCTCAACGGGATGTTCAAGGGATTTATCGACCTGACATTCGAGCACGCAGGGCGCTATTACGTGGCCGACTACAAGTCCAACTGGCTTGGGCCAGACGACATGGCCTACACCGAAGAGGCCATGACCGCGTCTATTCTGGACAACCGTTACGACCTGCAATACGTGCTTTACCTGTTGGCCCTGCACCGCCAACTCAAGGCCCGCTTGGCGGACTACGACTACGACCGGCACATGGGCGGTGCGTTATACCTGTTTTTACGGGGTACACGTTCCCAAAGTCAGGGCGTCTTTTTTACTCGGCCGCCCAGAGATCTGATTGAAAGCCTGGACGTCATGTTTCAGGGTAAGGCGCCGCCCATCGTGGCTGAACCCGCGTGGGAACAGGGAGTGTTGTTATGAGTCGTTCGTTTGCCGAACTGTTGCCCACCCCGTTGACGGCCGAGAGCCTCGCGCTGTTGCAACCACTGATCCGGGCCGAGGATTTATTGCTGCTTCTTGAGCGCTGGGTCGAACGGGGTTGGCTGCGTGCGCTGGACAAAGCCTTCGTCGCCTTTTTGCATGAGCGCGCACCGCATGGCGATCCGCTGGTTTTGTTGGCCGCGGCCTTGACCAGCCATCAACTGGGGCACGGGCACGTCTGTCTGGACCTGTTCGAAACCCTCAAAGAACCCGACTTTGCGCTGTCGCTGCCGCCCGAAGGGGATGTGCAGACCGGCGCCATGCTGCTGCCTTCGCAATTGCTGGAGGCGCTGGACGGTGAAGCGTGGTGTAAGGCGTTACAGGCCAGTCCGTTGGTTGAGCACGCAGGGCATGCCTCGGCAGAAGCCGCCAACCGACCGTTAGTGATCAGCGAACGGCGTGTGTACTTGCGGCGTTATTGGGCGTATGAGCGACGAATCGACAACGCGTTGCGTCAACGCCTGACCGTGTCCGAGGTGACGCCTGACGACTTGCCTGCGCGCTTGAATACCTTGTTCGGCTGTCCGCAGGCGAATGCGCCGATTGACTGGCAAAAATTGGCCTGTGCGCTGGCCACCCGTGGTGCCTTCAGCATCGTCACGGGCGGCCCCGGTACAGGCAAAACCACCACCGTCGTGCGTTTGTTGGCCCTGCTGCAAGCCCCCGCCGTAGAAGCCGGCACGCCTCTGCGGATTCGCCTGGCCGCGCCCACCGGGAAAGCGGCTGCACGTTTGACGGAATCCATCAGCCTTCAGGTCAAATCCCTGGAAGTGGACGACAACCTTCGGCAAAAAATCCCCAGTGATGTGACCACCGTTCACCGACTCCTCGGTAGCCGACCCGGTACGCGGCACTTCCGTCATCATGCGGGCAACAGGTTGCCGCTGGACGTGCTGGTGGTCGACGAAGCCTCCATGATTGATCTGGAAATGATGGCCAACGTGCTGGATGCGCTGCCGGACCATGCGCGGCTGGTACTGCTTGGTGACAAGGATCAATTGGCCTCGGTGGAGGCGGGCGCCGTGCTCGGCGATTTGTGTCGCGATGCCGAAGCCGGTTGGTACACCCCGGCAACCCGCGCCTGGCTGGAGCGCGTCAGCGGTGAGCACCTGGCGGACAGTGGTTTGCAGCAGGACCTGGATGGCACGCACCCATTGGCCCAACAAGTGGTGATGCTGCGTCATTCACGGCGGTTCGGAGAGGGCAGCGGAATCGGGCAGCTTTCGCGTCTGGTTAATCAGCAGCAGGCGCAGCAAGCCCGTGCGCTCTTGTCCTCTGGCGAGTACGCAGACCTGTCGGCGCTGGCGCTCAAGGGGGATCAGGACACGCACTTCGAGCGCCTCGTGCTCGAAGGGCGAGAGGGCGAGGCAAAAGGCTATCGGCATTATCTTGAGGTCTTGCGCGATCAGCGTCCGGCCACCGGCGCGCCGCTCGAAGACCCTTGCTGGGCGGCGTGGGCGGGCGAGGTGCTGGCTGCTTTTGAGGCGTTTCAAGTGCTCTGCGCGGTACGGAAAGGCCCTTGGGGTGTCGAGGGTTTGAACGAGCGCATCACCCGCGCGCTCTTTGCCCGCAAACTGATTGAAAGCGATCAGCACTGGTACGAAGGCCGACCGGTTCTCATGACCCGCAACGACTACGGCCTCGGGCTGATGAACGGGGACATCGGCATCGCCCTGAAACTCCCTGAACGCGACGGTCACACCGAACGGCACGTGCTGCGCGTGGCTTTTGCGCGTAACGACGGGCAGGGCGGCATCCGCTTTGTATTGCCCAGTCGTCTGAATGATGTCGAAACGGTGTATGCCATGACTGTGCATAAGTCCCAAGGCTCTGAGTTTTCCCACACGGCACTGGTGCTCCCGGAGGCGCTCAACCCGGTCTTGACCAAAGAGCTGATCTACACCGGCATCACGCGGGCCAAACACTGGTTCAGCTTGATCGAGCCGCGTGCGGGCGTTTTCGAGGGCGCGGTGTTGCGCAAAGTGAAGCGTCTCAGCGGGTTGATGTTGGGGCTGGGATAAAGCCAGCGCGTGCCCTCGATAAGAAGACTAGGGCCGTATAGGGCACAGGTGGGGGGCGATGGGTGAAACGTGACGTGTATCACAGACCGTACATCGTCTGTGATATCGTTGCGGCATCATTCCTACGAAGTTCACAGAGTATTCCTGCATGGACGTGGCTGCCTCATCTTCAGAGCAGCGTTGCAGAGTGTGGCATTTCTGGCTCCCACTTTGCCTGTTTCTGATGAGCACTCCCTGCTTTGCCCAACCTGAAACGCCGATCAGTCTGGCTGACCAGCGTGCCAAAGCCGTGACACAAGTCGTACTCGGTATCCTCAGCTATGCGCGCTGGCCCGTAGAGCCGGCCGAGCTGCACCTGTGTGTGGTCGGCCCGACCGAATACACCGATGACTTGCTCAAGGGCGCGACCCAATCCACAGGCCGGTCGGTGCAGGTCCGACGTTTGCTGGCAAATAACCCCGCCATCGTCAGCGACTGCAACGCACTGTATTTGGGAAAACTCACGGATGACGAGCGCAGCACGCTGTTCCAACTGCTTAATGGCCAGCCGGTGTTGAGCATCAGTGAGCGCGATGACCGTTGCACCGTCGGCACATTGTTTTGTTTGCGCGTGGGCGATGAACAAGTGTCTTTTGAGGTCAACCTCGACTCCGTGGCCCGAAGCGGCGTGCGCATTCACCCCAGTGTGTTGCAACTGTCGCGTCGGCGGGCCGCCCAGCCATGAATGCGTCGAAAAAGCCCCAACAACGGCGCAGCCTGCGTTCGGTGCTGAGCCGTGGGCATTTAGGGCTGGCGCTGGTGGCGGTGACGATGGCCAGCGTATCGTTGACCATTTTGGGGGTGGTCGCGTTGAAGGTGTACGCTGACCACAACCTGCACCTCATCGGCCGCTCCATCAATTACACCGTCGAGGCTGCTGTGGTATTCGAAGACCGCGCAGCAGCCACCGAAGCGTTGGCATTGATCGCTTCGACCGAAGCCGTGGCCGATGCCAAGGTGTTCACCGCTGACGGCGAATTACTGGCGCAGTGGAAACGCCCCGAAACCGACCTGTTGTCCAAAGTCGAAATGCTGCTGGCCGACAGCCTGCTGGCGCAACCCATCACCTTGCCCATCCTGCATCAGGGGCGAGAAGTCGGCACCGTCACCCTCAGCGGCCACGGCGCCAACATGCTGCGCTTCTTGCTCAGTGGCCTGCTCGGCATTCTGGTGTGCACCATCCTCAGCGCCTGGAGTGCGTTGTTTCTGTCGCGACGCTTGCTCAATGGCATCACCGTGCCGCTTCGGCAATTAGCCCATGTTGCCCACGCGGCGCGTCAGGAACGGGCCTTTGATCAGCGGGTGCCTGAAGCCCGGATTCAGGAACTGAATAACCTGGGCAACGACTTCAACGCTCTGCTCGACGAGTTGGAGTCATGGCAAACCCATTTGAAAAACGAGAATGAAACCCTCGCCCATCAGGCCAGCCACGATTCATTGACCGACCTGCCCAACCGCGCTTACTTCGAAGCACGGTTGGCGCGGACCTTGCGCAAACTGAAAAAAGCCGACGAAAAAGCGGCCGTGTTGTTCCTCGACAGCGATCGTTTCAAAGGCATTAACGACACCTATGGCCATGCGGCAGGCGATGCCGTGCTGGTCGCCGTCGCGTCGCGCATACGCGCCCAACTGCGCGAAGAGGATCTGGTGGCGCGCCTGGGAGGCGATGAATTTGCGATTCTGCTGACCCCGCTGCACAAACCCGAAGATGCGCAACGTATTGCCGACAAGATCATTGCCAGCATGCTGGCGCCCATCGACTTGCCCGATCAGGTGCAGGTCGTGACCTCGCTCAGTATCGGCATTGCGGTTTACCCCGAACATGGCGCCACCCCGGACTCACTGCTCAGTGCTGCCGATACCGCGATGTACCAGGCCAAGCGCCAGGACCGGGGCGGCCAACACCTGGCGCAAGACCAGTCTCTTGCGCCCCCCGTCCCCCTCAGGAGCTAACCCATGCGCGCGATGACTCAGCGTTATTTTCAGTTTTTCGGCCTCAGCGTCTTGTTCGTCATGCTGACGCTGAGCGGTTGCCAGACGGCGCCGCAAAAAGGCCTGACTCCAGCGCAAATCGCCGTACTCAAACAACAAGGCTTTGAACTGACCGAAGAAGGCTGGGCGTTTGGTTTGTCGGGCAAGGTCCTGTTTGGCAGCGACCTTGAAGTGCTCAACGCGCAAAGCCAGGAAATCGTTGAACGTATCGGCAAAGCGCTGCTTGCTGTGGATATTCAGCGCGTGCGGGTAGACGGCCACACGGACGCCTCGGGTCAAGAAGCCTACAACGAGCAACTCTCAGTGCGCCGCGCCAACAGCGTGGTCAACGTGCTGACCCAAGTGGGCATGCGCCCGGAAAATATCCAGGTGCGAGGCCTCGGCAGCCGTGAACCCGTAGCGTCCAATAAAACCCGCGCCGGACGTACTGAAAACCGTCGGGTCGCGATAGTGGTCATCGCGGACTGATCCGATTTCAGGGCGCCACCTGACTCCGAGTTTGTTCGTGATGTCCGCAATCAATTTCTTCAGCGTATTTCGTCAGTCGAGAAACCAAGGGGCATCCAGCACCGGTGGCATTAAGTCAGGGCGAAGCTCCACATTTTCTTTCACGCTCCATTGATTACTCTTTAAATCCCGGCAGTCCTTGAGCCGCGCGCCATTTCTTCACGACGCGTGTTACATCCTCTGCTGATCCGCTGGAGTCAGCTTCAGGATAGTAGATAAGGTCGGTGCCATCTGGATGACCAGTGATCTCGCAGAACTCCTCTAGGAGCACGTCTAATACATCATCCGTTGGTGCTACGTTTTCAGCCAGAATCTTGTGCATGAATGCGATGAATTCGTCTTCGGTAAAGTCGGTGATATCTTTCTTCATTGTCGTGTTATCCGTTCCTGCGGATGTCGATGTGGTGCTTCGGCGTGACGACGTTCAGGTTATCGACATCGTAAACTTTACCGCCCTTGGCTACTTCGTCTGTGTGGTGGAGTTCGAAGGAACTACGTTTTCCTGCACGGTCTCTGTAACGTGCCTTTGGTGCCTTGCCTTCTCGCATTCGGTCAACGCTATTGTCTGTGAATTGCTCCACTAATCCAGTACCTGCGACAGCCTTCCAGAGCGCCCGCCTGAAGCTGTCAAAGCTAGCGAAGCTTTTGCCCCGTAGTTGATCGGCAATCTCTGTTGGTATCGGGGCGCCAAGTCCAGAGGTAGCCCCGGCGAGCCAGATACCCGTCACATCTTTCCCCTGTCCTGTAACGGTACCGGGGTCAAGCCGGACATTCATCACGATGTACAGCGGCTGAATGCCAGAGTCAGCCGGGAATACCAGAATGAAATCTTTGTAAGCGTCCGGGTAGAGCGGACTGACGATAATGTTATCCGCCTGTTCAGTGGGCGGATAAATCCAAATCTGTGGCGCCTGTGGTGCGCCTTCTAACGCTGGAATACCTAAGGTGTCGGATGGGTCAGGCGGCACCCTCGCGGCTTGGATCGTCACGAAAATCTTCGACAGCTACTACGATGTTTCACTTTTCATTCGATAGGCTCAGAACCTAGAGTTTGTAGCTCGCGATTGAGCGGGCTTTTCTTTTTTCTGTCAGTTCTTGAAGCCCGGTAGACTATTCGCACGGCAATAGTTGCCTACGGTGCGTGTTACACCTTCTGCTGAATCATCCTCGCCATCCTCTGGATAGTACAGTAGGTCGCTTCCTGCCGGATGGGGAACAATCTTGTTGAAGTGATCGACAAGCTCGCCCCTTTCGTCCTCGGTGGTTGCGTCTTCAATCGCCTGAATCAGCGACTTGAATTCCTGTTCGGTGTAGTCAGCCAGTTGGCTCTTCAATTCCATTACTCAACTCCCCTGTGAATGTCGATATGGCGTCTAGGGGTGACGACATTGATGTTGTCGGTATCGTATACCGCACCACCATCCTTGATTAGTTCGATGTGGTGCAGCTCGAATGCGATTCGTTTTCCTGCATGTCCAGCCCTCGGGCTGACAGGTGCCAGACCATTTAACATGCCTTTAAGGTTGCGTTCGTTGAATTGCTGACTTAGCTCTGGGTCTTTGGCTACAAGCTCCCAGAAGGTTTTTCGGAAAGTGTCGAAGTCCTTGAATTCCCGTCCCCGCAGTTGGTCTGCGATTTGTGAGGGAACCGGTACACCAAGTCCTACACCAGCACCTGCAAGCCATATTCCTACTACGTCCTGCCCTTGGCCTGTAACAATGCCAGGCTTTCGACGAACGTTCATCACGATGTAAAGCGGCTGCACTCCCGAGTCTGCCGGGAACACAAGGATGAAGTCTTTATCCTCGGGCGGGTAGATCGGGTTGACGATGATGCTATCCGCTTTCTCAGATGGCGGATAAATCCAGATTTGTGGGGCTTGAGGTGCACCCTCTAACGCTGGAATACCTAAGGTGTTGGACGGGTCAGCGGCGGGTGTCCATATCAGGGTTACGCCATCGCCCAAGTCAGCCACTTGCCGGGAGCCTTGGGCAACGAACTGCACCACGGGAATCATTTCCCAGTCGCGGCGCTTCTGGGTGTTGTACCCGTAACCTTTCAAGGTGCCATCGGCCTGCTGCTCAACATGCAGGCGAACACGTGTGCGTCCCTCTTTAAGCGTCTGGAGCTGTTCTTCGGTATATAGGCTGCTGTCGCCCAAGCTGGATGGCCACAGCAATGCAACAACGCCCGCCAAAGTACCAGCAGCAACACCCGTGGTGGTCCCGGACGCCACAGCACCAGCCGTACACAAACCACCACAAGACACACCGCTTGCGGTGCCAGTAGCAACGCCCCCTAAGAGAAGTGTTTCCAGTGACGAGGGTACGGAGCCGCTGATTTTCTTAAGAGGAATGTTTCCTTGTGCATCCGTTTCACGGCCGCCCAGTAAGGCAAACTCACCATATTGGCTAACCGGATCGGTGGGGATGGCTCCGCCTGAACTGATGTAGTTGATGGTCCCGTATGGCAGCGTGCAACTCTTGGCAAAGACGCATCCGCGTGAGGCCACTTCATCCGGCGTCTTGATCGAACGCCTACGTGCGTCAGCTGCCCGCTCGTTCCGTGCATTCGCCGCCAGTGTTCTGTCCCAAGCTGCCTGTGCGGCCTCTGTCGCCTCGGCATGTCGCCTGTTGCCATCTATCCCATTACATCCCAGGGTATTCGGGAAGATATTCTTAACCGCCATAACATTCCCTGCGCAAATTGACGGTCCGTGTTCGCCGCCTAAGTGCGACAGGACGCTACTTCACAGATGTTTGGCTTGTCCGTAGGAAAATTCTCAAAGTTATAAAAAATCGTCAGCGGATGCTTGAATGGGGGAGGCACCCTTGAGTGGGGCGGAATGCAAACGTCGGCGTGTTACAAGTCGTTGGAAGTGGCTTGCTGACACCCGTTAATCGGTAAACTTCAGCGCCCGCGTTTCCCCGAGCAGCAACGGCGCATTCAGCTCAGTCACCTCACGGATGTAATCCCACAGCAGGGTGATCCGCTTCAGCTTGCGCAGATCCTCGCGGCAGTACATCCAGAACTGCCGCGTGAGGTTGATCTCTTGCGGCAATACCGGCAGCAGGCGCGGGTCTTGAGCCGCCAAAAAGCACGGCAGAATCGCCATTGATCGACCTTGCTGCGCCGCGACGTATTGGGCGATCACGCTGGTGCTGCGCAGGGTGGCGCTGGCGCCCGGCAGGACGTTCGCCAGGTACAGCAGCTCGGAACTGAAGGCCAGGTCGTCGACATAACTGATAAACGGATGCTCTGCCAGATCTGACGGCCGACGAATCGGCGGGTGAGCGTCGAGGTAGTCCTGGGTCGCATAGAGTTGCAGCCGGTAGTCGCACAACTTGCAACACACATACGGCCCATGCTCGGGGCGCTCCAGCGCGATCACGATGTCAGCTTCGCGCTTGGACAGGCTGATGAAGTGCGGCAGCGGCAGGATATCCACCGAAATGGCCGGGTAGGTGTCCACAAAATGGCTGAGCTGCGGGGTGATGAAAAAGCTGCCGAAGCCTTCTGTGCAGCCCATGCGCACATGCCCCGACAACGCCACGCCCGACCCCGACACTTGCTCGCAGGCCATGTGCAGCGTGCTTTCGATTGACTCCGCATAGCCCAGCAAACGCTGGCCTTCATTGGTCAGGGTGAAGCCATTGGTGCGCGACTTTTCAAACAGCAACGTGCCGAGTGCCGTCTCCAGCGAACTGATGCGTCGCGATACCGTGGTGTAGTCCACCGCCAGCCGTTTGGCCGCGCTGCTGGCTTTGCGGGTACGGGCCACCTCAAGAAAAAACTTCAGGTCGTCCCAGTTCAGTGCGCTCAACGAAGTGATGTTTTTTTGCATGTTAGACCGGCTTTTATGTGCGTTCTTATTAGAAGAACGCACACCTATACTCCAAAAACAGTCCCGCGACCAACCCGTCGCCCCTCCCATAAGAATAATTCCGGAGACTTCCATGACGGCTTCTACCCCGTATCAAAACGCCCGCTTGCTGATTGACGGTGAGTGGATCGAGTCGCAAACCACGCAGTGGCAAGACATCGTCAACCCGGCCACTCAGCAAGTGCTGGCCAAAGTCCCGTTCGCCACTGCAGCTGAAGTCAGCGCGGCCATCGAGGCCGCTCAGCGTGCCTTCCAGACCTGGAAGCTGACGCCGATCGGTGCGCGCATGCGCATCATGCTCAAGCTGCAAGCACTGATCCGTGAACACTCCAAACGCATCGCCACCGTGCTCAGTGCCGAGCAGGGCAAAACCATTGCAGACGCTGAGGGCGATATTTTTCGTGGCCTGGAAGTGGTTGAGCACGCGTGCTCCATCGGCACGCTGCAAATGGGCGAATTCGCTGAAAACGTCGCAGGCGGGGTCGACACCTACACCCTGCGTCAACCCATTGGTGTGTGCGCAGGGATCACGCCTTTCAACTTCCCGGCCATGATTCCGCTGTGGATGTTCCCCATGGCCATCGCCTGCGGTAACACATTCGTTCTCAAGCCTTCGGAGCAAGATCCGTTGTCGACCCTGATGCTGGTCGAGCTGGCGCTTGAAGCCGGTGTGCCGCCGGGTGTGCTCAACGTGGTCCACGGTGGTAAGGACGTGGTCGATGCGCTGTGTACCCACGCCGATATCAAAGCTGTTTCGTTTGTCGGCTCAACCGCGGTTGGCACTCATGTCTATGACCTGGCCGGTCGCCATGGCAAGCGCGTGCAATCGATGATGGGCGCCAAGAACCACGCCGTGGTGCTACCGGACGCCAACCGTCAACAGACCTTGAATGCGCTGGTCGGTGCCAGTTTCGGCGCGGCGGGTCAGCGTTGCATGGCCACCTCCGTGGTGGTGCTGGTGGGCGCGGCCAAACAGTGGCTGCCAGACCTCAAGGCGCTGGCGCAACAACTCAAAGTGAACGCAGGCAGTGAGCCGGGCACTGACGTCGGTCCGGTGATTTCCAAGCGGGCGAAAGAGCGGGTGCTCAGCTTGATTGAAAGCGGGATCAAGGAAGGGGCGAAGCTGGAACTCGATGGTCGCACGGTGAGCGTGCCGGGTTTCGAGCAGGGCAACTTTGTCGGGCCGACCCTGTTTTCGGGCGTGACCACCGACATGCAGATCTATACCCAGGAAATCTTTGGCCCTGTGTTGGTGGTACTGGAGGTCGATACGCTGGACCAGGCCATCGCGCTGGTCAACGCCAACCCCTTCGGCAACGGCACCGGTCTATTTACCCAAAGTGGCGCGGCCGCCCGCAAGTTCCAGAGTGAAATCGACGTCGGTCAGGTGGGCATCAACATTCCGATCCCGGTCCCGGTCCCGTTCTTCAGCTTCACCGGCTCGCGGGGTTCCAAACTGGGTGATCTGGGCCCGTACGGCAAACAGGTCGTGCAGTTTTATACCCAGACCAAGACCGTCACCAGTCGTTGGTTCGACGATGACAGCGTGAATGATGGCGTCAACACCACCATCAATCTTCGTTGAGGACAGCGTCATGAACATCGCATTTATCGGATTGGGCAACATGGGTGCGCCAATGGCGCGCAACCTGATCAAGGCCGGGCACTCGCTGAACCTGTTCGACCTGAACCAGGACATTCTCTCGGAACTCGCCGCCCAGGGCGGGCACATCAGCGCGTCGCCCAAGGCGGCCGCGCAGGGGGCGCAGCTGGTGATAACCATGCTGCCCGCTGCCGCTCACGTGCGCAGCGTGTGGTTGGGTGAAGAGGGGGTGTTGGCGGGGATTGGCGAAGGCATTCCGGCCGTGGATTGCAGCACCATCGACCCGCAAACGGCCCGTGACGTGGCGGCTGCGGCGGCCAAACAGGGCGTGCAGATGGCCGATGCGCCCGTGTCCGGCGGCACGGGTGGCGCGCAGGCCGGCACCCTGACCTTTATGGTCGGTGCGCAAAAAGCGCTGTTCGATACCTTGCACCCGGTACTCGCGCAGATGGGGCGCAACATCGTCCATTGCGGGGATGTGGGCACCGGTCAAGTGGCTAAAATCTGCAACAACCTGCTGCTGGGGATTTCCATGGTCGGTGTCAGCGAAGCCATGGCGCTGGGCGCGGCATTGGGCATCGATACCGAAGTGCTGGCCGGTGTTATCAACAGCTCGACCGGGCGCTGCTGGAGTTCCGAAACCTATAATCCGTGGCCGGGCATCGTGGAAACGGCCCCGGCGTCACGGGGGTACACCGGCGGTTTTGGGGCCGAGCTGATGCTCAAGGACCTGGGTCTGGCCACCGAAGCCGCGCGTCAGGCGCATCAGCCGGTGGTACTGGGCGCAGTGGCTCAGCAGCTGTACCAAGCGATGAGTTTGCGCGGCGAGGGCGGCAAGGACTTTTCCGCCATCATCAACAGTTATCGCAAGCCCGAATAGGGTCTTTTCCGGGAGTCCGCGTCGGGCGGGCATCCCGGTTTTTTGCGGCCATTAAAAACCCCCGGTCCTCTGCGAGTGCCGGGGGTTTTCGTTGCAGCGTCGATGAAACGGGAGCTGACCCTAGCGTTGCATGGCCAACGGTTGGCCAGTGCGCAGGCGAATGCGGTAGAAACCGTAGATGATCAGCAGCCACACGGGGATGGCATACACCGAGGCGCGCACGTCGGGAATCATCCAGATCACCGACACAATCATCACCATGAAGGCCAGGCACACGATGTTGCTCAACGGCGACCAGAACGCCTTGAACGAGGGCACCACCCCTTGGGCCGCCATGGCCTTGCGGAACTTGAGGTGCGTGAGGCTGATCAGCGCCCAGTTGATCATCAGCGAGGCAACCACAAGCGCAAACAGCAGTTCCAGCGCCTTGTGCGGCGCCACGTAGTTCACCACCACGCACAGCATTGTCACCAGCGCCGACACACCCAGTGCCCGCAGCGGCACGCCGTTTTTGGTCAGTTTCATCAAGGCTTTGGGCGCGTCGCCCTGTTCGGCCAGGCCGAAGAGCATGCGGCTGTTGCAGTAAACGCCGCTGTTATAGACCGACAGCGCGGCCGTCAGCACCACGAAGTTAAGAATCTGCGCCGCCGTGTTGCTGCCGATCAGGGCGAAAATCTGCACAAACGGGCTGCCGCTGTAGGCATCGCCCGAAGCGCCCAGGGTGACCAGCAACTGATCCCACGGGTACAGCGCCAGCAACACGGTCAAGGCGCCGACGTAAAAAATCAGCACGCGATACACCACCTGGTTGATCGCCTTGGGGATCACTTTTTTCGGCTCGCTGGCTTCGGCAGCGGTAATGCCCACCAGCTCCAGCCCGCCGAACGAGAACATGATGAACGCCATTGCCATCAACAGCCCGGTGCCACCGTTGGGAAAGAACCCGCCGTGGCTCCACAGGTTACTGATCGACGCCTGCGGCCCGCCGGTGCCACTGATCAGCAGGTAACAGCCGAGCACGATCATGCCGATAATCGCCACCACTTTGATGATGGCAAACCAGAACTCCATCTCCCCGAACACTTTCACATTCAAGGTGTTGATCAGGTTGACCAGCACAAAGAACACCACGGCGCTGACCCACGTCGGCACCTCGGGCCACCAGAACTGTATGTATTTGCCGACCGCCGTCAGCTCGGCCATGCCCACCAGTACGTACAGCACCCAGTAGTTCCAGCCCGAGAGAAACCCCGCATAGCCGCCCCAGTACTTGTGGGCGAAGTGGCTGAACGACCCGGCCACTGGCTCTTCGACGATCATTTCGCCGAGCTGGCGCATGATCAGGAACGCGATAAAACCGGCAATGGCATAGCCCAGGATCATCGATGGCCCGGCGGACTTGAGGACGCCCGCCGAGCCGAGGAACAGCCCCGTCCCAATGGCGCCGCCCAGGGCAATCAGCTGGATGTGGCGGTTTTTCAGGCCGCGCTTGAGTGTGATGGGGGGAGCGTTATGGTCAGCCATCAGGTGCCCTGTTCGTTGTTGTTTTCAGTGTTGGAGTCCACGTCAGGCATGGCAGGTGCCAGCCCCTCGCGCAGTAAAGTCCGCGATACTACTCCCGGTAAAAATTCCGGCATACAGTCATGCGTGCTTCTAGGCCAATTCCTACAAGGCTAAGGCGCGCGCAATGCGTCTGCCAACGTCTGTGCGTACGCCGGAAGTTGCTCGAACGAACGCGCACATAAAAGCAGCCTGCGATCTGCCCACGGCTCATTGAGCGTGACCACGCGGAAGGTGCGGGGGGGTTGCCATCGCTCAATGGTGGCGCGCGGCACAATCCCCAACCCGGCGCCACGGGCGACCATGCGCAACACACCGTCAAAGCCCTCTGCGCGCAATCGCGTGGTCAGGCGAAAGCCGCTGTGCAGCGCTTGTTCTTCCAAGTACACCGCCAGCGCGCTGTGGACGGAAAGGCCGACAAAATCATGGCGCAAAGCGTCGTTAAAGCACGGGACCGCGTGCTCAGCCAGCGAATGATCAAGCGGGATCACCAGCACCAGCGGGTCATCGCGAAAGGGGCGGGTCTGTAGGTCGTGCGTGTCTACGGCATCGGAAATGATCCCGATATCGGCCGCATCCTGACGCAGGGCGTGGGTAATGCGCAGGCTGGTCAATTCTTGCTGATCGACGCTGATCGCGGGGTGTTGGCGCACAAAGTCTGCCAGCAACTCCGGTAGGTATTCAGTGAGTGCGGAGGTGTTGCACAGCAGCCGCACACGGCCTTTGAAGCCTTGAGCGTATTCCGCCAGATCGTGCCGCATGCGCTCGGCCTGTTGCAGCAGCACCCGGGCATGCTGGGCCAGCGCCTGACCTGCTGGCGTCGGGCTGATGCCGCGTCGGCTGCGCTGCAAACATTCGACCCCCAGCGAGGCTTCCATGGCCCTGATCCGGGCGCTGGCAGCGGGCAGCGATAAATGACTGAGGCGGGCCCCCGCCGTGATATTGCCTGCCTGCACGATGTTCAAATACAGGCGCAAATCGATCAGGTCGACAGGCATCGTGGGGTTTCCTTCTGTTGCACCCGCAGCGTCGGGCGGCGAGATTCGGACGGTGTGAGGTGATGCAGCCTCTTGCCAAACAATAGGCAGGCTCTGGCAATGGCGCATTTTCTGCTCGTCGGCCGTGCGCCAGCATACGCGCATGAAGACATTAATCGAGTTTTACCAAACCCTGGGTTGGGCATTGTCGCTGCTGGTCATGCTCACGTTTCTCATGGCAGGCACGGTCAAAGGGATGATCGGCCTGGGCTTGCCTACGGTGGCGATGGGCATGCTCGGGCTGGCTATTGCTCCGGCGCAGGCAGCCGCGTTGTTGATTATTCCGTCGATCGTCACCAATGCCTGGCAATTGGCAGCCGGTGGTCAATTGCGCGCTTTGATCCAGCGCTTGTGGCCCATGCAGTTGGGGATTGTTTGCGGCACGGGATTCGGCATGTTGTGGCTCGGCATCGACGGCGGCAGCGGGGTGGCGCGCGCCTTGGGGGCCGCGTTATTGCTGTACGCCTTGAGCGGACTGTTCTTGCCCACCTGGCGGGTGGCGCCGGCCCGTGAGCCTTGGCTCGGGCCGCTGTGTGGCGTGGTCACGGGTGTCATTACCTCTGCGACGGGCGTGTTTGTGATCCCTGCTGTGCCGTACCTGCAAGCCTTGGGGCTGGGCAAAAATCAGTTGGTTCAAGCCTTGGGATTGTCCTTCAGTGTCTCCACCTTGGCTCTGGCTGCCGGGCTGTATGGGCGCGGCAGTTTGGGGGGCGGAGAGTTGAACGCGTCCCTGCTGGCGCTGATGCCCGCCATGCTCGGCATGTGGATCGGGCAACTCCTGCGTCAACGCGTCAGCGCGACGTTGTTCAAACGCGTCTTTTTCGTCGGCATGGCCCTGCTGGGCACGCACTTGTTAATCAGCGGTTAGCCGAAGACGGGCTGAGCATGTCGATCAGGCGCACGTCAAAGTCGCGTGCCAGATAGTCCATGCGGTTGTCGAAAAACTGCTTCATGTGCGGTAGGTTTTCATGCACGGCCAAGTGCTCGCGGGACTGCCAGATCTCATAAAAGATGAACAGGGTGGGGTCTTGCTGATCGCGCAGCATGTGGTACTCGATGCAGCCGGGTTCCAGACGGCTAGGCGCCACGTAGGAACGAAACAACGCTTCAAAGGCGTCAGCTTTTTCGGGTTTGGTATGGGCGTGCAGAATAAATCCGTGCAATGGGCGCATCTCGCCGGCTCCTCAGGTCAGTGGTTTCGAGAGCATAAGGCAACAATGCAACGGGTATTTGTGACTATTAGGCAAATATTATTTGCCGCGGCACGGGTATTTCCTAAAGGAAGGAATCGTTACTGTGCCGGTCACTTTTAAACCTTTAACTCCAACGCCGCTCAACAGCGCAGAGGGTTTATTCACGAGGCTGATGATGAAAAAAATACTCCTGCTCAACGGTGCCAAAAAATTTGCGCACTCGGACGGTCGTTACAACCAGACCCTGCACGACACCGCACTGGCATTTTTCGACCGCAATGGCTTTGACGTCAAAGTCACCCACATCGACGAAGGCTACGACGTGGCCGAAGAGGTGCAAAAGTTTCTGTGGGCCGACGTCATCATTTATCAAATGCCCGGCTGGTGGATGGGCGCCCCGTGGATCGTTAAAAAATACGTCGACGAAGTGTTCACCGAAGGCCATGGCAGTTTGTACGCCAGTGATGGCCGCACGCGCTCCGATGCGTCCCAGCGCTATGGCAGTGGCGGTTTGATCCACGACAAAAAATACATGCTGTCCCTGACCTGGAATGCGCCGCAGCAAGCGTTTGACGATCCGGCCGATTTCTTTGAAGGCAAGGGCGTCGATGCGGTGTATTTTCCATTCCACAAAGCCAACCAGTTTTTGGGCATGAGTGGTTTGCCGACCTTCCTGTGCGTTGACGTGATGAAGCGTCCGCAGCCTGAAGTGGATGCTGCCCGCTACGAGCAACACCTCACCGACGTGTTTCTTCGCTAACGAGAGGCTCGCAGCCGCGCGCTGCCCGGCAGCGACTACCATGACTGGCTATTCAATGAGGGACGCGTGTGAAAGCCAGATCGGATGAGTTGCAAATCTTTGTGTCGGTGATCGAGTGCGGTTCAATCTCAGCCGCCGCCGAACATGCCGGGCAGACACCGTCTGCCGTCAGTCGCACGTTGTCGCGGCTTGAAGCCAAGCTCGAGACCACGCTGATCAACCGCACCACGCGGCGCATGGACCTGACCGAGGAGGGCAAGTTTTTCTTTGAGCGTGCCAAGCAGATCCTTGAGCAAATGGACGAACTCGAAGAGCGCCTGATCGCTCACCAGCGCACGCCGTCCGGGCGTCTGCGCATCAATGCCGCGTCCCCGTTCATGCTGCATGCCATCGTGCCGTATATCCCCGAGTTTCGTGAGCTGTACCCGGACATTGAGCTGGAGCTCAACAGCAACGACCTGATTATCGACTTGCTGGAGCAAAGCACCGACATTGCCATTCGCATCGGCACCCTGGCCGACTCCACGTTGCATGCCCGCTCGTTGGGGTGCAGCCCGTTGAATATCCTTGCCAGTCCGGCGTACATCGCCGCTCACGGCATGCCGAACTCGGTCGCAGAGCTGGCCAGTCACAGCCTGATCGGCTTCACCCAAAACGATGGCCTGAACCAATGGCCTCTGCGTTATGCACAGGGCGACCGCTGGCCGATCGAGCCGAACATCAGCGCGTCCAGTGGCGAGACGGTGCGGCATCTGGCGTTGCAGGGGCAGGGCATCGCGTGCCTGTCGCATTTCATGACCCACCAAGACATCGCCGCCGGCCGGTTACAGGTGGTGCTGGGTGAGTTCAACAGCGGCTATCGTCAGCCGATTCATGCTGTGTATTACCGCAACTCGCAATTGGCCCTGCGAATTCAGTGCTTTCTGGATTTTATCCAGACCAAACTCGCGAGCTACGCGGCCGCCAACTTCACGCATTAAGCCTCGGGCTTCTCTTTTGTTGTTTGAAAAGGTTTCTGAAATCAGACAATGTTCAGCACCGTCATACAAAAATAAAAGGAAGTCCCCATGCGTGTTGTCTGGTTCACATCCCTCACCTTGGCGGCTGCGATTGCAGCCAGCTCGTCGGCGTTTGCCGTCACTCTGGAAGGCGGCGCCGTGGCCGCCCCGGATCAATATGGCGCTGAAGTGGCCGCGCAAATCCTCAAAAAAGGCGGCAACGCCGTCGATGCTGCCGTCGCCACGGCGTTCACCCTGGCCGTGACCTACCCTGAAGCCGGCAACATTGGCGGCGGCGGGTTCATGACGTTGTTCATCGATGGCAAGCCTTACTTTCTCGACTACCGCGAAACAGCGCCCAAAGCCGCCAGCCGCGACATGTACCTGGACGACAAAGGCGAGATCATCGAAAACATGAGCCTGGTGGGCTCACGCGCTGCCGGTGTGCCGGGCACGGTGATGGGCTTGTGGGAAGCGCACCAGCGTTTCGGCAAATTGCCGTGGTCAGAGTTGCTGACCCCCGCCGTGGGGTACGCGAAAAATGGCTTCAAGGTTGCGGACAAGCAATACCAATACCGCGAGGATGCGTTGAAGCTGTTCAACGGCACCACCAACTTCGGGGATTATTTCGGCAGCATGAAGCCGGGTGAAACCTTCAAGCAACCAGAACTGGCCACTACCCTGGAACGCATTGCCGATCAGGGCGCCCAGGAGTTTTACCGCGGCAAAACCGCCGACTTGCTGGTCGCTCAAATGCAGCAGGACAAGGGCCTGATCACCAAGGAAGACTTGAACGATTACAAGGTCAACTGGCGTGAACCGATGCGCGTCGATTTTCGCGGCAACACCCTGTACACCGCGCCACTGCCCAGCTCAGGCGGGATCGCGCTGGCGCAACTGATCGGCATCAAGGAAGCGCGTGCGGCGGACTTCAAAGGCGTCGAACTGAACTCTGCGCCGTATATCCACCTGCTGGCTGAAATTGAAAAACGCGTCTTCGCTGACCGCGCCGATTACTTGGGCGACCCGGATTTCGGCAAGATGCCTGTGGCCGAACTGACCGACCCGGCGTACATCGCCAAGCGTGCGAAAGAGGTCAACCCCACAGCCATTTCAGCGACAGACAAAGTCAAACCGGGCCTGGAACCGCATCAGACCACGCACTTTTCCATTGTCGATAAAGACGGCAACGCGGTTAGCAATACCTACACCTTGAACTGGGATTACGGCAGCGGTGTTGTGGTCAAAGGCGCGGGTTTCCTGCTCAACGACGAAATGGATGACTTCAGCTCGAAACCGGGCGTGGCCAACTCGTTCGGCGTGGTGGGCGGTAACGCCAACGCGATTGAGCCGGGCAAGCGCATGCTGTCGTCGATGAGCCCGACGCTGGTGACCCGTGATGGCGACGTCACCCTGGTGCTGGGTACGCCGGGCGGATCGCGGATCTTTACCTCGATTTTCCAAGTGCTGAACAACCTGTATGACTACAACCTGCCGCTGGAGCAAGCCGTCAGCGCCCAGCGCGTGCATCACCAGTTGTTGCCCAAAGACACGATCTACTTCGATGCCTACGCGCCGATCACCGGCCAGGTGGCTGACCAACTCAAAGCCATGGGCTACACCCTGGAAGATCAGGGCTGGAACATGGGCGACATTCAGGCCATCCGCGTCAACGGCACCCAACTTGAAACAGCCTCCGACCCGCGCGGCCGTGGCGTGGGCAAAGTGGTGAAGTAACCTTCTTGCAGTCGCTGTCGGGGCAGGAGCGGCGAAGGCGTGCAAAGCACTTTCGCCTACTGAGCGCAGCCGCCCTTACCCCGTCAGCGGCTCCAGTTATCTGAGTGCTACGCAGTTTGTTACTATCTGTTTCTGAAACACCCTTCTGATCGTCCCGCTTTTAGGTACTCCATGAAATTCTCTCGTCTGCGTGCCGATGTTCTGGCCGGACTCACGACGTCCTTTGCCTTGCTGCCCGAGTGCATCGCTTTTGCGCTGGTGGCTCACCTCAACCCGTTAATGGGCCTGTATGGCGCCTTCATCATTTGCACCCTCACCGCGTTGTTCGGCGGCCGTCCCGGCATGGTGTCCGGCGCGGCCGGGTCGATGGCGGTGGTGATTATCGCGCTGGTGGTGCAACACGGCGTGCAGTACTTCCTCGCCACAGTGCTGCTGGGCGGCCTGATCATGATGGCGTTCGGGCTGCTCCGGCTCGGCAAACTGGTGCGTATGGTCCCGCACCCGGTGATGCTGGGGTTCGTCAACGGGCTGGCGATCATCATTGCCATGGCCCAGCTGGAGCATTTCAAGCGGGACGGGCAGTGGCTCACGGGCACGCCGTTGTATGTGATGGCCGGGCTGGTGGCGCTGACGATGCTGGTGGTCTACGGCCTGCCGCGCCTGACCAAAGTGGCGCCGCCCGCGCTGGTGGCGATTTTGGGGGTGGGGCTGGCGGTGTACCTGTTGGGCCTGCCGACCCGCACGCTGGGCGACATGGCCCATATCGCAGGCGGCTTGCCGAGCTTCAGCCTGCCGCAGATCCCGTGGACCTTCGACACCCTGCGCATCATCGCGCCCTATGCGTTTTTGATGGCCATGGTCGGACTGCTGGAAACGTTGCTCACCCTTAACCTGACGGACGAAATCACCGAAAGCCGTGGTTACCCGGACCGCGAATGCGTGGCGCTGGGCGCTGCGAACATGGTGTCCGGTGCGTTCGGCGGCATGGGCGGGTGCGCGATGATCGGCCAGACCGTGGTCAACCTCAGCTCTGGCGGTCGCGGGCGACTGTCAGGTGGGGTCGCGGGGGTGATGATTGTGTTGTTCGTGCTGTTTCTGTCGCCGTTGATCGAGCGTATTCCCCTGGCGGCGCTGGTGGGGGTGATGTTTGTGGTCGCGCAGCAAACCTTCGCCTGGGCCTCGTTGCGGGTGCTGAACAAAGTGCCGCTCAACGACGTACTGGTGATCGTTGCCGTGACGGTGATTACGGTGTTCACCGACCTGGCCTTTGCGGTGCTGTGCGGCATCATCATCGCCGCGCTCAACTTTGCCTGGCAGCAAGCGCGTCAGTTGTACGCCGACAGCTCGCTGGAGCGTGATGGCAGCAAGCTGTACCGCGTGCATGGGACGCTGTTTTTTGCGTCGACGACCACGTTTTTAAATCAGTTCGACCCGGCCAACGACCCGGCTCAGGTGACACTCGACTGTAGTCACCTGAGCTTTGTCGATTACTCGGCCATTGCCGCACTGATGACATTGCGTGAGCGCTATGCCAAAGCGGGCAAACACCTGCGGGTGCTGAACGTGTCCGAGCGCTGCAAAAAGCTGCTTAAACGGGCACGCGTGCAGGCGGTGTAATCAGTCGTCGTGAACCACGCGGCGGATGGTGCCACCGCAGTTTTGGTAGCAGGCGTTGTAGTCTTCGCCGCAGGTGTCGCCAAAGCCGCCGTAGTGGTAGCTCGCGGTGGGATAGCTGCACAATTTGCGCTGTTTTTTATCGCCGTTCTGACGGCAATAGTTGTACGCCGTCAACTGCGCATCGTAGAGCGTTCGCTGGGTTTGCGACTGCATCTGGGCCATCGTTTTGCACTGGTTTTTTTGACTGGAGCAGGCGTTGATGCAGTATTTGCCGGCCACGTCCGGTGGCGGCGAATACACATAAGAGACATTCGGGCCGCAGCCCTGCAAGGTCAGCAATACACACCACGCACTGATCCAACCACACACTTTTAAACGCATTCTCGACCTACTCAAGCCTGAGCGCGCTGGGGCAGCGTCGGTTCAGGGAAATAAACGGGTCAATACTGTATCGATTCAGCGGTCGTGGCTGCCTTCACTCATGGCCGCTTTTTTTTAGATTTCTCGCAGGGCTGGCATTTAGTTGATCCATTGATCAATCGCGCCGCGCACTAGGGTTGGCAATCCGCAGCCAGGACCTGAGCCTGGGTCAAACCCTCGACCGAACGCCAGGGGGCGAGGTGCCATTCGGCGGCGTTGCGGTATTTGTAGGCCAGGCACTGGAGCTGTTCTGCTATCGAATGACCTGGCGCCAAGGCGTTGAGCTCGGCATCCGCCCCGTGCAGCGCCAGCAACTCTTTGCTCGCGGCCTGGCTGTTAAACAGCGCAACCGCTTGACTGCATGCGCTGGGTGTTACCACCAACCACCATTTGCCCTCTTTCAACACCCAGCGCGATGAATCGAAATAGGTGGGGCATACCCGTTGATCGGCCTGATTGAACGTGAAGACCGCGTGCTCTTTCATGGTGGCCGGGTAGGTGATTTTGATAATGGGTGTGTAGGCGCGCTTGTTCTCGACGACCCAATCCAGTTGATCCTGTTGAGCGGCCGCCAGCCCGCTGCCCAGATACGGATCGTCTACGTAAAAGAACGCCATGATCGGCAGCGAATCCGGGTTTTCTGCCCAGGTCGATAAGCGCAGTTTGTTGGGTGTTTCAAAGGTGTCGTATTCAAGTTGGTCTGAGTTTTTAAGCAGCAGTGATCGTGCCTTCAGGCTGGCATAAAAGTGTTGCGCCCCCTTTTCTTCAAAGCGACCGCTGACCTCCCGGAAGGCGCATTGCTTTCTGAGGTTGCCATCGGTTTTCAAATGGTCGTCGACCCAGTCTTCAGCCGTATGAATGTTCAGTGCTTCACAGGACGTTTCGACGGCCGACGTATCGAATTGATCCCCGCACCCTTTATCGTCCCGTTTGTGCGTCCATGTCGCGAGAGGGAATGCGCACAGCACCTGGGGCGCTTTTTTTATGGGCGGGTGGGCATGGCCATAGGGGTAAAACACAAAGCCATTGAGCGTATTGGCGTCGGGGTTATTGAACCGGGTGTCGGCGCGCAAGTAGATGAAAGAGGTGCCCCCGCTTGAGACCGCAGCGCGCCCCGGATTCCAGGCGTAATGCCCCGGGCGCACGCGTGTGTTTTTTATCATCAGGCCCGAACAGTAATAGGCCGGGCGTTGCCCTTCAGCACAAGACTCAACAGTGGACTGGTAGTACCGGGTCATCTCGGCGGCAATGTCATCGCCCGGCTCAGCCAGGGCGTTAAGCGTCAGGCCGGCCAGGGCGGTTAAATAAATCAGGCGGGATAATGTGCCATGGGCCCTTTTTGTTTTGATTGGCCGTGTTATCGGGGGGCGGCCGTCCGAGATGATCATTGTCGTCATGCAATGCTCTAACGGTTGAGTGGGGTGCTCCTTTATTAAGTGATTTCACGCGGTTTTTATACTGTCATAAATGACAGGTAGCCCCAGCGCCACGGGCCGCTGCGGGCCTGACGCGGGAGTGAGCTTCAGCCAGTCTGAAAACAAAAAGCCCTTCATTGAGAAGGGCTTGAGATCAACGTCGTGGCGGCTGCATCAGATTCTGAAGTGGCTCACCATCATTTGCAGCTGATTGCCCAGGCGCGCCAATTCGATGCTGGACTTGGCCGTTTCATCGCTCGCGGCGGCGGTTTGTTCCGACACGTCACGTACGTTGATGATGCTGCGGCTGATTTCTTCTGCCACGGCGCTCTGTTGTTCCGCCGCTGCCGCGATTTGCTGGTTCATCGACTGGATGTTGGACACGGTCCGCGTGATGCCTTGCAGCGAAGTCCCCGCCTGACGGGTCAGGGTCACGCTGCTGTCGGTCAGGCTGCGGCTGCTGTTCATCACGCTGGCCACGTGTTGGGTGCCACTTTGCAGGGCAGCGACCAACGTCTGGATTTCTTCGGTGGACTTTTGCGTACGCTGGGCCAGCCCACGCACTTCATCCGCGACGACGGCAAACCCGCGACCGGCTTCACCGGCACGTGCGGCTTCAATGGCGGCGTTGAGGGCCAGCAGGTTGGTTTGCTCGGCCACTGCTTTAATCACGTCCATCACGCTGCCGATCTTGTCGCTTTCCTGTTGCAGCACGGCCATGGCTTCGGTCGAACGACCCACTTCCACCGCCAGACGCTCGATCTGGTCGATGGCCTGATTAACCACCTGGTCGCCTTCGCGGGCTTCAGCGTCGGCTGCCGCGGCGGCTTGCGAGGCGTCTTCAGCATTGCGTGCAACTTCCTGCACGGTGGCGGTCATTTCATGCATGGCGGTGGCCACTTGATCGGTCTCGATCTTTTGGCTGTTGACCCCGGCGCTGGTCTGCTCGGTCACGGCCGACAACTCTTCGGCGGCGCTGGCAATTTGCGTCACGCCATCGCGGATGCCGCCAATCAGCTCGCGCAGGGTGGTGCCCATGCGCGCAATCCCTTGTTGCAACACGCCCAGGTCATCGCGGCGGGTGACGCGCAGGTTGTGGCTCAGATCGCCTCCGGCAATTCGCTCCACGACTTCCAGGGTTTCACGCAGCGGGCGGGTGATCTGGCGGGTGATGATGACGGCGGCCAGTATCCCGAACAGCAGCACCAGCAGCGTGCTGACCAATTGAATGGTGTTGGCGCTGGCGCTTTCGTTGTCGCGGCGCTCCAGTTGGAGGGTGTACAACGCATCGCTGCGATTGAGGATGCCCGACCCGTAGTCGGTCATTTCCTTGCGCATGTCAGTGATGGTTTTGTCGGTGTCGGCGTAGACCTGCAAGGCGTGCTGATAGTGCGCCAACGCGTCATCCAGGGTGCGAAGGGTCTCAGGAGCGCTGGCGACGAAATAGGTGTTGAGCGCCGTCAGGCTGGCAATCGCCTCGTTGAGTTGCTGGCGTGCGGCCTGCTCGTTAGCGGTGGTCTGGGCGGCGATGTAGGCGCGGACTTGGTAGCGGGCGACGAGGAATTTTTCGCGAACGGTGGTCAGCGTTTCCAATTGCTCAAAGCGATCCTGTTCACTGGCACTGCTCTGCATGACGCGGCTTTTCAACAGGTCCATCGCGTCGCGCGCGACATTCGAGTACTGGTCCATTTCATCGCGAGACACCGCCGATTCCACATACGCTTTGCGCATGGTGACCAGGGCCGATTGGTACTGTTTGATGATCTCGTGCTGTTCGTTAAGCAGCTTGAGGTTTTCCGGGCTCTTGAACGATGCAATCAGCTGTTTTTGCTGCACCACAAAGGCGTCCAGATTGGTCTGTACGTTTTGCGCAGCGGTTTCGTCGCCATCGGTGAGCATGTACTGCAAGCGCGCCACGCGCAGGTTGGTCAATGAACTGTTGAGGCGGGTGATGTCGCTCATCCAGTTACTGCGGTCGATCAGCTTGTCCAGGCTGAGCCAGTCGCTGATGGCCATTAATAACGTAAGGGTCAACACCAGGCCAAAGCCCAGTGCGAGTTTCATGTTGACGCTGATATTGCTCAGCCAGCTGTTCATGCGTTCCTCCAGGAACCGTTCGCTTCTTGATCGAGATTTCGCTGGAGAGTCTTGTTGTTCTGGCCCAGCAGAAGGTGTATTGGGCTGTATCGGCGGCAGGGCGCAGAGCTGAAACGCTTTTTTAAACGGCTCGATAAGCGGTCAGAAGCCCTTTAAACAGTGGGGGAAAGGCCGCGCGCTCACGTTTTTTTTCACATCGGTTTCACCGATCCCCGACGTGCCTGTTTTTAGACTTCTGTTCAGTCGGCTGATGGCCTGTGCGTGCAAGGATCTGCCTTGTATCGAGGGCTTATTGGCCTGTTTCAGTTAATGAGTCCCACAGGGGTAGTGCTATTTTGACGCCAAGTCTCGGCCTTACCGACGTTAAAGGTTTCCCGCTGCGGCGTGTGTTCGCCCGTTACCGCAATGCCTGGGTGGTGCTGGCCGCCAGCGTGCTGACCATCGTGCTCACCGTGCAGTTGCTGGCGCCAGCGGCGGCGCCTAATCTGGCCCAGACGCGCCACCTTGACCGCGTGCAGGCGCTGACCCTGAGCTGGGCCCAGGGCGACGTGATTGCGCTGGTGCGTCATGTTGAGCGCTGCGACCGGTCCATTGCGCCGTGCCTGGGACCTGTCGATGGGGTAACCGTGCGCGCCACCGACACCGCCCGCCAACTGGGTGCCGACTTTCAGAAAATGGGTCTGCAAAACGTGGACATCTACAGCAGCCCGCTGACCCGAACCCGGCAGACGGCCGGTTTTATGTTCGAGCGGCCGGTGCAGGCTCAGGATTGGTTATTCAACTGCCGTAGCACCTTGTTGAGTGATGCCCTTAAGCACAAGGTGGCGGGGCGCAATCTGGTGCTGGTCACCCACAGCGAATGCATGGACCAATTGGAGCAGTCGCTGCACGTGGCCACTGACACCACCTTTGGTTACGGCGCATCGCTGTTTATTGAGGTTCGCGCTGCAAACGCGCCGCCCAAGATGCTGGGCTACATCGAAACCGGCGACTGGGAGCGCATCCTGCCGAGGGTCGTGGCCGGGCTGCACCGCAGCCTTGAAACCTCCAGTTTCTAAGCGCTTCACGGCTCGCTCAATACACCCGGCGACCGGGGCGCACCGGACGAAACCCCTGGCGAGTCGTTACGCACCGGGCTGATGAGTTGGGTGTATTCCTCGATCATGCGGTGAATCGACTCGGGAGGATCGCACGCGCGAAATTCCATGCTGATGTGCATCTCATCGGTTTTGCGGGGGTGATGGTCGTTTTTGTCACCGCCAAAGGTGACGAAAAACTGCGCACAGTCCAGCTCACCGTTCTCCAGTGCGTGGCTGGCCTTTTGCTGCTCGGTGGCGTGCATGCGCACCGACAGATCCACCTTCATCGCTTCCAGCGCCAAACCGCGCGGTGCCACGAGCGTCACTAGCGGTACGCGCAGGGTGTGCTGTTCATCCAGCGCTACGTCGACCATTTTGGCTTTCATCGGGGTTCCCAGGTCGTCAATGTCGTAGTCGAAAAACTGATCGAACAGTTTGATGTATTGCTGCGCCACCAGGTGTTGGGTGGCCGCAGCGGCTTGCTGCAAACCCCGGGTAATGCTGCTCAGGTCGCAGGCGGCCATGGGTTGCTTGCGTGGGTCGGGCAACGCCAGCGGCTCTTTGTGGCGATTGAAAAGCGCCATGTTTCACACTCCTTGGTGTGGGGGTAAGCGACCCCGTCGCCAGGGGCGGGGCCACGTCCAGAGGGTTATGCCTGGGTGTGTGCAGCCGGTGCGCCCGGCGCGGGCAAGACCCCGGCGGTCGGCAGGGCATCCAGATGCTGCGCGGTCGCGTTTGGCATCACGATGGGCTTGGTGGCGGCATCGGTGAGGAAGTCGATCACCCGCATCAGCGCTTCGGGCGGGCCCTGACGCACCACCCGGGTGCTGATGGCATACCGCGCACGGGTATCGGTCTTGCGGGTTTGCGACGACGTGTGACTGGCCGACCCCTTGATCGACACATTGAACGGCCCCCAGCCCATCGACGCGGCAAAGCTGCCTTCGCCGCTGGTTTGCTGGGTGCTTTCGGCTTGCTGACTGATGGTCAGCTCGAAATCGATGTTGCCTTCTTCAATGGTGATGTTCGGGTGACTGATCGCCGCCAGCAGCGGGATGCGCATGTGCTTGGTGACGGTTCCCTTGTAGACGCCCTGGTCGTCCACCAGCGTTTCGTCGTAGTCAAACTGGACCGAAACCGCTTTGCCTTCCTGAATGCACACGCCCATGAGGAAGTCGGCGTACGACTTGCTGGCCTGCACCTGCGCCTGAATCATGGCCTGCAACGGGCCCGCAATCATGCGGTCCAGCGGCAGTGCGTTAATCACTGAGCCAATCAGGCCTGAATCGATGTGTGACATGGTCAATCTCCGTATTGAGGTGCGCGAGGGTGCGCAATGTCACTGTAGGGGCTCGCCCAGGAGCCGTTCAGCGGGAACCGATTACCGTGGAATCGGGGTTTCGAGGCGGCGGATATTGCCGATCTGGCGCAGGCTCAGGCCGTACTTGTCCGCCAGCCTGCTGCGCGACAACCCTTGGCAGGTTTCCTGCTGGATATGCTGATTGCGGATCTGGCGGCAGAAGTGATCGGCCTTGGGGATTTCCAGCGCCAGCCCGGCAAACCGCTTGATCAGTGCGCCCAGTGCATCGGGCGGTAAGATCTGCGACAGCGAGGTGCGTTCGGCGTGTTTGGGGATGTACTTGGGCCTGCCGCCAAACTCGCAGGTCAGTCGGTAGGCATGCTCCAGCCCCACGCAGTCGATGAGCGCTTGCAGCGAGTGGGGCAGTTGGCGAATGTTGACCAGGTTGAGGTCGTTGACGTCCATTGTTCGGTCCTTGGAATCTTAAGTGTCCATTTGGATACTAAGGACGCGTGCCACCCCCTTATAAGTAGGAAATGCACCCCTTGCAGATAGGAATTATTACCAAGTGATATCAGGTTTCACCTGAGCGCTGCACGGCGATTTTCCCTATTGCACAGAGGAAGCGGCATGCCCGACCTGGGTGGCCGGGCGTCGGGTACAGGGCTTATTTGCCGTTGAGTATGCGATCCCAGTTCTGCTCGTCAGGCAACCGCTGTTCGCTCAATTCCCGGGCGACGTGGTTTTCGATATCGACTGCGCTGAGCGTCTTCTCATCCAGCCATGGCCAAGGGGCATCGGCGTCACGCAAGTCGAGCTGATTGTTCAGTTGCTGGCAGGCGAGGGCCAGCAGGTGCAGCAAATTCAATTGGCTGGCGAGGTAAGGTTTTTGCTCAATCGGGGTGCGGCTCAGAAAGGCGGTGACTTCGCTGGCTTCATTGCTCGACAGGTCGTTGCTGAGCACGCTCCACTCAATGACGCCGTGATCGGACGTGTTGCGGTTGGCCTGGGCAGGGTCGGCATACACCTCGACGGTGAGCGTCACTGTTTTCTGCTTTTCAAGCTGCTTGATCAAGTAGTCGGCAAGGGGGGATTTGCGCAAAAACGCCGTGGCGGTGTTAAAGGCCCACTGAGCGTCGTAGTCGCTGAGGGTTTTGCTGGTAACGGAAAGGGTCATGGCAGGCTCCTTGACGGGTTGAAAACAGCGTCAGTGGAGCGTAGTCAATTCGCCGCGAAGGGCCATGCCAAGTCAGGTTCTATTGCGCTGGATCATCTTCGCGCCCATGGGAGAGAGGGCGTCGAGCGGTACAGGCATGAGGGGGTGTCATCGTGGTGCGAGGCTGTGCCATGGGACGCAGCCTCGCGCTGCTCGTCAGCGATTACAACGCGTCAGCGTGATGGCTTAGAACCAAGGCTTGCGGCCAACCACGTAGGTCTGTTCGAAGTCTTCGTCGGTCTTGGTCAGGTAGATGATGAATTCGATGAAGGCGATCAGGCCGATGATCATCGAAGGCACGCCCAGCAAGATGAAGCCGAACAGGAACACCAACAGCATGATGATGCCTTGGGCGTTGTAGCCCAGATAAAACTTGTGCGCACCAAATGCACCCAGGAAAAACGCCAGCAGGGCCGCCGGGATTTTTTTCGAGTTACCGGAGGCTGCCGGGCCGTCCAGGAAGATGGCTTCGGCGTTGCTGGCATTGGCGGAAAAATCCACACGGCTGCCTGCCTTTGGCAGTACTGCGCTTTTCCATTGATCGACGCTGAACGCGTAACGGTTGCCGTCATCCGCCGAGATGGTGCCGGTGCGACTTGCCGAGTTGAACTCAAGAACCTTGCCTTTCATGTACTGCTCCTTGTGTTCCCCTCATTAAACGAGGGGTAGATAGATGAGTTGCTGCTAAGTCTGTTCCGGGCAAACGGCGCTCTTAAACGCGGACAGGTTTAAGGCCAATTGGCGACCGCACACGCGTCGGTCAGAGCTAATTAATGCCGAATGTTTCAAAAAGGGCGGCAATTGGAGCATGTGCAGTAGTGGCATTTCAATAGTACTGTTCAGAAGCGTTCACATTGAGGTGAGCTGGCGTAGAATTCCGCGCTTAGTGTGTCTCTCCTCCATGTGTACCAAGGGATGTCCATGATCTGGTTTCTTGAAGGGCAATCCAGCCAGCGCGACGTGATTGCGGGCGCCCGTGCGGCATTGCCTGAACGTATACAAATTGTGGCCTCGCATCGCCAGAGCCGCCCCGAAATTACTGGGCTGGCGGATCTGGCCCTGCGCGAGCCGCAGGACAATGAAGCGCGCATCGCCTGGGTCATCGACACCGCACGCGCCCATGGCGTCAAGGTCGTACTGGCGGGTCGGGTGGGGCACGTTTATGAAGCCCACCGGGCTGATTTTGAGCGGGCCGGGCTGGTGCTGGTCACGGGCACATTGAGCCTCGACACCTTCGATCGGGTCGACGACAAGTCGGTGTTCACCCGCGAGGCATCGGCGGCCGGACTGGCCTGTATCCCTGCAATCACCGTGCACACCCAAGCCGAGCTGGAAAGCGCCTACGCCCAGTTGTCCCGTGACGGGCAGGTGTGTGTGAAACCCACGCGCGGTATTTATGGCCAAGGGTTCTGGCGTGTGTCGGAAGACGTCGACCCGTTTCGCAGCTTCGCCAACGCTGATTCCCACGAGGTGAATCTGAATGTCTTCGCGCAGGCGTATGGCCAGTCCGAGCAGCCCAAGCCACTGCTGGTGATGCCCTATATGCCGGGCAGTGAGTGCTCGGTGGACATGGTGTGCGAAGCGGGCAAGGCCGTGGCGTTCGTCGGGCGGCGCAAACAGGGCTTGATGCAAACGTTCGAGCGCGACAGCGATGCCGTGGAACTGGCCATCCGGGCGGCCGAACATTTTGGCTGCGATGGCATCGTCAATGTGCAAACCCGTGATGACGCCAGCGGCCAGCCGCATTTGCTGGAGATTAATCTGCGTTATTCAGGTGGTATCGGTTACACACGAGAAACCGGCGTCAACCTGCCGGGAATTTTCGCCACCCGACGTCTGAATCTGCCGCAACCATTGGGCGTATGGCGTGACGATGTGCAGGTCAAGGCCATTACGGTGGCCGTTTCGGTTCGTGGGGAAGAGCTGTTAAGGTGAGCGCCTCTCATTAAGCGTACTGGCACAGGGGAATCAAGGAAGATGAAATTGATGCCGGGAGGCAATGCGCCTCTGCAATCGGTGCGTTGTGAATTTAACCTGGTTTGCGCGCGGGCCGGGGCGCTGGGCGATTACGCCGGGCTGGCCTTGCTGGCGCTGGATAACCAGCGTCAACTGGTGACTGAACCTGCGCTGCTGCATCAGCCCCAGCCCTGGGTGCAATGGCACGACACCTGTGGCCTGGCCAAGTTTGGCCTGGCGCTGGATCAACTGCCCGCCACCTGCGAGCGCGTGCTGCTGGTGTTGTATGTGTACGGCGCGCTGGGGCCGCTGCGTGAGCTGGGTTCATTTGAGCTAAGCGCCGAAGATCAGATCGAACATGGCCTGTCGCTGACTGATTTCGGCGACAGTGCGATGGTGATTGCCGAGGTGTACCGTCGCCAGGATCAATGGAAACTTCGCGCACTGGTTGAAGCATCGGCTTACGGTTTGAGTGCATTTGTCCGACGCCTGGGCAGCAGTCTGGATGATCGCCACCCGCAACGGGTCAGCACCGATGCGCCTGCCACAGACGCTCGACAAAGCGCGACTGGCACCGGGTTTGCGGTCAGTGCGCAGCATATTCTGACGTGCGCCCACGTGATTGAAGGTTTGAACCATTTGTACATCGCCTCGTTCGAGGGCCGTTTTCAGGCAGAAGCCGTGGTGGTGGATCGCACGAATGATCTGGCGCTGCTGCGGGTCAGTGGTGCGCCGCCTTTCAACCCGGTGACGTTTCGTGACGGCATTGGCTGCGAGCTGGGCGAAAGCGTCGTCACGTTGGGCTTTCCGCTGGCCGGGCTGGCGGGCGGCGGGGTGCAAGTCTCCCAAGGTGTGGTATCGGGGCTGTTCGGTCTGCGCGATGATGCCAGCCTGATGCAGTTCACCGCACCGATACAGCCGGGCTCCAGTGGCAGCCCGGTGTTTGACCCGTACGGTCTGGTGGGCGGGTTGGTCACGTCCAGCATGGCAGATGCGCAGAACATGAATTTTGCCGTGAAGGCTGCGCTGGTGCTGGCGTTTCTTGAGGCCGCCCGCGTACCCGCTCAGCGCGGGGGCAGTGAACGCGCGTTGAGCACACCCGAGCTGGTTCGGGCAGCGCAGTCCGGTTTATGGCGGATAGACGCCAGCCATCTCCAGTAACGATTTCGTGCTTGTCATAACCCGTTGACTCGCGAATCGTCTCTCACTTTTTTTGTATTTCCAGGTAATCAATTTTAATGAATAGCGGTAACCCCCTGACCGGCTCCAAGGCTTTGCATGCAAACCTTAAGCGTGGTCGTCTTGAGGTAGAGGTCAATGCATCGACCTTTGACCCGGAGGCACTTTTTAGTTTCGCTGAACGTCGTAATCCCAAGCGCGCTTTTTTGTTTGTTTCCCGTGTGCTCGGTCGCCATATACCGGCGCGTCCTTCGTTGATGGCTGACAGTTTCAACGCCCTTGCGGCAAAAATTCCTGCGGACTTACCCGGGCCAGTGCTAGTGATCGGTATGGCTGAAACAGCCGTCGGCCTTGGCGCCGGTGTGCACAGAGCCTTGAGCCAGACTCGCGATGACACCGTGTACCTGGTCAGCACCCGTCACCCGACCGGCAGTCAATTGTTTGCCCGCTTTGAAGAAGAGCACAGCCACGCCAGTTCGCATTTGCTGCACCTGCCCGCTGATGCGGTCACCCGTGAGCGGATGATGGCGGCGCGCTCGCTGGTGCTGGTGGATGACGAAGCCTCCACTGGCAATACCTTTATCAACCTGTCCAAAGCCTTGGTGGATGCCGGGCTTACGCGCATTGAGCGTCTGGTGACCGCGACCCTGACAGACTGGTCGCAAGACGCCGTGCGTCACGCGATGGGCGATCAAGTGACCAGTGTCTCGTTGCTCGACGGTCGCTACACGTTCCACGAAGATCCCACCGCTGATTTGCCGGACATGCCTGAAGTGGGCAGTGTTGCCCAAGGTGACTGGCCGCTGGACCCGCGTCGCGACTGGGGCCGCATGGGGGTGAGCGAACACCGCGATACGCTGGCGCCCGACCTGCACGTCACACCCGGCGAGCGCATTTTGGTCGTGGGCACCAGTGAGTTTGTGTGGCGTCCCTTTTTGCTGGCCGAGCGCCTGGAAAAGGCGGGGGCTGATGTGCATTTCAGTTCCACCAGCCGTTCGCCGATTGCCCTGGGCCATGCCATTGACCATGCGCTGTCTTTTTCCGATAACTACGGGCTGGGCATTCCTAACTTTTTGTATAACGTCGCCCCCGGCCAGTTCGACCGGGTGCTGATTTGCAGCGAAACGCCGGCCGCGGCCGTCGACCCGGCGCTGGTCAGCGCGTTGAATGCGCAGGTGATCGTTGATGACAACTAATCGTCCGCTGGTGTTCGTCGATCTTGACGACACCCTGTTCCAGACCGCCCGCAAAATGGGCGATGAGCCCCGTTTTACCGCCACGCTCGACGTTGACGGGCAGCCTAACGGCTTTATGAACGCCACCCAAAAGAGCTTTGTAGAGTGGCTGTTGGCCACCTCTGATGTGGTGCCGGTGACGGCGCGCAGCATCGAAGCCTATCAGCGGGTGCAGTTGCCGTTTGCCCATGGCGCGGTGTGCGCCCACGGAGGCGTGATCCTTGCCGCCGATGGGTCGCTGGACGCCGCCTGGCATGCACGCATGGGCGACTTGCTGGCGCAGGAACAAACCCGTTTGCACCAACTGAGCGAGCACACCCTGGCCATTGGCGCCGAACTGGGTTTTTCGCTGCGCGGCTGGGTGGTGGAGGAACAGGGGCTGGCCCATTACGTCGTCACCAAACACAACAACGAAACCGACGACGCGCTGCTGGCCGTGCTGGCCGAGGTCAAGGCGCGGGGTTTGCTGGACGGTTTGTATGTGCATGGCAATGGCAACAATCTGGCGTTTCTGCCGCTGGCGCTGCAAAAGCGCGAAGCCGTACGCGAATGGATTCGTCGCGATCAGGCGGTCAATGGCAAGCGGCCGATGCTGGGTTTTGGCGACAGTGTGTCGGACCTGGGGTTTATGGCCGAATGCGACTGGTGGGGCACGCCCCGTCGTGGGCAACTGGCCAGCCATGTGATGGCGAGTGTTGACCATGCGTGACGCGTTTGACGGTTTAACCACGGTAGGCAGTGGCAGCTATGCCCCGGATGACGTGCATTTCCTGTTGCGGGCGATGGACATCGACGTCACCGACGTAGAGGAAAAAGAGCGTCTGATACAGACCCGACAGCGCCACTATTCGGAAATGATCAGTCAGGAACACCCGCCGTCTGACACCCACAAAAGCCTTTACCTGCAAGCGCTGGCGCAAAACGGCGCACGCATGGCCGCCGATGTTCAGTCATTGGCCCTGGCCCTGAATGAGCGGTATCAGGGTTCCTCGATTGCGCTGGTGTCGTTTGTGCGCGCCGGGTTGCCATTGGGCGTACTGCTGCGTCGGGCGCTGGTTGACATGGGTCGCGACGCGCGGCACTACGGCATCAGCATCATTCGTGACCGTGGCATCGACAGCGTGGCACTTGAAGCTATCATCAAGACCCACGGCGCCGAGAACATCGTGTTCGTGGACGGCTGGACCGGTAAAGGGGCGATCAGCGGTCAGATTCGCGACAGCCTGGCGGGTGATGCGCGTTTCCCGTCCGAGCCGCGTCTCGTGGTATTGGCCGACCCGTGTGGTCGGGCGTGGTTGTCGGCATCCGCCGAAGACTGGTTGATCCCCTCGGGCATCCTGGGGGCCACCGTGTCGGGGCTGGTTTCGCGCTCCATCTGGCCAACTGATCCGGGCCTGCACGGGTGTGTGGTGTATGGGCATTTGGCCGAGCACGACGTGACGCAGGCATTTATCCACAGCATCGAACGCGAGCGCGCGCTATTGACGCCTCAGGCACCGGCCCTGCCGTGGACCTGCGAGCAGGCACATGCGTTGCAACACTCAGCCGTGGCTGCGGTCGAACGTATCTCGACGCGGTTCGGGGTAACCAACCCCAATCGCGTCAAACCGGGCATTGCCGAAGCCACGCGCGCGGTGATGCGCCGCGTGCCGGACCACGTGCTGGTACGCAGCCGTGACGATCAGGATGTGCAATTGCTGATGCACCTGACCCGTCAGGCCAACATTGACGTCGAAGAGGCAGGCGATGAGCTGGGGCCTTATCGGGCCGTGACCGTGATCAGGAGTGTTCGTTGATGATCAGACATTCCGCTTATGCCTTGGGCGCCACGCTGTATATGCCCGCCACCCGTGCGGACATTCTGGATGTGGTGTTTGGCGAGAAGATTCAAGGGTTGCGCTCATTGGTGGTGTGCCTTGAAGACGCTGTCGCCGAGACCGACGTGCAGCAGGCGCTGTCCAATCTCAAGCATCTGTTATTGGGGATAGAAGCCCGGGGCGGACGACCGTCCGGCGGGCCGATTCTGTTTGTTCGCCCGCGGGATGCGCAAATGGCGGCGGTGCTCAACGAGTGGTCGCTGATGCGTCACGTCGATGGCTTTGTGGTGCCCAAATTGCGCCTGAGCAACATTCGTCAATGGCAACAGGCCGTTACCCGTCACGAACTGATGCTGATGCCGACGCTTGAAACCCCGGAGGTGTTCGATCCGGGGGCTATGGTGGAACTGCGTGACGCCATGCTGGAACAGTTGCCGGGACGTATCATCGCCCTGCGCATTGGCGGCAATGACCTGATGGGCTGCCTGGGCTTGCGGCGCAGCCCGGCCCTGACGCTTTACAGTACGCCCATGAGTTATGTGATCCCGATGTTGTGCGGGGTGATGGGCGCGGCGGGTTTTGCGCTGACGGCGCCGGTGTTTGAACAGCTCAATACACCGCATCTGCTGGAGCAGGAGCTGGCATTGGACATGGCGCACGGGCTTGTGGGTAAAACCGCGATACACCCGTCGCAAATCACGGTTATCCACAAGGCGTTGCAAGTCACCCTTGAAGATTTGAACAGCGCACGCCAAATACTCAGTGAGTCGGCGCCCGCGGTGTTCAAGTTCAACGACGCCATGTGCGAGCCGGCAACACATTACAAATGGGCGCAAACCGTTATCGAACGCGCTCATTGGCAAGGGGTTCGCACAGAGTGCGGTAATCCTTCCGACACTTTTGGAGGCAGCCTGAGATTGGCTGAATGGGTAGGTTGAACAACGTTTTAAATAAACCGGTTACAAATAAACAGGTGCTGTCGGCGTTCGACTTCGACGGCACGCTGACGTATCACGACAGTTTTGTACCGTTTTTACGCTTTGCGTTCGGCAATCGGCTGTTCGCCATGCGTCTGTTCCGGATGATTCCAGCGACGCTCAGCTACTTGCTGGGTCAGATTTCCCGCAACGACCTGAAGGAAAAGCTCATCACGGTCTATCTGACAGGTGCCAAAGTCGCGTGGGTTGAAGAGCGTGCTGAAGCATTTTGTGACGTTTCGTGGCAGCGGTTAATGCGGCCTTTGGGCTTAACATCTGTCGCCCATCAACAAGAGCAGCAAGCGCTCGTGACCATTTGCTCGGCATCGCCTGAGTTGGTACTCAAACCGTTCGCCAAAAAATTGGGTATCGGCTTGATCGGCACTCAACTGGAGGCGGTAAACGGCGTGCTGACCGGCGAAATCAGCGGCACTAACTGCCGGTGTGAACAAAAAGTCATCCGTCTGGAGGCGCAATACGGGCCTTTGGACCAATACACATTGCGCGCCTGGGGTGACACCCGGGGCGATGAACAAATGCTCGGCGCCGCTCAAGAGCCCCACTGGCGTGAATTTCATGCGCTGTGGCGCCGCAAGCGGCCGCTTGACGTGTGCTTGCGTGAAGAACTGTAAGCACTGCTCGTCATATACAGGCGTTAGATTAGGTTAAACAGCACGTTGTGCATCGATGCAGACAAGGAGACGCTTCATGGCCATTTCGCTGTCCAAGAACCAAACCATTTCCCTCGAAAAAGAAGCCGGAACCGGTCTCAAGAAAATCCGCATGGGCCTGGGCTGGGACCCGGTCAAACCCAGCGGTTTTTTTGCCAAGCTACTGAATAGTGACAGCGCCATCGACCTGGATGCGTCGTGCATCGTGCTCGACAGCGACAAGCAATCGCTGGACCTGGTGTGGTTTCGCGAACTCAAGTCCAAGGATGGTTCCATCGTCCACTCGGGCGACAACCGCACTGGCGAGGGGGACGGCGACGACGAGTCGATTCAGGTCAACCTTGAGAAATTACCCGCCAACGTCAAGCACCTGGTGTTTACCGTGAACTCGTTCACCGGGCAGAACTTTGAAGCGGTCGAGAACGCCTACTGCCGTATCGTCGACGAAGTCAGCGGCAAAGAGCTGGCGCGTTTTGTTTTGTCGGAAAAAGGCCGTCACACTGGCCTGGTCATGGCGAACCTGAGCCGCACCTCTGCAGGTTGGGACTTCACCACGCTCGGAACCGTGGCCAATGGCCGTACTGCACAGGATCTGGTTAACGATGCAGCCAGGGCGGTGCGCGCATGAGCACATTGACGCCGGGTGCCAACACGTCCGTTTCTACGGGCGTGCAAACCGTCACCATCACCTACACCCCGGTTGCGGGCGCTGACCTGGACGTGTCGGCGTTCTTGCTCACCGATACTGGCAAGGTGCGTGGCGACAACGACATGTGTTTCTTCGGCCAGCAAAGCGTCAACAACGGCGCTGTCAAACTGGTCGAATCAGCGGCGGGGCGCACGGTCTTCAGTTTGAACCTGGAGGCGATCGATCAGGCCGTCGAGAAGGTCGCCCTGACGGCCACCATTTACGAGAACAAGGCCAAATTCGCGGCGTTCCCGGTTTTGAACGTGTCGGTCAGTGGCGGCATCGAAGCGCCGATCCCGACCCAGGGCATGCAAGAAACTGCCTTGATCCTGGGTGAGTTTTATCGTCGCCAGGGCGCGTGGAAGTTCCGTTGCGTGGCACAGGGCTTTGCGGGCGGGCTTGCCCCTCTGGCTCAGCACTTCGGGGTGGACATCGCGGCGCCTGCTCCGTCAGCAGCTCCGACCCCCGCACCTGCGCCCGTTGTCCCCCCTGCAGCCCCGGCGCCCGCGTCGAAAGTGAACTTGTCGAAAATCACCCTCGACAAACAGCGCCCGTCGATCAGCCTTGAAAAGAAAGACGGCGACTTCGGCGAGATCAAAATCAACCTGAACTGGAACCGCAGCTCTCAAAACAGTGGCGGCGGCGGTTTCTTTGCCTCGTTGCGCGGCAAGTCGGGCGGTATCGACCTTGACGTCGGTTGTCTCTATGAGATGGAAAACGGCAGCAAAGGCGCGGTACAGGCCCTGGGCAATGCGTTTGGCGATTTCCGTGACGCACCGTTTATCCAACTGATGGGCGATGACCGCACGGGTTCGGTCAGTGATGGCGAATGGCTGCGCATCAACGGTAAGGAATGGCGCCAGATTCGTCGCGTGCTGGTGTATGCATTCATTTACGAAGGCGCACCTAACTGGCAGGCGACGGATGGCGTCATCACCTTGTATATCCCCGGCGAAGCCCCGATTGAGGTGCGCTTGAGTGAAGAGGGTGGCAGCAAAGGCATGTGCGCCATCGCTTTGCTCGAAAACGTGGGTGGTAGCGTGCGGGTCAACCGCAAGGTGGAATTTTTCAAAGGGCATTCAGACATGGACAAAGCCTTTGGCTGGGGCATGCGCTGGGCTGCCGGATCCAAATGAGCGTTCTGTGAATGGCCGCCTGCCGGAGCAGGCGGCGCTCCCTCAATTTCTAACAAGGTAACTCCCATGCTCGAATGGCTGAAAACCAACGCGACGGCTGCCCGCGACAAACTCTCGGCAGAAGTCAGCAAGTTCAAGAACCGTGAATTCATGGAAGCCGTGGTTTCCGGGTGCGCGCTGGTGGCCGCTTCCGATGGCGACATCAGCAGCAGTGAAAAGCAAAAGATGGTCGGCTTTATCCAGAACTCGAATGAGCTGAAGGCATTTGACGTGAAAGACGTCATCAAATCCTTCAACGCCGTGTGCGAAAAATTCGAATTCGATCAACAGATCGGCCGTGCCGAAGCACTGAAGTCGATCGGTCAATTACGTAAAAAAGAAGATGCTGCGCGTCTGCTGGTGCGCGTGTGCTGCGCCATCGGCAGTGCTGACGGCAACTTCGATGAAAGTGAGCGGGCTGCTTGCCGCACCATCTGCAATGAGCTGGGGCTGAACCCTGGCGATTTTGATCTCTGAGGACATCATGGAAAACACGGCAATTGGCTTTCCGCCAACGACCATCGCGGTATTTGTGGCTTTGGCGGTCATTGCTCTGGCAATTGACCTGTTCACGCACAAAAGCGATAAACCAGTCACGCTGACCAATGCGGCCGTCTGGTCGATCTTTTGGGTGCTGATCTCCCTCGCGTTTGCGGGTTACTTGTACTACGCCCACGGCCCGAGCGTGGCCAGCCTGTTCGTGACCGGTTACGCGCTCGAAAAAGTGCTCAGCGTCGATAACCTGTTTGTGTTCATGGCGATTTTTGCCTGGTTCAAAATACCGGACGCGCTGCGTCACCGTGTTTTGTACTGGGGGATCATCGGCGCCATTGTCTTCCGTCTGATCTTCGTGGCTATCGGCACGGGCTTGCTGGCGTTCGGCCCATGGGTCGAAGTGCTGTTCGCCGTGGTCGTGGCCTGGACGGCGATCATGATGCTGCGTGGGAGCGAAGACGACGAAGACGAGGATTATTCCCAGCACATTGCTTACCGGTTTGCGAAAAAACTCTTCCCGGTTTGGCCGAAGCTGCACGGGCATAATTTCTTTGTTTCACGCACAGAGCTTGAAAAAGAGATCACGAAGCCGCAGAACAAGGGAATGACCCTGGTGGGCAAGGGTGCTTTGTTCGCAACACCGTTGTTTTTGTGTGTTGTGGTGGTTGAGGTGTCGGACATCTTGTTCGCCTTCGACTCCGTACCGGCCGTGATCGCCGTGAGCCGCGAACCGTTGATCGTGTACTCGGCCATGATGTTTGCGATTCTGGGCCTGCGGACCATGTACTTCGTACTCGAAGCCCTGAAGCGCTACCTCGTTCACCTGGAAAAATCGGTTATCGCGCTGTTGTTCTTTATTGCCGGCAAGCTGGCCCTGAACGCTACCGATCACCTGTTTGGCCATGGCATCAGCATCGATCCGAACACCAGCTTGATCGTTGTATTGGTGGTATTGGCCATAGGTATCGTGGCCAGCGTCATCTTTCCCGGTAAAGATGAAGAGCAATCTGACGTCAAAAACGACACGAACGCTTGATCGCATATTTATTAAGGAGAATCACTCATGGCACTTTCCCTCTCTAAAGGCGGCAACCTGTCTTTGACCAAAGAAGCCCCAGGGATGACCAAGGTCCTCGTTGGACTGGGTTGGGATGCCCGTTCCACGGATGGCCAGGATTTCGACCTGGATGCCAGCGCCTTCCTGCTCAAGGCTGACGGCAAGGTACGCGCCGATTCCGACTTCATTTTTTATAACCAGCTTAAAAGTGTTGATGGTTCGGTAGAGCACACCGGCGACAACCGTACCGGCGAAGGCGACGGTGATGACGAGGCGATCAAGGTCGACCTGTCAAAAGTGCCGGCTGAAATCGACAAAATCGCGTTTACGGTGACCATTCACGAAGCTGAAGCCCGGCGTCAAAGCTTCGGTCAGGTGCGCAATGCGTTTATCCGCATTGTGAACCAGGACACCAACGTCGAGGTGGGACGTTATGACTTGGCTGAAGACGCCAGCACCGAAACAGCGATGATTTTTGCCGAGCTTTATCGCCACGGCACCGAATGGAAATTCCGTGCGGTAGGCCAAGGTTTCAAAGGTGGCCTTAAGCCTCTCGCTGAAAGTTTCGGTCTGAAATTTTAATTGTCACCCCACCAACTCTCTCTATAAGGGTCCACGAACATGGCAGTAAGTCTGAGTAAAGGCGGTAACGTTTCCCTGACTAAAGAAGCCCCCGGTCTAACCGAAGTGGTTGTAGGTCTGGGTTGGGATCCACGTGTAACGGATGGTACGGAGTTTGACCTCGACGCCTCGGTATTCATTCTGGGTGAGAATGGCAAAGTGCTGAATGACGGCAGCTTTGTGTTTTACAACAACAAGACGTCGCCGGACGGCAACGTTGTGCACCAGGGTGACAACCGTTCGGGCGCGGGCGATGGCGATGACGAACAGGTCAACGTGAACTTGGCCGGCTTTGCACCGGAAACCAAGAAGCTGGTGTTCGCCGTCACCATTCACGACGCCGATGCACGCAAGCAGAGTTTTGGTCAGGTTTCGAACGCGTATATCCGTGTTCTGAACAAAGCGGATGGTAAAGAAATTGCGCGCTACGACCTGAGTGAAGATGCATCGACCGAAACCGCGATGAATTTCGGCGAGCTGTATAACCATAATGGCGAGTGGAAGTTCAAGGCCATCGGCCAAGGCTATGCGGGTGGCCTGGCGGCCCTGGCCTCAAGTTATGGCGTTAACTTGGGCTAAAGCGTTGAGTTAATTAAAAGGCTCTTTCCGGAAACGGAAAGGGCCTTTTTTATGCGGTCGCGAGGAGGGTGTCATCGGCTTGGTCGTGGGTGTCAGTCAATCAATGACTTCGGGTGTAGGCGTCTTGAACGCTCAAACGTAGCTTCTTCGACATCCCTCATTTGCGCAACTTTTCGTACTGCAAACCGGCTGTTTTTTACCGGCCTCGAGTTCGTCGAGTCTTTATAAACAGGGCCTGCAGCCTGTTGCGCCATTAATTGCAGAGGAGTGAGCCAATAGTTGCGCAATCGAAGGCATCAAGCGTCTGTACATATGAGTTTTTAGTTGCGCACAGCTTTGAAACCCCCGATGCATAAGGGGGTCAGCTGTTCTGGCACAAGTCTTGGATTACAGGGGCACCTGCAAACAGTATTCGCAGGTTTACCCTATGGATCCCAAGGAGAGAGTTATGGCTACGCCAGCGTATATGTCCGTCACCGGTGAAAAACAGGGGTTGATCACCAATGAAGCCTTCACGGCAGATTCAGTGGGGAACTCCTATCAGGAAGGGCATGAAAACCAGGTCATGGTCCAGGCGTTCAGTCACCAGGTCATCATTCCCCGTGACCCTCAATCGGGTCAGCCAACCGGGCAGCGCGTTCACAAGCCTGTGTGTGTTACTAAGGTTTTCGACAAGGCTTCTCCATTGCTGTGGGCGGCACTGACATCAGGTGAGCGCATGAGCGAGGTTGTCATCCAGTGGTACAGAACGTCTGCCAATGGCACTCAGGAGCATTACTACACCACCAAGCTTGAAGACGCGATCATCGTTGAGATCAATGGGTACATGCATAACTGTCAGGACCCGGAAAATGCTCATTTCACGCACCTGGAGGACGTGCATTTCACGTATCGCAAAATCACCTGGACGCACGAAGTGTGCGGCACTTCGGGTTCGGATGACTGGCGCTCGCCGAGTGCCTAAAGCTCGGGCTTCGCTCTAGCTTGTTATCGGCCCGTACAAGGGCCGATAACTGCCTCAAAATGGATGTCATGTTTTCACACCAGCGGTTCAATCAGCATCCTGAGACAGGCCCTCTCAAAGCCCCCCCCTTTTTTCGGTCAATCCCCTCCGATAACCTGTTGAATTGGCATAAAAAGAAGCCGACCCACTACGTTGCAGGTATCCTGCCTGCCGCACCTCAATGGCTCTGTGTTTCGCAGGATTCTCAGCAGCCTCGATTTTTTTATCGATTTTTTCAGCGTTACAGGTTGCGACAACGTCGCAGTCGGCCATTGTGTATTAGGCTTACCGGCACGCAATGCCCAGTGAGTCGTCCTGTGGATCGCTGGAGGGGACGCGACTTGATGTCCGCAAGGATCCTCTCGTCGAGGCTTGGCATTCGACAAGATGGTGTGGGACGGATGCTCACCGAATGTGTAGGAATTAAACATGCTCAAGCGTAAAGGGATCATTTTGGCTGGCGGATCTGGCACCCGCCTTCATCCGGCGACATTGGCTATTTCAAAGCAGCTATTGCCGGTTTATGACAAGCCGATGATCTATTACCCGCTCACAACACTGATGTTGGCCGGGATTCGCGATATTTTGATCATCTCGACGCCGCAAGACACCCCGCGTTTCTCTCAATTGCTGGGCGATGGCAGTCGTTGGGGCCTGAACATAGCGTATGCCGTGCAAGATTCACCCGACGGCCTCGCACAAGCGTTCATCATCGGCCAGGACTTTATTGGTAATGACCCATGCGCCCTGGTGTTGGGCGACAACATCTATCACGGGCACCAGTTCAATGAACTGCTGCACAGCGCCATGCTGCGTGAGACAGGCGCCAGCGTGTTCGCTTACCACGTAAAAGACCCGGAACGCTATGGCGTGGTGGAGTTCGACAAGCAGGGCAAAGCCATCAGCCTTGAAGAAAAACCGCTCCAGCCCAAGTCCAACTATGCCGTGACAGGCCTGTATTTCTACGACCAGCAAGTGGTGGACATCGCCAAGAGCATCAAGCCGTCAGCCCGTGGTGAACTGGAAATTACCGATGTCAATCGCATCTACATGGAGCGGGGCGAAATGTCGGTTGAGATCATGGGGCGCGGTTATGCCTGGCTCGACACCGGCACGCACCAGTCACTGCTCGAAGCGAGTCTTTTCATTGCCACGCTGGAACACCGCCAGGGCCTGAAAGTTGCCTGCCCTGAAGAGGTGGCGTTTCGACAAAAGTGGATCAGTGCCGAGCAACTTGAAGCGCTCGCTGAGCCGCTGTGCAAAAACGATTACGGTCATTACCTGAAACGCCTTCTGCTAGAGAAGATCTACTGATGAAAACCACCCCTCTGGACATACCCGACGTCGTGCGATTCGAACCCAAGGTCTTTGGGGATGATCGCGGGTTTTTCTTTGAAAGCTTCAACCACCGCCAGTTTGAAGACGCCATCGGGCGCTCGGTGCAATTTGTTCAGGACAACCACTCCCGCTCCGTGAAAGGCGTTCTGCGCGGCCTGCACTATCAGCTTCACCGCGCCCAGGGCAAATTGGTACGTGTGGTTCACGGCGAAGTATTCGACGTGGCCGTGGATATCCGGCGCAGCTCGCCGACGTTCGGCAAATGGGTAGGCTCGTACCTTTCCGCTGAAAACAAGCACCAGTTGTGGGTGCCAGAAGGGTTTGCCCATGGTTTTGTCGTGCTGTCCGACAGCGCAGAGTTCCTCTACAAAACCACAGACTATTACGCGCCCGAACACGAGCGTTGCATCAGTTGGAATGATCCTCAAATCGGCATCGACTGGCCCCTAAAGTGCGAGCCGGCATTGTCCGGTAAAGACCGTCAGGGCAAGTGCCTGGCGGACGCAGACGTTTTCTAGGATCGCCCCAAGGTTTAACCGCGGTCAGCCGCCGGTGGCGAGCCGGGAGACGCTTGTTTAACCAAGTCCCCCGGCTTCCACGTCTGATCAAAAAACGCCTGTTGCGGGCCGCACAAACGCACGATGACCAGAAAACCTTTATCCGGCAGGGTGCGAATCCAGTTTTTACCTGGCCCCGGCGCCTACCACATTCATAGCCCTGCCCGGGCTGTCCGAATAGACAGAAGTTAAAGAACCCCACGCGTTGTTCCAGATTGGTAAATGTGCCGCTGGACTGGAACTCATTGATGCGTCGGGACAGTCGCTTCACCGTCACTAGGCTGCCTTTGCCTTCGATGGGGCGAAGGCCCTTGATGATCATGGGGGAGGTGACGTCTGCGAGGGCAATGGTGTTGAGGCTTAGAAAACTATGCAGGGTGAGCGCGTGCCTGATGTCTTCGGCGTAGGCTGGGGTGACCAAGTGTTTGTTCAACTCGAACTTGGCAATAGCCACATTCTCTGACGTGTGTTCCGACTGTGCTCGCTTGGCTTCGTTATCTGCCCTGCGCTGGCGGTCGGCCAGGTGGTGGGTTTACGCAGGCATGGAGAGCTACTTCTGACACCGTTGTGGTATTCCAAACATTGGCACCAGCACGCTTGGGATACCAAAAGGAGCGGAACTCAAATGGCCTCTCTTGAAGCCAGTAGCCCCGAAGCTCTTGATTTTTCTGGATTCCAGGCACAAAAAAAGACGTCCGTGGACGTCTTTAGATGATGAAGTTGTGGGCCGGGGTAATTTGAATCCGTTTTATAAGTTATTGGTTTATAAGAATTTATATGGGTTTAAATTTTATTTTGGAATACCAATCGGAATGCGGAGTTCCGCTTGACCACCTGTTTGCATTCGATCTGACCAGCATAGGCCGGGGATGTCTACCGGAGCAGGGGTAGTCCAATCTGCCAATACATCGAGTACTAGCAAACCGCATGATGCATGGGCGGTAGAGGTATTCGCAGCCTGGCAGTATTAGAGATATCTCACGCCGACACAGCTTGCACTAACCCACCTCATCGCCCCTTGCCACCACGCCAGGGGCCCCCTGCTCAGTGATCTCCAGTACACTTACCCCCATCTCTAGCCTGCCCCAAGGCAGGCTACCCGAACGGCTGCACAAGATTTTTAAAAATGACCCTGATTAAGCTAAAAGACCTTGAAGCTCACCTATGGCACGCCGCTCATATCATCACCGGCCCCATCGACGCATCTGACTACAAGACCTACATCTTCCCGATCCTGTTCTTTAAACGGATCTGCGATGTCTACTACGAAGAGTTTCAGGATGTACTGGCCAAAGTCGGTAGTGCTGAGCTGGCGCGGGAGAAGATCTTCCACCGGATTCAAGTGCCTTTGGGCTGTCATTGGGATGACGTTTTCGCCAAATCCCACGACATCGGCAAGGCGCTTAAAGATGCCTTCCTAGGCATTGAGCAGGCTAACGCTCCGTTACACGGCATCTTCGGTGACGCCAACTGGACAAATAAAGATCGGCTGCCCGATGAATTGCTCGCCACACTGCTCAACCACTTCAACCAGGTCAATCTTGGGGTGGCCAGCGTTCGTAACGACGACATGGGCCGCGCTTACGAATACCTGATCAAACGCTTCGCCGACAAAGCCAACAAGAAAGCCGGTGAGTTCTATACCCCGCGCACCATCGTGCGGCTAATGGTCAATATCCTCGATCCCAAGGCCGGTGAAAGCGTTTATGACCCAGCCTGCGGCACCGGTGGCATGTTGTTGGAGACCATCCACCACGTTCGTGAAAACGCTGGTGATCCCCGCTTACTGAAACTCAAGGGTCAGGAAAAAAACCTGACCACCGAAGCCATTGCCCGCATGAACCTGTTTCTCCATGGCCAGGAAGACTTCGAGATCGTGCGCGGCGATACCCTGCGCGAACCCAAGTTCCTGATCTACGACCGGCTCGAAACCTTTGACTGCGTGATCGCCAACCCACCATTCAGCCTCAGCGAGTGGGGTCATGAGCAGTGGGCAGCAGACGCTTACAGCCGCAACAAATATGGCCTGGCACCGAAGACCAACGGTGACTTCGCTTGGGTGCAACACATGTTTGCCTCCCTTAACGGCAACGGGCGTATGGCAGTTGTGTTGCCCCATGGCGTGCTGTTCCGTGGCGCGGCAGAGGGCAGAATCCGCACCAGCCTGCTCAAGGAAAACCGCATTGAAGCCATCATCGGCGTAGCCCCCAATCTGTTTTACGGCACCGCTATCCCGGCGTGCATCCTGCTACTGCGCAAGCAGCGTCCTGATGAGCATCGTGACCATATTCTGGTCATCAATGCCGAGGAAATATTCACTAAAGGCCGTGCGCAGAACACCCTGAGCAACGCCCAGGCGGATCAGATCTACCAGACCTATCTGGAGCAGTATCAGCAAGGCCCTAGTGCCAAAGCACTGGACGGCGTGGCACGCTGGGTGCCATTGAGCGAAATCGCGGAAAACGACTTCAACCTGAACATCGCCCGCTATGTGCAAAAGCCGCTGGAAGAAGAGACCATCACCGTCGAAGAGGCGCTGAAGGACTTCCAGCAGAAGCTGGCTGCATTGGAGCAGGCTGAACAGGAACTTGAAGAACTATTGATCAAGGAAGGGTTTGAGCTATGAGCACGGATGATGCCGACAGCAACACCTCGCAGTTCATCATCTACCAGAGCGAAGACGGCAAAACCCGGCTGGATGTACGCTTTGTCGATGAGACGGTTTGGCTCACCCAGGCCCTGATGGCAGACCTATTCAGCACCACGCCAGAAAACGTGCTGATGCACCTGAAGAACATCTTCAGCGAAGGCGAGCTTGATCAAAATGCAACCACTAAGGATTTCTTAGTAGTTCGCCAAGAAGGCACGCGCCAGGTAAAGCGCAGCCTCAAGCACTACAACCTGGACGCCATCATCTCTGTGGGATACCGCGTGCAGAGCCACACGGCCACTCGCTTTCGCCAGTGGGCTACTCGGCAACTGCGTGAATACATCGTCAAAGGCTTTGTGCTCGATGACGAGCGCTTGAAAAACCCCGATCAGCCCTTCGACTACTTCGAAGAGCTGACGCGGCGCATCCAGGATATTCGCACCAGCGAAAAACGCTTCTACCAGAAGATCACCGATATCTACGCTACCAGCGTCGATTACGACCCCACCCAGGACGCCAGCATCAGCTTCTTCAAAACCGTGCAAAACAAGGTGCACTGGGCGATTACCGGGCAAACCGCAGCCGAGCTGATTCACCACCGCGCCGACAGCAGCAAACCGCATATGGGCCTCACCAACTGGCGCGGTGCAAAAGTGCGCAAGCAGGATATCGCCAACGCCAAGAACTACCTCACGGCAGACGAACTCAGCGCCCTCAATAACCTGGTCGAGCAGTACCTAGTATTTGCCGAGGGCCAGGCCATGCGCCGCATTCCCATGTCCATGGCCGACTGGGTGAAAAAGCTCGATGGTTTTCTGACCCTGAACGACCGCGACATTCTCGACAACGCCGGCAAGATCTCCCACGACATGGCCAAACAGCATGCCGAGACGCAGTACGAGCTGTTTCATCAGCAGCGCCAGCAGCTCGATACCGCTAACGCGGATAAACGCCTTGCCGACCTGAGCCAACTCGCTCACCAGCTATCAGACAAGACCCGCAAAAATGATTGAGCAACAAAAACACCAGGCTTCCCGCCTAGGCAAAAAGAAACTCGAAGACCTGCTCTGGGGAGCCGCCGAGTTTCTCCGCGGGCAGATCGATGCTTCCGACTACAAGCAGTACGTGTTTCCGCTGCTGTTCTACAAACGCCTGTCCGACGTTTACCTCGAAGAGTATGTCGAGGCCCTGGAGGTCAGCGAAGGCGACGTGGACTACGCGGTTATGCCCATGTTTCACCGCTTCCATATTCCCCAGGAAGCGCGCTGGGAGAAGGTGCGCCACACCAGCAAGAACATCGGCGAAGCGATCCAGAATGCCCTGCGCCTGATCGAGACCCACAACGAACGCCTGCACGGCGTATTCGGCGATGCCCAGTGGACGAACAAAGAGCGCCTGCCCGACCACCTGCTGGCTGACCTGATTCAGCACTTCAGCAAGATCCCTCTGGGCATCAAGTCCGTGGCTCAGGACGACCTCGGCGAAGCCTACGAATACCTGATCAAGAAGTTTGCCGACGACTCCGGTCACACTGCCGCCGAGTTCTACACCAACCGCACCGTGGTGCACCTGATGACTCGCATCATGGGTTTGAAGCCAAGTGAAACCGCCTACGACCCCACCTGCGGCACTGGCGGTATGCTGCTTAACGCGGTGATGGACCTGCGGGACGAAGGTAAGGAATGGCGCAGCGTCAAACTCTATGGTCAGGAAGTGAACCTGCTCACCTCCGCCATCGCCCGAATGAATATGTTCCTGCACGAGATCGAAGAGTTCGACGTGCTACGCGGCGATACCTTGGCCGAGCCTAAATTTATCGAGGGTGATCAACTCAAGCAGTTCGACGTGATCTTCGCCAACCCGCCGTACTCCATCAAAAAATGGAACCGCGACAAGTTCGCCGCCGATCCCTATGGTCGCAACCTCTATGGCGTACCGCCCCAGGGCTGCGCGGACTACGGCTTTTACACCCATATCATCAAAAGCCTGAAACCCGACACCGGCCGCGCGGCCATGCTCTGGCCCCATGGTGTGCTGTTCCGCGACTCCGAGCAGTCCATCCGTAGGCAGGTGATCGAGTCCGACATTATTGAAGCCGTGATCGGTCTCGGCCCAAACCTGTTTTACAACTCGCCGATGGAATCCTGCGTGGTGGTGCTCAACTGCAACAAGCCAGCCGAGCGCAGAGGCAAGATTCTGTTTATCAATGGCGTTGAGCATGTCACCCGTGAACGCGCCCATAGCCGACTCTCGGACGATGACCTCGCCGTGTTATCCGAGGCCTATTTGGCACCTGACAAGCATCCGGCCATTACCGCGCTGGTAGATGTCGAAGCGATTCGTGAGAACCAGCACAATTTGTCTATTCCGCTTTATGTGCAGGCCCGCATTGATGAAGAAGTGCACGATGTTGAACATGCCATCGAGGTCTGGAAAATCAGTCGAGTTCAGCTGAAAAAGCAGACCAGTAAATTGTTTAAAAGCCTCGCAGAGTTGGGGTATGAGGTGAGTAGCACATGACAGCGCAGCAGTTACCCGAAGGCTGGCAGATGGTGAAGTTTGGTGAAATTGCTAACCACATTTCCAAGCGCGTAGAGCCCAGTGAAACCGAACTGGATATTTATGTGGGCTTGGAGCATTTGGACCCAGATAGCTTAAAAATCAAACGTCACGGCGTGCCCAGTGATGTAGCCGGGCAAAAGCTGCTGGTAAAAAAGGGGCAAATTATTTTTGGTAAGCGCCGGGCTTATCAACGCAAGGTTGCAGTAGCGGATTGGGATTGTATTTGTTCTGCGCATGCGATGGTCTTGGAGGCGAACCGCGACAAGGTACTTCCAGAATTCCTTCCATTCTTTATGCAGTCCAATGCATTCATGAACCGTGCGGTAGCCATTTCAGAAGGATCTCTTTCTCCTACGATTAAATGGAAAGGCTTAGCAGATCAACTCTTCCTCATTCCTGACTCTGACGGACAAAAAAGCCTAGTAACTGTCATGAAGGCAAGATTGCACGCCATTGGTGCTGTGGAGAATGCTATCAATGATGCCAAGAAACTTTTAGAAACCCTGCTAAAAGATTGTGTGTGCAACGGGGTTACCGAAAGAAAATCGGAAAATCTCAAAGTTGATGGTTGGTCTCTAAAAAAATTAACTGACATCGCGAGCTACCAACTAGGCCGTGCGTTTCCGTCGACTGACTATGCAGGCTCTGGAATTAAATTGCTTCGCCCCGGAAATCTTTATGAAACGGGAATAGTTCAGTGGTCTGATTCCGACACCACATATCTGCCAGAAATATATAAGACAGAAAGTGTCGATTATATTGTAAGAGGCGACGAGATAGTGATGAATTTGACAGCACAGAGCTTGGATGATGGATTTCTCGGCAGGGCCTGCATTACGCAGCCAGGCGAAGAGTGTCTACTAAATCAGCGGCTAGCAAGAATTTCACCAAAAAAAGGTATTGACAGAAAATATTTGTATTGGGCGCTTCAGAGCAGGCTGGCTCGCGAGTATCTACATCGAGTCCCAGTCGGGACTAAAGTTAAACATCTATACAACTCAGAGCTTGAAAATATCCCTCTATTTGTCCCTGACTGCGAAGATATTCAGCGAGGCATAGCGGAGAGTATGAGCGGCCTTGCAAACTCCATAAGCCTTCTTCTGGAGAAAAGAAAAAAACTAATGAACCTTATGTTTTTCGATAAATAAATACTGAGGATGACATCTGGTGTTTAACGAACAAACCGTCACCGAAAATGGAATTATCGACCGCTTAAAAAACTTAAGCGGGGTAAAGTGGACTTACTGCCACGGCGAGAGCCTGCCGAAGGAGGCGCAGGATATCTTTGTCGATGAGTGGCTAAAAGACGCGTTATGTTCGTTAAACCCAGCGATTGGCCAGCAGCCGGATTATGCCGATGAAGTGATCCACAAGCTGCGCGGCGTGCTATTGGAGGCTCCGCATAGCGGCCTGGTGCGGGCCAACGAGAATTTCCAGGCTTGGCTGCTGGCCGAAAAAACCTTGCCCTTTGGCGAGAACGGCGAACACGTCACCATCAACCTGATCGACTTCGAACATATAGAGAGCAACCACTTTGTGGTGGCCCAGCAGGTGCACTATGTGGCAGCGGGTGAGGTGTTCTTCGATATCGTGCTGTATGTAAATGGCATTCCGCTGGTAGTCGGCGAAGTCAAAAGCGCCACCCGCCCCAGCGTTAGCTGGCAAGACGGCGCTGCCGACTTTATGGGCGGCAAGAAGCACTACTGGCAGCATGTGCAGGCCTTCTTCGTACCCAACCTGCTGTGCTTCGCCAGTGAGGGCAAAACCTTTGCCTACGGCGCGATCAATGCGCGGGTCAAAGATTGGGGCCCTTGGCACCACACCGACCAGCGCGAGGATATTCCCGCCACTCTGGCCTCCGTGCTGGCGAGTGCCGAGGGGCTGCTGAACCCGCAAACTCTGCTGCAACTGCTGACCTCATTTGCGCTGTTCTCGACTCATAAAGCCGGTAAAGACACACCGCCCAAGCGCATCAAACTGCTGCCGCGCTACCCGCAGTTCGAGGCCGCCAAGCAGATCGTTGAACGGGTGAAAAAGGGTTACCCGAAGAAAGGCCTGATCTGGCACTTCCAGGGCTCCGGCAAGTCGCTGCTGATGCTTTACGCAGCGAAGATGCTGCGAGCCGATAAGGATCTGAAAAACCCTACCGTACTGATCGTGGTCGACCGCCGCGACCTGGACAGCCAGATCAGCGAGACCTTTGGCGGCGCCGACGTAAAAAACCTGATCAAGGTACAGAGCTGCAAAAAGCTCGGGGCCCATATCGAACAGGACAGCCGTGGCATCCTGATCACCACCATCTTCAAGTTCAAGGATGTCGAGGTTGATGAACACAACCCGGACGGCTTGAACAATCGCGACAACATCATCGTGCTGGTGGACGAAGCCCACCGCACCCAGGAAGGCGGCCTGGGCGAGAAGATGCGCTGGGCGCTGCCCAATGCCCACTTCTACGGGCTGACCGGCACGCCGATCTCCGGTATCGAGCGCAACACCTTCAAACTGTTCGGCGCCGAGGACGATCCCGGTCGCTATATGAACCGCTACAGCTACAAGCAGTCGATCCGCGACGGTGCCACCAACCCGGTGAAATTCGAACCACGTCTGGCTGAACTGCGGGTCGACCGGGAGGCGATCAACCAGGAATTCGAGCAACTGGTTAAAGACAACAACCTGGACGAAGATGAGAAGACCGCTCTGTCCAAGCGTGCCGGCAAGCTGGCGGTGATGCTCAAGGCACCGAAACGCATGGAGGCCATCAGCGCCGATATTGCCGCGCACTTCACCAGCCATGTGCAGCCGAAAAAGATGAAAGCCATGGTGGTGGTCTATGACCGCGAAACCTGCGTGCAGATGTACCACCTGCTCGGCAGCAAGCTCGGTTTCGACGCATTAGAAGTGGTGATGAATGTCGACCAGGCCCAGGTCAAGGATGAGAACGGCAAGATCAACAAGGACTGGATCCGTTGGCATGCAGAGCTTGGACTGCCAATCAAACAAGCCGATTTTGAGCGTTGGCAGAAATTTGATGGTGACGAGCAGGCGCAGAAAAACCTGCTGGAAACCTACAGAGACCCGAAGCAGCCCCTGCAACTGCTGATCGTCACCGCCAAGCTGCTCACCGGCTTCGATGCCCCCATCTGCTACTGCATGTACCTGGACAAGCCCCTACGCGATCACACCCTGCTGCAGGCCATGTGCCGCACCAACCGTCTATATGAGGCGGATGGTGTGGTCAAGCGTATGGGCCTGATCATCGATTACCTGGGTGTATTCGAAAACCTGCGCACGGCGCTGGCCTACAACCCGGAAGAGATCGACGGCATTGTCGAGGGCATCGAGAAATTCAAGGAACTGCTGCCGGAACAGCTGAAGCAGTGCCTGGCCTTTTTCCCGAATGTGGACCGTACCCTGGAAGGCTTCGACGGCATCATCGCCGCCCAGGAATGCCTGCCTAACAACAAGAAGCGCGATGAATTTGCCGCTGCCTTTGGCGTGCTGGCCAAGCTCTGGTCGGCCATCAACCCAGATCCGTTCCTGACGCCCTACCGCCAGGACTACAAATGGCTGGCGCAGATTTATGAATCCGTGCGCCCGGTCGGCCAGACGGGAGCGCTGGTCTGGGCCGCTCTGGGCCCGGAGACCATCAAAATGATTCACGAGCACACCGATATCAAGCGCATCCGCGATGACATCGATGAGCTAATCATGGATGAACATGCGATCTTCACCCTCACTGAGAAAGAGCAGGAGAAGCGCGCCCGCCGCCTGGAAATCGACCTGATGGGACGCCTGCGCGGCAGCGGCGAACCTGTATTCGTCGAGCTAGGCGAACGCTTAGAGAAGCTCCGCCGAGACTATGAAGCCGGTGTAATCAAGGCCATAGATTGGCTCAAAGGTTTGCTCGAAGCGGCCAAAGATACGGTGCAGGCCGAGCGCGAAACCGGCGAGAAGGTGGTGACAGAGGAAGACAACAAGCAAGCGCTGACCAAGCTCTTCCTGGAAACCCGCCCGGAAACCACCCCGAAACTGATTGGTGATGTGGTCGAGCAGATCGACAAGATCGTGAAAGCCACCCGCTTTGAGGGCTGGCAGAACTCCAACAGCGGCCCGCGTGAAATCCAGAAAGCACTGATGCTGACCCTGGCGCAGTTTGGCCTAAGCAAAGACAAGGACCTCTTTGAAAAGGCATACGCCTACATTGAAGAGCATTACTAATACGAATACCTGCGAGCGGAACAACCGCAGCTGGGGCGCTCCAGTTTTTAAACTGGGAGCTTTCAGTAATCGATGACCCGCAGTGGCCGAGTTAGAGCGCCTGGCAATGCTTTCGCCCACTGCTGCTTACTTTCGGTAATATCCGGGATATCTCAGGATTGCCGAAGGTTAAGAAATGGACGTCACCCAGATGTCGGTATCGCTGCACGATCTCGGCCTTGCCTACCGCAAGGCCAAGGTTGATCTCTACTACTCAACCAACCCCTCGCTGTTCGACATCGCCAACTATGAAGACGACCTGAGCCAAAACCTCACTCGCCTGAAAGAACAGATCGAAGCCGCGAGCGAGGATTGGGTGAAAGGCCCTGCATTTCTCGGCACTTGGACGCTAGCCCCCAAAGAAATCCAGACAGTAAAGGGAGAGCAGGACCAAAGCCTGATCTTCGCCTCACCGGAAGCAGAGTGGCTAAGCGCGACTGAAGCCGGTAACCACCCCACAGCCGTATTCCGCCTAATGGCCCGCTGCAGCATCGACTTTCACGTGCTGTCATCGCTATGGATGATGGAAGTCGGCGATCTCTTCGACAAGCAGCTCAGCAGTAACGTCTTTGGCAGCCGCCTGCGCCGTAACCGGCACGACGAGATCAACACGTGGGCCCTTGGCTCCTTCAAGCCTTACCTCAGACCATTTCGCGAATGGCGTGACGGTGGCATCAAGGCGATGCGCTCAGCCCTGAGCGAGAAGAAAAAAGTATTGGCCCTGACAGCCGATGTGAGCAGTTTCTATCACGAGCTAAGCCCGGGCTTTATGCTCGACGACGGCTTCCTTAAATTAGCCAAAATTGAACTGAGCGAATCGCAGTCAAAACTTAATCGCCTGTTCATCTCTGCCCTGTTGGCTTGGGCAAAAGAAACGCCACTGAAAAAAGGTTTACCTGTAGGTTTGCCCGCGTCGGCTGTTGTCGCAAACGCCGCGCTGCTCAAACTCGACCAATTCATCGAGCAACAAGTAGTACCGCTGTACTACGGTCGTTATGTAGACGACATTCTGCTGGTCATGGAAAACGCTAGCGACGTCAAAACTACTGAGCAGTTTTGGGAGTGGGTCTTCAGTCGCGACGGCGGCAAGGATCTGCTCAAAAAAGATAAAGGCAGCATCCTGTTCAAGCCTGACTATCTCAAAAAAGACCGCATCGCTTTTGAAAACAGCAAAAACAAGCTGTTCATCCTTGCAGGCTCTGCAGGCACCGCTCTGGTCAATGCCATTTCCGAACAGATCAACCAACGTGCAAGCGAATGGCGCGCCCTACCTGATCTGCCCAACTCGCCCTACACCGTGGCCACGGACCTGCTCAAAGCTACCAACCTTGCAGGTGAGCAAGCAGATAATCTGCGCAAAACAGATGCCCTGACGCTACACCGCGCCGGCTTTGCTCTCAGCCTTCGCAACTACGAAGCCTTCGAGCGCGATATTCCCCCAGGGGATTGGCAAGCACATCGTCATGCCTTTTTCGCCGCAGTCATCGAGCACCTGCTCACGCCGGTTAAGTTCTTCGAACTGGCTCAATACCTGCCACGCATCATCCGCATGGCTACCGCCTGTGAAGATTTTGAGTACCTAGACAAAATCATCAATGCACTGGGCGGACTAATCAACAACGTCGAGAAGGACTGCATTCTGGGGATCAAAAGCCTGGCCGCGGCTGACGTGCCAGCCGAAGCCCGCCATTTATGGAAACGATCCATCTGGGAAGTTACAACGCAGAGCATCGTCTCAGCGTTCCCTTCCCGCCTCAGCAAGACGGGAGCTACCGCCTGGAAGAACCAGATGACCATCCATATGGAGAGCCTTGCCAGCATCCTATGGGGGAGCCTTCTGGACAGTCCGATGAACATAACCAGCCATCACCTTCAGAAGCTCCACGCACGCCTGTTCAGCTTCGACCTCGCCCATATTCCCTTGCGCTTTGCAGGCCTTCCTAAGGAAATGGTCAGCCAGCGCGGTATTCCACTCCGTAAAAACCTCACAACTACTGACTTAGAGAAACTGCTGCCTGATGAGATGACCGACGGCATCGCCACGCTGGCGAATTGGCTCAGGTTTAAACGCGGCACCCCGGCTGGACTAACCTTCGCCACTCGCCCATTCAGCCTCAATGAGCTCTACCTCATAGCGCCCACCCCTTTTGCCGCCACCAGCCGCCAAACGCTGGGGCTGGTGGTGCAGGCACTACGAGGCTTTGAGCTGACTGAGCACAAGATGCCGCACCTCGACAAAAAGCAGGTTTTGCATATCCCCGACGGAGAACCCAAAGCCAAGCAGACTATCGCTGTAGCCAGCTTGGAAACCAAAGATGAAAGCTTTACCGCCGCCATCATGGGGTTGCCCGACCCGGACGGCCTGCACCGTTACCAACGGATCAATCGCCTGATCAACGAACTGATCTCTCGCCCTGACGGCGCTGGTTACTTGATCCTCCCGGAAGTGGCGCTACCACCCCAATGGTTTATGCGTATTGCCGATAAGCTCAAGGGCCGTGGCATATCTTTGATCACCGGAGTGGAGTACCTCCACGCGCCGAAAAAACATGTACGCCACCAGGTTTGGGCGTCGCTGACCCACGATGGTCTTGGATTCCCTTCGCTGATGCTCTACCGCCAAGATAAACAGCGCCCAGCATTCCATGAGGAGCAAGAACTCTTTCGCCTGGCCGGCCTGCAGATGCAGCCCACCCAAGAGCAGCAGTGGCAAAAGCCCCCGGTCATCCAGCATGGTGACTTCCGCTTTGCCATCATGATCTGCAGCGAGTTGACGAATATCCGCTACCGCGCTGACCTACGCGGCCAAGTCGATGCGCTGTTTGTTCCAGAGTGGAACAGCGATACCGACACATTCAATGCGCTGGTGGAGTCTGCAGCGCTGGATATTCACGCCTACATCATCCAATGCAACAACCGCCGATTCGGTGATAGCCGTATCCGCGCACCCTACAAGGACCGCTGGAAACGCGACATATTGCGCGTCAAGGGTGGCAACCACGACTACTGCATTACAGGTGAAATCGACGTATTGAGCCTGCGCCAGTTCCAGTCTAGCCACCGCTCGCCGGCATCAGGTTTCAAGCCGGTACCAGATGGTTTTAACGAGGATATGGCAGCGGATCGGAAAGTATTGCCCAAGGCATAAATCAGAAAATGAGTAGGTATAGAGAGCAACGCTTTGCACTGCTGGTGGCACGATAGATTTGTCGAGTCTCATCAGTTCAACGCACTACATTCGCCGGCACTCGGATAGTCGGCCTTAGCCGCAGGGAAAGGGAGAACGCCTTGAGCGTGAAGATTAGCTTCGACGATGAATTGGCAGTTGCCAGCATACTGTTGGCCGATTGGGCTCCGGTGCTGGTCGAGTATCTGGGACGATACTTTGACGTCCGCGAGGGCACGCTTCGGCTGGACTACGCCCACCTGCCCGACGAGTGCATTGTCGATGCATTCGATTGGCTATCGAGTGTGCTATCTGTTCGTCAGCGCTTTGTGTACCACCTCGAGAGCGTCGCAAAGGAGGGGCCGATTGCAATGGTCCTCACATTGCTCGGGCACGAATCTACCGAGATCAAGGATTCATCGTCCATTCTGGACCAAGATGCCTACCGGTCTGCGGTGGAGGACTTCAGGACGAATATACTTCAAGGCGACTTGCCGGCCTTACGCGAAACCATCCTGGCGGACATAGCTCCCTGTGCAATATGGATGAGTTGGCTGCTAGATGCCGACCGGGATCGTTTTCTGGACGATCGGGAGATCATGGCGGCGCTGGTGGCCAGCACGTCGGGGGACGATTGCATCCATGGCCTTGAACTAGTCGCCCCCCGTCCCGGCCAGAATAATTGGGCTTTCGAGCAGCTGGTCGAGAAGCATTGGCAGCATGTACGCCACTACCTAGAGACCCATCTCGGCATCTCCGCGGGCAAAGTGCCTGATCTCGTTTTCTCGCTGTTTGCGATTTCGCCGACGGTCCAGGCGTCCCGGTGGGCCTGTGAGCAGGTTCTTAGTCGAGCCAATCCAACGGTCTTTCCTCGGCTGATCCAACATTGCAGCGTGATTGAGGCGGGCGATGTGCGCAGCCTGTTCCTGCGCTGGCACAGCCGTCCGAAGACAGAGAAGAAAGACGACTTCAGGGAATGCGTTGCCAAAGCCTGCTCGACGCTTGCTACCTTGTTGACCGATACCATGCCCTCGGACCTCGCGCTTGCTGCGATCTGGCACAAGTTCGTGGCCCCCGCGCGGCTCGTCCAGCAAAGCATTGCTGAAAGCCTCAGAGAATTACCATCCGGGGCGTGGGACCGAGAGGCTTTGTGGTACCAACTAGGCCCTGCAGCCCGCGAGGCCTGGCGGCAGGATCTTTTTGGCCAAGTAAAGGGAGAGCCGGAGTTAGCTCAGGGTCTGCTCTATTTCGCTTGCCTTTGGCTCGAGCAGACTGTGTTCGCCGAAGTAGAGCCGGTACTGCTGCGATTGTTGGATGACGAGGATAACCTGGCTTTTACGAACCGGTTCTCCGGCACAGGTCCAAGGCAGATGCAACTGAGGGCCAACGGGCTGGTGCGGTCCAGGCAAGGTGCACCGGACTTGGAGGGCGCAGTAGGCCAGGCCGACGACGCCACTGCGCTGCCCAGCGTCGGCGCCCAAACCTGGCTGGGCGACGCGTCCGTGGAGCGCGTCATCCATAGAGCGCTCAGCCAGATTGAGGAAAAGTTTTGTCGCGAGTATTCGGTGACCTGGGGTGAAGACGAGGAGGCCCATACAGCGCGCCTCCTGGCCCTGACGCAGGAGGCAGTTGGCAACGCGAGTCACCAGTTGCGCCAGCTATCGGCCACGACCCGGGCGACGTATCCGTGCCTCTCGGTGAAGGTACGCCAGCCCAGCAAGCGGGAGGAAGGTGCTCGCACGCCTGCCGGGGCTCCGCTGGGAGCGGATGTGCTATTCCTGACCCGTATCGTGGACGAGGGCAAAACGGTGATCGAGCGAGCTACCCTTGTGCAGGTGAAAAAGCGCAGCGGCACTGGATCGGGGAGGGGCTTCAGTTCGACGATAGGCGTCGACCTGCAGCAGTGCGAGGACATGCTCAAGCAGTCAGAGCATGCCTACTACCTGTTCGCGACGCCGGCCTCGCCGCGCCCGACGCTCTGGGTTGCCCCGGCCCGGCTCGTCAGGAACTTGACCCAGCTGCACACGAGCAAAGCCTCGGTCGTGGCGATTCAGGTGCGGGACGCTAGTTGCTCCTATGCGGATTTTTTCCTGCACGACCTAGTCGGCCTGTGGGCTGGCGACGAAGATGAGGGCGTCGTCGCCATCGCCAACGGCGATCCCCGACGTGGGCGAACGCCTCGTCACATCGTCGACATCGAGGTTCGCCGCCAATCTGAGGTAGGCGATCTGCACTGAGCATCTGCTGAAGGAAGAACATATCGTTGCCCAAAGCGACCGTGTGGCCGGCTTCGGTTACGCAGTGATCTTCAACAGGTCGGCAGGATGGTAGGCGGGCCGGCCTGTTTCAGCCGGGACGACCCCCTCAAAACCCAGTTGGCCAAGGTCGAGTTCATCGACGAAAACATCGATCACCCGCACCGGGTTGGTGTCCGCCACATAGTCATCCAGGCTCTCGGGAAGCAGCGCGCTTTGGCCTCGGTGCTCTCCCTGGATAAAACGCTTCATTGGTGTCCCCTGCTAATTTCGAATCCATCAAATCATAGCGAGGTCGATGCCAGCGTTTTTACACAGCCTGGGCCGAAACTAGCCCTTCGAATCTCTGTTGCATAGGGTCAGACGAAAAGGGGGCTAGACGAAAAGGGGACGGTTTTATTTATAGGGTAGATCGCCCGCTCTTGGCCGATTGTTGCCTGTCGCGAAAAGCCGAGATGGGCGGTTTTTTGCCATTGCTGCGGCAGTTATCGAGCAGCTTTATCCGCAGGCGAATATCCACGCTGAGATAGATGGAGGCGGGTAAGCGAGCCTGTAGGGTGTCTAGCCACGATCCGAGCGTTAGATCAGCCTTTCTCGGTCATGCCCTAATCGTTTCCAGATCAATAGGGTGGTGAGGCGATAGTAGTACCGGCTGGCGTCGGAATGGTCTTTCAGGTACTGAGTGAGAAACCAACGCACGTGCTTGAGCTGCCAGGTCCAGGGGTTATCGCGTTGCCATCGCTGTTGAATGGCCGCTTGCATGATTCGGGCTTGGCGTAGGTGGCGTTGCTGCGTGGCCGTCGAACCGGTCAGTACGCCGCTCAGGAACAGCGCCATATCAAAGGGCTTGGTCACTCCCGACCTCCTATGTAGGCCGAAACCACATCGATCCGGTTATGCCCGAGCTCAAGGCTGATCTGTTGGCGCGCCTGTTGATCGAGGTCGCGGTCGATGCGATGGCAGTGGCCGCCATTGACGGGGGCTGCGTGGCCCGTGAGCTGCTCATAACGCTTGCAGGCGTAGGCCGCGCGCAGTTCATGGAAACCTTTAAGCCCCTGTTCATGCAGCGTTTCGCGGGCGGGTCGCACGGTCTGTTGCAGGAACGCGGCGTAGCTTTCGCCTCGGGCCAGCAGGTTGCGGCTGCCAGTCGGCGCCGCCTGACGAGCCGACCGCAGCGCCGTTTTCACTTCTTCATTGGCCGCGATCCAGCGCGGTGCCGAAGCCCCCGAACGGCCGCCTTTGGTGCCGTCCTGGATATTGATGCGGCCTAAGCGTTCGGCTTCGCGTTGCAAGCGGGGCAGGTCGGCCAGGATCGCTTCGCGCAGGCGCATGCCGGTGGCTCGGGTCAACAGGACAATCGCGGCCACCCGCTCGTGGTGCTGTTCGCCAAGCCGCTCAAGCACGCGCTGCAGCTGTTGACGATCCTGGCCATCCGGCGCATGGGTGCGCACGTTCGAACGCTGTAGTCCTAACGCCTGGCTCGGACTGGCAAGCCTCACCTGCTGATCACCGCGCAGCGCCGCGAGGGTGCGGTTGACGCTGCTCAGGCGGTTCTGCGCGGTGGCGATGCCGAGTTCACCTTGCTGGATCTGCTGGCGCAGGTACGCAGCGTAGGCTTGCAGCGTCTGCCGATCGATCTGGCGCGCATCGTTGTAACCGGGGCCGTCCTCTGACCGACACCAACGCACGAACGCTTGCCAGCGATCGCTATGCGCTTTGACCGTGGCGAAGTGGCCACCGGCAAACAGGTCCTTGAGCGCTTGCGGGCCGGCGTAGCTCAGCTGGCGGCCGTAGCCGAAGTTGCGACCATCACGCCGACCGACCAAGGCCATCGTCATCACCGTTTTTGTTTGTTTGCAGAAAGAGCAGCAAGGCTTTCCAATGAGGTCTGAGCCTGTCCAGCTGCTGCCAGTGTGTCGGGCGGATCAGGAGGGAGTTCTCTTGGTGTTGCAGCAGTGCCCCTTCCTCCCGCAGTTGCTCAATCAGCAGGGCGAGGTTGGTAGGCTCCTGGGGTGGGGCGGCGACAGCGGCGACAGTGGCGACAACCCGCGTCGTTTCTGGCCTGGGGCGTGGCGACAGGGTGGCGACGGAGGCGGCGACACGTCGCGATTCTGGTTGCGATTGATATTGCGCCTGGTAGCGGCGCACCGCGTCATTGAGGCGGAACATGGCGTACCTCGAAGGTTCTTCCATCGCGACTGCTCAGCCAGCGATGAGTGATCAGTACGACCAATAAAGAGGCGGTATGGTCAGCGCTCTTGCGGGCAAAACGAGGGCCGTTGCGATTGACGTCTCGGATGCTGAAGTGGGTCCAGCCTTTCTGCACCAGCCAGCGCAACAGCCGATCCGCCTCTTCGCGTCGGCTATTGACTGGCTCCTGTTCGGTCAGGCGCTGGATCTCGGCCAGGTAGTAATCCATCAACGTGGAGGCGCGCTGGATGTGTGCTTCATCCAACTGACTGGCCTCTTCAACCATGGCCAGCACGCCCGCGATGCGCAGCACATTCGCCGGGGCTTTGCCCGCGAAAGGCTGGACGCCGGCTAGCTCGCCGAACTCGCCAGACTGGCACTCGATGGTGTCGTGAATATCAATCCAGGCACGACGGGCACGGGCGGTCAGTTCGAGCGTGGCGGGATTGAGTGAGCCATCCTTGTGAAGCGACCAGGGCTTTTGCAGCAGGGCGGTGATCCGCTGTTGGTAGCCCTGGACTTTGGCATCTCGGGTCAGGTCGATTGCCTTGTAGAGTCGCTGGCCAGCCAGGCGCTCGGGCCAACTGATCAGGCAACGGCCGAGGATGCCTTGGCCATTGATCACCGGGTCTTTGAACAGTTGGTTGGCCAGGTAGGGCTGCAGCATCAGATGCAGACTGAGGCGGCGGTCATAGGCGCGCAGGCTTTCTCCGGCCATGGAACGCGCCCGGTCGATCGGGCTGCCATCCCACAGGGTCGACAAGGTGGTGATCGCCTTGAGCAGATTCTCTTTGCTCATGGTGCTGCTACCCAGGAACTGACCCCCTTCATCATTGAACAAGCCCATGCTGGGCAGGCCATGGCACAGGCTTTTGACCAGGGCCTCAATGGTGGGCTCGGCAATGATCAGTCTCGGCGGCACCGGTTCGGATAGCTCAGCGCCTTCCGCCTCCGAGGGTTTCTTTGAGGTTTTGGCTTTGCTCATGATGCGGGTCGCGGCGCGATAAGCTTTGAGCTTTTCCGCATACAGGGTCCACTGCTGTCGCTCCCAATCGCGCGCCGCCTTCAGTGCCAGCTGATCCACCGCGCTTTTGCGATCACCCGAGGACGCCACCGTCAGCAGGTAGAGGGACAGCGGATAGGTTCGACCGTCAAGTTGGACATTGGCATGACCCTGGCTCACCAGAGCAGCGCTGGCCAGCACCGACTGCGCGGCCATGGCGCAGGGCACGCCGATCACCTCGGCCAGTCGCTCGACCGCGGGGCCCAACAGACCCCCGAGTGCTTCGACCGGATAGGGCAGTGGCGCCTGTTGGTGTTCGAGCAAGGGTTGCGGTGGCTTGAACGCTTCACACGGTTGCATCGCCATTCTCCTGAACTTGTCGACTTCGCCCTCACTCATCCCGCCATGGTTGTTGAGTGTTGTCAGGGATCAAGGCCCCTGCGGCCTGTGAGGGTTGTCCACTGACGCGGGACTGGCGGCTCTTTACGACCGGGAGCTTGGGCATCTCATGATCTGGCCTCCTGAACACCGATAGCGGTGGGCGGGTGGAGGCTGCACCGGCTGACGAGACCGGCGCCGCGAGATCCTGAGTCAGGTGAAGGCAGCGATGCGATGACCAGGGCATGCCTGACTGTCAGTCAGGTGCAGTCCATTCCGTGGGCTGCGGCACCATCATCGGTATCGCTGTTGCGGGTGACTTCGGCGTTTGTCACGCCGATTGTCACGCGGGGAATTGCCGCAATGCCTCGTACTGCGTGGGTTGCAGCAATAGTGGGAGCGCCCGTCTCTTTCCGGGGAGAAAGAGACGGGCGCGGGTTTGCGCAAACTTAATGGCCAATTGGATAGGTTGCTGCAGAACAGCTGAGCAGGGTATGTGCTGCCGCAATGGGCAAGATGTGAAGTAGGCATCCATCACCCGGGAGGAGTGATCGTGCGAGCTTCCGAACGCTAATCGCACTTGGGCAGAACCACCACCGTGTGGCGTAGCCTTAAAGATTCTGGCTACCTGGGTTGCTGTCAACGACAGCGCTTTGCGGCTTCTTTCTATCGCCCGCGTATGGCTGGGGTCAACCGCGTTGCGCGCAGTCGCTTGCGCCAATCAGCGGTGCTGGAAGACCTTGGTCGTGTGTGGTATTGGATAGATGAGTAGCCGTCCGTCGTCTTTTTAATGTGAGCCCCTGAACATGGGAATGCGGAGCCTTCCCATGTTCAGGGGCTTGGCCGGAGGAGCGCGGGCATTCAGGCGATGCGGCGACAGCCGCCACTTCTGTCGCCATGCTGCACGCCACCTATTACGGGGTTGTCGCCGGTGTCGCCGCAGTCGCCAGGGCGCGATACAGGCCTTCTTGAAGAGGGGGTGAATAAATCAGCGTATTGGGAAGGTTTTCCTGTCTCGGCTTTCATTGACAGCGGTTACGAGCAGGCTGCCGGTAGCCGCTTTTTGAATGTAATCGCTCCACCAGGCCATCATGGGGCGTCGGCGCTCAATGTACTCCGCTCGGTTGTAGGCGCTCCGAACCTCGTCTTTGTCGACGTGAGCAAGGGCAACTTCGATCAACTCCGGCTCCCAGCCGTTCTCGTTGAGAATGGTACTCGCCATGGAACGCATGCCATGGCTGACCAATCGACCTTCGAAGCCCATGCGTTTCAGTGCCATGTTGGCTGTTTGGCTATTGGTGTGGGTTCGCGGATTTCTGTCTGCCGGGAATACATATTCCCTGTGGCCGCTGTAGGGCTTCATGACCTCTAGCAGAGCGAGCGCCTGCTTAGTCAGCGGGATGCTGTGAGCGCGTCTTTTTTTCATGCGCTCTGCTGGAATCGTCCAGATGTTCCTCTCGAAGTCGATGTCTGCCCAACGAGTTGTGGCGGCCTCTGCAGGGCGTGTCATGGTGTGGAGCTGCCATTCGAGTAGACAGCGTGTGGTTCTTTTAATGCTGGCATTGGCGATTTCCACCATGAGCTCTGGGAGTTCATCGGTAGGTAGCGCAGCCATATTTTGTTTTTTCGGTTTTTTGAAGACGGCCCGGATACCGCTGAGGGGATTGGCAAAAATCAGTCCCGAGTTAACGCCATAGGTCATGATCTCGTTGAGACGTTGGGCCAGCCGCTTCACGGTTTCTAGGCTGCCTTTGGTCTCAAGGGGGCGAAGAAGCCTGATTACCATGGGGGCGTTGATGTGCGAGAGCGGCGTTGTTTTTAAATCTGGAAACACATGCAGTGTGAGCGAACGCCAGATGTCTTCGGCATAGGCGGGCGTGACGGAATCCTTCTTCAGCTCAAACCAGGCGGTGGCTACGTTCTCGAAGGTGTATTCGGTAACGGCCCTTCTGGCTTGCCGCAACATATTGCGTTGTTCTTTGGGATCGATGTCCTGTGCCAGGAGCTCTCTGGCTTCAACCGTCCTCTTCCTGGCTTGGGTAAGCGAAGTCGCGGGGTAGGTGCCGAGTCCCATGTTGATGCGCTTCTTCGTCACGGGGTGCCGGTAGTTGAAATTCCAGTGCATCGAGCCATTGACCCGTACCCGCAACTGCAGCCCGTCGCCATCGGTGAGAACGTAATCCTTGCCTCTTGCTTTGACAGCCTTGAGCTGTAGATCGGAGAGGCGGGTGGCCTTGGCGCGCATGAGAAGTACTCCATGACACTATTTTTGGTATTCCTAAAAATAGCATGGAGCGCAGGACATGCTAACTGGAATACCAAATTGGCTAGATCTTGGAAAACGTCTGTAGACGCCAATAGCGCTTAAGTGATTGAGTTTACTGGATTTCAGGCACAAAAAAAGACGTCCGTGGACGTCTTTAGATGATCAAATGGTGGAGCCGGGGGGATTTGAACCCCCGTCCGCCAGTACTCCGCTGTCGGTACTACATGCTTAGCCGTTTCTATTAAGTTAACCCTCAGCGACCCGAAGGGCAGGGTGCTTTGGGCGAGTTGTGTAAGTTTTAGCCGCTTCGTCCACAACGTACTGCACGGCGATCCTGTTCTATATGACAATCACTTCAGGTTTACAGGCATCCCCTAGTGATTGCTGGACCCGAAGGTACCAGGAGGATGGCTAAGGCAGCTTACGCTGCGAGAGCTTGACCCTCGTAGGTTTCGTCATTGGCAACTATAGAAAGTTGCAACAGTGGATTTACGAGTTCTGTTACCAACTCGGCATGCACCTAGAGTTTCGCAACCGGCGTCGAATCCTAAACGGCCCCGATGCTTGCTGTGCATAACCAGCAAGCTTGCGGAGTCTACGCCAATCTGACGCAGAAGGCCAACCTCAAGGCTTATTTGCTTGCGCCACCCTTGTTGATGTCCTGGATACGCTGGAGCAATTGTGTGGTGGTGGCGATGCAAGCCTCATTGTCACCCTTGGCTTGTTCGGACTTTGCTTTCTCTATGCCCGTCTTGATGTCGTCGCTGGTGTTTTCGCTGGTTTGCCCAGAGGTGGCCATTGCATCGTTGATTTTTTGCAGATTGATGGCACACAGGTCATCTTTTGCGGGCTCATTGGCGAACACCGGAGAGGCCAACATTGCAGCAGCCACAAACAGGCCAGCAAGCGCGGTACGTTTCATGGGGAAAACTCCTTGTGCAGACGTTAGGCCCGGTGGCTCCGGGCTCGGTTATAAGCCCAAAACAATGGGGCTCAAGCCAATTGACTATAGCCGTGCTCAAGGGTTCTGCTTTTAATTGGCCATCATGGGATTATTTTTTTGTCCTGCGGTGAGCGACGGTGTGAGGGCGCGATCATGCGTGACTTCGCAGGCACCCGCAGACGCTGAAATTGAGGGTTTCGTAGGCCTCATCCCTTTCATTCCGTCGAAACTTCCTAGAAAATCCCGTTCGCTTGCGCCAGTCCAGTTCAGGGCATAGTCTCGGCCCATCGCTGCTCATCAGCGGTCGGGTTTAGTAGCCTGGCTTTCAAACTTGGCGCAAGGCGCCACCTTCCAGAGGCGCTTTTTTTGGCCTCCGCGTTATGGTGGCCGTGCGCAGGGCGCCTTCGGGTGCGCCGGTTTCCAAGTTTGCCGGTCTACTAACCTGCGTACGGCTGCCACCCCCAATCGTTTAGTAGCGACTGTTGGCAGCTCCCTAAATTTGGAGAGCCCCATGAGCAAGATCACCCCTGATCCACCCCTGTTTCCCCTGCAAGATGCTGCCCCGTGCGATTCACAGTCGCTGGACCGGGCCGCCGCCGAACGCGCCCTTCGTTATTACCGGCTCGACCTTAAGCCCACGTGGCACACGGGCACGCACCCGTATGCCGCCCCCAGCAGTGTCAATTTAGAAGCGGCTTTGGCCCAAGCGTCAGACTTGTTGCGCTGCGCGGGCGCTTCGGCGAGTGAGGCGGGGAATGGTTTGAGCGGGCACACGCGCCATTTGGTGTTGTCGGTCATGCACCTGGTGGAGCTGGCCAGGGAGCATGTCGACAAATCGCTGGACGGTTTGACGACGCACTGAGCAGGACGCGCCTGAGTGCAAGCAGGCGCGTCACATTGACCGAACGCCCTAAGGCTGTAGCGCTTTAGCCGTGGTGACCCGATCCACCAAATACACCAACCCGTGGTAGTCGATACCGCCGTGTTGCGTGAGTCCAATCTCGCACGTGCGGCTGGTGGAAATGCCTTCACTGCAGTGCTGCACGGCGTCTTTCAAGCTGCGCAGCGAGTGGGCATTGAGCTCCGGCGTGGTAAAGCCTTTATCTCCCGCAAAGCCACAACAGTGAATGCCTTCTGGGATGACCACTTCCTGGCTGCATAACCGCGCAATATCGATCAGTGCCTGACTTTCGCCCAAGTGCTGCGTGCTGCACGTGACATGCACGGCAATCGGCGCCGGTTGCGGGGTGAACCGCAACTTATCCACAAGGTGGGTGCGAATGAAGCGCACCGGGTCGTACAGGTCGAGGCGGGTGTCGCCCAGGTCTTGCACCAGTCGCAGGGTGCACGGGCTGGTGTCGCAGTAGATCGGGTCAAGCCCGCCACGGCTGGCGTGCAGCAAGGCGCCAATCAGTTCCTGACGCTTGTGTTCTGCCTGTTCGGCATACCCTTTTGAAGCAAACGGCTGGCCGCAACACAGGCTGTCCAGGTTGTCGGGGAAGACGACTTGGTAACCGGCTTTTTCCAGCAGCCCCCGGGTTTTGTCCGACAGGGACATTTGTTCGCGGTCGCCTGCTGCGGGGCCCATGACACGGGACACGCACGCCGCCAAGTACACCACGCGCGGGCGTGCATCGTTGATCGGCGGGGTGAAGCGTATCGCCCGCTCAGGTTGCGGCATGGCGTTGGTCCACTGGGGCACGCGCCCTTTACTGGCCTTGGTCAGGGTGGCAGACAGCCGGGCCAAACGCGGCGCGCCCAAGAGCATGCGCGCGCCATTGGCCACATGCAGCGTAAAACGCGCCCCTTGCAGCGTGGTTGCAAAGTGATTGCCCAGCCAGTCGGCCGTTTTGACATGATCGGCGTTGCGGGCGCGCAGTTTCTTCACCAGTTCGCCGGTGTTAATGCCGACCGGGCAACGTTGCGCACACAAACCGGTCGCCGCGCAGGTGTCGATGCCTTGGTATTCGTAGGCTTTTTCCAGCTCGCGGGTGTCCACCCCGGCGCGTTTTTTAGCCTGAATGTCACGCCAGATCACGATTCGCTGGCGCGGGCTAAGTGTCAAACCCTTGGCCGGGCACACCGGTTCGCAAAACCCGCACTCAATGCACTTATCCACAATCTCGTCGGCGGCGGGCAGGGGTTTGAGGTGTTTGAGGTGGATCTGTGGGTCGTCGCTGAGTACGACGTCCGGGTTCAGGATGCCTTGTGGGTCGAGCAAACGCTTGAGCGACCACATCAGTTGATAAGCATCGCTGCCCCATTCCAGTTCCACGAAGGGCGCCATGTTACGGCCGGTGCCGTGTTCAGCCTTGAGCGAGCCGCCGAATTCCACAGCGACCAACTGGGCTACGTCATCCATGAACGCCTGATAACGTGCGACTTCTTCCGGGCTGTTGAAGCCTTGGGTGAAGACGAAGTGCAGGTTGCCCTCAAGCGCGTGTCCGAAAAGGATCGCTTCGTCGTAGTGATGTTTGTCAAACAGCTCAATCAGGCGGTTTACGCCGATGGCCAATTGTTCGACGGGGAAGGTCACGTCTTCGATGATGACTGTGGTGCCGGTTTTGCGCACGGCGCCCACGGCGGGGAAGGTGTCTTTGCGGATGGCCCACAGCTTTGCGTTTTCGACCGGGTCTTCAGTGAAATCGACTTGTTTCTCGATAGGAAATGCCGACAGCGAGCCCATGATGTGCGCCAGTTGTTCGTGTAACAACGTCTGCGTGGCCGCCCGAGATTCGATCAAGAGTGCGCAGGCATTGGCCGACAGTTGCTGTACGAAAGCAGGCATGCCGGGCTTGTCCTGCACAGAACGCAGGCTGCGCCGATCAAGCAGTTCAACGGCGGACACCGGTTGGCTTTTCAACACCGTCACGGCGGTACAGCAGGTTTCCACGTCCGGGAACACGATCAGCGCCGAGGCTTTGTTGGGGTGGTCGATGACCGTGTCGTAGGTGACCGAACTGATAAAGCCCAGGGTGCCTTCACTGCCCACCAACAAGTGGCTGAGGATATCCAGCGGGTCGTCGAAATCCACCAGGGCATTGAGCGACAGGCCGGTGGTGTTTTTCAGACGGTATTTGTGGCGAATTTTTGCTGCCAATTCAGTGTTTGCGCGGGTCTCGCGGGCCAATGTCGCCAGCTGTTCGAGCAGTGCGCTGTGGCTTTGACGAAACGCGGCTACGTTGGCGGCATCTTCGGTGTCGATACGTGTGCCGTCAGCCAGCACAACTCGCATGCCCGCCAGCGTGTGGTAGGTGTTTTGAGCGGTGCCGCAGCACATGCCGCTGGCGTTGTTGGCCACGATGCCGCCAATCTTGCAGGCGTTAATCGAGGCCGGATCCGGACCGATTTTGCGCCCGTACGGCGCCAGCCATGCGTTGGCTTGGGCGCCAATCACGCCCGGTTGCAAACGGATTTGCGTGCCCTGACCGCGAATTTCTTTAGCGTTCCAGTTATCCCCCAGCACGATCAGTACTGAATCACTGATGGCTTGGCCGGACAAACTGGTGCCCGCTGCGCGGAAGGTCACCGAGACGTTGTCGCGCCGTGCCAGACGCAGCAGTTCAACCACTTCGTCTTCGGACTCAACCCGCACCACCAGTTTCGGGATCAGCCGATAGAAGCTAGCGTCGGTGCCAAAGGCCAGGGTCGACAGGGCGTCGGTGAAACGCCGGTCTTGCGGGATCAGGCGTTCGGCGTCGCGCAGAAAAGCAGCGGGCAGGCTCATGCGTCCTCCAGGATTAACACCACCAGGTCTTTCGGGCCGTGGGCGCCGTAGGCCAGAACTTGCTCGATGTCGGCCGTTTTTGACGGGCCGGACACCAGCAGTGCATTGGTCGGCATGCCGGCGGCCCAGTTCATTTCACGTTGCACCTGATAGAAGTTGTCGCGGATCTCACTGGCCTTGAGCAAGGCGAAATGCACCGGCGGGACGAGGCTCATCAAGCGGGGTTCTTCGGGGGTCGGCCACAGGATCAGGCTACCGGTGGCGGCGATGGCGCCCAAGGTGGTGGTCAGGCTGGCAGGCGTGTCATTGAACAGTTCGTCTTTCCAGTCTTCAACCCGGCGGTCGTAGGCTTTAAGTGCTGGTAGCGCAGGATTTTGCGCCCAATGCGCCGTCACTTTTTGCCCATGAGGGGTCGTCGGGGCAATCAGCAGGCTAGGCAGTTGCCGGTCCGTGACCAGTTGCGCCAACAGGGCAGGCCAACCGTGCTCGCTGCTGAGGTGAATCTCGGTGTGTACGGCTTCCATCAGCTTGCGCAATTGCGGGATGCGTTGCTCCTGGGTGTAGGTCCAGGGTTGCGTCACCAGCACTTCGTCAAAGTTGTCAGCCACAGGCGTTGTGCCCGTCAGACTTTTGCGCAGTTTGTTGAGGATATTGTGTTTGGCGCTCATCACTGGTCTCCCGACTTTTTCGCCAAATGCTCGCGGGCCATGTCGTGCAGCGAACGGGCGGCGGGTTTAGGGGCGCTGTGGTTTTGGGTCCACGGTCCTACGTTGCTCGGGGTCAAACCGCGCAGGCGGGTGGCGGCTTTCAAGAACAATCGATAGAGGTTGGGCGAGCTGTTGAGCTTGGCCCAGGCGTTCCAGATGAAACGCTCTTTGCGTGAATACTTGCTGCCCTGACCGCGCATGATGCGCGGCTGGGTGTCGGGCGCTTTGACGTTTTCTTCGCGCAGTCGGCGCAGCAACGCCGGGATCGGGATTTTGACCGGGCAAACTTCGCCGCAGGCGCCGCAGAGCGAGGACGCGCTTGGGTGATCCGGGACGTTGGCCAGCCCGACCATGTGCGGTGTGATGATCGCGCCGATAGGACCGGGGTAGACCTCGCCGTAGGCATGGCCGCCAATGCGCGTGTAAACCGGGCAATGGTTCATGCAGGCCCCACAGCGAATGCAGTTCAGGGTCTGGCGCAGTTCGCTGTCGGCAAACGCTTGGCTGCGGCCGTTATCGAGCAAGACCAAGTGCACTTCTTCAGGGCCGTCGAGTTCACCGGGTTTGCGCGGGCCGGAGATCATGTTGACGTAGGTGGTGATGGGTTGGCCGAGGGCGGAGCGGGTCAGCAGTGATACCAGCGGCACCACATCGCGCAGGTTTTCGACGACTTTTTCGATGCCGGTCACAGCGATGTGCACGGGTGGCACAGTGGTCGACATGCGGCCGTTGCCTTCGTTTTCCACCAGCAGCAAGGTGCCGGTTTCAGCCACGGCGAAGTTGACGCCGGAGACGCCGATGTCGGCTTCAAAGAATTTTTGCCGCAGTACGCGACGACCGATCTGGATCAGTTGGTCGACGTCCTTGGTGTATTCCACGCGGAGTTTTTCGTGAAACAAGTCGGCCACTTGCCCGGCGTTCTTGTGGATCGCGGGCATGATGATGTGGGAAGGCTTTTCGTTGTCGAGCTGAACGATGTATTCGCCCATGTCGGATTCCAGGCATTCAATGCCTTGGGCGCCGAGCACGTGGTTCATTTCCATTTCTTCGCTGACCATCGATTTGCCTTTGATCACTTGCTTGGCCGCGCGACGGCGAGCAATCGACAAGACAATTTCGTTGGCTTCTTCGACGGTCTCGGCCCAATGGACCTGCACGCCGTTACGGGTCAGGTTGGCTTCCAGTCGTTCCAGCAAGTCGGGCAGTTTGGACAGGGCGCGGGCGCGAATGGCGTTACCCAAGGCGCGCAAGTGCTCGCGCTCGTGGGCATCACTGAAGGCCACGGCGCGTTTGGTCATCAGAGAATCCATGGCACTGCGAAAGTTATTTCGCAGTTGTTTGTCAGCCAGGGCTTCGTGGGCGCGTTCGCGGAAGTCTTCTTCGACGGCGACAGTCGGGATCAGTGTGCTGGTGCTCATTGTTCACCTCCGGTGCGCTGCCACAGAAAACTGGCCAGATGCTGGCCGCGCAGTGATTGCTTCTGTTTTTCCAGCGAGCCGTTGATGTTCATCAGGCAGCCGCAGTCGGCGGTGAGCACTTGGTGTGCGCCGGTTTCGATCAGGGACCGGGTCTTGTCGGCCACCATGGCGCCGGAAATGTCCGGCATGCGTACGCTGAATGTCCCACCAAAGCCGCAGCATTCACTTTCGTGGCTGTGGTCGATGCGTTCAACGTTGCTCAACTGGGCCAGCATTTCGCGGCCGTGCAGGTGGGTGTTCATTTCGCGGCGGGCGGAGCAGGAGGTGTGCAAGGCGACTTTGACCGGGGCGCCGTGGTCCTTGAATTGGACCTTGCACACGAACAGCAGGAATTCGGTGAGTTCGTAGGTGCGTTCGGCTAGGGCGTGAACGCGCTTCAGGGTGTCGGGTTCGTCTTTGAACAAGTCTTCATAGTGCTCGCGCAGCATGCCCGCACAGGAACCGGACGGCACCACGACCGGGTAGTCCTCGGCAAACAGGGCCAGTTGCGAGCGAGCGACATCGCGCGCCTGTTGGGTGTAACCCGAGGTGTAGGCCGGTTGGCCGCAACAGCTTTGCCCTTGCGGGTAGTCGACTTCGATGCCTTCGCGCTCCAGCAAATGGATCGCGTCCATGCCGGCTTCGGGGAAGAACAGGTCGACCACGCACGTGCCAAACAGGTAAACCTTGGCTGGTTTTTGCGTGGGATACATACGTGGCACAGGCAGGGGCGGGGCGACACGGGTCGCGTTGGGCACGGCGTTGTAGAAAAGCTCGCTCATCAGGCGTCTCCGGGTGGTCCCGGTTATGTGTCCGCCAGGCGTTGAGCCAGGCAGACCGGGTCGTGAATGGCTGTCGCCGGGGCGAACCCCGGCGATTTTAACGTGCGATAACCATAGACCTATTAGTGCACCAGCATGCCGGTGAACCAGTAGGCTTGAGCCAGCGTGATCAACCCCACGATGGTGGCGAAGAACAGGCTGTGTTTCAGGGTGAAGCGGAACAGGTCGGATTCTTTACCCACCAGGCCAGTGGCCGCACAGGCGACGGCGATCGACTGCGGGGAAATCATTTTCCCGGTCACGCCGCCGCTGGTGTTGGCGGCCACCATCAAGGTGTCGCTGACGCCGATCTGGTGCGCGGTGGTGGCTTGCAACGAGCTGAACAGGGCGTTGGACGATGTGTCGGAGCCTGTCAGGAATACGCCCAGCCAGCCCAGGAACGGCGAGAAGAACGGGAAGGCTGCGCCCGTACCGGCCAACACCAGTGCCATGGTCGAGGACATGCCCGAGTAGTTGGTGACGAAGGCGAAGGCCAGCACCATGCCGATGGACAGGATTGGCCAGCGCAGCTCGTAGAAGGTCTCTTTCAAAGTGGTCAGACCAGTCTTGACGTTGATTTTCAGCACCAGCATCGAGATCAGCGCCGAGAAGAAAATCGCAGTGCCGGTCGCGGATATCGGGTCGAGCTTGAACACGGCCGCAATGGCAGTCGGTGCGTTGACGATGGGAGCCGTCTTGATGACCAGTTGATCAAGGTGCGGGATTGCAAAGTTGAACACCCAGCCGTACATCGAACCGCCTGGCGAAAACATGGCCTTGAACGGTTTGAGTGTCCAGATGGTGACCAGTACGGTCAGGATCAGGAACGGGGACCAGGCTTTCAGAATCTGCATCAGGCTGTAAGGCGATGCCATCAGGTTGCTTGGCTTGCCGAATCCACCTGCGCTGGCGGTGACGATTACGTCTGAGGTGACGCCCGCAATCTGCGCGCCTGCGGTGCGTTTTGGCTGCCAGACTTTCAGAAACAGGGTCAGGCTGACGAGGCTGGCGAGGGCCGATGTGATGTCCGGCAGCTCGGGGCCAATGTAGTTGGAGGTGAAGTATTGGGTGATGGCGAAGCTCAAACCGGCCACCAGTGCTGCGGGCCAGGTTTCACGCACGCCACGCAGGCCGTCCATCATGAACACCAGCCAGAACGGCACGAACAGTGACAGCAAGGGCAGTTGGCGACCGGCCATGGCGCCGATTTTGAACGCGTCGATGCCGGTGACCTGGCCTGCCACGATGATCGGGATACCCAGTGCGCCGAATGCCACCGGTGCGGTGTTGGCGATCAGGCACAGGCCAGCGGCGTACAGCGGGTTGAACCCCAGGCCTACCAGCAGTGCGGCAGTAATCGCGACCGGGGCACCGAAACCGGCTGCACCTTCGAGGAAAGCGCCGAAGCAAAAACCAATCAACAGCACTTGCAGGCGCTGGTCATCGGTGATCGACAGGACGGAGCTGCGGATGATTTCGAATTGACCGCTTTTTACGGTGAGTTTGTAGAGGAACACCGCGGCCACGATGATCCATGCAATTGGCCAGAGGCCGTAGGCAAATCCATAGCCCGCTGCTGCGAACGCCATGTCGACCGGCATCTGGAAGGCAAAAATCGCCACCAGAATCGACAAGGCAAGGGTGATGCTGCCGGCGACGTGTCCTTTGAGACGGAACACGGCCAGGGCCAAAAAGAAGAACACGATCGGGATGACGGCGGCGAGTGCGGACAGGCCGAGGCTGCCGAGCGGACTATAGAGCTGTTGCCAGGTTTGCATATGGGGTGGCCCCTAATTGTTATTGGTCGTTGCTGCTGGTCGCGCTTGGCTAATTGGTATTACCAATTTACAACCGCTGTCGGCTAGGTTAAAAGCCTTATGAGGCATGTGTCAATTTGCCGCCCTAAATCTTTTGTCTGACAAAACGTCGGCATGGCATCTGATGGGGTGTTTGCGATTGCGTCTGGCAGGTGTCTGAAGCGCGCTAATCAGCGAGAATGGCGGCCCCGGCGCGTGGTCGGGAAGGGTGGAGAGGGTTATGGGGTTTGATCAGATTCGTCAGCGCCGTTTGTCTGACGATATTGTCGAGCAGCTTGAGGGCATGATCCTTGAGGGCACGTTGAAGTCGGGCGAGCGGTTGCCTGCTGAGCGTGCACTGGCTGAACAATTCGGGGTATCGCGCCCGTCGTTGCGCGAGGCGATCCAAAAGTTATCGGCCAAGGGGTTGTTGGTCAGTCGCCAGGGCGGCGGCAATTATGTCGCCACGTCACTGGGGTCGACCTTCAGTGATCCCCTGTTGCAACTGCTTGAAAGCAATCCCGAGGCGCAACGCGACTTGTTGGAGTTTAGGCATACGCTGGAAGCGTCCTGCGCGTTTTATGCCGCCTTGCGCGCCACAGACGTGGACCGCGAGCGGCTGCGCCTGGCATTTGAACGGTTGCAGGATTGTTACGCGCGGGTCGATGAAGTCAGTCGTGCCGAAGAGGGCGAGGCGGACGCGAGTTTTCACTTGGCGATAGCCGAGGCGAGCCATAACGCGGTGTTGTTGCACACGATTCGCGGGTTATTTGATTTGCTCAAACGTAACGTGGTGACGAATATCGGCGGGATGTACAAGCAGCGCAGCGAAACGCGAGACATGCTTATCAGTCAGCACCGGGAGTTGTACCTGGCGATTATTGAGGGGCGTGCTGAGGATGCGCGGGAAGTGGCCAGTCGCCATCTGATGTATGTGCAGGAAGTGCTGGAGGAGGTGCGCCAGGAGGTTCAGCGAACGGCGCGTGCTGAGCGGCGCAATGGTTTGTAGGGGTAAAACCTTCAGCAACAGCAATGCTCGCGATTGAGATCACCCCAGTCATCGGGTTGAACTCATCGCGAGCAGGCGGGCAGCAGGAGAGGTTAGTCTTCCTTGCCCTTGTTGCGTACCGCGCGTTGCAGCTCGCGATCGGAGTCGCGCTCGCGTTCGGTATGACGCTTGTCGTATTCCTTTTTGCCTTTACCGAGGGCAATTTCACACTTGATCAAGTGCTTGCTCCAGTAAAGGGAGAGGCAGACGCAGGCGTAACCCTTCTGCTGCACCGAGGCAAACAGCTTTTCAAGCTCGCGCTTGTTGAGCAGCAGTTTGCGGCTGCGCGTCGGGTCGGCAATAACGTGCGTGCTGGCGGTCGTCAGGGGGGCAATGTGGCTGCCGAGCAACCAGGCTTCACCGTCCTTGAGTAGCACGTAGCTGTCGACCAGCTGTGCCTTGCCTGCACGCAGACTTTTTACTTCCCAGCCGGCCAGGACCAGACCAGCCTCGAACCGATGTTCGATGAAGTAATCGTGTCGCGCTTTTTTGTTCTGCGCGATGGTCCCTGTTGGGTGTTTCTTCTGTTTAGCCATAGGGGCGGCATTATAGGCAGTTGCGAGCAAGTCGGCTACGGGCACCTGCGTGCTTGAGCACGTAGGTTGAATCCCGGACAATGCGCCCTCTTTTTTATCGGTTGGGCGTAGTAACGATGTCGACAGACAAGGTTTCTGTCCACGGCAGTTGGGCAAGCCGTTGGGTCTTTATTCTCGCTGCGACCGGTTCTGCCGTGGGTTTGGGCAGTATCTGGAAATTCCCCTACATGGTTGGCGTCTACGGTGGTGGCGCGTTTGTGCTGGTGTTTTTGGCGTGCATCGCGTTGATCGGTGTGCCGGTGATGCTGGCTGAAACCTTGATCGGACGCCGTGCGCGGCTCAGCCCGGCAAATGCCTTGAAGGTGCTGGCGGTAGAGGCGGGTCATTCGGCGCGGTGGTCCTGGTGGGCTTTCGCCGGGATGATTACGGCACTCCTGATTCTGTCTTTTTACAGTGTGGTCGGCGGCTGGTCGCTGGATTACATCCTCAATATGGGCAAGGGCGACTTTCAAGGGGCGACGGCCGATCAGGTCGGGGCGTACTTCGGTCACGTCATCGCTGACCCGTGGCGCCTGACGTTTTGGCATACCGCGTTCATGGTGTTGTCTGCTTTTGTCATCGCCAAAGGCGTGGTGGCGGGGCTTGAACGCAGTTTGCGCATCATGATGCCCATTTTGTTTGTGCTGCTGCTGGTGTTGCTCGGCTACAGCATGACCACTGGGCATTTCATGGAAGGCGTGCATTTTATGTTCGACTTCAACCCGGATCGGGTCATGGACGGTCTACTGGCGGCGATGGGCCATGCGTTCTTCTCTCTGAGCGTGGGTGTGGGTTCGATCATGATCTACGGCGCGTACATGCCGAAGAATGCGTCGATCTCCGGTACGGTTGTAGGCGTTGCGCTGATCGATACCTTTGTCTCATTGCTGGCGGGCCTGGCTTTGTTTCCAATTGTGTTTGCGTCGGGATTGAACCCGGGTGAAGGGCCGGGCCTGATGTTTGTGACCTTGCCTTTTGCTTTCGGCAACGTCGCATTTGGCCAGTTGATGGGTGTGGTGTTTTTTGTGCTGGTGGCTGTCGCGGCCTGGAGTTCGGCGATTTCGTTGCTTGAACCGATGGTGGCTTATCTGGTTGAGCGCACCAAAATCCGTCGGTTGTGGGTCACCTTCTGGTTGGCGTTCAGTTGCTGGTTTGTCGGTCTGGGCACGGTGTTCTCGTTCAATATCTGGAAGCAGGCCAAATTTTTCGTGAACGAAGAATCCGGTTTCCACCTCTACCAATGGGGCGCGGAGCAGGGGCTGGACTTCTTTGGTGTCGTCGATTTCCTCACCTCGCGTATCATGCTGCCTTTGGGTGGACTGTGTTTCGTAGTCTTTGCGGGCTGGATCATGGGCCGTGGTGCTGTACGCGACGAGTTGTCGATGCGCAGCCCGGTGTTGTTCGCCTTGACTCTTTTTTTGATGCGCTATGTGGCGCCACTCGGCATCCTGATCGTGTTTGCCGCCCAGCTGTGGAAGTAACGCTGACATGACTACCCATATCCAACGCTCCGCCTTGCTGCCTTATCCTGCGCAGGCTTTGTATGACCTGGTCAATGATGTGGCCAAGTACCCCGAGTTTTTGCCATGGTGCTCATCGGCCGAGATACTTGAGAGTACCGAAGTGCTGATGCGTGCCAGTCTTGGCGTGGCCAAGGGCGGCTTGAGCCAGCACTTTGTAACGCGCAATACGCTGGTGCCGGGCCAGTCGATTGAGATGAATCTGGAGGAAGGCCCGTTTACCAAATTGCATGGTGTATGGGTGTTCAAGCCGTTGGGCGAAAAAGCCTGCAAAATCAGCCTGGACATGACGTTTGATTATGCGGGCGCGATTGTGAAAGCCACGCTGGGGCCGTTGTTCAATCAGGCGGCCAATACGTTGGTTGATGCTTTTTGCCAACGTGCCAAGCATTTGTATGGCTGAGCCAATGATTGCCATTGAGGTGGTGTACGCCTCGGTTGAGCGTCAGCGTTTACTGACGATGACCGTTCCTGAGGGTACCAATGTGCGTTCAGCTGTTTTGGCATCGGGTTTGGGTGAGGTGTTTCCAGAACTGGATTTGACGAGTTGCCCGGTCGGCATTTTTGGTAAACAGGTCAGTGATTCTGAAAACCGTCTGTTACAAGCCGGTGATCGCATCGAAATTTACCGACCGCTGCTGGCTGACCCCAAAGAAATTCGTCGCCAACGGGCGGCGAGAGCCGCTGAGGCCAAGCGTCTTAATCCTTAAGCCTGGTTTTTCGCAGGCAACAAAAAGCCCGGCATGCCGGGCTTTTTTGTACCGAACGTTTATTGGTCGGTGGTATCCAGAGGTTCTGGTGTCGGGACAGGTACTGTTTCGACCCCGTCGACATCCTTCTGGATCTGGTCGAGCAATGATCCAGGCTTGGCCGGAACTTCGCTCTTCTCGGTCGGAGCAGCCGGTGTGGTCACATTTGCGCCACCGTCTTTGCCGAGAATGGCTTCGTCTTTGCTGACGCCAGGCATGAAGTCACCTGACAAGCTGACGAGCTGGTCGTTTTCATTGAAGAACACGCTGACGCGTTCCTGTTGGCGTTCACCGCCGCCTGGTTGGAGGCTATACAAATAATCCCAACGATCCGGATGGAATGTATCGGTCAGCAGGGCGTTCCCCATGATAAACCGCACTTGCCGGCGGGTCATTCCCGGGCGTAACTGGTTTATCATGTCCTGCGTGACGACATTGCCCTGCTGGATGTCGATTTTGTAAACCCCGGGGAATGAACAACCGGCGAGTGCGAGCAGTCCCACAAAGGTGAAACTGGTTAGCAAGAGCTTGGTGTTTTGCATCGGTGGGCGACTTCCACTATCTTGGCTGGGACAACGTAAACGCCGATCATACCCGTATTAAGAGAAGCTGCGAAGCGGCTTCCGCGAGAAAGCTAACCATGGTTGAAAATAGCGAACTACGTAAGGCCGGACTTAAGGTGACTCTGCCACGAGTCAAAATTCTACAAATGCTTGATTCTGCTGATCAGCGTCACATGAGTGCCGAGGACGTTTACAAGGCGCTTATGCAGGCAGGCGAGGACGTCGGTCTGGCCACGGTTTACCGTGTGTTGACCCAGTTCGAGTCAGCCGGGCTGGTGATCCGCCATAATTTCGATGGCGGTCATGCCGTGTTTGAGCTGGCCGACGCAGACGGTGGTCATCACGACCATATGGTCAACGTTGAAAGCGGCGAAGTGATTGAGTTTTTCGACGAAGACATCGAAAAATTGCAGCATGCAATTGCCGAGAAGCACGGCGTTGAGCTGGTGGATCACAACTTGGTGCTCTACGTACGTAAGAAAACCAAGTAAGCAGGTCACGCGAATTTCGGTTTGCGAAACGATCGAAGGCGACCTTAGGGTCGCCTTCGTGCTGTCTGCTGAATGACCGTTCGTCGTTAAGCGGTCTGATTCTTGGCTGAAACGACCATTTTCTTCGCGTGCGCCAAAGACTCTTTAGTCAGGTCGATGCCGCCGAGCATGCGCGCTACCTCTTCCACACGTTCTTTTTGGCTCAGTTTGGATACTGCTGTGCGGGTAGCCTCGCTGTCTCGAACTTTGTGCACGAACAGATGCTGGTGGCACTGCGCAGCGACTTGAGGCAAGTGTGTCACGGTCAATACCTGGCCGCGATCGCCGAGGCGGCGTAGCAGTTGACCCACGATCTCGGCTGTTGGGCCGCCGATACCGACATCCACTTCATCGAATACCAGTGTCGGAACGCGCGAGGTTTGTGCGGTGATCACCTGAATCGCCAAACTGATACGTGACAGCTCACCACCGGACGCTACTTTAGCCAGTGCTTTGAGCGGCTGTCCGGGGTTGGCGCTGACCAGCAGTTCGACGTGTTCCAGGCCGAAAGGCTGTGGGTCGGAGCTGTTTTGCGGCTTTAACTCAATGACGAAGCGGCCTCCCGGCATGCCAAGGCGCTGAATTTCTTCTTCTACAGCGCTGCCCAGACGCGTAGCGGCCTGAGTGCGAATGTTGCTGAGTTCGCGCGCGCACTCTTGATAATGACGTGCAAACGCTGTCAGCTCGTTGGCCAGCCTTTCGATGGATTCATCATTGGCGTTCAGCGTTTCAAGCTCATCCATCAATTTTTGTTGCAGGGCATAGACCTCGGTAGGCTGAACGCGATGTTTGCGTGCCATGGTGTAGATCGAGTCGAGACGCTCCTCCAGGTACTGCAGGCGCCGCGGGTCAGCATCGAAATGATCGAGAAAACGATTGAGCTCACCGACCGCTTCTTCAACCTGTATCTGGGCACTGGCAAGCAAATCCGAGGCTTCATTCAGTGCGCTGGTGTTGTTATTGACGCTGGCCAAACGATTAAGGCTGCCGGTCAGGGTGTTGAGCACGTTGCCTGCGTCGCTTTCACTGCATTGCTCAACCACTTGGCGGCAAATTGAAAGTAACGCTTCAGCATTAGTGAGGCTTTTGTGTTCCTGCTCCAGTTCTTCCAGTTCGTTTTCAGCAAGCGCCAGGTTGTCCAGTTCTTCGAGTTGATAGCTCAATAACTGATGGCGAGCTTGCTGTTCATCCCCGGAATTGGAGAGGTGCTCGAATTCTTGTTTGGTTTGGCGCCAGCGTTGTGCCGCCAGCTGGACTTGCCGCGCCAGGTCGGTGGCGCCGGCATATTCATCCAGCAGTCGGCGGTGCGTTTCGGGCTTTAGCAGCGACTGGTGTTCGTGCTGGCTATGAATGTCGATCAACAACTCGCCAAGGGCTTTGAGATCGCCTTGGGGGCAAGGTGTGCCGTTGATATAGCCGCGAGATCGACCTTCGCTGGTAATGACGCGGCGCAGAATGCAGGGCCCGTCGTTCTCAAGATCCCGTTCGGCCAGCCATGCCTGGGCTTCTGGAATTGCCTGCAGGTCGAAGGTGGCTAGAATGTCTGCCTTGTCGGCACCAGGACGTACAACGCCACTGTCCGCACGGTCGCCCAGCGTTAACCCCAGCGCATCGAGCATGATCGATTTACCGGCGCCGGTTTCGCCAGTGATTACACTCATACCGCGATCGAGTTCCAGATCGAGATGTTCAACGATGGCGTAGTTGTGTACGGACAGGTGCACCAGCATGGGGGCCGCTCCAAAACGTAATGTCTGGTTATTTATACAGTGTTTTTGAGCGGGCTGACAATGGGCAGTCTTAGTTCGATTTACACCCGAATTCCTGTTTTTTAGCTCGTTTTGTTTTTTGTGATCGAAAGCACCGGGTCGAGATAACTCATGTCTTCCGTTTTTTTGGCTCTTGAACCTGAGAATTGCGACCCCATATACCTTGGCACAAGCGCGAACTTGAATTCGCGGACAAAGTTTGAAAGGAGAAATCTATGGCAGACGAACAGACTATGGATACGCAGAACCAAGACGCTAATCAGGCCGCCGATGCATCAGGCGAAGATCTGGTAGCCCGCGTGCAGGTGCTTGAAGAGCAACTGGCAGCCGCCAATGATCAGGCTCTGCGCGTAGCTGCCGATCTGCAGAACGTCCGCCGCCGTGCCGAGCAGGACGTTGAGAAAGCACACAAATTCGCTCTGGAAAAATTTGCAGGCGATCTGCTGCCAGTGATTGACAGCTTGGAGCGTGGTCTTGAGCTGTCGAGTCCTGATGACGAGAGCATTCGTCCGATGCGTGAAGGCATCGAACTGACGCTCAAAATGTTCCAGGACACCCTTAAGCGTTATCAGCTGGAAGCCATTGATCCGCACGGCGAACCGTTCAATGCCGAGCATCATCAGGCAATGGCGATGCAGGAAAGTGCTGACGTGGAGCCCAATAGCGTGCTCAAGGTGTTCCAGAAGGGTTATCAGCTCAATGGTCGCCTGCTGCGCCCGGCGATGGTCGTGGTAAGCAAGGCGCCAGCACCGGTTTCGCCTTCAATTGATGAGCAGGCTTGAAATCGGTCGCAAGGCCCCCATTTAGAAGTCAAGCGTTTAAGTAATGCCGCAGTTGGTCATTACTGCTGCGGCAAAAAAATTCAAATTTAGGGAGAGTTAACATGGGCAGAATTATCGGTATTGACCTGGGCACCACCAACTCGTGTGTGTCGGTTCTGGAAAACGGCAAGGCAAAAGTTATTGAAAACGCAGAAGGCGCGCGCACTACGCCGTCGATCATTGCGTACGCCAACGATGGCGAAATTCTGGTTGGCCAATCGGCCAAGCGTCAGGCAGTGACCAATCCGCATAACACCCTATACGCGGTGAAGCGTTTGATCGGTCGTCGTTTTGACGAAGAAGTTGTACAAAAAGACATCCAGATGGTGCCTTACAAAATCGTCAAGGCAGACAATGGTGACGCTTGGGTTGAAGTGAACGGCCAGAAAATGGCACCGCCACAAATCTCGGCTGAAATTCTGAAAAAAATGAAGAAAACCGCCGAAGATTACCTCGGCGAGCCAGTGACCGAAGCTGTTATTACAGTTCCGGCTTACTTCAACGACAGCCAGCGTCAGGCAACTAAAGACGCAGGTCGTATTGCCGGTCTGGACGTTAAGCGCATCATCAACGAACCTACCGCGGCTGCTCTGGCTTACGGTATGGACAAAGCGAAGGGCGACCACACTGTCATCGTTTATGACTTGGGTGGTGGTACGTTCGACGTGTCGGTCATCGAAATTGCTGAAGTGGATGGCGAGCATCAGTTTGAAGTGTTGGCTACCAACGGTGATACGTTCCTGGGTGGTGAGGACTTCGACATCCGCCTGATCGACTACCTGGTTGACGAGTTCAAGAAAGAAAGCGGCATGAACCTTAAAGGTGATCCGCTGGCGATGCAGCGTCTGAAAGAAGCTGCTGAAAAAGCCAAAATCGAACTGTCTTCGAGCCAGTCGACTGACGTGAATCTGCCTTACATCACTGCAGATGCCACCGGTCCTAAACACTTGAACGTGAAGATCTCTCGCGCCAAGTTGGAATCGCTGGTTGAAGATCTGGTTCAGCGCACGATCGAACCTTGCCGTCTGGCGCTGAAAGACGCCGGCATTGATGTGGGTGCAATCAACGACGTCATTCTGGTGGGTGGTCAGACCCGTATGCCGTTGGTGCAGAAGCTGGTAACCGAGTTCTTCGGCAAAGAAGCACGTAAAGACGTGAACCCGGACGAAGCGGTTGCCATGGGTGCTGCTATCCAAGGCGCGGTACTGGCTGGTGATGTTAAAGACGTGCTGTTGCTGGACGTAAGCCCGCTGACTTTGGGTATCGAAACCATGGGCGGTGTAATGACGCCTCTGATCGAGAAAAACACCACGATTCCTACCAAGAAATCGCAAGTGTTCTCGACAGCTGACGATAACCAGGGCGCAGTAACAATTCACGTGCTGCAAGGTGAGCGTAAGCAAGCGGCTCAGAACAAGTCGTTGGGCAAGTTCGACCTGGCTGACATTCCACCTGCTCCACGTGGCGTGCCTCAGATCGAAGTGACTTTCGACATCGATGCCAACGGTATCTTGAACGTAAGTGCGAAAGACAAGGCGACTGGCAAGTCTCAGTCCATCGTGATCAAGGCTAACTCGGGTCTGTCCGAGGAAGAGATTGCTCAGATGGTGCGTGATGCTGAAGTCAACGCTGAAGAAGATCGCAAGTTCGAAGAGCTGGCAGCTGCGCGTAACCAGGGTGATGCACTGGTGCACTCGACCCGTAAAATGGTCGCCGATGCGGGCGATAAAGTAACCGAGGAAGAGAAAGCTGCGATCGAAGCTGCTGTAGTGGCTCTGGAAGCTGCTGTTAAAGGCGACGACAAAGCGGCTATCGAAGCCAAGGTTGAAGAGCTGTCCAAGGTGTCGGCTCCGGTTGCTCAAAAGATGTACGCTGAGCAGGCGAACCCTGCGGACGCAGCGTCCAAGCCAGCTGATTCGGCTGAAAAAGCGGATGACGTTGTCGACGCTGAGTTCGAAGAAGTTAAAGACAACAAGTAATCAGCTTGTTTGTCGGCCGGTTGACCGTGTGTAAGCGGTGACTGGTAGGATGTCGCCGCGCGGGAGCTAGCTCCCGCGTTGGCGTGTCTGGAGTTGAAGAATTTTTACAGCATGCGACAAGGTCGGGTGCTGGCGGTCTGGTTCGAAACTTTCTTGTATTTCGGCCTGAAGTGACCGCTCCTGTCAGCCAATGCTTTGGCTGTTAATCAGAAACCAAAATCGTTGAAAAAGACGTGAGTCGAGACTGATCTCTATCGGGCTTGGCGGGTTTGGTGAGGCTCGGGAGGGTTTTGCCGAACGTCCTTGAGAGTGCAAAGAATTATGGCAAAGCGCGACTATTACGAAATTTTGGGTGTTGAACGCACCTCTACCGAGGTGGAGCTGAAAAAAGCTTATCGCCGTCTCGCAATGAAGCATCACCCGGATCGCAATCCGGATGACAAAGCTTCTGAAGAGCTCTTCAAGGAGGCCAATGAGGCCTATGAAGTGCTTTCGGACTCAAGCAAGCGTGCTGCTTACGACCAGTACGGCCATGCTGGCGTAGATCCGCAGATGGGTGGCGGCGGCGGTGGTTTTGGTGGGCAGAACTTCTCCGATATTTTCGGTGATGTGTTCAGTGATTTCTTTGGTGGTGGTCGTGGCGGCTCCCGGGGCGGTGCTCAGCGCGGTAGCGATTTGCGCTATACGCTGGAGCTGGATCTGGAAGAGGCTGTTCGCGGTACAACCGTCAATATTCGTGTTCCGACGCAGGTTAATTGCAAGCCGTGCGACGGGTCGGGCGCCAAGAAGGGTTCTTCGCCGGTCACGTGCCCAACGTGCGGCGGCATTGGTCAGGTGCGTATGCAGCAGGGCTTCTTCGCCGTGCAGCAGACCTGTCCGCGTTGCCATGGTCAAGGCAAGATCATTTCCGACCCTTGCGACAGCTGCCATGGTGCGGGTCGTGTCGAAGAGTACAAAACCCTCTCTGTAAAAGTGCCTGCTGGCGTTGATACGGGTGACCGCATTCGTCTTTCCGGTGAAGGTGAGGCGGGGGTTCAAGGGGGCCCTACCGGCGACCTGTATGTTGTGATCGATGTGCGTGAGCACGCGATTTTTCAACGCGATGGCAAGCATTTGTTCTGCGAGGTCCCAATCAGCGTGGCGGACGCGGCACTTGGTGCTGAGCTTGAAGTGCCGACGCTGGATGGTCGGGTGAAGCTGAAAATTCCGGAAGGTACTCAGACCGGCAAGCAGTTCCGTTTGCGCGGTAAGGGTGTTGCGCCCGTGCGTGGCGGTGGTGCGGGTGATTTGATGTGCCGCGTTGTGGTTGAGACGCCTGTCAAATTGAGCCGTCGTCAGCGCGAGCTGATGGAGGAGTTCCGCACAACGCTCGAAGGCGATAGCAGTCATTCGCCGAATGCCACGGGCTGGTTTGAGGGCGTCAAGCGCTTCTTCGGCGATTTGTAAGGGGCGAGACATGCGACGTATAGCTGTGATGGGCGCTGCCGGGCGCATGGGTAAAACGCTGGTCGATGCCGTTCAGCAGCGCTCGCCGCTGGGTGGGCTTACGGCGGCTATCGTTCGACCGGGGAGCACGCTGGTGGGTGCCGATGCTGGCGAACTGGCATCTCTTGGGCGCATTGGTGTGCCGTTGTCGTCTAGCCTGGAGGCGGTCATTGACGAGTTCGATGTGTTGATCGACTTCACGTTGCCGGAGGTAATGCTAAAAAACCTCGAAATGTGTCGTCGCTCGGGCAAAGCCATGGTGATTGGTACGACCGGGTTGACACAGGCTCAAAAGAACTTGCTGGCCGAGGCGGGTAAAGACATTCCGATCGTGTTTGCGGCGAACTTCAGTGTGGGGGTCAATCTGTCGCTCAAGCTGCTGGATATGGCGGCGCGAGTGATGGGGGATGATGCGGATATTGAAATCATTGAAGCGCATCATCGTCATAAAATCGATGCGCCGTCGGGCACTGCGTTGCGCATGGGTGAAGTGATTGCGGATGCACTGGGGCGTGATTTGGAGAAGGTCGCGGTTTACGGTCGCGAAGGTCATACCGGTGCTCGTGAGCGTGAAACCATTGGCTTCGCAACCGTGCGTGGTGGCGATGTGGTGGGTGATCACACCGTGTTGTTCGCTACTGAAGGCGAGCGACTCGAAATTACCCACAAGGCTTCCAGTCGCATGACCTTTGCAAAGGGTGCCGTTCGCGCTGCGTTGTGGCTGGAAGGGCGCAAGCCCGGTCTCTACGATATGCAGGATGTGCTCGACCTGCGCTGATTCCCCCCTGTAAAATCCGGCTGTTGCTGTACCAACAGCCGGATTTTTAACCGCTAAGCGATTTCCTGTCGCATTCCCCTGCCTTTAAGGCTTTTTAGCGGTAGACCAAAAAAGCATTTTTCTGTAACCTACAGCTTTAGTGTGTCCACTAAAAGCGCGCAGATAATTCGATGAAGAAGCGGGGTGACGTGTCCATACGTCACTCCGCTTTTTTACAACCTGCGATCGCCCTTTCAGGCTTTATTTACGGGAGGTCTTCTTGACTAAGCAAGCCATACTCGCCCTTGCTGATGGCAGCATTTTTCGCGGCGAAGCCATTGGAGCCGACGGTCAAACCGTTGGTGAGGTCGTTTTTAACACCGCAATGACCGGCTATCAGGAAATCCTTACCGATCCTTCCTACGCTCAGCAAATCGTTACCCTGACTTACCCGCATGTAGGCAATACCGGTACTACTCCGGAAGATGCCGAGTCTGATCGTGTCTGGTCCGCAGGTTTGGTTATTCGTGATCTGCCTTTGGTTGCGAGCAACTGGCGTAACACGATGTCGCTGTCCGATTACCTGAAGGCCAATAATGTTGTGGCGATTGCAGGCATTGATACCCGTCGCCTGACCCGTATCCTGCGCGAGAAAGGTTCGCAAAACGGCTGCATCATGGCGGGCGATAACATCTCGGATGAAGCGGCCATTGCAGCTGCGCGTGGTTTCCCGGGCCTGAAAGGCATGGACCTGGCGAAAGTCGTCAGCACCGAAAAAACGTACGAGTGGCGCTCCAGTGTCTGGAACCTGGCGACCGACAGTCACCCGACTATCGACGCCTCCGAGCTGCCTTATCACGTTGTGGCATACGACTACGGCGTGAAGTGGAACATTTTGCGCATGTTGGTAGAACGCGGTTGCCGCGTAACCGTCGTGCCGGCTCAGACCCCTGCCAGCGATGTACTGGCGTTGAATCCGGATGGCGTGTTCCTGTCCAACGGCCCGGGCGATCCAGAGCCTTGCGATTACGCAATCAAAGCCATTCAGCAAGTGCTGACAACCGAAATTCCAGTATTCGGCATTTGCCTTGGTCATCAACTGTTGGCGCTGGCCTCCGGTGCGAAGACGGTGAAGATGGGTCATGGCCACCATGGTGCTAACCACCCGGTGCAGGATCTGGACACGGGCGTTGTGATGATCACCAGTCAGAACCACGGTTTTGCGGTGGATGAAGCGACGTTGCCTGCCAACGTGCGTGCGATCCACAAATCGCTGTTTGACGGCACGCTGCAGGGCATTGAGCTGACCGACAAAAGCGCATTCAGCTTCCAGGGACACCCTGAAGCGAGCCCGGGCCCGAACGACGTAGCACCGCTGTTCGACCGTTTCATCAACGAGATGGCCAAGCGCCGCTAATCCTTTTCCCAAGGTGAAGTCGTCCAAGGCGGCCCCGAATACCGGCGGCCCTTGGAGGCTTCAGGAAAAAGACTACCGGCTTGCCCACTGACCTGCGGATTTGAGTGACAAACCCATGCCAAAACGTACAGACATAAAAAGCATTCTGATTCTCGGCGCTGGCCCGATTGTTATCGGTCAGGCGTGTGAGTTCGACTACTCCGGCGCTCAGGCCTGCAAGGCACTGCGTGAAGAGGGTTACCGCGTCATTCTGGTGAACTCCAACCCGGCCACCATCATGACCGACCCGGACATGGCCGATGCCACGTATATCGAGCCTATCAAGTGGCAAACGGTCGCCAAGATCATCGAAAAAGAACGTCCTGATGCCCTGTTGCCGACCATGGGTGGGCAAACGGCGCTGAACTGTGCATTGGACCTGGAGCGCGAAGGCGTTCTGGAGAAATTCAATGTAGAGATGATCGGTGCCAATGCGGACACCATCGACAAGGCTGAGGATCGTTCGCGTTTCGACAAGGCGATGAAGTCGATCGGCCTTGATTGCCCGCGCTCCGGCATTGCTCACAGCATGGAGGAGGCTAATGCCGTTCTCGAGAAGCTGGGCTTCCCGTGCATCATTCGTCCGTCCTTCACCATGGGTGGCACGGGTGGTGGTATTGCTTATAACCGCGAAGAATTTGAAGAGATCTGCTCCCGTGGCCTGGACTTGTCTCCAACCAAAGAGCTGCTGATCGACGAGTCGCTGATCGGCTGGAAAGAGTACGAGATGGAAGTTGTCCGCGATAAAAAGGACAACTGCATCATCGTCTGCTCGATCGAGAACTTCGACCCGATGGGTGTGCACACCGGTGACTCGATCACTGTTGCGCCTGCACAGACACTGACGGACAAGGAATACCAGATCATGCGTAACGCCTCGCTGGCGGTACTGCGTGAGATCGGCGTCGAAACGGGCGGCTCCAACGTTCAGTTCGGTATTTGCCCGGATACTGGCCGTATGGTCGTCATCGAAATGAACCCGCGCGTGTCTCGTTCGTCCGCGCTGGCCTCCAAGGCCACGGGTTTCCCGATTGCGCGTATCGCTGCCAAGCTGGCGATTGGCTATACCCTTGACGAGTTGCAAAACGAAATCACGGGTGGCAAGACGCCAGCCTCTTTCGAGCCTTCTATCGACTACGTCGTGACCAAGATGCCTCGCTTCGCCTTCGAGAAGTTCTCCAAGGCTGATGCGCGACTGACCACGCAAATGAAGTCTGTTGGCGAGGTTATGGCCATTGGCCGGACTTTCCAGGAGTCTCTGCAAAAGGCGTTGCGTGGCCTTGAAGTCGGTGTGTGCGGTCTGGATGAAAAACTGGACCTGAGCAACCCGGAAAGCATGGCCGTGCTCAAACGCGAGCTGACAGTGCCGGGCGCCGAGCGCATCTGGTACGTAGCTGACGCGTTCCGTGCGGGCATGACGGTCGAAGACATCTTCGGCATGAACATGATTGATCCTTGGTTCCTGGTGCAGATCGAAGACCTGATCAAGGACGAAGAGAAAATTAAGACGCTGGGTCTTGCCAGCATCGACCGCGACATGATGTATCGCCTCAAGCGCAAGGGTTTTTCGGATCAGCGTCTGGCCAAGCTGCTGGGTGTTACTGAGAAAAACCTGCGTCGCCATCGTCACAAGCTGGAAGTGTTCCCGGTTTATAAGCGGGTTGATACCTGCGCGGCTGAGTTCGCCACCGACACCGCCTACATGTACTCGACCTATGAGGAAGAGTGCGAAGCGAATCCTTCGGGTCGCGACAAAATCATCATTCTGGGTGGTGGTCCGAACCGTATTGGTCAAGGTATCGAGTTTGACTACTGCTGCGTACACGCGGCTCTCGCGTTGCGTGCTGATGGTTACGAAACCATCATGGTCAACTGCAACCCGGAAACAGTTTCGACGGACTACGACACTTCGGATCGTCTGTATTTCGAATCTGTCACTCTGGAAGACGTTCTGGAAATCGTACGGGTCGAGAAGCCAAAAGGCGTGATTGTTCAGTACGGTGGCCAGACGCCACTGAAGCTGGCGCGTGCACTTGAAGAAGCTGGCGTGCCGATCATTGGCACCAGCCCGGATGCAATCGACCGTGCAGAAGATCGTGAGCGCTTCCAGCAAATGGTCGAGCGTTTGAACTTGCGTCAGCCGCCAAACGCAACCGTGCGCAGTGAAGATGAAGCCATCCGCGCGGCTAGCAAAATCGGTTACCCGCTAGTGGTTCGTCCTTCCTACGTGCTGGGCGGCCGTGCGATGGAAATCGTGTACGAAGAGGAAGAACTCAAGCGCTACCTGCGTGACGCGGTGAAGGTGTCTAACGACAGCCCGGTTCTGCTGGATCACTTCCTGAACTGTGCCATCGAGATGGATGTTGACGCGGTTTGTGATGGTACGGATGTCGTGATCGGCGCGATCATGCAGCACATTGAGCAGGCAGGCGTTCACTCGGGCGACTCCGCTTGCTCGTTGCCTCCTTACTCGCTGCCACTGCACATCCAGGACGAGATGCGCGAACAGGTCAAGAAGATGGCGCTGGAGTTGGGTGTTGTCGGCCTGATGAACGTTCAACTGGCACTGCAAGGGGAAGACATCTACGTAATTGAAGTGAACCCGCGCGCTTCGCGCACCGTTCCTTTTGTCTCCAAGTGCATTGGTGTCTCACTGGCAATGATTGCTGCGCGCGTCATGGCAGGTAAAACCCTGAAGGAAATCGGTTTCACCAAAGAAATCATTCCTAACTTCTACAGTGTGAAAGAAGCGGTGTTCCCGTTCGCCAAATTCCCGGGTGTTGACCCGATCCTTGGCCCTGAGATGAAGTCCACCGGTGAAGTGATGGGGGTAGGTGATACCTTCGGTGAGGCATTTGCGAAGGCTCAAATGGGCGCGAGCGAAGTATTGCCAACTGGCGGCACCGCCTTTATCAGTGTGCGTGATGACGACAAGCCTTTGGTGGCAGGTGTTGCGCGTGACCTGATCGCTTTGGGCTTTGAGGTGGTTTCCACGGCGGGCACGGCCAAGTTTATTGAGGCGGCAGGATTGAAAGTGCGCCGCGTCAACAAGGTGACCGAAGGTCGCCCTCACGTTGTCGATATGATCAAAAATGACGAAGTCACGCTGATTATCAACACGACCGAAGGTCGTCAGTCGATTGCTGACTCTTATTCCATTCGTCGTAACGCCTTGCAGCACAAGATTTATTGCACCACGACCATTGCTGCTGGCGAAGCGATCTGTGAAGCGCTTAAATTCGGCCCTGAAAAAACCGTACGTCGCTTGCAGGATCTACACGCAGGATTGAAGGCATGAGCATAACCAAATACCCAATGACGGTTCAGGGCGCCAAAGCCCTCGAAGAAGAGCATGCGCACCTGACGAAGGTTGTTCGGCCCAAGTTGAGCCAGGACATTGGCACGGCACGGGAGCTGGGCGACCTGAAGGAAAACGCTGAATATCATGCAGCTCGTGAACAGCAAGGCATGGTGGAGGCGCGCATTCGTGACATCGAAGGCCGCATGCAGAACGCAGTCATTATCGATGTGACGACCATTCCGCATACCGGAAAGGTCATCTTTGGCACGACGGTTGAAATCGCTAACGTCGAAACTGACGAAAGTAAGACTTACCAGATCGTTGGTGAAGATGAAGCTGACTTCAAACTCGGAAAGATCTCTGTCGGGTCGCCGCTTGCTCGCGCCTTGATCGCCAAGGAAGAGGGCGATGTGGTGGCTGTGAAGACGCCAAGCGGTGTGATTGAGTACGAGATTGTTGAAGTTCGCCACATCTGAACACAGGCGCCCGCTTCGAGCGGGCGCACTGGTTTGGCAGCTAGCCCAGGTGTTGTGGGTTGGCGGTCTGTGGTTGATGCATTTAGGATTGATGCCGGTGCTGGCCCAAATCGGACTGGCGCCGTTGTTGGTAGAAGAGATCGGCAATACGCTTGAAGTGCTGCTGGTCATGTTTTCAGCCGTCTGCGTGTTTGTGCAGGCGCTGGTATTGGCCAGGACTGAGGGCGTTGAGAGTATTTGGCGCGACCTGCGTGGGCAGCTGTTGCTGATGGCGCTGGTCGGTTGTGCGTTGTATCTCGCAGGGCATTCATGGCTGACTGAAGCATTGCACTGGCAGTCGTTTTTTTACTGGTTGGCTGGCTTTTCGGGTTTGATTCTGGTGCTTCAGCCTATTCCGGGTGAGAGTATCAGGGCGCGCTTTGCACGCCCTTGACCCTTGTCGACATTACTTGAAGCGGTGGATGTTCGACAGTTGCTTGTTTACATTGACGTTCTTGCGGTACAGAAGCGCCATTTTGCCAATCACCTGAACCAGTTCTGCTTTGCCGCTTTTGCAGAGTTCTGCAATGGCAGCCAAGCGAGATTCGCGGTCCAGGATGTTGACTTTGATTTTAATCAGCTCGTGATCGCCCAATGCGCGTTCGAGTTCGGCTAAAACACCTTCAGTCAAACCATTGTCAGCCACAGTCAATACTGGTTTCAGATGGTGGCCAATGGATTTGTACTGTTTCTTCTGCTCTTGAGTGAGCGGCATAATCTGACCCCTGTGTCTGATCTTGTAAAAAGCGGCGGCCAGTTTACCCGAGCGAGTCCCAGACCGCCCAGTTAATCACGACCCGTTTATATTTTTTGAGGTGGCCCGTGGCCCGTTCCAAAACTAGCCTGAATTGGCTGAAAGAACATTTCAACGATCCTTACGTCAAAATGGCGCAGAAAGACGGATACCGTTCGCGTGCCAGCTACAAGCTGTTGGAGATCCAGGAGCGTGATCGGTTGATTCGCCCCGGCATGACGGTGATTGACCTGGGCGCAGCTCCAGGTGGATGGTCGCAAGTGACCAGTCGTCTGATCGGTGGTCAGGGGCGCTTGATTGCTTCCGACATCCTGGAAATGGACAGCATCCCTGACGTGACCTTCATTCAGGGGGATTTCACTCAGGACGATGTGTTGGCCCAAATACTGGAGGCCGTCGGAAATACGCAGGTAGACCTTGTGATTTCAGATATGGCCCCCAATATGAGTGGATTGGCCGCTGTTGATATGCCGCGCGCGATGTTCCTGTGTGAATTGGCACTGGATCTGGCAGGGCGCGTATTGCGACCAGGTGGTGATTTTCTGATCAAGGTCTTCCAGGGCGAAGGCTTCGACCAGTACCACAAAGACATCCGCAAGCTGTTCGAAAAAGTGCAGATGCGCAAGCCATTGTCATCGCGTGACAGGTCCCGGGAGCAGTATTTGCTGGGTCGTGGCTTCCGCGGTATTGAAGGTTCTGCCAGCGATGAGCGTCTCTGACCAGGGCGATAGTTTTATTTGTATCGCTTTACAGATCTGGCATAACGAATATTGTGTAGTCAAAGTTTCACAAAGGGTTACAGACGGAGCCTGCAAGCCTTGTAGGCAATGTAGTAAGTTATGCCGGTGAATATCATGCGAAGCACGCTTTCAGTAGCGGAGCTTGCTTCAGAGGGTAGCTAATTGAACGATATGGCAAAGAATCTGATCCTGTGGTTGATCATCGCCGCTGTCCTTGTGACCGTGATGAACAACTTCTCCAGTCCAAACGAGCCACAAACCCTCAACTATTCCGACTTCATCCAGCAAGTTAAGGATGGCAAGGTCGAGCGCGTAGCGGTTGACGGCTACGTGATTACCGGCAAGCGCAGTGATGGCGATACCTTCAAGACCATTCGTCCGGCAATTCAGGACAACGGTTTGATTGGTGATCTGGTGGATAACCACGTCACTGTCGAAGGCAAGCTGCCAGAGCAGCAAAGTATCTGGACGCAGCTTCTGGTTGCGAGCTTCCCGATTCTGGTGATCATTGCGGTTTTCATGTTCTTCATGCGGCAGATGCAGGGCGGCGCTGGCGGTAAAGGCGGCCCGATGAGCTTTGGCAAGAGCAAAGCGCGGTTGCTGTCTGAAGACCAGGTCAAAACGACCTTGGCAGATGTTGCGGGCTGCGACGAAGCCAAAGAAGAAGTGGGCGAACTGGTTGAGTTTCTGCGGGATCCGGGGAAATTCCAGCGCTTGGGCGGTCGCATTCCGCGTGGTGTGCTGATGGTAGGCCCGCCTGGTACGGGTAAAACCCTGATTGCCAAGGCGATTGCTGGCGAAGCCAAGGTTCCATTCTTTACGATTTCAGGCTCTGACTTTGTCGAGATGTTTGTAGGTGTGGGTGCAAGCCGTGTTCGCGACATGTTTGAGCAGGCTAAAAAGCACGCACCGTGCATCATCTTTATCGACGAGATTGACGCGGTAGGTCGCCATCGTGGTGCTGGCATGGGTGGCGGTCACGACGAGCGCGAGCAGACGCTCAACCAGTTGCTGGTTGAGATGGATGGCTTTGAAATGAACGATGGCATCATCGTAATTGCAGCGACCAACCGTCCTGACGTGCTTGACCCGGCTCTGTTGCGTCCGGGGCGTTTCGACCGTCAAGTGGTGGTAGGTCTGCCAGATATCCGTGGTCGTGAGCAGATTCTCAAAGTTCACATGCGCAAAGTGCCGATTGGGGATGATGTTCAGCCAGCCGTCATTGCGCGGGGTACGCCCGGCTTTTCAGGGGCTGACCTGGCTAACCTGGTGAACGAGGCTTCGCTGTTCGCAGCTCGCACCGGTAAGCGTGTTGTGGAGATGAAAGAGTTCGAATTGGCCAAAGACAAAATCATGATGGGTGCCGAGCGCAAATCCATGGTGATGTCGGACAAGGAAAAGCGCAACACGGCTTACCACGAAGCGGGTCACGCTATTGTTGGTCGTGTAGTGCCTGAGCATGACCCTGTTTACAAGGTTTCGATCATCCCTCGTGGTCGGGCATTGGGTGTCACGATGTTCCTGCCTGAAGAGGATCGTTACAGCCTGTCCAAGCGTGCGCTGATTAGTCAGATTTGTTCGCTGTATGGCGGTCGTATTGCAGAAGAAATGACGCTGGGGTTTGATGGTGTCACCACAGGTGCATCCAACGACATCATGCGTGCCAGCCAGATTGCCCGGAATATGGTTACCAAATGGGGCCTTTCCGAAAAACTGGGTCCTTTGATGTATGCCGAAGACGATGAGTCCTATCTGGGGCGTGGCGGCGGTGGTCAGGGTGCCAATGTTTCGGGTGAAACAGCCAAGTTGATCGACTCGGAAGTGCGCAGCATCATTGATCAGTGCTACGGCACGGCCAAGCAGATCCTGACCGATAACCGCGACAAGCTGGAAGCCATGGCTGATGCCCTGATGAAGTACGAGACGATCGATGCAGATCAGATTGACGACATTATGGCGGGTCGACCTCCGCGTGAGCCGCGTGATTGGGGTGATGGTTCGGGCACACCGACAGCGCCGACGCTGGATAAAACCGAGCGTCCGGAAACACCGATCGGTGGTCCGGCAGCAGATCACTAAGGCTTGAAATGACTTCTGTAGAGTCCTCGACCCGGTTGCCTTGCGGCAACCGGGTTCTTGATTTGGCCCGCACGCACGTGATGGGCATTCTCAACGTAACCCCTGACTCTTTCTCTGATGGTGGCCGGTTTGCGCGCCTGGATGCGGCTTTGCGTCATGCGCAGGCGATGGTTCAGGCGGGAGCAACGCTCATCGATGTGGGTGGCGAGTCAACCCGTCCGGGTGCGCGTGCCGTCACAGCACAGGAAGAGTTGGAGCGTGTTGCGCCTGTTGTTGAACTCATCAGTCGTGAGCTCGATGTCATTATTTCTGTGGACACCTCCACGCCTGTCGTAATGACCGAGTCGGCGAGTCTTGGTGCCGGCTTGATCAATGATGTGCGTTCATTACGCCGAGAGGGTGCGCTGGAGGCGGCCGCTGCAACAGGATTGCCTGTGTGTCTGATGCATATGTTGGGTGAGCCCGGCGACATGCAGAATGACCCGCATTACGGTGATCTGGTGGGCGAGGTATCCGCATTTCTTGCGGATCGAATGAAAGTTTGCGCTTCAGCCGGCATTGAGGTTGAGCGGATCATTCTTGATCCGGGGTTTGGCTTTGCCAAAACCCTTCAGCACAATTTGAGCCTGTTCAAGCACATGGAGGCATTGCATGCGTTGGGGCGGCCCTTGCTAGTGGGCGTATCGCGCAAAAGCATGATCGGGCAGGCCTTGAATAGGCCTGTTACAGATCGCTTGTCCGGCAGTCTGGCGTTGGCGGCATTGGCAGTGACCAAAGGTGCGCGTATCTTGCGTGTCCATGATGTAGCCGAAACGGTTGATGTGGTACGGATGATCGCAGCGGTAGAGTCCGCCGACCAAGAATGATGGAGCAAGTATGACGAAGAAATATTTTGGTACCGACGGCATTCGCGGTCGGGTCGGCGTTTACCCCATTACCCCTGATTTCATGCTCAAGCTGGGCTGGGCGGCGGGTATGGCGTTTCGCAGTATGGGGGCTTGCCGGATTCTGGTCGGTAAAGACACGCGGATTTCCGGTTACATGTTTGAGTCTGCACTAGAGGCCGGGTTGTCGGCTGCAGGGGCGGATGTCATGTTGCTGGGGCCGATGCCTACACCGGCAATCGCATACCTGACACGCACCTTTCATGCGGAGGCCGGGATTGTAATCAGCGCTTCACACAATCCTCATGATGATAACGGCATCAAGTTTTTCTCGGGTGAGGGTACCAAGCTCCCTGATGAAGTCGAGTTGATGATCGAAGAGTTGCTTGATGCGCCGATGACTGTGGTTGATTCCGGTAAGTTGGGCAAAGTCTCGCGCATCAACGACGCGTCAGGGCGATACATCGAATTCTGTAAGAGCAGTGTCCCGACAAGCACCAATTTCAATGGTCTGAAGATCGTTGTCGATTGTGCTCATGGTGCGACTTATAAAGTTGCGCCCAGTGTGTTCAAAGAGCTGGGTGCCGAGGTGACGGTGCTATCAGCTCAGCCGAATGGTCTCAACATCAATGACAATTGCGGCTCGACCCATATGGGGCAACTGCAAGCAGCCGTACTCGCTGAGCATGCGGACCTGGGCATTGCCTTTGATGGTGATGGCGACCGGGTGCTGATGGTCGATCACACGGGGGCGATCGTGGATGGTGATGAGTTGCTATTCATCATTGCGCGAGATCTGCATGAGCGTGGCAAGTTGCAAGGTGGTGTGGTCGGCACGCTGATGAGCAATCTCGGGCTTGAGTTGGCCTTGGCTGATCTGGGTATTCCTTTTGTGCGTGCCAATGTGGGTGACCGTTACGTTATTGCGGGTCTTCAAGAGCGCGACTGGCAAGTGGGTGGCGAAAACTCGGGTCATATTGTCTGCTTTCAGCACACAACGACCGGTGATGCGATCATTGCTGCGCTTCAGGTGTTGCTGTCTTTGCGTCGTCGTGAGGAAAGCCTTGCCCAGTCGCGTCAGGCCGTTCGTAAATGCCCTCAGGTTTTGCTTAATGTTCGGTTCTCGGGCGGGGTAAATCCTGTCGAGCATCCGGCCGTCAAGGAGGCCTGTGCGCAAGTTACGGAGGCGATGAAAGGCCGCGGCCGTGTGCTTTTGCGTAAGTCGGGTACAGAGCCATTGGTGCGGGTCATGGTCGAAGGCGACGACGAAATCATGGTCCGTGGCTATGCAGAAGAGCTGGCAAAACTTGTAAGTGAAGTTTGTGCTTGAATTCGGCTTGCCAGCGCGGATGTGGTTGGGTAACATCTGCGCCCACTTTGACCGACGAGGTAAAGCATGCGCCGCAAGATGGTAGCTGGTAACTGGAAAATGCACGGTACCCGCGCCAGCGTCGCAGAGCTGATCGATGGTCTGCGTAAGCTGGACTTGCCGAGTGTTGTTGAAACTGCAGTTTTCCCATCTGACTTGTTTATTGAACGTGTAATCAATGGCTTGAAAGATACGCCAATCTCGGTTGGTGCTCAGGATGCAGCGGTAGATGCAAAGCAAGGTGCGCTAACTGGTGAGATATCTTCAAGCCAGTTGGTGGATGCGGGTTGTAAGCTGGTGCTGATAGGGCACTCTGAGCGCCGCCTGATTTTGGGTGAGTCGGACGAGACGCTGAATCGCAAGTTTGCAGCTGCTCAGTCTTCAGGTTTGACGCCAGTGCTGTGTATAGGGGAGACCCTGGAGCAGCGTGAAGCAGGGCAAACGCTTGAGGTTGTAGGGCGTCAGCTGAACGCTGTGATTGATGAGTTCGGTATTGATGTTTTTGCAAAGGCAGTGATTGCGTACGAGCCGGTCTGGGCCATTGGCACCGGGCGGACCGCAACACCGCAGCAAGCGCAAGATGTGCATGCGGCCATTCGCGCACAGCTGGCGCAGAAGAATTCTGAAGTGGCACAAGGTGTGCGGCTTCTATACGGCGGCAGCGTGAAGGCGGCCAATGCGGTCGAACTGTTCAGCATGCCGGATATCGATGGGGGGCTCATTGGTGGGGCTTCCCTGAATGCAGATGAGTTCGGTGCGATCTGTCGCGCCGCGGGAAACTGAGAAAATGCTGGAAACAGTCGTAGTCGTTTTTCATCTGTTGGGTGCATTGGGCGTCATTGCTCTGGTATTGCTGCAACAGGGTAAGGGTGCGGATGCTGGAGCATCTTTCGGAGCAGGTGCTTCAAATACTGTGTTCGGAAGCCAAGGTTCCTCTACCTTTCTTAGTAAGTTTACTGCTATACTTGCCGCAGGTTTTTTCATAACCAGCTTAGGGTTAGGTTACTTTGCTAAAGAGAAAGCTCAAGAGCTGACTCAAGTAGGTTTGCCAGATCCAGCGGTATTGGAAGCACCAAAGCAACAACCGGCTTCAGATGATGTGCCGGTGCTTCAAGAGCAAAAGTCGGCTTCTCCAGCGACTGACGTACCTCCAGCTCAAGAGCAAAAGTAAAACGGGTTTCATGATGTAACGTAGTATTGCCGAGGTGGTGGAATTGGTAGACACGCAACCTTGAGGTGGTTGTGCCCATAGGGTGTAGGGGTTCGAGTCCCCTTCTCGGTACCAATTATCAGGAATGCCCGCAATAGCGGGCTTTCTTGTATGTGGAAGGTTGGATTGACCCTGAAAGGGATCAACCGTATACTTCCGCTCCAGCTTTGTCGCGGGATGGAGCAGTCTGGTAGCTCGTCGGGCTCATAACCCGAAGGTCGTCGGTTCAAATCCGGCTCCCGCAACCAGTTTTAGCGGAGCCCCTAATTCAGGGGCTTTTTGTTAACTGGACACTTTATAACGTCGGTATTCAACGGCGTTTCAGGGATGGGCGCTTCGCCCATTTTTTTATTCTGCATAGCATGCACAAACATGCACTAGGGGGTTCAGGTGTCGAGCAAGCTAGAACAGTTGCAGGCCTTGTTGGCCCCGGTGGTCGTGGCCCTTGGCTATGAATGCTGGGGTATTGAATTTTCGGCTCAAGGCCGCCATTCAATGTTGCGTGTGTATATCGACAAGGAAGGCGGTGTATTGGTGGACGATTGCGCCATCGTGAGCCGTCAGATCAGTGGCGTACTGGATGTTGAAGATCCTATCGCCGTTGAATACACCCTTGAAGTTTCCTCTCCTGGCATGGAACGCCCGCTGTTCACGCTTGAACAGTTTGCCAAGTATGCCGGTGAGCAAGTGAAGATCAAGCTGCGGTCGCCATTCGAAGGGCGTCGCAACTTTCAGGGCCTTCTGCGCGGCGTAGAGGAACAGGATATCGTGGTGCAAGTTGAAGACCATGAATTCCTGCTGCCGATCGATATGATCGACAAGGCCAACATTATTCCCAGTTTTGACTGAGACGCGGATCCCGCGGATCCAATGGCTTGCGAAAGGCGAGGCGTACGATGAGCAAAGAAGTACTGCTGGTTGTTGAGTCGGTGTCCAATGAAAAGGGCGTACCGGCAAACGTTATTTTTGAAGCGCTGGAGCTGGCTCTGGCCACTGCTACCAAAAAGCGTTTTGAAGACGAAGTCGAACTGCGTGTGGAGATCAATCGCCACACCGGTAACTATGAGACGTTCCGTCGCTGGACCGTGGTCGAAGACGAAGATCTGGATGATCCAGCAATCGAGTTGGCGGTTGACCAGGCGCAGGCGAAACAGCCAGGCGCGGTGGCCGGTGACATTATCGAAGAAAAAATCGATTCCATCGAATTCGGCCGTATTGCTGCACAAACTGCCAAGCAGGTTATTGTGCAAAAGGTCCGCGAAGCTGAGCGTGCTCAAGTCGTTGATGCCTATCGCGAGCGTCTTGGCGAAATTATTTCCGGCACTGTCAAGAAAGTAACGCGTGACAATGTGATCGTCGACCTGGGCAATAACGCTGAAGCGTTGCTGGCCCGTGAAGACATCATTCCGCGTGAAACTTTCCGTGTTGGCGTAAGACTTCGTGCGTTGTTGAAAGAGATTCGCACCGAGAACCGTGGTCCTCAGCTGATCCTGTCGCGTACCGCGCCTGAAATGCTGATCGAACTGTTCCGGATCGAAGTACCTGAGATCTCCGAAGGCCTGATCGAAGTGATGGCGGCCTCCCGCGATCCTGGATCTCGCGCTAAAATAGCCGTTCGTTCCAAAGACAAACGCATTGATCCGCAAGGTGCTTGCATTGGTATGCGCGGCTCGCGCGTCCAGGCAGTGTCCGGCGAATTGGGCGGGGAGCGAGTGGATATCGTTCTGTGGGATGAGAATCCGGCGCAGTTCGTGATCAACGCAATGTCGCCTGCTGAAGTGGCGGCAATTATTGTCGACGAAGATGCCCATGCAATGGACATCGCCGTTGGCGCAGACAATCTGGCCCAGGCGATTGGTCGCGGCGGTCAGAACGTACGTTTGGCTAGCCAGTTGACTGGCTGGACCCTGAACGTGATGACCGAATCGGACATCCAGGCTAAGCAGCAAGCAGAGACCGGTGACATTCTGCGCAACTTCATCGAAGAACTCGAAGTTGATGAAGAGTTGGCGCAGGTGCTGGTTGATGAGGGCTTCACCAGCCTGGAAGAGATTGCCTACGTACCGGTGGAGGAGATGCTCAACATCGACGGTTTTGACGAGGATATCGTCAACGAGCTTCGCGCTCGGGCCAAGGATCGTTTGTTGACCAAAGCCATCGCTACTGAGGAAAAGCTGGCAGACGCCCATCCGGCCGAAGACCTGCTCTCGCTTGAGGGTATGGACAAGGATTTGGCGATGGAACTGGCGGTGCGCGGCGTAATTACCCGCGAAGACCTGGCCGAGCAGTCTATTGACGACCTGCTCGACATCGACGGCATTGACGATGATCGTGCCGGCAAGTTGATCATGGCCGCCCGAGCCCATTGGTTCGAGTAATTAGGCGCGGCCTGAGGAGAGAAATGCATGACGCAAGTCACGGTGAAACAACTGGCCGATGAGGTCAAAACACCGGTTGAGCGCCTGTTGCAGCAGATGCGTGAGGCAGGTCTGCCGCACACCGCCGCCGAGCAGAATGTAACCGACAGTGAGAAGCAAGCTCTGCTGACTCACTTGAAAAGCAGCCACAAGGCGAAAGTGGAAGAACCGCGCAAAATCACTTTGCAGCGTAAAACCACCAGCACCCTGCGTGTAGCTGGCAGCAAAAGCATCAGCGTTGAAGTACGCAAGAAGAAAGTCTTCGTACAGCGCAGCCCGGAAGAAATCGAAGCTGAGCGCAAGCGTGAGCTGGATGAACGCCGCGCAGTAGAAAATGCTGCACGTCAAAAGGCTGAAGAAGAATCCAAGCGTCGCGCCGAAGAAGAAGCGCGCCGTCAGCCTGCCTCGACTCCGGCCGCCGCGGCACCTGCCGCGCCTGCTCCGGCGCAAGCTGCTCCTGCAGCAGCGCCAGCACCTGCGCCAGCCGCCGATGCACGTAAGCGTGATGAACAGCGTCGTCCGGACAAACCACGCGCAGACGACAACAATCGTCGCGGCAGTGGTGATGGCGAGCGTAAAAATGCTCCTCATCGTGCATCGGTTAAAGAAAAAGCCCCTGCACCACGTGTTGCTCCGCGCACTTCTGACGAAGAAAGCGATAGCTTCCGCCGTGGCGGTCGTGGCAAAGGCAAGCTGAAAAAACGTAACGCTCACGGTTTCCAGAGCCCGACCGGCCCGGTTGTTCGTGACGTACAGATTGGCGAGACCATCACTGTCGGCGATTTGGCTGCGCAGATGTCGGTCAAGGCTGCTGAAGTCATCAAGTTCATGTTCAAGCTGGGTACTCCGGCCACCATCAACCAGGTTCTGGATCAGGAAACTGCCCAGTTGGTTGCTGAAGAACTGGGCCATAAAGTGACGCTGGTCAGCGACAACGCCCTGGAAGATTCCCTGGCCGAGTCCTTGAAGTTCGAAGGCGAGTCGTTCTCCCGCGCTCCGGTTGTGACCGTAATGGGTCACGTTGACCACGGTAAAACGTCCTTGCTCGACTACATTCGTCGTGCCAAGGTTGCGGCTGGCGAAGCAGGCGGTATCACCCAGCACATCGGTGCATACCACGTTGAAACCGAACGCGGCATGGTCACGTTCCTCGATACCCCGGGTCACGCTGCGTTTACCGCAATGCGTGCACGTGGTGCCAAGGCAACTGACATCGTGATTCTGGTTGTGGCTGCTGACGACGGCGTCATGCCGCAAACCATCGAAGCTGTACAGCATGCGAAAGCAGCTGGCGTGCCGCTGGTGGTTGCAGTGAACAAAATCGACAAGCCAGGTGCTGACCTCGATCGCATCCGCAGCGAGTTGTCCGTCCACGGCGTGACCTCGGAAGAGTGGGGTGGTGACACTCCGTTTGTTTCGGTCTCGGCGAAAATGGGTACTGGCGTTGACGAGTTGCTCGAAGCTGTCTTGCTGCAAGCTGAAGTTCTGGAACTCAAAGCCACTCCATCGGCTCCAGGCCGTGGCGTAGTTGTCGAGTCCCGTCTGGACAAAGGCCGTGGCCCTGTTGCGACCGTGCTGGTTCAGGACGGTACCCTGCGTCAAGGCGACATGGTTCTGGTCGGTTCCAACTATGGCCGTATCCGCGCCATGCTCGATGAGAACGGTAAGGCCATCAAGGAAGCCGGTCCATCCATCCCTGTCGAGATTCTCGGCCTGGACGGTACGCCAGACGCTGGCGACGAGATGAGCGTAATGACTGACGAGAAGAAGGCACGTGAAGTTGCCCTGTTCCGTCAAGGCAAGTTCCGCGAAGTGAAACTGGCGCGTGCTCATGCAGGCAAGCTGGAAAACATCTTCGAGAACATGGGCCAGGAAGAGAAGAAGACGCTTAACATCGTCCTCAAATCTGACGTCCGTGGTTCGCTGGAAGCTCTGCAGGGCGCCCTGAGCGGCCTGGGTAACGACGAAGTGCAAGTGCGTGTAGTGGGCGGCGGTGTCGGTGGTATCACCGAAAGCGACGCAAACCTGGCACTGGCCTCCAACGCTGTATTGTTCGGCTTCAACGTGCGTGCTGATGCTGGCGCTCGCAAGATTGTCGAGCAGGAAGGCCTGGACATGCGTTACTACAACGTCATCTACGACATCATCGAAGACGTCAAGAAAGCCCTTACCGGCATGCTTGGCAGCGATGTCCGCGAGAACATCCTGGGTATTGCTGAAGTTCGCGACGTATTCCGTTCGCCGAAGTTTGGTGCCATCGCAGGTTGCATGGTGCTCGAAGGTGTTGTTCACCGTAACCGTCCAATCCGCGTACTGCGTGACGACATCGTTATCTTTGAAGGCGAGCTGGAATCTCTGCGCCGCTTCAAGGATGACGCTGCCGAAGTGCGTGCCGGCATGGAATGCGGTATCGGCGTCAAGAGCTACAACGACGTTAAAGTCGGTGACAAGATCGAAGTGTTCGAGAAGGTCCAGGTTGCTCGCAGCCTCTAAATCGCGAGCCTCAAGAGCCAGGACGTCCCGCGGCATACCCATGCACGTGGCCCGTCCCGGACTCTAAACGCAACGCCCGGTCCGGCTTCTGTCTGGCCGGGCGTTTGCCGCTTTCAGAACGCATGGGTTTCCCATGGGTGAGTAACAGGTAACAAGACATGGCAAAAGAATACAGCCGTACCCAACGTATCGGCGATCAGATGCAGCGAGAGCTGGCACAGCTGATCCGTCGTGAAGTCAAAGATCCGCGTGTGGGTCTGGTCACCATTACTGCTGTTGAAGTCAGCCGTGACGTTGGTCACGCCAAGATCTTCATCACCGTAATGGGGCAGGACAACGCTGAAGATATCGCTCAGACCATCAAGGTACTGAACTCGGCGGCTGGTTTCCTGCGTATGCAACTGGCGCGTGAAATGAAGCTGCGCAGTGTTCCTCAGCTGCACTTCCACTACGACGAAAGCGTCGTGCGTGGCGCGCACCTGTCTGCGTTGATCGAGCGTGCAGTGGCTGAAGACAATCAGCATCCCGATGCGACTGCTCCCGAAGACACCAAGGAGTAACCGGTGGCTCAGGTCAAGCGTATCCGTCGTAACGTCAGCGGCATCATCCTGCTGGACAAGCCATTGGGCTTCACGTCCAACGCGGCTTTGCAGAAAGTCCGCTGGCTGCTCAATGCCGAGAAGGCAGGGCACACTGGTAGCCTGGACCCATTGGCCAGCGGCGTACTGCCGCTGTGCTTTGGCGAAGCCACCAAGTTTTCGCAATACCTGCTCGATTCTGACAAGGGTTATGAAACCTTGATGCAGTTGGGCAAAACCACCACCACGGCCGATGCAGAAGGCGAGGTTTTAAAGACCCGTCCGGTGACCGTTGGTCGCGCCGATATTGAGGCAGTCTTGCCGAAGTTTCGCGGGCAAATCAGTCAGATACCGCCAATGTACTCGGCGCTCAAGCGTGATGGGCAACCGCTTTACAAGCTCGCCCGTGCAGGTGAGGTGGTGGAGCGCGAACCGCGTTCTGTTACTATTACCCGCCTCCAATTACTGGCCAGCGAAGGTGACACTGCCCGCTTGGCTGTGGATTGCACCAAAGGCACCTATATTCGTACCCTCGTGGAAGATATCGGTGAAGAGCTGGGTTGCGGAGCCTATGTTGCGCAACTGCGCCGCACCCAGGCAGGCCCTTTCAGTTTGGCCCAGACGGTAACGCTGGAAGAACTGGAAGCCGTGCATGCTGAGGGTGGCAATGAAGCCGTAGACCGCTTCCTGATGCCATCGGACAGCGGCTTGCTTGACTGGCCTTTGCTGCACTTCTCGGAGCACAGCGCGTTCTATTGGCTCAATGGCCAACCGGTTCGCGCTCCCGATGCGCCAAAGTTTGGCATGGTGCGGGTACAAGATCACAATGGTCGCTTCATCGGTATCGGTGAAGTGAGCGAAGACGGGCGCATTGCGCCGCGTCGACTGATTCGGTCGGAATGACCGGAGCCAGGCCAAGCCGGCTATTGCCTGTGAGGACTGGAACGAGGGTGGCTGTTATTAGGCACGGTCACATCTCACATTTAAATACGAGGATTTGTCCTCGGCCTATTGGATCTGTTTGCGTGCAGACAGACCCCTGAAGAAAGGAAAGCCACATGGCACTTACAGTTGAACACAAAGCAGAAATCGTAGCTGACTACCAGCGTGCTCCAGGTGATACAGGTTCTCCAGAAGTGCAAGTTGCACTGCTGACCTTCAACATCAACACGCTGCAGGGTCACTTCAAGGCCAACGGTAAAGATCACCACTCCCGTCGTGGTCTGATCCGCATGGTAAACCAGCGTCGCAAGCTGCTGGACTACCTGAAAGGCAAAGACATCAGCCGTTACGCTACGCTGATCGCTCGCCTGGGTCTGCGTCGCTAATAGCGATGTTGCTGGAGGCTGGTTGTCTGTCGTCCACCTGCGCGTTTCTCGCGGGCGGGCGGCGGGCTTCCAGCCTCAAGTTTTATCTGGACTCACCGGATGTTTACGAAAGCGCCCCCCGTCGGCCGTTTTCGTAAGCATCCTGATCGGGCTGACACCCGGCATTGCACCCGTATTTCGCAAGAAACCCGTTCCCCAAGAGCCACAAAGAGAAGGTAGGACACCGTGAACCCGGTTATCAAAAAATTTCAGTTCGGTCAGTCGACCGTTACCTTAGAGACTGGCCGTATCGCCCGTCAGGCCTCCGGCGCAGTATTGGTCACCGTTGACGACGACGTCAGCGTGTTGGTGACTGTCGTCGGCGCCAAACAAGCTGATCCAGGCAAGGGCTTCTTCCCTCTGTCGGTTCACTACCAAGAAAAAACCTACGCCGCCGGTAAAATCCCAGGTGGTTTCTTCAAGCGTGAAGGTCGCCCTTCCGAGAAAGAAACCCTGACCTCGCGCCTGATCGACCGTCCGATCCGTCCGCTGTTCCCGGAAGGCTTCATGAACGAAGTGCAGGTTGTCTGCACCGTTCTGTCCACCAGCAAGAAAACCGATCCTGATGTGGCTGCAATGATCGGTACTTCGGCTGCCTTGGCAATCTCCGGCATTCCTTTTGATGGTCCGATCGGTGCTGCCCGTGTTGCATTCCACGAAAGCACCGGTTACCTGCTGAACCCGACTTACGAACAACTCGCTGCGTCCAGCCTGGACATGGTGGTTGCCGGTACGTCGGAAGCCGTATTGATGGTTGAGTCGGAAGCCAAAGAGCTGACCGAAGACCAGATGCTGGGTGCCGTACTGTTCGCCCACGACGAATTCCAGGTTGTTATCCAGGCTGTTAAAGAGCTGGCTGCCGAAGCTGCCAAACCGACGTGGGACTGGGCTGCTGCTCCAGAAGCCACTGAACTGCTGGGCGCAATCCGTGCCGAGTTCGGCGAAGCGATCTCCCAGGCTTACACCATCACCGTCAAGCACGAGCGCTATGCACGTCTGGGCGAGTTGCGTGACCAGGTGGTTGCCAAGCTGTCGGGCGAAGAAGGCCAGCCTTCGGCGTCTGAAGTCAAAGCTGCTTTCGGTGAAATCGAATACCGCACCGTTCGCGAAAACATCGTAAACGGCAAACCGCGTATCGATGGTCGTGACACCAAGACAGTTCGTCCTCTGAACATCGAAGTGGGCGTCCTGCCGAAAACTCACGGTTCTGCACTGTTCACCCGTGGCGAGACCCAGGCGCTGGTTGTCGCGACATTGGGTACTGCCCGTGACGCTCAGCTGCTGGACACGCTGGAAGGTGAAAAGAAAGACCCGTTCATGCTGCACTACAACTTCCCTCCGTTCTCGGTAGGCGAGTGTGGTCGCATGGGTGGTGCTGGCCGTCGCGAAATCGGTCACGGCCGTTTGGCGCGTCGTTCCGTTCAGGCCATGCTGCCTGCTGCTGACGTGTTCCCGTACACCATTCGTGTCGTATCGGAAATCACCGAATCCAACGGTTCCAGCTCCATGGCATCGGTGTGCGGTGCTTCCCTGGCACTGATGGACGCCGGTGTACCGATGAAGGCACCGGTTGCCGGTATCGCCATGGGTCTGGTTAAAGAAGGCGAGAAGTTCGCTGTACTGACCGACATCCTGGGTGACGAAGACCACCTGGGCGACATGGACTTCAAAGTAGCCGGTACCTCCAAAGGTGTGACCGCGCTGCAGATGGACATCAAGATCAAAGGCATCACCGAAGAGATCATGGAGATCGCCCTGGGCCAGGCCCTGGACGCTCGCCTGAACATCTTGGGTCAGATGAACCAGATCATTGGTCAATCGCGTAACGAACTGTCTGCCAATGCGCCGACCATGATTGCGATGAAAATCGACACCGACAAAATCCGTGATGTTATCGGTAAAGGTGGCGCAACCATCCGTGCAATCTGTGAAGAAACCAAAGCGTCGATCGACATCGAAGACGACGGTTCGATCAAGATCTTCGGCGAGACCAAGGAAGCGGCAGAAGCGGCGCGTCAGCGCGTTCTGGGCATCACCGCTGAAGCTGAGATCGGCAAGATCTACATCGGCAAGGTTGAGCGCATCGTCGACTTCGGCGCATTCGTGAACATCCTGCCGGGCAAAGACGGCCTGGTTCACATCTCCATGCTGAGCGATGCTCGCGTAGAGAAAGTGACTGACATCTTGAAAGAAGGTCAGGAAGTGGAAGTGCTGGTACTGGACGTGGACAACCGCGGCCGTATCAAGCTGTCCATCAAGGACGTTGCTGCCGCCAAGGCCTCGGAAGCTTAATCGCGACCTGAGCGTGTGATGAAAAAGGATCCTTCGGGATCCTTTTTTTATGGGCGGTGATAACGACAGGGGATCTTTTAGCAGGTGGGCTAAAGGCCATGATCAAAAAACCGCATCTTGCATGCAGTCACTGCGAGCGTTCATGCATTCTGCACGAAGCTGAAAAATAGATGTGCCTATAAGTGCTTGATAAATAAATGTTTTATTTTTTCAAAAAGTTGGCACAGCGCCTGCAATAGTACTGATAACCCTGCAGCCGCACGCCGGCGCAGATCTTAAAGAAGACAGGAGTTACTCGTATGAAGAAGTTCGCTATCGCTGCTGCAACTGCCACCGCTCTGACCCTGACCATGGCTAACGCAGCATTTGCTGCTCAATCCACTGCTCAGGCGCCTATGGTCGTCGCTGCTGGCGAAATGACTCAAGCCAAAGAAGCCACTTCTGATACCTGGATCACCACCAAAGTTAAATCAGACCTGCTGACCGAAAAAGGTATTCCAGGCACTGACATCAAAGTTGAGACCAACAAAGGTGTTGTTTCTTTGTCCTCCACCGTTGCAGTCACTGACGCGCAAAAAGAAATGGCAGTTAACATCGCCAAGAAAATCAAAGGCGTAAAAGCTGTTTCGGCTGATGGCCTGAAAGCTCAGTAAGTTTACTTTTCTCGTAGAACCGGGGGAAAGCCGGAGCAGATGATCTAACCGATCATCTGCAGCTTTCAAAATGGGTTCATGCGACGGCCACATGGATGTGGTCATTACAGCCCTCGACGCTTGCGTCGGGGGCTGTTCTATTTGGGGGAGATAAAAGCATCGATCTGGTTTGCTGACCCATCAAGTGCAACGGGCAAGCCACATACAGCCCTGCCTCGCGCTGACCTTCATGTGTGAACAGCGATCATTCACTGTCCAGATGCAAAGGAGAGATCACGCGACCGTCGCTTTGTGCCTCACCCAACGTGGCGTCCACAAAGTAGACGCGTTCATCGGCCAGTTGGCCTTTGTCCACCAGGAAATCCTTGATTCGGCTGGCGCGCTCCTGCCCCAACTGACGTAACAGCACCTCACTTTTGCTCCAGAAGTCGATCAACGCGTCGCTCATTTTTTGCGCGCGCTCATCACGGCTCAATTTCGCCCACTCGGCCGGCGGCTGCTGCTTGAGTCGGGTGCGATAGATGCCTTCGAGTAACGGGCCTTTCTCGTCATCAGGGACTTTAAGCAGTGACGCTTGCGCAGGCACTTTCTCGCCGCGGCGCTGCAGGATTTTGTAGTAGTTGTACTGGAATTCACGCTCCAGGCGTTCCTTGGCAATGAACGGGCCATCACTGCTTTGCGCGGCAGTGCCTTCAATCTCCAGGCGCAGCGCAGGGCGTTCCTTGAGCGCTGCAGCCAGGGTTGTCAGGGCTTTCTGGGCCTCAGGGCTCAGCTCACTGGAGCCAGGCGCGAAGGACACGGTGCCGAGGTCCTCGGCACCCCCACCGCTGATCAGTCCGCCAATGAACTTGAAGGGCGCTTGTGCTGCCCGCAGCACAAGATTGCGCAAGGTTTGCCACACAATCGGCATCACACTGAACTGCGGGTTATTGAGGTCACCTGTAACCGGAAGCTCGATGGAAATCTTGCCGTCGGTGTCCTTGAGCAATGCGATGGCCAGTTTGATGGGCAGATCCACGGCATCAGGGCTGTCGACCTTTTCCCCCAGCTGCAATTGTTCAACAACCAGTTTGTTCTCGGCCTTGAGCTGACCTTTGGTGATCAAATAGTGCAAATCCAGGTTCAGGCGACCCTTGCGGATCCGATACCCTGCGAATTTGCCGGAGTAGGGCGTCAGTGTGGTCAGTTCTACGCGTTTGAAGCTGGTGGCGATGTCCAGGCTCGCCATCGGGTCGAAAGGATTGACGCTGCCCTTGATGGTGACGGGCGCGTAGCGGTCCACTTTACCGGCTACATTGACGCTGGCCGGTTTGGCCTGTCGGCTATCAATGGTGCCAATCTGGCCGTTTAGCTGTTGAATCGCTGTCGCAAAGTTGGGGGTCAGGCTGAAATCGGCAAAGTTAGCCGAACCGTCATTGATTGCGATGCCACCCACGTGAATGCCCAAAGGCTTGTCTTTGCCGGCCGCTGGTTTGGCGTCGCGTTTACTGGCGCTGCCAGCGGGTTGCGCAATCAACAGGTCATCAATGTTGGTGGTGCGATCATCGTTGATCATGAAGCGTACATACGGCTGTGCAACGTTGACCTTGGCGATGGACAGGCTGTCACCGTGTTGATAATTCAGCTTCTCCAGCCCCAAACGCTGCCACTTCAGGAAGTCGCGATCTTTCATGGTGTCGAGGGTGTGTAACTGAGCTATCTGTACGTTGCCCTGGACCGTGAAGGCCAGCGGGTCGATACGTTTAAGGTCAACGACGAGATCGCTGTCCAGCATGCCACTGCGCAGCTCCAGACGGATAAATGGGTCGATGTAAGCCTGCGCCACCCGCAAGTCGATGTCTTGGGTGGTGACATTTAATGTGGCGCTGACCGGGTTCAGGTTCACGTCGCCGCTGGCGGTGAGCTTGCCTTGTTTACCGATGCCGGTATCCAGCTTGAGGTTGAAGGGTGACTGGTTCAGGCTGTCGAAGTTCTTCACGTTCAGATTCAACGGGCCTACTTCAAGCGCAACGGGTGTTTTAGGCACTTTGTCAGCCAGATGAACGCGGTAATCGCGCAGCTCCACGTCTTTGAGCAGCACTTGCCAAGGTTTGCTCGGTGCGACCGGTCCGGGCTTGGGGGCTTCAACTGTCACCGGGTCATTGGCTGTTGGCTTTGCCCGGCCAGCGGGCTGGCTGGCAAACAGTTTTTGCCAATCCAACTGTCCGTCTGCTTCGCGGGTAGCCCAGGTTTCAAGGTTCTTGCTGTTGATCTTGCCGACCACGACGTGTTGCTTGGCGAGATCGACCGTGGTGTCGCTGACATCAAGGCGCTCAAGACGCGCCAGTGGTCGGCCATCGGGCGCATTGAGCTTGAAAGGCGCAATGCTGGCCGAGGCATTGCTCAGGATCATCTCGGTTTCTTTAGCCAGGTTCAATTTGTAGTCGGTACTGAAATTGAGGACGCCGTCTTCCAGGACCAGCGGCAAGGCATCCCGAACATAAGGCCACCATACTTTCATTTTGCCATCAGTCACTTTAAGCGTGCCCTCGGACGCTATTGGCACAATGCTCAACGTGCCGGTCCAGTCGATCCGGCCGCCTTCAGGGCCTGCTGCGACCAGGGTCATGTCAGCGTTGTCGTCAGGAAGCGTGCTGAGGTTTTTCAGCTCCACATTCATCGAGTCATACAAAAACTCAATTGGCTCGCTAGGCCGTACGTCAGCAAAGTGCAGATAGCCGTCCGCCAGCTTGATGCGATCGATGCGCAGCGGGAAAGGTTTGCTGTCAGGGGTGGCAGGTGTTGGTTCGCTGGCGGGGAGTTTGAACAGCTGCGTCAGGTTGAGCGTGCCATCCTTGCTGAACACCAATTCTGTCATGGGCTTGTCGAGCTGTACGTCGGCAAGGTGCAAGGCTTTGGTCCACAGGCTGTCAGCCTGCAAATTGGTGTACAGGCGTTCGAATCCGACCTGCTCCTTGCCCGGTTCGCCTATCTTCAGCCCCCACAGCGTCAGCTCAAGGCTGAACGGGTTGAACTCAAGGCGATCAAGCCGGGCGGGGGTGGTGGCGTAGTTGGCCAATTGCTGGTTGATGATGCGCAAACCGATGCCGGGTACGATCAAAAAGCCGAGCAAGCTATAAAGTGCGAGGGCAGTCAGCACGGCGCCAATGGCGCGAATCAATCCTTTGGGCATGTGAGGCGTCGTCTATTACAGTCGGAGGTGCCTTGGAGTATGGCACGCGTTTCTGGTTCCGAGACGATCGCCTTATATTTGATCAGGGTTTTACCCAGCAGGATGAGGGGCTTAGAACTGCAAGACCAACGTCTTGAGGGGAGGCTGTCGGTCCATTGACGGGAAGTCGCAGGCCGGGGTCAGCACCTGCCAGTCACGTACCGGACGTCCCGCTTTTTCGGCACAACGCAGCACGTTTTCTCGCCAGTCGTCCATGCTGACTTTCGCCAGGTTGTTGCAGCAAATCAGCACACCGTCGGGCGCGGTGGTCAAAACGGCGGGTTTGAGCAGGCTTTGATAGTCACGCAGCAGGTCGACCGTGCCAAACGCACTTTTGGCCCACGCGGGCGGGTCCAGCAAAACCAGATCGTATTCGCGTTGCTCCAGGCGCGGGTAAGCCGGCAGCTTGTGGCGACGCTGAATGATCGGCAAACCCGCCAGCTGGCGGATCGCTGCGAAATAGTCAGACTGCACAAAATTCATGGTGGGCAACGTCGGGTTCAACAGCCCGTTCTCGCGACCCACGGCCAGATTGCCTTCGGCAAAGTCCAGGTTGCAGACTTCGCTTGCGCCTCCTGCGGCGGCACTCAGGCCAACCCCGCAGGTGTAGGCGAACAAGTTGAGCACGCGTTTGCCGGCGCTGTGTTGTTTGACCCACCCGCGTGCGTTACGCAGATCAAGAAACAGCAACGGGTCCTGACCGGCATGGCGGCCGCGCACACGGTAGTTCAGCCCCCATTCATGGCCCACCAGGTCTTGCAGGGCGGCCTCGTCGGCGCGGTAGACCGTGTCTTCACGATCAATACGGGAATTGCCCTGAGAACGGTCGTTGTAGACCAGCAGCAGTTCCAGCCCCAAATGACGATTGATGGCTTCATGCAGTTGCAGCAAATCATCGCGCTCAAGACGCTGGTGGAAGCTTTGCACCAGCAATTGCGGGCCGTAACGGTCGATGGTCAAGCCCCCGGCACCTTCCTGGCTGCCGTGGAACAGGCGATAACAATCTGTGCCTTGAGCGTGCAGCTCGGCCAGCAAGTCGTGACGGTTATCGAGGGCGGCGCGCAGCGCCTGATTCAAGAAAGACATGCGTTGCGCCTTGGGGGACAGAGAAGGCGCGGGAGTTTACCAGAACAACGCGGGTGGTTTGGTGCAGGAGCGAGCAGGTTCGCTCCTGCGATGCGACGATAGTTACGCGCGCTCAATCGCCAGCGCTACACCCTGACCACCCCCGATGCAGAGTGTTGCGAGGCCTTTTTTGGCATCGCGCTTGAGCATTTCGTGGAGCAGGGTGACGAGGATTCGGCACCCTGACGCACCAATCGGGTGACCAATGGCAATGGCGCCACCGTTCACGTTGACCTTGCTTGCGTCCCAGTCCAGTTCTTTACCCACGGACAAGGCTTGGGCGGCGAACGCTTCGTTGGCTTCGATCAGGTCCAGTTGTGCCAGCGTCCAGCCTGCCTTGGCCAGGCAGCGTTGGGTCGCGCTCACCGGGCCAATACCCATGATGGCCGGGTCGACGCCTGCGTTGGCGTAGGCCGCGATTTTAGCCAGGACTGGCAAGCCCAGCGACCGGGCTTTGTTCGCGCTCATCAACATGACCGCTGCAGCGCCGTCGTTGAGTGAGGATGCATTACCCGCCGTGACAGATCCGTCTTTTTTAAAGGCAGGACGCAGTTTTGCCAGCGATTCAGCCGTTGTGCCCGCGCGCGGTTGTTCGTCCGTGGCGAAGGCAATCGGGTCACCTTTGCGCTGCGGGATCAATACGGGCGTGATTTCATCCACAAAGCGGCCGGTTTCGATGGCTTCAATGGCTTTTTGTTGAGAGGCAGCGGCAAACGCATCCTGAGCTTCACGGCTGATGCCGTACTTATCCACCAGGTTTTCGGCGGTTATACCCATGTGGTAATCGTTGAACGCATCCCACAAACCGTCGCTAATCATGGTGTCGACGATCTGACTGTGCCCCATGCGCAGGCCGGTACGGGCGCCGGGCACGATGTAGTTGGACAGGCTCATGTTCTCCTGGCCCCCAGCAATGATGACCTCGGCATCGCCACAGCGAATGGCTTGCGCGGCAAGGTGCAACGCCTTGAGGCCAGATCCGCAGACCTTGTTCAGGGTCATCGCAGGTACGGCAAACGGTAAGCCGGCCTTGATTGCGGCCTGACGGGCCGGGTTCTGGCCGGCGCCGGCGGTCAGCACCTGGCCCATGATCACTTCATCAACGTGGGCACCGTCCAGGCCGGTCTGTTCCAGCAGTTGACGAATGACTGCCGCCCCCAGATCAACCGCAGGTACGTGGGCCAGTGAACCTTGAAAGCTGCCAACGGCAGTGCGGGTGGCGGCAACGATTACGACGTCTTGCATGGCGCGAATCCTCATTATTATTGGCGTGTGTCGCTCGGAATCAGGCGCGCATGGTGTCACAAATATTCTTCCCTCGTGTAGTCGCCGAACATGGCTGCGAGCGTCCGGGGCTGGTTCGCCAGTGTAACTCCCCGTTGGCTACCAGGCTGTACGTGTCAGGTGATTCCCATTCGCCGCCGCGCCCTCTGCACCGAGCCATCACGCACGGCCCAGCGCAAAAGCGGCGCGGTGCGGTTCACGCTGGCGCGAATCAGCGTGCGCGTCATGGGACGTTGAGACAGCCCCAACTGATCGCTGGCCCAATCTGGCAGCAAATCGATTCCGGCCTGCATCATCAGAGCACCAAACGGCTTGGCCAGCACGCTGGGAGAGGGGGCATCCAGCAGCAGGCGAATGACTTCATGGCTGCGCGCGTCACATAACAATTGGGGACGAACCTGTTGCAGGTAATCAGCGATTTGCTGGCGCGAGCGCGGCACATCCGTCGCGCCCAGTCGCTCAGCGACCACAGCAATTTCGTCGTAGTACCTGTCTTGATCCTCGGCTGACAAATCGGGGTTTCGGTAACGTAAATGCGCGGCCAGAAAGTTGCTGACCTCCGCGACATGCACCCACATCAGCAATGCAGGGTCGCTGGCGGCATAAGGGCGGCCATCGAGGCCAGTGCCCGTGACCTGCTCGTGAATGGTGCGCACCTTGTCGATCAGCCAGTCGGCGTCTGCCGTCGAGCCAAACGTGGTGCCGGAAATGAACTGCCCGGTGCGACGCAGCCGCCCCAGCATGTCCTGTCTGAAATTGGAGTGATCCCATACCCCGGCAAGCGCCAACGGGTGCAAGGCTTGCAGCATTAAAGCGCTGATGCCGCCAATCAGCATGCTGGTGAAATCACCATGCACTTGCCAACTGATGGAATCGGGGCCGAAGAGGCCGGGATCGCCTTTGGGGTTTTCGAGGTCGAGTTGGCCGAGTGAAAGACCGGTCAGGCTCATGATTTGACGTTCGATGGGGCGACGGATGATGTCCATGCTGCCTCGGTTGTGCCAGCCAGTCGGGGTGACTGGCTGGCGCTCAATCAACCGCGATGGCGACCGCGGAAATAATTGATCAGGCCTTGGGTCGAAGCGTCATCGGCCGGCTCTTCCAGGCTGCCGGTGAGGCGGTAGTAGACGCCCTTGCCCAGCTCTTTGCCCAACTCTACGCCCCATTGGTCGAAGGCGTTGATGCCCCAGATCACGCTTTGCACGAACACTTTGTGCTCGTACAGCGCAACCAGAGCGCCGAGGCGGCGAGGGCTGATGCGTTCGACCACCAAGGTGTTGCTCGGGCGGTTGCCCGGAATCACCTTGTGCGGCGCGAGTTTTTGCACCTGCTCTTCTGGCATGCCTTTTTCGCGCAGCTCGGCCTCGGCTTCTTCGCGGGTTTTACCCAGCATCAGGGCCTGACTTTGGGACAGGCAGTTGGCATACAGCCACTGATGGTGGTCGGCGACCGGATTGAAGCTGACAATCGGCACGATAAAGTCGGCCGGAATCAGTTGGGTGCCTTGGTGCAGCAACTGGTGATACGCGTGCTGGCCGTTGCAGCCCACACCGCCCCAGATCACGGGGCCTGTGTCGGTCGACACGGGCGTGCCGTCCTGGCGCACGCTCTTGCCATTGGACTCCATGTCCAATTGTTGCAAGTGCTTGGTGATGTTACGCAGGTAGTGGTCGTACGGCAGGATCGCGTGACTCTGCGCACCCCAGAAGTTGCCGTACCAGACGCCCAGCGCGGCCATCAGCACGGGCATGTTTTGCTCAAACGGAGCGTTCTGGAAGTGCTGGTCCATGCTGTAGGCGCCGGACAGCAATTCCTTGAAGTTGGACATGCCGATGGCCAGCGCGATGGGTAAGCCGATAGCCGACCACAGCGAATAACGACCGCCGACCCAATCCCACATCGGGAAAATGTTTTCTTCGCGAATACCGAACGCGACCGCCGCTTCGTTGTTGCTCGACACCGCAATGAAGTGACGATGCAGCTCCGCTTCGGAGCCGCCTTGCGCCAGATACCAAGCGCGGGAGGCTTGGGCGTTCTTCAGGGTTTCGAGGGTGTTGAACGATTTGGACGAAACAATGAACAGGGTGGTTTCGGCGCGGATCTTGTGCGACAGCTCGTGGAATTCACTGCCGTCGATATTCGCCAGGTAATGGCAGCGAACACCTTTTTGCGCGTAGGACAACAGCGCCTCAGAGACCAGCTCGGGGCCCAGGAACGAGCCGCCGATACCGATGTTCACAATGTCGGTGATGGGCTTTTCGGTGTAACCGCGCCACAGGCCTTCATGAATGCGACCGACCAGTTCGGTCATCTTGTTCAGGACTTTATGCACCTCGGGCATGATGTCCGCGCCATTGACCGACAGCTTGTCGGCCACCGGGCGCCGCAGCGCCGTGTGCAAGGCCGGACGGCCTTCGGAGGCGTTGACGATTTCGCCCGAGAACAACGATTTGATTGCACCGTTGAGGTCGACTTCGTTGGCCAGATCGACCAGCAGCGAGCGGGTTTCGTTGGTGATCAGGTTTTTCGAGTAGTCCAGGAACAGCCCGCAGCTGCTCAGGGTGAAATCTTCAAAACGTTTGGGGTTGCTGTTAAACGCGTCGCGCATGCTGAAATGTTGCATGCCGGCGCGGTGTTGCTTCAACGCTTGCCAAGCGGGCAGAGCGGTAACGTCATGAGGAGTGCGGTAGTACGCCATCGCTGCGGATATCCTTTTTGCTTGAACTGCCTGTTGGACACTGAAAACACCGAATCCTCCACATTAAAGACGGGTGGACTGCGGTTCGCCTGCTTAAACGCATCAGACACAAGCAGGGCGATCACATTAACCCTAGCGCCTGCATCTGTCTCGGCTTTGTCTGACACGTAACGGTAACTTTTGTCACCGCTACGTGACTTCAGGTGAAACGTTTCAGTGTTTTTGTATCGATTGCGAGACCTTTATCGCCCGTGGCTCACAGTGCGTTATCAAGGTTCAAATGCACGTTATCGATCAGGCGGGTAGTGCCCAGGAAGGCGGCAACCAGAATCACCAGGTCGCGATCACTGACGTCGGCTGGCAGCAACGTCGATGCGTGGCGAACTTCAAGGTAATCCACACGCAGCCCGAGCGCTTCCAGTTGAGCGGCGTGTTGGCTCGACAATGCCAGATAGTCGCGCTCGCCGTTCTGGATGGCCGTGGCCATTTCGCGCAGGTGGCGATACAAGGCCGGGGCCAGCGCTCGCTGTTCTTCGCTCAGGTAGCCATTGCGCGACGACAGGGCCAGGCCATCTTCGGCGCGCACTGTGGGCTCTCCGATGATTTGAATGGGCATGTTCAGGTCATGCACCATCGCCCGGATGACGGCCAGTTGCTGATAGTCCTTTTGCCCAAAGATCGCCAGGTCAGGCTGAACCATGTTGAACAGTTTGCTGACCACTGTGGTAACACCGTCGAAGTGACCGGGGCGACGGCTGCCGCACAGCTCGTTGCTCAAGGCGGCAGCGGTGACGCGGGTCAGGCCCTGCATGCCGTGGGGGTACATTTCTTCCACGGTCGGGGCGAAAAGCAGGTTACAGCCCGCTTGCAGGAGTTTTTCCTGATCGGCGGCGAGCGTGCGCGGGTAGGTGTCGAGGTCTTCGTTGGCCCCGAACTGCAGCGGGTTCACGAAAATACTGGCCACGACGAAATCGACCTGCTGGGCTGCTTTCGTGACCAGTGCCGCGTGGCCGCTGTGCAGGTTGCCCATGGTCGGGACAAGGCCGATTTGCTTGCCTTCACTGCGGGCGCGGGCGCGGGCGACAGCAGCACGCAGCTCGCGGACGGTTTTAACAGTGTTCATGCAGAGAATCCGTGTTCGGCGCCAGGAAAGCTGACGGCTTTGACTTCGGTCACATAAGCGCTGAGCGCCGATTGTATGTCTGGCTGGCCTGTCATGAAGTTTTTCACGAACTTGGGTACACGCCCGGTGAGGGACAGTCCGAGCATGTCATGCAGTACCAGCACCTGGCCGTCAGTGTCGCTGCCAGCGCCAATCCCGATAACCGGGATCTTCACCGCGTGGGTGATTTCTTTCGCCAGCTCGCTCGGTACGCACTCAAGCAGCAACATGGCGGCACCCGCCTGTTCAAGGGCGATGGCATCTGCACGCATCTGGCGCGCCTGGTTTTCATTGCGGCCCTGAACCTTGTAACCGCCCAACACGTTAACGGTTTGTGGCGTCAGGCCCATGTGGGCACACACGGGAATGCCGCGTTCGGTCATCAGGCGAATGGACTCGGCCAACCAGACAGCGCCCTCGACCTTGACCATGTGCGCACCGGCTTTCATCAGTTGGGCGCTGTTGTTCAAGCTTTGCTCAAGGGTGGCGTTCGCCATGAACGGCATGTCGGCGAGAATCAGGGCGTCCTGATTGCCGCGTTTGACGCAGGCCACGTGGTAGGCCATCTCGTCATTAGTAACTGGCAGTGTGCTGTCATGCCCTTGCAGGACCATGCCCAAGGAGTCGCCCACCAGTAACACTTCAACGCCAGCCTGATTGCAGGCGTGCGCGAAGGTGGCGTCATAGCACGTCAGCATGGTGATTTTTTCACCTTTTTGCTTAAGGCTTTGCAGGGTGGTCAGGGTGATAGCTGGCATGAAAAGGATCCTCGTCAGGCAGTGCGATAACCACTGCGAGTCACGCGCGTGATTCATCGTTATAAGCAGGCGCACCTTTATAGCGGTGCTTTGAATGCCGGCTTTTCACATTGCGCCGCCGGGTAGGCGGCAGCGGGATGCCTATAGTCGTGACGAGCACACGGGAAGTCAATTAGAGGTGTTACCGCGTGAGTGTTACCGCGGTTATTGATTCGATTCAGCGCCGGGAGCGAGGCGCTCAAGACCGACATATGGGCAGTCGTTCAAGAGCTGTTGCAGGCTGCGGCCATCGGCAAGGATCAGCGAGGCGGGGGCCAGTTCGGCAAGGGGGTACAGCACGAACGGACGAGCGTGCATGTGGTAATGCGGGACCTTGAGACGCGGTTCGTCAATCAGACGATCGCCAAACAGCAGGATGTCGAGGTCGAGGGTGCGCGGCCCCCAGCGCTCAAGGCGCTCGCGGCCTTGATCCGTTTCGATGGCTTGCAGCGCATCGAGCAACGCAAGCGGCGCCAGGTTGGAGTCGATGGCGGCCACGGCATTGGTGTAGCGCGGCTGCCCCGGCAGTAACGAATCGCTTTGGTAGAAGGCTGACACCCCGACCCAGCGGGATTGAGGCAGGTGCGCGAGCGCTTCGACAGCGCTGCGCAGTTGTTCGGCCGGGTCAGCCAGATTGCTGCCCATCCCAATGTAGATGCGTTCCATCACTTACTCGTCAGCGCCTGCGCTGCGTTTACGCTTGTTGGCGCCAGTGCGTCGGCGTTTGCGGGGCGCTGGGCCCGCGCCGTCCTCCTTGGCGTTGCTCAAATCACGGATCATGTCGCGGCGACCACTGTCGTTGGCGTCTTGATATTCGGTCCACCACTCGCCCAGGCCGTTTGTCTGCTCGCCTGCGCTTTCACGCAACAGCAAAAAGTCGTAACCGGCACGGAAACGCGGGTTGTCGAGCAGCATGTCGGCGCGTTTGCCACTGCGACGCGGCAAGCGCTCCTGCATGTCCCAGATTTCGCGAATGGGCAGGGTGAAGCGTTTAGGAATGGCGATGCGCTGGCATTGTTCGCTGATAAGCTCGTGCGCGGCTTCCTGCATCGCAGGAATAGGCGGCATGCCTTGGTCCTGCAGGCGCAGAATACGCGCTGGCAGTGCAGGCCACAGCAGGGCGGCAAACAGGAACGCCGGGGTCACCGGTTTGCCCTGTTTGATCCGCAGGTCCGTGTTGCGCAAGGCTTCGCTGATCAGGGTGTGGGTGTACGTCGGGTTGTGTTCCAGTGCTTCGGCGCTGGCCGGGAACAGTGGATCGAACAACTCAAGGTCAACCAGCATTTCGAATGTGTCAGAAGCATTCCCCGAGAGGAACAGCTTGAGCACTTCTTCGAACAGTCGCGCAGACGGAATTTCGCGCAGCATGGGCGCCAGATCGCGAATCGGCGCCGCTGTGTGCTTCTCGATGCCGAAGTCGAGTTTGGCGGCAAAGCGCACGGCCCGCAGCATGCGCACGGGGTCTTCCTGATAGCGCTGTTGCGGGTCGCCAATCAGGCGCAGCAAGCGATTGCGGATGTCGTGTACACCGTTGGCGTAATCGAGAATGCGTTCGCTGACCGGGTCGTAATACAGGGCATTGATCGTGAAGTCGCGACGCTGGGCGTCTTCTTCCAGTGTGCCGTATACGTTGTCGCGCAAAATGCGCCCGCTTTCGTTACGCGAGGACTGATTGCTGTCTTCCTCTTCGTCATTTTGCGGATGATTGGCGCGGAAAGTGGCGACCTCAATGATCTCGCGACCAAAGTGGATGTGTACCAGCTTGAAGCGTCGGCCGATGATGCGCGCATTACGGAATTCCGCACGCACTTGTTCAGGCGTGGCGCTGGTGGCGACGTCAAAGTCTTTGGGGGTGATGTTGAGCAACATGTCGCGTACACAGCCGCCAACCAGGTAAGCCTGGTAACCGGCGTTTTGCAGACGCTCGACAATGTTGACCGCGTAACGGCTGAACTGGGCACGTTGCAGCGAGTGTTGGCTGCTGTTGAGCACTTCTGGGGTGCTGCGCAGTTGTTGCGTACGACGCTTGGGAGAACGGAATGACTGGAACAGCTTCTTCAGCATGGGATGCACTGTTTGAAGGAATGTTCGGCCAAAACGAAGAATGACCGCATGATGGGCGGGGATTCTAGCATTTAGTCAGGGGATGGTGTAGGACGCTTAACCTGTCGATTGCCACGCACGCTCAGAACCTGCGCAAGAGGGCCGTGTTAGAGAGGCTAAATGATTTTTGTCGAATCGCAGGAACCACAAGGGGAGCCGAAGCTCCCCCAGAATTAGTTGCGTGCTCTATTTTTATTATTGGTTGCGGGCTTCTTGTTTTTGTTGATCGCCCTGGTTACCCGGGTTTGCCGGTGTAACCCTCCCAATCGGGAGATAAGAGCAAACGGATTGCTTTGGTCGCTGTGTTGATGTGATCCATGATCCAACTAGTTCAGGGTCTGCTTTACATGCAGTTTTTGTTGTTCTCTGCCTAGTCGTGGGGCAAGCCCCAATGACAACACCTCTCCAAAAGAATCAGTTAGCTGCGCCTCCGCCGTGTTGTTTTTGTTATGCGTGAGCCGATACGTCTTATTTTTATTGTGTGTTGCTGTGATTCTTATTGTTCTTGTACGAATACATATAGCAGGTGTCGTGCCAACTTTTGCCAAGCCCAGCAAACGCTGGGCTTTTCCCGCATTTCACCTTTTTCAGGCCAAAAAAAAGCCGGGTCTTCGTTACCGTAAGACCCGGCATTTGTTACGTGTTTAGCGTGAGGTAACAGTTTTTTCACGTGAATGAGTGTTACCTGAAGCGTTACCCCTCGCTGGCAACCCCTGTTTTCCTGCGCGGGATGCCCAGGCGCTGGCGGCGTTCCCACAGGCATTTACGGCTGACACCCAGTTTGCGAGCCAACTCGGTTTCAGTCATGTGATCCTGATGCTCCAGTACGAAATGCTGGAAGTAGTCTTCCAGTGACAAATCTTCGGTCGGGTCCAGGCTGGTGTTACCGCTGCTGATGCTCTGTTGTGGGGCAAGACCGATAAAATCGTCGTCTTGTAGATCACTCAGCTCGATATCGATGCCTAGCAAGTCGGCGGAAATTTCCGGGCTTTCACACAGAATCACCGCGCGCTCTACAGCGTTCTCCAGTTCACGCACGTTACCTGGCCAGGCGTAATGTCGAATGGCTTGTTCGGCGTCCGCCCCGAATTTCAGGTCGGTGCGGCCCACGCGGGCGCTTTGGCGGGCAAGGAACGCGTGGGCGATCTCGTTGACGTCTGCGCCACGTTCTCGCAGCGCGGGCAACTTGAGCGCAATCACGTGCAGGCGGTAGTACAGGTCTTCGCGAAACTGGCCGATCTTGGCGAGGCTTTTAAGGTCACGGTGAGTCGCGGCAATCAGGCGTACATCGACCTTTTGAGATTGCACCGAGCCTACGCGGCGGATTTCGCCTTCCTGAAGCACCCGCAGCAAGCGCGCCTGGGCTTCGAGGGGCAGTTCACCGATCTCGTCAAGGAACAGGGTGCCGCCATCCGCCGCCTCGACCAACCCGGCCCGGCCCGCGCTGGCGCCCGTGAAAGCGCCTTTTTCATGGCCGAACAGTTCCGATTCGATCAGTGATTCAGGAATCGCCGCACAGTTAACCGAGATCATCGGTGCCTTGGCACGCTTGGACAGGTTGTGCAGGGCACGGGCCACCAGCTCTTTACCCGTACCTGATTCGCCTTGAATCAGTACGTTGGAGTCTGTGGGGGCCACTTTGCGGATCTTGCTGTACAGGTCCTGCATGGGCGGGCAAGAGCCAATGATGCCGATTTCGCCATTGCTGTTATCCACAACATTTTTGTCAGCAGCCGCAGCTTTGGCCGGGCGCTCGACGGACTGGCTCTCGGCGTTCTGACGATCACGCAAAATGCGCGCGACCGCTTGCAGCATTTCGTCGTGATCGAAGGGTTTGGCGATGTAATCGACCGCGCCCATTTTCATCGAGTCGACGGCCGAGCGCAGGCTGGCATAACTGGTCATGATCAGCACCGGCTTGCCTTCTCCGAGCTTGATCAGCTCGGTGCCTGGCGCGCCCGGCAGGCGCAGGTCGCTGACAATCAGGTCGAACGAGGGAATGCTGAAACGCTCCTGCGCTTCCTGCACCGAGCCCGCTTCGCTGACTTGGTACTGATTACGCTCCAACAAGCGGCGCAACGCGGAGCGGATGATGGTTTCGTCTTCGACGATCAAAATATGCGGCATTGATTCGGTTCTCTCGACGGTCTCAGTTCACAGCGGACGTCGCTTCGACATGGCGCGGTAGTGTCACCCGGATACGGGTTCCGCGCTGGCTTTGAATGTCAGCCGGGCTGTCGATGGTGATTTGTCCATAATGCTCTTCAACGATGGAATAGACCAGTGCAAGGCCCAGACCGGTGCCTTCGCCAGGGTCCTTGGTGGTGAAGAAAGGTTCGAACAGACGATCCATGATGTTCTTCGGAATGCCCGAGCCTTCGTCTTCGACGATCAGGTCGACGGTGTGCTCGCTGGCTTCCGTCTTGACCCGTACCGCACTGCCGGCCGGGCAGGCGTCACGGGCGTTGGACAGCAAGTTGATCAGCACCTGCGCCAGTCGCTGCGGATCGCCGTCGACCCAATGATCGGGGTCGCACAGGTTGTAAAACTGCACTTCAAAGTTGCGCCGGTTCAACGCCAGCAGACCGATGGCATCCTGTGCGACTTCGGCCAGGCACACGGGTTCGTCATTGTGTTGATGGCTGCCTGCGTGGGCAAAGCTCATCAAGGACTGCACGATGCGCGAGATGCGTTTGGTCTGTTCGAGTATTTGGCTGCTGATTTCCGTCAGTTCGCTATCGTCTTCGCGTTCTTCGCGCAGATTTTGCGCCAGGCAGGCAATACCGGTCACCGGGTTGCCGATTTCATGGGCCACGCCCGCGGCAAGGCGGCCGATGCTGGCCAGTCGTTCGGAGTGCACCAGTTTGTCTTCGAGCATCTGGGTTTCGGTCAGGTCTTCCACCAGCAGGACCAGGCCGCTGTTGCCGGGCGCCAAGGGCTCATCAATCGCCGCCTTGTGCAAGTTCAGCCAGCGCGTCTGTCCATCCAGTGCCAAGTGCTGTTTGTGCAAGTGCTCATCCGGCAGTTCGATAAAACCTTGCAACAGCTGGCGCCACGGATCGCCCAATGTGTTCAGACGCGAGCCCACGACCCGTTGCGCCGCAATGCCGGTCAATTCTTCCATGGCTTTGTTCCACATCAGGATCTCTTGATCCTTGGCCAGTGAGCACACGCCCATCGGGAGTTCTTGCAGGGTCTGACGGTGATAGCGGCGCAGGGCATCGAGTTCGGCTGCCAGCCCGGTCAGGCGCGAATGGTAGTCCTCAAGCCGGCTTTCGATGAAGTGGATGTCTTCGGTGACGTAATTTTCGCCACCCGACTTGTAGGGCAAAAAGGTTTCAACCATGTCCTGAGCAACACTGGGGCCCATCAGGCCCGAGAGGTTGGCTTCGATGCGATCGCGCAGGCGGCGCAGGGCGTAAGGTCGGCGTTCATCGAAGGGCAGGTACAAGTCGCGCAAGGCTTGCTCGACTTCTTTTTGCGCAGCCTTGGCGCCTAACGGTTTGGCCAGTTGCGTGGCGAACTCTTGCGGTGAGGCCGCGTGCAGTTCACGCCGTTGCGGGCGACGCACATTGTCCACCGCGCAGGCTTCAGCTGCGCTGGCTTCTTCGGTGCTGGCGTTGGTGAACAGGGAAATCAGGGTGAACATCAGGACGTTGGCCGCCAGCGACGCGATGGCCGCCATGTGCCAGCTGGTGTCATCCAGCACGTAAATCATGTCCAGCCACGGGATGTAGAAGCCCTGGAAATTGCCGATCAGCGGAAACAACATGCTGACCATCCACACCACGATTCCGGCCAGCAAACCGGCAATGAACCCCCGGCGATTGGCGGTCGGCCAATACAACACGGAGAGCACGCCCGGCAAAAACTGCAGCGTCGCCACAAACGCGACGATGCCGAGGTTGGCCAGATCCTGCTCGGCGCCCAGCAGCAGGTAAAAGCCATAGCCGGCCATGATGATGGCTACGATCAGTGCGCGGCGGGTCCACTTCAGCCAGCGGTAAATATTGCCTTCGGCCGGTGGCTGGTAAAGCGGCAGTACCAGATGGTTCAGGGCCATGCCTGAGAGTGCCAGCGTGGTCACGATGATCAGCCCGCTAGACGCCGACAGCCCGCCGATATACGCCAGTAAGGCCAGAGATTTACTGTTGGCTGCGATCCCGATGCCGAGCGTGAAGTATTCCGGGTTGGTGGTAGCACCCAGTTTGAGTCCGGCCCACAGAATCAGCGGCACGGCGAGGCTCATCAGCAGCAAGAACAGCGGCAGGCCCCAGCTGGCGCTGACCAGAGCCCTTGGGTTGAGGTTTTCAGTGAAGGTCATGTGATACATGTGCGGCATCACGATGGCCGAGGCAAAAAACACCAGCAACAGCGTGCGCCACGGGCCTTCTTGAAGCGGTGTGTGCAACGAGGCCAGTGCGGTCTGATTTTGCTGTAACCACACTTCGAGCTGTTGCGGGCCGTCGAAGACCCCGTACAGCGCATAAAGGCCCACGCCACCAATGGCGGCCAGTTTGATCACGGATTCGAAGGCAATGGCAAACACTAACCCTTCGTGTTTCTCGCGGGTCGCAATATGCCGTGAGCCGAAGAAAATGGTGAACAGCGTGATCATCGCGCAGAAGCTGAGGGCTACGCGATGCTGCACCGGCTCACGGGTGAGAATGCTGATGGAGTCGGCCACGGCCTGGATTTGCAAGGCCAGCAGCGGTAACACGCCGATCAGCATGAAAATTGTGGTCAACGCGCCCGCCCAAGTGCTGCGAAAGCGAAACGCAAACAAGTCGGCAAGGGAAGACAGTTGGTAGGTACGAGTGATCTTCAGGATCGGGTAAAGCAGCACGGGCGCCAGTAGAAAGGCGCCCGAGACTCCGAGGTAACTGGAGAGAAAGCCGTAGCCGTATTCGTAGGCCAGACCGACGGTGCCGTAAAAGGCCCATGCGCTGGCGTAAACGCCCAGTGACAGGGTGTAGGTCAGCGGGTGTCGGATGATCGCGCGCGCAATCATGCCCCGTTCGCTGATCCACGCCACGCCAAACAGCACCAGCAGGTAAGCGGCGCTGACGAGCACCATCTGGGTCAGGCTAAAGCTCATCGGCATCTTTTTGGCTCTGCAGAATAAAGGTCACCACGATCAGAATCAGCCAGAGCAGATAAGGCCGGTACCAGGCGCCCGTCGCGTTGATCCACCAATCCATGATGGCGGGGGAAAACAGGTAGATCCCGACAACCAGCAACAGGACCAATCGATAGATGTACATCCCGCCCTCACTTAACGGGCCGCATGCCCCAAAAACGTGCGGCGATGGTAACGGATGGCTGGCAACCTGCAAGGGCTGTCAGCGTAAATGCGCTTCTTGCAGGGTGTGGGTGCGCGGTATCAGCGCGGCGTCCCAGTGCGCTATTGCACAGTCTAGAACCTGGCGCGGACTCGCGTGCTCCAGACGGTCGTCAGTCGGTTGGCCCAGCGTGCGCAAGGCGCGTAGTAACAAGGGTGTGGCTTGCTCGGGCGTCAGTGCAGGCGAACGGTAGGATTTGCCGAGTTTGTGGCCATCGGGTTGCACGATCAGCGGCACGTGCAAGTAGCGCGGCTGCGACAGGCCGAGCAACTCTTGCAGGTAGAGCTGGCGCGGTGTGGAGTCCAGCAAATCGGCACCGCGCACGATATCGGTCACACCTTGGGCGGCATCATCCAGTACGACGGCCAGTTGATAGGCGTAAAGCCCGTCACGGCGACGGATGATGAAATCCCCCACGTCGCGGCCCAGGTGTTGGCGGTACTCACCCTGGACGCGATCCGTAAAGGCATATTCCAGTTCCGGGACCCGCACGCGGATGGCCGCGTTTTCCATGGAGTGGCCGGCGTTACGGCAGAACCCCGGATAGACGCCGTTATACCCTTCAAGTTGTTTGCGCGAGCAGGTGCAGGCATAGGCCAGGCCTTGGCTGAACAGGCGCTCTACAACTTGGGCGTAGGCGTCATGACGATCGCTCTGTCGGATCCATTCACCGTCCCACTCAAAACCATAGCGGTGCAGCGCTTCAATAATCGCGGCTTGGGCACCGGGCATCTCGCGGGGTGGATCAAGGTCTTCCATGCGCAATAACCAGCGGCCACCTGCCGAGCGGGCGTCCAGATAGGAGGCAAGGGCTGCGACCAGTGAGCCAAAGTGCAAATGACCGCTGGGGGTAGGGGCAAAGCGCCCGATGTAGGAGGGGGATGATGCAGCCGTCATGGCATGGATCCTGTAACCGCTGGCGCTAGGTGCGAAGTGCGAGGGGAGGCCGTTGTGCTCGTATCTTCAGGGCGCCTGACCGCTGTTGCAGTGTCAGCAGGGCAGTGCTGTGTGAGCACGCTTCAGAAACGAAAACGGGGCGTTCGCACGCCCCATTTGGTCAAGCCGGCGATTACTTGCCGACTTGTTTTTCCTTGATTTCAGCCAAGGTTTTGCAGTCTACGCACATGTCAGCGGTTGGGCGTGCTTCAAGGCGGCGGATACCGATCTCGACACCACAGGACTCGCACCAGCCGTATTCTTCGTCTTCGATCAATTGCAGCGTCTTGTCGATTTTCTTGATCAGCTTACGCTCGCGGTCGCGGGCACGCAGTTCCAGGCTGAATTCTTCTTCCTGGCTAGCGCGGTCGGCCGGGTCAGGAAAGTTTGCCGCTTCGTCTTTCATGTGATCAACGGTGCGGTCGACTTCCTGCATCAAGTCCTGTTTCCACTTTTGCAGAATCTTGGTGAAGTGTTTGCGCATGGGCTCGCCCATGTACTCTTCACCCTTCATTTCAACGTAGGGCTCGAAGCCGCTAAGCGTTTGAGTATTCTGTTGCTTTGCTTCTGTGGGCATGAAATGGACCGCCTCTCATTCTTCTAATCCATTGCGCAGGATTGCAACATCACCGACACCTGCCGGCCCTGCGGCTGCAAGCGGCCGAACTTACCAGATCAAATCGGGCCGCGCTACTCCCTGTTGTCTGGCCTGTTGCCGGTGTTTGTGCACAAACCCTGTAGTGCTTGAGATTAATGGCTGAATATTAAATTTAGTCGAGCTATGACCGGAGCTTGCGCCGTTTGGTTCTACCGGGGCGGCTGCTAAGACCTTATTTAGCTCTCCCTCTTGCGTGGGCTTGGGTAGAATCGGCCTTTTGCTCACTCAGGAAGGCAGGCTCATGGCTCAGTCTTACAGTGCGCGCAGTCGCGCAATCGAACCGTTCCACGTCATGGCATTGTTGGCGCGTGCCAATGAATTGCAAGCGGCGGGCCATGATGTGATTCATCTGGAGATCGGTGAGCCTGACTTCACCACAGCCGAGCCCATTATCGCGGCCGGGCAGGCGGCGCTGGCAGCGGGAAAAACCCGCTATACCGCGGCCCGCGGGCTGCCTGAACTGCGTGAAGCCCTATCAGGTTTCTATCAGCAGCGTTACGGGCTGAGCATTGATCCTGGCCGCATTCTGATAACCCCCGGCGGTTCTGGTGCACTGCTTTTAGCCAGCAGCCTGCTGGTCGATCCGGGAAAACACTGGCTACTTGCCGATCCGGGCTACCCCTGCAACAGACACTTCCTGCGCTTGGTGGAAGGCGCTGCCCAGTTGGTGCCGGTCGGCCCGGAGGTGCGTTATCAACTGACCGCTGATTTGGTGGACCGCCATTGGGATCAGGACAGTGTGGGCGCGCTGGTGGCTTCGCCTGCCAATCCGACGGGCACGCTGCTCAGCCGTGACGAACTGGCGTCGCTGTCGGCGGCCGTCAAGGCGCGTAACGGACATTTGGTGGTGGACGAGATTTATCACGGTCTGACGTACGGCTGTGATGCGCCGAGCGTGCTGGAAGTGGATGACAGCGCCTTTGTGCTGAACAGTTTTTCCAAATACTTCGGCATGACCGGCTGGCGCCTGGGCTGGCTGGTGGCTCCACCCGAAGCCGTCGCGGACCTCGAAAAGCTGGCGCAGAACCTCTACATCAGCGCCCCGAGCATGGCGCAATACGCCGCGTTGGCGTGTTTCAAACCCGAGACGTTGGCCATTCTCGAGGCGCGTCGGGTCGAGTTTGGCCGCCGTCGTGACTTCTTGCTGCCCGCCTTGCGCGAGCTGGGCTTCAAGATTGCGGTCGAGCCTGAAGGCGCGTTTTACCTGTATGCAGACATCAATGCGTTTGGCGGCGATGCCTTCGCGTTCTGCCGCCACTTTCTAGAAACCCAACATGTCGCCTTCACGCCCGGTCTTGATTTCGGTCGTTTTCAGGCCGGCCATCACGTGCGTTTTGCTTACACCCAAAGCCTGCCGCGTTTGCAGGAAGCGGTAGAGCGCATTGCCCGTGGACTACAGAGCTGGAACCGCTGATGCAGTTTTCTCCCGCGTTGGAAGAAGGACGTTTGATCAAGCGCTACAAGCGTTTTTTGGCAGATATCGAAACGGTGAACGGTGAGTTGATGACCATTCACTGCCCTAACACCGGTTCCATGCTCAATTGCATGGTCGAGGGCGGGCAGGTCTGGTTCAGTCGCTCCAATGACCCCAAACGCAAGTTGCCGGGGACGTGGGAAATCAGTGAAACCCCGCAAGGCCGGTTGGCCTGCGTCAACACCGGCCGTGCCAATCGCTTGGTCGAAGAAGCCCTGCTGGCCGGGGTGATCACTGAACTCAACGGCTTTACGGCGCTTAAGCGTGAAGTGGCGTATGGCCAGGAAAAAAGCCGGATTGATTTCCGTCTCGAATACCCCGACGGCTTTGCCTTTGTTGAGGTCAAAAGCGTGACCCTGGGATTTGACGGTACATCCATCGCTGCTTTTCCGGATGCGGTGACGCAGCGCGGTGCCAAACACTTACGAGAACTTGCGAGTTTGGCCCGCGACGGCGTACGCGCAGTGCAGCTGTATTGCGTCAATCTCACTGGTATTGATGCCGTAAGGCCGGCTGCAGAGATTGATCCTGGCTATGCCGCCGCCTTAAAAGAGGCGGTCGCAGCGGGCGTGCAGGTGTTGGCGTATGGCGTAAGCCTGACACCTGATGCTGTACGAGTGGACCGCCGTTTAGCGGTCATCCTCTGACATTTCAAGGCTGAGCCAGATGCCTTGGCTGTCTTCGTGGCAGTCAAGGCCGGTTAGAAATTGCCCGGCGCAAGGCCCGGCCACGCACTCGCCGGACTCGATCAAGAACAGGGCCGCGTGGGTGGCGCATTTAATCAGGCTGGCGCTTTCGTCCAAAAATTGGTCGGGCTGCCACTCCAGGCGGACACCCCGGTGCGGGCAGCGGTTTTTGTAGGCATAGACCCGGCCCTTGCGTCGCACGACAAGCACGTCTGATTCGTCTATTTGAAAGCCGCGACTGTTGCCTTCTTTCAAGTCCTCAGAGGGGCATAACCACTTCATGGCAATCCTTAATGGCTGCTGATACTCGCGTAGATGACGCGGGTGACAGGGTGTTAATAGGTTGACGCGCAAATGCAAACAATTATCAAATGGCTGGCTACTCCGCGATGTGCTGTGTCCACGGCGCGGGATTTTACTGTTCCCGCTGACCCACTTATTAAAGGAACGCCTTTGTATGCGCTTGCATCTTCGCCTGATTACGCTCTTTGCTGGCCTTGTGATCACGACTGTCAGCTCGGCTGCCGAATTGCCACACCGTTGGGTCAGTGCCGGTGGGGCACTCTCGGAATGGGTCTGCGTGTTGGGGGCGGAGTCTAAATTGGTTGGGGTCGATACCACTAGCCAACATCCTGAATCACTTAAATCCCTGCCCAGCATCGGCTATCAGCGTCAGCTGTCGGCAGAGGGCATCCTGAGCCTCAGGCCTGATGTGTTGATCGGTACGCAAGAGATGGGACCCGCCGAGGTCTTGAAGCAGATTAAAGCGGCCGGAGTGCCGGTTAAAATGTTCTCGGCGCAGGCTGATCTGACCACCCTGCGAGCGACGCTGACGCATTTGGGGCGATTACTTGGCGATAAAGCTCACGCCAAGGACGTTTTTGAGCGTTTTAAGCAGCGCATGGATCAGCAGCAGGCTCAGGTCAAGCACTTGCAAGCAACGCATAAGGCGCCGGGCGTCCTGCTGTTGCTGGGTCATGCGGGTGGCAAACCGATGATTGCCGGTAAGGACACCGCTGCCGATTGGTTGCTGACGCAAGCCGGTGGAAGAAACCTTGCCACCCATTCCGGCTACAAGCCTTTCTCGGTCGAGGCGTTGGCCGGGCTGAACCCGGAGGTTCTGGTGTTTGCAGATCGCAGTCTGAGCGGTGAGGCCGCCCGTGCAGCCCTGTTGAAAGAAAACCCGGTGCTGGCATCGATTCGCGCAGTCAAAGCAGGGCGGCTCTATGAAGTGGACCCAACCCTGCTGGTCGGCGGGCTGGGGCCGCGGTTGCCGGAGCGTCTCAAGCAACTCACGGTTGAATTTTATCCCGAGGCCGCGGCCGCTCAATGAAAACGCTGGTAAAACCCCGTTCTTTGTTTATTGGTTTGACCCTTTTGTGTTTGCTGGCGACCTGGTTGTCGCTGGCGCTTGGGCCGGTGAGTTTGCCGCTGTTCGATACGTTGCGCGCAGCCATGCGGTTGATGGGGTTGCCGGTACAGGGGGAAGGTCTTGAGCAGGCGGAGTTGATTCTCGGGCAGATCCGCTTGCCGCGTACCTTGCTTGGGCTGGCGGTCGGCGGTGTGCTGGCGCTGTCGGGCGTTGCGATGCAGGGCTTGTTCCGCAACCCGTTGGCCGACCCCGGCCTGGTCGGGGTCTCCAGCGGTGCAGCCCTGGGAGCGGCGATTGCCATCGTAGGCGGCGCTGCCTTGGGTGGGTTGCCTGACTTCATCGGGCCGTACTTGCTGTCGCTCTGTGCGTTTTTGGGGGGCTTGGGAGTCACTGCGCTGGTTTACCGACTGGGGCGGCGAAACGGCCAAACCCATGTGGCCGTGATGTTGCTGGCGGGGATCGCCCTGACGGCATTAGCGGGTTCCGCAGTAGGGCTTTTCACTTATCTGGCGGATGATGCGACGCTTCGTACGCTGACGTTCTGGAACCTGGGCAGTTTGAATGGCGCCAGCTATGCGCGGTTGTGGCCGCTGCTGCTGGTCACGGCTGGCGTTGCGCTGTGGCTGCCACGCCGGGCAACGGCGCTGAATGCATTGCTGCTGGGCGAGTCTGAAGCCAATCACTTGGGGATAGACGTGGAGGGCCTGAAGCGCGAACTGGTGTTTTGTACTGCTTTGGGCGTCGGTGCGGCTGTGGCGGCAGCGGGCATGATTGGCTTTGTAGGGTTGGTGGTGCCCCATCTGGTGCGGCTGTTGGCCGGGCCCGATCATCGCGTGTTACTGCCCGCATCCGTCTTGGCGGGGGCGAGTTTACTGCTGTTTGCTGATCTGATTGCGCGTTTGGCGCTTGCCCCCGCTGAGCTGCCCATCGGTATTGTGACGGCCTTTCTGGGGGCGCCTTTCTTCCTGTATTTACTGCTGCGGGGGCGCCACTGATGTTGCGAACGGAAAATCTGCAGATCCGTCGTGGGCAAAAAGCCGTGTTGTCGGCTGTCACGCTTGAGGTCCGCCCGGGCGAAGTCCTCGGCGTACTTGGGCCTAACGGTGCGGGAAAAAGTACGTTGTTGGCCGCATTGTGCGGGGAGTTGACGCCTGCCGAAGGCGAAGTCTGGCTCGATCAGCGTGCGCTGAGTCAATGGAAAGGTGGTGAGCGGGCCCAGCGACTGGCCGTGTTGCCGCAAACCTCGACGCTGGATTTCGCATTCAGGGTTGAGGACGTTGTCGGCATGGGCCGTTTGCCGCACCAGACAGGCCGCATACGCGATGCCGAGATTGTTCACGCCGCCTTGCAGGCTGCGGATGTTGAACACTTGGCGGGTCGCAGTTACCTCGACTTGTCGGGTGGCGAACGACAGCGCGTGCACCTTGCGCGCGTGCTGGCGCAATTGTGGCCGGGGCAGAGTGGGCAAACGCTGTTGCTGGATGAGCCGACCTCGATGCTGGACCCTTTGCATCAACACACCACGTTAAAGGCCATTCGGGCGTTCGCCGACCGTGGCGCGGCGGTCCTGATCATCCTGCATGACCTTAATCTGGCCGCACGCTATTGCGACCGGTTGTTGCTGTTGGAAGACGGCAAACCGCGTGCGCTGGATTGTCCACAGGCGGTGTTACAGCCTGCGTTGCTCAAGGCTGTCTTCGGGCTGGATGTGCTGGTGCAGCCGCACCCGGAATTAGGGCATCCGCTGATCATTGCGCGCTAAGCCCAAGGCTGAATAACAGCGCTACACACGTTTTGCGGGCAAAAAAAGACCCGGCAAGAGCCGGGTCAAATAACCGTGATTAGCCTGATGAGGAGATTTTCTGAGAGTCCGAACCAAGGGCCTTTCAGAAGATCGACTGGCCTCGCGACCAGATGGCGTAATAATAACAATTCTCATTATCGAGTCAACAGCAGTTTGTCGCTTTTTTTACTGCGGTTGAAAAAAATCAGACTTTGCGCGCAGCGAGCAATCCTTCGACCTGTTTGTTGAGGGCTTCTTTGCGTTCCGCGGGAACATCGTTCCAGTGGACATCCAGCAAGGCTCCCTCAATGGCATAAAGCAAAACTTTGGACGCTCTGAACCCTCGAGCCTTTACCGCACGATAGGCATCTGCCGCACCAAGCCGTTTCAAGTCCGAAAGGTTATGAATACCCACAGCGTGCAGCCATTGCGCCGACGTCTTCCCAAGATTTCTCAAATGCTGGAGTTCATCGTTCATCAAGCCTCCTTGCGACGGCGCGAGCGCAGTGTTTACTGGATCAAGTCAGTCTTTCAGGAGTGTAGCGCTCTGTAGGAAAACCGCTCTTCTTTAGTCGGTTTTGGAACAAGCAGGGTGTTTTAAGGGTGAAATGCAGGGGTCGAGGAAACCCGCCGAGAGGAAGTGAAACGATGAGGGTAGAGCCACCAGGCAAGGTCAACAAGCCGGGTTCGCGCCGACGCAAAAGCGCTCACCCGGATGTCGTATTTTTCTACTTTGTGCGGTAACGCAGACGAGTGCCGAAGTTAACCGACATCAAAATTTCGTCCGCTGTCAATTCAACCGGGAAGTAGGCCCCTGAAATCTGCGCATGGGCCAGACTCGCACCCTCGATACAGGCTGTACGCAAGTCCACCCCCCGGAGATCGGCAGAGCGGAAATAGCTGTCGGTGAAATCCACGTCCTGGGCGTTCAACTGCCGTAAATCCAAGCCTCGAAAATCGCCGCCGCGCATATCGATGGGCCCTTGCGGACGTTCCTGATTGAAACCGGCGATATCGTCTTTGTGCAACAGCGCGTACAGCGCCGAATCAAGCAATTGTGGGCGGCTCATGGGGCGTCTCCTGTTGGATTTATGACGCCATTATAGTGCCACTATTGAGTGGCCGCGAACCTTTAGCGCCTCGCGGTCACTCGGCCTTATTACAGGCCTGGCAAGCGCTGACGAATGTCCTCGATCAAGGTGTCCAGACTCTTGCTGTTGTTGGTTTCAATACGCTTGCTGCGCTGCACTTCGTCAGCGCCCAGCGGCTCGCGACTGGCACGTTGAGCGTGCACCACGTCGAGGGTGGCATCGGACGGGTCGGTGCCTTGAGTCTGACGATGAGCCAGCCAGCCTTCGATCACGGCGTCCGGTGCGTCGCAATCGATGATCAGGTACGGCACACCGGTGGACTCGGCCACGCTGGCAGCGGCGTCACGTTGTTCGCGTTTCAGGTAGGTGGCATCAATGATGACCGGGAAACCTGCGCGCAGCACGGTTGCGGCCAGCTCATGCATTTTTTTGTAAGTGGTTTCGCTGGCGTCGGTGCTGTAGATCCCTTCACCCACAGCATTTTCAGGCTGCTGTTCACCGAACAATTGTTTGCGGATGACATCGGAGCGCAGACGGATAGCGCCCAGCGCTTCGACCAGACGCATGGCGACCGAGCTTTTGCCGACGGCTGAAACACCGTGAGTGATTGCCAGAAAGCGCGATGGAATCGTGCTGTAGCTTTCTGCGAGGTTGGCGTAGTTGCGGTATTGGCGCAGGGTGGCAGCGCGTTGAACGCCGGTGGCATCGGCGGGCATGCTGAACAGACTGACCTTGGCGCGCACCAGCGCGCGGTAGGCTTTATAGAAATTCAGCAGTTCAAGGCCCTGATAGTCGCCGGTCAGCTCCAGGTATTGGCTGACAAAACGCCGTGCCAGACACTTCAAGCCGCGGTCTTCAAGGTCCATGGCCAGAAACCCTACATCACCGTAGACGTCGGTGAAGCGGAAGGGCTCGTTGAATTCGATGCAGTCGAAAATCACCACCTTGCCATCGATCAACGTGGCATTCCCCAGGTGGATGTCGCCGTGGCATTCACGGATAAACCCCTCGGCTTTACGTTGTTTGAACAGTGGTTCAAGGCGGATGAAACTGCTCTCAGCCCAGGCTTGAAGGGCATCAAGTTGTTGCAAGTCAGCTTTATCTGTCAGAAACGGCCGAATTTGATCGAAGTTCTGGCGCACAGGCTCCATGACGGCTTCTGGGGTGCCTTGGTAGTGTTCCAGCGGTACATGGGGCGCCTGGATATGAAAATGAGCAATTTGTTGGGCCATTTCGTCAATGTGCGCGGCAGTCAGTTCGCCATTGGCTTGCAGCGTGCTCAGCAATTGGCTCTGAGGGAACTGAAGCATTTTCAACGCGTACTCGATCGCCACCCCGTCACCGCCGATCACAGGCGCATCGGGTGTGCCGGTGATCGGCAGTACGTCGAGATATAACCCTTCAGTGAGGCGCTGGTTCAGGCGCAGTTCTTCATTGCAAAAGTACTGGCGTTGATCGAGGTCGGTGAAGTCGAGAAAACCGAAGTTGACCGGTTTTTTCAGCTTGTAGGCATACGGGCCAGTGAGGATTACCCAGGAAATGTGCGTTTCGATTACCTGAAACCCATCGACTTCATGCGGGTATAGGCTCGGGTTCTGTAGCGCGGCGATCAGGTTCTGGCTCACGGTTGGTCCTTCAAGACGGGGAAAATTCAATGGGCCATTATGGCTCCTGACGGCGGTACTGCAAACCGCCGGGCTGCGCATGTTGAACATGAACAAAGTGCGTATAATCCGCCGCCATGACTCGTACCCGATCCCCCCGTTCCCGTTCCAAACGTCCCTCCCGTGGCGGCCTGCGCCCATGGCTGGGCTGGGCGCTCAAGCTCAGTCTGGTCGGCCTGGTTGTACTGGCAGGTTTCGCCGTCTACCTCGATGCGATCGTTCAGGAGAAGTTCTCCGGCAAACGCTGGACCATCCCGGCCAAGGTTTACGCCAGGCCGCTGGAGCTGTTCGTCGGCCAAAAGCTGGCCAAGAACGACTTTCTCACCGAACTTGATGCCTTGGGCTATCGCCGCGAGAGCGCGGTCAGTGGCCCGGGTGCCGCGTCGGTCAATGGCAATACGGTTGATCTCAACACCCGCGGCTTCCAGTTTTATGAAGGCGCTGAAAAGGCGCAGCCGGTGCGTGTGCGCTTCTCCGGTGATTACGTAGCCGAACTGTCGACCTCCAATGGCGCCAAGCTGCCCGTGGTGCGCCTTGAGCCGCTGCTGATTGGCGGCCTGTACCCGAAGAACCTCGAAGACCGCATTCTGATCAACATCGATCAGGTGCCTCCGTTTCTGCTGGAAACCCTGGTAACGGTTGAAGACCGCGATTTTTACCATCACTTGGGGGTGTCGCCGAAGTCGATCGCCCGTGCTATCTGGGTCAACTCGTCTTCCGGGCAAATGCGCCAGGGTGGCAGTACGCTGACTCAGCAATTGGTGAAAAACTTCTACCTGACCAACGAGCGCAGTCTTAGCCGCAAGCTGACCGAAGCGATGATGGCGTTGCTGCTGGAGTTGCACTACGACAAGCGCGAAATCCTTGAGGCTTACCTCAACGAGGTCTTTGTCGGGCAGGACGGACAGCGAGCGGTGCATGGTTTTGGTCTGGCCAGCCAGTTCTTTTTCAGCCAGCCATTGTCTGAGCTCAAGTTGCATCAAGTGGCTTTACTGGTGGGGATGGTCAAAGGGCCGTCTGCCTATAACCCGCGTCGTTACCCGGAGCGTGCGCTTGAACGACGCAACCTGGTGCTCGATTTGCTTGAGCAGCAAGGTGTCGCCACCGCAGAGCAAGTGGCGGCAGCCAAGAAGATGCCGCTGGGCGTGACCAAGCGCGGAAGCCTCGCAGACAGTTCGTTCCCGGGTTTCTTGGATTTGGTTAAACGTCAGTTGCGTGAAGACTATCGCGACGAAGACTTGACTGAAGAAGGTCTGCGGATTTTCACCAGTTTTGATCCGATCTTGCAGATGAAGTCCGAGGCCGCTGTCGGAGAAACCTTCAAACGGTTGGCCGGGCGCAAGGGTTCCGATGAGGTTGAGGCCGCGATGGTGGTGACCAACCCCGAAACAGGTGAAGTGCAGGCGCTGATTGGCAGCCGCCTGCCGGGTTATGCCGGCTTTAACCGGGCACTGGATGCGGTGCGGCCGATTGGCTCGCTGATCAAACCAGCGGTTTATCTGACCGCGCTTGAACGTCCGAGCCAGTACACATTGACCAGTTGGTTGTCGGACGAGCCGTTATCGATCAAAGGCGCCGATGGTCAGATCTGGAAGCCTCAGAACTATGACCGTCGTTCCCACGGAACGGTGTTCCTGTATCAGTCGATGATGAATTCCTACAACTTGGGCACTGTGCGACTGGGGCAGGAAGTGGGCGTTCCCAATGTGCTCAAGACCCTGGCGCGGCTTGGGGTGGAGCGTGAGTTCCCGGCGTTCCCTTCCATGTTGCTGGGCGCCGGTGCCTTGAGCCCGATGGAAGTGGCGACGATGTACCAAACCTTGGCCAACGGTGGTTTCAATACCCCGATGCGCGGGATTCGCAGTGTGCTGACGGCCGAAGGTGAGCCGCTCAAGCGCTACCCGTTCCAGATCCAGCAGCGCTTTGATCCGGGGTCCATCTACCTGATTCAAAACGCCATGCAGCACGTCATGCGTGAGGGGACAGGGCGTTCGGTTTACAACGTTTTGCCCAAGAGCCTGGCGTTGGCCGGCAAGACCGGTACCAGTAACGATTCACGTGACAGCTGGTTTGCCGGGTTCAGCCAGGATCTGCTGGCTGTCGTTTGGCTGGGGCGTGATGACAACGGTAAAACACCGTTCACCGGTGCAACGGGCGCCTTGCAGGTATGGACCAGCTTTATGAACAAAGCCGACCCTCTGCCGCTGGATATGCCGCAACCGGATAATATCGTTCAGGCCTGGATTGACCCTCGTACCGGCCAGGGTTCCGATGCGAACTGCCCTGGGGCTGTGCAGATGCCGTATATTCGCGGCAGTGAGCCGCCCGCCGGAGCCAGTTGTGCAGCCGAAACGCCTGCAAACGGTGAAGCGGTGATGGATTGGGTCAAGGGCTGGTTGAATTAAGCAAAGAGGAATTGACGTGAATAAGTGGTGGGTTCCGGCTGTTACAGCCCTGGCTTTGCTCAATGGTTGCGCCAGTGTTCAACAGGGTTCTATCCCTGTGGTCGACGCGGGCGTTCCTGTATCCAATAACGAGCGTGTTTCTGCTCAGCGTACGGCGAGTCATTATCCGCAGGCGACTGCACCGCGTGCCGCGCAGACTCAGGCGATCCCTCAGGATTCCGGCGTCGTGGTGATGATTCCCGGTGGTGCGTCGGCGGTGTCCACACCGATCAGCACCGAGCCGTTTACGCCGGGGCCAATCACACCGGGCCCGGCGGCGGCGCCTATCAGCACTGGCGACTACACACCTGGCGCTGCTTACCGTGCACCGACCTCGGTGACGCCAAGCGGTATTCCGTCCAGCAGTGGTGGACTGGCAGCTGATGAGCAATTGGATGGCCCGGTGCTGGCTTTGCTGACCACCGCTCAGCAACAGCAAGCGACCGGTGATCTGAATGGCGCGTCGTCGAGCCTCGAACGCGCGCAGCGTGTAGCGCCCCGTGAGCCGCAAGTGCTTTATCGCCTGGCGCAGGTGCGTATGGCCCAAGGGGATGCTGCGCAAGCGGAGCAGTTCGCACGTCGCGGTCTGACATTCGCTGGCGGCCGTCCGGATCTTCAAGCCAGCCTGTGGGGTTTGATCGCTCAGGCGCGTGAGAAACAGGGTGATGCAGCCGGCGCTGCATCGGCACGTCAAAAAGCCAAGGTGAGTCTGTAATGGATGTACGCTTCCCGGCCATTGCCGAACAGTTGTTGCTGATTGAGCGCGAATTGCGCGTACAAGGCTGGTGGGACGAGGTATCGCCCACTGCTGAGGCGTTGAGCAGTGTTGAGCCTTTTTCAGTGGATACGCTGGACTTCCATCAGTGGCTGCAATGGATCTTTCTGGTGAGAATGAAACAAATCCTCGAACAGGATCTGCCGCTGCCCAATGCTTCGGGCATTCTTGAAATGGCTGAAATGGTATATGCCGACAAGCCGTCAGAGAGTCTTGGCCTGCGTAATGCGCTGAAAAAGTTCGACCAATTGATCGTCGACGCTCGTTAATTGCCTGGCTGCCGGTTTTTCCGGCAGTCGTGCGCATATTTCTACCGCTTTGCGCCATTCAGGCGAGTTTTATCCCTCATCAAGCCCGTTTCTTCTATGTTCAGATGCGCGTAGTTGGAAAAAAGCGCAATTATTGCTTGACTTGGGTGGGGTGAATGAGAAGAATCGAAAGTCCGCTGTAGAGGGACTGCCAGAAGCAGACTCTCTCAGCAGATCATGAGGCGCACACCCGCGCCGACCTGTTACACCCGCAACGCGTTACCTCGCGCTGGGTGGGAAAACCCCGCAATACTTGGGGAGCTCCCAATACTTGCTCAGTCAGTGCTGACGTAGTCGGCGACCACCGTCGCTCATGCTCTGCTGAAAAGTAAACCTATTAAGACCCGTTCGTTTTTTGCGATCGGTATTCTGGCGTTTTAGAGGTGAACAACGTGGAGCTTTTATCTGGCGGTGAGATGCTCGTCCGCTTTTTGCGCGACGAAGGTGTCAAACATATCTACGGGTACCCTGGTGGTGCTCTCCTGCATGTCTACGACGCACTGTTCAAAGAACCGGAAGTGTCCCACATCCTGGTTCGTCACGAACAAGCTGCTACCCATATGGCTGACGGCTATGCCCGTGCCACCGGTAAAGCCGGTGTGGTTCTGGTCACGTCCGGCCCGGGCGCTACCAATGCCATAACGGGTATTGCGACCGCCTACATGGACTCCATTCCGATGGTCATCATCTCCGGTCAGGTGCCTAGCACCATGGTCGGGACCGATGCTTTCCAAGAGACCGACATGATCGGTATCTCTCGGCCCATCGTGAAGCACAGTTTCATGATCAAGCATGCTTCGGAGATCCCGGAGGTCATGAAAAAGGCGTTCTACCTGGCACAGTCCGGTCGCCCGGGGCCTGTGGTGGTTGATGTTCCCAAGGACATGACCAATCCGGCCGAGAAGTTCGAATACGTTTTCCCGAAAAAAGCCAAGCTGCGTTCCTACAGCCCGGCGGTTCGCGGTCACTCCGGCCAGATCCGCAAAGCGGTGGAAATGCTGTTGGCGGCCAAGCGTCCGGTTGTTTACGCAGGTGGCGGCGTTATTTTGGGCGGCGGCTCTGCTCCGTTGACCGAACTGGCGAAAATGCTCAACGTGCCGGTCACTAATACGTTGATGGGCTTGGGGGCCTACCCTGGTACAGACCGTCAGTTCATCGGCATGCTGGGTATGCATGGCAGCTTTACGGCCAACATGACCATGCATAACGCTGACGTGATTCTGGCAGTCGGTGCGCGCTTTGATGATCGCGTGATCAATGGTCCGTCCAAGTTCTGCCCCAATGCCAAGATCATCCATGTGGATATCGACCCTGCGTCTATTTCCAAGACCATCAAGGCGGATGTGCCGATCGTAGGTCCGGTCGAAAGCGTCATGACCGAAATGGTCTCGATCCTCAAGGATATTGGCGAAAAACCCGATGCTGAAGCGGTCGCTGCGTGGTGGAAGCAGATTGATGAGTGGCGCGGTGATCGCGGTTTGTTCCCGTACGACAAGGGCGATGGCAGCAAGATCAAGCCTCAAGCCGTCATTGAGATGCTTTGCGAAGTGACCAAGGGCGACGCCTATGTGACGTCCGATGTGGGTCAGCATCAGATGTTTGCGGCTCAGTACTATCGTTTTAACAAGCCTAATCGCTGGATCAACTCAGGCGGCCTGGGCACGATGGGCTTTGGCTTCCCGGCGGCCATGGGTGTGAAGTTGAGCTTCCCGGATGCTGATGTCGCCTGTGTGACAGGCGAGGGCAGCATTCAGATGAACATTCAGGAATTGTCGACGTGTTTGCAGTACGACTTGCCCGTAAAAATCATCAGCCTCAATAACGGCGTACTGGGAATGGTGCGTCAATGGCAGGACATGAACTACGGCAGCCGTCATTCGCATTCCTACATGGAGTCGCTGCCTGACTTCGTGAAGCTGGCTGAGGCTTATGGTCATGTAGGCATCCGGATTACGGACCTGAAAGACCTGAAGCCAAAAATGGAAGAAGCGTTCGCCATGAAAGACCGTTTGGTGTTCCTGGATATCCAGGTCGATACCAGCGAGCACGTTTACCCGATGCAGATCAAAGATGGCTCCATGCGAGACATGTGGCTGAGCAAGACGGAGCGTACTTAATCATGCGGCACATTATTTCTTTGCTTCTTGAAAACGAACCGGGTGCATTGTCTCGTGTTGTAGGGCTTTTTTCGCAACGTAACTACAACATTGAAAGCCTGACGGTAGCGCCAACTGAAGACCCGACCTTGTCGCGTCTGACGCTCACGACCGTAGGGCACGATGAAATCATCGAACAAATCACCAAGAACCTGAACAAGCTGATTGAAGTGGTCAAGCTGGTCGACCTGTCTGAAAGTGCTCACATTGAGCGCGAGCTGATGCTGGTCAAGGTCAAGGCAACGGGGGCGCAGCGCGCAGAGATCAAGCGAACTACGGACATCTTTCGTGGCCAGATCGTTGATGTCAGCGCCAGTGTGTATACCGTGCAGTTGACCGGTACCAGTGACAAACTCGACAGCTTCATTCAGTCGATTGGAACCGCCTCGATCCTGGAAACAGTTCGCAGTGGCGTCACCGGGATTGCCCGTGGCGACAAAGTACTCAGCATCTAAAACTAATAAGTGCTAATGGCCTGAATGGCCTGGATATAAGGGAAAATCATGAAAGTTTATTACGACAAAGACTGCGACCTTTCGATCATCCAGGGCAAAAAAGTAGCCATCATTGGTTACGGCTCCCAGGGTCACGCTCAAGCCTGCAACCTGAAAGATTCGGGTGTAGACGTGACTGTCGGTCTGCGTAAAGGTTCGGCCACTGTCGCCAAAGCTGAAGCTCACGGCCTGAAAGTCACTGACGTTGCTAGCGCGGTGGCCGCGGCTGACGTGGTCATGATTCTGACCCCGGACGAGTTCCAGTCGTCGCTGTACAAGAACGAAATCGAGCCGAATATCAAGAAAGGCGCCACCCTGGCTTTCTCCCACGGTTTCGCGATTCACTACAATCAGGTAGTTCCGCGTGCCGACCTCGACGTGATCATGATCGCGCCGAAAGCACCAGGCCACACTGTGCGCTCCGAGTTCGTGAAAGGCGGCGGCATTCCTGATTTGATCGCTATCTACCAAGATGCTTCGGGCAACGCCAAAAACGTTGCGCTGTCTTACGCTTCGGGTGTTGGTGGCGGTCGTACCGGCATCATCGAAACCACGTTCAAGGACGAAACCGAAACCGATCTGTTCGGTGAGCAGGCTGTTCTGTGTGGCGGTACTGTCGAGCTGGTTAAAGCAGGCTTTGAAACACTGGTTGAAGCGGGCTACGCGCCAGAAATGGCTTACTTTGAGTGCTTGCACGAACTGAAGTTGATTGTTGACCTCATGTACGAAGGCGGTATCGCGAACATGAACTACTCGATCTCCAACAACGCTGAGTACGGCGAGTACGTGACAGGTCCGGAGGTCATCAACGCCGAATCCCGTCAGGCAATGCGTAATGCATTGAAGCGTATCCAGGACGGCGAATACGCCAAGATGTTCATCAGCGAAGGTGCCACTGGCTACCCATCGATGACCGCCAAGCGTCGCAACAACGCGGCACACGGTATCGAAGTGATTGGTGAGCAACTGCGTTCGATGATGCCTTGGATCGGTGCGAACAAGATTGTCGATAAAGCCAAGAACTAAGTTTGTAGCGTGAAGAAAAACGCGGCCTCGGCCGCGTTTTTTCGTTTAGAGGGTGGCTTCTGGTATAAAGCATCACTGTTTGCGTGTCCGTGTTGGCCGTGAACCTTTATCGAAACTTTCCATATCGTTGCAAGGTAATGTCCATGAGCGAACGTCCCGAAGAGCCAAAACAGGCCTCTGACGCCGATAGTCTGCTGCCTATCGATGAGCATGTCGAAGAAGGACATGACGCCGAAGGCCGTAAAGTCCGGCATCGTGGTATCTATCTGCTACCCAACCTTTTCACGACGGCGAACCTGTTCGCGGGTTTCTATTCGATTATTAACTCGATGAGCGCGCAAAGTGCCATGAGTGCAGGTGATGCGGCAGGTGCAAGCAAGTACTTTGCCTTTGCCGCGATCGCAATTTTTGTGGCCATGGTGCTCGACGGTCTTGATGGCCGGGTTGCCCGCATGACCAATACGCAAAGTGCTTTTGGCGCCGAATACGACTCTTTGTCTGACATGGTTGCCTTTGGGGTCGCCCCCGCACTGCTCGCGTTTGGCTGGGCGCTGGGGGATATGGGCAAAGTAGGCTGGATGGTCGCTTTCATTTACGTGGCTGGCGCGGCATTGCGTCTGGCGCGTTTTAATACTCAGGTGGGTACGGCTGATAAGCGGTACTTCATCGGGCTGGCGAGTCCGGCTGCTGCGGGTGTTGTGGCCGGGATCGTGTGGGCATTCAGCGATTACGGCATTCAGGGTTCCAAAATGTCGTTCCTGGTGGCCTTGCTTGTAGCTGCTGCAGGCATGTTGATGGTCAGCAATATCAAGTACAACAGCTTTAAAGAGCTGGACTTGAAGGGGCGTGTACCTTTTGTCGCCATTCTGGCAGTGGTACTGGTCTTTGCAGTGGTTTTCAGTGATCCGCCGCGCATTCTGCTGCTGGTCTTCCTTGCCTATGCGGCGTCCGGCCCCATTCAGTATTTATTGCATCTGCGCCGGAACAAAAGCGCCGAGTGATGTAATTTCTCCCATACTCCGTAGTCTATTGGGGCATCAGCCTTTCAATGCTACGGAGTTGCCATGCTCATCAAGCTCCCCTCCACGTCAGACAGTAAAGAGTCTGACGTCACGCCTGAATCCTTCTATCTATCGCGGCGAACTTTGCTGGGAAGCTCGCTAGCCGGGCTTGCCGTGAGTGCATTTCCTCGTATTGGGCTTGCGCAAGACCCCAGGATGTACCCTGATGTGGAGGCGGGCACGCCGCCCGCATGGTTTGCCGAAAAGCTGCCCAAAACCAAATGGCAGGCGGTGAATGTACAGGGAGAGTCAATCACGCCTTTCAACGACGCCACTCACTACAACAATTTCTATGAGTTCGGGACCGCTAAAGGTGATCCGGCGCAATATGCTGGCGCATTAAAGACTGAGCCATGGACGGTGGTTGTCGATGGTGAGGTCGGTAAACCGGGCCGATATGCGTTGGAAGACTTCATGAAGCCCTATCAATTAGAAGAGCGGATCTATCGGCTTCGCTGTGTAGAAGCATGGTCAATGGTCATTCCTTGGCTGGGCTTCCCGCTTTCAGCATTGCTTAAGCAGGTGGAGCCCACCTCGAAAGCAAAATTCATCCGCTTTGAGACGTTGCAGGATCCTAAGGTCATGCCCGGGCAGCGTTCCGGGTTCGCTTTGATTGAGTGGCCTTATGTGGAGGGGCTGCGGTTGGATGAGGCGATGAATCCATTGGCAATTCTGGCAGTAGGGATGTACGGGCGGGAATTACCGAATCAAAACGGTGCGCCATTGCGGCTAGTGGTGCCTTGGAAATATGGCTTTAAAAGCGTGAAGTCCATTGTGCGCATCAGCCTTGTTGAAGATCAGCCCAAGACAACCTGGCAAAGTATCGCGGCCGATGAATATGGTTTTTACGCCAATGTTAATCCGCAAGTGGACCATCCGCGCTGGAGTCAGGCGCGTGAGCGTCGTCTGCCAAGTGGCCTGTTCAGTCCGAATGTACGCGAGACGCAGATGTTCAACGGTTACGGCAACGAGGTGGCTTCTTTATATAGTGGGCTGGATCTGCGGAAAAACTATTGATGCGATTTCCTTATTGGCGCTCGTTTGTTTTTGTATGGGTGATTATTTGGCCGCTGCTGTGGGTATTCCAAGCGTGGAGTTCAGTGCTGGGACCTGATCCTGGCAAGGTGCTGGTTGATCGCTTGGGGTTAGGCACCCTGATCTTGTTGCTGATAACGCTTTGCATGACGCCTCTGCAAAAAATGACAGGATGGGCTGGCTGGGTTGCTGTGCGACGTCAAATCGGTCTGTGGTGTTTTGCTTACGTAATACTGCATCTGTTGGCTTACCTGGCTTTTGTGTTGGGTTTCGATTGGTCTCAGCTGGGGGTGGAGCTGCGCAAGCGTCCCTACATTATTGTGGGCAGCCTTGGTTTCTTGCTGTTGTTCGTACTTGCGGTGACATCCAACCGTTACAGCCAGCGTCGCCTGGGCGCGCGATGGAAAAAATTGCACCGCCTTATCTATGTGGTTTTGGGATTAGGGCTACTGCATATGCTCTGGATCGTTCGTGCAGACCTTAAAGAGTGGGCAGTTTACGCGGCGATTGGGGCGGTGTTGATGGTGGTGCGTATACCGCTTGTGATGCGGCGCATACCACGTCTCTATAAGAAGAAAACGGTTTCTGCCTCATGAGTCAAAATTAGGGCTTGACTCAGAATTTCAGCGGCCTATAATTCGCCCCACTTCCGGCGCAGTCGAAACGGAAAACTCCTTGAGTTTCAATGAGTTAGGCGGTTTTGACGATGCCAGCTTCAAATCATCGAAGCAGGAAATGAGGTGTTGACAGCAGCGTGTAACGCTGTAGAATTCGCCTCCCGCTGACGAGAGATCGAAAGCGCAAGTGGTTGATGTTGCAGAG
>NZ_JAZEVV010000007.1:0-188292 GCF_036668715.1 Pseudomonas sp. ESBL9 | reverse complement strand
TTGGCCCGCCCCCCCTGTTCACAGAAAACCGGTTAATCGCCGCCGAGGTATGGCTATACCCCTCGATGGGGGCACCCAGACGCACGGGCTTTGGCGGGGTGCAGCCTTGCAGTGCAAGGCCGCTGATGACGATGAGCCAAGCTGCGCGGGTCATAAGGCGGCCTTCTTGGGGGTGAGGCTTAAGGGCGGGAATTCGCTCAGTGCGCTGGCGATGAAGGCTTCGTGTTGTGGTTTTTCCAACTGTTGGCGGCTGAGGTTCAGGTGGATGCCTGTCAGGCATCGAATCAGCGCTTCATGGCTGGTGAACCCATGTTGGGCAGGCGTGCAGTCATTTTTTTTGAGCCACTGGAGGGCTGCGCTGAGGGCGTGCAACGGCTGGACCTGCGCTGCGTTTAAGGTCAGGCCGGTCAATGCGCTGTGGTCCTGGGGGTTGATGTCCAGACCGCACAGCGAGGCCTTTTTGCCGTCGTGGTCGATCCAGTGCCAGCGGCACACCGGGCCATGGAAAGGCGCCAGTTGTTCAGGGTCGAGTTGCTCGCAAAAATGCCTGAACAGGCGCGTGTCGTAGTAGCGCAACACGCCGCTGCTGGTGCCTTTGTTCCAGGTTGCCTGGGTGGCGCCACGCAATTGCACGGCCAGTTTGTCGAAAGGCCAACGGCTGATCAGGGCCAGCACGCAAAACTGCGCGTGCACGGCGGTGAATAAGTGCGCTGTCGCTGCAATGTGCGCCTGATCCCCCAGGGCGATGCGCAGTAACACCGGCCCCTGATGAGCCAGCGCCTGTTCGGGGGTGTGCTCAAGCAGCCACTGACACTCAGGCGCCGGGCTCAGTGCCAGCAGCGGCGGTAACAGCGCCTCTGGCAGTACGGCGCCGTTAAGCAGCAGGTCCAGATGATCGATTCCGGCACTGCGGGCTTCGCCCATCAAGTGATGCAGCCATTCTTTTGCGTTCGTGGTCATGGCTTTTCCTTCCCTTCTCTTATTGTTTTGGTGACCTGAATATCAACGCGCCACTAACGCTTCGCCCTTGGCCTGCGCGGCGAGTAAACAGTCCTTGCAGACGGGCTTGGGGGGCAGTGGCGTTTGAGGGGCTGGCGAGGCCTGCGCGGTCGGGTCCTGGCCGTGCTCAAGCAAGGACGGCGTGGCCATGAGCCCGAGCATCCCCGGCAGCAACGGGGCGGCAGCCGTGCCGCTGGCCGGAGCACCGCCGATTTGAATCGGGGAGCTGCTGAATATCCCCCCGCCGCCAATGACAATGTGTTCCCCGCCCGCTTTCAGGGTGAGGCTCGCACCCGCGTCGAGAATCAGGTTGGCGCCCGCCTTGATGTGCACTTCCTGCCCGGCTTCGGCCACCAGTGCTTGCCCCACGCGGGTGTGACTGCTGACGGCGACGTGCAGATAGTCATTGGCCTTGAGCTCGACCTTGCGGTCCGCAGCCACGGTGCGATGGTCCTCGGCCTCCAGCACCACGATGTTGTTGCCAGTGATGGTTTCATGCCGCTCGTTGCCCACCTCAAGGCGGCAGTCGTGTTCGACCTTGCGTTGCATGTCGCGCTGGGCGCGCAGGTAGATCAGCTCCTGCCCCGCGCGGTCTTCAAGGTGCAATTCGTTGAACCCGGTGCTGTGGGGGGTGCTGCGGCTGCGCAATACCGTGCGGGTCTTGTTGGCCGGCAGTGGATAAGGCACCGGGTGACGGCTGTTGGCCAGGCAGCCGCTGACCACAGGCTGGTCGGGGTCGCCTTCCAGAAAAGTGACCAGCACTTCCATGCCGACCCGCGGGATCGTCACGCTGCCGTGGCTGCTGCCTGCCCAGCTAGAGGCCACGCGCAGCCAACAGCTGGACGTGTCATCCCCCTGGCTTGCACGGTCCCAATGGAACTTGACCTTGATGCGCCCATAGGCGTCGCAATAGATCTCTTCCCCCGCAGGCCCGGTCACTAACGCGGTCTGACTGCCCAGCACCCGGGGTTTGGGGTAAGCCTGTTTGGGGCGGTAAAACACATCCCACGGCGTGGCCAGGAAGGTGTTGCGGTAGCCCTGTTCGAACGCGTCCGTATCCGGTTCGAGGTCGCAGGAGGTGCTCTCTTCCAGCACTTGCGGCTGATAACCCTGGTGGTGGATTTCAGTGAGCAGCCACAGGTCGTTCCATTCTTTGCGCGGGTGCCCGGTGAGGGAGAGAAAATGCCCCGTGACCAGCGTCGGCTGATCGCTGTTGCCCTCGGCCTGAAGGTAGTCGGCGCGGTGCCGCTCAAGGGCGCGTCGGGTCAGGGGCTTACCGCGATCTTGCGTCACGAACAGACCGGGATAGTCGTAGTCCTCCAGATCGGGCTGTGGGGTCTGCACCTCGGGACGGTGGTCGGCTTCGATCACAAAACCGGATTTTTCGAAATCGTAATCGCGGCGCGTGACACGGCTGGGGCGGGCTTCAAACCGCACCTTGAACTGCCGGATAACAGGCTCATCTGCCACCATGCCACTGTCTTGTACGTAGGCCGTGGGGCGGCGCAGTCGCGGGAAGACGGTCTGATCATCGCCAAACACCAGCACATGGGACTGTTCGCCATGCTGGAAGTGGTAGTGAATGCCTTCTTCGTGGCAGAGCCGCTGAATGAAGTGCAAGTCTGATTCGTCGTACTGGACGCAGTACGCTCGCGGCGGGTAGCTGGCATTCAATTGGAACTGATAGGTATCGCCTTGAATGCCGTGTTCTTCAAGCACGCAGGCAATGATCTGCGCCACCGTGCGCTGTTGAAAGATCCGCTGGTTGGTGCGATGGCGCAGGTACGCCAGGTGGGGCACCAGCGTCAGGCTGTAGCGGGTAAAACGCTTGCCCGACTCGCCTTGTTCAATGCGATAAATCTGCCCGTGAATCCCGTTGCCATGGCGGTTGAACGCCAGAAATGCCTGCTGGTGCAGCACGCGCTCAAGGTCAAGACTGGAGCGTTCGCTGACAAGCTCCACGGTGATTGCAAAGGGGGTACTGATCGCCTCCTGCCCATGAAACTTGAGCACGCGCAGGTCATGCTTAAGCCCCTGGATGGTGAGCGTAAATTGCGTTTCGTTGGCTGGACTGAACATCCATGACTCCTCGGGTGAACACCTCAACGTTAGGAACGGCAACCTGCGTGATGAACGAGGGTTGCCTTCAGGCAGCAGGTCGGTCACAACCAACCACAGGTGAACACCCGGCCTCGGCACCGAAAAGCAGCCGACGCGCATTGGCAGACGCCTTGAAACATGCCCCGGTTTGCACGCGCGTCCCGACAGGGTGTCCCCACCCAAATGCAGTGTTCGCAGCGGCAATAATTAGCCCCTGCCGGGGGCCCGCGAGGGGCATGAAATTCGGCTCCGCCATGGAGGTTCTCCTTGCTGAAAACAGGCACTTGAGAGGCCACACAATCGCTCAAGCGCTGAATCGATTAATCAAGGTTCGTGCCAGCTTTTAGGAATTCCTTTTAAAGCAAACACATAGCGAAATCGGATTTTTGAGAGGGTGTTTTTGGGGCCAAAAACAGGGGAAAAGTGCGCAAGAAGTTGCGCAGTACTGTGCAACTTCTTGCGCACTCCTCTACAGACCAATAGGCATATTGCCTGTAGCAATGTATTCACAGGTTTATCCACAAATGAGTGCGCAACTTCTTGCGCAGTTGGCCCTTTTCAGCCACGGCGTTTCAGGGCACGTTTTGCCAAAAAAAAGGGCGGCTCATGGCCGCCCGGATCTGGAGTGAAATGACAGGTTTACAGGTGCGATTCGGCGTACTCGGCAAGTATCGAACGAGGCACCCCTTGCAGGGCAATATGAACACCGTTCGGGAAGTCTTTGAAACGCTCCGTCAGGTAAGTCAGGCCCGAACTGGTGGCCGACAGGTAAGGCGTATCAATCTGCGCCAGGTTGCCCAGGCACACCACTTTGGACCCCGCGCCCGCACGGGTGATGATGGTTTTCATCTGATGCGGGGTCAGGTTTTGACATTCGTCGATCAAGATCAGGCTTTGCTGGAAGCTGCGGCCCCGGATGTAGTTCAGGGATTTGAACTGCAACGGCACCTTGCTCAGGATGTAGTCCACGCTGCCGTGGGTGCTTTCATCGTCCATGTGCAGCGCTTCCAGGTTGTCGGTGATCGCCCCCAGCCACGGCTCCATTTTCTCGGCCTCGGTGCCGGGCAAGAAGCCGATCTCCTGGTCCAGCCCTTGCACGCTGCGGGTACAAATGATCCGCCGGTAACGCTTGCTGACCATGGTTTGCTCAATGGCTGCGGCCAGCGCGAGGATGGTTTTGCCCGAACCCGCGGCGCCCGAGAGGTTCACCAGATGGATGTCCGGATCAAGCAGGGCATACAGCGCCAGCCCCTGGTAAATGTCACGCGGCTTGAGACCCCAGGCTTCCTGATGAAGCAAGGGCTCCTGGTGCATGTCGAGAATCAGCAGGTGGTCCTTGCGCACCTCCTTGATCCAGCCCACGAAGCCCTGTTCGTCGATGATGAATTCGTTGATGTGAACCGAGGGCAGGTTTTCGATCAGTTGCACCTGGTGCCACGTGCTGCCGTGCCCCTGACGGGTTTCTACCTTGCTGACGCGGTCCCAGAACGAACCGGTCATGGTGTGATAGCCGCGTGACAGCATCGACACGTCGTCCACCAACTGATCGGTGCTGTAATCCTCGGACTCAATCCCGCAGGCCCGGGCCTTGAGGCGCATGTTGATGTCTTTGGTTACCAGCACCACCTGAATTTCGGGCGAGCGGGCGTGCAAATCAATCAACTGGTTGATGATGATGTTGTCGTTAAGGGTTTCAGGCAGCAGCGCATTGGGTTCTCTGCGCTTGTTCATCAGGATCGACAGAAAGCCTTTGGGGCCGCTTTTGCCGCGCTCGATGGGCACGCCCTTTTCAACGTCTTCGGGCGAAGCCACACCCAGCACCTGATCAATCAAACGGATGGCCTGACGGCATTCTGCTGCCACCAGTAATTTGCCGGTTTTGAGTTTGTCGAGCTCTTCGAGCACCGTCATCGGGATCGCGACGTGGTGTTCCTCGAAGTTGAGCAGGGCGTTGGGATCGTGAATCAGAACATTGGTATCGAGTACATAAAGGATTGGCTGGTTGGAGGAAGGCGTGCGTCCGTGATCATCCATACTCGGTCACCTTTGTGGGAGCCATTCGACGCAATACCTCAACAGTGCTGCGCCTCGATATGACGGCCTGATCACCTGCCCCGTGGTGTCCTGAAAGACGCCACCTGTGTGGCAGGTTTCGGCGGTCTGTCTTCGTAATACTCCAAAAAGTGTGACAAGAAAAAGTCTTTTTCGCGGCCGGGCACTATTTTTTTCAGAAAGACGAATAGCCCTTGGCGCAATGCCAAACCGCTACTAGGCTTAGTAATTACCTGAAACAGCACGGGCTCATTTCAGGACCCACATTCGCCTGTTTCGGGCACCACAACGCCTGATTCGAATCCTCCCCCCAAACGGCCGGACCGCTCTTACACACAGCAGCGAGGACGCCTACCCGCCCTTCTTTTTGGCAGCACTAAGCTTCGTTGCGCACGGGCTGATTCAGACCGGCGCCCACTTACTGCTAAAGCCAAAGGACGTTGTATGACCCCTATTTCCAAAACCCTGGAACAGATGCTGCTGGAGATTTACAAGGACGGCAGTGCGTCTATCACCGAATTCCAACAACTTCGTGACAATGCCGATGAGCGTATGGATGCGGTCATCCGCGAATTTGGCCTGCACAACAACATCACCGCCTTTCAAAAAGCGATGGATGTGGCCATGCAATTGCTGCAGTTGTCGGTCATCGACGCCAAAAAAGCCAAATTGACGGACACCGGCGAGGCCATTGTCAAAGACGCCCTCATCGCTCAAGTCGAATACCTGCGCGTTGGCAGCGACGTGGCATTGCACCTTTTGTAAGCTCACCGCCCGCCTTGACCGGCGGGCTTTGCCTGCGGCTGTTATTTGCCGAAGGCCGCACACTCCTCCCAACCAATGCCGCTCTGGGCCGTGGCTTTCATCAGCCAGGGCAACGCGGTACGCACTTTGTTTTGAGTGTCATGGAAGGCAACCACCCCATGACGCCAGAGCAACATCAGGCTCAGTACCCGCTGCGCCGATTGCTCGGCACTCAAACTGGACGCCATGTCCTGCGAATCGATATCCCACAGCGCCACACGCAGCCCTTGGGATTGAAAAAAAGGCCCGCTGTCTTCACGACGGTGCCCATACGGCGGGCGGAATAAAGGCACGTAACTGTCGGGAATGGCCCGCTTGACCAACGCTGTGCTGCGCAGGATTGAATCTTGCCAATCGTTCCAATGGCTGTGCGAACGGTACTCCCACCCCTGAACGCCAACGCACTGCCCTTTATAGAGCGCCTGCAACTGCTGCTCGGACTGCTTGTTCAACCGCGTCTGCACGCTGTTGCCCAAGACAAAAAACGTCGCGCTCAGGGATTGTTTGCGCAGGTAGTCGGTGAGCCAGTCCGTGGTGCCGGGCAGTTGGGTGGGGCCGCTGTCGAAGGACAGCATGAACAGCCGGTCATTCATCGCCTCGCCATTGAACTCATGCTCACCGTAGAGTGCGATCTCACTGCCGGTCTGCGGGAACAGCGCGGCGAGCCGTAACAGCTCGTCCAGGTAGTGACGATGAAACGTGGCGCTCGGCTCGGCCCAGTTCACGTAGAACGAGTCTTCGGCGATCTCGAACTTGCCCGCTTGCTCGCGCAGGCTGTCCATCCCGTCGACGTAATAACAGAACGATGCGTCCTGATCGCAGCTCTGCTGGGCAAGGTTGTAGTTGGCTAACAGCCGTTGCCACAGGCGCTGACGGACCGTATCAATCGCATCCATGTTGATGATTTTCAACCCCAGACGCTGACTGAGCGCAGCTTCGTCCAGCGCTTCACTGGTTAACAGGGCATGGGCGAAGGTGAGGATTTCTGCCCGCGAGGCCACATCGAACAGAGCCGGGCTGATTAACGGCTCTGGCCACGTGCTGCGATCCAGCGTTGCGGGCTCATTGGGCGCCGCCACCGTGCTCAGGCACACCAGCCAGGCCGACAAGAAAAGAGCAATACGCACGAATCAATCTCCCTGTAAAAACTGTGCGCACTATAACCTGCTGCCCAACAAATGCCTTTTGATACTCCGTCGCTGTCCTCGCATGCAGACCCTGCCAGATTCCACCCCGCCCCTTTCATCAGCGGCCTGTGCGTTCTATCGGCGTCATAGGTGGAGTCAAACCGCCCAACCCCCTAGAATCCCCCGACGCTTAAAGGAGACGACCCCATGCTGATGGTGATTTCACCCGCTAAAACCCTCGACTATGAGACGCCGCCGGCCACCCAGCGCTTTACCCAGCCGCACTACCTGGATCATTCACAGGCGTTGATCGGCCAACTGCGCGAACTGAGCCCGCAGCAGATTGGCGAGCTGATGCACCTGTCCGACAAGCTGTCCGGCCTGAATGCCGCGCGCTTCGGCAGTTGGACACCTGCTTTCACCCCTGAAAACGCCAAACAAGCGTTGCTGGCATTCAAGGGCGATGTGTACACCGGCCTCAATGCCGTGGATTTCAGCGAGGCGGATTTTGATTACGCGCAAACCCATCTGCGCATGCTTTCAGGGCTATACGGGCTGCTGCGCCCGCTGGACCTGATGATGCCGTATCGCCTGGAGATGGGCACCAAACTGGCCAACCCGCGGGGCAAAGACCTGTACGCCTTCTGGGGCACGCGCATCAGCGAGTGGCTCAACGAAGCACTGGCCGCCCAGGGCGATGATGTGCTGCTCAACCTGGCGTCCAACGAGTACTTTTCGGCGGTCAAGAAATCAGCCCTGAACGCGCGCATCATCAACACCGAATTCAAGGACCTGAAAAACGGGCAGCACAAAATCATCAGCTTTTATGCCAAAAAAGCCCGCGGCATGATGAGCCGTTTCGTGATCAAGGAACGCATCAACACCCCTGAACAGCTCAAGCAGTTCGATGCTCAGGGTTACTACTACAGCGCCGAGCAATCCAAACCGGATTCGCTGGTCTTTTTGCGCGACCACGCCCCCGAATAACCCCCGCCTTTTTGACGCTCCCCGGCCTGAACGGGGAGCTCACCTGTGCATGACCCCTCTCACACTTCACCCCTAATAGCCAAATATTTGACGCCAAAAATACGTCTTGAAATATCCATGAACTTAAATTCACTCGACAGATGTGACTTTTTTTCATAGTGGCACCTAATTTATTTATCCATAGTGGCACTTAACTATCCCCTCTGATCAACACCCTATAACTAAAGGGTAAAACCTGAAGTGCTATCAATATGGAACCAGTGCCATCATTTTTCATTTTGTTAAATTTCGTCGAAAACGGGATGAACGGCCCGGAACTATGTCCGATACCTCCGCTCATACAACCCGTAACGATTCTTACAGAGCTTGTGAGATATCACTTACACAGATAAGACCAACTCCCTGGTGTTATCGGTTGTTAAAAAGCCAAAACAAAGGTGACTGAAACATAGCTATAACCCTTTGTTTTCAAAGGCTAAAAATAAGAGAGAGCGCGGCGCCAGGCGCCCACCCAAGGCCGTCCCCATCATCTGACATGCCTTACTGATAGTGATGAGTTGCACATTAAATGTGCAACTTCCAACAACTTAAAACTTAACGATGCCTGCACCCGGCGTTACGGCTTTTATGTGCCGTAGTTCCAAGTGCGCCCACACTTTAAGTCCGGCCATTAATTGGCCTATACAAGACAGAGGTAATTGCGATGCGCATCAGCATATTTGGTTTGGGTTACGTTGGCGCCGTGTGCGCCGGTTGTTTGTCCGCCCGTGGTCACGAAGTGATCGGCGTAGATATCTCTCAGGACAAAATCGACCTGATCAACCTCGGCAAATCGCCCATCGTTGAACCGGGCCTTGGCGAGTTGCTCGCCCAGGGCATCCAGAATGGCCGTCTGCGCGGCACCACCAACTTTGCTTCGGCTATCCGCGAAAGCGACCTGTCGATGATCTGTGTCGGCACCCCGAGCAAGAAAAACGGCGACCTGGAGCTCAATTACATCGAAGCCGTGTGCCGCGAAATCGGTGCCGTGCTGCGCGACAAGACATCGCGCCACACCATCGTGGTACGCAGCACCGTGCTGCCGGGCACCGTGAAAAATGTGGTCATCCCGATCCTCGAAGAGTGCTCGGGTAAAAAGGCCGGCGTCGACTTCGGCGTCGCGGTCAACCCGGAATTCCTGCGCGAAAGCACCGCGATTGCCGACTACGACCAGCCGCCAATGACTGTTATCGGCGAGTTCGATAAAGCCTCCGGTGACGTGCTGCAATCGCTGTACGAAGAACTCGACGCCCCGATCATCCGCAAGGACATCGAAGTCGCCGAGATGATCAAGTACACCTGCAACGTGTGGCACGCCACCAAAGTCACCTTCGCCAACGAAATCGGCAACATCGCCAAAGCTGTCGGCGTCGATGGCCGCGAAGTGATGGACGTGGTGTGTCAGGACAAAACCCTGAACCTGTCGCAGTACTACATGCGTCCGGGTTTTGCGTTCGGCGGCTCGTGCCTGCCAAAAGACGTGCGCGCCCTGACCTACCGTGCCAGCTCGCTGGACGTGGAAGCGCCGCTGCTCAACTCGCTGATGCGCAGCAACGTGTCGCAAGTGCAAAACGCATTCGACATCGTCGCCAGCCACGACAAGCGCAAAGTTGCCCTGCTGGGCCTGAGCTTCAAGGCCGGTACTGACGACCTGCGCGAAAGCCCACTGGTGGAACTGGCCGAAATGCTGATCGGCAAGGGCTTTGACCTGAGCATCTACGACACCAACGTCGAATACGCCCGCGTCCACGGTTCGAACAAAGACTACATCGAATCCAAAATCCCCCACGTGTCGTCCCTGCTCAACTCGGACTTCGACTCCGTAATCAACAACAGCGACGTGATCATCCTGGGCAACCGCGATGAGAAGTTCCGTGCGCTGGCCGAAACCGCGCCACAGGGCAAACAGGTCATCGACCTGGTGGGCTTCATGTCCAAAGCCACCTGCACCGTCGGCCGTACCGAAGGCATTTGCTGGTAACAACAGCGCTGTAGCCGCTGACGAGTGAAACGGGCTGCGATCTTTGACACTTCGAACGATCGCAGCCTGCGCCAGCGACTACACGCTCTGCGCATCACAGCCTCCATGCTCAAACGGAACCTCATTATGCTCAGGCTAAAACACGGCCTTCTCCAAGCCGCCGGTTGGCTGTTTTACCTCACGCTGTTGATGGGCCTCGCGCTGGCGTTGCCGACATCGACCTTCGACTCCGAGTCGAAAAACTTTATTTTCCTGATTGGCGCCGTGGGTATCTGGCGCTATTCAATGGGTGCCACGCACTTCCTGCGCGGCATGCTGTTTTTATATGTGGTGTATCCGCACCTGCGACGCAAAGTGCGCAAGCTGGGCAAAGCGGCAGACCCGTCCCATGTGTTTTTGATGGTAACCAGCTTTCGTATCGACGCGCTGACCACCGCGCAGGTCTACAGCTCGGTCATTCGCGAAGCCATCGAATGCGGCCTGCCGACCACAGTGGTGTGCTCGCTGGTGGAAATGTCCGACGAGCTGCTGGTCAAGAGCATGTGGGAGCGCCTTAACCCGCCAGAGCGCGTCAAACTCGACTTCGTACGCATTGCCGGTACCGGCAAGCGCGACGGCCTGGCCTTTGGTTTTCGCGCCATCTCGCGGCACATGCCGGACAGCCGTGCCGTGGTGGCCGTGATCGACGGCGACACCGTGCTCGCCCCCGGCGTCGTGCGCAAAACCGTGCCGTGGTTCCAGTTGTTCGGCAATGTCGGCGGCCTGACCACCAACGAGTTCTGCGAAGTGCGCGGCGGTTACATCATGAGTGAATGGCACAAGCTGCGCTTCGCCCAGCGCCACATCAACATGTGCTCGATGGCCCTGTCCAAACGCGTGCTGACCATGACCGGGCGGATGTCGGTCTTTCGCGCCAACGTGGTCACTGACCCGGACTTTATTGCCGACGTAGAAAGCGACTCGTTGCAGCACTGGCGTCTGGGCCGTTTCAAGTTTTTGACCGGCGACGACAAGTCCAGCTGGTTCAGCCTGATGCGCCTGGGCTACGACACGTTCTACGTGCCGGACGCGGCCATTCACACCGTTGAACACCCGCCGGAAAAGAGCTTCATCAAGGCCAGCCGCAAACTGATGTTCCGCTGGTACGGCAACAACCTGCGGCAGAACGCCCGGGCACTGGGGCTGGGCGTCAAGCGCCTCGGCCTGTTCACCAGTGTGGTGCTGTTCGACCAGCGCATTTCGATGTGGACCTCGTTGCTCGGCCTGACCGTCGCGCTGATTGCCAGCGCCAAATACGGCATCACGTTCCTCATCGCCTACCTGCTGTGGATCGGCATCACGCGCCTGATTTTGACCCTGTTGCTGGCCTGCTCCGGGCACAGCATCGGCCCGGCTTACCCGCTGATTCTTTATTACAACCAGATTGTGGGTGCGCTGGTGAAGATCTACGTGTTCTTCCGCCTCGACCAACAATCCTGGACCCGTCAGGACACCAAATTGACCCGTGATCTGGCCAGCTTTCAACGTTGGTTCAACACCTGGTCGTCTCGGACCATGACCTTCTCGGCCGCCAGCATCTTTGTTGCCGTGCTGCTGACGATGGTCTGACCCGACCCGATCGAATTAACCAGGAACAAGACCTTATGAACACTCAAGTAAACACCAACGTTGTCCACGAATCCGAAGCCCAGCGTCAGCACGCACGGGTCAAAATCCCGGCCAAGCTGCGCTTTTTCGGCAAAGACCGCACACCGATGGAAGTCAGCATCATTGACCTGTCGGCCGGAGGCCTGAGCTTTTACGCCGCCAACCAATCCTTGGCCGTTGGCGAAGTGCACAAAGGCCGCTTGCAGTTTGTGATCGACAACCTGGGGTTGGCGATGGACGTGGAGCTGCTGGTACGCAACGTTGACCGCCAGAGCGGACGCGTCGGTTGCCAGTTCCAGAACCTCGATCAACAGGACATCTCCACCTTGCGTCACCTCATCACCTCGCACCTGAGCGGCGATATCGTGACCATGGGCGAAGTGCTCGCCACCTTGCAGCGCGACAACTTCACCAAGGCGCGCAAGGTCAAGGATGGCGGCAGCGGCATGACCCCGTTCGGTCGCATGAAAGCCGTGGTGCTGAGTGCCGGCGTATTTGTCGTCGGGCTGGTGGCATTCGGTTTTATCGTCAAATCGGTGTACGGCGTGTACTTCGTCACCCACGCCCAGTCGGCGCTGGTCAGCGTCCCCGGCCTGAACATCACCATGCCCCGCGACGGCACCGTGCAAAGCCTGGTCAAAGACGACAACCTGGCGGCCAATGGCGCGCCAATTGCGACCTTCAGCACCAGCATGCTCGACGTGCTCAAAGGCCATCTGGACGAAAACCAGTTGCAGCCGGCCAATATCGAAACCCTGTTTGGCAAGCAAATGACCGGCACCCTGACCTCGCCGTGTGATTGCGTGGTGGCCGAGCAAGTGGTTGCCAATGGCCAATACGCCAGCAAAGGCGACGTGATTTTCAAACTGGTGCCGCGCACCAGCGAAGCCAACATTGCCGCTCGCTTCAGCTATCGCCAGTTTGGCGACGTGTTGCCGGGTGCCCGCGTGAACTTCCAGGTGGCGGGTGAAGACTACCAGCGCACCGGCAAAATCATCAGCAGCACCAGCTTGAACAGCGATGACCTGTCATCCGACATCCGCGTACAGATCAAGCCCGATGCCCCGCTGGACAGCGCCCTGGCCGGTCGCCCGGTTGAAGTGCGCAGTGACCGCGGTCCGTCGATGGACTGGCTGATCAGCAAAGCCTCGGCAGCAGGTCTGTAATCATGAAGAACGCCTTCCCTACGCTTTGCCTGCTGACCCTGGCCCTCGCCGGCTGCTCCGGCCTGCCCGATCAGCGTCTGGCCAATGAAGCACTGAAAAATGGCGACGCGGCCACTGCCCAGCGCAACTATCAGGCGCTGGCGGACTTGGGTTACACCGAGGCGCAGGTCGGTCTGGCCGATATCTGGATGGAAAGCCGCGACGCCGAGCAGCTGAAAAAAGCCGAAGCCACTTACCGCGAGGCGGCCAAAACGTCGCCCCGCGCTCAGGCTCGTCTGGGTCGTTTGCTGGCGGCCAAACCCGGCGCCAGCGAGGCCGAGTTGCACGAGGCGCAAGCGCTGCTGCAACAAGCGTTTGCCAGTGGCGACGCCAGCAGCCTAACGCCGTTGGCAATGCTGTATTTGCAGCACCCGCAGAGCTTCCCCCGGATCGACGCCCAGCAGCAGATCAGCCAGTGGCGCGCCGAAGGCTACCCGCAGGCCGGGCTGGCCCAAGTGGCGCTGTACCGCATCGAAGGCACTTACGACCAGCACCTGGATGAAGTCGAGTCCATCTGTCGCCAAGCCTTGTCCGCCAACGACGGTTGTTACGTCGAGCTGGCCACGGTCTACCAGAAACAAGGCAACACCGAGCAACAGGCCGCGCTGATTTCGCAACTGCAAAGCGCTTACAACCGGGGCACCGCCTCGGCGCAAAAAGTCGATGGCGTGGCCCGTGTGCTGGCCGATGCGAACCTGGGCACACCCGACCCGCAGACGGCCCGTTCACTGTTGGAAAACATTGCCCCGGCCTACCCCGCTGCATGGGTCAGCCTTGCGCAATTGCTGTACGACTTCCCCGATCAGGGCGACGTCGCTCAGTTGCAGGAATACCTGGACAACGGCCGCGCCGCCGATCAGCCCCGCGCCGAACTGTTGCTGGGCAAGCTGTATTACGACGGCAAATGGCTAACCCCGGATGCGCAGCAAGCTGAAGCGCATTTCCAGCGCGCCGTGGACAAAGAAGTCGCCGCCGATTACTACCTCGGCCAGCTTTACCGTCGCGGCTATCTGGGGCAGGTGTACCCGCAAAAAGCCCTCGACCATTTGCTCAAAGCGGCACGTAACGGCCAGAACAGCGCGGACTTCGCCATCGCCCAGCTGTTCTCCCAGGGCAAGGGCACGCAGCCCAACGCCATGAACGCCTATGTGTTCAGCCAGTTGGCCAAGCTGCAAAACACCCCGCAAGCCAATGAACTGGCGGCCCAACTCGACGAGCAACTGCCCGCCGATCAACGCGCCGCGGCTCAGCGCCTGCTGCAAAAAGAACACGCCTTGCGCGCCACCCTGAGCCAGAACGCTCTGGCGGTGCAGACGCTGGCCGAAGAAAACGGCGAGGAAGCCCTATGACCCTGAATCCTTTCGTAAAAGCCGGGATCGGCCTGACCTTCGCCCTGCTGTGGTCATGCCCGACCCTGGCGGCGCTGACCGATGAAAAAAACTTCGGCCTGGAAACCAAGATCACCGCGCAATCGGAAGACGACCGCGACCTCGGCACCCGCAGTGGCGGCGACGTCAACGGCATCGGCCTTGACCTGCGCCCCTGGGTGTACGGTGAACGCGGCAACTGGAGTGCGTACGCCATGGGCCAGGCGGTGACGTCCAGCGACATCATCGAAACCGACACCCTGCAACAATCGGACACCGAACAAAACAGCAGCAGCGATGCGCGCAAACAGGACAAAAGCTACCTGGCCCTGCGCGAATTCTGGGTCGGCTACAAAGGCTTCACCGCCTACCCCGGCGAACAGCTCAAGTTGGGTCGCCAGCGTCTGCGCAATGACGACGGCACATGGCGCGACACCAATATCGAAGCGCTGGCCTGGACGTTTGACACCACCTTGCTCAAGGCCAACCTCGGCGCTGCCGAACGCTTCAGCGAATACCGCACCGACCTGACCGAACTGGCCCCGCAAGACAAAGACCGCCTGCACCTGTTCGGTGATATTTCGGCGCAGTGGACGCCCGGCCAATGGGTCGGCCTGCGCGCCCATCACACCCATGACGATGGTTCGCTCAAGCATCAGGGTGAAGAAGTCGACGCACTGGACAAAACCCAGAACGGCGACCTGACCTGGCTCGGCCTCGAAGCCAACAGCGACGCCTACAACTACCGCAACACCCACACGGTGAATTACTGGGCCAGCGTCACCGGCATGAGCGGCAAGCGCGACAAGCTCGCCACCTCCACCGTGGACGGCCGCAACCTTGCTGGCACCAAAGCCAGTGACGACGTGGATGGCTGGGCCACCGACCTGGGGGTTCGCCTGCGTCTGGACCCGAACTGGCAAGTGGGTGCCGCCTACTCGCGCGCCAGCGCCAACTACCAGCAGACCGGTCTGGAGAGCAACCGCTCCAACTTCACCGGTACACGCTCGCGGGTTCACCGCTTTGGTGAAGCGTTCCGGGGCGAAATGCAGAACATCCAGAGCGCCAGCCTGTTCGGTTCGTGGCAATTGCGCGACGAATACGACGCCTCGCTGGTCTACCACAAATTCTGGCGGGTCGACGGCAACAAGCCGATCGGTGCCAGCGGTATCAATGCCGTGCAGAACAACGAAGACCCGACAGACGCCCTGCTGGCCAGCACCGCGCTGCCGATGATGGACGGCAAAAAAGACCTCGGTCAGGAAATGGACCTGGTGGTGACCAAGTACTTCAAGCAAGGCCTGTTACCTGCCGCGTTGAGCCAGTCCATCGATGAACCTTCGGCGCTGGTGCGCTTTCGCGGCGGCGTGTTCAAGCCGGGCGATGCGTACGGCAAAGGGGTGGATTCGTACATGCACCGCGCGTTCGTTGACGTGATCTGGCGCTTTTGATGACAACGCCAACGGGAGTGCGTGACATGAATCATCCTGCTTATATCGGCGCGATCAGCCTGCTGGCCGGCGCTCTGCTGCTGGCCAGTACCACTACGTTTGCCACTGTCGAGCCGGTCAAACCGACCGTGGCCAAAGAGCTGCAACACGCCAAAACCTACACCGTCAGCACCGCGCCCGTCGCACCGCTGAATATCCCGAAACCGGCATTGCCCGACCTCTCGGGTTACACCGCCGAAGCGGCTGCGGCCAAAATCGTGCGCAGCACCGCCGGTAAAGTCAGCGTGCGCCGCATGATGCAAGAAGACGCGCTGAAAGACTTCATCGGCGGCGACAACAAAATGGCCGAGTGGGTGGTGCGCCAGGGCGGCATTCCGCAGGCGATTTTCATCGATGACGGCTACGTGAACCTCAAGGATCTGGCCAAACGCGTGCCCAAGCAGTACTTCAGCGAGACCGCACCGGGTGTGTACCTGGCGCGCTTGCCGATTGTGGTCGGGCACAAGGGCATTCTGGAAATCGACAACAGCACCCAAGAGCTGCGCCTGTCCCAGGAAGCGGGTTCATTTCTGGTCAACGACGGCCAGTTGTTCGTGCGCGACACCCAGGTCACCGGCTGGCGCGAAAAAGCCAATGGTCCCGCGACCTTTCGCGATGCCAAGGAATTTCGCCCGTTCCTGCTGTCCTGGGGCGGCACCGAGACTTACATCATCAACACCAAAATGGCGAGTTTCGGCTACGCCAACAGTAAGTCGTACGGGGTGAGTATTTCCCAGTACACGCCCAACATGGCCAAGGTCATCAAGCGCGACGAGCCCACCGGCTGGATTATCGGCTCCGAGTTCTCGGACATGTGGTACGGCTTCTATTGCTACGAAACCCGCGACTTCGTGGTCAAGGGCAACACCTACCGCGACAACGTCGTCTACGGCATCGACCCCCATGACCGCTCCCACGGGCTGATCATTGCCCAGAACGATGTGTTCGGCACCCAGCGCAAGCACGGGATCATCATTTCCCGCGAGGTGAACGACAGCTTCATCTTCAACAACCGCAGCCACGACAACAAACTGTCAGGGCTGGTGATCGACCGTAACAGCGTGAACAACCTGATCGCCGACAACGAGATTTTCCAGAACCACACCGACGGCATCACCCTCTACGAGAGCGGCGATAACCTGCTGTGGGGCAACAAAGTCATCAACAACCGCCGTCACGGCATCCGCGTGCGTAACAGCGTCAACATCCGCCTGTACGAAAACATCGCCATGGCCAATGGCCTGACCGGCGTGTACGGGCACATCAAGGACCTGACCGACACCGACCGCGACATCGACCTCGACCCGTTCGACGCCGAAGTGTCGCTGATCATGGTGGGCGGCGAGTTGGCCGGCAATGGCAGCGGACCGTTGGCCATTGATTCGCCGCTGAGCATCGAGCTGTACCGGGTGTCGATGCTGGCACCGACCAAATCCAGCGGCATCAGCTTCAACGGCATTTTGGGTGAGCGTCAGGACGAAATTCTCGACCTGATGGTGCGCCAGCAAAAAGCCGTGTTGATCGACCCCGTTGAACGCCAGACCGAATTGCGCAACTGAGGATGACTGTTATGCCCCTCCATCTGATCAAGATTTTGAGCCTGTCGGGCCTGACTGCCGCCATCCTCGGCGCAGCCGCCGGTGTGCAGGCCGAAGAGGTTCAGGCGCCCGCCTTCACGGCCGAGGCGTGCTGCAACCTGTGCCCTGCCGCCCACGATGCGAAAAACTACACCACGCGCTATCAGCAGAACTTCACCACGCTGGTTCAGGCCCAGGGCGACTGGCTGTTCCGTACCCAGGAAGACCTGCGCACCGAGTTCGACACCACACCGGCCGGTTACAAACGCATGCAACAGCTGCACGACGCCTTCAAGAGCAAGGGCGTGGAGCTGGTGGTGGTGTATCAACCGACCCGCGGGCTGGTCAATCGCAACAAATTGATGCCGGCCGAGCGCGATTCATTCGACTACGACACCGCGCTGAAAAACTACCAGGCCATGCTCGGGCGCTTCGCCAAAATGGGCTATTACGTGCCTGACCTGTCGCCCCTGACCAATGAGCAACAAGCCCACGACTTTTACTTCCGCGGTGACCAGCACTGGACGCCGTACGGGGCCGAGCGCACGGCAAAAATCGTGGCCGACACCGTGAAAAAAATCCCCGGCTTTGCCGACATTCCGCAACGTGAATTCGAAACCAAAATCACCGGGCGCATGGGCAAGACCGGCACCCTGCACAACATGGCCGGGCAGCTCTGCGGCACCAGTTATGCCGTGCAGTACATGGACCAGTTCAGTACCGAACCCAAAGGCGAAGCGGCGGACGGCGACTTGTTCAGCGACGATGCCAACCCGCAAATTACCCTGGTGGGCACCAGCCACAGCGGCAAGAACTACAACTTTGCCGGGTTCCTGGAGCAATACATCGGCGCCGACGTGCTGAACGTGGCCTTCCCCGGCGGTGGCCTGGAAGGGTCGATGTTGCAGTACCTGGGCAGTGACGAGTTTCAGAAAACCCCGCCCAAGGTGCTGATTTGGGAGTTTTCGCCGCTGTATCGCCTGGATCAGGAAACCATCTACCGCCAGATGATGGCCCTGCTCGACAACGGTTGCGAAGGCAAACCGGCGTTGATGAGCAGCAGCGCCACCCTCAAGCCGGGCAAGAACCAGATGCTGGTCAACAGCACCAACAAAGACCTGCGCAACGCCAACCACCAAATCGACATCCGCTTCGCCGACCCGTCGGTGAAAACCCTGCAAGCCACGCTCTGGTACATGAACGGTCGCCATGAAGATCTGAAGATCGACAAACCGACCACATCCGACACAGACGGGCGTTTCGCCTTTGAACTGCGTACCGATGAAGACTGGGCCAGCCAGAACCTGCTGGCCATTGAGATTCAGGGCCCGGAAGACGCGGGCGACGCACAGAAAGTCGACGCCAAAATCTGCAAACGCAACGTTTTCTCCCACTCTGCGCCGTTGAACGCGCAGGCCGGACGATGAGGTTTCTGATGCCCACTGCACCGATCAACCTGCGCACTCTGCTGGCGCCCACCTTGCTGGGGCTGGCAATGTTTGCCAGCACTGCCCACGCCGCCGCGCCCTTGCGCCCGCCCCAGGGCTATTACGCCCCGGTCGAAGCGTTCAAAACCGGCGATTTCAAAAACGACTGCGACGCGATGCCCAAGCCGTACACCGACAAGCTGGAATTTCGCAGCAAGTACGAAGGCTCGGACAAAGCACGTTCAACGCTTAACGTGGTCTCGGAAAAAGCATTTCGCGACGCGACCTCCGGCATCACCACCCTTGAGCGCGGCACCAGCAAGCGGGTGATGCAGTTCATGCGTGATGGCCGCCCGGAGCAACTGGAATGCACCCTCGGCTGGTTGACCGCCTGGGCGCAGGCCGATGCGTTGATGAGCAAAGCGTTCAACCACACCGGCAAGTCGATGCGCAAATGGGCCTTGGGCAGCATGGCGTCGTCGTACCTGCGCCTGAAGTTCTCCGAATCGCAACCGCTGGCGCAGCATCCGCAGCAGGCCAAAGAAATCGAAGCCTGGTTCAGCAAAATGGCCGAACAGGTGGTCAGCGATTGGGACAACCTGCCGCTGGCTAAAACCAACAACCATTCGTACTGGGCCGCCTGGTCGGTGATGGCCACGTCCATCGCCACCAATCGCCGCGACCTGTTCGACTGGTCGGTGAAAGAGTTCAAGGTCGGCGCCAACCAGGTCGACGCCCAAGGCTTTTTGCCCAACGAACTCAAGCGCCAGCAACGCGCCCTCGCCTACCACAACTACGCCCTGCCGCCGCTGGCGATGATCGCCAGTTTCGCGCTGGTCAATGGCGTGGACCTGCGCAACGAAAACAACGCGGCGCTCAAACGCTTGGGCGAACGCGTGCTCAGCGGCGTGAGAGACCCGCAGTCGTTTGAAGCCAAAAACGGCAAGGCGCCGGACATGACCGATTTGAAGGTTGACGCCAAATTCGCCTGGCTGGAGCCGTTTTGCACGCTCTACACCTGTGCGCCCGAGGTGATTGAGATGAAGCGCGGGATGCAGCCGTTCAAAACCTTTCGTCTGGGCGGGGACCTGACCAAGGTCTACGACCCGGCGCACGAAAAAGGCTGAAAGCGGCCCTCTCCCTCTGGGAGAGGGTTGGGGTGAGGGTCGATCGAACGACACCCACCCCTGAACGAAACACATGCACCCTCCCCATTTTTTCACGGGGGGGTTTGGGGGGGCTGAGCCCTTTACTGTTGGTCCACACGGAGAGGTCAGGATGGTTTTTTCATCCAATGTGTTCCTGTTTTTATTTTTGCCGGTGTTCCTCGGCCTGTATTACTTGAGCGGGCAACGCTATCGCAACCTGTTGCTGCTGGTCGCCAGCTACGTGTTCTATGCCTGGTGGCGAGTGGACTTTCTGGCCCTGTTCATCGGGGTCACCGTCTGGAACTACTGGATCGGCCTCAAGGTCGGTGCCGCCGGGGTACGCACCAAACCCGCGCAACGCTGGCTGTTGCTGGGTGTGGTCATTGACCTGGGGATTCTGGGCTACTTCAAGTACGCCAATTTCGGCGTCGACAGCATCAACGCGATGATGGGTTCGGTCGGGCTCGACCCGTTTATCCTCACCCACGTGCTGTTGCCGATCGGCATCTCGTTCTACATCTTCGAGTCCATCAGCTACATCATCGACGTGTACCGCGGCGACACCCCGGCCACCCGCAACCTGATCGATTTCGCGGCTTTTGTTGCCATCTTCCCGCACTTGATCGCCGGGCCCGTGCTGCGCTTTCGCGACCTGGCCGACCAGTTCAACAACCGCACCCACACCCTCGACAAGTTCAGCGAGGGCGCCACGCGGTTCATGCAGGGTTTCATCAAAAAAGTCTTTATCGCCGACACGCTGGCGGTGGTGGCCGATCATTGCTTCGCCTTGCAGAACCCGACCACCGGCGATGCCTGGCTCGGCGCGCTGGCCTACACCGCGCAACTGTATTTCGACTTTTCGGGCTACAGCGACATGGCCATCGGCCTGGGCTTGATGATGGGTTTCCGCTTCATGGAGAACTTCAAACAGCCGTACATCAGTCAGTCGATCACCGAGTTCTGGCGTCGCTGGCACATCAGCCTCTCCACCTGGCTGCGTGACTACCTCTACATCACCCTGGGCGGCAACCGCAAAGGCACGCTCATCACCTACCGCAACCTGTTCCTGACCATGTTGCTGGGCGGTCTGTGGCATGGCGCAAACATCACCTACATCGTGTGGGGCGCCTGGCACGGCATGTGGCTGGCGATTGAAAAAGCGCTGGGCATCAACACCACGCCGCGTGCGCTGAACCCGATCCGCTGGGCGCTGACCTTCCTGCTGGTGGTCATGGGTTGGGTGATCTTCCGGGCCGAAAACCTGCACGTGGCCGGTCGCATGTACGGCGCCATGTTCAGCTTCGGGGAATGGTCGCTGTCGGAACTCAACCGCGCCAACCTCACCGGCCTGCAAGTCGCCACGCTGGTGGTGGCTTACCTGACGCTGGCGTTCTTCGGCCTGCGCGACTTGTACAGCACGCCCAACGCCCCGCGCAAAACCGAGGCCGATGGCCCGGCCACCGCGCAACCGGGCTTGATCAAAGCCGTACCGGGCGACGCCCCCGGCAGCCTGCACCTGCCGGGCTACACCGTGGGCACAGAAGCCAGCGTGCAACCGGCGTTCTGGGTGGCCGACTGGCCGCGCTACGCAATGCGCACCCTGATCGTGCTGCTGTTCATCGCCTCGATTCTCAAACTCTCGGCGCAAAGCTTCTCGCCGTTCCTGTACTTCCAGTTCTAAGGGGAGCCGACCATGAATCGAACATTACGCATCGTCTACGTCGCCTTTTTCTGCGCCTTGCTGCTGGGCCTGGGGCTGATTTCATTGCGCAGCTTTATGGGCTTTAACACCACCGACGACGCCACCGTGCTGAACGGTCGCTGGAGCAAAGCCGTCGAGACCCACTATGACGACGAGTTCCCGATCAAGCGGTTGGGCACCAACCTGTGGGCAGCGCTGGATTTCACCCTGTTCAATGAAGGCCGCCCCGGCGTGGTGCTGGGCCGCAACCACTGGTTGTTCAGCGATGAAGAGTTCAAGCCGTGGCCCAACGCCGAGCAAAACGTGGCTGGCAACTACGCGCTGGTCGAAGGCGTGCGCCACACCTTGAAAGCCCACGGGGTGAAGCTGGTAATGGCGGTGGTGCCGTCCAAGGTGCGCCTGTACCCCGAGCACATGGGTGACGAGCGACCTGCCAGCATTCACGCCGATCTGTACCGTGACTTCCATGCGCAACTGGCGGCCAGCCAGATCATTGCCCCCGACTTGCTGGGCCCGCTGCAACAGGCCAAACAAGGCGGCGCGCAAGTCTTCCTGCGCACCGATACGCACTGGACACCCGATGGCGCACAGGTCGCGGCCCAGCAACTGGCCGCTGCGATTGGCAGCCAGTTCCCCCTGAGCGGTGAACCGCAACCGTTTGTGACCGAAGCCGAAAAAACCGAACAGCACAATGGCGACCTTGAGCGCTTCCTGCCCATGGACCCGCTGTTCAGCAACCTGATGCCGCCTTCCGAGCCGTTGGAAAAACGCAGCACCCGCGCGGCCAATGCCGAGGCAGACAGCGAAGACGCGTTGTTCGCTGACAGCGAAGTGCCCGTCACGCTGGTGGGTACCAGCTACAGCGCCAACCCCAACTGGAACTTCGTCGGCGCCCTGAAACAGGCACTGCGCAGCGACGTGATCAACGACTCCAAGGACGGCCACGGTCCGATCCTGCCGATGCTCGCTTACCTCAAAAGCGATGCCTTCAAGAACACACCGCCACAGGTGCTGATTTGGGAGTTCCCCGAGCGTTACCTGCCGGTGGACAACGAGATCGGTGATGCCGACCCGCAGTGGGTCGCGACCTTGAAAGAAGCGGGCGCACGCCAACCGCAACTGGCACAAAACACGCCGAAATCCGAGACGCCCAACCGGGCGCAACACTGAAAGAGAGGTTCGACTGATGACTATTAAAACCATGCCGTTCACACCTGCTCCACGTCGTCTCGCCAAATCATTTGCCTTGATCGCAGGCATGAGCCTGCTGTCGTTACACGCCTGGGCCGGTGGCGATGCCGCCCTCTACGGCCCGACCGCGCCCAAGGGCTCCAGCTTTGTGCGCATGTTCAACGCCAGCAACCAGCCCGTCAGCGCCACCGTTGGCAATACCGCGCTCAACGACGTTGCGGCACAGGGCAGCAGCGATTTCAGCTTTCTGCCACAAGGTGACTACAGCGCCAAAGTCGGCAGCCACAACCTGCCGGTCAAACTGAGCGCCGACCACTACTACACCCTGGTCAATACCGGCAGCGGCCAACCGCAACTGATCGAAGAGCCGCCGTTCAAGAACAAGCAAAAATCCCTGGTCCGCGTACAGAACCTGACGGACAAGGCGCTGACGCTCAAAACCGCTGACGGCAAGACAGACGTGGTCAAGGCCGTGGCTGCCAAGGGCCGTGGCGAACGTGAAATCAATCCGGTGAAAGTCAGCTTCGCGCTGTTTGAGGGCGACAAGAAAGTCAGCGACCTCAAGCCTGTCGCCCTGGAACGCGGTGAAGCCGCGGTGCTGTACGTCACCGGCAACGGCAGCAGCGTGTCGCCGACGTGGGTCAAGCGCCCGGTTTCTACCCGTTAATTCAATTTTTTGCTCTGTGCAGGCGCGAGCGAGCCTCGCGCCATCAGACACAACTATTTCAGTTTTTGGAGAGACAACATGATTCCGGTAATTCTTTCAGGTGGTAGCGGTTCGCGTCTGTGGCCTTTGTCGCGCAAGCAGTTCCCCAAGCAGTTTCTGGCCCTGACCGGCGAGCAGACCCTGTTTCAGCAAACCCTTGAGCGCCTGGTGTTTGAAGGCATGGACGCGCCGATTGTGGTGTGCAACAAGGAGCACCGTTTCATCGTCAACGAACAGTTGGCGGCTCGCCAGCTGGACACCCAACGCATCCTGATGGAGCCATTCGGCCGCAACACGGCGCCCGCTGTTGCCCTGACCGCGATGATGCTGATTAACGAAGGCCGCGACGAGTTGATGCTGGTGCTGCCGGCCGACCACGTGCTGGAAGACCAGAAAGCCCTGCAACGCGCCCTCGCGCTGGCCACCGTCGCTGCCGAACGCGGCGAAATGGTGCTGTTTGGGGTTCCTGCGCTCAAACCTGAGACCGGCTATGGCTACATCAAGTCCACCGCCGACGCCCTGCTGCCCGAAGGCGTGAGCCGTGTTGCCTCCTTTGTTGAAAAACCCGACGCCAAGCGGGCTGCCGAATTCGTCAAAAGTGGCGGCTATTTCTGGAACAGCGGCATGTTCATGTTCCGCGCCAGCCGCTTTCTGGAGGAACTGAAAAAACACGATCCGGACATCTACGACACCTGCCTGCTGACCCTGGAACGCAGCCAGCAAGACGCCGACACCGTGGACATCGACGACGCCACATTCGCCTGCTGCCCGGACAACTCGATTGACTACGCCGTGATGGAAAAAACCCAGCGCGCCTGCGTCGTGCCGTTGACGGCCGGTTGGAGCGATGTGGGCTGCTGGTCGTCGCTGTGGGATGTCAATGAGAAAGACGCCAATGGCAACGTGAGCAAAGGCGACGTGGTGATTCAGGACAGCACCAACTGCATGATCCATGGCAACGGCAAACTGGTATCGGTGATCGGCCTGGACAACATCGTGGTGGTGGAAACCAAAGACGCGATGATGATTGCCCACAAAGACAAGGTTCAGGGTGTCAAACAGATGGTCAACACCCTGAACGAACAGGGTCGCAGCGAAACCCAGAACCACTGCGAAGTTTATCGTCCGTGGGGTTCGTACGACTCGGTGGACATGGGCGGGCGCTTCCAGGTCAAGCACATCTCGGTCAAGCCGGGGGCCTGCCTGTCGTTGCAAATGCACCACCACCGCGCAGAACACTGGATTGTGGTATCGGGCACAGCGGAAGTAACGTGTGACGAAAACGTATTCCTGCTGACCGAAAACCAGTCCACCTACATCCCGATTGCCTCGGTACACCGCCTGCGCAACCCGGGGAAAATCCCGCTGGAAATTATCGAAGTGCAGTCCGGCAGCTATTTGGGTGAAGACGACATCGAGCGGTTTGAAGACGTGTACGGTCGCTCGACGCCCGTTGAACGTGGCGTGTCAGTCAAGACGATTGCGCAGTAAGCCACTCTCCTGCACCCGTCATCTGTAGCCCGTGCCCAGGGCTGCGTTCAGGCACCGCTGTACTGCCTGACGCAGCCTGTGGCAACGGCTTTGTGAAACGGTCATTTACCTGTCTGATTCGCCATTCCCACCTAAGCTTCAGTAGGATGTCCCTCCACTCTCTGCGAGGCGAGCGTCATGCTTATCGGCGTTCTACTGATCATCACCTGGTTGGTCCTGCTGCTGCGCTACCCGTCCAAAGCCTTGCCGGTTTCACTGGCAGCCGTGGCGGGGCTGGCGGTGGTGGCCGCTTCGGTCGCCTGGCTCGATCACCGTGAAGCCCAACAATTGGCCCGCCTGGAACTGCGCATGGTGTATGCGCCCGAGCAGTGCCCGGCCGACCGTCCCCTGAGCCTGACCCTGCGTAATGGCAACGATGTGCCCTTGCTTGAACTGGGCTGGCGCGTGGCGGCTTATGCGCCGGGCGATACGGTCAACCTGGCCGACAACCTCTACACTGCCCCGCGTTACCGTGGGCCGGGTGAACTGCAAGCAGGCGCGGTGTGGCACGATTGCTTGCCCTTGCCGCCGTTGCGTGCCGGTTACCGTGCGCAAACCCTGGAATTTCGGGCTGAACGCCTGCAAGGCAGTTTTTCCAACTGATCTTTTTTAGCCGCTCTCAAGGACGTCTTGATGCCCCTCGTTTTAATCACTGGCTGTTCCAGCGGCATTGGCCGCGCCCTGGCGGATGCCTATAAACACGCCGGTTATGAGGTGTGGGCCACGGCCCGCAAAACGGCCGATGTGACGCAATTAAAGGCCGATGGCTTTGTCGCTGTGCAACTGGATGTCAACGACAGCCTTGATGTCGACCGGCTGAGCAAGCGCATCAAGCAGCACGGCCAAGGCCTGGATGTGTTAATCAACAACGCCGGCTATGGCGCCATGGGCCCCGTGCTCGACGGTGGTGTTGAGGCACTGCAATTGCAATTTGAAACCAATGTGTTCTCGATTGTGGGCATGACCCAATCCCTGCTGGAGCCGTTGCGCAGCAACCGCGGGCTGGTGGTCAATATCGGCAGCGTTTCAGGGGTGCTGGTCACGCCGTTTGCCGGGGCGTACTGCGCGTCGAAAGCGGCCGTGCACGCCTTGAGCGAGGCCATGCGCATGGAACTCGCACCGCTGGGGGTGCGGGTGATGGAAGTGCAGCCCGGCGCCATCGACACCCACTTTGCAAAAAACGCCAGCGCCTGCGCTGAAGTGTTGATCGCCGAGGACTCGCCCTGGTGGCCGATGCGTGAGGGGATTCGCGCCCGCGCCACGGCATCGCAAGACAACCCGACCCCGGTCGCGGCATTGGCGCAGGTGGTTTTCAAGGCCAGCCGCAAGCCCCGGCCACCGGCCTTGTTGCGTTACGGCAACGGCAGCCGCGCCCTGCCGCTGCTGGCCGCATTGATGCCGCGCTGGCTGCTGCAAAACATCCTTATGAAACGTTTCGGTCTGAAACCGCCTCGCGGTTTTTCATAAAGTCGATAAACGCCCGCACCTTGAGGGGTAAGTGGCGGGTGTCGGGGTACAACGCATACACGCCTTGAGGGGTGAACTGCCACTGCGGCAACACGTGCACCAAGCGGCCGCTTCGCAAGTCATCGTCAATCAACCAGTCGGGCAGAATCGCCACGCCCTGCCCGCTCAGTGCAAATGCCCGCAGCACCGAGGCGTGATCGGCCTTGAGGCGCACCTTGTCGGGGTCGGGCGCGTAGGGCCGAACCGCACCCGTGCTGCGTTCCGTCACATTCAATTCCCCCACCCGACCATGCGCCAGCCACGGGGTGTGTTCCAGTGCCCGCACGCTGTCGATGGGCGGCTGAGTCCGCACGAACCCCGGTGACGCCACCGGTAAAATCTCGAAGGTACTCAATTGCACGGCGCGGTGGCTGGAGTCGAGGATGCGGCCCAGGCGCAGGGCCACATCGAAGCGCTCGGAGATCAGGTCAGCGTGGGTCGATGACGTCGACAGGTGCACCGTGAGATCGGGGTGCAACGCGCCAAACACTTCCAGCGCAGGCACCACTTTGGCCAGCGCATACTCCACCGTGGTGGTCACGCGCAGCGTGCCCTTGAGCCCGGTGTGTTCGCCACGGGCTTCGTCGATGGCCAGTTGCGCCGCTTCCAGCATGCTCAAACAGCGCACATAAAAACGTTCGCCCGCTTCTGTCAGCGCCAGCCGCCGCGTGTTGCGGGTGAGCAAGGTGACGCCCAGTTCAGCCTCTAGGTGCTTGATGGTGAAGCTGACCACGGCCCGAGTCTGCCCCAGCAAATCAGCCGCCGCGGTCAGGGAACCAGCTTCCACCACGGCTTTGAAAGTGTCGAAACGATCGAGACTGACCACGCCAAATGCCACCTATTGTCAAAATTATTTTGACAATCTAGCAGCGCATACGCCGTTCCTCCAGCCGTAAAAGACGCCTACTGTGCGGCCTCGGATCAAGGAGGCGGTCATGGCCTATCGCACTAAAATCGCCGCGGTGTACCTGCTGAGCTTTGCGCTGGATCTGGTGAACATGTTTGCCGTGTCGATTGCCTACCCGCAAATCGGTGTGGATCTGCAGGCATCGGTATCGCAACTGGCCTGGATCGGTAATGCCTACATGTTGGGCCTGACCCTGATTATTCTGCCCAGTGTGTGGCTGGCAGCCGTGGTGGGCGAAAAGCGCCTGCTGCTGATTTCACTGGGGGTGTTTACGACGGCGACCTGGGGGGTGGCGCAAGCGACCTCGATTGAAACGCTGATCGGCTGGCGCCTGCTGCAAGGGCTGGGCGGCGGGTTGTTGATCCCGGTGGGGCAAGCCATGGTGTATCGCGAATTTCGCCCCCATGAGCGGGCGCGGCTGACATCGGTCATCCTGCTGGTGGCCCTGATGGTGCCGGCCCTGTCACCGGTACTGGGCGGCTGGGTGGTAGAGGCCACGTCATGGCGCTGGGTGTTTTATGCCAACCTGCCGCTGGCGCTGATTGCACTGATACTGACGCAGTGCTGGGTCCGGCCCGTCACTCAATCGGCACGGCCCGCGCCGGTGCGGCTGGCGACCCTGGCGCACCTGCTCAAAAGCCCGCTGCTGCGCGTCGCGATGCTGACGTACCTGTGCATTCCGGGGATTTTCATTGGCACACAGCTGGTGAGCATTTTGTATGTGCATCAGTTGGGTTACGGCCCGGCACAGACCGGTGCGCTGATGCTGCCCTGGGCGCTGGCGTCCGCACTGGGTATTGCCCTGAGCCGCTACCGGTTCAATCGGTGGGGGCCCAAACCCTTGTTGCTGGCAGGCATGAGCGCGCAGGCACTCGGCATCGCCTTGTTGATCCAGCTGCAGGACGGCCCCCTCTGGTTGCCCATGGCGCTTTACGCGCTGATGGGGTTTGGCGCCAGCCTGTGCAGCAGCACAGCACAGAACACCGCCTTCATTGACGTACCCGCTGAACACATGGCACCCGCCAGCGCGCTCTGGAACCTCAACCGGCAGTTGAGCTTTTTGCTGGGCCCAGCGCTGATGATGGGCCTGTTCAGTGCCTTGAGCAGCATCACCTCGACGTCCCACGCCTTTGCCCTATGCTTTGCCATCGGCGCTGGCATGACGCTGGTGCCGCTCATTCCCGCTTTACGCCTCAATACTCCACGCGTGCTGGCCTTGCTGGCGCCCTGACTCAAGAGAATGTGATGACTGACTACTCGCGCTACTTCGTCCTGGTCCAAGAAACCCACGTCGAGATTGAAGGCTGGTTTTGCGGGCTGGAACCGGGCGTACTGCCCACGTTGCTGGCCCGCTTCTCAGCACAGTTTTCGATGATCACGCCCAGCGGCAATACGCTCAATTTAAGCAGCATGGAAGCCCTGTTTGAACAGTTGCGCGGGGCACGCCCGGGGCTGGTCATCACCCTCAGCGAATTTCAAGGCATCGCCTTGTACGCAGGGGGGGCAGTCATCGGTTACCGCGAAGTGCAGGAAGAACACAACGGCAACCGAACCGATCGGCGGGCCACCGCTGTGTTTGAGCAAGACGCTCACGGCACGTTGCTGTGGCGTCATCTGCATGAGACGTTTGTCGCGGGTTAACCCGCGTCATGGCAACCCGCGTCGCTGGCTACAGGTGGTAGGCACACAGCCCCTTAGTGCTCGGGATGCGTGTCCACGTCATCCTGTTGCACGATCACGGTACAGGTGGTGCCGGCAGCGAGCAGGAACCCCTCGGGGATTTCGTCGAGGTGGATACGCACGGGCACCCGCTGGGCCAGACGCACCCAGTTGAATGTCGGGTTGACATCGGCCACCAGCTCGCGGCTTTCGGGGTTGTCCCGGTCGTAGATGCCGCGCGAAATGCTCTCGACGTGACCTTTGAGCACTTCGCCACTCATCATTTGCAGCTCGGCTTTATCGCCCACGCGGATGTGCGGCAGTTTGGTTTCTTCGAAGAAGCCATACACCCAGAACGAGTCTTTATCGACCACCGCCATTTTCGGGTCACCGACCCGGGCGTAGTCGCCCCGGTGCACATTCAGGTTGGTGACGTAACCATCGACCGTGGCCAGTACTTTGGTGCGTTTGAGGTTCAGCAGCGCGGCATCGAGCTGGGCCAGCGCGTGCTGGTAATCGGCCAGGGCCGAGTCCGCGATGTTGGTGGCGTCGTCACGGTTTTCTTTTGAGATCACCAGGTTGTCCATGTCCGCCCGGCGATGGGCGTTGAGCTTGCGCATCTCCCAGGTGGCCTTGCGCGAAGCCACCAGCGACTGGGCCTGTTTGACGGCAATTTCGTAGTGCTCGGGGTCGATTTCCAGCAACACGTCGCCCTTTTTCACCAACTGGTTGTCCTTGACCGGCACGTTGACCACGTAACCGTTGACGTCCGCCGCGACGTTGATGATGTCGGCGCGCACGCGGCCGTCGCGGGTCCAGGGGGTGTTCATGTAATGCACCCACAGGGTTCGGCCGATCCATATTGCAAGGGCCAAAACCAGCAAGGTGGCAAGCAGGCTGAAGAACTTTTTCATCGGATCGGTCTCAACGGTAAACAGTGAGCGCCATGGCGCCAAAAAGACAAGCAAACAGGCTCAGGCGCAGCAGCGCCGGGTGCCAGAAGAAGCGGTACAGGTCGTAGCCGGAAAACAGTCGGTCAAAGCCCCACGCCAACCCCGCCGCGATAAAAAACATCAGGGTCATGGTGGGCATATAGACGCCGTGGAAGGCGATTTCACGAGGCATGTTCAAGTCCTTGCGGCTGCGCGTAGGCGGCCAGCGGCGATTGCGGATCCAGCAGTGAGGTACGAATGAAGTGCAGGTAGCTTTGCACCCGGACCAACGCCGAGGTGTCGAAGTTGCGGGCAAACGGTTCGTCGGTGGCCTGCACCCGGCTGATGGCGTGGTCCACGGCGATCAGGGCGCGTTCCAGGTTGCTTTCGCCGGGGCTGATAAACAGGCGCACCAAGGCCCGGCCCATGACGCGGATCGCCTGGCGCCAGGGCTGAGATTCGGCGTAGGCCGGGTGAATCGGCAAAATCGCTTGTTCTTTGCGCAATTCGATAATCGCGTGGCCCACTTCCAGCACCACGAACATCCAGCGCAACAAGGTGCGTTGCACCTGCGGCTGACCGGCGGCCAGACCGTAGGCCTGATTCATCAGGTCGCGGGTGCGGCTTTCGAGGCTGGAGCTCAAGCCTTTCAACTTGCCGCTGATGGCGTACACCACTTGCTCGCGCAGGTCTTGCTCCAGACGGCTCCATAACCAGCGGCTGTTAGGCGGCAGGATGATTGCGCCAGCAGCGGCGCAGACCAGCATGCCGATGACCATGGCGATGTAGTCGTTGATGAACTGGTACGGGTTGTAAACGGTCAGGTTGTCGGGCACTGAGCCGGTGCTGAAAAAGATCAACAACCCCAGCCCGACCCCGGCGTAATTGGCACGCGATGTCAGGAATGAGCCGAGCATGATCACCGGGGTCAGCACCAGGCACAGCAACGGGAAACCGTCGATGTGGGGCAGCACGAAGAACATCTCGAAAAAACCCACCACCGCACCGATGAACGTCCCGCAGGCCATTTGAAAAGCCATGCGTTTGGGGTTGGGCGTCGCCGCCGAGAGGCCCACCGTGGCAGCGGCAATCAGGGTCATGGTGGCGCCGCTGGGCCAGGCCGTCATCACCCAGTACGTGCCCAGCACCACCAGAATGAACGAGGCCCGTATGCCCGAGGCCGCCGCCGACCACCAGTTGGTTTGCGAGATGAACGGCTGATCCCAGCGCTCGCGCTCGTGGGTGTGATCGGCCAGCGAAGCGTGGGTCAGTGCGTAGCTGAGCATGTCGTCGACAAACCGGTACAACAGCTCATAAGCGGTGTTGAAGTCCAGAAAGTCCGCAGGGCTGGGGTCGGTTTCCAGAAACTGGACCCGCAGGTTGCGCACGTGCTCCGGCAAACCGGCCTTGAACGCCGCCAGTTGTTCGGCCAGCACGGCGGCGTCCTTGTCGGTCAGCGAACGGCCGCTGTAGGTGTCGAGCAACTGCGCCAGCAGCTCCAGCTCCGGCTCAATGGCGCCCACCACTTGCACCACGCCACGGCTGCGCAGACGGGCCAGCAATTGGTGCAGCGCATTGAAGCGCGTGGTGATGGCCATGAACTCGCTGTTCAGGCGGCTGAGGCGACCGCTGCGGCGGCGCATGTGCGGGTCTTCGAAGACGGTCACGCTGCGCATGCCTTCGAGCCCGACACTTTCGCCAATGAAACGCACGTTGCTGGCTTCGTAGTCTTCCTGGGTCGACTGGCCGCGCAAGCCCTGGGCCACGAATCCGGCGAACACACCGAAGCGCTGGTACAAGGCGTTGTGCATCGCCGTGCCTGCGGTTTTCGGCAAGATCGCGGCACTGATCACGGTGGAGCAGAGGATGCCGAGCGAGATTTCCAGCACCCGCCACACGGCGGCCATGAACGCGCCATCGGGGTGCGCAAGCGCGGGCAAGCCCACCATCGCGGCGGTGTACCCGGCCAGTACAAAGCCATAGGCGCGGAAGTTACGGCAGCGCGCGGCACCGGCCGAGCAAATGCCGACCCAGATCGCCATGGCGCCGAGAAACAAGGCGGTGTTTTGCGCGAACAGCGCGATCAGCGCCACCATCACGGCCGACCCGGTCAGGGTGCCCAAAAAGCGATAAAAGCTTTTGGCGAACACTTGACCGCTCTGCGGTTGCATCACGATGAACACGGTGATCATCGCGGTACGCGGCTGCGGCAACTCCAGGCGCATGGCCAGCCACAGGGTCAGAAACGCCGCGACCAGTACTTTGAAGATATGCACCCAGGTCACGCCATCGCTGCGTGCCCAGTCAAAAAAGCCTCGGCGCCATTCCAGCGAATACAGCCAGCGTACCGGGGCGGGCAAATGGTTCATCTATAGGCTCTCAGCGTTAGCCATCAGGGGTTTGGAAGTCATGAAAGGCGGACGAAGATCAATGGTTGAAAATCGCCATCACCGCTGGCGGTTTGTCCGGGACATAGCGGTCGTCCTTGGGCACGTCGTTGCCCGCCCCCAGGCCGCCACCCAGCGCCGTCACCAGCTCGGCATGGGCACTCAGGCGCGCGGCCTGAACCTGCTGCTGAATCTGCTGCTGTTTGAACAGCAGGGTTTGTGCGTTGAGCACGTTGAGGTAGTCGGTCAGGCCGCGCTGGAAGGCGACCATGGCGATGTCGTAGGTTTTCTGCGCCGCTTCAACCGACTCGGCGGCGAATGCTTGTTGTTTTTCCATCGACTCACGTTTGATCAGTTGATCGGAAATGCCCTTGAGCGCAGTGACCAGGGTCTGGTTGTACTTGGCCACGGCCATGTCATACCCGCCTGAAGCCACCCCCAATTCGGAGCGCAATCGGCCACCATCGAAGATCGGTAACGTGATGGCCGGGCCCACGTTGTAAGTGAGCTTTTTACCGGTCAGGAACTCCAACGCCCCGCCGCCGGTGGCCATGAAACCGATGCTGCCCACCAGATCGACGTTGGGGTAAAAACCGGCATGGGCGACGTCAATGCCGCGTGCTTGAGCGGCGACTTCCCAACGGCTGGCGACCACGTCAGGCCGTTGGCCGAGCAACTCGGCAGGCAAGGCAGACGGCAATTTGAGGGCGGTGCCCAATGCCAGTGTCGGGCGTTTCAATCGGGCGCCCTCGCCCGGACCTTTACCGGCCAATGCGGCCAACTGGTTTCGGGTCAAGGCAATTTCTTCTTCCTGCGCATCGATCTGACGGTGAATCTCCGGCAGCGGGGCTTGCGCCTGACTCACTTCAAAATGCGTGCCGATGCCGCCATCCAGGCGTTTTTGCGCCAGGTCGAGAATTTGCTCCTGCTGGTGCAGGGTCGACTCGATGATGTCGAGCTGGGCGTAATGCAGCGACAACTGGATGTAGGCGCGGATCACGTTGTTCTGCAATTCGAGCTGGGCCTGGCGGGCTTCGGCGGCACTCATGTGCGCCATGTCCACGGCCTGTTCGGTGGCATTGCTTTCGCGGCCCCACAGGTCGAGGGCAAAACTGAAGCCCAGGGCCGCGTTGTTGTCCCAGGTGGTGGCGTTATCCAGGGCGCCCGGCCCATAGAAGGGGTCGGACGGCCAGTTATGACGTTTGAGCGTCGATTCACCATTGATTTGCAGCGACTCGGCAGACTCGGCCACACCCGCCATGGCTTTGGCCTGACGCACACGGGCGGCGGCCATGGCCATGGTGGGGCTGCCCTGCACCGCGAGGCTGATCCAGGCATCCAGTTGGGGGTCGCCATAGGCGTGCCACCACTGGGCCTTGGGCCAGTTTGCGTCTTTAGCGGCGTCTTGAATCGCTTCGTCCGTGGCCAGGGTATTGGCGGACATCATCTGGCTTTTGGGGCCGATGCCACCGAAACCGATACAGCCGTTTAATGCTAACGTTAAAGCCAGAACACTGAGGGCTTTAAGCTCTCTGCTGATGCGACGCGGCACTGCTGCAAATTCCTGCATGAGGGGAGAAGGCTGAGTCGGATAAGTCTATGGCTTGGCACACGCAACGATAAGCTGGCATAACTGTGAATCTTTATTACCGTTATCAGGATAATCCGTTGGTCGAATGCATAAGCCTCGGTAAACACTGAAACTTCATGTCACAATTTGTTGCTGTCTACGTTGTTGTCCCTTTTATTGCCCTCTGAGAGCACCCCATGGACACCTTGCAAAACATGCGCGCGTTCAGTTGCGTGGCTGACGCCGGAAGTTTTACGGCTGCAGCCGCCATGCTGGATACCACTACCGCTAACGTGTCGCGCGCGGTCTCGAACCTTGAGGCCCACCTGCAAACCCGCTTACTGAACCGCACCACCCGACGCATCGCCCTGACCGAAGCCGGTAAACGCTACTTGCTGCGCTGCGAGCAAATCCTGAACTATGTTGAAGAAGCCGAAGCCGAGGCCAGCGACGCCCACTCGCGCCCTGCCGGGCAATTGAAAGTGCACACCATGACCGGCATCGGCCAGCATTTTGTGATCGATGCCATTGCGCGTTATCGCAAGACCCACCCGGACGTGACCTTCGACCTGACCCTGGCCAACCGCGTCCCGGACTTGCTCAACGAAGGCTATGACGTGTCCATCGTGCTGGCCAGCGAGCTGCCGGATTCGGGGTTTGTGTCCCAGCGCCTGGGCATTACCTACAGCATTGTGTGTGCCTCGCCGGGCTACGTGAAAGCCAACGGCACCGCGACTAAACCCAGCGACCTGCTCAACCACGCCTGTCTGCGGCTGGTCAGCCCGGTCATTCCGCTGGATAAATGGGTGTTCGACGGTCCTGATGGCCAGGAAATGGTGCTGATTAATACCTCGCCGTTTTTGGTCAACTCGGCTGACGCGATGAAAACCGCGATCACCAGTGGCATGGGGGTGGGCGTGTTACCGGTGTATGCGGCCATCGACGGCCTGCGCAACGGCACCCTGGTGCGCATGCTGCCCCAATACCGCTCGCAGGAGCTGAACCTGTACGCCATCTACCCGTCGCGCCAGTACCTGGATGCGAAGATCAAAACCTGGGTGGAATACCTGCGCGGCTCGCTGCCGGAAATTTTGACCGCGCATCAGACAGAGTTGGCGACGTACAGCTGACCCGCAGCCAGCCCCTCCTGATCTTCTCCCCCGCGAGGGAGGATCGGGAAGGGCTTGAAACGCTGCAATCTTCGGCCATGAATGTTAGCGTGCTCACATTCCCGCCAGCCGATGAGCCTTGTTCCGATGAGCCTTTCCAGCACAAAGAAAACCGTTCTCGCCTTCAGCCGCGTCACCCCCGAGATGATCGAGCGCCTGCAACAGGACTTCAACGTCATCGCGCCCAACCCCAAGCTGGGCGACATCAATGAACAGTTCAATCAGGCCCTGCCCCACGCCCACGGTTTGATCGGCGTCGGGCGCAAATTGGGCCGCCAGCAGCTGGAAAACGCCACGCAGTTGGAAGTGGTGTCCAGCGTCTCAGTGGGTTACGACAATTACGACGTCGACTACTTCAACGAACGCGGGATCATGCTCACTAACACCCCGGACGTGCTCACCGAAAGCACGGCGGACTTGGCCTTCGCGCTGATCATGAGCAGCGCCCGGCGTGTCGCAGAACTGGACGCCTGGACCAAAGCCGGTCAATGGCAGGCCAGTGTGCCGCCTGCGCTGTTCGGGTGCGATGTGCATGGCAAAACGCTGGGCATCGTCGGCCTGGGCAATATCGGCGCGGCGGTGGCACGCCGGGGCCGTTTGGGGTTCAACATGCCGATCCTCTACAGCGGCAACAGCCGCAAGACCGACCTTGAGCACGAGCTGGGCGCGCAATACCGCAGCCTTGAGCAGTTGCTGGCCGAAGCTGACTTCGTGTGCCTGGTGGTGCCGTTGAGCGAGAACACCCGTCACCTGATCGGTCAGCGTGAGTTGAAGCTGATGAAGCCCAGCGCCATTTTAGTGAATATTTCCCGTGGCCCCGTGGTGGACGAAGCTGCGCTGGTCCAAGCCCTGCAACATGGCACGATTCGCGGGGCCGGGCTGGATGTGTACGAAAAAGAGCCGCTCAGCGACTCGCCCCTGTTTCAGCTCAAGAACGCCGTCACCCTGCCCCATATCGGCTCCGCGACCCATGAAACCCGCGAAGCCATGGCCGAGCGCGCGCTGGCTAACTTGCGCAGCGCGCTGCTCGGCGAGCGGCCGCAGGATCTGGTCAACCCGCAGGTGTTCAAAGGCTGACGCCGGGCAACCTCAAGCCACTTTGGCCTGCAACACCGGCCGGGCGGGATTGCGAAACACCAGCACGTTGCCAAGCATCACCAGCACCAGCCCCATCAAGGCCGGTGCTGTCCACTGATACCCCTCGGCGAAGGCCGACACGTTGAGCGCCACCAATGGGAACAGCACCGTGCAATAGGCGGCGCGTTCCGGGCCCATGCGCCCCACCAGCGTCAAGTACGCGGTAAAGCCGATCACCGATCCGGGGAGCACCAGGTACAGCAACGAGCCGATATAACGGGTGTTCCATTCCATGTCGAACGGGATGCCCCTTATCACGCAGTACAGCGCCAGCAGGCTGGCGCCATACAGCATGCCCCAGGCGTTGGTGGTCAGGGGTTTGAGGCCGGCCTTTTGTTGCAGGCTCGACAGCAAGTTGCCTGCCGAAAAACACATCGTACCCAGCAAGGCCAACCCCAGGCCCAACATCGTCTCAGGGGTTGCGGTGTGTGCACTCACCTCGGGCCAGAACAGAAAGCCCAGTCCGGTCAACCCCAAACCACCGCCCAGCAGCACGTTGCGGGCGATTTTCTGCTTGAAGAAGATCCGCGCGTTCAACGCGTTCCACAGCGTGGCGGTGGAAAACACCACCGCGATCAAACCGGTGGTCACCCATTGGCTGGCGGTTAAAAAACACATGAAGTTCACGCAAAACAGGCACAGCCCCTGAGCCAGGCAAATCAGGTGCCCGCGCCGGTTCATGACCTGCAATGTGCGGCTGAGCAACAACAGCGCAAACAGCACCAGTGCCGCCAGCCCAAAGCGATACACGATGGACACCGCAATCGCCACCACACCCAGTTGCAACTTGAGGGCGATCCAGGTGGTGCCCCAAATCAACACGGTCAACACATATAACGATAGGTTCATGGCGCGCTCCTGAAGGTGGACCCAGTGTGAATCCGCGCCCGTGGGCGCACTTGCAGATTCTTGCGCTTTTGTTGGGCGCAGGGCTGGCAGTGCGCACACGCAGGAGTAGGATGCAAAACGTTGGAGAACTGACCATGCCTGCTTTCGATACCCTGCAAGTGTTTCAATCCATGAGCCGCTCGCCCAATGCTCGCCTTGAGCACAGTGCCGAGCTCGGTGACGGCATGGCCGCAGCCCTTTGGAGCAACCATCACGACGCCCGGGACTACCAAGCCCCGACCCACCACACGTTGTCGTGCTACATCTCGGGCGGCACCGGCACGTTTCGCCGGGAACAACCGGGCACCAAAGGCGCGCCGGGCAAACTCTGCGTATTGCCCGCCGAGCATGCGTCGGCCTGGGTGATTAATGGCGCGATTCGCCTGGCCCACGTGTACGTGAGTCAGGAGCAATTCGCGCTGGGCTGCATTCATTTGCTGGATAAAGAACCGCGCACCCTGCAACTGCGCGAGTTCACGTTCCTGGACGACGCACAGCAGACCCGGCGCTTTCATCAATTGTTGAAACTCAACTGGGCCGAACCGGGCGAGCGCCTGCTCACCAGCAGCCTGGCCAATGAATTGCTCGATCATGCCGTGCTCAGTCAGGTCGGCAAACGCGACGGATTGCCACTGAAAGGCGGGTTGGCGGCGTATCAGCGTCGGCAGTTGGTCGAGACCATCGAGCAGCAACTGGCCGAGCCATTGAGCATCGGCCAACTGGCGGCGCAGTGCGCGTTGTCGCCCTATCACTTCGCCCGGATGTTTCGCGAAAGTTTTGGTCTGGCGCCGCATCAATACGTCTTGGCCAGACGCCTGAACCGGGCGCGGGAGTTGTTGCGCCACAGTTCACTGGCGTTGGGCGAGATCGCACTGGCCTGCGGTTTTGCCAGCGCCAGTCACTTCACCAACCGGTTCAGGCAAACCCTGGGCGCGACGCCGGGCGAATACCGCGCGGCGTTCAGGCCCTGACGGCTCAAAATTCCAGCGTGCTCGCCACCGAGACTTGCCGAGAATCCCCCATGGAGACGAAGGTGCGGCTGGCTGCCGAGGTGTAGTAGGTGCGGTCGAACAGATTTTTGAGGTTGAGTTGCAGTGTGACCTTTTGCCCTTCGACCCGGGTGTCGTAAGTGGCGAAGGCATCGGCCACGGTGTAACCGGGCAGGTCAAAGTCATTGAGCGCATCCCCGGCTCGCTCGCCCACATACCGGGCACCCGCCCCCACGCGCAATTTATCGCCGCCCACGACCGTGCCAAAGTCATACACCGCCGACAACGAGCCACTGTTTTTCGCCACGTTTTGCAGGCGCATGCCCTTGTAGATCGGGTCCTTGGTCACTTGCGCATCGGTGTAGGCATAGCTGCCGATCAGGCTCCACTGCTCGCTGAGCTGGCCACTGACGTCCAGTTCCAACCCGCGCGAGCTGACTTCGCCCGCCGCCGAATACACCGTGTCGTCGCCCACGGTGGTAGACACCAGTACGTTGCGTTTTTTGATGTCATACAGCGCCAGCGTGCCCGTGATGCGCCCCGGCATGTCCAGTTTGGCGCCCACTTCCCAGGACTTGGCCTGTTCGGGGGCTATGGCCGAGTCCAGCACCACGCCACCGGTCAGCGGGGCAATGGTGGAGTTGGGTTTGAACGACTCGGTATAGCTGCCATAAAACGACAGCTCATCGGTGTAGCGGTACACCAGCCCGGCACGCGGAACCCAGGTCTGGCCGTTGGTGTCGGTGTTGGCGGTGAAGGGGCGACCCTTGCCTGCCAGTTGGTCGTATTTCTGGAAGCGCCCGCCCGCGACGAAAATCCATTGATCGGTGAGGTGAATCGAGTCCTGCAGGAACAGCGAGTCGCTGCGCAGCAAATCGGTCTGATTGCTGTCGCTGTCGCTGACGGTAGTGCCCGCCACCTCCTTGCCGTATACCGGGTTGAGGTAGCTGAAAGGGTACTGGCTGTTCTGGCGGATCAGGTCGGCGCGATAAATTTTGCGGTACTCGTCGTCCAGCCCGGCTACCAGATCGTGCTGCATGCCCGCCGCCTGCACCTTGCCTTGCAGGCTGACCGTGGCAAAGCGGTCGGTGGTGATTGCGCCCTGGGTGCCGTCCATTTTGCGCGTCAGCGTACCGGTCTTCGGGTTAACCGCCGTGACCCGCACCTGACTGGCGTCGTAGGTTTCGCGGTTCCAGCTGTAGCCAACATGGGCGCTCCAGTTGTCGTTGAGGGTGTGGTCGACTTCCAGCCGGTACAGGTCCGAGCGCCCTTCCATGTTGTTGAAAGGCTCATCCAGACGGCGGGTGGCGGGGATGTCCAACGGGTGGTTGGTGGCCGGGTTGATGGCCGTTCCACGGTCAAACGGCGACAGGAATTCGCGGTGCTCGTACGCCAGCAACACCTGCGTGGTGTCCCCATACCACGCCAGCGAAGGCGCGATCAGCGTTTCACGGTGAGTGCCGAAATTGCGCCAGTAATCTTCGTCTTCGTGGTCAACGATCATCCGATACGCCAGCCCCGACTCGCCCAGTGCGCCGGTGCTGTCAAAACGGCCGCCGCTGCCGTTTTTGCCCGAACCGTAGGTCGAGCCGCGCACGGTCAGCGCGTTGAACTGCGCCAGTTGCGGCTTTTTGCTCACCACGTTGACCACACCGCCGGGGTCTTGAATGCCATACAGCAACGACGCCGGGCCCTTGAGCACTTCGACCCGCTCAGCCGTGGCATTGAGCGCCCGGCCCTGCACCAGCGGCATGCCGTCGCGCATGATCGAGCCGTCGCGATTGTCGCCAAACCCGCGTTTCATCACCGAGTCCTGAGTGCTGCCCAGCGTGTTGCCCTGGGTGATACCGCTTATGTTGTTCAGCGCGTCATCCAGATTGCGCGGCGCCTGGTCGCGGATCACCTGCGCGGCCACCACGTTGACGGTTTGCGGGATCTCCATGCTGTCGCCCTGCCCGCGCATGACCGAGGTCACGGCTGGCGGCTGGTAACTGGAGTCGTCCATGGCCAGCGACGTGATGCTGGTCGCCCCCAGATTCAAGGCCCCGGCCGTGGGCGCAGGCTCAAGGGCGAAGGTATTGGCGTCGGTGCGACGCGCATTGAAGCCCGACTGGGCGAGCAATTGTTGCAGCGCCTGCTCGGCACTCATGCGGCCGTTGATGGCGGGCGCTTGCAGGCCATAGGGCGCTTCGTCGGTGTACACCACGCTCAGGCCGGTCACGCGGCTGAAGTCATTCAAGGCTTGCGGCAAGGGTTCTGCGGGCAGGTTGAACGCAAATTGCGTCGCGCTGTGCTGCACCGGGGTGTCAGCCGCGTTGGCCACACTCAATGGGGTTAAGGCCAGACCGACCATCAACAGCGCCGAAGCGCCCAACCCCTGTGTAATCGAACCGCGATGCGCTGACCTTGCCTGGGACTTCATGCTCATGACCTGTGTACCGACCTGTTACGTAATGCGAATTTTTCGCATTTTCAAGCACTACACGGATGGGCGCGGGGTTTACCTCACCCCCGGACAGAAAAATAATTGCGCCGTTTTCTCCTCCCCCTGGCCCTCTGACGGGGAGAGGGCCAAGGGGAGGGCCGTGTCATCGCAACACGATCAATCGACCGAACACGGTGTGCTGTTCAAACCCCAGCACACCTTGCAGCGAATTGAGCACGGCCTGGGGGTCATGGCTGGGGAAGCTGCCGCTGATACGTCGCTGCCCCAACTCGGTATTCAACAGTACGATCTGGCCCGGGAAGTAGCGCTTGAGATCGGCCACCACGTCCACCAGCGGGGTTTTCGAATAGGTCAGCCAGCCTGATCGCCAGCCCAGCCGAGCATTGCTGTCGACCCCTTGCACAGCACCCGACACCCCGCCGTCATACGCCACTTGCTGATCGGCGCTGAGAATCTGCTGCGGCGCGTGCGGATCGGCCTTCACGCCGACGCGCCCGGACAGCACCGTCACTTGCGCGCCTTGAGGGTGTCTGCGCACTTCAAATTCGGTGCCCAGCACTCGCGCTTCGCCGTTCTGGGCGTCCACGACAAAAGGCTCGCCCGTGTGGCTGACCTGAAAAAACGCCACGCCACGTCGCAATTGCACATGCCGCTCGCCGCCGCTGAAGTTCACCGCAATGGCACTGTCGGCATCCAGCGTGACCCGGGATTGGTCCGCCAGTGTCAGGGTCCGAACCTGACCTGGCGCACTGACATAATCGGCGCCCAGGTCGTCGATCCAGCGCGCCGGTTGCCACCCGGCGAACACCCCGAGCATCAGCAGCAGGCACGCCGCGACGGCCATGCCACTGGACCATTGCCAAACGCGGTTGCGTTTCGAGACGTTCATGGCCGACAGGTAGCGCTGCATAACCAGCGCCTCTTCTTCGGCCAACCGGCTGCCCGCCACTTCGCTCAACTCCCACACCACCTGGGCGTGTGCGTAGGCCTCGGCATGGGCGGGGTCGGCGTGCAGCCAGCGGCTGAAGGTGGCCTGATCGCCGCTGTCGGGCTGGTCGTGCAATACGCTCAACCATGCCAGCGCGGTGCGCTCTTGCTCGGGCGTTACCTCAATCGTCGAACGGTTCATCACGGTGCTTTCCCGGTCGGCGGCTCACGCAAGCTGGCCTTGCAGGCCTCAAGGGCGCGCATCATATGTTTTTCCACGGCGCTTTGGGACACGCCCATGACCTTGGCGATCTCGGCATAGGTGCGGCCATGAATGCGGTTGAGCAAAAAGATATGCCGCGTGCGTTCCGGCAAACCGCGCAAGGCAGCCTCGACTTGACGCAAATCATTGCCCGCCTCCAACGCAGCCTGCGGCTCGCAGCCGTGGGTGTCAGCGTCTTGCTGCCAGTGCTGATTGATCCGCCCGCGCGAGCCTTCGCTGCGCAAATGGTCAATGGCGATATTGCCCGCGCAACGCAATAAATAGGTGCCCAATTCTTCGACCTGCACCAGCGGACGACGCCAAAACCGCACGAACAAATCCTGCACCAGATCCGCCGCCGTGGCCCGACAGCCCACGCGACGACTGACCAAGGCTTCCATTTGCGGGCGCTGGGAGAGAAACACCTGAAGGAAATGCGCACGTCCATGGCGCGATTCGCTGTCAGGGCCTTCCTGATGTTGGGGAGGATTCATGGGCGTCGAAGGTGGGCTAAAGAAAAGCGATACTAATGATAAATATTCTCATATGCAAAAGCAGATGACGGCCTGCGCATCTGCCTGAAGATCGTCAGTGATTGCTCAAGACAAGGGCTCACCCCTACAATGCGAACAATTCTTGTTCTCTAAAGCGCGTTCGGTGCACTCGGGGTGGTGGTTGTCGCAGTCAAATACCATTGAAGGCCTGTATCTGGACCACCACCGCTGGCTCACGGGATGGCTGCGGCACAAGCTCGGCTGCCCGCAAGGCGCCGCCGACCTGGCACAAGACACGTTCATGCGATTGCTCACGGCACGGGAGACGCCGGACATCGCGCAGCCACGGGCGTTTTTGACCACCGTCGCCAAGCGCGTGCTGTTCAATCATTACCGTCGCCAAGACCTTGAGCGTGCTTATCTGCTGGCCCTGGCCGAGCAACCGCAAGCGCTGGCGCCCAGTGAAGAAGAGCGCGCCATCATCCTGCAAACCCTGATGGAGCTGGACCAATTGCTCGACGGCCTGCCGTCCCCGGTCAAGCGTGCCTTTTTACTCGCACAAGTCGATGGCCTCAGCTACGCCGACATCGCTGCGCAACTGGGCATTTCGATTGCGACCGTCAAACGTCATTTGAACAAAGCCGCCATGCGCTGCTATTTCGCGCTATGAACGGCGTCTTCAACACCCCGCCAGAGATCGCACCACAGGTCGCTGAACAGGCCGTGAGCTGGCTGGTGGAAATGCAAGGCGGCGCGCTGAGCCCGCGGCGCCAGCGCGCGTGGCAACAGTGGCTCGACGCCCATGCTGAACACCAGCGGGCGTGGGACCACATTCAGCGAGTCAACCAGCGCCTGCGCGGGTTATCGTCGCCCCTCGCCCACGCGGCCTTGAACGCCCCGCAGACCCGTACCCGGCGTCAGGCCCTGAAACTGTTGCTGCTGTTGGGCGCCGGGGCGGCCATGACCTACGGCCTGCGCGAGCAACTGCCGCTGACCCCGCTGCTGGCCGATTACAGCAGCCCGATCGGCCAACGGCGCACTGTGAACCTGCACGACGGCAGCCAGATCCGCCTGAACACCGGCAGTTCGGTGGACGTGAGATTCGATGCACAACAACGGCTGATTCGCTTGCTCGACGGCGAGGTGCAAATGACCGTCGCTCAAGAGGCGCGCCCCTTGCACGTGCACACGGCTCACGGTGTGTTGCAGCCGGACAAGGCGCGTTTCAACCTGCGCCAATTCCGCGACCGCACCCACATCGCCGTGTTTGAAGGGCGCGTGCAACTGGCGCCACAGGCTTACCCCGGCAGCCCGTTGCAACTCGAAGCGCACCAGCAGGTGAGCTTTACCCATCAGGCATGGAGCACCCCACACGCACTCGACGCGGGCAGCGGCGCGTGGGCCGATGGCATTTTGGTGGCCGCGCACATGCGCCTGGAAGACTTTATCGCCGAACTGAGCCGATACCGTCGCGGCCAGCTCCATTGCGATCCCAAAGTCGCCAACCTGCTGATTTCCGGCACCTACCCGATTGACGACACTGAACGCGTGCTCGATCTGCTGCACGTCAGTCTGCCCGTGCGGGTCAAGCGGTTTACCCGTTATTGGGTGACGGTTGAGTCCAACGTTTAAGCCGCTATTTTTTATGGGCCGCCGTGAGCCGATTTCACATCTCGCGTGACAGAGCAGGTAAGCCCCCTAACCTTTTACCTTCTCGGAAACCCGTCATGCCTGTTCAGCCTTCACGTCTTTCTCCACTGGCCCGCCTGGTGCTGGGCGCCAGCCTCAGCCTGGGCGCACTGCCCCCTGCGCTGGCCGACGCCAGGACCTATCACATTGCGCCTTCTTCCCTGGAGGCCGCACTGAACCAGTTTGGTCGCGAAGCCGGTGTGCTGATTTCATTCGGTTCGGCCACTGCCAGCGGCCTGCAAAGCCGTGGCCTCGACGGTGACTTCAGCACCGAACAAGGGTTGCACACCCTGCTCGAAGGCACTGGCCTGCAAGCCCGCGCGGAGGGTGAAGGTGCGTTCAGCCTGCAACCGGCAAGCACGCCCGCAGTGCCCGCAAGCATCGAGCTGGGCGCCTCCACAGTGGTCGGCGACTGGTTGGGCGAAGCGGCTCAAACCGATGTGTTCGAACACCCTGGCGCCCGGGACGTGATTCGCCGCGAAGACTTCGAGCGCCAGGGCGCCACCTCGGCGCGGGACGTGCTCAACCGCATCCCGGGCGTCAACGCGCCCGAAAACAACGGCACCGGCAGCCATGACATGGCCATGAACTTCGGCATTCGCGGCCTCAACCCGCGTCTGGCCACCCGCTCCACCGTGTTGATGGACGGCATTCCCGTGCCGTTCGCGCCCTATGGCCAGCCACAGTTGTCGTTTGCCCCAGTGAGCATGGGCAATATGGACGCGGTCGACGTGGTTCGGGGTGGCGGCGCAGTGCGCTACGGCCCGCAAAACGTGGGCGGGATCGTCAATTTCGTGACCCGCGCCATTCCCGACGCGCCCACGGTGAAGGCCGGCTTTCAGACCGAGACCAGCCCGTCGTCCAGCCACGACGGCTTCAAGACCACCGGTAACGTGCTGGCGGGCGGCACGGCCGACAATGGCTTGGGCGGTGCGCTGCTCTACTCCGGCACGCGCGGCGGCGACTGGCGCGAACACAGCGACACCCGCATCGATGACCTGATCCTCAAAGGCAATTACCAAATCGATGACGCCAACAGCCTGCACGCGATGGCGCAATACTACGACGGCGAAGCCGACATGCCGGGCGGTTTGAGTACAGCGGCCTACAAAGCGGATCCGTATCAGTCGACACGCCCCAACGACAAATTCTGGGGCCGTCGCACGCTGGTCAACGTCGGTTACCGCTATCAGCAAGCGCGTCGCGAATTCACGGTCAACAGCTTCTTCACCAAAACCCTGCGCAGCGGCTATCTGGACCAGGGCACCTTCCTGTCACTGTCACCCCGTGAGTACTGGGTGCGCGGGATCGAAACACGCTTCTCCCAGGGGTTCGATCTGGGCAACACCACCCATGAAGTCGGCGTCGGCTATCGCTATATCAACGAAGCCGGGCATGAACTGCGCTATCGCACCCCGATTGCTGCCAATCAATTACCGACCACCAACAGCCGCAATGACCGTGACACACGGGGTGAGACCGAGTCTCACGCGTTTTTCATCGATGACAAGATCGACATCGGCAAATGGACGTTCACACCCGGTATTCGCTACGAAATGATTGAACAGCAGCAGACCAACCTGCTGACCCACGTTAAATACAAAGGCGACTACAACACGCCGCTGCCCGCACTGAACGTGTTGTATCACGTCAACGACAGCTGGAATCTTTACGCCAACACCGAAGGCTCGTTTGGCAGTGTGCAATACAGCCAGATGCCAAACCGGGTCAGCGGCGGCGAGGTCAAACCGGAAAAAGCCCGTACGTGGGAACTCGGCACCCGTTATGACAATGGCAACCTGCGGGCGGAGATCGGCGCGTTTCTCATCAATTTCAATAACCAGTACGACAGCAACCAGACCACCGACACCGTCATTGCCCGGGGCAAGACGCGGCATCAGGGCATCGAGGCGAGTCTCAATTACGCGCTGGAGGGCGTGAGCCCGATACTCAGCGGGTTTGATGTCTATGCCACCTATGCCTACGTGGATGCGACTATCCGCGAAGAGGGGCCTAACAAAGGCAATCGTGTGCCCTTCTCCTCCAAAAACAAAGGCACCTTGGGCATCGGTTATACGCAAGGGCCGTGGAAAGCCAACCTCGACAGCAGCTACCAGACCGATCAGTTTGCGGACAATGCCAATACACGCGCTGAAAGCGCTGACGGCAGCACCGGAAAGATCCCTGGCTACATGGTGTTCAGCAGCCGCGTGGGCTACGACTTCGGTCCACAACTGGCGGACCTCAACGTCGCCGTCGGGGTCAAAAACATCCTGAACCACGAGTATTTCACCCGCTCGTTCGACGACAACAACAAGGGCAAGTACGTGGGAGAACCGCGTACCGTGTACCTGCAGACATCTGTCGCATTTTGATTCAAATCGTTAAAGGCCCGGCTGCCCGGGCCTCTATTGCTGCCAAAGACTGACGCCGATCACAGTGCGCAACGTTTGCTGAAAATAGTGCTTGAAATATTTGCTCATCGGCTCAAACACTGTCACTGAGCGATGACGATGAACCTTTGTCCACTCGAGGCCGTCACAACTCACTCGAGCAAGCTGAAATAAGGGAAGCATTATGCAAATTAACGTCTTTTCCGATAAACACATCGACAGCGACAAACGCACTCAGGAATGGGTACAAGCAACTGTTGAGGTTACGCTCGAACGCCACTTGGAGGACCTGACTCGGGTCGAAGTGCATCTGAGTGATGAGAATGGTGGCAAGTCCGGTCCTAAGGACAAACGCTGCAAGATGGAAGCACGGCCAAAAGGCCATCAACCGATTTCCGTTTCCCAGGACGCCGATTCGCTGACGCAAGCCGTGGAAGGCGCTGCAGCAAAACTGGAGAACGCGCTGGAACATCTGTTCGGCAAACTGCGTGGCAAGCATTCGCCAAAACTGGCGGTTGAAGGGTTTGAAGAAAAAGAACCCAAAGAAAGCGCTGACGATTTGCTGGAAGAAGAGTTTTTGGAGAAAGAAAAAGAACTCGACAAAATCAGCTGATTTAGCCAAAAGGACGCACTAAAAAAGGGCGGGTCTACTTCGGTAGACCCGCCCTTTTTTGTGTGCCGAACGTGGCGTTACAGCTCGCCCTTCTCCACTTCAGGGTGCTCGCCCGAGCCTGCGCCTGTCTTGCGATGCGGGTTCTCGATCTTCACGGACGGGAACTGCGAAGACGCATATCGCACCACCAGGATCGCAAACGCCAGCAACAAAATGGCGCCCGTCAAATACACAACGCCCATGTCTGGCGGGTTGTGGTGCGACACGTTGGAAATCAGCAAACGGGTCAACGCCGTGATCGCCACGTAGATCAGGAAGCGCACCGGCATGTGGTTGGTCTTGAAATAAATCCCGACCATGGCGCCCAGTTCGAGGTAGATGAACAACAACAAGATGTCGTCAATGCTGATATTGCCCTTTTCCACCATTTGCAAAAATTCCATCACGGCGGCCCAGGCCGTGACCGCGCCTATGGCGAACAGCGCCAAATAATGGAAGGTTTCGACAAACAGGTTGCCCATCGACTCGGCCAGTTCATGGACCTGGCGCCGTAGTTTTTCGGCTTTGTTCACTCTCACGATGCAGCTCCTTGAAACGACTCGAACGGATAATCCGCGATGCTCATGACACTTTTTGCATGCAGAAAAAAGGCCAGCACCGCGAATGAGAAGGTGGCCGGGCGCCATTAGACACGTCCGCCCTGCGCTTCACACCCCAATTGCAGCTAGAGTAAAAAAGCCGCTATTCAAATGCTGGCGATTGGCTTATCCTTTTAGCTGTATATAAATACAGTAATAGCAAGACAACTTATCGTGAAGGCATATGAGGTGGTAAATGGCCGTCGAAGTGGTATACCGCAGCAGCCGAGATCTGGAGCGTTTGTTCATGGATAAAGCCGAAGCTGACCGTCATGACAAAATGCTGGAGCTGGCAGAGTTACTGGCTGAAGTGTTGCAAAAAGCTGTGCCGTCCCTGAACGAGCAGCAAGTCGAAGAAGCAGGCATCTACATGGCGAAAAATCGCGATATCTTTGCCAAGGCCTTCAAGAGCCAGCCGGACGCCCTGTCTGAGCTGCTGACTGACAGCGAGTAAACACCTGCAGCCGTCACCGGGCTCTGGCCAGCGAGCAGAGCCCGACCTTGTGACCGACCGGCATGCGGGCAATCAATCGAGCCCCGAGGCATGCGCTACAGGTTATTCGCCGTACAACATTTTTTTCGCCAGTTCATCCGACACCCTTGCCGGTGAGCGCTTTTCGGCTTGTGCGTGGGCATAAATGCCAGTCAGTCGCTCGCTGATGCGCAGCAGTTGCTGGTTGATGGCTTCAGGTTGCGCCCCTTGATGGGTCAACGCCATGAAGATCAAACCGCCCGAATTGATCACGTAGTCCGGCGCATACAGAATGCCCCGGCGCTCCAGTTGGTCGCCCACCTGCAAGTTGGTCAGCTGGTTGTTGGCGCACCCCGCCACGGCCGAACAGCGCAATTGCGCCACGCTGTGCCAGTTGAGCACGCCGCCCAGACCACAGGGCGCGAGTATGTCGCACGGGGTGCTGAGCAAGGCTTCCGGGGCAATGGGGTGCGCACCCAATTGCTCCATCGCCAGTCGCACTTTGCCCGCGTCGGTGTCGCTGACCAGCAACTCGGCGCCTGCTGCGTGCAGTTGTTCAGCGAGCGCGAATCCGACCTTGCCCAACCCCTGAATCGCTACCCGCAACCCTTCCAGGTTATCGCTGCCCAGTCGCCATGACGCCGTGCTGCGAATGCCCGCGAACACCCCCATCGCGGCATGAGGCGAGGGATCGCCCGCCGCAGTGGTGCTGGTGACGTGTTGGGTGTATTGGGCGATGCAGTCCATGTCGGCCGTTGACGTTCCGCTGTCGATGGCCGTGATGTAGCGTCCGTCCAGTTGCTCGACACAACGGCCGAATGCCTCAAACAGGGCCGCACGGCTTTCAACATGCGGGGCGCGCATGATGACGGCCTGGCCGCCGCCCGCTGCCAGTCCGGCCAGTACCGCCTTGTAGCTCATGTCTTGGGCCAGGCGGATCGCATCATTGATCGCACTTTCGTCATCGGGGTAAGCCAGATAACGGCAACCGCCCAGTGCAGGCCCGAATTGACTGTTGTGAATGGCAATCACCGCTTTGAGCCCGGTGACCGGGTCGACACTGAGATGAAGCGACTCCAGACGAGCGCTTTGCATGAGAGCAAACATGTTCCGGCCCTCGAGAGGTGACAGGTAATCGCCAGTATAGGCGTCGCCTGAAAAGTCGTTGAAGTGCGCAGGCATAAGCCCGAACCACCTGTGCGGTTTCGGGCATATGTTGCTGGGCTCAAGCCGGGGTATCGGGCTGCCGTGACGGGTGCGCGTTGATGAACGCAGGATGTTGCGCGGCCAGTTGCGCCACGCGCGCGATGCGTGGATAACCTGCCAGCGACACGCTAAAACGCTCGGCCGCATACAACTGAGGAATCAGGTACACATCTGCCAGGCCCGGCTGCGGGCCAAAACAAAAACCGCTGTCGCCAATCAACTGCTCAATGGTGGCTAAACCTGAAGAAATCCAGTGGCCGATCCACTGCGTGACATGGCCTTCGCCCTGCCCCAAGGCACGCAGTTGATTGAGCACACTGACGTTGTGCAACGGGTGAATATCGCACCCGATCACACTCGCCACGCCGCGCTCATGTGCACGGGTGATCAGGTTGTCAGAAAGCAGCGGCGGCTGCGGATAACGCTCTTCGAGGTATTCGATGATGGCCGGGGACTGGGTCAGCACATCGCCATCATCCGTTCGCAAAGCCGGTACACGGCCTTGCGGGTTGAGCTTCAGGTAGTGTGGCTGGCGATGCTCACCGCCCCCGGCCGCGATCAGGTTGACCGCGACCGACTGATAATCCAGCCCCTTGAGCGCCAGCGCGATACGCACCCGATACGAGGACGTCGAGCGATAGTAGGTAAAGAGTTCCATGACTCGCTCCTTAACGCGCCGCGATCACCTTGCCACGGCATTCGCCAAACCCGATCGGGGCAAAACCATCACGGGTGCAACGGGCACGCAGAATGATTTCGTCGCCGTCTTCAAGGAATTTACGCACTTCGCCGGAGGCCAATTCGACCGGGTGTTTTCCGCCCTCGGTGAGTTCCAGCAGGCTGCCCAATTGCGAGCGTTCAGGCCCCGACAACGTGCCCGAACCAAACAGGTCACCGGCTTGCAGTTGGCAACCGTTGACGCTGTGGTGCGTCACCAACTGCGCGGCCGTCCAGTACATGTTCAGGGTATTGCTCAGCCCCAGGCGATGAGGTTCCAGGTTTTGTTCGCGCATGGCCTGTGTCAGCAGCAGCACTTCCAGTTCGATGTCGAGCGCGCCAGTGGCCTGATCCTGCTCATCCAGCAGGTACGCCAGCGGCTGTGGATCTCCCTCCGGGCGTTGGGGCTGGGCACGACGGAATGGCTCCAGCGCTTCGGCCGTCACCACCCAGGGTGAAATTGAGGTAATGAAGCTTTTCGACAGGAATGGGCCCAGCGGTTGATATTCCCACGCCTGAATGTCCCGGGCCGACCAGTCGTTAAGCAGACAAAAACCGGCAATATGCTCGCCCGCCTCACTGACAGGAATGGCATCTCCCATCTCATTGCCCTGGCCGATCCAGATACCCAGCTCCAACTCGTAGTCCAGACGGGCACACGGGCCAAAACTCGGCTCGGTCTGGCCTGCTGGCAGGGTCTGACCTTTAGGGCGACGCACCTCGGTGCCCGACGCGCGGAGGGTGGACGCCCGACCGTGGTAACCAATCGGTACGTATTTATAGTTGGGCAACAGCGGGTTATCGGGACGGAACAACTTGCCGACGTTTTTCGCATGTTCGATGCCCACGTAAAAATCGGTGTAATCACCGACTCGGGCTGGCAGGTGCATTGTGCAATCGGCAGCCAGTGGTAACAGGGTGGTGCTCTGCGCTTCGATCTTTGCGCGCAGCGTGCTGCCTTCAACGAACAGTTCGATCAAACGCTCGCGCAGCGCGACCCGGGCACGGCGGCCCAATGCGAAGAGGGCATTCAATGTGCCGCCCAGTGTCGCTTCGACAGCCACCTTGGCCTGGCCTTCGAACAGACCGGCCGCCAGCCCCGCTTCCAGATCCAGAATGTGGTCGCCGATGGCAACACCGCTGCGGGGTGTCGAACCGGCGAGGCTGAACACGCCCAAGGGCAAGTTCTGCAACGGGAAATCGCTGTGCCCGTTGGCAGAGGCGATCCAGCTACGGGCAAGAGTGGACTGGGTCATGCTTATCTCCGGTTCGGGGTGAAGGTGACGGGCAAGGAGGCCCAGCACGCGTCGTATTGAGTTTGCAGTTGCGGGCATTCCAGGGCGTACCGGGTCGCACGCAACACTTGGCTGGTCTCGAACATGAAGGCCATGGTGTTGTCGATCTTGCTCGGTTGCAGGTCGACCGCAATGGCTTTGCTGCAGGTTTCGCCATCCGGGCCGTGGGCGCTCATGCAACTGTGCAACGATGCGCCGCCGGGCAGGAACCCTTGCGCCTTGGCGTCGTAGCTGCCCTGAATCAAGCCCATGAATTCATTCATCAGGTTGCGATGAAACCACGGTGGCCGGAACGTATTTTCAGCCACCATCCAGCGGGGCGGGAAGATCACGAAGTCCAGGTTGGCCAGGCCCGGAACACTGGTGGGCGAGGTCAATACCGTGAAAATCGACGGGTCGGGATGGTCGAAACTGACCGTGCCAATGGTATTGAAACGGCGCAGGTCGTATTTGTACGGCACGTTGTTACCGTGCCAAGCGACCACGTTCAGGGGCGAATGATCCAGTTCACAGCCCCAGAGTTCGCCAAGGAATTTTTGCACCAGTTGGGTCGGTTGCTGACGGTCTTCGTAGTGCGCCACCGGGCTCAGGAAGTCTCGCGGATTGGCCAGGCCATTGCTGCCGATTGGCCCCAGGTCCGGGAGGCGCAACGGCGCGCCGTGGTTTTCAGCCACATAACCGCGCGCCTGCGCATCCAGCAGCTCAACGCGGAATTTCATGCCGCGCGGAATGACCGCAATCTCCAGCGGCGCCAGGTCCAGACGCCCCAACTCAGTGGCAATCCGCAGGCGGCCCAGCTCAGGCACGATCAACAGTTCACCATCCGCGTTAAAAAACACCCGCTGCATCGAGCTGTTGGCGCAGTAGTTATAAATGCTGATGCCTGAAGGCTGGTCTGCCGTGCTGTTGGCAGCCATTGCCACCAGGCCGTCGATGAAATCAGTCGACGCATCCGGGATCGGTAGCGGGTTCCAACGCAAGCGGTTCGGTGTCACCGGGCCCAGCGTGGCGCCAGCCAGTTGCCGCTCAAGTTTGCTGAACGCGGGGTGATTGGCCGACGGCTGGATGCGGTACATCCACGTGCGGCGCGCTTCGCTGCGGGTCATGGTGAAGGCGGTGCCCGACAACAATTCGGCGTACAGGCCGTAAGGGGCTTTTTGCGGGGAGTTCTGGCCAACCGGCAAGGCGCCGGGCAGTGCCTCGCTGCAGAATTCGTTGCCGAACCCGGATTGATACTCAAGGGTCGACGAGGACAGTTCGAGGGTCATGGAGCCTCCAGAGTGGAGAAAGCAGTTAACTGCGCTCAGCGCTGAATCAGTGCGCGCACCACTGCATTATTTTTATCGTAATTCAATTACGCATAACGTAATTTGATTGCCGATTAGCGTCAAGCTATAAAGACGCCCATTCATCCCGAGATGTAAGCCATTCCATGGACAAGCCCAGCCCCAGCGCCGACACCACAGGCAAGCAAAAAGTACGTTCCGCTGAAGTCGGGACGGACATTCTCAAGGCACTGGCCGAGTTGTCGCCCTCCACCTCGCTGTCGCGTCTGGCTGAGCACGTGCAGATGCCCGCGAGCAAAGTGCATCGCTATTTGCAGGCCCTGATTGCCAGTGGATTTGCCGAGCAGAATCGCGTCACCAACCACTATGGTCTGGGGCGTGAAGCCTTGCGGGTCGGTCTGGCCGCGCTGAACAGCATGGACGTCGTGAAGGTCGCCGCAGCGCCCTTGTCCGAGTTGCGCGATGACTTGAACGAGACCTGTTTTTTGGCGGTATGGGGCAATCAGGGGGCAACGGTCGTCCACATTGAACCGGCGGTGCGCGCCGTCACAGTGGTGACGCAATTAGGGTCGGTCTTGCCGCTTTTAAGCTCGTCGACGGGTCTGGTGTTCAATGCGTTCCTGCCCGACCGCGAAACCCGAGAGTTGCGCGCACTGGAGCTCAGCAGTGAGCACCTGCACCCGCTGCAAGCACCTGAAGCCTACGAGCAGTTGTGCGAGAAGATTCGTGAACGCGGCCTGCACGTGGTTCACGGTTTGTTGATGCCTGGCGTCGATGCATTATCGGCGCCGGTGTTTGATGCGACCGGCAAGGTCGCCGCCGTGTTGACGGTGGTGGGCCCGGCGTCGCTGTTCCATCCCGATCAACAAGGCCCAGCTGCCAGCCGTGTATTGGCTGCCAGCCAGGCCATCAGTTGGCGTATGGGCTATCAGCAGGGCTGATACCCGCAGGGCTTACCTGCTCCACTGATATTTGGCTTCATCCAGCAGTTTGCGCATGATTTTTTCGATGTCATACAACGAAGGCTTGCGGATGCGATCGGCTTCATCAAACGTCCAGGGCTTGGAGAAAGCCTGAGTCAGCCCCTGGACGTAGGTGGGCTCACGGTCTTGCATCAAACACGCCAAACCGACTTCGTGCAGTGATTCGCTGGAGACCAGTTCAAGCGTGACCGGATCGTCCACGATGTTGATGTACACCTCACCGCAATCCAGACCGTACCCTTCAAGCTGCTTGTTCAAAAAGGTCCGGATGCGATCATTTAAGGCGTTCAACAATTGCGGATCTTTTATGTCATCAATAACGTTATTCACGTCGTCATTCCTGTAAAGACCTCCCACAGTGCCTTCCTCCTGACAGCATGATGTGCTGCCAACACCTCAGGTTTCAGCAAACGGCGGGGTTATGAAAGGGAATATCAGCTGTTCCAGTGTTCTTTGGCATGCGCCAACAGCTCTTGCATAAACACTTCCACTTCACGGACAGACGGGCTGCTCACGCGAAAAGCGTCGTCATAGACCCAATGCTTCGAGAAGCACCCGGTCACTGCGGTGTCGTGGATCTGGACGTTGCCCCACTCCAGCGTGTCATTGCCCAGGGCATTCAGGTCCTGGCTAAACGTCACGACTGGCTCGGCGGCATTGCTGACGGTGGTGATGTATACCTGCTGACTGTCTGTACCGTGCGCCTCAAGCCTGTCATTCAGAAATTCACGTACGCGCGCATCGATTTCTGGGCTCGGCTTGAGAGTGAAGTCGACGTCAGCAGTATTTTTATCAATCGTGTTCAAGGTAAAACTCCTTTTATAACTACCCGCCCTTCAGCCTCATGCTGAAATTGGAAAGCAGGCAGAAACCTTTCGATGGCTTATTAAATGCGATCTGACACGGGGCTATGCACTACATAGTTATTGACGGGATAGTCGCGAAGAGTCCCAAGAGATGCGGGCTAGAGAGCCGCATCAGGCATTTCACTATTGCCGAAGTTGTAACAGAGATTGTCTGAAAGCAGACTTACTCCCGCTCTGCCCACGCCGTATTCTTGCCCCCGGTTTCAGGCGCACTGCCAGAGCCCCACGGGCATTGAGTCGCGACGATTCTGCCGACCGAATTCAGTCCCAAGCCTTACAGGTCATGGGCAATCCAGGTTCACCTTGACGTTGATTTGTAGCTCCTTGATCGAACGTCTTCCTTGGCCGCTGTCTTTACAGCGGCCTTTTTTATGAGCGGGATTTGAGGGGCGGGCGCAGCAGTGCCCGGCAGGCAATGAGCGTGGTGACTACAACACCATCGCCAACAGCGGTGCCGCAAAGAGATTGAGAATACCGGTCAGCACCATGACCAGCCCCGCGACGGAGCCTTCTTCGCTGCCGACCTCACGGGCACGGCTCACGCCCGCGCCATGGGCACCGATCCCGAACAACGCACCGCGCGCCAAACTGCTGTGCAGCGGCAACCACTTAAGCAGGATGCCCCCGAGCAAGGCGCCAAATACGCCGGTAAACATGACGAAGACTGCGGTCAGCTCAGGTACGCCGCCCAGATCTTGCGCCAGTGGCATGGCAAAGGGCGTGGTGATGGAGCGTGGCACCAGCGACAGGGTCAACGAGGTGTCCAGCGCCAGCGCCCTGGCCAGCCAGAACGAGCTGGCGATGGACGCCGCACTCCCCGCCAGCATCCCCAGCAGCAACGCTACCCAGTGCTTGGCCAGCAAGAGCCGCTGTTGCCAGATCGGTACAGCAAAGGCCACCGTGACCGGCCCCAGCACGAGCATCAGCCAATGGGTGTTGCTGGCGTACTCGGCGTACGCCGTGTGCAGAGGCACCGCCACGGCCAGCAGCAACGCGGGCACAAGGATCAGTGGCGACAGCAGGTAGCGCCCTGTGCGCCGATACAACCAGCGACTCAAGCCATAGGTCGCCAAGGTCAGCAGCAGCCAGAACATCGGCATCCATTCAAACTTCATGGCGCAACCTCCAGCGGCACACGGCCTCGACGGTGAACGCCGTGACGACCATCACCAACAAGGTGCTGATCCCGATCACCAACAAAATTCGCCAGCCTTCGTCCCGTACCAACGCGCCGTAGTCGAGCAGGCTCATCAACGCCGGAATAAAAAACAGCAGCATTTCAGCCATCAGCACACCCGCGCCCAGTTGCAGCGCGGCCGGTTTGACCCAACCCAGCGCAAACGCCAGCAGCAACAGCGCCATGCCTACTACCCCACCCGGAATGGGCAGGTGTAACCACACCGAAATCTGGCAACCGAGAAAATAAATAGCCAGCAATACGGCGATTTCGCTGACTAGACGGCCCAAGCGTTTTACATCGAAGCGTTTCATTTTGTGTCCATCCCAAACAGGCTTTCAGTGTAAAGACGCCCCTTCCATCCCGAAAACGAATTGTTAGACTGGCAGCCATTCCAAACAGGAATTTGAAAAATGGAATTCAAACAATTGCGCACATTCGTTGAAGTTGCGCGCGCCGGAGGCTTCACACCGGCTGCCCATACCTTGCACATCAGCCAATCGGCAGTGAGCAAGCAGGTGGCGCAGCTTGAACACAACCTTGGCACGCCGCTGTTTGACCGCCTCGGTTCGCACGTGCGGCTGACCGCAGCGGGCACGGTGGTATTGCAACGGGCTGAGGGGATGTTGCGTCTGCAACAAGAGTTGTTGAGCGAACTGGACGACTTGAGTCAGCTGACCCGCGGCGAGTTGCGCCTGGGCTTGCCGCTGTTGGGCAGCGATGCGCTATTCGCCAGCCTGTTTGCCGAATACCGGCGTCGGTATCCCAATATTCAGGTGCAATTGCTCGAAGGCGGCAGCCTGGTGGTTGAGCAGGCCGTGTTGAGCGGCGAGCTGGAGTTGGGCGGCAGTTTGACGCCGAAAAACCCGACCTTTGCCTATCAACCGTTTTGCGATGAGCCACTGGACGCGCTGTTGCCTGCCGATCATCCGCTGGCTGAAGACGGCAGCGTGCGACTGGAGCAGCTGTCTGAAACCCCGTTCTTGCTGTATCAGCGCAGTTTTGTATTGAACGATCGGTTACTGCAGGCCTGTCAGCAATTGGGTTTTACCCCCAAGGAGGGGGGCCGCAGCGGGCAGTCGGACTTTCTGGTGGCGCTGGTGGCCGCCGGTCAGGGCGTGGTGTTGCTGCCCAGTGTGGTGGCACGCGGGCTGGTTCGCCCCGGCGTGGTGAGGCTAAAACTCATCGCGCCTGAAGATCTGCGATGGGACATTGCGTTCATCTGGCGCGAAGGGGCGTATTTGTCTCGCGCAGCGCAAGCCTGGCTGGAGCTGCTGCGCGAACGGCCGGTTACTGGGTCAGTGCTTTGATGAAGGCTTCGACCCACGGCTCGCAGTCACTTTCCGGGGTCACGGTTTCGCTGGCATCCAGGCGCAACATCGGCTGCACTTCACGCAATCCCAGTTCCGCGAACAACTCGCTCATCAGTTGACCGCCACCGCAGTAGGTATCGCCATAGCTTTCATCACCGAGCGCGATCACGCCACCCGGCAAGCCGCGCCAGGCCGCGGGCAGTTGGTCACGGATGGTGCTGTATAACGGCGCCAGATTGTCCGGCAGCTCGCCCATGCCGGTGGTCGAGGTCACCGCCAACAAGGCTTCGGGGGCAAATGCCTGGATATCGGCCAGGGTTGCGCGAGGATTGAGCAAAACCTCGCACCCGGCATCGGTCAGCAATTGTTTGGCATGACGGGCAACTTCTTCTGCGGTGCCATACACCGAGCCACAAAGGATGGCGACTTTCATCAATCTGATCCTGTCACTGACTAAAAGGCTGGGATATTAGCAGGTGACGCCACGTTTCGGTGATGGCACGTGGACAGCCCGTACCTTTGTCTTAGAATGCATAGGGCCTGCAGGCGCATTTGTCCGCAAACCATTCACTCACTTTCAGAAGAGCGGCTTGATGATCAACGCACGTTTGCTGCAACGCATGGTTGACGCGTCCCAAGACGGCATTGTGGTAGCCGAGCTTGAAGGGGACGACACCATCCTGATTTACGCGAACAAAGCCTTTGAAACACTCACGGGGTACAGCAGTGACGAGGTTTTGTACCAGGATTGCCGGTTTTTGCAGGCCGGTGATCGGGACCAGGTCGCGCTGCAAGTGATCCGCGATGCCATGGCCCGTGGCGAGCCGGTCCGTCAGCGGCTGCGCAATTACCGCAAAGATGGCACGCACTTCTGGAACGAGCTGTCGATCACCCCGGTTTTCAACGAAAGCGATCAGCTGACGTATTTCATTGGCGTGCAGAAGGATGTCTCTCAACAAGTAAAAGCTGAGCAGCGTGTAGCGCAACTGGAAGCCGAGTTAGCGGCGGTCCGGCAGGAACTGCAAACCCTCAAGGCGACGAGCGGTATCAACAAAATGTAGAATCGATGGTCTGTTGTAAACAGTTACAACTTTTTAATGGCCCGCTTCTGAGTTTCACCATGTCACACGACGCCCTTCTGACTCAGGACGAGTTGGATTTCATTCAAAACATGCATCAAAACCCGCTGCTCAATCAGCGGGATGCGTCGTCGAGCCTGACGCTCAACGGTGTTGCACAAATTCGCGATCTGCTCACGCGCCTGGCCGCCCATGAGCAAGTGACGCTGCAGGCTCAAATCGCCAATCAGCAAATGAGTTTCCCGCTGCGTCTGGTTGAAGATGAATTCCATGCGCAGCACTTGCAATTGGGGGCGCCGAGCATTTTTGAAGAGGGGCCGCTGATTCGCCCGTGGCGTTTCACGCTCGCTGAACCGGTTGCATTGGAGAATATTCGCGGGCGCAGTGGCCAACTGTGGGTCAGTGAGGTGTCGTTCAAGGGCATGCTGATTGATGTGCGCAATGACAGTCGCCCGCCACGCCAGTTTTGCCAATGGTTCAGCCCCACCGGCTATGAGCGCATTGCCGTGCGCGGCACGCTGGAGCGCAAGACCGAGCTGGGGCAATACGCTTACCGTTTAAGCCAGCGCGATGCAGGTGAAACAGAACGCCTGCGCCAGTTCATCCTGCAACAGCATCGTCTCGCCCATCCCGCCTTGCATGCCTAGCCTCAGGCGCCTTTGAGATACGCATCCAGTCGTTGACTCATCACGCCGGGTTCACACCCCAGACAACCGATGGATGAGTCCAGCAAATGGTCGTGTGCCAACTCGCACGCTTCACCCGCCAGCCACACCGCGCAACTCACGCCGTGTACCACACGCAATAAACGCTCGATCCGCGAAGGGCTCAGCGCACGTGTACCCAACAGGACCAGGGCCTGGGGATTGACCTTTTCGCAAATCAACGACAGTTCATTCAGCGGCTGCCCGACAGCCAACACGCGGATCGCCCGGTCACTGCGCGCCAGCAACAAGCCTGTCACCCGTAATTGCAGCTCATGGCACAGCTCTGGCAAACCCACCAGCACGACACACTGCGCATGCTCGGTTGCGCCTTGCATGTTCAGACGTTGCAGCACACGGCCGCGCAGAAAACTGTCGAGCAGCAGCCACTCGCTGGTACGACCAAACTCGTCTTGCTGACGCAACAAAAGCTGCCAAAGCGGCATAAACACATCGTTGAACACAATCTGCGGCGGATAGCTGGAAAAAATCTGCCCGTAGAGTCGCTCTAACTCGCGCTCATCAAAGGCACTGAGCGCCTCACTGATGCGTGATTGCCACTGCGCGTATTCATCCGCCTGCGGGGTGGACTCAGGGCGGTCAACCTCGGCCCGACGGGCCAGCAACTCACCCACTTTGCTGACAGCAACGCCCCGTTCAATCCAGCCTTGAACCTGACGCACTGTCTCAATATCGGTCATGGAATACAGCCGATGCCCACTTTCGGTGCGTTTTGGCTCGATCAAGCCATAACGTCGCTCCCAGGCACGCAGCGTGACCGGGTTAATGCCGGTCAGGCGGGCGACCTCGCGGATCGGGTAAAGACCTTCGATGTCTGGCTCGGCCGCAGGCAAGACTGCAGGCGCACGATCAATAATCACGGGCATGGAATGGGCCACGTTCACGGTAAAGAAGCGAGTCTAACGCGCATTCACGGCTGTTCAAAATGGCGTGTGACCCGGATTTGGGAACAATCCTTGCTTGATGGCCTTGCAGCCCACCATCCCGGCGCTGCCCTTAATGCCTGCCCTACCCGGGCCGCATCCGTTTGATGGAGATACACAATGTCTACCTCCCCAGTCACCTTGATGGTTGCACGCCGTGTCGCCCAAGGGCGTTATCAGGAACTGATCGCGTGGCTACACGAAGGCGAACAATTGGCCACGGACTTCCCCGGTTATCTGGGGTCGGGCGTACTGGCCCCGCCGCCCGGCGACGACGAATTCCAAATCATTTTCCGCTTTGTCGACGAAGCAACCCTAAACGCGTGGGAACATTCTGTTTCGCGCAAATCCTGGTTGCTGCGCGGCAGCGATCTGTTTGCCCATCCCCACGAGCACCGCGTCAAAGGCATCGATGGCTGGTTTGGCGCAGCCGGGCAACGTCCGCCCCGCTGGAAGCAAGCGATCGCCATCTGGCTCGCCTTTTTCCCGGTATCGCTGCTGTTCAACGTTGTGCTGAGCCCGTGGCTGGGCGAGCTGGGGCTGGTGACTCGCGTGTTGGTCAGCACATTGGCCCTGACGCCGTTGATGGTGTATTGGTTTATTCCGCTGTCGACCCACCTGCTGGCGGGCTGGCTGCACAGCACGCCTGAGAAACGCCTGCGCACCGCCGCCGCACCGCAGAGCCGCTGAGTCGCCCCCTCAAAACAGGAGAGTCCGCCCGGGCATGGCCGTGGTCCAGTGGACGCTGGTATAGTTTTGCCATTACGCCGCTGCACTCTCCTGTTCTTCTGACCCGAGCCTGCCATGCCTTCTCACTCTGCCCCCATTTTGATCACGGGCGCTGGCCAGCGCATTGGCCTGCACTGCGCGCAGCAATTACTGGCCGACGGTTACGACGTCATCTTCAGCTACCGCACTGAAAAACCCGGCGTGCAGACGCTAAGGGATCTGGGGGCGACGGCACTTCAGGCGGATTTTTCGACCGAGCACGGCATCCTCGGGTTTATCGAACAACTCAAACAGCACACCGACACCCTGCGTGCCATCGTGCATAACGCTTCGGCCTGGCTTCCCGAAAAAACTGACACACAAACCAGTGATTTCACGCAGATGTTCAGCGTCCACATGCTTGCGCCCTACCTGATCAACCTGCATTGCAGTGAACTGCTGGAGCGCTCTAATCCGGCGGACATCGTGCATATCAGCGACGATGTCACGCGCAAGGGCAGCAGCAAGCACATAGCCTATTGCGCGACCAAAGCCGGTCTCGACAGCCTGACCGTGTCATTCGCGGCTAAACTGGCGCCACGCATCAAAGTCAACGGCATCGCACCGGCGCTGTTGATGTTCAACCCGGACGACGACGCGGCATACCGTACAAAGGCGCTGGCCAAATCTGCGCTGGGCATAGAACCCGGCCCGCAGGTCATCTACCAAAGCTTGCGTTATCTGCTGGACAACCCCTACGTCACCGGCACCACCCTGACCGTTAACGGCGGTCGGCATCTTAAATAAGCCGTCCGCGAGGAAGTATTTTCATGAGCACATCGTTGCCTGAGCATTACCGCGAGATCCTGGTGGGTCTCGGTGAAAACCCTGACCGCGAAGGCTTGCTCGACACCCCGAAACGCGCCGCCAAGGCGATGCAATACCTGTGTCACGGCTATGGCCAGAGCCTTGAGGAAATCGTCAACGGTGCCCTTTTCGCCTCTGACAGCGATGAGATGGTGATCGTCGCCGACATCGAGCTGTACTCGTTGTGTGAACACCACTTGCTGCCCTTCATCGGCAAGGCCCACGTGGCGTATATCCCGACCGGCAAGGTGCTCGGCCTGTCGAAAGTCGCCCGCATCGTCGACATGTTCGCCAGGCGCCTGCAGATTCAGGAAAACCTGACGCGGGAAATCGCCGATGCCATTCAAAGCATCACCCAGGCAGCGGGCGTGGCGGTGGTCATTGAAGCCAAGCACATGTGCATGATGATGCGCGGCGTCGAAAAACAGAATTCCACCATGAACACGTCGGTCATGCTAGGCGCGTTTCGTGAACCGAGCACCCGCATGGAGTTCTTGCAACTGATTGGACGGAGCAAGCCGTAATGCCACAACTTCAGCCAGGAATGGCCCGTATTCGCGTCAAAGACCTGTGCCTGCGCACCTTCATCGGGATCAATGAAGACGAAATCCGCAACAAACAGGATGTGTTGATCAACCTCACCATCCTGTACGCGGCGCAAGAGGCCGTGCGCGATAACGACATCGATCACGCGCTCAACTACCGCACCATCACCAAGGCGGTGATTGCCCACGTTGAAGAAAACCGCTTCGCCCTGCTGGAGCGGCTGACCCAGGAATTACTGGATCTGGTGATGGCCAATACGGCGGTGTTGTATGCCGAGGTCGAAGTCGACAAACCGCACGCCCTGCGTTTTGCCGAATCGGTATCGATCACCCTGGCCGCCAGCCGCTAAGCTGCCCTGCCCTTACGCCCGGAGCCCAACATGACTGACCAGCAACGCCTTGAACTCGAAGCCGCCGCCTTTCGCCGCCTCGTCGCCCACCTCGACAGCCGCAAGGACGTGCAAAACATTGACCTGATGAACCTGTCGGGGTTTTGCCGCAATTGCCTGTCCAAGTGGTATAAGGCCGCGGCCGATGAGCGCCAGATCGAGCTGAGCCTCGATGACGCCCGTGAAGTGGTTTACGGCATGCCCTACGCCGAGTGGAAAGCCCAGTACCAGAAAGAAGCCTCTGCCGAACAGGCGGCGGCGTTTGCCCAAGGAAAAAAGCATGACTGACCTGAACACCCTGCGCGCCAGCCTGAACAGCGGCGAACACGTTTTTGCCGATACCCTGGCGTTCATCGCCGAGCACTACGATTACCAGCCGCAGGCATTCACCAACGGCGACGTGGAAAACGCGGCCGGGCAAAACGAGGGTTCGTGCAAAACAGTGGGGCTGGCGTTGCTCGAAGGCTTGAGCGATCAGGAGACTTTGCTGGCGTTTGGCGAGCATTACCGATCAGTCCTGGCGACCCCCGAGGGCAGCGATCACGGCAACATTCGCGCGCTGATCGCTCACGGTCTGGCCGGGGTGAAATTCACCGCCCGGCCACTGACGCGCAAGGCTTAAATCGGGCCGACTGACGCGAAGTACTGCGCCAGGCCGCTGTAACACGTGGCCAGGTGATAGGGCGTTGTTGACGGCATGTCGGCGCGGCTGACATGCCCTTGCGGATCCAGGCACTCGTACCAGCCCCCGTGGTGCAAGAAATGCTGCTGCATCGCCTGCAACTGGCGTGGCAGACGCTCAAGGCAATTCTTGCGCAATGTCAGCGCCCGCACATACTCGGCCTGTGCCCAGATTCGCTGAGTACCATCTCGCAATTGGCCATCACTGCCCAACATGCCGCACACCGCGCCTGTCTGCGCATCCACCCCGACCTGTTCGGCATAACTGAACGCGCGATCCAGCGAGCCGTGCAGCGCCGTGGTGCGCAGCAACGTCGACGAGTGCAGCAGGAAATACCATTCGAATTGATGCCCGGGCTCGAACCAGTTGTCTGCCGCGCCACGGGGTTTTTCCAGCATCACACCGTGCTCGGGGGCGATAAAACGTGTTTGCATGCCCTCGGCCAGCGCCAGCAATGCACGGCGGGTGGGCGCATCGTCACGCACCGAGAGCGTGGCCAGAAACCCCTCGGCCAGGTGCATCAACGGATTTTGCAGTGGCCCGCTGCCCAGCGAGGACCAGTCCCGGTCCAGGCTGGCTTCGTACAACCCTTCGCCATCGCTGAACCGCTCGGCCACGACCTGTAGCGCGGCATTGAGCACCGATTCAACCAGCGGCTCACGCACCTTGGCCCAGTAATGAGCACAGGCAAAAATGATGAACGCATGGGTGTAGAGGTCTTTGCGCTGATCCTGCGGCGCGCCGTGCGGGTCGATGCTGTAGAACCAGCCCCCGTGCTCGGCGTCATGAAAGTGCTGCTGCAACGAGCGAAACAGCGCCGCTGCCCGCTCGGCCGCGCCCGGGAAGGCCGGGTCACCGATCAGGCTGGCGAACACATACAACTGGCGGGCGCAGGCCATGGCGCGGTAACGCTGAGGCGCCAGGGGTTGATGGGCGGCGCTCAACGCTTCATAGGGCAACGCCAGTTCGGCATTCCAGCCGGGGCCTTGCCACAACGGCACGATGACCTGACGAAAATGCTGCTGCACGGCCGCAAACCGGGCAATCAGTTCGGAAGGAAAAACAGGGCTGGTTACATCGGGCATCGGCAGGATTCGTCACGGCTGGGGCGTTTGCGCGACATGATACACCCAAAGTTCGCTGACACCGATGAGGGTGTTTACCGCTCGGCGCAGGGACAGAAAACGGCGTGCCAGCGCTGTTTTGGCAAAACAGGCCAATTTGCGCAGAAAGCTGCGCAGCGACTTTCGGATAAGCCCCGACCTCAAGGCTACAGCCCGCGCAAACAACGCCTTCTGGCATATCGGGCAACAACTTGCGCAGCATTGCGCAACAACTTGCGCACATTCACGGACATACAACACCGGGATCCACCGGGCTTGCGGCGCAAAGTGCCGGTTTACAAGGGCGGCGGGGAGGCTGGCATAAGTCTTGAGTGAGGCTGACTTTTAACCGTCGCGGGCGTCACACCTGCGGGAGCCTCAGACATGGCCAATAGCATCCCTCGCCGAAACCCCAACAACATCAACCGAAGCCGACTGGACGCCAAGGTCGCGCTCGGCGTATGTCCGCTTAGCAAGCCCACCCTGCAACTGGTGCCACTGCGCTACGGTTTGGTAGACAACCCGGCGCTGGACCCGGCCACTGCCCTGTCCATGCCGTACCGCCTGAGCAGCCGCCCGCTCGGGATACGTTTGCCCCGTGACGGCTGGCTGTATGTGATCGACAGTGCCACAGGCGAATTATCCGAATACCGGTTGCTTGACGGCCTGCTCACGCAGTTGCTGCTAAAAAGCACAACCGTCACAGAAGACGAGCGGCAGACGTCAATCGGCCCGCCTCATTTAATTGTGTCCAGGCACAGCACCTTGTATGTCACGTATGCCGAGACGCAGTGGACAGCCAGAAAATGCCAGCAAGTACTCAACTCGGCCGAAGAACGCACTCATTTTATGCAAGCGGTGCATCCCGGCCTGACGAACTGCCAAACAGGCGGTACGCACTTGCTGACCCCGCAAATGGCCGAGCAATGGCTGGCCGAAGTGGCCACTGAATATGTGGACTATCACCAGCAGCACCTTGACCAGACCGCGACGCTGGCCGAACACGCGGCTTTTGCCGAACGCCAGCGCCAGTTGGCCGCAACCCCTGAACACGAGCGCCAGCCTTATCTGTGGGAACAGCCCCGACGCTTCCAACAGGTATCCATGGGCACCCTGGCCAGCAGCGTGGCGCCGGAGTACCACCATGACATTCTCTATTTAGTACTGGATGACACCCTGGGCGTTTTACGTGACTTGGCCAATTATCAGGATGAAGTCGTAGGCTGGGTCACTGACTGGGCCAACGGTGGCGCGCAAAAGGGTCACAACGAGCGGAATTACCTATTGGGGTGTTACATCGAGTCCCTCACCTGGTTGGCCGAGTCGGACTGGCAAACATTCGCGGCCACCCTCGATGACCCGGCCATCCAGGCACTGCTGGAGGATTTCAAAAAACTGCCTGAGCCTGAGCGCGCGGTGACGGGCAAAGCGCTGCACGAGTACCTCAATCGTGGCGGACTGATGACGCCGTCCCCCAAAACATCGACTCCAACAGACCTTGAAGCCCTGAGGCGTGAGGCTGAGATGGAGGCAGCGCTGTATCAAGCGTATGTGCCAGACCTACAATTGCTCGCGGTCCGAGCCGTTGAAGATATCGATCGCTGTTATTACACGCGAGCGCATTTTCGCGTAGCACCTGCTGCGTTTGTCGAGGCCCATTTCGACGCGTTGATAACCCTGGGTAAACAACGCAGCCGTGATACCCAAGACATCCTGTTTGGCGCACGGTTCGGCCAGCGGGGCGTGAACGAACTCATCGACCGCCCCGCCATGGATCGCGAGCTGCAGGCACATCGTGACGGGCTTGAGCGCTGGAACCGTGTGCTGGACAGCATCACCGCTGACCGGGTGGCCCTGATAACCCGCGGCGCCTTTCACAACGCCGCCTGGTACTTCGATGCCCAACAGGCGGGGCAAGTGGGTCACGCGTTCTCGCTTGAATACGCCTGCCTGAAAGATATTTGCCGCAGCGATGAAGCGTGCGACCAATTGCTGGCCTACCTCGAAGGCAACCCGCAATTCGTTCTCCGGTTGTACTACACCCTGCCCATTAGCGAACAAACGGCGTTGTGGGTTCAATACGCCTTTTTACTTGCCAGCAGCGTGGCCGTGTACAACAACTTGCCCGAGCAACTGGCGCGTCTGGACACCCTGGAACGCGGTCGCCTGCCAGCGCTGGACGAGCTACCGGAAAGCACGCGCAACGTGGCCCATGCCGCACAACACGCCTGGAGCCCGGCCCTGAACCGCGGGCTGGAATCCCTGGTTGCCCGTTTTGACGGCATTGTCAAAGGCAACACCATGCCGGACCTCGACCAATTGTTTCGCGACCTGCCCCAGGCATTGACCCTGCGCATTTTACAGGCGGCCAAAACGGAAGGCGCAACCTTTCACTTTGCCACCCCGGCCGAGCGGGACAGCCTGCGCGAAACCCTGAAAGAGGTGCTGGACCAGCGCGAAAGGCTGTTGAAACTCAAGCATAAGCGTCAGCAGGTCAACCGCGTTGACGGCCATCGCTCGCTCAAATCCCAACAGCTACTGCACGAAATCAACACCCTGCGCGGGCAACTGACCCAAGGAGAGGCCCGACTGGCCGCCAGCATCAGCCCCATCCCGGAACTGCCCGACGAACATGTCAGGCTCTTCGGCTCGGCACCCGGGCGTGCAGGCATGACCGTCATTTTCGCCCCGGAAGGCCATCGCCAAGTCGCAAGTTTAATGAGCAACTTTAAAGAAGGCATTCGCCGTGCGCCGGTGATGAATGTGCTGGGGGACGGGGCGGCGCTGTTGTTGTTTTTCACGCAGTTGGTGAACTTTCTTCAGGTGACTAAAGAGGCAATGGGTGTTGCTCGGAAAGATCGTAAGTTTATGCCACTTATAAGCTCTCTGGCAGCGACCGGTGCAAGTGGCTTTGCTGCTGCTCAAGGGATTTTTGATACCGCACTGAAAGCTCAAATTGAAAACTTGAAAGCCGGTTTAAGAATGACCTCTGCAAGTCACTTACAAGTAAATTTGGGAAAGTTTCATGCTGGTTTGGGCACTTGGACGTATATTTTTGGCCTTATCTCAGCAGTAATTAGTTACAGGACTTACCAAGGCAATTGGGTAGAAGCCGTACGAAGCGGTAACCGAGACGCTCAAAACGGTGCCGTGATACAGCTAATCAGCGCCAGCGGATTAGGCGCCACTAATGCATATGGTCTCTTTAACAGTGTTGGCTCGATACTCGACGCATCTAGGGCAACTAAAGGCCCAGCCCGAGCGGCCGCTTGGATAACATCCGGAGCTCGCCTTTCTCATGTGTTTTACCGCTTCAGTCTTGTAGGAGGACTATTCACCCTGCTTGAGCTGGCCGGGACCTGGCTGTTCAACCGCTACAACACCAGCGCTCACGACCAGTGGCTACAAAGCACACCGTGGGGGCTGGAAACAGACAAACGAAAAAACCTCAGCCTCGCCGGCTTTCAAAGTCACCTTCAAGCGTTGCTGCAAGCGCCCTTTGTTCAGGTCGAGCGCCGCCCGGAACGCTCGTATTCGGCAGGCTGGTTCCCGGCCACTCACGTCGGGGAGATCACCATCAATCTGCCGGGTTTAAGCCTGCAAGACTTTGAAGCGCCGTTAGGTGGGCAGCCTCATCATGGGTTAAAGGTCGGGGCCCGGCGTTTTATCACGGTATTGGACGGGGGCAGACGCCCCAAAAAGTACGCGCAAGAACTCAGTGAACCGGTACAGGCCGGGCTGTTTCGTGTGGAAACCGGCGCACAGAATACGCCGGGGCTAAGGTTAAACCTGAGCTATCCGAATCCTCCTGAACGCATTAACGACAAGTTGCATGAAGAGCTGTTACTTGAACTTCAGCTGAAGTCTTTGGATGAACAGGGCCAACCGGTCGTGCGCTCGCACTTTATCCACTTTAACCCCTTTGAGGAAGGCCACTATCCCTCAGCCGCCCATCCGTTACCCTCCCCTGCGCTGACCTTGTTAGCTGTCGACGTTCTGGCATTAAAGGAAATTCCTGATGCGTAAATCCCCAAAAAAACCGCATTTGAGCTCTGTGCCTGAAGCGTTACGCCGGGCAGGTGATATCGAACCTTTCCTGACGGGTCGCAAGACATACCTGGCACCATTACCTCTTCCTACGGATGCCCATCCGTACTGCCCGTATATCAGCGACATCAACGATGTGTATTTAGACTTTGGGGGCGGTAAACCCAATGTGTTCTCGTATCAGTTGTGGCTAGGAGCGCCGTTTTCGAGCTCCTGTTTCGTCGCTTTTGGTTTCCCGATGATTAGCGGCTTTGTAGCAGCACTACTCGACTTTTCTCCCGAGCTGGTCAGGGAACTGATAGAGGACGTTTTCTTCACTAGCTGGCCCATAGCCATAATGAGTTGGCTTTTCTCAACCGCCATCTGCCTTATCGTCTGGCTCAAGGCCCACAAGCTCTTCACCGAAATCATCCCCACCCGCTTCAACCGGCAACGGCGCGAAGTCTGTTTCATGCCCGACGGAGCTACCGAGCCGTTGTTTGTGCCTTGGGAATCACTCTGCGCGTGGGTGATTCAGTCGCACAGCGCCACGCAATACGGCGTCAACCGCCAGTACGGCATGGGCATGGGCTTTGAACATGAGGGGGAATGGATCTGTCAGGAAATCCAGTGTGCCGGGTCGCAACTGGGCATCGCCCATTGGGAGGCCGTGCGCGCTTATATGGCATACGAACTGGATGACTTCAATGCCATTCAGGACCCGCTGGGGCTGCAAGGCCCAAACGATCCGCCCCATGAAGGGCTGCACACCTTCCGCAATGCCCGGGCCGGCCTGCACCGGCGTTTGCGTGAGAAAGAGGTGGGCTGGGTGTACGCATTTTTCTGGTACGTCTACCACGTCATGACCTTCTGGACCCTGCCCAATCGCCTGGTCGAATGGGAAATCAAGCGCATCGACAAAACCGGCCGCCGCGCCCTGCCTCAGGCCATGATCGACTGGTCGCAACCCGTGCCAGTGGAGCAACGGGCCAAGCCCAGCAACACCTTGGTGCGGCTCAGCGCCAAGGTGCGCACCTTGATAAAGCAATACCCGCGGCATGACATCACCGAGATTTTCGCGCACGTGTATCGGGCCGAGCGGCCAGCGTCGGGTGGAAAGGAATAGGGACATGGCCCAAAAAAACATCGCGAAAAAAGACTCGCCTACACCCACTCCGCCACGAGCAGGTGATATCGAACCTTTCCTGACGGGTCGCAAGACATACCTGGCACCGTTACCTCTTCCTACTGATGCCCATCCGTACTGCCCGTATATCAGTGACATCAACGATGTGTATTTAGACTTTGGCGGCGGTAACCCGCAAGTGTTCTCGTACCAGATGTCGTTGGGAGCACCATTTACGTGTGCCTGTATTATCGCTTTTGGTTTCCCGATGATTAGCGGATTTTTGGCAGTCCTGAACGACTTTTCTCCCGATTTGATCAGGGAAGTGATAGAGGACGTTTTCTACTTTAGCTGGCCCATTGCCGTAATGATGTGGCTTTTCACAAGTGCCACGTGCCTTTTCGTCTGGCTCAAGGCCCACAAGCTCTTCACCGAAATCATCCCCACACGCTTCAACCGGCAACGGCGCGAAGTCTGTTTTACGCCCGAAGGGGAAACGGAGCCGTTGTTTGTGCCTTGGGAATCACTCTGCGCGTGGGTGATTCAGTCGCACAGTGCCACGCAATACGGCGCCACCCGCCAGTACGGCATGGGCATGGGGTTTGAACATAAGGGCGAATGGTTATGCATGGAATTCCAGTGTGCGGGATCGCAACTGGGCATCGCCCATTGGGAAGCCGTGCGCGCTTATATGGCATACGAACTGGATGACTTCAATGCCATTCAGGACCCGCAGGGGTTGCAAGGCCCAAACGATCCGCCCCATGAAGGGCTGCATACTTTCCGCAATGCCCGGGCCGGCCTGCACCGGCGTTTGCGTGAGAAAGAGGTGGGCTGGGTGTACGCATTTTTCTGGTACGTCTACCACGTCATGACCTTCTGGACCCTGCCCAATCGCCTGGTCGAGTGGGAAATCAAGCGCATCGACAAAACCGGCCGCCGCGCTCTGCCTCAGGTCATGATCGACTGGTCGCAACCCGTGCCAGTGGAGCAACGGGCCAAGCCCAGCAACACCTTGGTGCGGCTCAGCGCCAAGGTGCGCACCCTGAGAAAGCAATACCCGCGGCATGACATCACCGAGATTTTCGCTGCGGTCTATCGCGCCGAGCGGCCAGCGTCGGGTGGAAAGGAATAGGGACATGGCCAAAAAACACATAGCGAAAAAAGACTCGCCTACACCCACTCCGCCACGAGCAGGTGATATCGAACCTTTCCTGACGGGTCGCAAGACATACCTGGCACCGTTACCTCTTCCTACAGATGCCCATCCGTACTGCCCGTATATCAGTGACATCAACGATGTGTATTTAGACTTTGGGGGCGGTAACCCCAACGTGTTCTCGTATCAAACATGGTTGGGAGCTCCATTTACGTGCGCCTGTATCGTCGCTTTTGGTTTCCCGGTGATTAGCGGATTTTTGGCAGTCCTGAACGACTTTTCTCCCGATTTGATCAGGGAAGTGATAGAGGACGTTTTCTACTTTAGCTGGCCCATAGCCATAATGATGTGGCTTTTCATGACTGCCATGTGTCTCTACGTCTGGCTCAAAGCCCATAAACACTTCACCGAAGTCATCCCTACCCGCTTCAATCGGCAACGACGCGAAGTCTGTTTTACGCTCGCAGGGGATAACGAGCCATTGTTTGTACCTTGGGAATCACTCTGCGCATGGGTGATTGAGTCGCACAGTGCCACGCAATACGGCGCCACTCGCCAGTACGGCATGGGCATGGGTTTTGAACATGAGGGTGAATGGGTCACTCTGGAATTCCAGTGTGCAGGGTCGCAACTGGGCATCGCCCATTGGGAGGCCGTGCGCGCTTATATGGCATACGAACTGGATGACCTCAAGGCCATGCAAGACCCGCTGGGGCTGCAAGGCCCAAACGATCCGCCCCATGAAGGACTGCACACTTTCCGTAATGCCCGGGCCGGCCTGCACCGGCGTTTGCGTGAGAAAGAAGTGGGCTGGGTGTACGCATTTTTCTGGTACGTCTACCACGTCATGACCTTCTGGACCCTGCCCAATCGCCTGGTCGAGTGGGAAATCAAACGCATCGACAAAACCGGCCGCCGCGCCCTGCCTCAGGCCATGATCGACTGGTCGCAACCCCTACCCGTGGAGCAACGGGCCAAGCCCAGCAACACCTTGGTGCGGCTCAGCGCCAAGGTGCGCACCCTGAGAAAGCAATACCCGCGGCATGACATCACCGAGATTTTCGCTGCGGTGTATCGGGCCGAGCGGCAGGCGTCGGACAACACATGAACGATTGGTCTTAACGGGTACAACCAAAAATGCCCGCATCGTGAGAGGCGGGCATTGATGTAAACCGGGCAGCGGGGATTAAAGCCCCACTGAGCCCTGTCGTTCAGGCGGCTATCAGAACTCGGCGTTCTGCAGGCCGTCCAGGTAGCGCTCGGTGTCCAGTGCTGCCATGCAGCCCGCACCGGCCGATGTGATGGCCTGGCGGTACACATGGTCCGCCACGTCGCCGGCCGCAAACACACCTTCGATGCTGGTCGCGGTGGCGTTGCCTTCGCGGCCGCCCTGCACAACCATGTAGCCATCCTTGAGTGCCAGCTGACCTTCGAACAACGCGGTGTTCGGGGTGTGGCCAATGGCGATGAACACGCCGTCGACCTTGATTTCATCAAAGCTGCCATCGTTGTTTTTCAGGCGCGCGCCGGTCACACCCATGTTGTCGCCCAGCACTTCGTCCAGGGTCGCGTTCAGTTTGAGTTCGATCTTGCCTTCGGCCACACGGGCGTTGAGCTTGTCGATCAGGATCTTCTCGGCGCGGAAGGTTTCACGACGGTGGATCAGTATCACCTTGCTGGCGATATTGGCCAGGTACAGCGCTTCTTCCACAGCGGTGTTACCACCGCCCACCACGGCGACCGGCTTGTTGCGGTAGAAGAAACCATCGCAGGTCGCACACGCCGAAACGCCTTTGCCCATGAACGCCTCTTCGGACGGCAGGCCCAGATAACGGGCGCTGGCGCCGGTGGCGATGATCAGGGCGTCACAGGTGAACGTGCCGCTGTCGCCTTTGAGGGTGAACGGTTTGTTCTTGAGGTCCACTTCGTTGATGTGGTCGAACACGATCTCGGTTTCGAAACGCTCGGCGTGTTCGCGCATACGCTCCATCAACGCCGGGCCGGTCAGGCCGTGAACATCACCTGGCCAGTTATCGACTTCGGTGGTCGTGGTCAATTGACCGCCCGCCTGCATGCCCGTAATCAGCAGTGGCTTGAGGTTGGCGCGGGCCGCATAGACAGCAGCGCTGTAACCGGCAGGGCCGGAACCCAGAATAATCACTCGCGAATGACGTACTTCAGACATGACTCACTCCTATGACCGCCCGCATCACACCGGGTCGGAACGCCGCTAGAACGGCTGGAATAAAAAGGGATCGCGAAGGTATACAGGCTAGACCTGAAACGCGTCGATCCTGAAAAATTGTGGGTGCAGCGTATCGAGGTGGCAGAGATTAAGGAAATACGGTTTAACAATCCAGCTCATAGCAGGTCTCAATGAGATCGCCGGCGTCCTCAAGGCGCCTTTGTAACAGTTATTGTCGATCCCGAACCAAGGCTTTCGCGGCGTCTATAAAGCCGCTAAGGTCGCCCGGTTTCCCACTGCCCGGAGCCCACTATGCCCGCCCCTGTTCTTTCTGGCCCGCAGTACTTGCGCGAAGGCCTCACGCTGGTACTTAGCCCTGGCCTGCGCGTGTTTGTGCTGTTGCCCCTGCTGATCAATCTGCTGCTGTTCGTCGGCCTGATCTATTTTGCCGGCCATCAGTTCAGCCTCTGGGTCGATACGTTGATGCCCTCGCTGCCCGACTGGCTGAGTTTTCTCAATTACGTGCTCTGGCCGTTGTTCGTGGTGCTGGTGGCGCTGATGGTGTTTTTTACTTTCACCCTGCTGGCGAACATTATTGCCGCCCCGTTCAATGGTTTTTTGTCTGAAAAAGTCGAAGTCGTGGTGCGCGGCAGCGATGATTTTCCGGCCTTCAGTTGGGGCGAACTGATCGCCATGGTGCCGCGTACGCTGGCCCGTGAAATGCGCAAATTGGGGTATTTCCTGCCTCGCGCCCTGGCGTTGATGGTCCTGTCGTTTATCCCGGTGTTGAACCTGATCGCCGCGCCCCTGTGGTTGGTATTCGGGATCTGGATGATGGCCATCCAATACATCGACTACCCGGCGGACAACCACAAGCTGGGCTGGAACGAGATGCTGGCCTGGCTGCGTGAAAAGCGCTGGCAGAGCATGAGTTTTGGCGGGATTGTTTACCTGGTGTTGTTGATCCCGGTGGTCAACCTGCTGATGATGCCCGCCGCCGTGGCCGGCGCCACGCTGTTCTGGGTGCGTGAACGCGGGGAAGATGCGCTCCAGAGCCGCTGACAGATTCATCAATCCATCATCACCGTGAAACATCGACGTCATGGCTCCACCCGACACTGGAGTCATGACCACTGCCCTTCGCATCGCCCTCATCACTGAAACCTTCCCACCCGAAATCAACGGCGTGGCCCATACCCTTGGCCATCTGTATGAAGGGCTACGGGCGCTGAATCACCACGTAGAGCTGATACGCCCGCGGCAACACGTGGACGGCACTCAGCGCAGCAATGAGCATTTGATGCTGTGCCGCGGCTGGCCAATCCCTCGCTACCCCGGCTTGCAATGGGGCATGACCTCTACCCGGCGCTTGAGCAAACGCTGGCAGCTACAGCGGCCGGACGTGGTGTACATCGCCACGGAAGGGCCGTTGGGCCTGTGTGCGTTGCGGGTAGCCAGGCGTTTGGGAATTGCCGTGGTCAGCGGTTTTCACACCAACTTCCAGCAGTACACCCATCCGTACGGCTGGGGTTTCATCACGCGTGCCCTGACTCATTATTTACGCTGGTTTCATAACCGTTGTGCGCTGACGCTGGTGCCCAGCACCAGCCAGCGTCTTGAGCTGGAGCGCAGGCACTTTGAGCGTCTGCACCTGCTTAGTCGGGGGGTCGACAGCCGACGCTTCAACCCGTCCAGGCGCCAACAGGCCTTGCGTCAAAGCTGGGGGCTGCGTGAGGACGACATCGCGTTGCTGCACGTGGGACGGCTGGCCCCGGAAAAGAATCTTGACGCGCTCAAGCGGGGTTTGCAGGCATTGGAAGCGCGATACCCTTCGCGACGTTTCAAATTGATCATCGTCGGAGACGGTCCCAAACGGGCTCACCTCGAAGCGTCGCTGCCCGAAGCGATCTTTTGTGGCATGCAGTGCGGGGAGGCGCTGGCCGAACATTACGCCAGTGGGGATGTGTTTTTGTTTCCGAGCATGACCGAAACCTTTGGCAACGTCGTACTCGAAGCCCTGGCATCGGGGCTGGGCGTGGTGGCGTATGACGAAGCCGCTGCGGGCTTGCACATCCGCCAGGGCTATAACGGCGTGCTGGCCATGACCGGGGATGAACATGCGTGGACGCAAGCCGCGTGCTGGCTGCTGGAAAACCCGGAAACCCTGCGTACGGTGCGCCTGAATGCGCGCCAGCATGCCAGCCGTCAGGGCTGGCCCGCCATCATCAGGCAGTTTGAGGGGTTGCTGTACAGCGCGTGTCACGGCCAGACCGGCACCCAGGCGGTGCCGGTTCCCGTCGCGGTGAAAAAGCCTTAAGCCAGCGCTTTTTCAATCGCCTGAATAACCGTGGGGTCATCCGGTGGCGTACGCGGGGAAAACCGCGCCAACACCCGACCGTCCTTGCCCATCAGGAATTTTTCGAAGTTCCAGGTGATCTCGCCCGGGAACTCGGCGCCTTCGCCTGCCAGCAAGCGATAGAGCTGGTGACGTTCCGGGCCATTGACGTCAAGCTTGCTGCTCATCGGGAAAGTCACCCCGTAGTTCAGGCTGCAGAACGCCTGAATGTCTTCCCCGGTGCCCGGCTCCTGCCCGGCAAACTGATTGCAGGGCACGCCCAGCACACTGAAGCCTTGCTCGTGGTATTGCTGATACAGGTTTTCCAGCGCTGCGTACTGGGGCGTCAAGCCGCACTTGGAAGCCACGTTCACCACCAGCACGACGCGGCCCTTAAGGCCGGCCAGGGGCAATTCATTGCCGTCGAGGGCGTCCAGGGTAAGGTCGTGAAAAGCACTCATGACGGACTCCAAAATCTCGGGATCGGGTTCAGGCAATCGCTCCGGATGCCGATCGCCGTAGGCTGTACAGATGAAAAAAGGCGCCCGCAGGCGCCCTTCTCTGGCTCGCTCAACAGAGCGTAGCAGCCGTCATCAGTGCTGATGACCGCCTTCGCCGTGAACGTGGCCGTGAGCAACTTCTTCTTCGCTCGCGTCACGAACAGCAACAACTTTCACTTTGAAGTTCAGACGCTGGCCAGCCAACGGGTGGTTACCGTCAACCGTCACGTCGTCGCCGTCCAGATCACGGATGGTCACGATTTGCATCTGGCCGTCCGGCGCCGAAGCGTGGAACTGCATGCCCACTTCCAGTTGGTCAACGCCTTCGAACATGCTGCTGCTCAACGTGCTGACCAGCTCGGCGGAGTACTCGCCGTACGCGTCTTCAGGCTCTACGGAAATTTCCAGCTCGTCACCGACTGCTTTGCCTTCCAGGGCCTTTTCCAGACCTGGAATGATGTTACCTGCGCCTTGCAGGTAAACCAGCGGCGCGCCACCGGCGGAGCTGTCGATGACCTCACCAGCGTCGTTGGTCAGGGTATAGTCGATGGAGACAGCCTTATTGGCGGCGATCGTCATGGGGCGAGACCTTTTGCAAAAATATTGAGGGCGCAAGTTTAACCAAGCAAACGCTCGAAAGCGAACACAACGAAACACAACCAAGACCAACGGATACCTTTGAAAAGTTCAACAATCATTGGATGGCGTCAGGATGAAGAGGCACATTGGGTGGTCGTACTGTCCTGTGGCCACACTCAACACCAGCGCCATCAACCGCCCTGGCAATCACGGGCCTGGGTGCTTGACCCCGAACAACGCGACGCAAAAATAGGTCAGCCCTTTACGTGTGGCTGGTGTGCTCAAGCGGCGGATAGCGCTAATCTTGGCAATTGATTCAGGCACATGACCCGTTCGGCGGGCGTGCCCTTGCACTGCTCACGTCAGGAAGCTCGCATGCAAACTTTCTTTATTGCCCCCACTGATTTTGGTGTGGGCCTGACTTCTATCAGCCTGGGGCTGGTGCGCACACTGGAGCGTGCCGGCCTGAAAGTCGGCTTTTTCAAGCCAATTGCCCAGCCGCACCCCGGCGATGTCGGCCCGGAGCGCTCGACCGAACTGGTCGCCCGCACCCACGGGCTGAAACCGCCACAGCCATTGGGGTTGGCGCACGTTGAGCGGATGCTGGGCGATGGCCAACTGGATGAACTGCTCGAAGAAATCATCAGCCTCTACCAGCAAGCAGCGGTCGGCAAAGACGTCCTGATCGTCGAAGGCATGGTCCCGACCCGCAGCGCCAGCTATGCCGCCCGGGTCAACTTGCATTTGGCCAAGAGCCTCGATGCAGAGGTGATTCTGGTGTCGGCGCCCGAGAACGAAGTGCTGACCGAACTCTCGGGCCGTGTCGAATTGCAGGCACAACTGTTTGGCGGTCCCAAAGACCCGAAAGTCCTCGGTGTGATCCTGAACAAGGTACGCACTGACGAAAGCATGGAAGACTTCGCCGCGCGCCTTAAAGAACACTCGCCCCTGCTGCGTACCGGTGACTTCAAGTTGCTGGGCTGCATCCCGTATCAGCCCGAACTCAACGCGCCGCGCACCCGTGACGTGGCCGATCTGCTGGGTGCCAACGTGCTGAATGCCGGGGACTACGAGACCCGGCGCATGTCAAAAATCATTTTGTGCGCCCGCACCGTGCTCAACACCCTGCAATTGCTCAAGCCCGGTGTGTTGGTGGTCACCCCGGGGGATCGCGACGACATCATTCTGGCGGTCAGCCTGGCGGCGATGAATGGGGTGCCGCTGGCCGGGTTGCTGCTGACCAGCGACACCCAGCCCGATCCGCGCCTGATGGAATTGTGCCGCGGGGCCCTGCAAGCGGGTCTGCCCGTGCTGTCGGTCAGTACCGGTTCGTATGACACCGCCAACCGCCTGAACAACCTGAACAAGGAAATCCCGATTGATGACCGAGAACGTGCGGAAATCATCACCGATTTCGTGGCCAGCCACCTGGATGCCAAATGGTTGCACCAGCGTTGCGGCACGCCGCGCGAAATGCGCCTCACCCCTGCCGTGTTTCGCTATCAACTGATCCAGCGTGCTCAGCAAGCCAACAAACGTATCGTCTTGCCTGAAGGCAGCGAACCGTTAACCGTGCAGGCGGCGGCGATCTGTCAGGCACGCGGCATTGCACGCTGTGTGTTGCTGGCCAAGCCTGACGAAGTCCGGGCGGTGGCCAAGGCCCACGGTATTGAACTGCCGGACGGGCTGGAAATTCTTGACCCCGACGTGATTCGCGATCGGTATGTCGAGCCGATGGTGGCGCTGCGCAAAACCAAAAGCCTCAATGCCCCGATGGCTGAACAGCAGCTTGAAGACCCGGTGGTGATCGGCACCATGATGTTGGCGCTGGACGAAGTGGACGGCCTGGTGTCAGGGGTCATTCACTCCACTGCCAACACCATCCGCCCGGCCCTGCAATTGATCAAGACCGCACCCGGCTGCACGCTGGTGTCGTCGGTGTTCTTCATGCTTTTCCCCGAGCAGGTTCTGGTCTACGGCGACTGCGTGATGAACCCGCACCCGTCGGCGGCTGAACTGGCCGAAATCGCCCTGCAAAGCGCCGACTCTGCGGCAGCGTTCGGCATTACACCGCGGGTGGCGATGATCAGTTATTCCAGTGGCGACTCGGCCAGCGGTGAAGAGGTCGAAAAAGTCCGTGAAGCCACCCTGCTGGCGCACGAATCACAACATGCCCTGTTGATTGACGGCCCGTTGCAATATGACGCCGCCGCCAATGAGGACGTGGCTCGACAACTCGCCCCCAACAGCCAGGTTGCCGGGCGGGCCACCGTGTTTGTGTTCCCCGATCTCAACACCGGCAACACCACCCACAAAGCCGTGCAACGCAGCGCTGATTGCGTCAGCCTCGGCCCTATGCTGCAAGGCCTGCGCAAACCGGTGAACGACCTTCCCCGCGGCGCTCAGGTCGACGACATTGTGTACACCATCGCCCTCACGGCGATTCAAGCCGCCAACCGACCTATGGATGTGTAAATGCTGGACTCCCTGCCTGCGCCGTTACGCGGCGTGATTGCTTCCCTGCTACTGGCGATCAACACCATCGTGTGCTGCACGCCGCTGTTCGTGGTGGCCATTTTCAAACTGTGCCTGCCCTTTGCAGCCGCCCAGCGCTGCACCGACTGGCTGATGCGCCATATCCACGAAGCGTGGGTCAGCAATAACAAACGCTGGATGGACCTGCTGGGGCAGACCCGCTGGCAGATCAAGGGACTGGAGGGGCTCGATTACGAGCATTCGTACCTGGTGACCAGCAACCACCAGAGCTGGGTCGACATCATGGTGCTGCAATACGTGCTCAATAAACGCATCCGCCCGCTGAAGTTCTTCCTCAAGCAGGAGTTGATCTGGGTGCCGGTAATTGGTCTGGCGTGGTGGGCGCTGGGTTTCCCGTTCATGAAACGTTACTCCAAGGCGTACCTGGCCAAACACCCCGAGAAAAAAGGCGCCGATCTGGCGACCACGCGCAAAACCTGTGCGAAGTTTAAAAACCAGCCGGTCGGCATTTTCAACTTCGTGGAAGGCACGCGTTTCACCGAAGCCAAGCATGGGCAGCAACAATCACCGTTTCGCTACCTGCTCAAGCCCAAGGCGGGTGGTATTGCCTTTGTGCTGGACGCCATGGGCGAGCAACTGAAATCCATCGTCAACGTGACCATTCACTACCCCGGCGGCCGCCCCGGTTACTGGGATCTGCTGTGCGGCAACGTGCGCGAGGTCGTGGTGGTGTTTGAAGAGTTGAGCATTCCGGCTGAGTTTCTGGGGCGCAACTACGATCAGGATGCCGAGTACAAATTGGCCTTTCAGAGCTGGATCAATCAATTGTGGGAAGACAAAGACCGCCTGCTGGGCGAGTTGCATCGCGAATACCCCAAAAGCTGATTCGCAAGCAGATAGACAAAAAGCCCGCCACCGATCCCTCGGCAGCGGGCTTTTTCAGTGTGGCTTAAATCGCGCCGCGTTGACGCAACAGGTCCAGCACCAACTTGACGCCTTCATCAACCGTCAGCGCCTGCGTGTTCACCACCAGGTCTGCATCGAGCGGAACGTCATACGGGAAGGACTCACCCGGAATGTTGTCACCACCCGCTGCGTACAACCCTTGCGGATCACGTTCGGCGCAGACGGCAGGTGACGCCTGCACATACACGGTGATCAGGCGATCATCGCCAATCAACGCTTTGGCCTGATCACGGCCTTGTGCGTCCGGCGCCACAAAGGCGGCCAGCGTCAGCAGACCCGCCTCGTTGAACTGGCGCGCGACATGCGCTGCACGACGCCAGTTTTCTGTGCGTCCGGCGCGGTCTTGTGCCAACCCCTTGTTCAAGTCATGACGCAGGTTCTGGCCATCGAGCACAAACACCGCACGGCCCATGTCGAACAACTTGCGCTCAACGGCATAGGCCAGCGTGCTTTTACCCGCGCCCGACAGGCCGCTGAACAGCACGGTCGCCGGTTGCTGACCGAAGCGTTGCGCACGCTCTTGAGTCGTCACGTGAGCCAGCTCGCCATGATGACCCGTGCTGCCATGGCTGACCGGCTGGGCAACGATCATGCCTGCGCCCACGGTGCCATTGGTCAGGCGATCAATGATGATAAACGAGCCCGTGGTGCGGTTGCTGTCGTAACCGTCCAGCGCAATGGGTGCGTCGAGGCTGATCTTGACCTTGCCGATTTCGTTCAGTTGCAAGGCACTGGCCGGACCTTCTTCCAGGGTGTTGACATCGACCTTGTTGATGATGCTCGCGATGGAGCCCGGCACGTAGCTGGTCGCGCGCTTGATGTCGTACTTTTTGCCCGGCAGCATGGGTTCTTCGGCCATCCACACCAGCATGGCGTCGAAGGTATCAGTCACCGGCGGTACGCTGTCGGCGTGTACCAGCAAGTCACCGCGCGAAATATCGATCTCGTCTTCCATGGTCAGGGTGATCGCCTGACCCGGCCCGGCGTGCTCCAACTCACCTTCAAACGTGACGATGGATTTGACCCGGCTGCTCTTGCCCGATGGCAATACCATCACTTCATCGCCCTTGCGCACGATGCCGCTGGCCAGCGTGCCGGCAAAACCCCGGAAGTTCAGGTTGGGACGGTTGACGTATTGCACGGGGAAACGCAGGTCGGTCAAGTTGCGGTCGGCCGCCACCTCGACGGTTTCAAGAATTTCCATCAACGATTGGCCGGTGTACCACGGCGAACGCTCGCTTCGGTTCACCACGTTGTCGCCCTTGAGCGCCGACATCGGTACAAAATGCAGGCTGCTCGGCTTCATCTTCAAGCCTTCGGCAAACGTCAAGTAGTCCGCCTTGATCGACTCGAAGACGCCTTCGTCAAACCCTTTGAGGTCCATCTTGTTGATGGCGACTACGATGTGTTTGATGCCCAGCAACGACGCAATAAAGCTGTGGCGGCGCGTCTGGGTTTGCACGCCGTAACGGGCATCCACCAAAATAATTGCCAGATCACAGGTCGATGCGCCCGTGGCCATGTTGCGGGTGTACTGCTCATGGCCCGGGGTGTCGGCAATGATGAATTTGCGCTTGGCCGTGGAGAAGTAGCGGTAGGCCACGTCAATGGTAATACCCTGTTCGCGCTCGGCTTGCAGGCCATCCACCAGCAGCGCCAGGTCGATGTCATCGCCCGTGGTGCCGCTTTTTTTCGAATCGCGGGTAATGGCTTCCAGGTGATCTTCGTAGATCATCTTGGAGTCGTGCAGCAAGCGCCCGATCAGGGTGCTTTTGCCGTCATCGACGTTGCCGCAGGTCAGGAAGCGCAACATCTCTTTGCGTTCGTGCTGGCCCAGGTAGGCGAGGATGTCCTCGCTGATCAAATCAGATACGTGCGACATGACAACCCCTTAGAAATAACCTTGACGTTTTTTATCTTCCATGGAGCCTGCGCCATCGTGATCGATGACTCGGCCCTGGCGCTCGGAAGTTCGCGTCAGGAGCATTTCCTGGATGATGTCGGTCAGGCTTTCAGCCTCCGATTCCACCGCGCCGGTCAGCGGGTAGCAACCCAGCGTACGGAAACGGACTTTCTTCTTGACGATGCGCGCCTTGTCTTCGTCAGACAGGTGCTCAAGGATGCGCTCGTCATCGATCATGATCAGGGTGCCGTTTTTCTCGATGACTTCACGCTCAGCGGCGAAGTACAGCGGCACAATCGGAATGCCTTCGAGGTAGATGTACTGCCAGATATCGAGTTCGGTCCAGTTCGACAACGGGAAGACGCGGATCGATTCGCCCTTGTTGACGTTGCCGTTGTAGACGTTCCACAGTTCAGGCCGCTGGTTCTTCGGGTCCCAGCGGTGTTTGCTGTCACGGAACGAGTACACGCGCTCTTTGGCGCGGGATTTTTCTTCGTCACGGCGTGCGCCACCGAAGGCCGCATCAAAGCCGTACTTGTCGAGCGCCTGTTTCAGGCCCTCGGTTTTCATGATGTCCGTGTGCTTGGCACTGCCATGGGTAAACGGGTTGATGCCCTGCGCCACACCGTCCGGGTTGACGTGAGTGATCAAGTCCAGGCCCAGCTCGGCGACCATCTTGTCGCGGAAGCGGTACATCTCCTGGAATTTCCACTGCGTGTCGACATGCATCACCGGAAACGGCAGCTTGCCAGGGAAAAAAGCCTTGCGAGCAAGGTGCAGCATCACGGCGGAATCTTTACCGATCGAGTACAGCATTACCGGGTTATCGAACTCGGCAGCCACCTCGCGGATGATGTGGATGCTTTCCGCCTCCAGCTGTTTCAGGTGCGTCAGTTTGTCGACCATGGCTACTCACGAAAGCTATCTTATGAACGGCCTGCGGGCCGTGTTCGAGCGGAGAATGCTAGCACAGCACCTTCTTATATTGAGGGCGCCAACTAGATCGAAAAAGTCTAAGAATAGATCGCGGGGTTTGGGCTCAGCGCCACTGAAAAAGCGCTGCAGGCTGTCAGAAACCTGCAGCGACCGCGCCTGTCAGTGAGCAGCTAGATCGGGTTGGGGCAATCGATGAACAGGTGCTCCAGGGCAAAACGCCGGGCGAGGTAATCACCCAGCGCTTGCACGCCATACCGCTCGGTCGCGTGATGCCCGGCAGCTATGAAGCTGATGTCGTTTTCACGGGCGCTGTGAAAGGTTTGCTCGGACGCTTCCCCACTGAGGTACAGGTCAACGCCGGCCTGGACGGCTTGATCAATGTAACCCTGCCCGCCTCCGGTGCACCAGCCGACACGCCGTATCATTGGGCTGCCTTCTATGACCAGTGGTTCACGCCCCAGTACGTCTTGCACCCGTCTGGCAAAGTCCCGCGCCGTCATGGGCTCAGCCAACGAGCCCACCAGCCCTACCACTTTGGCATTGTCGGGATCCAGCGGCCCTTCAACGGTGATGTCCAGTTGCCGCGCCAGTTGAACGTTGTTGCCCACGTCCGGGTGCAGGTCGAGCGGCAAGTGGTAGGCCAACAAGCTGATGTCGTGCTTGAGCAGGGTTTTAAGGCGACGCTGCTTCATGCCGGTGACGCACGGGTCTTCCCCTTTCCAGAAGTAACCGTGATGCACCAGTACCAAATCGGCCCCGGCCTCCACAGCCGCATCCAACAAGGCTTGACTGGCTGTCACGCCGCTGACAATACGCAGCACCTGCGGCCGCCCCTCAACCTGCAAGCCATTGGGGCAGTAATCGCTGATTGCAGCGCAATTGAGGTATCGATTTGCTTCTTCGACCAGCGTGCTCAAGGCGACGGCCATAAAAGACTCCTAAATATAGCGTTCAGAGGCGCGCAGCCCTCGTATAATGGCCGCCATTATGGGCCGTCATGGTGGCTCTGCAACCTTCAGGACTCAGTTCAATGCTCAAGGCTTTGCGTTTCTTTGGCTGGCCACTGCTGGCCGGCGTTCTTATCGCTTTGCTGATTATTCAGCGCTACCCGCAATGGGTCGGGCTGCCGAGTCTGGACGTTAATCTGCAACAGGCGCCGCAAACCAATTACGCGCAGCAAGGGCCGGTCACCTACGCCGATGCGGTGGTGCGCGCCGCGCCAGCCGTGGCCAACCTGTACACCACCAAGGTGGTGAACCGCAACGCCCGCCCCTTGTTTGAAGACCCGCAGTTCCGTCACTTTTTCGGCAACAACGCCCCCAAGCAAAAACGCATGGAATCGAGCCTCGGCTCGGCGGTATTGATGAGCCCCGAAGGGTATTTGCTCACCAATAACCACGTGGTGCTGAACGCCGACCAGATCGTCGTGGCCCTCAAGGACGGGCGTGAAACCCTGGCCCGAGTGATCGGCAGCGACCCGGAAACCGACCTGGCGGTGCTCAAGATTGATCTGAAAAACCTGCCGGCCATTACCATTGGTCGCTCCGACAGCCTGCGCATCGGTGACATTGCACTGGCGATCGGCAACCCGTTCGGGGTCGGCCAGACCACGACCATGGGCATCATCAGTGCCACCGGCCGTAACCAGTTGGGGCTGAACAACTACGAAGACTTCATCCAGACCGATGCAGCGATCAATCCGGGTAACTCCGGCGGCGCACTGGTGGACGCCAATGGCAACCTGACCGGCATCAACACGGCTATTTTCACCAAATCCGGCGGCTCTCAAGGTATCGGCTTTGCCATCCCGATCAATCTGGCGATGGAGGTCATGAAGTCGATCATCGAACACGGCCAAGTGATTCGTGGCTGGTTGGGGATTGAAGTGCAACCGTTGACCCCGGACCTGGCCGAATCGTTCGGCCTGAGCGGTCGTCCGGGGATTGTCGTGGCGGGGATTTTCCGCGATGGCCCGGCGCAAAAAGCGGGTCTGCAGTTGGGTGATGTGATTCTGAGCATTGATGGCGCCCCCGCCAGTGACGGTCGTCGCTCAATGAACCAGGTGGCGCGAATCAAGCCGTCGGAGAAAATCAGCATTCAAGTGATGCGTAATGGCAAAGAGCTGAAACTGACGGCCGAAGTGGGCTTGCGTCCACCACAGGAACAGCCGCCGCAGCAGGAATAAACGCACTTCGTACGGCCGCTGCCCTGGTGACACTCACGTCATGGGCAGCGGCAATACTGTCTGATTAAACGCCTGACAACCCTTCAATCAACGCTGCGTTCTGCTCCGGCGTGCCGATGGTGATGCGCAGGAACTGGTCGATCCGCAGTTGCTTGAAGTGGCGCACGATCACACCTTGTGCACGCAACTTGGCGGCCAGCGCCGCGGCATCGTGCTCCGGGTGGCGGGCGAAGATGAAGTTGGCCGCTGACGGCAGCACCTCAAACCCCAGCCCCTCAAGTTGCCCGACCAGCTGTTCACGGCTGTCGATGACGGCCTTGCAGGTCTGCTCGAAATAGTCACGATCCTCGAACGCCGCAGCTGCACCGACTATCGCCAGGCGGTCCAGCGGATAGGAGTTGAAGCTGTTTTTGATGCGCTCCAGCGCCTCGATCAGGTCGGGATGCCCTACCGCGAGCCCAACCCGCAAACCTGCCAGCGAGCGGGATTTGGACAGGGTTTGGGTCACCAGCAGGTTCGGATAACGATCCACCAGACTGATTGCCGTCTGCCCGCCAAAGTCGATGTAGGCTTCGTCGACCACCACCACCGAGTCCGGGTTGGCGTTGAGTATCTGCTCGATAGCCTCCAGCGCCAGCAGGCAACCCGTCGGCGCATTGGGGTTGGGGAAGATGATGCCGCCATTGGGTCTGGCGTAATCGGTCGGCTGGATCTGGAACTGTGCATCCAGCGCTACGGGCTCGAACTCGATGCCGTACAGCCCGCAATACACCGGATAAAAGCTGTAGCTGATGTCCGGAAACAACAACGGCTGGTCGTGCTGAAACAAGCCATTGAAGACATGGGCCAGCACTTCGTCCGAGCCGTTGCCCAAAAACACCTGACGGGGCTGTACGCCGTAATAGCTGGCCACCGCCTGCTTGAGCAGGTCGCTGTTCGGGTCCGGGTACAAGCGCAGGTTGTCATTGAGCTCGGCCTGCATGGCCGCAAGGGCTTTGGGCGAAGGGCCGTAAGGGTTTTCGTTGGTGTTGAGCTTGACCAGTCGGGTCAGTTTCGGCTGCTCGCCCGGCACGTAAGGCACCAGGTCTTTAACGAAGGAACTCCAGAATTTGCTCATGCTTATTGCCCCTTTTTGTCAGCAATGATGCGGTACTCGGCACTGCGGGCGTGGCCGGTCAACGACTCGCCACGGGCCAGGACCGAAGCCGTCTTGCCCAACTCGGAAGCGCCTTGTTCGGAGCAAAAAATGATCGATGAACGCTTCTGGAAGTCATAGACCCCCAACGGCGAGGAGAAACGCGCCGTGCCCGAGGTCGGCAACACATGGTTAGGGCCTGCGCAATAATCACCCAGCGCTTCTGAGGTGTGACGACCCATGAAAATTGCACCGGCGTGGCGAATCTGCGGCAACCACGCCTGGGGGTCGGCAACCGACAACTCCAGGTGTTCCGGGGCGATACGGTTGGCCACGTCGATGGCCTGCTGCATGTCGTCCACCAGAATCAGCGCGCCACGGCCATTGATTGAGGTGTTGATGATCTCGGCGCGCTCCATGGTCGGCAACAGTTTGGCAATGCTGGCGGCGACCTTGTCGAGGAACTCGGCATCGGGGCTGACCAGAATCGCCTGAGCGTCTTCGTCGTGCTCGGCCTGGGAAAACAGGTCCATGGCAATCCAGTCAGGGTCGGTCTGGCCATCACACACCACCAGAATCTCCGACGGCCCGGCGATCATGTCGATACCGACCTGACCAAACACGTGGCGCTTGGCAGTGGCGACATAAATGTTGCCCGGCCCGACGACTTTGTCGACTTTAGGGACGCTTTCGGTGCCATAAGCCAGCGCGGCAACCGCCTGCGCGCCGCCGATGGTGAATACCCGGTCCACGCCCGCAATGCAGGCGGCAGCCAGCACCAGTTCGTTGAGTTCACCCCGCGGGGTCGGCACGACCATGACCACTTCGGTTACACCGGCCACTTTGGCCGGGATCGCGTTCATCAGCACCGACGACGGGTACGACGCCTTGCCGCCCGGCACATACAAACCGGCACGGTCCAGCGGCGTGACTTTTTGCCCGAGCACCGTGCCGTCGGCTTCGGTGTAGGTCCAGGAGTCTTGCTTTTGCTTTTCGTGGTAGCTGCGCACGCGTTGGGCGGCTTTTTCCAGCGCCTCGCGCTGCTCGGCAGTGATGCGGGTCAAGGCCAGTTCCAGGCGCTCACGAGGCAGGATCAGATCCGCCATCGAGGCCACTTCCAGGCCGTCGAAGCGCTGGGTGAATTCCACCAGCGCCGCATCGCCACGCTCACGCACTGCCTTGATGATGTCGAGCACGCGCTGGTTGACCGAGTCGTCAGACACACTTTCCCAGCTCAGCAGATGATCCAGATGCTGCGCGAAATCCGGATCAGCAGCGTTGAGACGGCGAATTGCAGTGGGAGCGGTCATAGCGAGGGCCTCGGTAATTGGCGAATGCTTAGAATTCAGGATATTGCACAGCTCAGGCACCGCAAGACTACCAAGCCATCCGCGCGGGTACCTGAGAATTCTGGCTTTTACACGGATAGATGGGCGCGCCCGGAGACGCGCGGGTGAGTCAGCCGCGGTGTCGGGATTCCACTGCTTTGCGCAGGGTATCGATCAGGGCTTGAATGCGGGCGTGCTGCATTTTCATGGAAGCCTTGTTAACCACCAGACGAGAGCTGATGGCGGCAATGAAGTCCTGGGGTTCCAGGCCATTGGCGCGCAAGGTGTTACCGGTATCGACCACGTCGATGATTTTGTCGGCCAGACCGATCAGCGGTGCCAGCTCCATCGAGCCGTACAGCTTGATGATGTCGACCTGACGGCCCTGTTCAGCGTAATAACGCTTGGCCACGTTGACGAACTTGGTCGCCACGCGCAGGCGGCCTTTAGGCTCGACGGCACCCACGGCACCAGCTGTCATCAGCTTGCACTGGGCAATGCGCAGGTCCAGTGGCTCATAGAGGCCCTGACCGCCGTACTCCATCAATACGTCTTTACCGGCAACGCCCAGGTCGGCGGCGCCATGCTCAACGTAAGTGGGTACGTCAGTGGCGCGCACGATCAGCAAACGTACGTCTGGCTGAGAGGTCGGAATGATCAGCTTGCGGCTTTTGTCCGGATTCTCGGTCGGCACAATGCCCGCTTCAGCCAGAAGCGGCAGGGTGTCGTCAAGGATACGGCCCTTGGACAATGCAATGGTCAGCATGGGAAACGTAAGTCCTTATCAGGGTACTTATGCCCGGGCGCAATCGGCGCCGGACAAACATCGAGCCTGATAATCAGGCTCGACTTGAACGATTCGAGGCCAGGTAAGGTAACGCGTCAAAACCGTTACGTCACCTGGCGGCTGGACACAGTCCGTGTGCCCTGATGCCTGTTACCAAAAACTAGCCCGGAACGCGGCGGATTTTGGCACCCAGCATTTGCAGTTTTTCTTCGATGCACTCGTAACCACGGTCTATGTGGTAGATGCGGTCGATCAAGGTATCGCCTTCGGCCACCAGTGCCGAAATCACCAGGCTGGCCGACGCACGCAGGTCGGTGGCCATCACAGGCGCGCCCTTGAGTGTTTCAGTGCCGGTCACGATGGCCGTGTTGCCTTCGACCTGGATCTTGGCGCCCATGCGGTGCAGTTCGTACACGTGCATGAAGCGGTTTTCGAAGATGGTCTCGATCACGGCGCCGGTGCCTTCAGCAATGGCGTTCAACGAGATGAACTGTGCCTGCATGTCGGTCGGGAACGCCGGGTAAGGAGCGGTACGCACATTGACGGCCTTAGGACGCTTGCCGTGCATGTTCAGCTCGATCCAGTCTTCGCCGGTGGTGATCTCGGCGCCCGCTTCCTTGAGTTTTTCAAGCACGGCTTCGAGGATGGTCGGATCGGTGTCCTTGACCTTCACGCGGCCGCCGGTCACGGCAGCAGCCACCAGGTAAGTACCGGTTTCGATACGGTCCGGCATCACGCGGTAAGTGGCAGAGTGCAGACGCTCGACGCCATCGATGGTGATGGTGTCGGTACCTGCACCGCTGACCTTGGCGCCCATGGCGTTCAGGAAGTTGGCCAGGTCAACCACTTCAGGTTCACGGGCCGCGTTTTGCAGAACGCTGCGGCCTTTGGCCAATGCTGCGGCCATCATGATGTTTTCAGTACCGGTCACGCTGACGGTATCGAAGAAGAAGTTGGCGCCACGCAAGCCGCCTTCGGGCGCCTTGGCCTTGATGTAGCCGCCTTCAACGTCGATCACCGCGCCCATGGCTTCAAGGCCGCGGATGTGCAGGTCAACCGGACGCGAACCGATGGCGCAACCGCCAGGCAACGCCACTTCAGCTTCACCGAAACGGGCAACCATCGGGCCCAGTACCAGGATCGAAGCACGCATGGTCTTAACCAGTTCGTACGGGGCGATCAGGGTTTTGATGGTGTTCGGGTCGATTTCGACCGACAGTTTCTCATCGATCACCGGCTCAATGCCCATGCGGCCGAAGAGCTCGATCATGGTGGTGATGTCATGCAGGTGCGGCAGGTTGGCCACGGTCACCGGGCCATCGCACAGCAGGGTCGCAGCCAGAATCGGCAGGGCAGAGTTTTTCGCCCCGGAAATGCGGATCTCGCCATCTAGACGGGCACCGCCGGTAATAATCAATTTATCCATAACAATCTCGACGCCAATGGGCTCAGGGGGCTCAGGTGCGCTCGGCCCAGGCCGCGCTGCTGAAGAATTTCATAGTGACCGCATGGATGCTGCCATCAGCGATCCACGGGTTCAAATGGGCATAGATGCTTTGTTGACGTTTCACCGGGCTCAAGGCCACCAGTTCGTCACTAATCACGTTCAGCTGAAAGTTGCAGCCTTCGCCCTCAACTTCTACCTGGGTTCCAGGCAGCTTTCCCTCAAGAAAGCTCTTCACTTCTACGGCCTGCATGCTCAACCTCAATCGGCGCCCAACGCGCGCGGGTCGGCCATCATACAAAAAAGCCCCGCGCCTGCGAACCCCGCTGAACAGGACTCTGACGGAGGGGCTTGTCTATAAATGGCGATTAATGATGTGCCAATAGCTCGGTCAGGCCCGAAACCTGAGCGATTTCGCGCATGTCTTCAGGCATGGCACGAATGCTCAATGGCTTGTTCAGGGCTTGTGCGTCACGGATAAAACACAGCAGCAACGACAAACCGACGCTGCTGGATTTGGTGACGGCCGAGCAATCCACCACAAGGGATTTGGCCAGCGCCTTTTTGATCAGCGCCTGGCCTTCCTTACGTAAGCGGGGGCCGGTCTGGTAGTCAAGCACGCCACTGAGGCGCAGCTCGCTTTCACCGGCCAGGGTCACGGCACCCTCACTCATTTGTCGATGGCCTTGTCAGTCTCTTGCTTGACCTTGGCCACTTCGCCAGCCCAGTTATCAATGGTCTTATCCAGATCGTTGCCGTTTTTCTGCATGGCATCGGCGAATTGATCACGGAACAACTTGCCAATGTTGATGCCATTGACGATCACGTTACGTACTTTCCACTCGCCGTTCACCTTGTTAAGGGTGTACGACAACGGATAAGTCGCGCCGTTATCGCCTTTAACGATCATGTCAACGCTGGTGCGATTGCCGCTTTCATCCTTGGCTGGCCCAACGGTGATGCCCTGGTTTTTGAACTCCAGCAAGGCATTGCCGTAGAACTGCATGAGGCTGCGCTTGAAGTTCTCCTGGAACCGCTGCATTTGTGCTGGCGTTGCCTTGCGCGAGTACTTGACGGTCATGATGCTTTTGGAGATGCCTTCCACATCCACCGCAGGCCCGACAATATTGTTCAGGGCATCGTAAAACTTGCTCGGGTTTTGTTTGTATTGCTCTTTGTTGGCCGTCAGGTCAGCCAGCAAACGTGTGGTGGTGTCTTGAACGATGTCGTGGGCCGATTGCCCCGGTGCTGCATTCGCCATCAGAGGAAGTGCGGCCGCCAAAACAACCAGCAGGCCACGGCGCAAGAGAGAAATCATCGAAACACTCCTTATTTGGCGTCTTTGCTAACGGTATTGAGCAGGAACTTGCCGATCAGGTCTTCCAGAACCAGTGACGACTGGGTGTCGTGAATAGTTCCGCCGTTCTTGAGCAACTCATCCTCCCCGCCCACGCTAATACCGATGTATTTCTCACCCAGCAGGCCTGCCGTGAGAATAGACGCTGTCGAATCCACCGGCAGGTTATCCACGTCTTTTTCGATCTGCAGCGTGACGCGGGCCGTGAAGTTGTCACGGTCCAGGTCGATCGCGGTCACCTTGCCGATGGTGACGCCCGCCATGGACACCTTGGCGCGCACGGTCAGGCCGGCAATATTGTCGAAGTAGGCATACAGCTTGTAGGTGTCACTGCTGGCGGTCGGGGACAGTCCACTGACCCGTAGGGCGAGCAACAGCAAAGCCAGGATGCCAGCCAGCAGGAACAGGCCGACACCGATTTCCATGGTGCGGTTTTGCATCAGAAATCTCCAAACATCAAGGCGGTCAAAATAAAGTCCAGCCCGAGTACAGCCAATGAGGCATACACCACGGTCTTGGTAGTGGCACGGCTGATCCCCTCTGAAGTGGGCTCGCAGTCATAACCTTGAAACACGGCAATCCAGGTCACTACAAAGGCAAAAACGATGCTTTTGATGATCCCGTTAAGCACGTCACCGGTGAAGGTCACGCTGTTCTGCATATTGGCCCAGTAGGAGCCGTCATAGACGCCCAGCCAGTCCACCGCCACCCACGAACCGCCCCAAATCCCGACCACGCTGAAAATCATGGCCAGCACAGGCAGAGAAATGAACCCGGCCCACATCCGCGGCGCAATGATGTATTTCAGCGGATCGACACCAATCATTTCCAGGCTGGACAGTTGCTCGGTCGATTTCATGTTGCCGATTTCAGCGGTCAGTGCAGACCCGGCCCGACCGGCGAACAGCAGCGCGGTCACCACCGGCCCCAGCTCACGCAACAGGGTCAGGGCCACCATCTGCCCCACCGCCTGCTCCGAGCCATAGCTGGACAGGATGCTGAAGCCTTGCAGCGCCAGCACCATGCCGATGAAGACGCCGGAAACCACGATGATCACCAGCGACATGACACCCACGGAATGCAGTTGCTTGAGCAACAGCCCAAACCCGCCGCCGATTCCGCCGCGCCCCAGCAATGCGTGAAACAGGAAAATCGTCGAACGCCCCAGTACCGAGACCATGTCGATCCCGGCCCGGCCGAACAATCCGACGCGGTCCAACATTGATTGTTTGCGCATCAACGCTTCCCCAGAAGATCGGTTCGGTAGTCCGACGCCGGAAAGTGAAACGGAACCGGACCGTCGGGATCGCCAGTCATGAACTGACGGATGCGCGGGTTATCGGCATTCATCAACTCTTGCGGCGTCCCCTGCCCCAGCACCTGACCATCGCCCACTACGTATAAATAGTCGGCAATGCTCGCTGTTTCGGCCAAATCGTGAGAAACCACAATGCTGGTGATGCCCAATGCGTCATTCAGCAGACGGATGAGACGCACCAGCACCCCCATGGCAATGGGGTCCTGGCCGACAAACGGTTCGTCGTACATCAGAATTTGCGGGTCCAGCGCAATGGCACGAGCCAGCGCCACACGGCGTTTCATACCGCCAGACAGCTCGTCCGGCATCAGGTCAATGGCTCCGCGCAACCCGACCGCCTGCAACTTGAGCAGCACGATGTCGCGGATCATTTCTTCCGGCAGCTCGGTATGCACGCGCAGCGGGAAGGCAACGTTTTCGAATACATCCAGATCGGTAAACAGGGCGCCGCTCTGAAACAGCACGCCCATATGCTTGCGCGCGTCGAACAGATCGCTGCGCGACAGGGTCGGCAGGTTCTGGCCGTTGACCCACACTTCGCCGTTGCTGGGACGCAGTTGCATGCCCATCAAGCGCAACAGGGTGGTCTTGCCGCAGCCGGACGGACCCATGATCCCCGTGACTTTGCCACGCGGGATACGAATATCGACGTTATTGAAAATGCTGCGCGAACCGCGCTTGAAGGAAACTCCCTTCAGCTCGACCGCGTAGGCGTTATCGGCACTCATCTAAACTCCTTGCGATGCAGCCTCTGCCTCTAACCGGACATCAAGCTTCTTTTCAGGAAGCGCGCGTTCCTTGAGCGGGCCGAACTGGCGGCGAACTATATCACTGCTGTTACTGACCGCCAAAGGCCGAAGGAGTGCCCATTCAGGTTAAGGACAGTGAAAAATGAGTAAATCATCCTAAAGTCCAGTAGAGCTTTGTGGCATGAGACAACAAAGCATGACGAACACACGTGAGGGAATTGCTCAGAACCGCTATAATCGCCGCCTTTTCTCAGGCTACCCGACTTCAAACATGAGCCAATCCAGCGACCTGATTCAATCTGCACAACGCACCATCCGCCTCGAACTGGAAGCCGTAGAAGATTTACTGCCCCGGATCGACGCTGATTTCGTACGCGCTTGCGAGATGATTCTAGCGAGCAAGGGTCGAGTTGTCGTAGTCGGCATGGGCAAGTCCGGGCATATCGGCAATAAAATCGCCGCCACCCTGGCCAGCACCGGCACCACGGCTTTCTTTGTTCACCCGGCCGAAGCCAGCCACGGCGACATGGGCATGATTACCCGCGACGACATCATCCTCGCGCTGTCGAACTCGGGCTCCACCGCCGAGATCGTCACACTGCTTCCTCTTATCAAACGCCTCGGCATCCAGCTCATCAGCATGACCGGCAATCCCGAGTCCCCGCTGGCCAAGGCTGCCGACGTCAGCCTGGATGCCCGCGTGGCCCAAGAAGCCTGCCCATTGAACCTGGCGCCTACGTCATCGACCACTGCCACGCTGGTACTGGGCGATGCGCTGGCCATTGCCTTGCTCGAAGCCCGCGGGTTCACGGCTGAGGATTTCGCCTTCTCGCACCCTGGCGGTGCACTGGGTCGCCGCTTGCTGCTTAAAGTTGAAAATGTCATGCACTCGGGTGATGAACTGCCTCAAGTGGTACGCGGCACGCTGCTCAGGGACGCCCTGATGGAGATGACCCATAAAGGGCTGGGCATGACCGTTGTCACTGAAGCGGACGGCACACTGGCCGGGATCTTCACCGACGGCGACTTGCGCCGCACGCTGGATCGCGAAATCGATATCCGCAACGCGACTATCGATACGGTGATGACACCTCACGGCAAAACAGCCCGCGCCGACATGCTCGCCGCCGAGGCCCTTAAAATCATGGAAGACCATAAAATCAGCGCGCTGGTTGTCGTCGACAAGCACGACCGCCCAGTCGGCGCCTTGAACATGCACGATCTGTTGCGCGCAGGAGTGATGTAATGACCAACGATTTGCTCAAACGCGGCAAAGCCATCAAGCTCGCCGTTTTCGACGTTGACGGTGTACTGACTGATGGCCGGCTGTACTTCCTTGAAGACGGCAGCGAGTTCAAGACCTTCAATACCCTCGACGGCCAGGGCATCAAGATGCTGATGGCAGCCGGCGTTCAGACGGCAATCATCAGTGGTCGCAAGACACCGGTCGTTGAACGTCGCGCGCAAAACCTGGGTATCGCGCACCTGTATCAGGGTCGAGAAGATAAATTGGTGGTATTGGACGAGCTTCTCGGCCAACTCAACCTAAGCTATGAACAGGTTGCCTATCTGGGCGACGACCTGCCGGATTTACCGGTTATCCGTCGCGTAGGCCTGGGCATGGCTGTGGCCAATGCCGCCAGTTTCGTACGCGAGCACGCCCACGGTATTACCCAGGCACGCGGCGGTGAAGGCGCCGCACGTGAATTCTGCGAACTGATCCTGCGCGCCCAGGGCCGTCTGGATGCCGCTCACGCGGCCTACTTATAGAGCTTTCTATGCTGAGTAAAAAAATTCGCAACTTCCTGTTATTCGGTGTCATTGCGGCGCTGTTTGCAGCCGTGGGCTACTGGAATATCAGCCCGGAACGCTTCCTCGACAAACCTGCCGTGGCGGTGGATGAGCACGCGATCGACTATTACGCCATCAACGCCCACAGCCTTCAGTACTTGCCGGACGGCAAGCTGCAATATGAAATGACGTCCGACAAGGTTGAACACCTCAAGGCTTCCGAAGTGACGCTGCTGACCAACCCGGACCTGCAGATGTACCGCGGAACCACGTTCCCGTGGCATGTTCAAAGTGAGCGCGGCGAGGTCAACCCGGACGGCACGGAGGTCGAGCTGATCGACTCGGTACGTGTCGCCCGCACCGACGAACGCAACCGCGAGCTGATTATCACCAGCTCACGCATGACAGTATTCCCACAGAAGCAATATGCGCAGACCGAGCAAGCCGTTAGAATCGACGGCGCTGGCGGTGTGACCACTGCCAAGGGAATGAAAGCATATTTGAAAGACGGCAGGATGGACCTGCTGTCCAACGTAAGAGGACAGTATGAGTCTCGTTAAAACCCTCCCTTTATTGCTCAGTTTGAGCGCAGCACTGGGAAGCGTGAGCGCCTGGGCTCTGCCGAACGACACCGAACAGCCTATCCGTATTCAGGCCAACGAAGCGCAGCTGGATGACAAGAAAGGCGTCGCCACCTACAAGGGCGACGTCATCATCACGCAAGGCTCGATGAAAATTACCGGTAATACCGTCACGATCACCCGCAACGCGGCTGGCGAAATTGACGTCGTGACCTCGGTCGGCAATCTGGCCTACTTCGAACAACTGCAAAAAGCCACAGACCCGGTTCCGGTCAAAGCCTACGCAGTGACCATTCAGTACCATGCACCGCAAAACCGCATCGTCCTGATCGACAAGGCCAAAGTGATCAACGACGGCAACACCACTGAAGGCGAGAAAATCGTCTACGACACGGTCAAGCAAGTGGCCAACGCCGGTCGCGCCAACGGTAGCAGCGTGACTGCTCCTCGTCCGCGCATCGACATGGTGATCCAGCCGAAGAAAAAAACTGACGCGAAGGCCCAGTAATGGCAACTCTCAAAGCCCAGCATTTGGCTAAAAGCTACAAGAGCCGTCAGGTGGTGCGCGATGTCAGCCTGTCGATCGACAGCGGGCAGATCGTGGGCCTGCTCGGCCCTAACGGCGCCGGCAAGACCACCTGCTTTTACATGATTGTGGGCCTGGTGCAGGCTGACCAGGGTCGCGTGCTGATCGACGACCTGGATGTCAGCCACCAACCCATGCACGGCCGCGCACGCGCCGGTATCGGTTATCTGCCGCAGGAAGCCTCGATTTTCCGCAAGCTCTCGGTCGCCGATAACATCATGGCGATTCTTGAGACACGCAAGGAGCTCGACAAAGCAGGTCGTCGCAAGGAGCTGGAAAGCCTGTTACAGGAATTCCACATCAACCACATCCGCGACAACCTGGGCATGAGCCTGTCGGGTGGCGAGCGCCGCCGGGTGGAAATCGCCCGCGCACTGGCTACCGCCCCCAAGTTCATTCTGCTCGATGAACCCTTTGCCGGTGTTGACCCCATCTCCGTGGGCGACATCAAGCAGATCATTCACCACCTCAAGGCCAAAGGCATTGGCGTGCTGATCACCGATCACAACGTTCGTGAAACACTCGATATTTGCGAAACTGCCTACATCGTAAATGACGGACAACTGATTGCTGAAGGCGACGCTGAAACGATTCTGGCCAATAAATTGGTGAGAGAAGTGTATCTGGGCAATGAGTTCCGCTTGTAAGCCCTTACGCTTGTACATGCCTTGAAGGTGTTTTCAATTTGCTCAAGCCAGCCTGACGAATTGTAAACACCTCTAGGCAAACGCTACGGTTTCAGGCATATAATTTGCTTATGTTTGGCGCTCACGCGCCCTTGTAGTGGATGGCGCCATGCGCGCCGGCGAATAAGGTGTTAAGCCCCTGCCATGAAACCATCGCTAGTCCTGAGAATGGGCCAGCAGCTGACAATGACACCTCAGCTGCAACAAGCCATACGCCTGCTCCAATTGTCGACCCTGGACCTGCAACAGGAAATCCAGGAGGCTCTGGAATCCAACCCGATGCTCGAACGCCAGGAAGAAGGCGAAGACTTCGACAATTCGGACCCCTTGGCCGACAACATCGAGCAAAAACCCGCCAGCGAAATTCAAGAACCCTCCTATCAGCAGGAATCCGCAACCACTGTGGATAACCTGGAGGAAGGTGAATGGAACGATCGCATTCCCAACGAGCTGCCCGTCGATACGGCCTGGGAAGACGTTTACCAGACCAGTGCCAGCAGCCTGCCCAGCAACGACGATGACGAGTGGGATTTCACTACGCGCACGTCGGCCGGTGAAAGCCTGCAAAGCCATTTGCTCTGGCAGTTGAATCTGGCGCCCATGTCGGACACCGACCGACTCATTGGCGTGACCCTCATCGACTGCATCAATACGCAGGGCTACCTCGACGAAACCCTCGAAGAAATTCTCGAAGCCTTTGACCCGGAACTGGACATTGAGCTCGATGAAATCGAAGCCGTCCTGCACCGTATCCAGCAATTCGAACCGGCCGGCATCGGCGCACGCAATCTGGGCGAATGCCTGTTGTTGCAACTGCGCCAATTGCCTGCAACTACGCCTTGGCTCGACGACGCCAAGCGGTTGGTAACGGACCACATCGATCTGCTGGGCGCCCGCGACTACAGCCAACTGATGCGCCGCATGAAGCTCAAGGAAGACGAGCTGCGCCAGGTCATCGAGCTGGTACAAAGCCTTAATCCGCGTCCGGGTTCGCAAATCGAGTCCACTGAGCCTGAATACGTTGTACCGGACGTCATCGTACGCAAGGACAACGAACGCTGGCTGGTAGAACTCAATCAGGAATCGGTTCCGCGCCTGCGGGTCAATGCCCAATACGCGGGCTTCGTGCGACGCGCCGACACCAGTGCCGATAACACCTTCATGCGCAACCAGCTGCAAGAGGCGCGCTGGTTCATCAAAAGCCTGCAAAGCCGCAACGAAACCTTGATGAAAGTGGCGACACAAATTGTCGAACATCAGCGCGGGTTTCTGGAGTACGGCGATGAAGCCATGAAGCCACTGGTGTTGCATGACATTGCAGAAGCCGTCGGCATGCACGAATCGACCATTTCACGGGTAACCACCCAGAAATTCATGCATACCCCGCGCGGTATCTATGAACTCAAGTACTTTTTCTCCAGCCATGTAAGCACCTCCGAAGGCGGTGAATGCTCGTCCACGGCGATCCGCGCGATCATTAAAAAACTGGTCGCGGCTGAAAATCAGAAAAAGCCGTTGAGTGACAGTAAGATCGCTGGTTTACTGGAGGCACAAGGTATTCAGGTAGCCCGTCGCACGGTCGCCAAGTACCGCGAATCCCTTGGGATTGCGCCGTCTAGCGAGCGTAAGCGTTTGATGTAAGCAACGGGCCACAGCGTTTCAGTGGCAGGCTTGCCAGCCTGCCGCTTTATGCAATGGCATCGAAGGAGAAACTATATGCAAGTCAACATCAGTGGACAGCATCTGGAAGTGACCGAACCGCTGCGCACTTACATCGGCGAAAAACTGGACCGGCTGGAGCGTCACTTCGACAAAATCACTAACGTGAGTGTGATTCTTTCCGTAGAAAAGCTGCTCCACAAAATCGAAGCGACCCTGCACATACCCGTAGGGCCAGGGGAAGTTGTCGCAAATGCTGAGCATACCGATATGTATGCCGCTATCGACCTGCTCGCCGACAAGCTTGATCGCCAACTGAAAAAGCAAAAGGAAAAGACCCTCAGCCAGCTGCAAGGCGCGACCGGTCGTTAAAACCCCATACCCATGATTCGACTTGAAAACATCCTGACCCCCGGCCGTTCCCACGTGAACGTGCCGGGCGGCAGCAAAAAGAAAGCCCTTGAATACATTGCCAACCTGATCAGCCGAGAAGTGCCTGGTCTCGACATGCAGGATGTTTATGAAAGTCTGATTGCCCGTGAAAAACTGGGTTCAACCGGTTTTGGTAACGGCATTGCTATCCCCCACTGTCGCCTCAAAGGCTGCGAGGCGCCTGTGAGCGCCCTGCTCCACCTTGACGCCCCTATAGATTTCGACGCCATCGATGGCGCGCCGGTCGACCTGTTGTTCGTATTGCTGGTGCCAGAAGCGGCCACCGATGCACACCTGGAACTGCTCAGGCAGATCGCCAGCATGCTCGATCGCAAAGACGTGCGGGAAAAACTGCGCAGTGCACAAAGCAACGAAGCGCTGTATCAGGTTGTTCTGGACGTACAGAACGGTCATTAATCATGCGCTTAGTCATTGTCAGCGGACGCTCCGGCTCCGGTAAAAGCACCGCCCTCGCCGTCCTCGAAGACAACGGTTTCTATTGCATCGACAACCTGCCCGCAGGCTTGCTTCCCGAGCTGGCCGAGCGTGCGTTGATTCACACTGAACTCGCACAACCGCTGGTGGCGGTCTCGATTGATGCGCGTAACTTGCCCAGCCATTTATCGCGCTTTCCACAATTGCTCGAAGAGGTGCGCAACCGTCATATTCAGTGTGACGTGTTGTACCTGGACGCAGACGAAGAAACCCTGCTCAAGCGCTTCTCCGAGACCCGCCGCAGGCACCCGCTGAGCAGCGCCAGTCGCTCGCTGGCAGAAGCCATCCGCGATGAAACAAAACTGCTTGGCCCCATCGTTGATCTGGCAGACCTCACGATCAACACGACCAACCTGAACCTCTACCAACTGCGCGACACCATCAAGTTGCGCCTGCTGAACAAACCCGAGCCCGGTACGGCCTTTCTGGTGGAGTCGTTTGGCTTCAAGCGCGGGATGCCGGTGGATGCCGATCTGGTCTTCGATGTGCGCTGCCTGCCCAACCCGTACTGGAAACCCGAGTTGCGTGAGCAATCGGGGCTTGATCAACCGGTGGCCGATTATTTGGCCGCCCAGCCAGATGTTGAAGAGATGTTCCAGGACATTTCCAGCTACCTGCTTAAATGGCTGCCGCGTTTTGCCGCGAGCAATCGTGCTTATGTGACCATCGGTATCGGTTGCACCGGCGGGCATCACCGCTCTGTGTACCTGACCGAACGACTGGGCAAGTGCCTGCAAGAAACCCTGAAAAACGTCCAGGTTCGCCACCGCGACCTTACTTGAAAGGATCTACCCCGCGATGCCTGCTCTGGAAATCGAAATCATCAACAAATTGGGCTTGCACGCTCGGGCATCTGCCAAGTTCGTCGGGGTTGCAGGTCGGTTTCCTTGTCAGGTGCGAGCAGGCCGTACGCTGGAGTCCATGGTCGATGGCAAAAGCATCATGGCCATGATGATGCTTGCCGCGGGCAAAGGTACGACCATTCATTTAAAGACCGAAGGCGAACAGGAGCAGGAAGCCATGGATGCACTGGTGGCCCTGATCAATAACTTCTTTGATGAAGGTGAATAACGGCTATCGCGAGGTTGCTGAGGCCGTGATTGAGGGCTCACAGACCCGGGCTTGCTGCGCAATCCTTCGTCGCCTCGTACCTACCGAGACAGCGAACCTGACTGCGCCGCATGGCTCTACCCCAGCGCAGTATCCATGACCATCATCACGCAGAACCCGATGCAGAGCCCAACGCTCGCCAGTTTTTCGTGACCGTTACGCCGCGATTCCGGAATCACCTCTTGCGTCACCACAAGCAGCATCGCTCCCGCGGCCAGCGCCAGCCCCAGCGGCAATAGAAGCTCGGCCAAATTCACCAGCCAGGCACACAACACCGCGAATACCGGCTCCACCAGCCCGGACGCGGCACCAATCAAGAACGCCCTGATCCGCGACATGCCCGCACCCGCCAGCACCAAGGCAATGACCAACCCCTCCGGCACATCCTGCAACGCAATCCCCATCGCCAGGCTGTCGGCGTCCGGCATACCGCCGCCCGCCGAAACGCCCACCGCCATACCTTCCGGAATGTTATGCGCCACTATCGCGATGACGAACAGCCAAATGCGCGGTGCTATGACGGGCTCACCCGGACGGCTGACAATAACGTCCGGCCCGGCACCCGACACTTTCAGGTCCACCAGAAACAAGCACAGGGCGCCCAACAGAATGCCCGCACACACCAGCCCGCTGGATGCCCATGCAGACAACCCCAGACTTTCAGCCGCTGCAATGCCCGGCACAACCAGCGAAAACGCCGTGGCCGCCAGCATGACCCCGGCACCAAAGCCCAACAACGTATCGCTGACCGCCACCGGCATGTTGCGAATCACCAGTACCGGCACAGCACCCAGCGCCGTACCCAGCGCGCACAATGCCCCGCCTTGCAGGGCTCTGAGCATTTTGGGCTCGAGGTCCAGCCAGACCAATCCTTTGGCCACCAACAGCGCAGTGCCCGCCAACAGCAACAGCGTACCGAGGGCATAGCGAAACATTCGCACGCCGCCGACCGCCAAAATTTGCGTGCCCATATCCGCCTGAATCCTTGTGAGTAGCCTTAGACCATAGCTGCTTGGTAGCGGCGTGCTACTTCGGGCCAATTAATCACGTTATAAAACGCATTGATGTATTCAGGCCGTCGATTCTGGTAACGCAGGTAATACGCGTGCTCCCACACATCCAGTCCCAGAATCGGAGTGTTGCCGCTCATCAGCGGGCTGTCCTGATTGCCACTGCTTTCAACCACCAGGGTTTTGTGCGGCGTCACGCTCAACCACGCCCAGCCACTGCCAAACCGGGTCAGCGCAGCCTTGGTAAACGCGTCCTTAAATGCTTGCAGCCCACCCAACTGTTCATCCATGGCCCTGGCCAACGCGCCATCGGGTTTACCACCCCCGTTGGGGCTCATGACCTCCCAGAACAACGAGTGGTTAGCGTGGCCGCCGCCCTGATTGATAACCGCTGCGCGCAGGTTTTCAGGGAGCTGGTGCACACTGGCCACCAGCTTTTCCACAGGCCATTGCGCCCACTCCGTGCCTTCTACGGCGGCATTGAGGTTGTTGATGTACGTCTGATGATGCTTGGTGTAATGGATCTCCATGGTCTGCGCATCGATGTGCGGCTCAAGTGCGTCATAGGCGTAAGGCAGTGCAGGCAAGGTGTACGTCATATCAATGGACTCCTGAAGGTTGGCCGCTGACCGTTGAGAATGCGTGGCTGGATTGAGTCACGTTGCGCTTGAGCAACAGGTCTGAGCGCGGGTACTCGCCATGCTCACTGATGAAATTCAATAATTCGACATAGGTTTTGCTGCTCTGACGCAGCGCGGCTTCTCGCAGCTCAGGCTTGAGGCGCGGGTTCTGGACGGTTTGCAACAACCGCTGATGAATCGAGCATAAGTACTCAACGCTCTCTTCCGGCTGATTAAGGCGTAAATGCACGTCCGCCAGGTTGTGATGCGAAATCACGCAGGCCGCCACTGCTTCGTCAGCATCACTCCAGCGCTCAAACAACACTTGAGCCAGCGCCAGCGCTTGCAAGTAGTGCTCGCGCGCATCCACCAGCTCGCCTTCAGCGAAACAGCGATTGGCTCTTTCGATCGTGCGTTTCCAGTGTTCCATGTGCACCTCCAAAGCAGTGTCGGGGGGTTAGACGCCGCCTGCGGTCAGCTTCTCGGGGTCCAGCAGAACCTCAAGCTGGCTGCGTGGCAGGTCGGTGAACTCAAGCGCCACGTCAATCACCGGGCGCCCTTGTTTGTAGGCGGTCTTGGCGATTTCAGCGGCCTGTTGATAGCCAATGATCGGGTTCAGGGCCGTTACCAGAATGGGGTTACGCGACAACGCTTCCTTGAGCTTGGCTTCGTTGACCTTGAACGTGGCGATTGCCTTGTCGGCCAGCAAACGGCTGACATTGGCCAACAGCTCAATGCTACTGAGCAGGTTCTGGGCAATGACCGGCAGCATCACGTTCAGCTCAAAGTTGCCGGACTGGCCCGCGACCGTAATCACCGAGTCATTGCCGATGACTTGCGCGGCGACCATGGCAGTGGCTTCCGGGATCACCGGATTGACCTTGCCCGGCATGATCGAAGAACCCGGCTGCAACGCCTCCAGCTCAATTTCACCCAATCCCGCCAGCGGCCCGGAGTTCATCCAGCGCAGATCGTTGGCGATTTTCATCAGCGATACGGCTGTGGCCTTGAGCTGGCCCGATACCGAGACAGCAGTGTCCTGCGAACCGATCAGGGCAAACAGGTCTTCGCCCGGCGTGAACTGCACGTGCGTCAAGGCACTCAGTTGCTGACTGAACAGCGCGGCAAATTGCGGGTGCGCGTTGATCCCGGTACCGACTGCCGTGCCGCCCTGCGCCAGGGATTGCAGCGCAGGTTGCAGGTCCTGCAAATGCCCGATATTGGCCTTGAGCTGCTGCGCCCAGCCGTTGAGCACCTGACTCATGCGCACCGGCATCGCGTCCATCAAGTGGGTGCGTCCGGTTTTGACATGGCTGTGGACCTGTAAAGCCTTGCGCTCAATGATCTCCACCAGATGCGTCAGCGCTGGCAAAAGACGCTCATGCAAGCCCAAGGCGGCGCTGACGTGAATGCTGGTCGGGATGATGTCGTTGCTGCTTTGGCCGCAGTTGACGTGATCGTTCGGGTTGATCGTTTCGCCCTGCACGCGGGTGGCCAGGGTGGCGATCACTTCGTTGGCGTTCATGTTGGAGCTGGTACCTGAACCGGTCTGAAAGATATCCACCGGGAAGTGCTCCATGAAATCGCCTGCCAGCAGGATCTGCGTCGCTTCGACAATGGCATTGCCCTGAGCGTCCGAGATTTGCCCTAACGCCACGTTGGCTTTGGCGGCTGCTGCTTTGGCCAGAATCAAGGCGCGAATGAATTGCGCCGGCATGCGCTGATGACTGACGGGAAAGTTATCCACCGCACGCTGGGTCTGCGCGCCATACAGCGCGGCCTCAGGCACGTGCAGTTCGCCCATGCTGTCGCGTTCGATACGGGTATTACTCATCGTGAAATCCTTGCATCAGTTCGATTAAAGAAATGGACGGTTCAAGTTCACAGGTCGCCAATTGCCAGGCACAGCGTTGCCAGCGTTTGAGGCGACATCCGCATAAGGCTTGGGTTTCGAGGTCACGCAGCGGTCGCCACGCATGGTCAAGGCACAGACTGCGCCAGTGCCACGGCAGCGCCGTATCGGTGGCGGTGTCCAGCAAAAGCCGGAACGACGTGAGGGCAATCGTCCAGGACGACGTTGACGTGCAACAGGCCAGGTAACGGCCTTCGGCCAGATAATGCTCAATCAGGCGCGGCTCATCGGGCGCCAGCCCGCAGCGGATCTGGCGACTCATCCAGCGCCAGCTGTCCTGATAAGGGCTTTCATGCAACACAGAACTCATGATCCAGGCTCGCTCGATAATGAGATTCATTATTAAGCGATATTGATTATCAAAACAAGCCTACGAAAGGAGGTACCTCCCGGACAAAAACGTCCGTCACGCTTTCAAGGCGGGGAAGCGCAGGCGCTCAGTTTGCACGCAAAACTCGGCCCCACGAGGTTCAAAAACGCGAGCACAGGTTGAACACGAAAAACCGGACTGCAATGAGTCAGTTGAATCCCTGAATAGGAGTGCGCAACTTCTTGCGCACTTTGTGGATATCTCTCTTTAAATAATAAACCCACTTACTTAGGTGAAAATACCTGTTAAGTTGCGCCAACAAATAGGCTCTACGCCCTATCGGATACGCAGGATATTCTATTTAAACTTCATATTTGCTTAAGGATAAGCTCATGCTCTCGCAGGTCAAACAACCTGATTCAAACCTGCTAACTCTTGGCGTAACCCCCCCTTCTCACTTCCTGATAAGCAACGCATCAATGACTGCTTTTCGGATGATTAGAAGAGGGGGCTGCTCGAATAACGCCAAGCTTTCATCTTGCCCAAGAATCTGATTCCAAGGGTATTGGGTCACGATCAAAACGCTGAAAACAACATTGAACCCATTGAAGTAAGCCATTGAATATGAAGCGATTTATTGCATACATTGCAATGACAAGTGTATTGACCGGATGCATAGGCGCTTCGGTCCTTGTGCCAAAAAGCAATCCTCGCCAGGTTGAACATGCTCGCGAACCGCAAGAGGGGCACAAATGGTGCGGGATAAGCCTGTGGCTCGTCTTTTTCCCCGTCCCGTTGATGTTACCGGTTTGCAAAATTGATACTGAACTAACATCCGATTTTTATAGCTGTGGCCCCTTGATGCACTTCGCCAAACTTGGGCACAGTTATGAGGGGAATGCGCTCTGCGGACGTATGCCGGCGGGATGAGCTAGTCACTGACGCAATGGCTCACCTGCACAAAAAAGGCGCATCACTTGAACCGTGATACGCCTTTTTTAAAACAGTTGAGAAATCAGCTGCCGCCGATTTTCATCCGCTCAATCAACACAGAACCGGTGCGAATATTGCTGCGCAGCTCAAGGTCATTGCCCACGGCAACGATCTGTTTGAACATATCGCGCATATTGCCGGCGATGGTCACCTCTTGCACCGGGAACTGGATTTCGCCGTTTTCGACCCAGAAACCCGCCGCGCCCCGTGAGTAGTCGCCTGTGACCATATTCAGGCCGCTGCCCATCAATTCCGTCACAAACAACCCGCGGCCCATGCGGCGAATCAAGGCAGCCTGGTCTTCATCGCCATGGGTCACAAACAGGTTGTGCACGCCGCCCGCGTTCGCCGTGCTGGGCATGCCCAATTTGCGGCCGGAATACGTGCTGAGGATGTAGGACACCAGTTCGCCGTCCTTGATGAACGGTTTGGCGTAAGTGGCCAGGCCATCGTTGTCGAAAGACGAACTGCCCATGGCACGCATCAAGTGCGGACGTTCGTCCAGGGTCAGCCATTCAGGGAAAATCTGCTGGCCCATGGCATCGATCAGGAACGACGATTTGCGGTACAGGTTGCCGCCCGAAATGGCGCCCAAAAAGCTGCCGAACAGCCCTCCGGCCAGCTCGGCGCTAAACAGCACCGGCACTTCGCAGGTCGGCACCGGGCGCGAGCCCAGACGACGAGCTGCGCGCTCCGCGGCCCGTCGGCCGATGACGGCAGCGTCGGCCAGCAACTCACCCTGACAGTTCACGTCATACCAGTAATCGCGCTGCATCTGGCCGTCGCCTTCGGCGATCATCACGCAGCTCAGGCTGTGGCGTGTAGAGGCCGAGCCTCCAATAAACCCGTTGCTGTTGCCATACACGCGGCAGCCTTGATGGGTGCTGAGTGTGGTGCCGTCGGCGTTTTTGATGCGGCTGTCGGCGTCAAAAGCAGCCGCTTCGCAGGCCAGTGCCTTTTCGATGGCTTGCTCGGGGGTGATGTCCCACGTGTGGAACAGATCGAAATCCTTCAGGTCCCGAGCCATTAACTGCGGGTCGGCCAAGCCGGAACTTTCGTCCTCGGACGTATGGCTGGCAATCGCCAGCGCAGCAGCAACCGTTTCGCGAATCGCATCAGGACCGGTGGCCGAAGTGCTCGCCGAACCTTTGCGTTGCCCCACGTAAAGGGTGATACCGAAGCCCTGATCGCGATTGAACTCAACGGTCTCAACCTCACGCTGACGCACCGAAGTCGACAGGCCCTGCTCCAGCGACACGGCCACTTCGCAGGCACTGGCGCCCTGACGCTTGGCTTCGGCAATAATGTGCTCGACCTGCTCTTGCAGTGCCGGCAAGGCCTGCGGGCCGACGCTTTCTACTGCACTCATGGTTTTCTCCACTCAAATTCTGTTTTCGGAAGGGCCGCCGAGCGACCGGGCCGGACAAGCGGCCCCCGACTGGTTATCATGGCGGCGTTTCTTTGCGGACTGCCACCATGGTTGATTCTTACGACGACGCCTTCGACGGCGAAAAAAGCAAATCACAGGTCAAACGCGAGCTTCATGCTCTGGTTGATCTGGGCGAACGTCTGACGACGCTCAAGCCTGACTTGCTGAACAAAATGCCTTTGACCGACGCTTTGCGCCGGGCACTGGTAGATGCTTCAAAACATACGGCTCATATTGCCCGTAAGCGGCACATCCAGTTCATCGGCAAGCTGATGCGCGATCAACCGATCGACGAAATTCTGGCGATGCTCGATCAAGTGGATGCCTCTTCGCGCCAATACAACGAACGTTTCCACGGCCTCGAGCGCTGGCGTGATCGCCTGATCGAAGGCGATGACGATGTACTGGAAAAATTTGTCATCGAGTTCCCCGAAGCCGATCGTCAGCAATTGCGTTCGATCGTGCGTCAGGCCAAACACGAACTGGCTCATAACAAGGCCCCGGCTTCCAGCCGCAAATTGTTCAAGTACATTCGTGGGTTGGACGAGACTCAACGCGGCTTGCGTTAAGTCCCGTGCGCGGGCGGGTTGCCCTGCAACCCGCCCGCTGCCCGTCAACTGCCCGTACCGCCGACTGTAATTGCATCAATCTTCAAGGTTGGCTGACCGACGCCCACCGGCACCGACTGCCCGTCCTTGCCACATGTCCCCACACCGCTGTCCAGCGACAGGTCATTACCGACCATCGACACTTTGCTCATCGCTTCGGGTCCGTTGCCAATCAGGGTCGCGCCCTTGACCGGACGGGTGATTTTGCCGTCTTCGATCAAATACGCTTCGCTGGTAGAAAACACGAACTTGCCGCTGGTGATGTCGACCTGACCACCGCCCAGATTGGCGCAGTAGATGCCCTTTTTTACCGAGGCAATGATTTCAGCCGGATCGCTTTCGCCGCCCAACATGTAGGTGTTGGTCATGCGTGGCATGGGTAAATGTGCATAGGATTCGCGACGACCGTTACCGGTGCGGGCTACGCCCATCAAGCGCGCATTCAGTTTGTCTTGCATGTAGCCCTTGAGTACGCCGTTTTCGATTAGCGTCGTGCACTCGGTCGGGGTGCCTTCGTCGTCCACGCTCAACGAGCCGCGACGCCCTGGCAAGGTGCCGTCATCGACGATGGTGCACAAGCTGGAGGCCACACGCTCGCCCATACGGCCGCTGTAGGCTGAACTGCCCTTGCGATTGAAATCCCCCTCCAGACCATGGCCCACGGCTTCGTGCAGCAACACGCCCGACCAACCGGAACCCAGTACGACAGGCAGGGTGCCGGCCGGGGCGGGTACGGCTTCGAGGTTGACCAGCGCCTGACGCAAGGCTTCGCGGGCATAGCCCATGGCGCGGTCGTCAGTCAGGAAATAACGGTAATCCGTACGCCCGCCGCCGCCATGTCCGCCCCGCTCACGACGACCGTTTTGCTCAACGATGACACTCACGTTGAAGCGCACCAACGGCCGCACGTCTGCCGCCAGGCCGCCGTCGGTGGAAGCCACCAGAATGCGTTCCCACACCCCGGCCATGCTCACGGTGACTTGTTGAATGCGCGGGTCGAGGGCGCGGGTGGCGGCGTCGACGCGCTTGAGCAGTTCAACCTTTTGCGCACGGCTGATGACTTCCAGCGGGTTGTCCGGCGCATACAACTGCGCTACATCCTGCGTGGTGAAGGCTTGAACGGTGCCGTGCTGACCGGCCCGAGAGATCGAGCGCGCTGCACGGGCGGCCAGCCCCAATGCCTCAAGGGTGATGGCGTTGCTGTAGGCAAATCCGGTTTTCTCGCCGGACTGGGCGCGTACACCCACGCCTTGATCCAAATTGAAGCTGCCTTCTTTTACGATGCCGTCTTCCAGTGCCCAGGATTCGGAAATCTGGCCCTGAAAGTACAAATCCGCCGCATCGATCCCCGGCCCGGCCAAGTCACCCAGCACGGTCTGCAGGCTCTCAAGGGTGACACCGCCCGGTGCCAACAGGTGTTCGCTGACTGAGGTCAACAACTCGCTCATATTCACTCCGTCTTGGCCCGTGCTTCAGCATCTTTGAGTGCCGAACCCATGGGCCTGAATTAGCCTTGCGTGGCAGGTCGCTGTGCGCCCTGCGAAAAAAATCGCCGGTGGCTGACCACCGGCATGCGTGCCCTGATGGCCGCTTGTTCTGCTGCATCGCGAGGGGCGATCAAAACGCCCTCACCTTGCGCCTGCTCAGCCAGCACTCGGCCCCAGGGGTCAATGATGGCCGCATGGCCGAAAGTCTCACGTGGCCCGGGATGTATGCCACCTTGTGCCGCCGCCAACACGTAACATTGAGTTTCAATGGCCCGGGCACGGATCAGGATGTCCCAATGCGCCGCCCCGGTCACAGCGGTAAAGGCCGACGGTGCACTGATCAGTTCGGCACCGGCTGCACGTAGCTCGCTGTACAGCTCGGGGAAGCGCAGGTCATAACACACCGTCATCCCCAACTTGCCGACCGGCGTGTCTGCCACGACCACCTGCTCACCTTGAGCATAGTCGTCAGACTCACGGTACCGGCCACGATTGTCAGACACGTCTACGTCAAACAAGTGCAGCTTGTCGTAGCGCGCCACCTGTTCACCGTCTGCGTTGATCAACATCGAACAGGCACGGGATTTGGCATCGGGCTTACCGGCAGGCGGCAATGGCAACGTGCCCGCCACCACCCATAACTTGAGGTCGCAAGCGGTCTGTTTCAACCAGGGCAGGATTGGACCTTCGCCCAACGCCTCGGCTCGCCCCACGGCGGCCATGTCCCGGCGCCCCATGGCCGCGAAGTTCTCCGGCAGCACGGCCAGTTGCGCGCCACCGGCTGCCGCGTCTTCAAGTAAACGCCGGGCTTGAGCCAAGTTGGCCAGCACATCGCTTTGACTGACCATTTGAATCACTGCTAACGACATGCCCTGCTCCTCGGTCGCGCTTACTTCTTCTCGAATGGCTTGTCGAAGGTGATCTTCGGATCCTGCCATGGCCCTTTGATGCTGTATTGCACACTCGCAAAGCGCGACACCTGATCACCAATTAACTTGTTGATCAGGAACAACGCACCGCCGACGGCCGGGGCGCCCACCAGCAAAGCCGCGATCGGCAAGTTATTGGTCACGGGTAAGGTCACCAGCAAATTCGCATCCACTTGGTCGGTCACCATGTTCAGCGTGCCGCTCAGCTCAAGGTTGCTTGAAGGGCCGGTCATGGTGATGGGCTTGTTCGCGCGGTACACCCCGCGATTGGCTTGTAGCAGACCTTTGACGCGGTCGTAACTCAATCCTTTGCCGAACAGGTCGGAGAAGTCCAGGCGCAAGCGTCGACCGATGGAGTTGAAGTTCAGCAGCCCAAAAATGCGCAGCACCTGCGCGCTGCCATCGACCTCCACAAACTGGCCTTTGTTCAAGGACGCGTCCAGTGTGCCGCTGAAGCGCTTGAGGCCAATCCACGCCGGCGAACCTGGCCAGTTGCCATCAACGTCCAGTCGGAAGTTGTCACTGGTGACGCTCGGTGCGAAGCCCCAGTTTTTCAGCACGTGCGCCAGATTCCGCCCGCCCAGGCGGCCCTTGTACCAACTGTTGCTGGCGCCAGCAAAACCCTCCCAGCCGCCCGACCCTTCAAGCAGCAGGCCTTTGAGCCCCAGGTTGAGGTTGTTGAGCAACACGCCACGATTGGTGGGCCGCACATTGAGCGACCAGGCGCCGATCAGGTCCGGGCCTTGGTAGAGCTGGCGGATGATGATGTCCATCGCCGGAATTTTACGCGGGTCAACCGATGCCAAAGGGTCAGGGGCATTCTCATCAGCCACAGCTTTAGGGTCGGTCGCCGGCAGCCGAACGATCTGCATGGTGATGGCAATCGGGGCCTGTTTCGCATCAGGCAACGTGACCGAGCCGACTGCCTGTTTGCTGTCGATTTTCATCCCCCACGACGCCGGGTAGCGGTTCATCTGCAAGCGAACCTGGTCGAGCTGGGTGCCCATGGCAATCAGTTTGCCAATTTTGAAATCCGCACTGCTGAGCAATTGCTGTGCGCTGCCACCCACATCCTTGCCCGCATAACGCTCCACCACTGCCTGCCACGGCGCCACGTCCAGTTCCGAGAGTACGCCGCGAACACGCAAGCCCTTGCTGGTGGGCAACGAGGCCGCTCCGGCGCCGAGGTACAACTCGCCGCGGCCTGCCTCAAGCTTGCCGTCCGGCGCGGCGAACGTCAGGCTCGCCAGGTTGCCGTAGTCAAACCAGTACCGCTTCTCGGCCCCTTGCAGGGTCATGCGCAATACGCTGTCACGGCTTTCATTGGTTGCCAGGCCAAACGGTGCGGGCAAATCAATCGCCGCGCCTTTGAGGCTGGAATTGACACGCAACTGGCTGTCCGCGCCGTCGAGCGTCAGTTGCAATTGATAGGGCAGGTTGCCGGAAACCGGAATCGGCTGGTTGAACTTCAGCCAGTCGGTCAGGGTTTTGACGGCGATTTGGCCATTGGCAACCACGCGAGTGCTGATGCGGCCCGGTTTGCCGTCGGCAAAAATCTGCGCGTTGACCGGCCGGTCGAATGCGCGGGCGGTGATGCCTTTGCCGCTCAGGCCTTTGGCACTGTCGAAGCGGAAATCACCCTTGAGTTGCGTCAGTTCAAGCTCCGGTTCGCTGATTTTGAGCCGCGCCTTGTCGGTTTTGAAATCCACCACGATGTTCGGTTCGACGCTGTGCTCAAGCGGTATATCCAGGTCGACCCGCCCGGTGAGCGGGCCATCACCCTGCCAACCGGCAAAGGTGTCAGCGGTGCCGATGGGGGCTTCTTGAAGGATTTTCAGGCCGTCGCCCAAACCGCCTGCAAAGTCCCCTTGCAACAACAAGTGGCTGACCTTGCCGCTGGGAACGTGGGGAATATTGACTGCGACATCACGCACCTCGGTGTCGAGCAACTGGCCTTTACTGGCCATGATCCGCACGCCGCTGTCCTCGATAAAGACGTCACCCGATACATTCCGTACATGGGGCCAGCCCGGCTGGAAAGCCAGCTCGGCGCCATGCACCTTGAAAAACAAGCTGAGGGTGCGCGCGGCCGCGACCGCATCATGGCTTAACGAGCCCTGATATTGGAAGAAGCCCTCCTCCACGTCACCCTTGATGATGGCAGTGCTGAGCCATTCAGTCAGGGCCGGGCTCAAGACTTCAGGCAAGTATTTGGGGGTGAAACGGCCGTCGCCGTCGGTCAGCCCGACGCGCAGGTCCATGTAGTCTTCCTGCGAATGGTCCAGATGGATGCGGATCAGGAAGTCGGCAGCGATCTTGCCCTCTTCGCCCAGCACCTTGATGTAGGGCGCGATGAGGGTGAAGGTGTCTTTGCTCAGGGTCCAGGTCAGCAAGGCGTTGGCCTGCTGGTACTGCCAGGGTTTGGCGAAGATCGGGTCCAGGTGCAGCATGAAATCCTTGCTGTCCAGCCGCAGCTCGCCCTTGCCCAGGTCGCCGCTGATCAGGCCGCTGACATTGCGCGCCGCAGGTGCACCGTGGGTGGCGTTGAAACCGACTTGCTGCAGATTGGCCGCGAAACTGAGCTTTTGATCGCCGCTCACGTGAGGGCGAAAATCAGCCAGCACATTGCGCAGCGTGCCAGTCGCCTTGAGTTGATCGACCACTTTGGCCACGCCCTCCGGCCACGGCGCCAGCGCGTCCAGCAAGGGTGTGATCGGGGTCAGGTTCACATGATCGGCTTGCAGGTGCCAGCGCTCCTGCGCTGTGTCTGTGCCCTTGAACTGCTGCACTTGCGCGCGGGTTTCCCAGCGCGTATCGCCCAGGCTCATGGCCAGAGAGTCCAGCACCAGGTTGTAACCCTGCTGGCCGCGTTCCAGCCAGGCATGCAAGGCCAGGTTGTCAATAGTGGCTGGCTTGCGGTCTGCGTAGGCACCGGTGAACGTGGGGGCGTTGAGTCGGGCGGTGGCGCTTTGCACCGTGCCGTTGCCCCAATTGAACCAGAACTCACCACCGGCCTTGAGTGTCTTGAGGGTCCAGCCTTGGGTCATGCTGGACGGCAGCCATTTGGCCCAATTACTTTGCGGCAGGCTGACATACGCTTGCGCCGCGCCGTCACGCCACTGGCTGGCGCGAATCTGGCTTTTGACACTCAGCGCAACCGGCTGGCCATCGGGCAGGGTCAACCGTGCATCCAGGCGTTGATCGGAAGACCCCACGTCGAGGGTCAGGCCGACATACGTCAGGGTCATCGGCGCTTCTTTATAGGGTTCCAGGGTCAACTGGCTGTCGAGCACGGAGAGACGCGCAACCTTTTGCAGCTGATTGAGTAACTGCTCGGGGTCCAGAGGCTTGTCGTCCTGAACTGGCAAACCTTCGAGCGTCCAGTGCCCGTCCTTGTCCTGGCGCGCACTCAGTTGCAAGCCATTGAGCTGCACGTGGGCGATACGTACTTCGCGGGCCAGCACGCTGCCCCAGACATCAGGCACCACTTGCACTTCATCCAGGCGCAAGGCGCTGCGACCTTCGCCCACCATCACGTCATGTGCCAGCAACACCGGCGCCATGCCGCGCCAGCGCCCTTCGAGGCTGCCGATGGTCAACGGCATGCCCAAGGCATCGCGGGCCTTGGTTTGCACGTCGGCGCGGTATTCGGCAATCAGGGGCGTAAGTTCTCGCCCGAGGCTGACGTAGAGCGCCGTCAGCACCAGCAATAACGCACAAAGACTTAATCCCCAGCGGGTCAGCGCGGCAAAAAAGCGTGTCAGACGCTCCATGTCAGGTGGCCCCTTCAGTAATGATCGAAGGGGCTGAATGCAGCCCCCTTTTTAAATCCGGACATCGCGTGCAGCTTCAGAGCAGCACCACGTCGTATTGTTCCTGGGAGTACATGGTTTCCACTTGAAAGCGGATCGTACGCCCGATAAACCCTTCCAGCTCCGCCACATTGCCCGACTCTTCATCCAGCAACCGGTCAACCACGCGCTGACTGGCCAGCACGCGATACCCCTCGGCCTGATACGCACGGGCTTCGCGCAGGATTTCACGGAATATTTCGTAGCAGATGGTTTCCGGGGTTTTCAACTTGCCCCGGCCCTGGCAGCACACGCAGGGTTCACAGAGCACCTGTTCGAGGCTTTCGCGGGTCCGCTTGCGGGTCATTTGCACCAACCCCAACTCGGTAATGCCGATGATGTTGGTTTTGGCGTGATCGCGTTCGAGTTGCTTTTCGAGCGTGCGCAGCACCTGCCGCTGGTGCTCTTCGTCTTCCATGTCGATGAAGTCGATGATGATGATGCCGCCCAGGTTGCGCAGACGCAGTTGACGCGCAATGGCCGTTGCCGCTTCGAGGTTGGTCTTGAAGATGGTTTCTTCAAGATTGCGATGCCCCACGAACGCGCCCGTGTTGACGTCAATGGTGGTCATGGCTTCAGCCGGGTCCACCACCAGATAGCCGCCCGACTTGAGTGGCACTTTGCGGTCGAGGGCTTTCTGGATTTCGCTTTCAACGCCGTACAAATCAAAGATCGGCCGTTCGCCGGGGTAATGCTCCAGACGGTCCGCAATTTCTGGCATCAGCTCAGCCACGAACTGCGTGGTTTTCTGGAAGGTTTCGCGGGAGTCGATGCGGATTTTTTCAATCTTCGGGCTGACCAGGTCGCGCAGGGTACGCAGGGCCAGGCCCAGGTCTTCATAAATGACCGTGGGAGCGCCGACGGTTTTGATCTGGGCACCGATTTGGTCCCACAGGCGACGCAGGTAGCGAATGTCCATCAGGATTTCATCCGCGCCAGCGCCTTCGGCCGCTGTACGCAGGATGAAACCGCCCGCTTCCTTGATACCTTCCTGCGCCACGCAATCACTGACCACCTGTTTGAGGCGGTCCCGCTCGGCTTCGTCTTCGATCTTCAGGGAAATGCCGACATGGGCCGTGCGCGGCATGTACACCAGATAACGCGAAGGAATCGACAATTGGGTCGTCAACCGTGCGCCTTTGGAACCGATCGGGTCTTTGGTGACTTGCACCACCAGACTTTGACCTTCATGAACCAGCGAGCTGATGCTTTCGACCGCCTGACCTTCACGCAGGGAGATTTCGGAGGCATGGATGAACGCCGCACGGTCCAGGCCGATGTCCACGAATGCCGCTTGCATGCCGGGCAAAACACGAACGACCTTGCCTTTATAAATGTTGCCGACAATGCCTCGGCGCTGGGTGCGCTCGACATGCACCTCTTGCAAAACACCGTTTTCTACCACCGCCACGCGCGATTCCATCGGCGTGATGTTGATCAGGATCTCTTCACTCATGGCTGGGTCTCGTTCAGGCGTCATCACAGTAGTGCCACGTTTCATGGGTGCAATAGTTAGCGCACGGAAAGGGTTTGCCAACAGGGTATGCCGAAATGTCCCAGCAGTTCTGCGGTTTCGCACACGGGCAAGCCCACGACAGCGGAATAGCTGCCCTCAAGCCCGGACACGAATACCGCGCCCAGCCCCTGAATCGCGTAGCCACCGGCTTTATCCAGCGGTTCGCCGCTGGCCCAGTAACGCGCAGCTTCTTGTGTGCTGATGTTTCTGAAACGCACCGCGCTGCGCACCACACGGGTTTCGCAGCGGGTTGCATCAATCAGGGCAATGGCGGTCAAGACTTCATGCTCGCGGCCAGATAACGCCATGAGCATAGCCAAGGCATCGGCTTCGTCGACGGGTTTGCCAAGAATCTGTCCGTCCAGCACCACGGCGGTGTCAGCGCCCAACACGCAAAAAGCATCGTCTGGAGGCGACACCATGACGTGCTTATAACCTGCCCGCGCTTTTTCCCGCGCCAGCCGCTCGACATACGCCGTGGCGGCCTCATTGACCAAAGGGGTTTCGTCGATGGCAGCACTGACGGTGCTGAAGGGCACGCCGATTTGAGTCAGTAACTCGCGTCGGCGGGGTGAGCCTGAGGCCAGATAAAGCGAAGTCATCGAGACATCTCCCTGTCAGTGTGCGCAAACCAGGAAATGGCTCACGCTTCCATCAATTGATTTTGAAACGTCGAACCAGCCCGCGCAGCCCGTAGCTGACCCAAGGCCACAACAAGGCGCTGACCAGTGCAGGCAACACCAGCGCCAGGGTTGGTTGACGGTTCCCGGTCAAGGCGCTGAGCCACAATTGCGCCAACTGGGCCAGGCCAAAGATGACCAGCAACACCAGGCTTTGCTGCCACATCGGGAACATGCGCAGGCGCTGTTGCAGGGACAGCACGAGGAAGGTGATCAGGGTCAGGATCAAGGCGTTCTGCCCCAGCAGCGTGCCGTAAACCACGTCTTCAACCAGGCCCAGGCACCACGCGGTGACCATGCCCACCTTGTGCGGCATGTACAGCGCCCAGAAAGCCAGCAACAACGCCAGCCACAGCGGACGGAACACTTCCATGAACTGCGGCATTGGCGAAACGCTGAGCAAGACGCCAATGGCAAACGTCAGCCAGATGATCCAGCCATTACGTGAACGGATACCCGCCATTATTGCCTCTCCCGGGTGGTGGCCGGCGCAGCGGCTGGCGGCGTGGCTGCGGCGGGTGTTGCAACTGGCGCAGGTTTTTTGACCGCTCCGGCGGCGGGCGCAGGCGTTGCTGGCGTGGTGACAGCGGGCGCCGGGGCCACGGCGGGCACGGATGCAGGCACGGGCTTGGGCACAGTCGCCGGAATAATGGGCTGTGGCTCGCCGTTGTTTTCGGCTTCCTGGGCTTGAGCCGCGTCGTTGGCGCGCTCTTCAGGGGTGCGGCTGTCGCTGAAGACCAACAGCAAGTAACGGCTGCGGTTCAAAGCGGCTGTCGGCACGGCCCGCACAATGGCGAATGGCTGGCCCGAGTCGTGAATCACTTCTTTGACCGTTGCGACCGGATAGCCCGCCGGGAAGCGTTGCCCCAGACCCGAGCTGACCAGCAGGTCGCCCTCTTTGATATCCGCCGTGTCGGCCACATGGCGCAACTCAAGGCGCTCGGGGTTGCCCGTGCCACTGGCAATTGCACGCAGCCCGTTGCGGTTGACCTGGACCGGAATGCTGTGGGTGGTGTCGGTCAGCAGCAAAACCCGCGAGGTGTACGGCATCAACTCGACCACTTGCCCCATCAGCCCGCGGGCATCGAGCACCGGTTGACCGAGCACCACGCCGTCGCGCTCACCCTTGTTGATGATGATGCGATGAGTAAACGGGTTGGGGTCCATGCCGATCAGCTCGGCCACTTCAACCTTTTCGTTGACCAGCGCAGAGGAGTTAAGCAACTCGCGCAGGCGAACGTTTTGCTCGGTCAGGGCGGCGAGTTTTTGCATGCGCCCTTGCAGCAGAAGGTTTTCAGTCTTGAGCTTCTCGTTCTCGGCGACCAGCTCCGTCCGGCTACCAAATTGACTGGCGACGCCCTGGAACAGACGTTGCGGCAGATCGGTAATCCAGTAGGTCTGCATCAGCACCAGCGACATTTGACTGCGCACCGGCTTGAGCAACGTGAAACGGGCATCGACCACCATCAGCGCGACCGATAGCACGACCAGCACCAACAGGCGCACGCCCAAAGAGGGGCCTTTGGAAAAGAGCGGTTTAATAAGCCGCTCCTCCGGGGCAAGGATTCAATGTATTCATACGGCTTCAAGCGGCCTGGATGAAGATTGACAAAAGATAAACGCCAAAAGGCAGCACAGCAAAGTGCTACCTTTTGGTGATAACCCTCGAACTGCAACCACCGATATTATTCGCTGGAGAGCAGATCCATGGTGTGCTTATCCATCATTTCCAGCGCACGGCCACCACCACGCGCGACGCAGGTCAGCGGGTCTTCGGCAACGATGACCGGCAAACCGGTTTCCTGGGCCAGCAACTTGTCGAGATCACGCAACAATGCGCCACCACCGGTCAGCACCAGGCCACGCTCGGCGATGTCCGACGCCAGCTCTGGCGGGGATTGTTCCAGCGCGCTTTTAACCGCCTGAACGATGGTCGCCAGCGACTCTTGCAGGGCTTCAAGCACTTCATTGGAGTTCAGAGTGAAGGCACGTGGAACGCCTTCAGCCAGGTTACGGCCGCGCACGTCTACTTCACGCACTTCACCGCCCGGATAGGCCGTGCCGATTTCCTGCTTGATGCGCTCGGCGGTCGACTCACCGATCAGGCTGCCGTAGTTACGGCGCACATAGGTGATGATCGCTTCGTCGAAGCGGTCGCCGCCAACCCGTACGGATTCGGCGTAAACCACACCGTTCAGGGAGATCAGCGCGATTTCAGTGGTACCGCCACCGATATCGACAACCATCGAGCCGCGAGCTTCCTCAACCGGCAAGCCGGCGCCGATGGCAGCGGCCATCGGTTCTTCAATCAGGAAGACTTCACGAGCGCCGGCACCCAGTGCCGACTCACGAATGGCGCGACGCTCAACCTGAGTCGATTTGCACGGCACGCAAATCAGAACCCGAGGGCTTGGCTGCAGGAAGCTGTTCTCGTGAACCTTGTTGATAAAGTACTGCAGCATTTTTTCGCACACGCTGAAGTCAGCGATCACGCCGTCCTTCATCGGACGAATGGCTGCAATGTTGCCCGGTGTACGGCCCAGCATGCGCTTGGCCTCGGTGCCGACGGCAACGACACTTTTCTGGTTACCGTGTGTCCGAATAGCCACAACCGATGGCTCATTCAGGACAATACCGCGCTCGCGCACGTAAATAAGGGTGTTGGCAGTGCCCAGGTCGATGGAAAGATCGCTGGAAAACATGCCACGCAGTTTCTTGAACATGGGAAAGGGACCCTAGGCAACGCGTGGGTAAAAAAGTGCGGCAAACTCTAACAACGACAGGGATTTTGGGCAAGGCGCCAATATGTTAAATTGGCCGCTTTTCCGAGCACCAGCCCCCACAATCGCGGCCATATGACCGTAGAAATGCGGTAGTGTTCCGACAATCTAACACACGGATAGCATCCGTCTTGTTTTCCACTGGAGAATCCCATGGCGCTTGAACGCTCCGACGTGGAAAAAATCGCTCATTTGGCCCGCCTGGGTTTGAATGATGCCGATCTGCCACGCACCACCGAAGCCCTTAACAGCATTTTGGGGCTGATTGACCAGATGCAGGCTGTCGACACCACCGGTATCGAGCCGCTGGCCCACCCCCTGGAAGCCAGCCAGCGCCTGCGTGCAGACGTCGTGACTGAAACCAATCATCGCGAGGCTTACCAGTCCATCGCGCCAGCGGTCGAAAACGGCCTCTATCTGGTTCCCAAGGTCATCGAGTAAAAGGAAGAGCCTGCATGCATCAAATGACTCTGGCCGAGATCGCCCGCGGACTCGCCGATAAAAAGTTTTCGTCTGAAGAGCTGACCAAAACCCTGCTGGCGCGAATCGCCCAACTGGACCCGCAGCTCAACAGCTTCATTACCCTCACCGAAGACCTCGCCCTGGAGCAGGCCAAGGCCGCCGACGCCCGTCGCGCCAACGGTGAAACCGGCGCCCTGCTGGGTGCGCCAATCGGTCACAAGGACTTGTTCTGCACCCTCGGCGTACGCACCAGCTGCGGCTCGAAGATGCTCGACAACTTCAAGGCACCGTACGACGCCACCGTAGTGTCCAAGCTGGCCGCTGCCGGCGCGGTGAGCCTGGGCAAGACCAACATGGACGAGTTTGCGATGGGCTCGGCCAACGAATCGAGCTACTACGGCGCCGTCAAAAACCCGTGGAACCTTGAGCACGTGCCCGGCGGTTCGTCCGGAGGGTCGGCCGCCGCAGTAGCCGCCCGCCTGTTGCCTGCCGCTACCGGCACCGACACCGGCGGTTCGATCCGCCAGCCCGCCGCGTTGACCAACCTCACCGGCCTGAAGCCGACCTACGGTCGCGTCTCGCGCTGGGGCATGATTGCCTACGCCTCCAGCCTTGACCAAGGCGGCCCGTTGGCGCGCACGGCTGAAGACTGCGCCATCCTGCTGCAAGGCATGGCCGGTTTCGACCCGCAAGATTCCACCAGCATCGATGAGCCCGTGCCGGACTTCAGCGCCAACCTGAACACATCGCTGCAAGGCCTGCGCATTGGCGTACCGAAAGAGTTCTTCAGCGAGGGCCTCGACCCGCGCATCGCGGAGCTAGTGCACACCAGCATCAAAGAACTCGAAAAACTCGGCGCCGTGATCAAGCCCATCAGCCTGCCCAACATGCAGCACGCGATCCCTGCGTACTACGTGATCGCGCCGGCAGAAGCGTCTTCCAACCTGTCGCGTTTTGACGGCGTGCGCTTCGGCCATCGCTGCGAAGACCCGAAAGACCTCACCGACCTGTACAAGCGCTCGCGCGCCGAAGGCTTCGGCCCTGAAGTGCAGCGCCGGATTCTGGTGGGCGCCTATGCGCTGTCGGCCGGTTACTACGATGCGTACTACCTGCAAGCGCAAAAAATCCGCCGCCTGATCAAAAACGACTTCATGGCTGCCTTTAATGAAGTCGACATCATCCTCGGCCCAACCACGCCTAACCCGGCCTGGAAAATCGGCGCTAAAAACAGCGACCCGGTCTCGGCCTACCTGGAAGACGTCTACACCATCACCGCCAACCTCGCGGGCCTGCCGGGCCTGTCGATGCCAGCCGGTTTTGTCGACGGCTTGCCAGTGGGCGTGCAGTTGCTGGCACCTTACTTCCAGGAAGGTCGTCTGCTCAACGTCGCTCACCAGTACCAGTTGAACACTGACTGGCACACGCGCTCACCTGCCGGCTTCTGAGGAGAAACATATGCAATGGGAAGTTGTGATCGGGCTGGAAATTCACTCCCAGCTCGCCACCCAATCGAAGATTTTCTCCGGTAGCGCCACCACTTTTGGCTCGGAGCCGAACACCCAGGCCAGCCTGGTTGACCTGGGCATGCCGGGCGTATTGCCGGTGCTCAACGAAGAAGCCGTGCGCATGGCCGTGATGTTTGGCCTGGCAGTGGACGCTGAAATCGGTCAGCACAACGTCTTCGCCCGTAAAAACTATTTCTACCCGGACCTGCCCAAGGGCTACCAGATCAGCCAGATGGAATTGCCGATCGTCGGCAAGGGTCACTTGGACATCACACTGGAAGATGGCACGGTCAAACGAGTGGGCATTACCCGTGCGCACCTTGAAGAAGACGCCGGCAAAAGCCTGCACGAAGACTTCAGCGGCTCGACCGGTATCGACCTGAACCGCGCTGGCACCCCGCTGCTGGAAATCGTTTCCGAGCCGGACATGCGCAGCGCCAAAGAAGCAGTCGCTTACGTCAAGGCCATGCACGCCCTGGTGCGCTACCTGGGCATCTGCGATGGCAACATGGCCGAAGGTTCGTTGCGTTGCGACTGCAACGTGTCGATTCGCCAGGTGGGCCAGACCGAGTTCGGCACCCGCTGCGAGATCAAGAACGTCAACTCGTTCCGCTTTATCGAAAAGGCGATCAACAGCGAAGTACAACGCCAGATCGAGCTGATCGAAGACGGCGGCAAGGTGGTTCAGCAAACCCGCCTGTACGACCCGAACAAAGACGAGACCCGCGCCATGCGCAGCAAAGAGGAAGCCAACGACTACCGTTACTTCCCGGACCCAGACTTGCTGCCGGTCGTCATCGAAGACTCGTTCATCGAAGACGTACGCGCCACCCTGCCGGAACTGCCGCCGCAAAAGCGCGAGCGTTTCCAGTCGCAGTTCGGCCTGTCGGCCTATGACGCCAGCGTCTTGGCTTCCAGCCGTGAGCAAGCAGACTACTTCGAAAAAGTGGTCAGCATCAGCGGTGACGCCAAACTGGCCGCCAACTGGGTCATGGTCGAGCTGGGCAGCCTGCTCAACAAACAAGGCCTGGACATCGACCAGTCGCCGGTTACGGCCGAACAACTGGGCGGCATGTTGCAGCGCATCAAGGACAACACCATCTCCGGCAAGATCGCCAAAGTGGTGCTTGAAGCCATGGCCAACGGCGAAGGCAGCGCAGACGACGTCATCGAAAAACGCGGTCTCAAGCAAGTGACCGACAGCGGCGCGATTGAAAAAGTGCTGGATGAAGTGCTGGCAGCCAACACCGAGCAAGTTGAGCAATACCGTGCGGCAGACGAAGCCAAGCGCGGCAAAATGTTCGGCTTCTTTGTCGGCCAGGCCATGAAAGCCTCCAAAGGCAAAGCCAACCCGCAACAAGTCAACGAATTGCTCAAGAGCAAGCTCGAAGGCTGACGCACCGGCTACATACGATACCTGTGGTCACGGACGAGGCCTCAGGCTGCGAGGGGTTGCGAAGCAGCCCCCTTTATCGGGAAGGCCTCACCCGGCCTTGTCGCAGCCTAGCACCTTGTCAGCGGCTACACCGGTTAACACGCTTACGAGGATTCTCCCCCATGAAGCAGCTACTCGGCGCCTGCGCCCTGCTGAGCCTGCTCGCGGGTTGTGCCAGTCACGACATAGACCCGCGCGGCTATGACAAAACCGGCGTTGCCTCTTATTACGGCGCCCGCCACCATGGCAAACGTACTGCCAGCGGCGAACCTTTCGATCAGCACGCCCTCAGCGCCGCCCATCGCCAACTGGCGTTCGGCAGTCGCGTTCTGGTCACCAATCTGAGCAATAACAAATCGGTTGTGGTGCGCATCAATGATCGCGGCCCTCACACCCGTGGCCGATTGATTGATCTTTCGCGCCAGGCCGCCCGGCAGTTGGGTATGCTGCGCAGCGGCACCGCCAATGTCCGAATCCAGGGCTTGAGCGATTAATCAGGGAGTGGCTGCGATTTGGGCTTGAACGCGTTATCGACATGGAACCTGCTGCAATTGCTCTGCGGTCTCGGCCTGCTGATCGCCGGTGCAGAACTGCTGGTGCGCTGCGCCGTCAGCATGGCAGCCACGCTCAAAGTCCGCCCGTTGCTGATCGGCCTGACCGTGGTCGCACTGGGCAGCAGCGCCCCGCAAATGACCGTCAGCCTGCAAGCCGCCTTCAATGACACCCCGGACATTGCCGTCGGCAGCGTGATCGGCAGCAACATCTTCAACGTGCTGGTCACCCTGGGGCTTTCCGCACTGATTATCCCGTTGCGCGTCTCTCGCCAGCTGGTACGCCTGGACATCCCGCTGATGGTGATTGCCAGCGCACTGGTGCTCGCCCTGGCCCTCAACACGGAACTCGACCGGCTGGACGGCGTGATCTTGCTGTGCGGCCTGACAGGCTACCTGGGCCTGTTGCTGCGCCAGTCGCGCCATGGCAGCCATCATCATGTCAGTCACGACCAACCCCAGCATTCCTGGCTGCGCAATGTGCTGATGATACTCTGCGCCCTGCTCCTGCTCGGGCTTGCCGGTCGGCTATTGCTAGGCGCCGCGGTTGATGTCGCGACGCAGCTCGGGCTGTCGGAGCGCATCATCGGCCTGACCATCGTTGCCGTGTGCACGTCGCTGCCGGAGCTGGCCACCTCGCTGATTGCCGCCTTTCGCGGGCAACGTGAAATTGCCGTGGGCAACGTGATCGGCAGCAACGTCTTCAACCTGCTGGGCGTGCTGGGCATCACCGCACTGGTGTCCCCCGCACCGCTGTCCGTTTCACCGAACGCCCTGGCCTTTGACTTGCCTGTCATGCTCGGGGTCGCGGCCTTGTGCCTGCCCATTTTCTACAGCGGCTACCGCGTCACGCGGGCAGAAGGCGTGTTGCTTCTGGGGTTGTATCTCGTCTACGGGCTGCATGTCGTGTCCTTCACCACCGGCATGCCGCTGGCCGGAAAACTCGAACACCTGATGCAGTTTTTTATCCTGCCGGCGCTGCTGGTGTATGTGCTGTTCAGTACCCTGCGCGCGTGGCGTCGACAACACTGAGGAGTCTTCCCTTGAATAATAAAAAGACCGGACTTGAAATGCGCCGCCAGGTGATGGGCGATGAATTTGTGGACCGCGCCCTGGGCAACGCCACTGACTTCACGCAGCCGTTGCAAGACTTCGTCAACGAGCACGCATGGGGCGGTGTGTGGAACCGAGAAGGCTTGCCCCTCAAGACCCGCAGCCTGATCACCCTGGCCACCCTGACCGCGCTCAAGTGCCCTCAGGAACTCAAAGGCCACGTGCGCGGCGCGCTGAACAACGGCTGCAGCGTAGAGGAGATCCGCGAAGCCCTGCTGCATTGCGCGGTGTACGCAGGGGTTCCGGCGGCCATTGATGCGTTTCGGGCAGCGCAAGAAGTCATCGACAGCTACGACGCTTAAATCCAGCCGCCCCACTGCAAGACAAAAATCCCGATATTGGTCGTGACCGCCGCCATCACCGTGGTGATCACGATGATGGCAGCCGCGAGTTCATGATTGCCATTGGCGGCGCGCGCCATGACAAAACTGGCCGCGGCAGTCGGGCTGGCGAAATACAGAAACAGCGTGCCCAGCTCCGGCCCGCGAAAACCGTACAACCATGCGCCCCACGTGGTAATGAGCGGCAGGCCAATCATCTTCAGCAAGCTGGCGCTGAAGGCCAGATCGCCACTTTTGCGCAGGGCCGCGAGTGACAACGTGCCGCCGATACAGATCAGCGCCAACGGCAAGGTCATCGCAGCCAGATATTCCCCGGATGCCTGCAACCAGCCGGGCAACACTATCTTGAATGCAGCAAACGGCACGGCTGCCAGCACACTGATAATCAGCGGGTTGCGAAACACGCTTTTGCAGATGCTCCACGGGTCGGATTTGATCACCGGGCTGTATACGGCCAGCACGATGGTCGACAACGTGTTGTACAGCAGGATCACCAGCGCCGCGAGCACAGCCCCCAACGAGATGCCGTAGGCGCCGTACATACTGGCGGCCAGCGCCAGCCCGATCACCGCGTTATTGCCGCGAAAGGCGCCCTGCGTGTAGATGCCACGGTCTTCGCGTGGGCACCGCCAGATCGACCAGCCCCAGGCCAACGCGAAGCTCACCAGGGTCGCCACCGTGAAGTAGCCCAAGACTTTAGGCTGCAAGGCGGCATTAAGGTCCGCGTGCACAATGCCCAGAAACAACAACGCCGGCATGGTGACGTTAAACACCAGAGCCGACGCGGTATGGATGAAGCTGTCATTGATCCAGCCGACACGCTTGAGCACTACCCCCACAAACAGCATGGCAAACACGGGCGCAGTGATGGTCAAGGTCTGAAGGAAGATAGCCAGCATGCCAAGCAATTCCGATTGCAATCGTCAGACCGCGAATCTTATGCCATGGACAGGAGCAACACCTAATATTGAAAAGCCATTATTGCCCGGATCAATCGAACTGCGCGCGCATCCAGGCCTGGTACTGGGCCACTTCAGGCTCACCTTCACGAGGCGCCCAAGGTGCCAGTTCGCCATCCCCCACAGGGCGATAGGGTCCGGCTTTGCACTCGAACATCACGCTGTCAGGCTCAAGCACCACAAGGCCATGAAATACTCCCGGCGGCAGGTCTACGCCGAGGCTTTCGCCCCCGGCCATCAACACGCGCGTTTCGAGCAACTGACCGTTGCGGTCAAAAATCAGCACCCCCAGCTTGCCCCTGAGCACCAACAGGGTTTCAGCCTTGTCGCTGCTCAGGTGACAGTGGGGCGGGATGTACGTGGCGGGTTGCAGGCCCACCACCATGCGATGACAAGGCTCCTGCATCTGATGCAGGTTGTGGTGCTGGCGACCACGAGGGTTACCGGCAGCCTTCTCGGCCAGTTCGTTAAACAGTGTCTGATCGAGAAAGCTGGGGGTAGTCATGGTTTCAACGTCCTTGTTTACAAACCTTTAACGGCATAAATGCCGGCGGCGTTACGCCAGTAGCCTTTGTAGTCCATGCCATAACCGAATACGTAGCGGTCGATGCACGGCAGGCCTTCATAAGTGGCCTTGAGGCCGGCACTCGCCTTGCGGTCGTGTTCTTTGTCGATCAACACCGCCGTGTGCACCTGACGTGCGCCAGCGTGATTGCAGAAATCCACAATGGCGCTCAGGGTGTGACCTTCATCCAGAATGTCGTCGATGATCAGCACATGGCGGTCCATGAACGACACTTCCGGCTTGGCCTTCCAGAACAGATCGCCACCGCTGGTCTGATTACGGTAGCGCGTGGCGTGCAGGTAAGACGACTCAAGCGGAAATTTCAAATGCGTGAGCAGCTTGCCGGCAAAAATCAGCCCGCCGTTCATCACACAAAAAACCACTGGATTCATCTCGGCCATGTCGGCCGTGATTTGCGCGCCAACACGGGCAATGGCCGCCTCGACTTCAGCTTCGGTGTACAGGCAGTCAGCCTCTCGCATGACTTGACGGATATGCTCGAGATCAGCAGACATGACGCTCTCCAGGGGGGGTTGCTCAAGAAAAGCGGGCAAAGGTACGCATCCGCATGGCTCAGATCAAGCATTTATGGACTAACGTGCTGTTATGTCTATAGGACATCACCCCGGATTAGATTAATCTAGGCCGGTTTTTTTGCCTGCCCCCGGAGCTTTTCCCTATGCCTATCCGTGAGATCCGCCATCCGCTGATCCGTCACAAGCTCGGCCTTATGCGCCGTGCCGACATTAGCACGAAGAACTTCCGCGAGCTCGCTCAGGAAGTCGGCGCGTTGCTGACCTATGAAGCCACCAGCGACCTGACGCTCGAAACCTACGAGATTGAAGGCTGGAGCGGCCCTGTTCACGTTGAGAAAATCGCCGGTAAGAAAATTACTGTCGTGCCTATCCTGCGCGCCGGCATCGGCATGCTCGAAGGTGTGCTGAGCCTGATCCCGGGCGCCAAAGTCAGCGCCGTCGGCGTTGCCCGTAACGAAGAAACCCTGCAGGCCCACACTTATCTGGAAAAACTCGTACCGGAAATCGACGAGCGTCTGGCGATGATCATCGACCCGATGTTGGCCACCGGTTCTTCGATGGTTGCAACCATTGACCTGCTGAAAAAAGCCGGCTGCAAAGAGATCCGCGCCATGGTGCTGGTTGCCGCCCCCGAAGGGATCGCTGCGGTAGAAGCCGCTCACCCGGACGTCACCATCTACACAGCGTCCATCGATAACCGTCTGGACGAACACGGCTACATCATTCCGGGCTTGGGCGATGCCGGCGACAAGATCTTCGGCACCAAGCAAAAGGACGCATAACATGCAGGACGAGTTCAACGACCCGCTCTGGCGCCAGATCCTCTCTGGCGCGCAGATGCTCTTCGTGGCCTTTGGCGCGTTGGTGTTGATGCCTTTGATTACAGGCCTGGACCCTAACGTTGCGCTGTTCACGGCGGGTCTCGGGACTCTGCTGTTCCAGATCGTGACCCGGCGCCAGGTGCCGGTCTTTCTGGCTTCGAGTTTCGCTTTCATTACCCCGATCATTCTCGCCAAGGGTCAATTCGGCCTGGCGGCGACCATGGGCGGCGTGATGGCAGCCGGTTTCGTGTACACCTTTCTCGGTTTCGCGGTAAAGCTCAAGGGCACCGGTTTCATTGATCGCCTGCTCCCGCCCGTGGTCATTGGCCCGGTGATTATCTCCATCGGTCTGGCGATGGCACCGATTGCCGCGCACATGGCCATGGGCCGCGCTGAAGATGGCACCGAGCTGATCCACTACCAGACCGCCATGATGATCTCGATGCCAGCCTTGCTGACCACCCTGATCGTGGCGGTGTTCGGTAAAGGGATTTTCCGTCTGGTTCCGATCATTGCCGGTGTGTTGGTGGGGTTTGCCCTGGCCTTCTATTTTGGCGTGGTCGACACGGCCAAAATTGCCGCAGCCCCCTGGTTTGCCTTGCCGCAGTTCACGGCGCCGGAGTTCAACTGGCAGGCGATTCTGTTTATCGTCCCGGTGGCATTGGCCCCGGCCATTGAGCACATTGGCGGCGTGATTGCCGTGGGCAGCGTGACCGGTCGCGACTACCTGAAAAAGCCCGGCCTGCACCGCACCCTGTTCGGTGACGGTATTGCCACCACGGCTGCTGGTCTGCTGGGCGGCCCACCCAACACCACCTACGCCGAAGTGACGGGCGCCGTGATGCTGACCAAGAACTACAACCCGAAAATCATGACCTGGGCGGCCATCTTTGCCATCAGCCTGGCATTTATCGGCAAGTTCGGCGCACTGCTGCAAAGCATTCCAGTGCCAGTCATGGGCGGGATTTTGTGCCTGCTGTTCGGTTCGATCGCGGCGGTGGGGATGAACACCCTGATCCGTCATCAGGTCGACCTGAGCGAGGCACGCAATCTGGTGATCGTTTCGGTCACGTTGGTGTTCGGTATTGGCGGTGTGCTGATCGGCACCGGGATGGGCCCTGAAGACTTCGGTCTCAAGGGCATCGCGCTGTGCGCCATTGTGGCGATAGCGCTGAACCTGATCCTGCCGGGTAACGACAGTTGGAAAAAGAAAAAAGGTGACGAGCCGATTATCTAAACCGGCCTGCGTCACCTGCAACCCTCTCCCCTCGGGAGAGGGTTTTTTATTTCACAGCGCCAGCGGCGCCCTTTCGCATAACGTATTCAACGCAGCCGCCCATTCAGGGCTGTCATTGAGGCACGGCACCAGCACCAACTCCTCGCCCCCCGCCTCGATAAACTGCTCGCGACCGCGATCGCCAATCTCTTCCAGCGTCTCGATGCAATCGGCGACAAAGGCCGGGCACATCACCAGAATTTTTTTCACGCCCTCTTTGGCCAGCGCATCCAGCCGCGCTTCGGTATAGGGTTCGATCCACTTCGCGCGCCCCAAACGGGACTGAAAAGCCACCGACCACTTACCGTCCGGCAAGCCCATTCGCTGCGCAAACAACTCAGCGGTACGCAGGCATTGCGCGCGATAGCAGGTAGCCATCACCGCAGGGGACGCGTTTTGGCAGCAGTCTTCATTTTTGAAACAGTGATTACCGGTCGGGTCGAGTTTGTGCAGATGCCGCTCGGGCAAACCGTGGAAGCTCAGCAGCAGGTGATCGTAATCCTGCGCCAGATGCGGTTTGGCACTGGCCACCATCGCTTCCAGGTACTCGGGCTGGTCATAAAACGGCTGCAGGATTGAGAACTGAATCGGCAGCTTTTTAGCCTTGACCACCCGCTTGGCTTCTTCAATCACCGTGGTCACGGTGCTGTCCGCAAATTGCGGGTAGAGCGGCGCAAGGGTGACCTTCTTGATGCCCTGAGCGGCCAGCCGGGTCAGCACAGTTTCAATGGACGGCTCGCCATAGCGCATCGCCAATTCCACCGGCCCCTGCTTCCACTCGCGGGTCATGGCCTGCTGCAAACGGCGGCTGAGCACCACCAACGGTGAACCTTCATCCCACCAGATTGACGCGTAGGCATGCGCCGACTGCTCGGGGCGTTTGATCAGGATCAGCGACACCAGCAAGCGTCGAACCGGCCATGGCAAGTCGATCACGTACGGGTCCATCAAAAACTGGTTCAAGTAGCTGCGAACATCCGCTACCGACGTAGACGCCGGTGAACCCAGGTTTACCAGCAACAGCGCGTGGTCGGTCATGCAACATCCTATTTCAGAGGCGGGCGGACACATCATCGAGTGCCGCTCGCAAATCGGTGAACTGAAAAGTGAAACCGGCTTCAAGCAAGCGTGCGGGGGTCGCCCGCTGCCCGCCCAATAACAACTGCGACATTTCGCCCAGCAATACGCGCAATACAAACGCGGGCATGGGCATCACGGCCGGGCGATGCAGCACGCGGCCAAGGGTTTTGGCGAACTCGGCGTTACGCACCGGGTGCGGGGCGCAGGCATTATAAGGACCGGTTGCCGCATTCTCATGCACAAGAAAATCAATCAGGGCGATTTGGTCCTGAATATGAATCCAGGGCATCCATTGCCGACCATTGCCTATCGGCCCGCCGAGCGCCAGCTTGAAAGGCAGCAACAGGCGTGACAAAAAGCCGCCCTCGGCTGACAACACCAGCCCGGTGCGCACCAACACCACACGTATCCCCAGTGCCTGCGCACGCAGCGCGGTCTCTTCCCAGGCGATGCACAGGTGACTGGCAAAATCTTCGCTGACCGGCGCGGCGTCTTCGGTCAACTCGCGCTCACCGCCATCCCCATACCAGCCCACTGCCGACCCCGAAACCAGCACAGAAGGTTTTTGCTCGCGGCTTTCGAGCCATGCCAGGAGGGTTTCGGTCAGGGTGATCCGACTGCTCCAGAGCAACATCTTGCGCTTGCGCGTCCAGGGCCGATCCGCAATCGGTGCCCCCGCCAAATTGATCACGGCATCCACGGGGTCCTGCCCCAGTTCTTCGAGCGTGGCGATGCCCCTGACGCCTGTTGCACAGAGTTCACTCACCTGCGCGGGGCGTCTGCTCCACACCGTCAAACGATGACCTTGGGCCAACCAGTGACGACAAAGCTGGCGCCCTATCAAGCCTGTACCGCCTGTCAGCAATATGTGCATCTGTTCAACCTCGCAGGAAGTTTTATCGCAAGCACTGGTCTATTTTTAGAGAAAGCCCCAATTCGTCGCGCCGTCGGCTGTGTATAAGAATAGGCCAGATGGACCCAGCGAGCACGCTAAAACTTATACCAATAAATAGATTTGTACAGGTATTACCGTCGGCGTAGTCTGTGCAAACAGGAATCGAGGCCACTATGACTGTACCCATCGCAATCATCGGCACCGGCATTGCCGGTCTTTCAGCAGCGCACGCCCTTCAAACAGCAGGTCACACGGTGCACCTGTTCGATAAAAGCAGGGGCAGCGGTGGCCGTATGTCCAGTAAACGCAGTGAAGCGGGCAACCTGGACATGGGCGCGCAGTACTTCACTGCCCGCGATCGACGTTTCGTCGAAGAAGTGCAACGCTGGCAAGCCAAAGGCTGGGCCAGTGAATGGGAACCGCATCTGTACAACCACAAACATGGCCAACTGACTCCTTCCCCCGACGAGCAAACCCGCTGGGTCGGCAGCCCGCGCATGAGTGCGATCACCCGCGGCCTGCTAGGCAAATCCCACGTGACCTTTTCCTGCCGGATCACCGACCTGATCAAAGGTGAGACACACTGGCACCTGCAAGATGCAAACGGTGATGATCATGGCCCCTTCAGCCATGTGATCATCGCGACTCCCGCGCCACAGGCCACGGCGTTACTGGCCCTGGCCCCTAAATTGGCCAGCATGGTGGCCAGTGTGAAGATGGACCCCACCTGGGCGTTGGCGCTGGCCTTTGAAACCCCTCTGGCAACCAAAATGGATGGCTGTTTTGTACAAGACAGCCCGCTGGACTGGCTGGCACGCAACAGCAGCAAACCGGGCCGTAACAACCAGCCCGACACCTGGGTGCTGCATGCCACCAGCGCCTGGAGCCGACAAAACCTCGACCTGCCCAAAGAAGCGGTCATTGAGCAACTGCACGGCGCCTTTGCCGAGCTGATGCACTTCCCCACACCGGCCCCGATTTTTACCCTGGCCCACCGCTGGCTCTATGCTCGACCCGCAACGGCCCATGAATGGGGCGCTTTGGCCGACTCAGACCTGGGCTTATACGCCTGCGGCGACTGGTGTTTGTCTGGCCGGGTCGAAGGCGCCTGGCTCAGCGGCCAGGACGCTGCGCGAAAGTTGCTTGAGCACCTGGAATAACGCACCGCACATCACTCCCCCCCCCTGACGCCGCCTCGCGCGGCGTCTGCAGGCACTGCCGTGGTCTTACCAAACGACATCAGATGCGATAACTCCGTAGAAGCCCCAAAACCTGTACAAGTTATTTGACTTGTACAATATCAAGCCTATGATGACCTTAAGTTGTACATCGCACAAAAGATGTACAAGTAATTCTTGGAGGTTCATCACATGGCCAGCGCCGTCTCAGCTCATGACAAACCGAAAATCGCCATCAGCGCCTGCCTGCTGGGAGCTGAAGTTCGCTTTAACGGCGGCCATAAAGAGTCGCGCCTGTGCAGCCAGGCCCTGAGTGAACATTTCGACTTTGTGCCGCTGTGCCCCGAGGTCGCCATCGGCCTTGGCATTCCCCGTCAACCCATCCGTCTGATTGGCAACCCGCAACAGCCGCTGGCCGTCGGCAGTGTCGACAGCGCGCTGGACGTCACCGGCCCCCTGCATGACTACGGGGTGGACATGGCGGCCGAACACACCGACATTTGTGGCTACATTTTTATGCAGAAGTCACCGTCCTGCGGGCTGGAGCGGGTCAAGGTCTATCAGGACGGTGGCCGCCCGGCCGAACTCAGTGGCCGCGGCATATACGCCCGCGCCTTCTGTGACGCGCACCCCAACCTGCCGGTGGAAGAAGACGGTCGTTTAAATGACCCGGTATTGCGCGAGAACTTCATGACCCGGGTCTACGCCTACCGGGACTGGCAAGCGCTGCTCAAACAAGGCATCACACGGCGCAGCCTGACCGAGTTCCATGCCCGGTATAAATATCAACTGATGGCAAACCATCCGGTCCAGTACAAAACCCTGGGCAATTTACTGGGCAGCCTTGGCAAACAAGACCCGCACGCTATTGCACCGCAGTACTTCAGCGAGCTGATGAAAGCCCTCAAACGATGTGCCACCCGGCGCACGCACACCAATGTGCTGCAACACCTGAGCGGCTACCTCAAACAATCCATCAGCAGTGCCGACAAGCAAGAGATCCAGCAGATCATCGGCCAATACTTGCAGGGCATCGTGCCTTTAGTGGTGCCGCTGACCCTGCTCAAGCATCACTTCCGTCAGCACCCGGACCCTTACATCTCGCGTCAGGTGTACCTGCAGCCGCATCCGGAAAACCTCAGCCTGCGCAATGCCATCTGACCATGACCGACGACCTGATTATGTCCAACACACCTGATACGGACTACAGCCAGGCTCTGGCACAAGGTTGGCTGCCCATACGTGATGTTTCGCGTATTACGGGGGTTAACGCGGTGACCTTGCGTGCCTGGGAGCGTCGCTACGGATTGATCGTCCCCCATCGCACCGCCAAGGGGCATCGGCTGTTTTCCACAGAGCATATTCAGCGGATCCAGCAGATTGTGCTGTGGCTTAACCGCGGCGTGGCTGTCAGCCAAATCAAGCCATTGCTTGATGCTCCCGGTCCGTCTGCCGAAGCACCCGGCAGCGACTGGCAGGTTTGGCGTCATACCCTGATTGAAGCCATCAGTGAGTTGGCCGAGCGCCGCCTCGATGATTGTTTCAACCAAGTCATGTCGCTCTACCCCACACGCCCCTTGTGCGAGCGACTGTTGATGCCGCTGCTCGATGAGCTGGAACAGCGCTGGCAAGGGCAGTTCGGCGCCCAACTGGAGCGGGTGTTCTTTCATACCTGGCTGCGCAGCAAGCTGGGCGCACGCATTTATCACAACAACCGTTCGCTTAAAGGCGATCCGGTCCTGCTGATTAACCACTCGGACCTGCCCTTCGACCCCCACCTGTGGCTCACCGCCTTGCTGATCAGCAGCAGTCACTGCCCGGTTGAGATGTTTGACGCGCCTTTGCCGGTGGGTGAACTGGGCCTGGCAGTCGAGCGACTGGAGCCTCGAGCGGTGGTGCTGTACTCCAGCAAAACCATTAACACCCAGGCATTGAACAAATTACTGAACGGCATCGAGTGCCCGACGTTGATTGCCGGCCCGGCGGTACGCATTCATTACGACGTGTTGTCCGTAAGCACAACCGAGATCGCAGGCCTGTGCCTGGCCAACGACCCCATGGAAGCGCATCTACGCCTCAACCAACTCGGGCTTTTGTAACGCTCTGCTATGGGCTCAAGGAACTGACATGCAACTTTTTTGGCTAAGAAGCGACCTGCGTCACCTCGATAACACCGCCCTGAGCGCCGCCGCTGCACGTGGTCCCACGTTGGCGGTGTATGTGATCAGCCCCCAGCAATGGCTGATGCACGATGACGCGGCCTGCAAAGTCGACTTCTGGTTGCGCAACCTGCACACCTTGAGCGAGCGTTTGCGCCAGCTCAATATCCCTCTTCTGATTCGCACCGCCGCCACGTGGGAAGACGTCCCTGCGGTGCTGCTCACGCTGTGCCAAGAGCAAGGCATTCAAGCGCTGCACACCAATGAGGAATACGGCATCAATGAAACGCGCCGCGACACGGCGGTGGCTCAAACCCTGGAAGCCCAAGGCATCGCCTTCCACCGTTACCTTGACCAACTGCTGTTTCAACCGGGCAGCATCCTCACCCAGTCGGGCTCGTACTTTCAGGTGTTCAGCCAATTTCGCCGAGTCTGTTACAACCGTTTGCACATGGCCCTGCCGCAGACCCTCGCCGCCCCCGCGGCTCAAGCGCCCTTGAATATCCAAAGCGACCCGGTGCCTGCTGCAATCGACGGCTTTGCCACGCCCAATGACGCGCTGCGTGCGCTGTGGCCCGCCGGAGAGGAAGAAGCCCAAACACGCCTGGCACGCTTCGCTGATGAACACATCCACTACTACCAGGATGAGCGCGACCTGCCGGCCAAGCCGGGGACCAGCCAGCTTTCCGCCTACTTGGCGGCGGGTGTGATTTCCCCGCGTCAATGCCTGCACGCAGCACTCATGAGCAACAACGGCGAGTTCGAAAGTGGCAGCCCCGGCGTCTTCACATGGATCACCGAGTTGCTGTGGCGCGAGTTTTATAAGCACATTTTGGTCGGTTACCCCCGCGTCTCACGGCATCGCGCCTTCCGCCCCGAAACCGAATTCATGCCGTGGCGTGAGGCCCCGGAGGAGTTGGAGGCCTGGAAACTGGGCCGCACCGGCTTTCCGATCATTGATGCCGCGATTCGCCAACTGCTGGAAACCGGCTGGATGCACAACCGCCTGCGCATGGTGGTGGCGATGTTCCTGACCAAGAACCTGCTGATTGATTGGCGTGAAGGCGAACGCTTTTTCATGCAGCACTTGATTGACGGCGATTTGGCTGCCAACAACGGCGGTTGGCAATGGAGTTCTTCCACCGGTACCGATTCCGTTCCGTACTTCAGAATTTTCAACCCGTTGAGTCAGTCTGAGCGCTTCGATCCCGAAGGCACCTTCATCAAACACTGGCTCCCCGAATTGGCTGATTTGAATAAAAAACAGGTGCATAACCCGGCCTCAGTGGGCGGCCTGTTCGGCGCAGTCAACTACCCTGCTCCTATCGTGAACTTGAGCCAAAGCCGCGACCGCGCGCTCAGCGCCTTCAAAAATCTTCCTACCAGGCACATGTTGGAGATGAGTCATGACTGACGGGCGCAGAATCTGGCTCACAGGAGCCAGCAGCGGTATCGGTGCGCATCTGGCTCAGGTGCTGCTTGAAACAGGCGCCCGGCTCGCCGTCAGCGCACGAAACCCGCAACCGCTTACAGCCCTGTCTGACCGCTATCCCGGACAAGTTCTGGTTGTCCCCGGCGATTTGACCGACTGCGCTCAGGTGCGTGAGATCGGCATGCACATTGCCCAGACCTGGGGAGCGCTGGACACCGTAATTCTCAATGCGGGCACCTGCGAATACATCGACGTCGACCACTTTGATGCCGCCCTGATCGAGCGCGTCGTACGCACCAATTTATTGGCCACCAGTTATTGCATCGAGACGGCACTGCCCTTGCTGCGCGCCGGTTCGCGCCCGCATCTGGTGGGCGTTGTGAGCTCCGTCACCTATTGGGCGCTGCCACGGGCAGGCGCCTATGGCGCGTCAAAGGCGGGGCTGCGTTACTTGCTGGAATCCCTGCGGCTGGATCTTGCCCACGAAGGGATGGACGTCACCCTCGTCAGCCCTGGCTTCGTGGACACGCCGCTGACTGAAAAAAATGACTTTCCGATGCCCATGCGCTGGCCTGCCGACAAAGCAGCCAGCCATATTGCCCAGCGTCTGGAGAAACGCCCGCTGGAGATCGCATTTCCAACCCCTTTCATCGCGCTGTTGCGCCTGTTGTCCAGCCTGCCCAAGCGCATGCAAGTGGCGCTGGGCAAACGTCTTGCGCGTAATGGCGAGCAACCACACCCATGAAAATCGCGATTATCGGCAGCGGCATATCAGGCCTGACCTGTGGCTATTTACTGCACAAGACCCACGACATCACGGTGTTTGAAGCCAGCGACTGGGTCGGCGGCCACACCCACACGGTCACTGTTGACGTCAACGGGCAATCCTATGCGGTCGACACGGGATTCATCGTTTTCAACGATTGGACCTACCCCAACTTCATTAAACTGATGGACCAACTGGGGGTGCGCTCCAACGCCACTGAAATGAGCTTCTCCGTGCACGATACGGACACGCGGCTTGAATACAACGGCAATACGCTCAACAGCCTGTTTGCCCAGCGCGGCAATCTGCTGTCGCCTGCTTTTTGGGGCATGTTGCGCGACATTTTGCGTTTTAACCGCGAAGCCGTCCGCGACCTGGACGAGCAGCGTATCGCCGCTGACACCCGGCTCGGCGACTATTTGCAACGGCGCGGCTATGGCGAACGTTTCATTGAGCACTACATCGTGCCGATGGGCGCCGCCATCTGGTCCATGTCACTGGCCGACATGCTGACGTTTCCCCTGCAATTTTTCGTACGTTTCTTTAAGAACCACGGCCTGCTCAGCGTCAGTAATCGCCCGCAATGGCGTGTGATTGAGGGAGGCTCAAGTGCTTACGTCAAACCGCTGAGTGCCGGTTTTGCTGATCGAATCCACCTTAATTGCCCGGTGACTCAGGTCGAGCGCTACGAGCAAGGCGTACTGATCCACACGGCGGCCGGTGTTGAGCGATTCGACAAAGTGATTTTTGCCTGCCACAGCGATCAGGCCCTCGCCTTGCTGGCCCAGCCCTCAACGGCCGAAAAGGACATCCTCGGCGCGCTGCCCTACGCGGACAACGATGTTGTGCTGCACACCGATACGCGCCTGTTGCCTGACCGAAAACTCGCTTGGGCCAGTTGGAATTATCGCCTGGGGTCAGCCGTACAAAAACGCGCTGCCGTGACCTACAACATGAACATCCTGCAAGGTATTCAGAGCGAGACCACGTTCTGCGTCAGTCTTAACCAAACTTCAGCCATCGACCCGCTTACAGTGCTGGCCAGCTTTACCTATGCCCACCCGCAATACAGCTTGCAGGGCATTGCCGCACAAGCGCGCTGGCAAGAACTGCTGGGCGCGAACAACAGCTATTTTTGCGGCGCCTACTGGGCCAATGGTTTCCATGAAGATGGTGTGGTCAGCGCATTACGTGTGACCAACGCCTTCGGGCATCGCTTATGAACAGCGCCCTGTATACCGGGTGGATCGCCCACCGGCGCTTCGCGCCCACCGCCCATGCGTTTCGTTACCGCATCGGGCTGCTTTATCTCGACCTGGATGAACAAGAGGCGGTCTTGGGCCTCTCCCCTTTGGCCGGAAAAAGCCGACTGGCGCCCTTCTCTTTCCGTGAAACCGATTACCTGAAAACGTACACCCATACGGGCATGCGCCTGATCGACGCGGTGCGCCAACAAGTCGGTATCGCGTTGGGGCACACCCCGCAAGGCGCAATCCGCGTGCTCACGCAACCGCGCAGTTGGGGGCTTTCATTCAACCCGGTGAGTTTTTTTTACTGCTTTGAGGCTGACGGCACCTTGGCTGCTGTCTTGTGCGAAGTGACCAATACGCCCTGGCGCGAGCGCTATCACTATGTTCTCCCGGCGCAAGGTGACGGTTTTCAGCACGTCGCCGTGGCCAAGGCTTTTCATGTGTCGCCGTTTTTGCCGCGCGATCTGCAATACCGCATGAGCTTCAGCGCGCCCGACGCGCGCCTCGGTGTACACATGGCCGACTGGCAAGGTGAGTTAAAACTGTTTGATGCCACCCTCAATCTGCAACGCACGTCGCTGGACCGCGCGGGACTGCATCGCTATGTGCGCCAGTTCCCATGGATGACGGCGAAGACGTGCGTGGCTATTTACTGGCAAGCCGTGCGGCTTTTTCTCAAGCGCACACCGATTTTTTCCCATCAGGCCGCCGATGGCGCCTTTCGCATTGCTACTGCGCATAACAAGGAACAACGCCATGAAAAGCCCTAGCCTGGTGAGCAAATCGTCATCGTCGAGTACCCATAATCTGACCAGCGCGCTATTGCGCCGCGGAGTGATGCGCCAATTGGCCCAGTTGAAAAACGGCCACCTGACCGTCGTCGAAAAAGGCGAGCGCCGGACATTCGGCGAGCATGGCGCGGGGCTTGTGGCGGAGGTTCACATCCACGACGCCAGCGTGTGGGGCATGATCGCCAGCAACGGTTCGATTGGCGCCGGGGAAGCCTTTATCCATGGCTACTGGAGTTCCCCGGACCTCACAAAAGTGATCCGTGTGCTGGTCAGCAATATGGAAGTGCTGGATGCCATGGAAGGAGGCCTGGCGCGTCTGAGCCGCCCGTTCATTCGGGGCCTGCACTGGATCAATCGCAACACGCGCAAGGGTTCGCAGAAAAACATTGCCGCGCACTACGATCTGGGCAATGAGATGTTCGAGCAGTTTCTCGACCCGACCATGATGTATTCCGCCGCCCAGTTCCTTACGCCCGACGACACGCTGGAGCAGGCGCAGCTTAATAAATTGGCGCGTATCTGTCAGAAACTCGGGCTGACTGCCGACGACCACTTGCTGGAAATCGGCACGGGCTGGGGCAGCATGGCGTTGTTTGCCGCTCAGCAATACGGGTGCAAAGTCACCACCACGACCTTGTCCAAGGAGCAGTACGACTACACCCTCGCGCGCATCCATGCACTTGGCCTACAAGATCAGGTGACATTGCTGCTTGAGGATTACCGTGATCTGACAGGGCAGTACGACAAGCTGGTGTCCATCGAAATGATCGAAGCAGTCGGTCACCGCTTTTTGCCCAGCTATTTCAAACAGTGTTCCCACTTGCTCAAGCCCCACGGCTTGATGCTGCTGCAAGCCATTACCATCCGCGAACAACGCTATGAGCAGGCAAAACGCAGCGTGGACTTTATCCAGCGCTACATTTTCCCCGGCGGCGCTTTGCCCAGCGTGCAGAAGATGCTCGAAATCGTCGGCCAGGACACCGACATGAACTTGATGCACATGGAAGACTTCGGCCTGCATTACGCCAAAACCCTGCACCTGTGGCGCGAGAATTTTCGACGCGCCCATGGCCGTTTGACTGAGTTGGGCTACGACGAATACTTCCTGAGGCTGTGGGAGTTTTACTTGTGCTACTGCGAAGGCGGCTTTCTGGAGCGCAGCATTGGCACCGCGCAATTGCTGCTGGCCAAACCGGGCGCCACGCTCGAACCGCTGTTGGGCCGACTCGATGCTTAACAAGACGCTGGCCAACGCCGCGCTGTTTCAGGTCGGCTGGTTTGCCTGCGTGCTGGGCGGCCACAGCGCCTGGCTCCTGCTGGCAGGCGCGGCCTTGGTTATTCAAGTGCTGTGGATAAAAGCTGACATCCGCCTGGTGGTGCTGGTGTGCGTGCTGGGCAGCGTCATCGACAGCGTTCTGTTGAACGTGGGCGTGTTTGCATTCGACAGTCCAGGAAAGATCATCCCGTTCTGGCTGATGCTGCTGTGGGCCCTGTTGGCCACTACCTTGAATCATTGCCTGGCATGGACCGCGAAACCGCTCTGGCTTTGCGCAGTGCTGGGCGCCGTGGCAGGTCCGCTTTCGTACTATGCAGGGCAGCGCCTGGACGCCGTGGCGTTTCCATTGGGCCTGTGGCCAACCCTGATCGGGCTGGGGGTTGTTTGGGGGGCGTTGTTCCCAACCCTGCAATGGCTGGCAGGTAAACTTTCTCACCCGGCCGGATAGGTGCAGCTGTCAGCTGTTTCACACCTTGATGCGGCACTGCCTTACACTGCGCGCCTATGACCACCATCCCGTTGACTGAAATTACCGAACCCGCCGTCACGTGCTCAACCTGCGCGGCGTGCTGTTGCCAGCTCGAAGTGATGCTGATCACCGACACGGGTGTGCCCGAGCGTTTTATCGATACCGATGACTGGGGAGGCGAAGTGATGTTGCGCCTGGACGATGGCTGGTGTGCAGCCCTGGACCGCAACACCATGATGTGCACCATTTACGAAAAGCGTCCGCTGATTTGCCGCGAGTTCGAAATGGGTGAGGTTGAATGCCTCAACGAGCGTCAAGGCATTGCCACCGCGTATCGCTGAGGTTACAGCGGCATTGTGTAATGCAGGGCGTAGCTCTCAACCCCGTCATTGGTACTGGAAAGCCCGGCGTTGGAGTAATGCGTCGCACGAATCCCGACTTCATGACCGCCGTTGAAACGCAGGCCAACACCAATGCGGTCTTCAAACTGGAACGCGGTGCCCAGCTTTTGCTCTTCCACTTCGGTCTTGGAGAACAACGCCATGCCGATCCCCGCTTCGATATAAGGCTTCACCGTTTCGCCGGCAAATTCGTACACAAATACAGGGGAGAACGACAGACTGTTACTGCTGGATGACTTCTTGCCATCCCAGAACGTGTAAGCACCGTCCCAATAGCCGGTCAGGCGACCGACATCACTTTGTAGCCAACTCTTGTCCCAATCGGACTTCAACCCCAGGCGATAGGTCATGCTCGATTGGCTTGTATGCCCTACCCCAAACTCGATACCGGCCGCTTGTGCCGTGTAACTGTGCCCCAGAACCGTTGCTGCGAGAGCAGCCAAGCCTAAAAAGCGCTTCATAAGAAAATCCTATTTTCGTATGCATAGGTCATTTGTTGTGTGCCCCATCAGGCAGGCGTTATGAATCCGATCACAACGTGAAAGTTCAACCCATTTGAACGGACACACATTTCTTTACAGGCCGAAGCTTCGCACAACGCCAGACTTATTCCACAGCGCAGGCAGGATATTTCTCATCTGTTCAGGTAAGGCGCTTGTCCAAAACTGGGTTTCTTGAGCCGGCCCAGTGGCCAAAAGCCCACGTTCACGGAGTAAACGTTGCAATTGACGGGCGACAGCCGCACCGGTATCGATCAGGCAGATCGACGGCGCGAGCATCTGACTGAGCAGAGGCTTGAGGAAGGGATAGTGGGTACACCCCAGGATGATCGTGTCGCACCCGGCAGCCAGCAGCGGCTCGACATAGCCTTGCAACAGTGAGCGCAAGGCCTGGCTTTGCAGATCGCCGGTTTCGATCAATTCCACCAGCCCGGGACAAGGCTGGGTGATGACGCGGACATCATTGGCGAACCGGTCCAGCAAGGCGGCGAATTTGGCGCTCTGCAACGTGCCCGTGGTGGCCAGAACCCCCACGACGCCACTTCGGGTCGCGGCCGCAGCCGGCTTGACGGCAGGCTCCATGCCAACGATTGGCCAGTGCGGATAGCGTTGGCGCAAATCTGCCACACCCGCCACCGTGGCGGTATTGCAGGCCAACACGATGGCTTTGGCGCCCTGGTGCTGAAAGAAGTCGGCAATCACCGCACAACGCTGGCGGATAAATTCCGGGGATTTCTCTCCATACGGAATATGCCCACAATCACCGACGTACAGCAGCGACTCATTGGGCAGTAAGGCGTGAATCTCGTTGAGCACTGACAAGCCGCCGACACCCGAGTCGAAGACGCCAATCGGTGCTTCACTCATGGGCTGAACCGCACACGCTGCACGCCGGGTCACGCTTGACCCGCAGCTCGCGAAAACGCGTGCCGAGGGCATCAATCAACAGCAGTCGACCGACCAGCGGCTCACCAAAACCGGCCAGTAGCTTCAAGGCTTCAAGGGCTTGCAAACTGCCCACCAACCCCACCAGCGGGCCGATGACGCCGGCTTCGCTGCAGGTCAATTCATCTTCGCTGCCGTGCCCGTATAAACAGTGGTAACAGGGGCTGGAAGGCTGGCGCGAATCGAAGACCGATAACTGGCCTTCCAGGCGGATGGCAGCCCCGCTCACCAACGGCTTGCGCGCCGCCACACACGCTCGGTTCACGGCTTCACGGGTGCCAAAGTTGTCGCAACAGTCGAGCACCAGATCCACGGCGGCGACTGCATCGGCCAATGAGTCTTCGTCCAGCGCCGTACGGTGGGCAATCAGGGTGATCGCCGGGTTGATCGCGGTAAGCCGGGTCAGGGCCGAGTCGACCTTGCTCTCACCGACACTGGCCGTGTCGTGCAGGATCTGGCGTTGCAAGTTGGTGACGTCGACGCTGTCGAAGTCAGCCAGGTGCAACTCGCCCACCCCCGCCGCGGCCAGGTACAACGCCACCGGCGAGCCTAGCCCGCCGAGGCCGACGATCAATACACGGCTGTTTTTGAGGGCCAACTGCCCGGCGATATCGACCTGTTGCAACAGGATCTGTCGGCTATAGCGCAACAGTTCCTGATCGGTCAGCACGGCAGGCGACCCAACGTAATACGTTCGTGAGTGCCCAGGTCCTGGCGGCTTTCAACCTCAACGAATCCCACGCCCTGCAACAGGTCACGCACGGCAGGCGCCTGATCGTAACCATGCTCAAGCATCAACCAGCCCCCGGCATTCAGGTGGTGCGGGGCTGCGGCGACAATCTCACGAATGTCATCCAGCCCGTCAGCACCGGCGACCAGCGCACTTTCGGGCTCGAAACGCACGTCCCCTTCATCCAGATGCACATCCCCGGCCGCAATGTAAGGCGGGTTGCTGATGATCAAATCAAAACGGTGGCCTGCCAACGCGCTGAACCAATGGCTGTTGAGCACGGTGACATTATTCAATTCAAGGCGCTGCCGGTTGCGCTCTGCCAGCGCCACGGCTTCGAGGATGCGATCAACGGCCGTGACCTTCCAGGCCGGGCGTTCACTGGCCAGGGCCAAGGCGATGGCGCCGCTGCCGGTGCCCAGGTCCAGCACGCTGGCCGGGGTTGCAGGCAGCAATTGCAGGGCCGTCTCCACCAGCAGTTCGGTATCCGGACGCGGGATCAACGTGTGCGGGGCCACTTCCAGATCGAGGTTCCAGAAACCTTGCTGCCCCAGAATGTAGGCCACGGGTTCGCCCGCGCGGCGGCGCTGCAGGAAGTCGGCAAAGGTCAGTGCGGCTTCGCTGCTGACAATTTTCTCGGGCCATGTGTGCAGGTAACTGCGCGACTTGCCCAGGGCGGCTGCCAACAACAGCTCTGCATCCAGACGCGCCGTCGGCGAATCGGGCAATTGGGCGGCGCGCAACAAGCTGGCAATAATGGTCATTTATTCACCCAGGGCTGTCAGTTGATCAGCCTGATATTCCGCTAACAACGGTTCGATCACGGCTTCGACGCCGCCTGCGAGCACTTCATCCAGTGAGTACAACGTGAGGTTGACGCGATGGTCAGTCACTCGGCCTTGGGCAAAGTTGTAGGTGCGAATGCGCTCGGAACGATCTCCCGAACCCACCAACAGTTTGCGTTCACTGGCAATCGCGTTGGCGGCGGCGCTGGTTTGCTGGTCATTCAATTTAGCTGAAAGCCACGACATCGCCCGCGCACGGTTTTTATGCTGGGAGCGTTCTTCCTGGCACTCCACCACAATGCCCGACGGCAAGTGCGTGATGCGGATGGCGGAGTCGGTCTTGTTGACGTGCTGACCACCCGCGCCCGAAGAACGGTAGGTGTCGACGCGCAAATCGGCCGGGTTGATCTCGATCGCTTCTTGTTCGTCAGGCTCAGGCAATACCGCGACGGTGCAGGCCGAGGTGTGAATACGCCCTTGGGATTCAGTCGCCGGGACACGCTGAACACGGTGAACGCCCGACTCGAACTTCAGCTTGCCGTACACGCTCTCGCCTTCAACCCGCGCAATGACTTCTTTATAGCCGCCATGCTCACCGGGGTTTTCCGACAGGATTTCCAGCCTCCAGCCACGCCGTTCGGCATAACGGGAATACATGCGAAACAGATCGCCTGCAAAAATCGCGGCCTCATCGCCCCCGGTGCCCGCCCGGATTTCGAGGAAGACGTTGCGCCCATCGTTCGGGTCTTTGGGCAGCAACATGCGCTGCAGGTCACCTTCGAGCTCAATCAGTCGCTCTTTGGCTTCGCGCACTTCTTCGACAGCCATTTCACGCATGTCGGGGTCGCTGTCCTTGAGCAAGGCTTGAGCGCCTTCCAGGTCGCCCTGAACTTTCAGCCACTGGCCGTACGCGCCAACAATGGGCTCAACTTCTGCGTATTCCTTGGAATAAGCGCGGAATTTGGTTTGGTCGGAGATAACTTCGCCATCGCCAAGCAATGCGGTCAGTTCCTCAAAACGGTCCTGGAGGATGTCCAGCTTATTAAGCAATGACGCTTTCATTACGATTTTTTATCCGCAGAGCTATGCGATGAGCCCTCACCGAGGGCAAAAAGTTCTTGTGCCATGGCCAGCGCATCGAGGCGGCCTTCGGCGGACAGCTTTTTCAACTGCACGCTGGGCGCGTGCAGCAATTTATTGGTCAGACCGCGCGCCAATTGGGCCAGCACGTCTTCAGGGTTGCCGCCATTGGCCAGCATTTTCAACGCTTTTTGCAGCTCTTCATCGCGCAGGCGTTCGCCTTGCTGGCGGTAGGCCTTGAGCACATCCACGGCCGCCAGCTCACGCAAACGCACCATGAATTCTTCGGCGCCAATGCTGACCAGCTCTTCAGCGGCTTGAGCAGCGCCTTGGCGGCTCTTGAGGTTTTCAGCCACTACTTCATGCAAGTCGTCGACGGTGTAGAGGTAAACGTCGTCCAACTCGCCGACTTCTGGCTCGATATCGCGAGGAACAGCAATATCGACCATGAAGATGGGTTTGTGCTTGCGCAGCTTCAGCGCGCTTTCAACCGCGCCTTTACCGAGAATAGGCAACTGACTGGCCGTCGAGCTGATGACGATGTCGCTGTGCACCAACTCTTGAGGAATGTCCGACAACAACACGGCATGCGCGCCGAACTGTTCGGCCAACAGACTGGCACGCTCCAGCGTACGGTTAGCAACCACGATACGTTTGACCCCCAAGTCATGCAGGTGTCGGGCGACCAGGGTGATGGTTTCGCCAGCCCCTATCAACAAAGCCTGACTGCGCTGCAAGTCACTGAAAATCTGCTTGGCCAGGCTGACCGCGGCAAACGCCACGGAAACCGGGTTTTCGCCGATGGCCGTGTCGGTGCGCACTTGCTTGGCCGAGTTGAACGTGGCCTGAAACAGGCGCCCAAGCAGCGGCCCGACGGTGCCCGCCTCACGCGCCACCGCATACGCCGACTTCAACTGGCCGAGAATTTGCGGCTCGCCCAACACCAGTGAATCGAGGCCTGCGGCCACACGCATCATGTGACGAACGGCAGCATCGTCTTCATGGATGTAGGCGCAAGACTTCAATTCTTCAAGGTCGAGCTGATGGTAATCGGCCAGCCATTTCAGAACGGTATCGGCTGAAATCTGGTCTTGCTCTATATACAGCTCACTGCGATTGCAGGTTGAGAGGATCGCAGCTTCACGACTGTCGGTCAGTCGGCAGAGCTGCTGCAAGGCCTCAACCAACTGCTCCGGGGTAAAAGCCACGCGCTCGCGGACGTCTACTGAAGCAGTCTTGTGGTTAATACCGAGTGCGAGGAAGGCCATTCAAGATCGCTGATGATGACGAGAAGCCGGCAATTGTCCTACTTCGCCAGATTCAGAACAACCATTGCTGACTATTGTCTCTATAGTTAAGGTCTGTTGACGCCCAATTAGCCATCATCTGCATCCTGATATCGATAGTCGCAGCCGTTAGGTTTGCCCTTTCGCATGTGTCATGATGCCCCGACCGCAGGTAAGTCGCCCTTCTCTTATATGAATAGATCCTCCGCGTTGCTCCTTGCTCTTGTCTTCCTCAGTGGCTGCCAGGCCTTGGCTCCCACGTCGCCGGATGAATCGTCCGCGGTTGAAGACACCACTTCTGTGCCCGAAAAGCCAAAGGTCTACAGCTCTTTCAGCGAAGACACGCTGTATAGCCTGTTGAGTGCCGAACTGGCAGGGCAACGTAATCGTCTGGACATTGCGCTGGACAACTACGTGACCCAGGCCATCAATACTCAGGACCCGGGCATTTCCGAGCGCGCATTTCGCATCGCCGAGTACCTGGGCGCCGATCAGGCCGCACTCGACACGTCGCTGATCTGGGCCAAAAACGCACAGGACGACCTTGAAGCTCAACGCGCCGCCGCCATTCAGCTGGCGCGCAACGGCCGTTACGACGATTCCATCGTGTACATGGAAAAAGTCCTGCAAGCCAAGGGCGATACTCACTTCGACTTTTTAGCGTTGTCAGCCTCTGAATCAGACCCCGAAACCCGCAGCGGCATGTTGAAAAGTTTCAACAGCCTGCTCGCCCGGCATCCGGACAACGGTCAGCTGATTTTCGGTAAAGCGTTGCTCATGCAGCAGGATGGAGACGCCGAAGGCGCACTCAAGTTACTGGAGAACAATCCGCCGCAAGCTGGTGAAGTCGCCCCCGTGCTGTTGCGGGCCAGAATCCTGCAAAGCCTCAATCGCGGCGATGAAGCCCTGCCGCTACTGAAGAAAAGCATTCAGCAATACCCGCAAGACAAACGCCTGGCGCTCACCTACGCCCGCGCGCTGGTTGAGCAAAACCGCATGGATGAGGCGAAGGCGCAATTCGCCAGCCTGGTCCAGCAATACCCAGAAGACGACGAACTGCGCTTTTCTCTGGCGCTGGTGTGCCTCGAAGGCAAAGCCTGGGATGAAGCAGAAGGGTATTTGCAAACGCTGATCGAACGCGACAGCCATGTCGACGCGGCGCACTTGAACCTCGGGCGTATCGCTGAAGAGCGCAACGACCCCCAAGGCGCGTTGATCGAATACGCTCAAGTCGGCCCCGGCAATGACTACTTGCCCGCCCAACTGCGACAGGCCGACATCCTGATCAGCCACGGTCGCGGCACAGAAGCCTCTGCCAAATTGGCGGCGGCCCGCGACGAGCAACCCGATTACGCCATTCAGCTGTTTTTGATCGAAGCAGAAACGCTGAGTGCGAATAATCAGACAAACCGCGCATGGGATGTCCTTCAGCAAGCGCTGAAACAGTATCCGGATGACCTGAACTTGCTCTACTCGCGCGCCATGCTCGCCGAGAAGCGCAATGACCTGCCTCAACTGGAGAAGGACCTGCGTGCCATCATCGCCCGCGAACCTGACAATGCCATGGCATTGAACGCGCTGGGTTACACCCTGTCAGATCGGACAACACGTTACGCCGAAGCCAAAGCGCTGATTCAACAGGCTTATGACATCAACCCCGACGACCCTGCCGTGCTCGACAGCTTGGGCTGGGTCAATTACCGCCTCGGCAATTTGAATGAAGCCGAGCGGTTATTGCGTCAGGCGCTGGATCGCTTTGCGGACCAAGAAGTCGCCGCGCATTTGGGCGAAGTGCTATGGGCCAATGGCAAACAGCGTGAAGCCAGGCAAATCTGGGCCAAGTTCCTTAAAGACAACCCAGAAAGCCCTATCCTGCGCAAAACCGTTTTGCGCTTGACCGGATCCGAGACTCTTTAAATCATGCGTTATCGCACCCTGCGACACCTTATTGCCTTTAGCCTTATCGCCTTGCTGGCTGGCTGTTCCATGTTTGGCGCCCGTGAATCGGTCGAAGGCCATGGCAGCCCGGCATTGTGGTCAGCACATAAACAGCATTTGACCCAACTCGACGGTTGGCAGATCAACGGCAAAGTCGGCATCCGCGCCCCGAAAGACTCCGGCAGCGCCACGTTGTTCTGGCTGCAACGCCAGGATTATTACGACATTCGCTTGTCAGGCCCGCTAGGCCGTGGCGCTGCCCGCCTGACCGGGCGCCCGGGCAATGTCACACTGGAAGTGGCCAATCAGGGCCGCTACGAAGCCTCTTCTCCTGAAGAGTTGCTCGGCGAACAGCTGGGTTGGAGCCTGCCCGTGTCGCACCTGGTCTGGTGGGTTCGCGGCTTGCCGGCGCCGGGCAGCAAAAGCCGCGTTGCCTTGAATGCAGACAGCCGCCTGGGCCAACTGGAACAGGACGGCTGGAAAATCGAATACCTGAGTTACGTCGAGCAGAACGGCTTCTGGCTCCCTGAGCGCGTAAAACTGCACGGGAAAGATTTGGACGTCACCTTGGTGGTGAAAGATTGGCAACCCCGTCAGTTGGGACAATGACATGCAAAACGACCCACTGATTTTGCCCTCCCCGGCAAAATTGAATTTGATGCTGCACATTCTCGGCCGCCGTGAAGATGGCTATCACGAACTGCAAACGTTGTTTCAATTCCTCGACTATGGCGATGAAATGACGTTTTCAGTGCGAGAGGACGGTGAGATTCGTCTCCTCACTGAGTTTGCAGGCGTGCCGCACGATCACAACCTGATCGTGAAAGCGGCTCGACAACTTCAGGCGCAATCAGGTTGCACGCTGGGCATCGATATCCACATCAATAAAATTTTGCCCATGGGTGGCGGAATCGGCGGCGGAAGTTCGAATGCCGCCACCACATTACTGGGCCTCAATCATCTGTGGGGGCTGGGCTGGAGCGAGGATCAACTGGCGGCACTGGGGTTGAACCTGGGCGCGGATGTACCGGTTTTCGTTCGCGGGCATGCCGCTTTCGCCGAAGGGGTTGGCGAAAAACTGTCACCCGAATACCCGGAAGAACCGTGGTACGTCGTGCTCGTACCGCAAGTCTCTGTAAGCACAGCAGAAATTTTTTCGCATCCTTTGTTGACACGTAACTCTTTGCCCATTAAAGTGCGCCCCGTTCCCAAGGGAAACAGCCGAAACGACTGCGAAGCAGTAGTAACGGAGCTTTACCCAGATGTACGTAAGGCTTTGAATTTGTTAGGTAAATATACCGAAGCAAAATTAACTGGAACTGGAAGTTGTATATTTGGGGCCTTCCCAAACGAAGCAGATGCTGATAAAGTCCTGCACCTTCTTGCAGACACCCTTACAGGGTTTGTAGCGAAAGGAAGCAACGTTTCGATGTTGCATCGCAAGCTACAAGATCTGTCAAAGGAAACGGGTACACGGTACTCGTAGCAACAGATACAGGGGCGTCGCCAAGCGGTAAGGCAGCAGGTTTTGATCCTGCCATGCGTTGGTTCGAATCCAGCCGCCCCTGCCATTTCTTATACTCATCCAGGTTACCCTCAGCCTTCAGGTACTGCGCGTGTCCAAGATGATGGTCTTTACGGGGAACGCTAACCCCGATCTGGCTCGGCGTGTCGTACGTCAGCTGCATATCCCACTCGGTGACATTTCTGTCGGTAAGTTTTCCGACGGCGAGATTACCGCTGAGATTAATGAAAATGTCCGCGGTAAAGACGTTTTCATCATTCAGCCGACTTGTGCTCCGACCAACGATAACCTGATGGAACTCGTCGTGATGGCTGATGCCTTCCGCCGCTCCTCAGCGACTCGTATTACTGCTGTTATTCCTTACTTTGGTTATGCCCGTCAGGATCGCCGTCCGCGTTCCGCACGTGTGGCTATCAGCGCAAAAGTTGTGGCTGACATGCTTACCGTTGTCGGCATTGACCGTGTTCTCACGGTTGATTTGCATGCTGACCAAATCCAGGGTTTCTTCGATATTCCTGTAGATAACATCTATGGCTCCCCAGTTTTGGTGGATGACATCGAAGATCAGCGCTTTGAAAACCTAATGATCGTGTCCCCGGATATCGGCGGCGTCGTGCGTGCACGTGCTGTTGCCAAATCCCTGGGCGTTGATCTGGGTATCATCGACAAACGCCGTGAGAAAGCCAATCACTCGGAAGTGATGCATATCATTGGTGATGTCGAAGGGCGTACCTGCATTCTGGTTGATGACATGGTCGATACCGCCGGCACTCTGTGCCACGCGGCTAAAGCCTTGAAAGAGCATGGCGCTGCCAAAGTGTTCGCCTACTGCACACACCCTGTGCTGTCGGGTCGGGCAATCGAGAATATCGAAAATTCCATGCTGGATGAGCTGGTGGTGACTAACACCATTCCGCTGTCCGCTGCCGCACAAGCCTGTTCGCGTATCCGTCAACTGGATATCGCACCGGTTGTGGCTGAAGCGGTTCGCCGCATCAGCAACGAAGAATCGATCAGCGCGATGTTCCGATAAGGGCCCTGCCCTTCTCGAATGCCTCGTTGACGAAAAGCGCCCCGCCCCAACAGCCTGTTGGGGCGGGGCTTTTTTGCCCATACCGTCCATAGCGCTGGTCGCAAACGCTAGGCCGGATGTGGTTATTTTGGAGATACAACATGAACGAATTTACTCTGAATGCTGAAGTGCGTTCCGACCTGGGGAAAGGTGCGAGCCGCCGCCTGCGTCGTCTCGCAAGCCTGGTTCCAGCTGTCGTTTACGGTGGCGAAAAAGCCCCTGAATCCATCAGCCTGCTGGCTAAAGAAGTTGCCAAACTGCTCGAAAACGAAGCGGCTTACAGCCACGTTATCGAACTGACTGTTGGCGGCACCAAGCAAAACGTAATCATCAAAGCGCTGCAGCGTCACCCGGCCAAAGGCCACGTGATGCACGCTGACTTCGTACGCGTTGTTGCCGGTCAGAAGCTGACTGCAATCGTTCCAGTTCACTTCGTTGGTGAAGCTGCTCCGATCAAGAAAGGCGGCGAGATCTCGCACGTTGTTGCTGAAATCGAAGTTTCCTGCCTGCCAAAAGACCTGCCTGAATTCATCGAAGTTGACCTGGCTAACGCCGAAGTCGGCTCGATCATTCACCTGTCGGACATCACCGCTCCTAAAGGCGTTGAGTTCGTAGCACTGGCACACGGTAACGACCTGGCAGTAGCCAACGTTCACGCTCCACGTGTTGCACCAGAAGCTGAAGCAGAGTAATTCATTACTCTGTCTGGAGTTTTGAGGAACATCGCGAGCTAACACGCAGCGAGTAAAGCGGACAAGATCGCGAAGTTTACTCATGTAAACCCGCTTTTTTGTCCGTTTTCGCCGCTGCTGTCAGCGGCGATGTTATCCACAACTCCATAGAAGGGCCCTTGTCGTGACCGCCATAAAACTGATCGTTGGTCTGGGAAATCCAGGCACCGAATACGAACAGACCCGGCATAACGCAGGGGCCCTTTTTGTTGAGCGTCTCGCGTCCGCGCACGGGGTTAACCTCGTTGCAGACCGAAAGTATTTTGGCCTGACCGGTCGATTCAGCCATCAAGGTCAGGATGTTCGTCTGTTGATTCCCACCACCTATATGAACCGAAGCGGCCAGGCCGTTGCGGCGCTTGCCGGTTTCTTCCGGATTGCGCCGGAATCCATATTGGTGGCCCACGACGAACTCGATCTCCCGCCAGGTGTTGCCAAGCTCAAACTGGGCGGCGGCCATGGAGGTCACAACGGGCTGCGTGACATCATCGCGCAACTGGGGAACAACAATAATTTCTACCGTCTGCGGCTCGGCATTGGCCACCCAGGCGTCGCCAGCATGGTCTCCAATTTTGTCCTGGGTCGCGCGCCGCGCGCCGAACAGGAAAAACTGGATGCCAGCATCGATTTTGCCCTCGGCGTGCTGCCGGATATCCTCGCCGGGGAATGGAACCGTGCGATGAAAAACCTGCACAGCCAGAAGGCCTGACTCTACTCCTCGGGGAAAACACCATGGGATTCAATTGCGGCATCGTCGGCCTGCCTAACGTCGGTAAGTCCACCCTGTTCAACGCCCTGACCAAATCCGGTATTGCGGCTGAGAACTTCCCCTTCTGCACGATCGAACCGAACACCGGTATCGTGCCGATGCCCGATCCGCGTCTGGACGCGCTGGCTGCCATTGTGAACCCGGAGCGGGTGCTGCCGACCACCATGGAGTTCGTCGATATCGCGGGCCTGGTAGCTGGCGCCTCCAAAGGTGAAGGCCTGGGTAACAAGTTCCTGGCCAACATCCGTGAGACCGATGCCATCGCTCACGTAGTCCGCTGCTTTGAAGACGAAAACGTGATTCACGTTTCCAACAGCGTTGACCCGAAACGCGACATCGAAATCATCGACCTTGAACTGATCTTCGCTGACCTCGACAGCTGCGAAAAGCAGTTGCAGAAAGTGGCGCGCAACGCCAAAGGCGGCGACAAAGAAGCCGTGGCTCAAAAGGCTCTGCTGGAGCAGTTGATCGCCCACTTCACCGAAGGCAAACCAGCCCGCAGCCTGATCAAGAACATGTCGGCAGACGAAAAAGCCATCATCCGTGGCTTCCACCTGCTGACCACCAAGCCGGTTATGTACATCGCCAACGTCGCTGAAGACGGTTTCGAGAACAACCCGTTCCTCGACGTGGTCATGGGCATTGCCGAAGAAGAAGGCGCAATGGTCGTTCCGGTCTGCAACAAGATCGAAGCGGAAATCGCAGAACTGGAAGAAGGCGAAGAAAAGGACATGTTCCTGGAAGCGCTGGGCCTCGAAGAGCCGGGCTTGAACCGGGTTATTCGTGCCGGTTATCAGATGCTGAACCTGCAAACCTACTTCACGGCAGGTGTTAAAGAAGTACGCGCCTGGACTGTAAAAGTAGGTGCAACGGCCCCGCAAGCCGCCGCCGTGATTCACACCGACTTTGAAAAAGGCTTTATTCGCGCCGAAGTCATCGCCTACGACGATTTCATCCAGTACAAGGGTGAAGCCGGTGCCAAAACCGCTGGCAAATGGCGCCTGGAAGGCAAGGACTACATCGTTAAAGACGGTGACGTTCTGCACTTCCGCTTCAACGTGTAAACACCACACGTACAAAACCGCGCTCAGGCGCGGTTTTTTTTGGGCTCTGAGTTGGACGCCGGCACCGTGGCGCACGCTATCGGCGCGCGAAGGTCTATGGTTATCACCACCATTGTTCAACTTCAGGAGCCTGAATGATCGCCCGCCCCAATTTCCTGACTCGCTCTATCGATTCGCTGGTCGAAAAAATCAAAACCCGCTGGGCCTCCGGCTGGCGTGATGCGCTGGCCTCAGCCATTGCCGCCGCGCTGGCGTGGATTCTGGCGGTGCATTTCCTGGGACATGAACACCCGGTGTTTGCAGCCATCAGCGCTGTCGTGTGCCTGGCGCCCGGCCTGCCCAGTCATGGCAAACAGGCAGTAGGACTAATGGTCGGGGTGGCCACCGGGATCATCGTGGGGGAAGCCGCGCTTTGGCTGCCGGATGGCTATCCCCTGCTGCGGATCGGATTTGCCACGTTTTCCGCCATCGCCATTGCAGCCCTGTATGGCCTGGGCGCTGTCGTACCGATTCAAGCGGGCGTCTCGGCGGTGCTGATGCTGGCTGTGGGGCCGGAAAGCGCCGGTGTTGTGCGCATGATGGACGTGCTGGTGGGCGCGGGTGTCGGGCTGGTGTTCAGTCAGATCCTGCTGACCCCGAACCCCATCGGGATCATCGACAGCTCGGCAAAGGATTTGCTGGAAAAGCTGGCGAAAGGTTTCGGTAAAAGCCTGCAATCACTGGAAGAGAACGACGCCAACAAAGCCAAAAATGCCGTGCTGATCTTCTCGGCCGCCCATGACAGCCTGATTGCACTGGAAACCGGCATCAGCAGCGCCCGTAATACGGCGCGCTGGACGTTACGCGGGCGCTTTGTATCACGAGAAGTCAAAGACATTGCCAGCCGCTACGAACGCCATGCCGTGCGCCTGTACGCCAGCTCGCTGCTGTTCGCCGAGGCCTTTGCCGATGCCTTGCGCAAGGAACAGGGCCCGCCTCCAGCGTCATTGCACGAACGGTTGGCCAGTGTGGCATCAGGCTGCGCGGCCATCGCCAGCGACAACCAGCGCCCGGTATTGCTTCCCGTGGCGCCCAATGAAGTGGCCGATGCGGTGTCCGCGCCGTGGCAACTGTGCCTGCAACACATGAGCACGGTTGAAAGTGCCCTGCTCACGTTTGGCTTCACCACCCAAAACGACAAACCCACTGTTTAAGCGCTGAGGCTGTTTACCTGCGCGGATCAGACCTTTTTGGTCCGCGGCAGGAAAATCGCCAGCACACCCAGCAGCGGCAGGTATGAGCACAAGGTGTACACGTATTCGATACCGTGAATATCCGCCAGATGGCCCAACAGCGCCGCACCGATCCCGCCAAAACCAAACATCAGGCCAAAGAAGATACCGGCAATCATGCCCACATTGCCTGGCACCAATTCTTGCGCATACACCACAATCGCCGAGAACGCCGAGGCCAGTACAAAGCCGATGATGACGCTCAACACGCTGGTCCAGAACAAGTCCGCATAGGGCAGCAGTAAAGTGAACGGCGCTACACCCAGAATCGAGAACCAGATCACGGCTTTACGCCCGATGCGGTCGCCGATCGGCCCGCCAAAAAACGTACCGGCCGCCACCGCACCGAGGAACAGGAACAAGTACATCTGCGAATTGGCGATGGAGACGCCGAACTTCTCGATCAGGAAGAACGTGTAGTAGCTGGTCAGGCTCGCCATATAGAAATATTTGGAGAACACCAGCAGCCCAAGCACGACCAACGCGCTCAACACCCGATTTTTAGACAGCCCGTGGGTGGCCTTTTGCCCGGCTTTGAGCTTGAACAGGTTTAAGTGGCTGCGATACCAACGACTGATCGCATACAGCAAGCCAACGGCGAACAGCGCAAAGAGGCCAAACCAGGCCACATTGCCTTGCCCGAATGGAATGATGATCGATGCTGCCAGCAAAGGACCAAACGCAGAACCGGCATTACCGCCCACCTGAAACGTAGACTGTGCAAAACCGTAGCGCCCGCCTGAGGCCAGACGCGCCACCCGTGAAGCCTCGGGGTGGAAGGTCGACGAACCGATGCCCACCAGCGCGGCGGCCAAGAGGATCAAGGGAAAACTGCCGACCTGGGACAACATCAAAATCCCCACCAGCGTACACACCATGCCCGCAGGCAAGAGCAACGGGTTGGGATGGCGATCGGTGTAATAACCTACCCAGGGCTGTAACAGCGAGGCGGTCATTTGGAAGGTCAGGGTAATCAGGCCGATCTGGGTAAAGGTCAGGTCATATTTGGCCTTGAGCATCGGATAGATCGAAGGCAGAACGGCTTGAATCAAGTCATTGATCAGATGCGCCAACGCCACTGCACCGATAATGCGTAGCACCAACGGGCTGGTTTGAGGCGTTTGTGAGGCAGTCGTTGTTGTTGTTTGAGTGTTGCTAAGGGCCATGAGACTTTCCGTACATCAGGTGAATGCGCACGTGCAGGTCGGTCAATGTGCCATTTTTTAACAGGATATTGCCATCCAAACGCCGTAAATCCTTAAGCGGTTGATTGAACAAAGATTTTTTTAAGATATTTGCTTGACACATGCCCGGCTCGAAGGAATAATGCGCGCCATTGGCTACATAGCTCAGTTGGTTAGAGCATAGCATTCATAATGCTGGGGTCCGGGGTTCAAGTCCCTGTGTAGCCACCAAACGCTTGTTTACAGATGTCTCCTTGAGTCTATAAACAGTACAAGAAGCCCGCCTAGTGCGGGCTTTCTTGTGTCTGGGGGTTTCTTCTTGTCTCTCTCCATACCTCCCCCTCCGTGCATCCCCCGTGTTCCTCCTTCGTTACGAACTCGAATCAACGTGACACCCGCCAATCCAGCGCAACCCATTCAAAAAACCTACGCAGCACAATCGCTACTCCATCAGCGCTAACCGCTTTCTGGCCTGATAAGGCCCCTTGAATAACGTGCCCGACGCTATCGCACATGCCCCCACCGCACTGGCGAGCCCCAAGCAGCCTCGTGCTCTGCGAGGTGAGGTTTTCGCCTCTGCATAAAAAGATTGCCGATGGATTGTCAGTTGATTTTTTTCAGCCTATCTTGAATAAAACCTATACAAGGCGATCGTCCTTGTACAAGTATTTAGATGGGGCTTGATACTGACCCGCAAGGCCGACGCAGAACCCTCTACCAGGACTGCCCACCGAACGCACCCATGGCGCGATGCTTCGCACGCGTGAGCCGCGTGCTTCAGGGAGAAAGACAATGAAACGATTACTGCTGTTACTGGCGCTGGCCCTCAGCATCACCAGCTGTACCGGTGTGGATGTCGCCCGGTATGCAGATCAACAACCGACGTTGAATCTGGAGCAGTATTTCAGCCAGCCCGTCAAAGCCTGGGGGATGTTTCAAAAGCGCAGCGGTGAGGTGGTCAAGCGTTTCGAGGTCAATATCGTCAGCCGTCGCGAGGGCAACAACCTGATTCTCGACGAGCGCTTCCTCTACAGCGACGGCACCCGCCAGCGCCGCGTCTGGACCCTCACGCCCGAGGGCCAGGGACGCTGGAGCGGCCGCGCCGAGGATGTGGTGGGTATCGCCAAGGGCCAAGTCGCCGGAAACACGTTGCACTGGCGGTACCGTCTGAACCTGCCGGTCGATGATTCGACCTACGAAATGAGCATGGACGACTGGATGTACTTGATGGACGAAGACACGTTAATCAACCGCACCCGTATGTCCAAGTTCGGGGTTGAGGTGGGTCAGGTGACGATATTCTTCCGCCGTCAGGGCGCCGGGGTGAGCCAATGAACCACGTCGTGACCATGACCTCCCTCGACGACGGCTATCGCGCGCTGGTGATCGGCGCCAGCGGCGCCCTCGGCACGGCGTTTTGCGAACTCCTGAGGCAGGATCCGCGCTGCGCCGGGGTTCGTGCGCTAGGGCGCCGTACCGTGCCCGAGCTGGACCTTGAACGCCCCGAAACGATTGCCAGCGCCGCCACCGAACTGGCAGCCGAAGCGCCGTATCACCTGATCGTACACGCGGCCGGCCTGCTCCATCGCGAGGGGATCAAACCGGAAAAAAGCATCAGCGCCCTCGAACCCGAGGCGCTGCAGGCTGTGTTTCAAGTCAACACGCTGGGGCCGGCCATCGTGTTGCGCGACTTTCTACCACTGCTCGCACCGCGCGGCGCCATGGCGATGCTCTCGGCAAAGGTCGGGAGCATTGGCGACAACCGTTTGGGCGGCTGGTACGCCTACCGTGCGTCCAAGGCCGCGCTGAACATGCTGATCAAGACTGCCGCCATCGAACTGGCGCGCACTCGTCCGCACAGCCGCTTGCTGAGCCTGCACCCGGGCACGGTGGTGTCGGGGCTGTCGCATCCTTTCCGCGTCGCCGACAGCGCCCGTCCCGCAGACGTTGCCGCGGCGCGATTACTGACCTTGATTGACCAGTTGACACCGGCCGACAGTGGCCATTTCTTTGCTTACGATGGACAACGCCTGCCCTGGTAGGCAAGGAGTGAAGCATGAACCTGCACACCCTCACCCAACATGCGGCCAACAGCGAAATACGCGAGCTGGAGCTGCTGTCACTCGAAGGTGGTGTTTATCTGGCACGGATCCGCCTGGATCACGGCCAGTTCACCTTGCTTGACGAGGCGGCCCAGCCGATGCACCTGCGCTCAATCCCCCACCTGCGGGAGGTGCTGCACACCGTGCCGGTATTCCCGTGCGTGCTGGTGCAGCACTGCGTGCACGACGAAATGTGCGGCCGCGATACTGGGCCTGTCGGGGAGCTGCGCATCCCGTTTTCGCTTTCCACGCCGGTGTGAAGGCGAAGTCGACGCGCGTGAGCGGATGAGCGTTTCTCGCTGGTTTGGGCGATCGCTTGCCCTTGGACCTCAGAGGTGACCGTCGCGTCAAACCCCTGTTGATAAAGACCGTGTACCCGTACCGAAAAATGGCTTGCCGCATGGCCAGCCATTTTTTTTGCCTGGGGCAAATCCCCCGCCTCAATCGCCCGCCACGGCCTTTTAAGAATCGTCTGATTAAAGCCCGGCTGTAGCCAAAGGCGCCAGCGGTGCAAAAGTCATGAACAGCCAAGGCACGACCATTGATGATTCGGGTTATGCCCTGGTGCCAGCCCTCACGCCTTACCGCTACAACACCGTGGCCATCACCCCGGAAGGCATGAACCAGAAAACCGAACTCGACGATGGCCAGCGCCGGGTGGCGCCGTACGCCGGTGCCGCGGTCAAGATCACGTTCAAGACCCGCAGCGGCAACGCCCTGCTGGTCAAGGCCCTGCTGCCCGACAACCAGGCCGTACCGATGGGCGCGGATGTACTCGATGAAACCGGTAGCGTGATCGGCATGGTGGGTCAGGGCAGCCAGGCCTACTTGCGCAGCGAGAAGCCAGCAGGCGCCTTGACCTTGCGCTGGGGCGATCGCCCTGAAGAGCAATGCGCCCTGCACTACGACGTCTCCGGACGCGATCTGGACCAGCCCTTGCTGCGTGTGACCAGCGACTGCCGCCCAGTGGATTCATCGCGTTAATCACCCCGAAAATCGAGGCTTTCTTATGTTCACCTTACGCCCACGATTGAATCAGTTACTGCTGCTGGCGCTGACACTCGGCTTGCTTCCCACGGCTGAAGCCACGTGCCGACGGGTCTACAACGGCATCACCGTGCTTGACCCTTACTCGGCGCAAATCAACTTTGGCCGGGTCAACCTCACCAGCACCTACCTGCAACCGGTAGGGACGCCGCTGGGCACGACGATTGTCGACAGCGCCACCGCCACGGGCCTCAACAGCGAGACGGTGCTGTGGGAATGCGACCTGGCGGACAAGGACGAGCTGTATGAAGTGTTTGCCACCAACGGCGATGACCGGGTCGGTGGCTACTGGGAAATCGGCAACGGCGCCGGTACCGCGACCAATGACGGGTTGCCCGGCTACTACGCCACCTACTTCCCCTATGTCGGGCTCAAGCTGACGCACCTCAACTCCGGCAAAGTGTTCACCCGCTACTGGCAGCAAAGCAAAATCACCCAATACGACGTGGTCGGCACCAAGCTGCAAATCAAACCCAAGCACCTGAGCATGGTGCAAGCGGATCTGGCCCGCGTTTCCAGCCTGCCGCCCACATCCGGCAGCGGCAGTAACTTTTGCGGCGGCATGGCGGCTGCCAGTGGCAGCGGCACCTACAGCTACACCTGCACCCAGCCCAATGGCTATGTGCAATTTCAGGGGCCTGGCTATAAGTCCGACACCGTGGGCACCGACTCCAATACCCATTATTACTTCTGGGGCCAGTACAACGGCATCGGCTTTGGCATGCGCAGCGCGGCCTCCATCAGCTACACCGCCACCTGCGTCGCGCGCAATGTCACGCCGCTGGTGGTGTTCCCGCCGGTCACGGCCCAGGAACTGAACGACAACATGACCCGCGAAAGCGATTTCAGCATCGAGATTGAATGCAGCGATCAGGCGGTGTCGGGGGTCAACACCAATCAGACCGCGCTGGGCGTGCAAGTCTCTTCAGCTGCGTATGCCAAGGCCGTGGAGCTGGGTTTGCTGACGCGCAGGTCATCCAGTTCGCGGGACGTTTGCCACAGGCTCCACGAATGGGCGCCCTGTCCCAACACCAGCTGGAACTCGTCGCTGTCTGCTTGCGCTTCAGGGGGGGCGGATCTGGTGTTGCGCACCGCCGACAGGCTCAGGTTCTTGAGGAGAATTTCATGGCCGGTAAAAAAGCGCTGGGCTTCGAGAATGGCGCCGCTCATATAGCCGCGACGCTTGGATATCTCCCGGTCGAAGCTGGAATTCACATAGACATAGAGCCCGCCGAACAACGAAAGCAGCAACGCCACGAAAAAAGAACGCAGCAACGTACGCGCTGCGATTGAGGTCGAGAACGAGGCATCTAACGGACGGAAAAACTGTTTGAGCTTCATGCTGCCAGCCTAGGGAGCCAGCAGCATGTGAAACATCAGACAAACCTTAAAAAAACGGTTCAGCCAAGGCAGGGGGAGAACACCAAAACGGGTTAGCCCGCGCACACCGCTGCGAGGTCCAGGCGGCCGTCTTTCATCGGTGGGCACCAGTAATAGCCGCCATTGAGCGGTCGGCTGTAGCGGTACAGGCCGTCAATGATGCCGTCTTCCATGCCGCTCATGCGGCGCAATTGCACTTCAAAGGCGTTGAGGGTGCGACCGAAGGCGACAAACATCAGGCCCGACTTGCCGTTTTCAGTCCACGGCATCGAGCGACGCACGATAAAGGCCTCAGGCGTGAAGCTTTCCTGGGCAGTGCGCTTGACGTGGGCGGACGCTGGCGCGTCGTCCAGTTCCTCGTTGTCGCTCATGCGACGGCCCATGATGTTGTCTTGCTCTTCGGACGGCAGCGCCGCAAAACCGTTCAAATCATGCTGCCACTGCTGGATCGCAACAAAACTGCCACCGTCCAGGCCCGGGCCTGCATGGGCGACGATGGCTGCCTCGACCGCTGCATCGTCCACCGGGTTTTCCGTGCCGTCTTCGTAGCCGGTCAGGTCGCGGTCGGTGCCGTAGCGGAAGCCTTCCGTCACTTGCAGCAGGTTGAAGGCTGACGCCAGCGACGTCTCGATTTTTTGGCTGCGGTGCAGCAGCTCGCCACGGTCATCACCCAACAGCCACAACCACAGCGCGTGCTGGGTCGACGGGTTTTCAACCATGGCATTGAGTGCCGGAAAGACGCGCAAGCCTGGAACCTTTGCCCCCAACGCCATTACCAGCGGCGAGCCAAACCCCGCCACCACGCTTTTGCCGTCCACCCACTGCGACAGAACGTCGAGTGCAGCCGGCAATGCTTCTACTGACTTGAGGGCGAAAAACAGGTAACGCGCTTGCGAAGGGATAGGTTTAGCCAGAATGCTCGACTGGTAGAGACTCATAGAAACTCCTTTGGAAAGCGCAGAGTTTACTCCCAGACGTTCTTTTTCCGTCACTCGAGGGTTACTTTTCTTATGCGCAACCCTCGTGCATCACGGCTCAGGTCGACAGTTGGTTGGCGAATTGCCCGACCGCATCCACCACTTTTTGCGCGCCGTCCTGAATTTCGACAATCACCGTACCCGCTTCCGCCGCCAATGCCAGCCCCTGTTCGGCCTGCAGCTTGCCGTCGGCCATCAGGGTCACGGCGTCACGCGCCATGTCCTGGTTTTGACGCACCACGTTGATGATCTCTTCCGTGGCTTTGCTGGTGCGCGAGGCCAATTGCCGCACTTCGTCGGCCACCACCGCAAAACCGCGCCCCTGCTCCCCGGCGCGGGCGGCTTCAATCGCGGCGTTGAGCGCCAGCAGGTTGGTTTGCTCGGCAATCGCGCTGATGGTTTTGACGATGCTGCCAATCACTTGCGACTGGTCGTTAAGGGCTTCGATGCCATCGCCGGCCTGCTGCATGTGTTTGGCCAGATCCCGCATGACCTCAACGGCCTGGGTCACCACCTTGGTGCCGCGCTGGGCGCTTTCATCGGTTTGCAAAGACGTGCTGTAAGCGATACCCGCCGCCTCTGAAACCGCCTGTTCCCGGTGGACCTGATCGGTAATCACCGTCGCGAACTTGACCACTTTGTACAGGGTGTTATTGGCATCACGCACCGGGTTGTACGAGGCTTCAAGCCAGACGTCACGGCCATGGCTGTCAACGCGCTGAAAACGCCCGGCAACAAATTCACCGGCAATGAGCCGCTTCCAGAACGCCTCGTATTCAGCGCTGTTCTGCTCCTGAGCCGTGCAAAACAGGCTGTGATGCTTGCCCTGAATTTGCGCCAGGGTGTACCCCATGCCGTGCAGAAAGCGATCGTTGGCCGTCAGCACTTCGCCAGCGAGGTTGAACTCGATCACGGCCGTGGAACGCAAGAGCGCACTCATCAGATTTTCATGATCGCGGGAAGCTTCGATGGTGCGTGTCAGGTCGCTGGAGAAAATAGAAATCCGCAGCACACGGCCGCTGGAATCCAGAATTGGCTGCATGATCGAGCGCAGCCATGCCTCCTGCCCATCACCGCGCAGCAACCGCACGGTGCCGCTGAAATGCTCGTTGCGGGTCATCGCCGTTTTGAACCGACGGTGATGTTCGTCGTTTTTCAGGTGAGCAGGTACCAGCTCATCAATATGCCGCCCCACCAGCGAACTGTTTGCATAGCGCATTTCTTGCGTGAAATTGTGATTCGCCGTCTCAATCCGCCCATCCGCCCCAAGCGAGAGCACCAGCATTTCGCTGTCCAGGCTCTCTCTGACTTGCTGCAGGCTGGACAATTCTTCACGAAGAGCCGCTAGCTCTTGCTTCATGCGTTTGTTAAACATGGGATACCTGAGGGAATGGGGGGCTGCATACCACAACATCGGCGGCCGGCCGATTTTCTAGAGAGACTGAGACGACCACCCATCAAAATAATTCACCTTTTAATGGATCCACATCATTCCACTGGCAGATAGCCCTGAACCGATGGCGGCGACCGTCAATTGGAGTGAATTTTTTGAAAGCCACAGACTCACTTACTCAACACTGGGAGAAATGTCTGAATCATGAACTCGGCAAAATTATTCATTATTGATTACACGCTGCATGGCGAGCCCAAGTCATTCATCATCCGCCACGCCGCGCTGGACAATCTCACGGCCTGGTACTGGGCGGGTTGTGACGCAGGGGTTGAACGCATTGCCCGCAATGAACGCGAAGCCGCCAAAAAGCTCGATCGCGCGCAAATGGAACGAAAAGGCATTGCCAACGTGAAATGGCGCCTGGCTTCAACATGAAGGGCAGTGGCGCAAACGCGCAGTCCACGACTGCGCGCGTCTGCACTCAGTTCATTTAGCGTTTATCGCCGCAATGGCAACCGCTGGATGACGCACACCCCTGACCGTCGGGGTGATGATCGGCGCACGCCTTGCAGCAGTACTGTTTCCCGTCGCGCTCCACTCCCTGGGCACCCACTTTGCAGTTGCAGTCCGGACAATCACACGTTTGCTCTTTCATGGTGAACTCCTTGTAGTCAGGTCGTTACACAACGGCACCATTGCCGCTTACAGGCAGTGACTGTAGACCTCGCGCGTTGGTTCAAAGCGACTGCCCATCGGAAATCCCCGTCGATTGATTTACTGTATTGGCCCGCCGCCGCTGATGCCTTGACGCTCTGCAAGGCTTCGCGCAGGCGTCACCATAATCATAAGAACAACGAGGTACTTCCCATGGCCGCTGAGATTGAATCCAGCCGTTATGCCCGCTTTGCCCTGCGCTGCTCCAATTGGGCGGAGCGCTGGTTCCCTGACTCCTGGGTGTTTGCCGCCGTCGCCGTGATCACCGTGGCACTGGCCACCCTGGCGATGGGCGCCAAACCCACGGATGCCGCGAAGGCGTTCGGTGACGGCTTCTGGAGCCTGATCCCCTTCACCCTGCAAATGTGCTTCGTGGTGATTGGCGGCTACGTGGTGGCCAGCTCACCGCCTGCGGTCAAACTCATCGACAAACTGGCACACGTCCCGAAAAACGGCCGACAGGCGGTGTGCTGGGTCGCCCTGATTTCGATGGTGGCGTCGTTGCTCAACTGGGGGTTGTCGCTGGTATTCGGCGGGTTGCTGGTGCGCGCACTGGCCCGCCGCACGAACCTGCGCATGGACTACCGCGCCGCCGGAGCAGCCGCCTACCTGGGATTGGGGGCGGTGTGGGCGCTGGGGCTGTCATCCTCGGCCGCGCAGTTGCAGGCCAACCCCGCCAGCCTGCCGCCTTCGATTCTGGCAATCACCGGGGTGATCCCGTTCACTGAAACCATCTTCCTGTGGCAGTCCGGTGTGTTGCTGGCGGCGCTGGTGGTGGTGTCGCTGATCGTTGCCTACGCCACGGCGCCGGGGCCGGAGTCGGCCCGGGATGCGGCGGCCTGCGGCGTTGATCCGGCCTTCAGCCTCCCCAAACTGCCGGCGCGCACGCGACCCGGCGAGTGGCTGGAATACAGTCCGGTGCTGACCCTTTTGCTGGTGTTGCTGGCGGCGGGCTGGTTATTCCACGAGTTCTCGACCAAACCGGCAATCAGCGCCATTTCAGGCCTCAACACCTACAACTTTTTGTTTCTGATGCTCGGTGCATTGCTGCACTGGCGCCCGCGCAGTTTTCTAAATGCCGTGGCCAGCGCCGTGCCGACCACGACCGGGGTGCTGATCCAGTTTCCGCTGTACGGCTCGATTGCGGCCCTGATGACGGTGGTCAAGGGCACAAACGGCGAAACCTTGGCGCATCACATCTCCACGTTCTTTGTGCAGATTGCGTCCCACGATACCTACGCCGTGTTGATGGGCGTGTACTCGGCGGTGCTGGGGTTCTTCATCCCATCGGGGGGTGGCAAATGGATTATCGAAGCGCCTTACGTGATGCAAGTCGCCAATGATCTGGAGTACCACTTGGGGTGGGCGGTACAGATTTACAACGCAGCTGAAGCCTTGCCGAACCTGATCAACCCGTTTTACATGCTGCCGCTGCTAGGTGTACTGGGCTTGAAAGCACGGGATTTGATCGGTTTCTCGTTCGTGCAATTGCTGGTGCACACGCCACTGGTGCTGTTTTTGCTGTGGGCGTTGGGCACGACGCTGACTTATGTGGCGCCGGTGATGCCCTAACCCCTCGCCCTGCCCTTCTCCCTGTGGGAGAGGGGCAGGATGAACCGCGATCGCTAAACGGGATTGACCGGCCGCAAACGGTACTGCGGCGGCAATTGGTCAAGCCCGCTGATGGTCGTGTTCAGGCTCTTCCAGCGACCATCCTTGATCCCGTAGATGCACCCGTGAACCGACAGGCTCTGCCCGCGGTGCCAGGCATTTTGCACAATGTTGGTGTGACCCACGTTGGCCACCTGCTGGATGACGTTGAGTTCGCACAAACGATCTACGCGCTCTTCTTCGGTGGGCAACAGCGCCAGCACGTCGCGATTTTCGTAATACAGGTCGCGGATCGAGCGCAGCCAGCCGTCGATCAGCCCCAGCTGCTGGTCCTTCATCGAAGCACGCACGCCGCCACAGCCGTAGTGGCCAGTGACCAGAATGTGCTTGACCTTCAATACATCCACGGCGTACTGAATCACCGACAAACAGTTCAAATCGGTGTGCAGCACGACGTTGGCCACGTTGCGGTGTACAAACAGATCGCCGGGCAACATGCCGACGATCTCATTGGCCGGTACACGGGCATCCGAACAACCAATCCATAGGTATTCCGGCGTTTGCTGGCGGGCCAGCTTGGCGAAAAATTCGGGATCTTCCTGCTTGATCGCATCGGCCCAGCGCGCGTTGTTATCAATCAGGTCTTGTAGTTCGTTCATGCGGTAAGGCCTCAAGAGTTGATGCTCAGCTTTGACTGCCGACCGGCGGTCGACGTCACGTGGACAAATGCCAAATCCGACGATCAATCGGGTGGAATCTTCACGCTTAGCTACAGTCCACCGTATCAAGGCCCCACAGTATGAGGATTTACCATGACCGATTCACGTCGCCCGTTCGGGGCAGAAGAACCATTGGACATCGACGACACCGAAGACCGCATGGGCTCGGTTGAGCCGCTGGATTTCGATGATCCCGAAGATACTCACGAGCCGCTGACCGACTTGGTGACGGATGAGGAATACGCACGTCACATTGCCCCTCATCGCCCGCGTAATCGGGAATTGAGCGGTGCTGCGCTGCCGGGACGCGATTCGAACCCGGACGATCTGGACGCCGACATGCTAACGCCCGAAGACGGTGCACGTGATGCGTATGAAGCCCTTGAAGAACAGGGCGGCGCGGCAGACTGGGATTTGAGCGTTGTGAATGAAGACGAGATCGGCGCAGGCCGCGGGCTGGATGAGGCTGAACTGGCGGATATAGATCCGGTGGGCCGCAAAAAACGTTGAGCCCCCTCTTTTGTGGCCGCTGTCGAGCAGCGGCTACAGGGTGTAAATCAATCCACCAGCGTACACGCCATGACCACGGCATCTTCGCGACCGCCCACGGCCGGGTAATAGTCGCGGCGGCGGCCGATTTCGTTGAAGCCATAACGCTCGTACAACTTGAACGCGGCGGTGTTGCTGTCGCGCAGCTCAAGGAAGCACTCGCGGGCGTCATGCAGGTAAGCAATGGACATCAAGTGCTCCAGCAATTTAAGCCCCAAGCCGCGGCCTTGGCTTTCGGGTTTGACCGTGATATTGAGCAGGTGCGCTTCATCGAGAATGATTTGCACCACGCCGTGCCCCACTTGCTGTTCGCCTTCAAACATCAACCAGATGTGATATTTGCCCAGCCCGTCGAGGAATATCCCGCGCGTCCAGGGGTGGCTGAAGGCGGCGTATTCAATTTTCAACACGGCATCGAGGTCCGCTTCGGTCATCGGGCGGAAAGTTACAGCGTCACTCATTGATTGGTTTCCAGCGCGCCATCAGCCGGCGCATGGCTTGCCACACATCCGCTTTGCGTTGTGGCTCATCCATTAATAATTCAAGACCCGGCAGCGCCCAAACGCAGCCCAGCCCTTCAATGTCCAGATCGCGATTGTAGGCTTCAGCATTGGCTTGGCCCGCAAAACGCACGGCAGGCAGCCCGATCAGCCACAAACACGCACACTCGATGTCTTCAAGGCGCGCCATCAAAAAGCCCTGCACAAATTCCCGTGCAGCCTCCGGGCCCTGATCGACATTGCCCCGGCGCAGCAAAGGCCAGCGAATCGGCTCGCCAATGATTTGCGGGCTGTCCGGCAGTCCGGCAGCACGCAGCATGTCTTTGAGCAACAGATAAGCCGGATCGCGGCTTTGGAACGCGCCGCCTGTGGGTAACTCCACCAGCACCAGGCAGCGACCGGCGCGCAACAATTGCAACGCAAAACGCGGCGCTGGCAAGGGCACTACTTTGGCCACCACGGGCGCAGCGTCGGCTTCGGCGACCGGTTTGCTCGCTGCACGCGGGGTGACGGACGGGCGTGGCACTTCGATCTTCGGGCGTTCGGCAGGCGTGCTCGGCACCGCCGCCACCTGGGCAACAGGCGGCGCCATGACCGGCGCTGCGGGCGGCTCGGGGACCACCAGCAGTTCAGGCCGCGACGGGGCGGCGAACGGCAATTCGGTGCGCGGTAACCAGGTGACCACCTGCATGGCAGTCAAATAAGCGCGGCGGCGGGACTCGTTCAACAAGGGTCGGCCATCTGTGGATAACAAAAGAACGGGGATTCTACCGCCCTTCTGCCCTTCCCGCCCGCAGTTGATCGCTAAACGGTGGGCAGCCGATCGGGCGGCAGATCGCCAAGGGAAGATGTGCGCAGTACAATCGCCGCCTTTCATTGCCAATCGACCGGCCTTCCCATGATCGAACCCAAGCGCGTTTTACGTGCCCTCGCCGAGCACTGGGCACTCCTTGAGCCCTTGTGCGAACACTTCGACCAAGGCACGTTGAGCCTCAGCGAACTGCGCCTGCAACTGGCGGCGCATCAGTTGGACAGCACCCCTCAAGACATCACCCACGTGCTCGACAGCTGGATCCGGCTCGACATTCTGGTGCCGGTCGCCAAAAGCCCGAACCGCTTCGAGCTGAATGCGCAAATCCATGACTTCCTTGCCTATCTGCGGCGCGAGCACCGCCTCGGCCTGTGCCTGGAAATCGAAGCCTACCTGCGCCACCTTGAGCGTCTGGCAGGGTATATCCAGGATGCGTTCGACATCCGCGACGGCAACGATCTGGCGCGTCAACTGCGTCTGCTGGACATGCGCGTGCGCGATGTGCTGAAAAAACTGGCCAATGATGAGCAGGCGCTGGTGGCCGTGGCAGAGCGCGCCAAGACCAGCGACCGGCAAATCCCGTTGCGCCAGCGGTATGCCGAAGTGCTGGCGACGTGGGATGAATACGTCGAGCCGATGATTCAATTGGTCAACGCCGACGGCGCCTTCGAGCAAGGTGTGCGCAAGGTTGAAAACGTGCTGCTGCGCATGCTCAGCGAACAGCAGCGCCTCGGCCACCTGGTCGACGACGACATGCTGCTGCGTACCCACGCGCGGATCCTCGAAATGCAAACCAGCGCTCAACTCACCCTGCGCCATGCGCGCGAGCTATTGTTGCCGTTGCGCGAAGAAGCCCGCCGCCACAATGCCGTGACCCGCGGCGCGGCGCTGGCACTGGCCGCGATCCGCCGTAAAGGGCTGGACGCCGTGCCACAAGCGGCGATGCCGATGTTCACCCGCCCGCAAAGCACCTTTCTGGGCAGCGCCAGCCAGGTGGAAGCGTACGTGTATGCGCTGGCGCGCTTCGAGGCAAAACCTGCGCGGTTCCCCAAGGCGCACAAAACCCAAAAAGGCGGCGAAGCCCCAAAGGCGCCACGCACGGTCAAGGAAATGCTCGACCGCTGCAGCGATGCACTGCCCATGCCGGACTTGATGAGCTGGTTGCTGACGCAAGAGCCCGACGGCGACACCGACGAATTGCTGTACTGGTTCTCGCGCCTGTCGCGGGAAAAACGCTTCGTGCGCGAACGTCTCGAACGGCGCGAGTATCACACCCACGAACACGTGGTCAGCTTGCGCTCTTTCGCCCTGCTGTCACGTAGCGAAGACGCAACCGAGCCTACTGCGAGCCCCCTCCATGCATCTTGATCTGTCTGAACTGTCCCAACTGGCACCGATTTTTCGCGAACTGTTCAAGGGCTATCACGTCAGCCGGCGCGACCCCGAGCTGTACGCACAGTTGTCGAATTTCCAGGATCAATACCGCGCGCTGTTCAAGGCGCTGGGCTTTGAGTTGGTGTGTGACACCCGCGGTTTTTATTACTTCGTCCCCGACACGGCCACCGCCCAGGTGAACAAGACCGCACAGCGTCTGGCGCTGTTCACGTTCATCATTGTCGAGCACCTGGCCGATCAGGGCCGCGACCCGATTGCCGTGCTCGATGGCGGCAGCCTGGGCCGCGACGAACTGCCCGCGCTGCTGGAAAAATACCGCGACCTGTTCGTACAGGCCGAGGTCACCACTCAGGACGAGCTGGAAGAGAAGATCATGCGCCGCATGACCCAGCTCGGCTTTGCCGGTGAAGAAAACGGCATTTACCGCTTTCTGCCGCCGATGCACCGTTTTCTGGATGTGTGCCTGTCGGTGCAGCAGGACCGCGATCTGGCCGCCAGCCTGCACAGCATCTTGCCGCTGCCGACGCCCGTACTGGCCGGTGACGACCCCGAGGTCGAGGAAGAAGACGAAGAAGCCGCACTGGCGCGTGCCATTGCCGCCGAGCAACAGGAGATGGATGCATGAGCCAGGAACGCTACGGAATACGCCGTTTTGCCCTGTTGAACACTGCCGGTTACAGCCTCGGGCTGTTCCCGCTGGAACACCCGCTGTCGGTGTACGGGGCCAACAACCTGGGCAAATCGGCCTCGATCAACGCCTTGCAGTTCCCGATTCTGGCGCGCATGTCGGACATGAGCTTCGGCAAGTACAGCCTCGAACAATCGCGGCGTTTTTACTTTGCCTCCGACACCAGCTACATCCTCGTCGAAGTGTCGCTGCCCCATGGCCCGCACGTGATTGGCGTGGTCGGCCGTGGCCCGGGCGGCGGTTTCGGGCACCAGTTTTTTGCCTACGCCGGTCAACTGGACCTGGCGCACTACCAAAAAGACGACACCTGCCTGCGGCAAAAAGAGCTGTTCAACAACCTTGAGCGCAACGGCCTTAAAGCCTACGAGCTTAAACCCGATGAACTGCGGCGCCTGTTGGTGGGCGGCCACACGTCCATCCCGCTGGACCTGACGCTGATCCCGCTGCGCTCCACCAGCGAGCAAAGCCTGAAGACCTTCCGCGCGCTGTTTATCAACCTGCTGCACATGCGCGAAATCACCGCCGCCAAACTCAAGCAGCTGTTCCTCGATGCCTTCGAGCACAGCCTGCGCTCGGGCAGCGTGGATTACATTGCCGCCTGTGAAGAGGCCTTCCGCGACGTACGCCGCATGGAGCAGGACTACAACGCCCTGGTCGGTGCCGGGCCATTGGTTGAGTCGCTGGCGGCCGGGGTGCGCCAGCGCGATCTGCTGCGCGGCAAGTTGCACCGCCTGTCTCCGCTGCTCGACTCATTGCTCGGTACGTGGCAGGACTATTCGGGGGCACGCAAAGAAGAGCTGCTGGCCCAGTCCGAGCACTACCGTCACGAGCAAGACGCGCTGCAAAACGATCAGCGCAGCAGCACTCAGGAATTGATGCGCCTGGAGCGTGAAATCTCCGGCATCCAGCGCTGGTTGGGCGAGCTGTCCGTGCTCAAGCACCGGTTTGCCCTGGTGGACGATGTGAAGGTGCTGGAGCAGCAGTTGCTCGCCGCCAAGGACGCCCACGACGAACTGGCCGGTGCCCTGGCGCAATCGCGGCAGTTCAGCGCCGAGGACCTGGACGAACGGGTCCGGGATCTGGAAAAACGCCTGAAGTCGGTCAAGCAGCAACTCGATCACGCCGATAACAACAGCTACGCACGCCTGCGCGAAGAGTTTTCGCAACAGGATGTCGAGCGCCTGATGCGCCTGTTCAACAGCGCTCTGTTCAGCCTGCCGCTGGGCGAACACGGGATTGCGCTGGACGACAGCGACGCCTGGGTCAAATCACTGGAGATGATCCTCGACGGCTTCAAAGGCGAGCGCTTTGAAGCGCCGGGGTTGTCGATTGACCTCAGCCACATCGAGCCACCTGCCTTGCAGGCCTTGGCAGACCGGGCGGCGTTACGCGATCAAAAAGAGCGTCTGGACAAAGAACTCAAGCAGCTCAAAACCCAGCAAGCCGTGACGTCTGACCGCGCGGCGAGCAAGAGTGAAGCCGAGTCGCTTTACCAACAGGTACTGGACGCGCAAAAAGCGCTGGAAGACTTCCGCCGCAGCCAGACGCTGAGTGCCGAGGAAGGCGAGAAACTGGAACAACTGGCTCAGGCCGAAGCCGCCCAGGACGAGTTGAAGCGCTCCAGCGATGCGTTCACCGAGCGCGTTCAACAGCTGTCGGCCAAGCTGCAACTGGTCGCCCGTCAACTGGGCGACATGGAAGCCAAACAGCGCACGCTGGATGACAGCCTGCGCCGCCGTCAATTATTGCCCGCCGACCTGCCGTTCGGTACGCCGTTCATGGACCCGGTCGACGACTCCATGGACAACCTGCTGCCGTTGCTCAACGACTACCAGGACACGTGGCAAGGCCTGCTGCGCTGTGATGGCCAGATCGAAGCCCTTTATGCCCAAGTGCGCTTGAAGGGCGTGGCCAAGTTCGACAGCGAAGACGACATGGAGCGCCGCCTGCAACTGTTGATTAACGCTTACGCGCACCGTACCGAAGAAGCCCTGACCCTGGGCAAGGCGCGTCGTGCGGCGGTGACCGACATCGCCCGCACGTTGCGCAACATTCGCAGTGACTACGACAGCCTTGAGCATCAACTGGCGCTGTTCAACCGCGAGATTAACAAGCGTCAGGTGTCCAACCTGCAAAGTTTCCGCATCGTGCTGGCCCCCAACAAGGAAGCCCTCAAGCACATCGATCAAATTATCCACAGCGCCGGCCAGTACGAAGAAGGCGAAACCCTCTCGGTGTTCGACCTCAGCCAAAGCGCCGAACAGGACACAAAAAACGAGGAAGCCAAGGAGTATCTGGCTCGTCTCGTGGCCGCCAACCATAACCAGTTGGGCCTCAAGGATTTGTTCGAACTGGCGTTCGAGATCACCAAGGTCAACGGCCAGCCGGTGATCCATACCGACATTGACGGTGCCGCCTCCAACGGCACCACCATGACCATCAAGGCGCTGACCAACATGTATTTGTTGCTGCACTTGATGGACCGCGAGCAGGCCGGGCGCATCCGTTTGCCGTACTACCTGGATGAGGCGGCGGACATTGACGAAAAGAACCAGACCGCGCTGCTCGAAACCAGCTTGCAGCTGGGGTTTGTGCCGATTCTGGCGAGCGTGAAACCGCAGGTCTGTGCGCATGTGGCAATCGACCTTGAAGGCGGCAGCGGGCCTAACGGTATTTATATCGATGAGGACGACTGGAAGTACATTCGCCGCCACGACGAAGTGCAGCCCGCCAAGGCCATTGACACGGCATTGCCCGAGCTGGACGAAGCCTGACCCTAAGCACCTCACCCTAAAAACCGCGATCACCGATCGCGGTTTTTTATACCCGCTCGTATTAAGCGTGCGCAAACGTAGCGCTCATATAACGTCTTTTAGATCAGTCTTGATCCAAATAAAAAATATATTTTAAATTTCAGAAAATTCCTACCAACTACTGTGCAACCAAACGGCAAACTCTACAACACCATCAAGAAGCCTCTGAAACACAAGGAAAAACAAGGAAAAACAACAACAGCAAGCACGCCTGCCAACACGCTCAACAGCAGGCCAGTGCACGCTAGAAATTTCACTTCACGATCAACAACTATGTTTATGACTTTAAATAACGATTAAACTATTCAACATTAAAAAGCGCTTTGCTTTCACAACTTGTGAGCATTGAATACAAAAGCCTACAAGAAACTCTTGAGAAGTTGTAGGAGAAATCATGCGTAAAGCCCTTATCGTAGACGACCATCCATTTATTCGAAGAATAGTCAGATTAGTCCTTGAAAAAGCCAACTTCCAGATCGCCGCTGAAACCGATAATGGCGCAACAGCGTTGGACTTGGCGCGTTCTCATGTACCGCACTTGATCGTGCTTGATCTGTCGATGCCCAAGCTCGATGGGTTCGAAGTATTGAAGCGATTAAACATTCTCGGCTTGCCCATTAAAGTCTTGGTTCTGACGTCCAAGGGCTCTGCGTTTTTCGCGGATCGTTGTATACGCGCGGGGGCCATCGGATTCATTGAAAAAACAGAAGATGTCGATGCGCTGACTCAGGCAATCAATCATGTGATGAGTGGCCGTATTTATTTAAATGACCCGGATGCCAATGTCGCCACTGCTGACAATGACAACCCCAGCGACCTACAACTTATAAAAAAACTGTCTGACCGTGAGCTGCGCACACTTCAATACTTAGTGTCGGGCTACTCAAACAAGAAAATCTCTGAAACCATGTTATTGAGCGAAAAGACCGTCAGTACGTATAAGACCCGCGTCCTGAACAAACTCAACATTAAATCAGTGGTGTACCTGGCCGAATTTGCCAAGCGCAATAACCTGGTCGAATGAAAACCGTGTCAGTCCGGCGATATATTCCCTTCTGTTTATCGCTGTGCATGACGTCTGTATGCCAGGCCAATCCCGTTGATTTACAGCTATTGGCCCGCTCGCAAATCGACATCCCCCCGCTGGACTTGAGCGAAGGCGACCGGCAATGGTTAACCGGTAAAGCCGCACTGACGCTGGGTACTTCCTCCCCGGACTATGCACCTTTCGATATCTCCACGGGCAGTGATTACTTTGAAGGGGTGACAGCGGACTACGCCGGCCTGCTCAGTCACTTGCTGCAAGTCCCGTTCAAAGTGCGCCGGTACGCGTCCCGGGGCGACGTGATCTCGGCGTTGAAACGGGGAGAAATCGACCTGCTGGGGACCGCCAACGGGTATGAAATGGCTGATCCGCAACTGGTCTTTTCTTCCTCGTATGCGCTGGACACGCCAGTACTGGTCACTCGGATGGGCGATGACCCGAGAACAAAAACACTGCCCAGTGGCCTGCGGCTGGCCATGCTGTATCACTACCAGCCGATTGAGGAAGTTAAAGCTCAATACCCGCAAGCCGACGTTCAGTTATACGCCTCAACCCTTAGCGCCATTGGCGCCGTGGCGTTCGGTCAAGCCGACCTGTATTTGGGAGACGCGATCAGTACCAATTACCTGATCAACAAAAACTACTTGAACAACGTGTACCTCAAGGACTTCTCCAGCCTTGAAGGGCATCCCTTTTCATTTGCAGCGCATCACCCCAACCCGCGTCTGCTGCGGCTGATCAATACGGCCATGGCGCGCATCCCCAGCGATGAGCAGTACGCGATCCTGAGCCGCTGGGGCGTCAGCGGCATGAAATTCGAGGGCCGCGGGCCGCTGCACTTTTCACCCGCCGAACAACGCTGGATTGACCAAAATCCGCGCCTGAAAGTCGCCGTTACAGAAGATTTTCTGCCGTTTAATTTTTATGACGAACATGGCATGTTCAGCGGCCTGGCGGCGGACTTGCTGGCCAAAATCAGTGTGCGCACCGGGCTCAAGTTTGATCTGGTGCGCAGCCCTTCCGTCAGCCAGTTGACCGAACTGATCAGCCGGGGTGAAGCCGATCTGACACCGGCATTTACCCCCAGCAGCAACCGGCAAGATGTGCTGCGCTTTACCAAACCCTATCTCACCACGCCGTTTGTATTGGTCACGCCATTGAAAGCCGGAAGCCCTGCCACCCTCGATGAGCTGCAAGGCAAACGCGTGGCGCTGGTGACCGATAGCCTGATGCAGACCTACCTTGAGCAAAATTTTCCCAAGGTCAATCTGGTGTCCGCGCCCAACTCGGCGCACGCGCTGGCCATGGCCGCCAAAGGTGAGGTGGACGGTGCCATCAACTCATTGATCAGTGCCCGTTATTTGATCAAGCAGCAGTACAGCGGACGCCTGCGCATCCGCAGCACCGTCGGGGTCGCCCCTGCCCAGTTCGCACTGGCCATCCACCCCGACGCGCACGAGCTGTACTCGATTCTGGGCAAAGCATTGACCAGTATCTCCCCCGAGGAAATGGACACCCTGACCAACCGCTGGCAAAGCGCTGTGGTGCTGGACAATCGTTACTGGGTACGCAATCGCTCGACGGTGATCAAAGTGACGCTGATGCTGCTGGGCGTGCTGACCGTGGGGGTGGTGTGGATTGCGTATTTGCGGGGGTTGGTGCAAAAACGCGATCAGGCCGAGCGTGCCCTCAATGACCAACTGGCGTTCATGCGCACCTTGATCGACGGCACGCCGCACCCGATCTATGTGCGCGACCGCGAGGGACGCTTGCTGATTTGCAATGAGGTGTATCTGCAAGCCTTTGGTGTGAGCCGCGAAGCCGTGATCGGCAAAAACCTGCTGGAGTCCACCTTCAACCCCGAAGACCAGCGCCGGGTTTACCACACCGACTACCTGGAGGTGATGCAAGAGGGGCGCCCGGTGCTGCGTGATCATTCGCTGACCCTGCCCGACGGCAAGGTGCTGACCATTTATCACTGGGTGTTGCCCTACCGCGGCAGCGATGGTGCGGTCATGGGCATCATCGGCGGCTGGATCGATATCAGCGAGCGCCAGCAATTGGTCGAACAACTCAAAGAAGCGAAGAACCATGCCGACCAGGCCAACCTGGCCAAAAGTGATTTTCTGACCACCATGAGCCACGAGATCCGCACACCGATGAACGCCGTGATCGGCATGCTGGAGCTGGCGATGAAAAAAGCCGAACAAGGCGTGGCGGACAAAGCGTCGATTAACGTGGCTTCCGAAGCGGCACACGGCTTGCTTGAGCTGATCGGGGACATTCTGGACATCGCACAAATCGAGTCCGGGCGTATGTCGCTCAAGCAGCAACGCACGCAGTTGATGACATTGGTGCAATCCACCGTGCGCGTGTTTGAGGGCATGGCGCAACAAAAAGGGATACAGATGAGTGCCGAGCTGGACCCTAAAATCAACCTGGATGTATTGATTGATCCGCTGCGTTTCCGACAGATTCTGTCCAACCTGCTGAGTAATGCCATCAAATTCACCGATGCCGGTCAGGTGCGTCTGAGTGTACGGGCCAGAGGGTCAGAGGACGGCGAACGGCTACAACTCAATGTGCAAGTTGAAGACACCGGCATTGGCATTTCCATCAGCGATCAAAAGCGCCTGTTCAGCCCCTTTTCCCAAGTGAACACACGCGCGCAAAAGCCCGGCGGATCAGGGCTCGGCCTGATGATAAGCCGTCAACTCTGCGACTTGATGGGCGGTACGTTGACGCTCAACAGCACCGTGGGCAAAGGCACATGCATCACGATGCAGTTCGATATTGTGACGCTGCTGTCGCAAACACCCGCCGCGCCAACCCCGCGCTTGCCTTCCAGCAATGCGCGACCGCTCAACGTCTTGGTGGTCGATGACTACCCGCCAAACCGCAAGTTACTGACCCAACAACTGGGGTATCTGGGCCATTCCGCGATGGAAGCCGAAGACGGCACGCAAGCCTTGAAAATCTGGCGCAGCCGCCACTTCGACATGATCATGACCGACTGCGCTATGCCAGTAATGGATGGTTACGAGCTGACCCGCGCCATCCGGGCAGAAGAAGCCGCAGCCAATAACCCCCCCACCTTGATTGTCGGCTTTACCGCCAACGCTCAAATTGGAGAGGCCGAACGTTGTCTGGCGGCGGGTATGAATGACTGCCTGTTCAAACCCATCAGTTTGCACAGCCTGGAAGCCCGTCTGGCCAGCGCTGACGGGGCGCCCGTCAATCTGCAAAACGAGCAGGATGTTGGGCAGGTTACGCCGCTCATTGATCTTGAAGCGCTGGAACATTTGACCGGCGGAGATGCCAATGCCCTGAAGAACCTGCTTGAGCCTTTGATCGACAGCCTGGAAGACGACATGGGCGGGTTATTGAATGCGTTCACTAAAAACGATCTGCCGGGCATGAGCGAAATTGCGCACAAAGTTAAAAGTGGCGCCCGCATGATCAAGGCCACCCACCTGACCCACTGTTGCGAACGCCTGGAGCAGGCATGTCTAAGCCCGGAGTGGAGCCAGTTGGCGCAACGGGTGGACGAGCAATACGAAGCGATGGCGCAGGTGTTGGAAGTGATTGAGGCGTATCGGGTGTGATCATGCCCCCCCCTGGAGGCCAGGAGGACTCGAAAAGAAGGTTGCTTTAAAGACAAACATCCGCATGGCCTTGCTCGCGCACGGCATTAATCAGGGATGCAACACGTTCTTCCTCACATAAAACTTTGAATCAGTACCACTGTTTTTGAAAAGGCTCCGGCTCGTGCCCCGGTGTCTGTCAGCGTGGACGCGATGGTCAGTGTTGAGGTACCGGCAGGCAGACTAATCATTTCGCCAGCGCGTATTCCATTAACGGTCAGGGTTGAGCTGATCCCATTCCCCAACGGGAATGGATTACCGACTGACACTTGATACCGCACGCTCGCCTTACGCGTACACCTGACTTGGCGGGTCGCTTGTTTTCTGGCTCCAGTGATGTCTCCAATCTTTAAATCGCCAAAATTCAGATCGACACTCACGCCTAGCACATCACATTGGTTAGGAGGGATTGGGGGAGTAGCGCAAGAGTCAGTGCCTGGCAACATGTAATAACCGCCTGTCGTGTAAGTGCCCCAAGCAGCGCATATTCGTACAGTCCATCCGGGGTCTGTTGAGTACGCGTATGCGTAGGATCTTGTGATACTCGTTCCGTATCTGGCCACCCAGGTTTTAATAGCGTCATCCCACGACATGCCGGTAGTCACTGCCACATTGGTATCCGTAATTTGATACCCACAGTTACTCCACGTTGTGCACCCCATGGGCGTTACCGTGCGCTTACCATTGACCAGTATGCTTGCAGATATTGGTCCGAATCGACACGTTGTCCCACTGCTGCATATCACTTTTCCCGGCCTCGCGTTGCCATCAGTTGCATAAGCACTGGCACTACCAGAAGTCACCGATACGAAGCTTTCTGCACCGGGCATGCCACGAGAGTCTGCGTTTACCTTATTTACAAGGTTCCAGGCACTCGCAGCGGGCGCCGTGCACGCCAGTAGAAATGCCAAAAATGAAGCTGTTTTCATGGGTTGGCTCACTCAATTTGTTTCAATGAACGGACCAGAGGGTTAATCCCCTCATCAATAGCCATCTCCTGCACACTTCGCGATACTTACTCACGTTCACATAAAACTTTGAATCAGCACCACCGTTTTGGAGAAGCCCCCGGGCTTTGCACCGTTGTCGGTCAGTGTGGAAGCAATGCGCAATGTAGAAGAACCGCCGGGCAGGTTAATTGCCTGCCCGGCCGCTACACCATTGACCGTAATAAGGCTACTCACTCCATTACCCAAGTCGACGGGGTTACCCAAAGAGACGTTGTATTTTATGGATGTGCTTCGCGTACAACTGACCTGCCGAGACACTTCAACTTTTTTATTCCTGATGTCCCCGATATTTAAAATGCCGTGATTCAAGTCCACCGTGCCGCCGCTGACCGTGCATTGATTGGGTACCGTGGGTACACCTCCGCAGGTCTGCGTATTGGGCACAATCTTAATACCTCCACGCGTATAACTCCCCCACATGGTGCACAGCGAAGTGGTAATCGAATAAAACGTATAAGCGTTGTGCCGATGTAAAGTCGTTCCATAACGGTTGACCCACAGACTGATGGCTTGATCCCAGGTCATGCTGTTATTGACTTTCACGGCGGTATTAGGCGTATCCAGACAGTTGCCCCCATTCACCGGCTCACAGCCCATGGGAAAATACGACCCTGGAAAACTCACGCTCATGGGTCCAAAGTTGCATTCCCACCCGGTACCTCGGCACTCCACTTTTCCGGGATATTGATTAGCAACGCCGTTATTAAAGGCACTTCCAGACCCTGAGACACTAATAAAGTCCCAGTTAATAACATGCGGATCATGATTAGCTTTGTTTACTAAGTTCCAGGCGACTGATAGAGGCGCTACGCCGACTATAAGAGCAACACCCACGACCCAACTTACGACTCTTCTCATATGCTTACGCACCCTGGCAATCGTGCTTAAACGGTTACGGATAACCCAACGTGAATGTCGACACGGCACTGAATAACCCAGCCCTGATGGCGTGTTGAGCAATGGCGCGAGGCTCTCCGCGCACATAGGCCTTGAATTCGATGGTGTTGTCACCAGCGCTCAATGTTTGTTTGTCACTCGGCGTGTTTAAGGGCAGCGCCGCATCGGTCAAGGTTTCGAGACCAATCGCAATGCCTCGCGCACGACTGCCCGCGGCTAACGCCAACAAACCTGGCAACTCGGTGTTTTCAACGCCACTGAAGGTCGTTGTCACCGAGTCGGCAATGCTTGTGTCGCATCCGACCAGGTGAATCGAAAATGGCTGCCCCACGGTGCGTGTGTTGACATACAAATAGTGGGAGGACAAGTCGTCGAACTTGAGCTTTAGGGCTTCATCACCCGGCCGGATCGTGCAGGCTTCAGCGACCAGATTACCGGTGAAACTGAGGTTATCGGCGGCGCCAGCTGTATCAGGCATTAGCAAAGGCACACCCAGCCACCCGACTATTACCGCTTGCCGCCAACCCATACCTGAGATTGCACACCCCATCACTGGTACTCGGCCAGCAACGTTGCCGCTGCGTTAAAGCCGCCTGACTTGAGGGTCGTGCCCGGCCGTTTCACCGGAACGGCTTCCAGCGCGGGCGGGGACGCCGGGTTGATGACGATGGGCGTGTTGAGCTTAAAGGGCTGACCATTTTGCAGGAGTTGAACCCCGAGATCAGTGACACTCGTTTGCACCGCTGACGATTCGAACGAGGTGGCCGTACCTTTAACGCTCAAGATCATTTCCCATGGCAGCGTGCTGCCCGCGCAGGTGATCGTGTAATTCATCGGCAATCGGTAATTGACTCCATCCACTTTGTTGACTCCAACCTCCTTGAAGTCGATGGTCAGCGTATTGCCGTTGTTGATGGTGCACAGGGGGGGCTCCACCAATGTGCCAATAAACGAGAGGTTGGCGGATGCCGTGGCATGAATGCCTGCGGTACACAGGGCCAACAGTGAAAGCTGTTTCCAGTTTTTCATGACGCATTCCTTCTCATTGCTGAGCTACCACCAACGTGGCCACTGCCGAAAACGCCCCGCCTTTGAGTGTGCTGCCGGCCTTTTTAACAGGTACAGCCTCCATCACGGGCAACGTCGGATAGGTAAATTTAATGATCGTGTTGAGGGGCCATGACGCACCATTGATATACAGCTTGATTCCAAGGTCTGGGTTGTTGGTCGCCAGTGCTTGAGCATCAAAGGAGGCACCTGAACCGGTCAAGGTGAGCGTCATGGCATTCGCGGGCGAGCCTGTGCACGTCACGGTGTACGGTACGGAGCGTCGATACTCGATACCGTCGATCCGGGTCGTCAGCAAATTGTCGCCAAAAGGCACTGTCAACGTGCTGCCGCCGTTAATCACACAGACCTGAGGCGCCACGACAGTGCCTCGTATCGTGACATTCACGTCCGCCCAGGCCAGATGCGGAACGACGCACAACAACGCACTGAATACAAAAACTGCGCAGGCATCCGCTGCTTTATGCAACAAGGTTTGATTAGTCATAGTTGAGCCTGAAATCCGCCACCGCACTAAAGGCGCCATTGGTCAGAGGTGCCGAGGTTCGCGTGGGCTGAACATGCCATGTCACAACATCACTGCCATTGGTCAAAAATAACGGCACACCCCAAGCGCCTAAGCGAATGTCACGCCCCAGCTCATCGGTCAGCCGCAACCCCATCCCTGTCACCCCTCTGACCTTTACCAGCTTGGGGTTATCGGCATCAGCGGGGGCCACAAAGGCCACAGAGAGCACGGGTTCATAAGGGCTCCAGACCAATGTGGACGTTCGTGCATCTGGCAAGCCGCCCGCAATGCGGCGGCAGTCCATGAAGCGCATCTGAAACGCGATGGGCGGTGCCATGTCTCCGGGACGCTGCAGGTAGCTGCGCGGCACGTTACCCAAGTCGACGGTTTGAAACGCCGATGTCATGTCCAGAACGCAGGGGGCATGATTAAGGGAGCCACGAATATCAAGCATGCCGTCGTGGGACATCCCCGGTTCATCTGCCGCCTGGAGCTGTGTCGCCAGCAGCAGCCCAAGCGATACCATCATTGAGCAAGACTTCATGACGGCCTCCAGCCTCTGCGGTTATTCATGCTTGGGCGACGCTTTAAGGTCGACCGCGCAGTTATCGCCTTTGCAAGAAAACGCCAATGTAGGCCGTCCGCCATAGTCATTGATGTAGGTCAGATAAGGCGTCGCACCCAGCGCTGTAGCCCGTGGCCCCAAGGTCAAAGAGCCTTTGGGCGGCACCATGAGGGGCTCGAAGTCGTCTGCCGTTTTGGCGTCCTTGCTACTGCGCGCGTCCACCAGCGTGATGTAGTAAGGCGTCGGGTTGTTGACCTGATAGTGGTCACCTTGCCGTGTAAGGGTCAGCTTTTCTTGCCAGGGGTTGGCCAGCTCTTGCTGGCTCGGGATGATGGCCGCAGGCCGATAAAACAATTTGATACGTGTCTGCAACGCGATCTGTAGCGTGTTGCTCTTGTCGCTGCGCGGTGGTATTTCGCGCAAATTGAAGTAGTAAACCGTTTCGCGATCCTGGGCGAGCAACTTGGCGCCGGGTAAAGCCTGGACTTTCACCTGACTGCGCTTGCCAGGCTCCAAACGCTGCACGGGCGGCAGTACGGTCAGGGGCGATGTGATCTTGTTGCCCTGTTCATCTTCGATCCAACCCTGCGCCAGATAGGGCAGCTCGGTGTTGTTATTGGCAATGTTCATGCTCACCGCATCTTTGGCCCCGTCAAAAATCACCCGGGTTCGGTCAAGACCAATGGCAGCCTGCGCCGGGAGCGCCAAACACCCGGTCAGAACGGCCAGAGCCAGCGGCATACAGCGTGTTGAGTTACTCATGAGTTTTTCTTCTCCATGTCGTCAGGGGTGCCCACGGTGGGGGGAGGCGCAACAGCGTTCTTGGCGGTGCCGGTCTGGCAGAGCAGCTTCAGTTCAGAACTCAGGCCGTCCGTTGGAATTGATGCCGGAAGCGTGAGCGTGCATTGCTCATCCGCTCCCCAACTGACGATCATCTGATCGCCCGGATGAATGCCGCTCAGGTAGACACTGCCGCCGTCATTCACAATGCCGGTGTCTTGTTGGCGGGCGTTCTTCACCGTGGCGCCAAAAGGCGGCGCTTTGCCATCGGGCATGCGCAGTACGGCCATGGCTTTCTCGCCAGCGATTACATCCAGCGAGCGGTAGCCGATCGCCCCTTCGGTCAGGGTGAGTTGGGTCACGGACTGCGTGGCTTCGACATTCTTGGGCAGGTTTTCCAGGTCAACGCTGGCCCCGGTTCGGTAGTAACTGCTGATGTCCGCTATCACGGCTTTACCGTAGGCATTGGTGCGCGTCGGGCTGCCGTAACCGCGAACCGGTACGCCCGGCACGCCTTGGGTGTCCACCATCAAGCGTGTCCCGCCCATGCTGCTGCTACGATGCAGCGCTCCACCGTTGGCAGTGACTGTCGCTCCGCCCCGTGCGGAAAGGCTGAAACTGGTGTAGTTATCTTCCTCAAGACCGACGGTGAGATCGACATCGGAAAGATCACCCGTATGACTCAAATACCCGCCGACAGATGTGTTGCTGGCCGAGAGCTGATAGTGGGTGCGGTCATTCAGGCGATCACTGAAGCGCGCCGAATAACTGTTTTTGCTTTGTGACCGGTTGGCACTTGTGGACAGCGACCCCGTACGCCCCAACGGCAGGCTGAGTGAGAGGTAAACCCCGTCACTGCTGGGCTGATCGCGCTCCTGGGTACGAAACATGTTCAGCGAGAAACTGACATTTTTGATCGCGCCCACATTGAAATAGCGCGCCAGTGACAGGTTCCAGCGTTTCTGGTCAGGACGGTCCCAATAGGACTGATTGCTGTAGTTGAGAAATACCGACACGCCCGCGTCCCGGAACTGCTTGTTGAACGTCGCGGTGTACAGCGACTTACTGCCACCGACCGGGCCGCCGTAATGACGCGCGTCCAGGTATTCGCTCATGCTCATGTAGTTCTTTTCGGAAAAGCGGTATCCGGCAAACGTGATCTGGCTGTCGTACTCGGCAAAGCTTTTGGAATAACTCAGGCGATAGGACGCACCCGACAAGGTTTCATCCCGCAATTGGGTTCTGGCACGGGTGGCATCCAGCGACACGGCCCCAAACGCCAATAAATCACGGCCGAGCCCCAGTGAAAGAGCCCGGTAGCTGTTGTCGCCCAGTGCACCGCCATACAGTGACCAACCGTTACTGATCCCCCATGAAAATTCCCCAGTGCCAAAGAAGTCGCCTTCGTTGCCGCCATGCAGCGCAGATGGCCGCCCGCTGGCCAACTTGTAGCGCACGGTGCCGGGACGCGTCAGGTAAGGAATGCTGGCCGAGTCCACCTTGAAGGTATGCACCGACCCGTCCTGCTCCTCGACGCGTACATCGAGTGAGCCCGTGACGGCATCGTTCAAGTCCTGTATGCGAAACGGCCCGGCCGCTACCAGCGTTTCATACAGCACGCGGCCTTGCTGGCTGATGATGACTTTGGCGTTGGTTTTAGCCACACCGACCACTTCCGGGGCGTATCCCCGCAAATTGGGAGGCAGTTGACTGTCATCAGAAGTCAGGGCCACGCCGGTAAAACGGAAACTGTCGAACACATCCGAATAGAGGTAGTTTTCACCCACCGTCAGGCGCGCCTGGAGTGCAGGCAATGCCCGATAGGCATAAAATCGGCTCCATTCCAGATTCTGAGTGCGCCGGGTGCTGTCGTTATCGACCCTTCCCTGCCAGTCGGCACGCAGCCGCCATGGGCCCGCATTGGCTCCCACGGTGCCGTTACCGCTCAACCCCATGCGCGAGTCGCTGTCGTCCTGATGAATGGACTGCGCGGTGAGGTTGTAATCCACCAACAGACCGGGCACACCTTCATCCCAGCGCGAGGGCGGATCCCAGTTTTGGGCGGTGTATTGCAAATACGCTTGGGGCAAGGAGACATGCAAGGTTGAGGTGCTCAGGTCGCCACTGACTTCCAGGCCGGGCAAGCTGCTGAGGTCCAGGCACTTGGCCGTTTTCCACCACGTGAGTTGGGCCAGTTTTTCTTCTTTGAGGCCAAACTGATCCAGCAACTCGGGCGTCAGGCATGCTGCGCTGCCTTTGGGGTCATCGTCGGGCGGTAAAAATTCCACGCGCTGCTCGGGCAGGTGTTGCGCGTTCATTTGCACAGTCATCGGGTACACACCTGGCAAGATGAAACCGCTGCGGGAAAACTGGGACAGATCGATATTGGTGCGATCGTTCACGTCCAGAATATCGGTATTGAATTGAATCTCCGCAGCCAACGCTGCGCTTGTTATCGACATCAGGCCGCCCACAAAACCCGGGCGCAACAATGCCTTGACTGCTGAAGGACTCAGCAGGGCATACAACCCATTCATTCAGTAATACTCCAGCCTGAAACGCACCGCCGCGCTGTGGCTACCCACAGACATGGGTTGGTCATTGCCGACCAAGCGAAGGGTGTAATGAAGCACCTGATCTTTGGTGGCAGAGAATGGAACAAGCGGCATCGGCACGCCTGGCAAACTTTCGCGGCCCTGCGCATCGATGATGTGCAGCGCAACCCCTTGCGAGGTCCCTGTCGCCGCAAACGAACGCCCTTCTCGATCGGGCTCCCCTTCAAAAGTCACCCTGACATGCTGCCAGTCGGGCAGCCGTTCACCGATGTGATCGGGGTCGTAGCGGGTCAGCGAGCAGCCCACCAAGCGCAAGGTAAACGGATGCGGATCGCCTTCACCTTCACGAATAAGTCGCCCTACAGGCGCCGGGTCCATTTCTATAATTTGAAAGGCACTGCCGGTATCCAGGGTGCAGGCCGTATCAATGATTTCTCCACCCAACCTGACAATACCGCTGCCTTGTCCTGCGGCGAGCACCGTATTAACAGACAGCGTTAAAAGAACAAGTGACGTTGCAAGAGCTGCCGGTGAAAGTGCTTTCACGTTGTTGATCCCATTAACTTAGCCCTGCCACCTCGCGGTGGCAGGGCAAGTACTTATTGGTAAGCCAATGAGAAGTTAGTAACGGCTGTGAACTTGCCAGGTTTGACAGCATCCGTTGCGGTGCTGCCTTGCAAGTAAGCGCCGAAGGACAATTGGTTGTCTCCATCCTGCAGGGCTTGTGGCTTGGTCGCTGTACCGAGCACGATTTGCGTACCGGTACCGTCGCGCATCATGATGCCTGCGCCACTGGCTGTACCGACAATCCCCAGCGCGCCAGGAACCGCAGCTGACTCGGCACCGGTAAAGGTGGTGGTCACGGTTTTAAGGGTGCTGGTGTCACAGCCTACAAGCTTGATGTAGAAGGGTTCTGGATCAGCGTAACCGCCATCTGCCAACTGCGATCTGGCGACCTGACCCAGGCTGACGGTCTGATCAACGCTTTCTGGCTTGATAGAGCACGCAGCTTCAATGATCGCGCCCTCGAACGTGACAGTGCCCGACCCCGCCCCTGCTGCGTGTGCAATGGAGGCCGAGCCCGCCAGCAAGACCATAGAAGCCAAAGCAGATTTAAGTACGTACTTCATTCGTGTATTCCCATTTAATTAATAAAAGAACCGAAACAGCTCTTATTGAAAGGCCGGCCTTTCACCCGTAGTTTCCTTACTTATTAATACCGGGCAAAAATATAACGCACTTCAGATTAAACAACCGTGAAGTTGGCCACCCAGACCTGCGAGTTTTACCGCACTTCTAAAACAAAGGAAAAACACAAGAACTCCGTTTCTTTATATTCCCAAGTTAAAACCCCCGTCGGTGAAAACTGATATGAAGTTAGCGCACCGTACTTAAATCTGACGTAGGAATTCTCTGAACAATTTCAAATAGGTAGAGGAAGCAGCAGGCAGCAGGAAACGCACAATGCAAAAAGGCCGCGATCATTGAATGATCGCGGCCTTTGAGAGGGAGGCTAGTTAAACGGCGACCTTATAAGGTCACTTTGCGAGGGGTATTTTGGGGGCCCACTGCAGCCATTCCTCTTCAAATTTGTCGAAGAGCGGGAAGGTCTGTTGCGGGCGGGCCTGGTTGCCCATTTTGTCATCGTCCGGCGTGGCAAACGCGATACCACCCTGTACGAGGGTTTCGAGCGATTCCGTACGAATCGTTGCCCCTTTGAACAACCCGAAGTCGACACCGAACCCGCTGCTGTTCCAGAAGCGGCTGCCGCTGCGCACCAACGGTGCATAACGGGGCTCAATCAGGATATGAACCAGCACGCGGTCTGCCGTGTTGCCCAGCTCATAGCCCGTGACTTTGCCCACGGTGACTTCCCGGTAGGTGACGGGCACGCCTTCTTTGAGGGAGCCTCGACGTGCGGCACTCAACACCAGGCGCAACCCGGCTTCAGGCACGGTGGCGTCAGGCGCCTGATCGAGGGCGACGAAATGGCTTTGCGGGCCACGGTCTTTCGGCGCGGGTTGCACCTCAAGGTATTGGCCTGTCACCAGGGTTTCGAGGTTGGCGGTTTTCATGAGGCCCAACTCGGGTTTGACCACCCAGAATTGGGTCCCTACCCGTGCAATGCGCTCCGGCACTTCAGTAATACGGGCCTGAAGCAGGACTGACTGCAAGTCATCACTCAGGTCGACACTTTCAATTTTGCCCACGGTGAGGCCCTTGAAACGAATGGGCGAGCCGCTGCTCAAGCCGTCTGCCCGCGCGACTTTGATGGTGACCGGCACACCTTGCTCCATGGCCGCGTCGCGATCTTTGAACAGGCGGAAACGCGGGATGCGTTTTTGCAGGGGGGCTGCGGCTTTCGGGGTCTCAAAGGCAATGCCGCCTGCCATCAGACTTTGCAATGATTCACTTTTGACCTGAATGCCGCCGGTCAGGCCGCCTGTCAACGTCACACCGCTGGCGTTCCAGAAACGGGTGGAGCCGTTGACCAGACCTTCATATTCCTTCTCGATGTGCACGCCAATGATCAATTGCTTTTTCGTGCGCGAAAATTGGTAGCTCTGCACCGAACCGACTTTGACTTGCTTGTAGAGAATCGGGCTGCCTACATCGAGTGAGCCGAGGTTATCGGTGAACAGCACCATGTGCAGACCCGGTGAGCGCAGGTCAAGAGGCGGCGCTTTGGGGCGTGCAACAAACTCACGCTCCGGCTTGCTGCCTTTGTCACCCGGCCGAATCGCGATGTAGTTACCTTTGACCAAGGCTTCAAGCCCGGTGATACCGGCCAGCGAAATCGAAGGTTTGACGACCCAGAACTGAGTGCCTTCGACCAAATAATCTTCGGCCAGCGGATCCAGGGCCAGTTCTGCGCTTGCGCTGGTGAGATCAGGGTCGACCTTCAGGCCTTTCAGGCTGCCCACCTGGATACCTTTGTACATAACGGGCGTGCGGCCAGCTTGCAGGCCTTCAAAGTCACTGAGTTTAACTTTGACCTTGATACCGGCCTGAGCGGCGTCGAAGTCTTCATACAAACGGAACGGCAGGTTGGGATCCGTTGGCGGGCTGTCCTGGCGGTTTTCAGGGGTGGCGAAGGCAATCCCGCCGGCGACGATGCTGGCCAGCGATTCGCTGCGCAGCTTCAGCCCGGACAAGTTGGCGTCAATGCTGATGCCACTGGCGTTCCAGAAGCGCGTGTGTTTGCGCACCAGATTGGCGTAGGTCGGTTCAATGTAAACCTTGACCTCCACGGTGCTCTGGTCTTCAGACAGCACGTAGCTTTTGATCTGGCCGACCTGAATCTGCTTGTAGAACACCGGGCTGCCACGGTTAAGCGACCCGAGTCGTTCGGCTTTAAGGGTCAAGTGCAGACCCGGCTTGGCATCCGACAAAGGCGGCTCTTGCGACAGGGCCTTGAACTTGCGTGTGGGCTCGCCATCGGCGGGGCTGACAGCGATGTAGTTACCCGATACCAGGGTTTCAAGGCCCGTAATACCAGCCAATGTGACGCTGGGTTTGACCAGCCAGAAACGGGTATTGGTTCTCAGGTAACGCTCAACATCCTTGTCCATCTCAACGGTGGCAATTACCCCTTTACTGGGACCATCCTCATCGAGCGCCAAGGTTTTTACCTTACCCACAGGCATGCCTTTGTAGACCACTTCGGTCTTGTTGGCGACGATCCCTTCCCCGCTTTCGAATCGAACCTGGATGTTGATGCCGGTTTCACTGTAGGCACGCCATCCCAACCAGCCGCCGATAACCAGCGCGATCAGAGGAAGAATCCAGATGGCCGACCAGTTAGATGCCGGGCGGGTTTTTGCGGTAGGTAAATCACTCATGGTCGTCGTCCGACTCCGTGTTATCCCAAATCAGTCGGGGATCAAAAGTAACAGCAGCAAGCATTGTTAATATCACCACACTGGCAAAGGCCACAGCGCCGAGGTTGGCCTCTACGCTGGCTATTCGCCCAAAGTTGACCACCGCCACCAGAATGGCGATGACAAAAATATCCAGCATCGACCAGCGACCAATGAATTCGATAAACCGGTACATGATGATGCGCTGGCGGGCCGATAAAGGCTGACGGCGCTGCACCGAGAACAGCAGCAAGGCAATGCCCACCAGTTTGAACGTTGGCACCAGAATACTGGCGATAAAGACCACAGCGGCAATCGGGATCATGCCGTGCTGCACCAACTCTATGACGCCGGCCATGATGGTGCTCGGAGATCCCTGACCGAGCGAACTGACGGTCATGATGGGCAACAGGTTGGCGGGGATGTACAGAATGGCGGACGTCAGCAGTAACGCCCAGGTGCGCATCAGGCTGTCAGGGCGCCGTGCATGCACCCATGCCCCGCAACGGGTACAGGTTTGCTCGTCAGCTTCTGCGTCTTGCCGATTCAACTCGTGGCACTCGGCGCATATCAAAATGCCCGCATCAATCGCACGCATGAGTGTCCTCCCCTGAAAGGGCCTGCCAGATCTGATGAGGCGACATGACAACTTCCAACCAGACCTGGACCAGCAAAAGACTTACAAAGCACGTCAAGCCAAGGCCCAGACTTAACTCTGCCATGTCAGCCAACTTCACAATGGCCACCAACACGCCCATCAGGTACACCTCGAGCATGCCCCAGTCTTTCAAGTGGTGATAAATCCTGTAGATCAGCAATCCGTAGGAGCGGCCGATATTCAAGCGAATGCTGAGTAAGACTGCCAGTTGGCACAGCAGTTTGAGCAGCGGAATCCCCATGCTGCACAAGAACACAACCACGGCGATGCCTTGCATGCCTGTGTCAAACAGGCCGACCACACCGCTCCAGACAGTGTCTTGAGTCGCTTGGCCCAACAGATTGAGTTGCATGATGGGCAAAAAGTTCGCGGGGACGTACAACAGCAATGCGGCGATAACGAGTGCAAGGCTGCGTTCTACGACGTTATGCCGATGGGCGTAGAGCTCATAACCACAGCGCGGGCATTGAGCTTTTTCACCGAGGGCGAGATGCGGCTTACGCATCAACAGATCGCACTCATGGCAGGCCACTAACTCACCCAGCGGTAAATCTGACACCCTGCGGGCGTCAACCGGATCTGGCATATAAGGAGTCTCTGGCTTGAAAATGAATGCGCCTATTCTAGTGTGCGAACTACGAAATGACGCTGCCTATTTGTAGGACTTTAGGCGGAGGCGGGCGAAACAAGGCTGGAAGGCTGCAGGATTGGGGATGAAGGTGCCCAGCAGAGATAACCTGAAGGCTCTTTTTCAGGCACAAAAACAAAATCCCTGTCTGCGTGAGCAGACAGGGATTTTGGAATTTAATCTTGACGATGACCTACTCTCACATGGGGAAACCCCACACTACCATCGGCGATG
>NZ_JAZEVV010000006.1:0-303414 GCF_036668715.1 Pseudomonas sp. ESBL9 | reverse complement strand
CTTTCTCTTTCAGGCGTACGGCTTCTTCCACAGCGATCTCGCAGAAGGGGTTCATCGACATCTTGACGTTGGCGAGGTCAACGCCGGAGTTGTCCGCCTTGACGCGAACTTTAACGTTGTAATCGACCACTCGTTTGACAGCTACAAGAACCTTCATGGATTCCTCGTTACTCTCCGGTGAAAAGAAAGTCGCCTAGGCGAACCTGGCGGTTGATGCTCATCAGCACAAGGGCACCTCCAAAGATCGTTGCCCTGCTTATATAAAGAAAGACGAGTGCCCAAAACTTCCCTTGCGACCGCTTATCGGATGTGACTGGTAAGTCATTCACCGCAATGACGTGTAAACTTCGCTCAAAAAATGGCAGGCCCCATCAGGCTCATGCCTGTGCCCTGTCTTTAGAGGTGCTCTTGAAACCGACAATCAGCCTACGGCGAGCGCAAAACCGCCCGTATCTTGACCGGAACGCCTTTTGCGGTCAATACAGCAAATCGGCCACTTTAGAGCCGCGCGTCATTGATTTGTCTGGGTTACAGCGATTTCAAACAAACGTTTGTATTGGACCCCGCGGGTGGTGTAGATATAATGCCGCCCCTTAGAGAGAGCGGTGCGTCATCCATTGCGTCTTCAGCCTGCGCCGAGGAAATAATGGATGAAACGCCAAACCTCCAATTAGAAAAATACCGTTGAGCCTTGAGTAGGAGATAGCCTGTGGAACGCGAATACATGGAATTCGACGTGGTCATCGTCGGCGCCGGCCCTGCCGGTTTGTCCGCCGCCTGCCGTTTGAAGCAGAAGGCCGCCGAAGCCGGTAACGAAATCAGCGTCTGCGTGGTGGAAAAAGGCTCTGAAGTCGGTGCACACATCCTGTCTGGCGCCGTGTTTGAACCCCGCGCCCTGAATGAATTGTTCCCGGACTGGAAAGAACTGGGCGCTCCGCTCAATACCCCGGTCACCCGTGACGACATCTATGTACTGCGCAGTGAGACCACCTCGACCAAGGTGCCGGATCTGTTTGTGCCCAAGACCATGCACAACGAAGGCAACTACATCATCTCGCTGGGCAATTTGTGCCGCTGGCTGGCGCAACAGGCCGAGAATCTGGGCGTCGAAATCTATCCGGGCTTTGCCGCTCAGGAAGTCCTGTTCGATGAAAACAACGTGGTGCGCGGGATCATTACCGGCGACCTCGGTGTTGACCGCGAAGGCAATCCGAAAGAAGGCCTGTACACCCCCGGCATGGAACTGCGCGGCAAATACACTCTGTTCGCTGAAGGCTGCCGCGGCCACCTCGGCAAACAACTGATCGAACGCTTCAAACTGGACGCCGACGCGGACAGCCAGCATTACGGCATCGGCCTGAAAGAAATCTGGGAAATCGACCCGTCCAAGCATAAGCCCGGTCTTGTGGTTCACACCGCAGGCTGGCCACTGGACGTCATGAGCAGCGAAAACACCGGCGGCTCGTTCCTGTATCACTTGGAAAACAACCAGGTGGTGGTCGGCCTGATTGTTGACCTGTCCTACAGCAACACCTTCCTCTCGCCGTTCGATGAGTTCCAGCGCCTCAAGCATCACCCGGTGCTCAAGCAGTACCTCGAAGGCGGCAAGCGCATCAGTTACGGTGCCCGCGCCATTTGCAAAGGCGGCCTGAACTCGCTGCCGAAAATGGTGTTCAACGGCGGCGCACTGATCGGTTGCGATCTGGGCACGCTGAACTTCTCCAAAATCAAGGGCAGCCACACGGCCATGAAGTCCGGCATGCTCGCCGCGGATGCCGTGGCGGATTCGCTGCTCGCCGGTTCTGAAGGCGGTGATGCGCTCAATACCTACGTTGAAGCGTTCAAAGGCAGCTGGTTGTTCGACGAACTGTTCGCTAGCCGTAACTTCGGCCCGGCGCTGCACAAGTTCGGGCCTATCCTGGGCGGCGGTTTCAACTGGATGGATCAGAACATCTTCGGCGGCAAACTGCCGTTCACGCTGCACGACAACAAACCAGACTACGCGTGCCTGAAGCTGGCCAAAGACTGCAAGCGGATCGACTACCCGAAACCTGACGGCAAGCTAAGCTTCGACAAGCTCAGTTCCGTATTCCTCTCCAGCACCAACCATGAAGAAGAGCAGCCTTGCCACCTCAAGCTGCGCGACCCGAACATCCCGATCAGCGTCAACCTGCCGTTGTACGACGAACCGGCGCAGCGCTACTGCCCGGCGGGCGTGTATGAAGTCATCACTCAGGAAAGTGGCGAGAAGCGTTTCCAGATCAACGCGCAAAACTGCGTTCACTGCAAAACGTGCGACATCAAAGACCCGTCGCAGAACATCACTTGGGTGACCCCGGAAGGCGCAGGCGGTCCGACCTACCCGAACATGTAAGCCTGAAGCGGCCTGTCAGCCGCTGACGAGACGAAGACAAGGAACGAGCGGCCCCGGCATCCGGGACCACTCGTACCCTCGACCAAAGCCTTGCGCTGCTCGTCAACGACTACAGGCACTCTCAAGCACTGCTGATTACGCCCCTCCTGCCCCTTCATGTCCGGGGCTGCGCTCGAAGTAGCGTTTGTATTCGCGACTGAACTGCGAAGTACTTTGATAGCCCACCCGCTCTGCCACCTGCGCAACACCCAACCCCTCATTCAACAGCAACTGCTGAGCCCGCAATAAACGCAAGCGCTTGAGGTACTGCACGGGCGACAACAGCGTGCTGCGTTTGAAGTGCTCATGAAAGGTCGACGCACTCATGTTCGCGCAACGCGCCAGCGTTTCGACATTCAATGGCTCGGCAAAGTGCGCGTGCAAATGACTCAAAGACGCAGCCACCCGCGCAAACTGGCCTTGTTGCTCGACCAGCGCCCGCAACACCCCCGCCTGCGGACCTCGCAAGGCCGCAAACAGCACTTCGCGCAGCCGCGCCTTGCCCATGATCCGGCACTCCAAAGGGTCATGCAGACAGCGCAACAACCGCTCAACCGCCTGGCGCATTTCGTCATCCAGCACGGCAGAAGTCATGGACTCGGGGGTTTGAGCCACAGCGCTGCGATCAGGATCAAGCCCCATGGCCAGTACCAGCTCACCGAGTACGGCGCGGTCGATGCTGATGGCCACGCCCAGCAGAGGGACTTGCTCCGAAGCAAAGGTCTCGCACTCGAACGGGACGGACAGCGCCTGCACCAGATAATGGCCCGCGCCATACTCCAGAGTCCGCTGTCCGAGGTAGGCCAACTTACTGCCCTGCGCGATGACCATTAGGCTAGGCTCATAAATCTGCGGCATGCGCGCCACCGCCCGACAGGCCGAAACCACGCGCACTTCGGGCAACAAGGTCGATACAAAACCGATTGACGAGGCCAGCGGCTGGATCAATGAAACCAGCGTGGCATTCTCGTCGCGATGGCGAGTCAAAAACATGCAGACAACTTCACAGGAGGAATAGACAGGCGCATCTTCGCAGAATTAACCGTTAAAACCAGATCCACCCCGACACACCGGAGGAATAGGCATAACAGGCGGAGGAATCGCCATAGTCCTCAAAGACAGGCGAGCGCAAAATCACCTCTTTGTTTACAGTCAACGTTTCGCGAGGTTCTCCATGTCCAACGTCACCTACAACGCCATCGGCTACGCCGCTCAAACCGCTTCTGCGCCCCTGGCGCCGATGCAGTTCAACCGACGCGCTCCGCGCCCGGACGATGTCGCCATCGAGGTCATGTACTGCGGCGTGTGCCACTCCGATATTCACCAGGTGCACAACGATTGGGGCTTTGCCGTTTACCCGGTCATGCCGGGCCACGAAATCGTCGGCAAAGTGACCGCTGTTGGCAACGATGTGACCAAGTACAAGGTCGGCGATCTGGTCGGAGTGGGTTGCATGGTCGACTCCTGCCGCGAATGCTCCGCCTGCAAGGAAGACCTGGAGCAATACTGCCTTGAAGGTTTTACTCAAACATACGGCTCGCCGGACCGCATTGATGGCACCACCACCATGGGCGGCTACTCGGACAGCATCGTCGTACGCGAAGACTTCGTGGTGCGCATCCCGGAAAACTTAGACCCGGCCAGCGCTGCGCCACTGTTGTGCGCTGGCATCACCACCTACTCGCCGCTGCAACACTACGGGGTGGAACCGGGCGACAAGGTAGGCGTGCTGGGCATGGGCGGCCTCGGGCACATGGGCATCAAGTTCGCCAAGGCCATGGGCGCTGAAGTGACGCTGTTCACCCGCTCTGCCGCCAAGGCCGAAGAAGCCCGTCGTCAGGGCGCCGATCACGTGATCGTTTCCACCGATGCCGAGCAAATGAAAGCCGCTGCCGGGAGCTTCGATTTCTTGCTGGACACCATTCCGGTGCAACACGACCTCAACCCCTACCTCGAAACCCTGCGCTTTGACGGCGTGCACATTCTGGTGGGTCTGATCGAGCCTGTCGAACCTGCTGTGGATGCCTTCAATTTGGTGTTCAAGCGCCGCGTGCTGGCCGGCTCGCTGATTGGCGGGATCGCTGAAACGCAAGAGATGCTGGACTTCAGCGCCGCCAACGGCATCACCTGCGACATCGAAATGCTCGACATCAAAAACATCAATCAGGCATTTGAACGCGTGCAGAAAGGCGACGTGAAATACCGCTTCGTGATTGATATGAAAACACTGAAAGCCTAAGGGTTTACGCACCCGGGTCCGGGGCGATGGGGAAAAACTCCCCGTCGCTCCAGACGCCGAGCCACAACTGGCCGTCAATCGGTCGCGACTGCGCCAGCTCAACCAACGGGTAGAACACATTGCGGTGGATCAGCGCGTCCAGGTTACGGCGCACCCGCAGATAGGGCGAAGGCTCCTGGGTCACCGGGTCGATCTCCACCCGCAACTGGTGTTCACGCCCCGCCTCAATCAGCTCGTCCACATTAGTGGTGAACCGCAACACCTGCTGCTCACCTTGCCCCTGCACATCCAGCGCCACCGCCACGAAGGGCGCGTCATCGACCTGTATGCCGACTTTTTCCACGGGCGTGATCAAAAAATAATCATCGCCATCACGACGAATGATGGTCGAGAACAATTTGACCATGGGTTTGCGGCCAATGGGCGTTCCCATGTAATACCAGGTGCCATCACGGGCAATGCGCATGTCGATGTCACCGCAAAAGGCGGTGTCCCACAAGTGAACCGGCGGCAGCCCCTTGTCGGCTTTAGGGATTTGCGCCAACAGATTACTGACGTCTACCGGCTCGCTCATGGTCATTCCCTCGCTTTATTGGTCGCTCAAGCCTATCAAGCTGCGCGCGTACTTAGCCAGCGGCGGGCCAATCAGGTCGGCCGGTTTGTTGTCATGGAAGGTCAGTAAGCCGCCACGGCTACGGATGGTTGCCGTGTCGATCAGGTATTGGGTGCTGGTTTCGATCAACATCACTTGAATCACACCGCTGTCGATGCCCAAACGACTGATTTCTTCCTGATCCAGCCACTCATCACTGTTGCCAATGCGGTCGTCGGCTCGGGCAAAACGTGTGTACAGCAAGTAATGAGCGCCGTAACCCCGCGCCTCGGTCATTGCATCATCCAGCCCGACAGGCGCTTTGGCGCGACGAACCATCGGGAAGTATTCAACAAAGCCGTTGAACGCTTCTTCTGCGACCACATTGGGCCGCACATAAGGATCGCCAATCGGCTTGAAGGGGCCCTGGGCAATGTAAATAAAGGAGTCAGGCTGAATGCGCAGTGAATTGCTGCGACGCGTGTTGCTGTGGTCCAGCAGACCGGCATCACTCATTTGGTCACGCGCGCCTTCGCCCAGGTCGCTGACCTTCATGCACCCACCCAGCGCCAACAAAGCCAGCAAAACAAACAGACTACGCATCCTGATCTCCCGATGACCGGCGACAAAAAACCGGCGAATAGCCGCGTGATGCAGTTTGCGCGCCAGTTTAAGCCGCTGTTCGGATTTTGGGATCTCGCACGCTATCCGCCGATGATTTTCATCACGGTGGCGCCGCCCGAGAAGGCGACGTCCTGTTTGTCGCCCAAGGCTTTCATTAGCAGCCCCTGCAACGCCGGAAGGGCTTCATGACGGGGCTTGTTGAGCAAGTCGCCGACATAATGGCGATTGCTTGACGATAAACAGCCGTGCAGCCAACCGGTAGAGGAGAGTCGCAAACGCGAACAGGTTCGGCAAAACGGTACGCTTTCGTTGGCAATAACCCCGAAATACCCACGCCCGGGGATCTGGTAGCGCACAGCAGTGGCATCCACCGGCGCATCGGCCTGCAAATACTCGTGACGCTCACCGATCAACGCGAGCAGTTGTTGCAGGCTGACGAATTGTTGCAGAAACCCGTTCCCGTCACTGGCCAGATGCCCCATGCGCATGAGTTCGATAAAGCGCAGCTCGTACCCTTGCGCCAGACAGTATTCGAGCAGTGGTATGACCTGATCGAGGTTCTGACCACGCAACGGCACCATATTGACCTTGATTTTCATGCCGGCATCGCTGGCCTGACGCAACCCGTCGAGCACCGTCGCCAGGTCGCCGCCGCGAGCAATCGTGCGAAAGGCGTCGGGGTTCAGCGTATCCAGGGAGACATTCAGGCGGCGGATACCCGCCTCTCTCAACAACGGCAATTTGCGCGCGAGCAGTTGGCCATTGGTGGTCAGACTGATCTCACTCAGGCCCAACTGCCCGACTTCGCGCATAAAGGTCTCAAGCTTGGGGCTTACCAGCGGCTCGCCCCCGGTAATGCGCAAACGCTCAATCCCCGCGGCTTCTATCAAGTAGGCCACTCCACGCGCCATGGCTTGGGCCGACAACTCGTCCTGCGCCGCCACCAGTCGCTTGCCGTTGGGCACGCAATAGGTGCAGGCATAGTTGCAAGCTGACGTCAGACTGATGCGCAAGTTGCGAAATTGTCTGCCTTGGCGGTCAACGATCATGGATGACTCCGGCACGCGAAAAAGGGGGTGCGCCAAAACCTGACTCAAGTATCAGATTTTGGCAAGACCCACGCCTGAGTATAGGCCGCAGGCCAAGGTGCCATGCAGGCTCAGGCAGCGGGATTATTCCACCGCCGGGCTGTCTGAATCGCGCTTGCGCTTGTTGCCCATGCGCACACCGATGTCCATCAGGAACTGGAAAAAACCTTCCTGGTCTTCCAGCACATTGCTCCAGAACGGCGAGTGATAGAGCGCCACGGCGCCGTGCACCAATGCCCAGGCGGCGCAATAGTGGAAGTAAGGCGGCACATCTTCCAGCTTGCCTTCGCTGATACGGCCCTTGATCAGCAGGGTCAGGCGCTCAAAATTCGACGCACGAATTTTGTGTAACTCCTCCACCAGCTCAGGCACCTGATTGCCTTTGACGACCTTTTCTTCAAGCCGGTCAAACAGCCGATAACGCTGAGGATCGCGCATGCGGAATTCAAAGTAGGCACGCGACAGCGCTTCCTTATCCTTGTCCACATCAGCGGAATGCAGCAGCTCGTTCAAATCGCGCTCGTAATCGAGCATCAGGCGCAGGTAGATCTCGGCCTTGGATTTGAAGTGCTTGTAAATGGTGCCTTTGCCGATACCGACGGCATCCGCAATCATCTCGACGGTGACGCTGTCTTCACCCTGTTCGAGGAACAGCTTGAGCGCGGTATCGAGAATTTCTTGCTCACGGCGACGAAACTCACGGACCTTACGGGGTTCTTTGTGCATAAGAAAAGGTCTGTAGGGGTCAAAATCGAAGCCCGGTATTATGCCTAAGTCACGCTAAATTGCACGGATCATCCTGCAAATCGATGGGTGCAGGTAAATTGTGCGGCAGCTAATGCGTACTCAACCGAATCACGGGTATTCCAAATCTGTTTAAAAAATGTACAGCCAGGACTGGACGCCCGTTAAAGCTGACCAATACTAAAGGAGTCGGCGGTACATCCCCCCAAGTGCTTCGCCGATAAAGGCCGCCAGGGACTGTGTGCCTTTGTTTTACTCCTAATGGTCTTAACCCGGATTCCCCCAGAGCCCGGGTTTTTTTTGCCTGTGTGCCGCACGCTCCGATCAGCGTTGGACCCGCGCTAACGGGAACAGGCGCTGGAAGTTTTCGGTGGTCTGCTCTGCAAAGCGTTCGTAGGACTCACCACGCAGCATGGCCAGGAACTCTGCCACTTCGCGCACGTATTGCGGAAGATTCGGCTTGCCACGGTAAGGAATGGGCGCGAGGTAAGGGGAATCGGTCTCCACCAGCAAGCGGTCGGCAGGCACCTGTCGCGCCACATCGCGCAGCGCATCGGCATTGCGGAAGGTCACGATGCCCGACAATGAAATGTAAAACCCCAGGTCCAGCGCAGCCTTTGCCATCTCCCAGTCTTCGGTAAAGCAATGCAGCACGCCCGCCTGGGGCAAGGCCGCCTCACGCAGCAGCGTCAATGTATCGGCCCGGGCACCACGGGTATGAACGACCACAGGTTTGCCGGTCTTCTGCGCAGCCTCAAGGTGAACGCGAAATGACATTTGCTGCAATTGGGCCGCTTCAGGTTCGTAGTGATAATCCAGACCAGTTTCACCGATAGCCACGACGCGCGGATGGTTCAACTCGCTGAGCAACCAGTCCAGCGCCGGAGCCGCACCGGGCTGCACGTCCAGAGGATGGACGCCCACCGAGCAATCGACATCGTCGTAACGATCAGTCAGGGCTTTGACATCGGCCGCATTGTCGGCACTGACACCAATGCACAGAAAGTGCCCCACACCCCGTGCCCGCGCCGCTTGCAGCGCGGCATCCAGCGAGCCGTCGTGGGCGCTTAAATCGAGACGGTCGAGATGGCAATGGGAGTCGATGAGCATAGTAATCACCTGCGTGGAATTTGAATCAGATCAGCGCTGGCCGGGCAGGCTTGCCCATTGCACCAGTAACGCTTCGAGCAACAGCACACGATTGAGGTTGGCTTTGCCCAGCACTTTCTGACGCTGGGCAAGAATCCAGTCCTGAATGTTCAATACTTTTTCCTGCGGGGTTTTCTGTGCCAGGTATTGCAGCACTTTGCGCATGTCTTCCAGACCGAGGCCTGACTCATCCTGCGTCAATTGATAGCGCAGAATCAGGCTCGACCAGTCGCAGAACCAGTCAAACAGCAGCAACAAGGGAATCGCATTCCAGCTTTCCGCCAACTGAGTGGCCGACTGCTGATGCTTGAGCAGTTTTTTCACCCCCTCCACCACCGCTGCCCGCTGCTCGCGCACGCCTTGGGCCTGCAACTTGACCGCTGCCAAAGGCGAACCGGCCGCCAGGGTCAGCAACTCCACACGCTCCTGGGCACTGCAATCGGGCAAGGCCGTGGCCAACCAGTGCAGGCTCAGCGCCTCGCCCGGCAGTGGGCAGGCCTGCTGAACACAGCGGCTGCGGATGGTGGGCAACAAACGGCTGGACTGGTGGCTGACCAACAGCAACACCGTATCGCCCGAGGGTTCTTCCAGACTTTTCAGCAAGGCATTGGCAGCATTGATGTTCATGGCCTCAACAGGCTCGACCAGCACCACCTTGCGCCCGCCCAACTGGGCCGTCTGCACGACAAAACTCACCAGCTCGCGCACCTGATCGACCTTGATCGCCTTGTCGGCTTCTTCGGGCTCAAGAATGTAGTTGTCGGGATGGCTACCCGCGGCCAGCAATAAACAGGATTTGCACGTGCCGCACGCTTCAAGTCCTGCGGGCTGCTTGCACAACAGACTGGCCATCAGACGCTCGGCAAGGGCCCGCTTGCCGATCCCCGCTGGCCCGTGCAGCAAGTAAGCATGCGCATGCTGAGCACGCCCGGCCATTTGCTGCCATAAATCGTCTTGCCACGGATACACCTCAGCCACGGTACATACCCAGTAGTTGTGGCAGCAGGGTATCCAGTTGACGCTGGACCTGCTCCAGGGTTTGAGCAGCGTCGATCAGCCGATAACGCTGTGGCGCGGCCTCGGCGCGTTGCAAATACGTGCTGCGAACGGCATCGAAGAAAGTACGGCCTTCCTGCTCAAAACGATCCAGACGCCCGCGCGCACTGGCACGAGCCATGCCGACTTCGATCGGCAAGTCGAATACCAGCGTCAAATCCGGACGCAGATCGCCTTGCACAAACGCTTCAAGCGCTGCGATACGGGCGTGCGACAAACCGCGACCGCCGCCCTGATACGCATAGGTGGCGTCGGTAAACCGGTCGCACAACACCACCGCACCGCGGGCCAATGCCGGGCGGATGACCTCGGCCAAATGCTGGGCGCGAGCCGCGAACACCAGCAACAGCTCGGTATCGGCGCACATGGCGTCTTCGCTCGGTGTGAGTAACAGCTCACGGATGCGCTCGGCCAAGGGAGTTCCACCCGGTTCGCGGGTCAGCACCACGTCAATGCCCGCCTCGCGCAAGCGTGCAGCCAGGTACTCGCGGTTGGTGCTCTTGCCCGCACCTTCGGGGCCTTCCAGGGTAATAAACAAGCCAGTCACAGGCTGCGGTCCTTCATCAGTGTCATTGCTCGCCTTTCGGCTCGGTTTCAGCGGGTGACGGCTCAACCGCAGGCTCGGCCGGCGGCGTCGCGTCAGACGCGGGCGCGGGCGCGGGGCTTGAACGGTAGTCGGCACGGCGCTTGATCTGAAACTCGCGAACGGCGTTGTTGTGCGCGTCCAGATCGTCTGAGAACGTATGGCTGCCATCGCCCTTGGCCACAAAATACAGGCTGCTGCCGCTGACCGGGTGCAAGGCTGCGTGAATCGCCTCGCGCCCCACCATGGCAATCGGTGTCGGCGGCAGTCCGGGGATGGTGTAAGTGTTGTAGGGCGTCGGCTCGCGCAGGTGGGCGCGGGTCAACTTACCGTTGTACCGCTCCCCCAGACCATAAATGACGGTCGGATCGGTCTGCAAAGGCATGCCGATTTTCATGCGACGCACAAACACCCCTGCTATTTGCCCACGCTCGTGAGGCACACCGGTTTCTTTCTCGACCAGCGACGCCATGGTCAACGCCTGATAGGGATCGGTATAAGGCACCGCCGGGTCGCGCTGCTCCCACTCTTCGGCCAGCACTTTGTGCAGGCGATCGTAGGCTTTTTCAAGGAGCTGCGCGTCACTCATGCCGCGTACAAAACGGTAGGTGTCGGGGAAAAAACGCCCTTCAGGGAATTCACCCGGATGACCGAGTTTCGCCATCACTTCGCTGTCGCTCAGGCCGTCGAGTGTCTGTTCGATTTTTTCATGACGGGCCAGCGCACTGCGCACCTGGCGGAAATTCCAGCCTTCGACCAGCGTCAGGCTGTATTGCACCACTTCGCCACGCTGCCACAGGCCAATAAGGTCACTCGCCGTCATGCCGGGCGTCATGCGGTACTCGCCGCTGTGCAGCGGCTGCCCCGCCAGGTTGAAGCGCCAATACAGACGCAGCCAAAATGCGTCGCTGAGTGTGTCGTCGGCTTCAAGGCGATTGAACGTCCCGGTCGGGGTTGCGCCAGCGGGCACATCAAGCAGTTGCTCTTGGGTCAGGTTCAGCGGTTGCTCAAGCGCAGCGTTGAGCTTCCAGGCACCAGCGCCCAGCATCAAGCCCGCCAGCACCAGACCTGTCTCCAGCAGCAGCAAGAATTTACGTTTCACGAATCAAACATCCAATAGGGTGCGGGCAATGCCTTGCAGTTTACGGGTGAGCGGCCCCACCGGCCAGCTCAGGTCGGCAAATGCGCGTACGGGCCAAACGCCATACACGCTGTTACAGACAAAGAGTTCATCGGCCTGTTGCAACTGCTCAAGGCTGATGTCGGTGATATGGCACGGGATCGCCAGGCGCGCGGCCTCGACGAGTAACGCTGCGCGCATGACGCCGGCCACGCCGCTGCGTTGCAAATCGGGCGTCAGCAACCTCCCGTCCTGCACCAGAAAAAGGTTACTGAAGACCCCTTCAACGACCCGCCCGGAGGTATCGCGCATCAACCCTTCGGCGTAGGCCGGGTCGTGCCATTCGGAACGGGCCAGCACTTGCTCCAGTCGATTGAGGTGCTTGAGCCCCGCCAGCAACGGCTGTTCGGACAAGCGTGTGGCACAGTCAAACAGAGCAACCCCGTCACGGGCATTGGCCTGTGGATAGGAAGCAGAGGGACTGGCTTGCAGAATTCTTCGAGGCTGGGCCCCGGGTGACGCGCCATACCCGCGCTGGCTGTCGCCGCGTGTCAGGATGAGCTTGAGAATGCCGTCGCCCATTTGCTGCGCGTAAGTCAGCAACTCACTGCGGATCAACACATGATCCGCAGCGATCGCCAACCGGGAACACCCCAGGGCCAGGCGCTGCAGGTGCAGCTCCAGCAACAAAGGGTGCCCTGCCTTGACGGCAATGGTTTCAAACAACCCATCACCGTAGGCGAGCCCACGGTCCTTGAGCGACGACAAACCGTCAACTGGCAGACCGTCGACCCAACTGTGCATCACTCGGCGTACCGGCGGAAAACCAGTGAGCCGTTGGTGCCACCAAACCCGAAGGAGTTGGACAGCACGACATCAATCGGCATTTCGCGCGGCGTATGCGGCACGAAATCCAGATCGCAGCCTTCATCGGGCTCGTCGAGGTTGATGGTCGGCGGCGCGATCTGGCTGTTGATGGCCAGTACGCTGAAAATTGCCTCCACTGCGCCTGCTGCGCCGAGCAAGTGACCGGTCATTGACTTGGTCGAGCTGACCGCCAACTGGTAGGCGTGGTCACCGAACACCGACTTGATCGCCGAGACTTCTGCCAGGTCACCGGCAGGCGTCGACGTGCCGTGTGCATTGATGTATTGCACTTGCTCAACGTTCACCTTCGCATCACGCAAGGCATTGGTGATGCAACGTGCCGCGCCTGCACCATCTGCCGGTGGCGAGGTCATGTGATAAGCGTCGCCGCTCATCCCGAAACCGATCAGCTCGGCATAGATGGTCGCGCCGCGGGCCTTGGCGTGCTCAAGTTCCTCAAGCACCAATGCACCGGCACCGTCCGACAGCACAAAGCCGTCACGGCCTTTGTCCCACGGGCGACTGGCGCGTGTCGGGTCATCGTTGCGCGTCGACAGCGCACGGGACGCGCCAAAGCCGCCCATACCCAGACCGCACGCCGCCATTTCGGCACCGCCGGCAATCATGACATCGGCTTCGCCGTAGGCAATATTGCGCGCCGCCATGCCGATGCAGTGCGTACCTGTGGTACACGCGGTCGAGATGGCATAGTTAGGCCCCTGTGTCCCCAAATGGATAGACAGGAACCCGGAAATCATATTGATGATCGAACCCGGCACAAAAAACGGAGAAATCCGTCGCGGGCCTTGTTCGTGCAAGGTACGGCTGGTTTCTTCGATATTGGTCAAACCGCCAATACCCGACCCCATCGCCACACCGATGCGCTCACGATTGGCGTCAGTGACTTCAAGGCCGGCATTACGCACTGCCTGAAAACCAGCTGCCAAACCGTATTGAATAAACAGGTCAAGTTTTCGGGCTTCTTTGACGGAGAGGTAATCCTCGACGTTAAAGCCCTGTACCGAGCCGCCAAAACGGGTGGAATAGGCAGAAAGATCCGTGTGTTCGATCAGACCAATGCCACTGCGGCCTGCCAGAATGCCTTGCCAGGTGCTCGGAACATCCGCACCCAGTGGCGACAACATCCCCATACCGGTGACTACGACGCGTCTACGCGACACAGCACTCTCCTTTATTCTATTGACGACACTTTGCATCACGCCTAAAGAAAAAACCGCACGCCTGAGCGGCAGTGCGGTTTTTCCATGACAGCGTGCAACGATTACAAACTATTACGCCTGGTGGGCAGTAACGTAATCGATAGCAGCTTGTACAGTAGTGATCTTCTCAGCTTCTTCGTCAGGAATTTCGGTCTCGAATTCCTCTTCCAGAGCCATCACAAGCTCAACGGTGTCAAGGGAGTCGGCACCCAGGTCTTCAACGAAGGAAGCGCTGTTGGTCACTTCTTCTTCTTTAACGCCCAGTTGCTCGGCAACGATTTTCTTGACGCGTTCTTCGATGGTGCTCATACCTTGTTTTCACTCCTAATGGACAAATTCAGGCAGCTGGCCAGTGGGCAAGTGTATCTAAAGGCTTTTCAATTTTTCAACTGAAAGCTTTGCACGTGCCCCGCAATGACCGGCTACCTATAAAAAGATGCAGCTTTATAACGGATTTTAGACAGCTCGTATGACATTTTTTTGAAGCAATCCGTCACATTTAACTCATGTACATCCCGCCGTTGACCGGGATTGTAGCCCCAGTCACGTAAGCTGCGCCGTCCGAAGCCAGGAAAGACACCACATTCGCGATCTCTTGAGCCTGACCCAGACGACCCAGTGGAATCTGTGTCAGCAACGCTTCACGCTGTGCTTCAGGCAATTCGCGCGTCATGTCGGTGTCGATAAAGCCGGGCGCTACCGAGTTGACCGTGATGGAGCGCGAGCCCACTTCACGCGCCAGAGCACGACTGAAACCTTCAAGGCCGGCTTTGGCCGCGGCATAGTTTACTTGGCCTGCGTTGCCCATGGCACCCACAACCGAGCCAATGTTGATAATTCGACCCCAACGAGCCTTGGTCATGCCACGCAAAACACCCTTGGACAGGCGGAACAGACTGTTCAGGTTGGTATCGACAACGTCATGCCACTCGTCGTCTTTCATGCGCATCATCAGGTTATCGCGGGTGATACCGGCATTATTGACCAGAATTGCCGGCGCACCGAATTGCTCCTGAATGCTGGCCAACACCGCCGCAACCGATTCGTCATTGGTGACGTTGAGTTCCATACCGGTGCCTTGAACACCGTTTTCTTTCAGCGTCGCGGCAATGCGCTCAGCGCCAGAGGCCGAGGTCGCGGTGCCGATCACGATGGCGCCCTGACGCCCCAACTCCAGTGCGATCGCCTGGCCAATGCCACGGCTAGCGCCTGTTACCAGTGCAACTTTACCTTGCAAGCTCATGCAGAATTCTCCTGATTCAGTCCAGTGCCGCACGCGCAGCGGCGAAGGCATCCGGGGTATTCAAATTGTGGGTGGTGACGCCTTCAGCACAACGCTTGCTGATGCCGACCAAAACCTTGCCCGGGCCGCATTCAACCAGATCAACCGGGCCATTGGCCGCCAGGCATTGAACCGACTCAACCCAACGCACAGGCTTATACAGCTGCTCAAGCAAATCGCGCTTGAGGGTGTCCAGGTCACCGGCCACAGCGGCACTGACGTTTTGCACCAGCGAGATCTTCGGCATTTGCCAGTCAATGGCTTCAATCGACTCGGCAAAACGTTCTGCCGCCGGGCGCATCAGTTCGCAGTGCGACGGTACGCTCACCGGTAGCGGCAAGGCGCGTTTGGCGCCCGCCGCCTTGCACAGCTCCATGGCACGTTCAACCGCCGCCTTGGCACCGGCGATCACCACTTGGCCCGGCGAGTTGAAGTTCACTGCACTGACGACTTCGCCTTGCGCAGCCTCTGCACATGCCTGGATAACAACGGCATCATCAAGGCCCAGAATCGCCGCCATGGCGCCCTGACCGGCCGGTACGGCCTCCTGCATCAGACGCCCACGACGCTCTACCAGCTTGACCGCTTCAGCCAGGGTCAGGCATTCAGCAGCAACCAGTGCGCTGTATTCGCCCAAGCTATGGCCCGCGACATAATCAGGACGCTTGCCACCTTCGGCCAACCACAAGCGCCACAAGGCAATCGAGGCCGTCAGAATCGCAGGCTGGGTAATATCAGTTTGATTGAGCTTCTCGGCAGGGCCTTCCTGGGTCAACGCCCACAGGTCGTAACCCATAGCGTCAGACGCTTCTTTAAATGTTTCCAGGACCAGCGGATGTGCCGCGCCCAGCTCGGCCAACATGCCGAGGGACTGCGAACCCTGCCCTGGAAAGACGAATGCGAGGGATGTAGACATGTAACAAGCCCCTAATAATCTGGTCGTCGGTGAATTGACGTTCCGCCATTGCGGACGCAAGAAACTGACAGTTGGATGGCTGTTTGGACCGAGCGGTCACATTTAAGCACTCGGCCGGCAAAACGCCTACGGTAACAACCCTTCAAGACGCCCATGTAAACGCTTTGGCAGGTCTTCATGGATTTCAATCAATGCGCGCTCTATCGCACTTTGAAAGCCCTGAGCACCTGCCGAACCGTGACTCTTGATCACAATGCCCTGCAACCCTAGAAAACTCGCCCCGTTGTGCCGGGCAGGCGCCAGATCAGCCTGCAGGCGGCGCAACAAAGGCAAGGCCAGCACACCGACAAAACGACCCAAAAGCGTGCGCTTGAACAAGGCTTCAATGCGGCCACCAATCATGGTGGCCAGACCTTCGCTGGACTTGAGCAGGATATTGCCGACAAATCCGTCGCACACGACGACGTCCGCTTCACCCCGATACAGCCCATCACCCTCGACAAAACCGATGTAATTCAAACCCGGCGCAGCCTGAAGCAGACTGGCGGCCTCCTTGACCTGCTGATTGCCCTTGATGTCTTCCGTGCCAATATTGAGCAGCGCCACGCGCGGGCGTTGTGTACCCAGCGCCTGCGCAGCCACCGACCCCATCACGGCAAACTGAAACAACTGCTGCGCAGTGCAGTCGACATTGGCCCCGAGATCCAGCAACTGACAATAGCCTGCCTGCGTGGGCACTGCCGCAACCATTGCCGGACGATCAATACCCGGCAGGGTTTTAAGGACAAACCGCGACAGGGCCATTAATGCACCCGTATTGCCGGAACTCACACACGCTTGCACTTTGCCATCACGCAACAATTCCAGCGCCACACGCATGGAAGAATCCGGCTTACCACGCAAGGCATGGGACGGCCGTTCACTCATGGCAATGACTTCGGAGGCAGGAGTAATGGTCAGGCGCGAGCGATCCACAGCCGAGTGACTGGCGATCAAATCTTCAAGTACGGAGGGTTGACCTACGAGGGTCAGGTGAAGCGAGGGCGTAGCAGATAGGCAAGCGATACATGCCTGAACAATGCTGCGGGGACCGAAGTCCCCGCCCATTGCGTCGATCGCGATGACCTGAACGGACAAGTGATTACTCGTCAGCGCCCTTGTCGATCACTTTACGACCACGGTATACGCCTTCTGGCGATACGTGGTGACGCAGGTGAATTTCACCGGTGGTTTTTTCTACAGACAGCGTGCTAGCCGAAAGAGCATCGTGCGAACGACGCATGTCACGGGCAGAGCGGGATTTTTTGTTCTGCTGAACAGCCATAATTGATTAACTCCTAAACGTTTGGGTCACGCTTTAACTGCGCCAATACACTGAACGGGTTGGACCGCGTTACCTCGTCCTCGCCTGGATCGGGCTCATCGAGACCCGCCGGCTGCTGGCATTCTTCCGGATGATGAGCAGGCACAATGGGCAAGGCGAGCAAAAGCTCCTCCTCGATCAGTGCATGCAGATCCAATGGATCTTCGCCCAGTTCCAGCACGTCATAACCTTTCGGTAACGACTGGGTATTCGCACCCTCTTTCACCACGGCATAACTGCATTCGCTGTGGATCGGCAGGGTGACCAGCTCAAGACAACGCTGGCAAACCATCTTGACCTCGACGTCGATGGAGCTGTGTATTACCACAGATCTTCGCTCGTCGCGCTCAAAAACAAATTTAGCCTGCACCGTACCGACATCGTCGGAAAGCGGGTCGCAGAGTCTCTCCAAATCGGCCAGCAGCACTTCACCTTGAAGGGTAGTGCCACGATCAGCCAATTTGCGCGGGTCAACGTGAGGTGGAATCGGGTCATTCAACATAGGCGCAGCATTCTAGGGACGACCCCCTCACCTGTCAAAGGAAATTGTGCCTGTGCGACATCCCGTACGCCCGCTAGAATCGCCGCTCATCTTCAGGAGACGCGCATGCTGCCTTTATTACTCGCCTCAAGCTCGGTTTATCGCCGCCAATTGCTCGACCGCCTGCGCCTTCCTTTCACGTGCAGCTCACCCGATATTGACGAAGCCCACTCCCCTGACGAGAGCGCAACGGAACTGGTCCGGCGCCTATCCCTGCAAAAGGCGCAAGCCCTGGCTGGCAGCCACCCACAGCACCTGATCATCGGTTCCGACCAAGTAGCCGTCCTTGACGCAAAGATCCTTGGCAAGCCTCACACCTTTGACAATGCGCGCCAGCAACTGCTGGACGCCAGCGGCGCCAGCGTCAGCTTCCTGACCGGCCTGACGCTGCTCAACAGCCAGACCGGCAAGTACCAGACCGACTGCGTACCTTTTACCGTGCACATGCGACCGCTCACCACGCAGCAGATCGAACGCTACCTGCATGCCGAGCAACCCTACGACTGCGCTGGCAGCTTCAAAGCAGAAGGCCTCGGGGTCAGCCTGTTTGAACGCACCGAGGGCGATGACGCCACCAGCCTGGTCGGGCTGCCGCTTATCAGCCTTGTGACCATGCTTATTAATGAAGGTATCAGCATCCCCTGACGCCTGGACCGGACACAAAAAAGCCGACCTTCTCAGGTCGGCTCTTCAAGCGACATTCCCTTAGCGAAGGGTCGGGCCCTGAAAGCCCATCCACAGGGCGATATGCTCCGCCACGCTGGCACCCAGCTTTTTAGAGAAACGATCGAACGCCGATTCTTGCACCGTAAAGTCGACCAGTTCTTTCTCACCGATCACATCACGTGCAACAGAACTGGCATTACCCAGCCCATCGATCAACCCCAAAGGCAGTGCCTGCTGCCCCGTCCAGACCAGCCCCGAAAACAGCTCGGGATGCTCCTTATCCTTCAGACGATCGCCGCGCCCTTGTTTGACGCTGGCAATGAACTGCTCATGGGTAATATTGAGTACGCCCTGCCAGAACTTGGTTTCATCCGGCTTTTCGGGCTCAAACGGATCCAGAAACGCCTTGTGCTCGCCCGAGGTGTAAGCGCGACGCTGCACGCCGAGCTTCTCCATGGCACCAACAAATCCAAAACCGGCCGCCGTGACACCAATCGAACCCACCAGACTGGCCTTGTCGGCATAAATCTCATCGGCCGCGCTGGCAATGTAATAAGCACCTGAAGCACCCAGATCGGAGATCACCGCATACACCTTGGTCTCGGGGTGCAACCCGCGCAGACGGCGTATTTCGTCGTACACGTAACCCGATTGCACAGGACTGCCGCCCGGACTATTGATGCGCAGCACCACGCCCTTAACCTTCGGATCGTCAAACGCCGCTTGCAGGCTGGTCACCAGATTGTCGGCGCTGGCCTGCTCTTTATCGGCGATCACACCCCGCACATCGATCAATGCACTGTAGTGCGTACCCGAAGCGACATTGCGCTCCATCTCCATCACCGGCGTGAAGGTCAACAGCACAGCCACCAGCAACAAGAATGAGAGCAGTTTGAAGAAAATCCCCCAGCGCCGCGCTCGGCGCTGCTCCTGAATACCGGCCAGCAAGGTTTTTTCCAGCAGCTTCCAGCTCTTGTCATCGCCCGCGGCGGGCTCAGCCTCGACAGGCGCCTTCCATTGATCAACCATGCGTTACCTCAGCAAAGACGTGAATGAGCGCGCGCCTCCAACCAGCCACGCAACTCGGGAAAATGATCAACCTCCAGCACCGGGTCAAAGTCGCGCAAACGCTCAATCGACTGAGCCCCGTAACTCACAGCAACCGAATCAATACCGGCATTGCGCGCCATTAGCAGATCGAAGGAGGCATCACCCACCATCAGCGCCTGCTCCGGCCGCATGTCGCAGTGCGCGAGAATCTGATTGAGCATCAAGGGATCTGGCTTACTGGCGGTTTCATCGGCGGCGCGGGTCACGTCGAAAAAACGCTCCCAGCCGTGAGCCTTGAGCACGCGATCCAGCCCCCGCCGAGCCTTACCTGTTGCAACAGCCAGACGATAGCCCTGCGCACGAAAAGCCTCAAGCGACTCGACCACACCGACAAACAAAGGGGAAGGCTCGGCATCCAGAGCAATATAGGTATTGGCATAGTGCTGACGGAAGGCAATCACCTGCTCTGCCGCCATATCGGGATAAAGCGTCAGAATTGCCTCAGGCAACCCCAGCCCGATAATGCCCTTGATCGCCTCATCATCACGCTCGGCACGCCCTGCGCGCCGCGCAGCTTCTTGCATCGAGGTCACGATACGGCCGATGGAATCCGCCAGCGTGCCATCCCAATCAAAAATCAGCAGCTTGTACTCAGACGACACTCAGTCGCTCCACGGTCTTGGCCCACATGTCGTCGACCGGCGCCTGAAATTTCATTTCGCCCCCATCCGGCATCGGCACCGTCAGCATGTAGGCGTGCAAGAACAAACGCTTGCCACCCAGATCGCGAATTTCTTTCGAGAAACCTTCTTCGCCGTACTTGGTATCGCCCGCAATGCAGTGCCCGGCATGCAACGTGTGCACGCGGATCTGGTGGGTACGACCGGTAATGGGCTTGGCCTCAATCAGGGTGGCAAAGTCGCCGAAGCGACGCAGCACCTTAAACACCGTGACTGATTCCTTGCCCTCTTCATTCACTTCCACCATGCGCTCGCCGGAACGCAAGTTGCTTTTCATCAGCGGCGCACGCACCTGCTTGATGGAAGACGCCCAATGACCGCGCACCAGTGCCATGTAGCGCTTGTCGATACCGTCGCCACGCAACGCTTCATGCAAGTGACGCAACATGCTGCGTTTTTTGGCGATCATCAGCAGACCCGAGGTATCACGGTCGAGACGATGCACCAGCTCCAACTCTTTGACATCGGGGCGCAACTGACGAAAGGCTTCAATAACGCCGAAATTAAGACCGCTGCCCCCATGCACCGCAATGCCCGCGGGCTTGTTCAGCACAATCAAGGCCTTGTCTTCGTAGACAATCGCCGCTTCAAGCCGCTGCAACAGCCCTTGCGCCAACGGCACAGGCTCATCGCGCTCAGGGACTCGCACAGGGGGCACGCGCACGATATCGCCCGCCTGAAGCTTGTACTCAGGCTTGATCCGGCCCTTGTTCACGCGCACTTCGCCTTTACGCAAAATGCGGTAAATCAAGGTCTTGGGAACACCTTTGAGGCGAGCAAGAAGAAAGTTATCAATGCGTTGGCCGGCATATTCCGGCGAGACCTCAAGCAGCTGGACGCTGGGGGTCGGGGGGGTAGTCGTCGTCATGGCGCGGATGATAACAATTTTTTATGGAATTGAAGCACTTAATCATTGCTGCTATAGTCGCGAACGCCGCCAAAAGCGGCCCGGACAGCGGATTAACGGTGTATCGCCGGCCCTGACCAACGCTCTTCACGAGGACGCGAGGCCGTCCTACGGGACTTTTGCTGCAACGGAATGCCTGGAGTTGTAACAAGCGCAGGTGACATGAGGCCTGAAGCGAGCCTGGAAAGCAGAGTGCAAACTCGCCTTTTACGCCGATATTCACGGCCAGTTCACAAAGTGCAGTCAGCCCCGGGGATGCCGAGCGAACGTTTCGGAAACTTCGCCTTTATTAGCCATGATGCGTGGCCTCCCCTTTTGGAGTTCACGGTAAATGCCAACCCGCTGCGGATTCTGCGCGCGGCAGCACCCGAATTATCAGGGATACGTGTAGGGTGGAGATGCACAACCGCCGGACTGTGTAGCAATAGGCTTTATCAAGACGCTTCATCTCGTCCACAGCCGCCGGTTGATTCCTCCTCCTGACCAGACTTTTGCTTAAGGCGGTGCATTAGCACCACAGCAAGCAGGACGCGTTAGTCGCGACTTCGGCCTCCGGGTTGAACCTCGCTGGACACTGGAGTGGCCAACTACTCCTGACGCACCTGACACCGACCATGAGAAGTCGTGTGTGCCGAACGCCGTTTCCGGCAGCCCGGAAACCGACGGTACAACATGAAAAGAATGCTGATTAACGCAACTCAACCTGAAGAGTTGCGCGTAGCACTGGTAGATGGCCAACGCCTCTATGACCTGGACATCGAGTCAGGTGCGCGCGAGCAAAAGAAAGCCAACATCTACAAAGGCCGTATTACTCGCATCGAACCCAGCCTTGAGGCTGCCTTTGTCGATTTCGGCTCTGAGCGCCACGGCTTCCTGCCCCTCAAAGAAATCTCCCGCGAATACTTCAAGAAAGCCCCTGAAGGCCGCGTCAATATCAAGGACGTCCTGAGCGAAGGCCAGGAAGTCATCGTTCAGGTCGAGAAAGAAGAGCGTGGCAACAAGGGCGCAGCCCTGACCACGTTCATCAGCCTGGCCGGCCGTTACCTGGTTCTGATGCCGAACAACCCGCGCGCTGGCGGCATCTCGCGCCGCATTGAAGGCGAAGAGCGCAACGAACTGCGTGAAGCGCTGAACGGCCTGATCGCCCCTGCCGACATGGGCCTGATCGTGCGCACTGCCGGCCTGGGCCGCAGCAGCGAAGAAATGCAGTGGGACCTCGACTACCTGCTGCAACTGTGGACCGCCATCAAAGAAGCCTCGCTGGACCGCGCTGCCCCGTTCCTGATCTACCAGGAAAGCAACGTCATCATCCGTGCCATCCGCGATTACCTGCGCCAGGACATCGGCGAAGTTCTGATCGACAGCGTTGAAGCCCAGGACGAAGCCCTGACATTCATTCGCCAGGTGATGCCGCAGTACGCCAGCAAAATCAAACTCTACGAAGACAGCGTTCCGCTGTTCAATCGTTTCCAGATCGAAAGCCAGATCGAGACCGCTTTCCAGCGCGTCGTTGAACTGCCTTCCGGCGGCTCCATCGTTATCGACCCGACCGAAGCCCTGGTGTCCATCGACATCAACTCGGCGCGCGCCACCAAAGGCAGCGATATCGAAGAAACTGCCCTGCAAACCAACCTTGAAGCGGCTGAAGAAATCGCTCGCCAGTTGCGCCTGCGCGACATCGGCGGCCTGATCGTCATCGACTTCATCGACATGACCCCTGCCAAAAACCAGCGCGCCGTGGAAGAGAAAGTCCGCGAATGCCTGGAAGCAGACCGCGCCCGCGTACAGGTCGGCCGCATCTCGCGCTTCGGCTTGCTGGAAATGTCCCGTCAGCGTCTGCGTCCTTCTCTGGGCGAAAGCAGCGGCATCGTATGCCCGCGCTGCAACGGCACCGGCATCATCCGCGACGTCGAGTCCCTGTCGCTGGCCATCCTGCGCCTGATCGAAGAAGAAGCCCTGAAAGACCGTACTGCCGAAGTTCGTGCCCAGGTGCCAATCCCGGTTGCTGCGTTCCTGCTTAACGAAAAACGCAACTCGATCACCAAGATCGAACTGCGGACTCGCGCACGCATCGTCATTCTGCCGAACGACCACCTCGAAACGCCTCACTTCGAAGTGCAGCGCCTGCGTGATGACAGCCCGGAAGCCCACACCAATCAGTCCAGCTATGAAATCGCCGCGGCTGCCGCTGAAGTGGAAGAAGTTCAGCCGGCTGCTGCCACCCGCACCCTGGTTCGTCAGGAAGCTGCCGTCAAGACAGCCCCGGCCCGCACCTCGGCGCCGGTCCCGACCGAAGCTGCTGCCGCTGCACCGGCTCCCGCGCCAACCATCGCCGAACCAAGCCTGTTCAAAGGCCTGGTGAAGTCACTGGTCAGCCTGTTTGCCTCCAAGGAAGAACCAGCACCGGCGCCGACCGTGGTTGAAAAACCGGCCACTGAACGTCCGCAGCGTAACGAAGAGCGTCGCAACGGCCGTCAGCAAAGCCGCAATCGCAACGGTCGCCGCGACGAAGAGCGCAAACCTCGCGAAGAGCGTGCACCGCGTGAAGAGCGCGCCCCACGTGAGCCGCGTGAAGCCCGTGAACCTCGTGAAGAGACACCGGTTGTAGCCCGTGAAGAGCGTCAACCTCGTCCGCCTCGTGAAGAGCGCGCTCCACGCGCACCGCGTGAAGACCGCAAGCCGCGTGGCGAACGTGAAGAGCGCGTACGTGAATTGCGCGAACCTCTGGATGCCGCGCCGGCCATCACCCCTGAGCAAGAACGCCCGGCCCGCCCACCCCGTGAAGAGCGTCAACCTCGCCCGCCACGTGAAGAACGCGCCCCTCGCACAGAGCAAGCCGCGCCTGCTGTCGAAGACGAAGCCGCTCTGAGCAACGCTGAACAAATCCAGGATGATTCCCAGGACAACGCCGAGGGCGATCGCCCACGTCGCCGCTCACGCGGTCAGCGTCGTCGCAGCAATCGTCGCGAGCGCCAACGTGATGCCAACGGCAATGTGATCGAAGGCTCGGAAGAAGGCAGTGAAGAAGCCAAAGCTGAAAACGCGCCAGCCACCACAGCTGAACTGGCGGCCGGTCTGGCCGTGACAGAAGCCGTTGCCAGCACTGTAATCAGCGCCCCGGCTGAAGCCCAGGCCAATCAGCAAGCCGAACGGGCGACCGCGGCAACCCAGGAATCGGCTCCGGCTGAAACCGTAGTTGCAGAGCAAACCAAGGCCGTGGCGATTGTTGAGACGCCCGCTGCTTCGGCACCGGTTGTTGAAACGCCTGTTGTTGAAACACCGGTAGCGCAAGCGCCAGTCGTTGAAACTCCCGTGATTGAAGCCACAACACCGGTCGAAGCGGTTAAAGCGCCTGAAGTTGAAGTGGCTCCGGCCCAAGAGACTCAGCCTCAGATCAAGGCCGCTTCCGAGCCTGCGCCTGTGATTGAAGCACCCGTCGAACTGACAGCAGAGCCTGTTGCAGAGGCCCCAGCGGCAGAGACGCCGGTTGTACAAGCGCCAGTCGTTGAAAAGCCTGCTTTTGAAAAGCGTCCTGAGCCCGTCAAGGAAGCGCGTACCCTGCGCGAACCCGTTGCCGAGCCTGTGATGATTGAGGAAGCACCCGCTGCGCCGCAGCCTGCTGAACCTGAAGTAATCGCCCAACCAGAACCGGTTGAAGTGATTGTGAAGGCTGAGGTGGTTGAAGTGGCTGTCGTTGCAGCGCCTGTGGCAAGTGCCCTGACCAGCAACGGTCGCGCCCCTAACGACCCACGTGAAGTGCGTCGCCGCAAGCGTGAAGCCGCTGCTGCCGCAGCCGCTGCTCAAGCGCAAGCTACCGAGGCCGTTGCAGAGCACACGACGCCAACCGTCGACGAAAACCTGCGTTCCGTCGAAGACCTGATCGAGCAAAACCCTAAAGCCCTGGAAGAAGAACACGAGCCTAAGCCCCTCGCCTGATTCCAGCCGCTGTTAAAAAGCCCCGCCTGAGCAATCAGGCGGGGCTTTTTAATGTCCGTCAAATCTTAGAAGAACCAGAATGAACGACGCTTGCTCTCTAACTCGCCGCGGCACTGGTTAAGCTGCGCACCGTAGGTTCTGGACTGCTGCTCAACTTTGCGCGCGACCTGCATCAGCCAGGGCTTGGCGCGGTAAGTCCCGCGACTGTAGCCCCCTCGACCTTCGTGATAGGCCAAATACTGGTTATAAGCATCCCACTTGGAAATCCCCAACTGCTGTTGCGTGCCCGCCGTATACCAGCCGATAAAGCGGATGGCGTCCGCAAAGTTGTCCCGCGACCCACTTTTGCCGGTGCTTCTTTCAAAGTCACTCCAGGCGGGAGGCTGAGCCTGAGCATATCCGTAGGAAGGACTCACACGCCCCCAGGGGATGACCCACAACAGATAAGCACGCGGTGGCAGCGCGTCGGCCACGAAACTGCTCTCCTGCTTCATGATTGCCATCGCCACCTGGGGCGGTGTGCCCCATTGACTCTGCATAGCAAGGGAATCTTCATACCAGCGCGGGTATTGCCGGTAGATGTTGCACAGGTTGCCCTGATCCCGCGGAGGTGCAGTGGTGCACCCCGACAGCGCCACCAGAGTCAACGCCAGGGCCCATGCAGGCTTATGTTTCATTGAATGTCCTCAGGGCACTGCCAATGACGCCGCGAAGGCGCTCATCAATACAGATTGGGTTCCATCTCAAGCTGCACATTGAACCGCCGGGCGATGTCTTCCTGAATGCGCTGCGCCAGCGATAACAATTGCACACCAGTTGCCGCGCCATAGTTGACCAACACCAGCGACTGCAAGCGATGGACGCCTGCATCTTCTTCCCGGAAGCCTTTCCAGCCAGCCGTCTCGATCAACCACCCGGCCGCCAGCTTGACCTGGCCATCGGGTTGCGGATAGCCGACGAGGTTGGGGTGGGTCAATTTCAGCTCAGCCGCCAGTGCTGAGGACACCACAGGGTTTTTGAAGAAACTCCCGGCATTGCCAAGCACCGCTGGATCAGGCAGTTTTTCGCTGCGGATGCTGCTGATGGCGCGACTGACATCCGCGGCCGTCGGCTGATGGATACCTTGTTCGCTCAGTCTCTGGCGTACCGGGCCGTACTCCAGGTGCAAACGGGCAGCGCGGCTCAGGGCAAAACGGACCCGTAAAATCAACCAGCGCCCCGGATGCTGTTTGAACACGCTGTCGCGGTAACCAAAGTTGCATTCCTCGAGCGTGAAATCACGCAGCTGGCCCGTTTGACGATCCAGCGCCGTCAGCCCGGCAAACACATCCTTGATCTCCACCCCGTAGGCGCCAATGTTCTGCATCGGTGCAGCGCCGACCGTACCGGGGATCAGACTCAGATTCTCAAGCCCGGCGAACCCCTGGGCCAGGGTCCACAAGACAAAGGCATGCCATACCTCGCCCGCCTCGGCCTCGACCACCACACGCTGCCCGCCATCCTCGATCACCCGAATGCCGCGGGTGGCCATGCGCAAGACCAGCGCCTGAACATCCTGAGTCAGCAGCACGTTGCTGCCACCGCCAATGACCAGCAAGGGTAATTCGCGCTCGGCGCAATATTGCAACGCTTCACGCACCTCGTCGTCGTTGTGCGCCTCGGCAAACAGCCGCGCACGCACATCGACACCGAAGCTGTTGAACGGTTTGAGCGACGCATCAACCTGCAACTGCAAACTCATACACGTCCCTTCAATTCGATCACCAGCCCATCACAGGCCGCTTCTATCAAGTCCAGCACTTCTTCGAACCCTTGTTCACCGTCGTAATAAGGGTCGGGAACTTCATGTTTCACGCCCTGATACCGACGCAGGAACAGATCCAGCTCAGCCTTGCCCTTGGCAGGCTGTAGGGCCTTGAGGTCCCGCAGGTTGCTGTTATCCATCGCCAGAATCAGGTCATAGCGCTCGAAATCCTGCGCACGAACCTGTTGCGCTCGTTGCTGCGACAGGTCATAGCCCCGCCGCAGAGCGGCCCGTTGCGTGCGCTTGTCCGGCGGCTCGCCAGCATGCCAGCCGCCAGTCCCGGCCGACGCCACTTCAATCTGCCCCTCCAGACCCGCCTGCTGAAGTCTGTGGCGCAGCACACCTTCGGCCGTTGGCGAACGGCAAATATTGCCCAGGCATACAAACAGGATGCGCATCACGCCTCCAACAAACGCCGAACGCGCTCAAGGTCTTCAGGGGTGTCGACTCCCGCAGGGGGGGCTTGCAGCACATCGGCCACATGAATCCGCACGCCATGCCACAACGCCCGCAGTTGCTCCAGGCGCTCGGTGTTTTCAAGCCAGCACGGCCCCCAGCTGACGAAGTCATGCAGGAAGCCCGCCCGGTAGGCGTAGATCCCGATGTGTCGGCGGTAAGGCACGCCCTCAGGCAAACGCTCGGTGCTCAGGGCAAAATCGTCACGCGCCCACGGCAATGTGGCACGGCTAAACGTCAGGGCCAGCCCGTTGACATCGCTGACCACTTTGACCACGTTCGGGTTGAACAGGGTCGCGACGTCTTCAATCGGCTCGGCCAGGGTGGCCATGCTGGCTTCACCATGGGCCGCGAGGTTGACAGCCACCTGGTCAATCACTTGCGGCGGGATCAGCGGCTCATCACCCTGAACGTTGACCACGATCGCATCACTGGCCAGGCCCAATTGCGTGGCCACTTCGGCCAGACGATCGGTGCCTGACTCATGGTCGGCCCGGGTCAACAGCACCTCGGCGCCAAACGCCTTGCAGGCTTCGACGATGCGCGCGTCATCGGTGGCAACCACAACACGCTGCGCACTGCTTTTGCACGCCTGTTCCCAAACATGCTGGACCATGGGTTTGCCCGCAATCATTTGCAACGGCTTGCCGGGCAAACGCGTCGAGGCAAAACGCGAGGGGATGACGACCGTAAAAACCGGAATCATTTATCCAGACGCTCATCATCGGTGAGGGTGCGGGCTTCGGTTTCCAGCATGACCGGAATGCCATCACGGATCGGGTACGCAAGACCGGCGCCCTTGCTGATCAGCTCCGTTTTGTCGGCGCTGAGCTTGAGCGGGCCTTTGCAAACCGGGCAGGCAAGGATGTCGAGCAATTTGGTGTCCATAAGGTTTCCCTGAATAAAGATGAGTTAGGGCAAAAAACGATCAGGCAAAAGACGCAACAACTGTTGATCCAACCAGAGCGCGAAGGCCTCTGAAGGTACAGCGTCTACCGCCAGATACCACCAGTTCGGCGCGGCAAAGTCGCGGCATTTCACCGCATCCTTCTCCGTCATGACCAGCGGCAAGTCCGGCTTGAAATTCAGAACTTCAGCACTGTAGGGCGCATGGTCGGCAAACGCGTGGGCAATTGGCCGCCAGTGTAGCGTTTCAAGGGTTTTGAAAAAACGCTGCGGGTTACCGATACCGGCCACCGCGTGCAGTGCTTGCTCAGGAGGAAAATAATCCAGTGCCTGACGCTCACCCGTGCGCACGTTGATGAGCGCTGTCGGCTGCAACTGAAAGGCAAAACCTAGGGCAGGGTCTGTTTGGGCGCCGTTGTACAGCACCGCATCGACACTGCTGAGGCGTTCGGCCGGTTCACGCAGTGGGCCGGCTGGCAGGCAGCGGCCGTTACCCAGGCCGCGCGCGTTATCGATCAGTACCAGTTCCAGATCGCGGGCCAGCCGGTAATGTTGCAGACCGTCATCAGACAGGATCACGTCCAGCGGCTCGGTGGCCAACAGCGTTTTCACCGCACGGCTGCGATCCGGATCGATCATTAACGGCACACCCGTGCGCTGCACAATCAACAACGGCTCATCCCCCGCCTCTGCGGCCGGTTGATCCGCCGTGACCCGCCAAGGGAACTGCCCCGGTCTGGCGCCGTATCCCCGGCTGACCACCCCGACCCGCAGCCCTTTACGTTGGCAATGCGCGATCAGCCACAGGATCAAAGGCGTTTTGCCTGTGCCTCCCACGGTGATATTGCCCACGACTACGACAGGCACCGGGGCTCGATAAATGTCGCCCTGCCCGGCCATAAAACGCGCACGCTTGCCGTTCACCACACGCCGGTAGAGGCATTCGAGCGGTCTTAATAGTGTCAGCAAGGGGTGCCCGGTGTACCAGGCCCGCAACAAACGATCGGACATGGCCATCAGGGATTCGCCTGCGCCTCGACCGTGGTCATGCGCAAATGGCTGAACCCCAGCTTACCCGCTGCATCCATGGCGGTTACCACGGCCTGGTGCTGGGTTTTGCCATCCGCACTGATCGACAACGGCAATGACGTGTCCCCGCCGGATTCTTTCTGCAGGGCTTGCATCAGGCTGGCCAGATCATTTTTCGGCAATAACTGGTTATTCACCGAAAACACGCCGTCCGCGCTGATGGCGATATCCAGCTGTTTAACGGTTTGATCTTCGCTCGGGGAGCCACTCACCGCTTCAGGCAGGTCAACCCGCAGTTGGGTTTCACGGGTGAAGGTGGTGGTCACGACGAAAAACAGCAGCAGGATAAACACCACGTCGATCAGCGAAGCGAGGTTGATATCCACCGTTTCTCGTGGCTTGCGGCGAAATTTCACGCTGTGCTCCCGGCCATGTCGACTTCGCGGTCGCCTTGAACGACTTCAACCAGTTTGATGGCTTCCTGCTCCATGCCGACCACCAGCTCGTCGACGCGACGCTGCAGGAAACGATGGAAGAACACCGCCGGGATACCCACCATCAGGCCCGCTGCCGTGGTGATCAACGCTTTGGAGATACCGCCTGCCAGGATTGCAGCATTGGTGGTCATGCCCGAACCCATGAACGAGCTGAAAATATCGATCATGCCCAGTACTGTGCCCAACAGGCCCAGCAACGGGGCCATCGCGGCGATCGTGCCCAGCGCGTTGAGGTAGCGCTCCAGCTCGTGAATCACACGGGCAGCCGCCTCCTCAATGCACTCTTTCATGATCTCGCGGCCGTGCCGGGAATTGGCCAGACCCGCCGCAAGGATTTCACCCAGCGGGGAATCAGCACGCAGTTGTTTGAGTTTCTCTTTGTCCAGCTGCTTGTCTTTGATCCAGACCCAAACTTGCCCCAAGAGATGAGGCGGCGTCACGCGGCTGGCGCGTAATGTCCAAAGACGCTCGACAATAATGCCCAGCGCGGCAACAGAGCTCAGAATGATCGGCAGCATCATCCAGCCACCGGATTTGACCAGTTCCCACACAGTGACAATCCCCTCGAAAAAGTGCGCCACTCTACCATAGGATTGGCTCGCCGCTCAGGCACGCACAAAACCCCTGTCACCCGTCAAGGCGCCAGAACCTGCGTTGTTGACGCTCGCCCAGAGCCACCCCCTTCGCCCCCAGGCTCAAACGCACGGCGCCTTGTTCTGCACTGTCGAGCACCGTCATGCCCAACGCCCGGTAGCGAGCCAATACCTGAGGGTGCGGGTGACCAAAACTGTTGCCAGCCCCGCGTGAAATCAAGACATGCTGCGCAGACAGCGCGTTCAGAAACACCCGGGACGACGAGGTGCGGCTGCCGTGATGCGGAGCTTGCAACCACTGCACCGGGACCGCCAAAGGGCTGCGCAAAAAAGCCCGCTCAGCCTGCGCGTCGATGTCTCCGGTCAGCAATAGCCGCTCATCGCCAGCCTGTACCAAGAGCACACAGGACTTTTGGTTGCCGTTGCTGGCGTCCGGCCATTGCCAAAGCGAGAAGCGCACACCGTCCCACTCCCAGCCGTCTTGCGCGGCGCAAGGTTGAGCCTGTAACTGAGCGGGCAAACCCGGTACGTCGCCGCTGATCACCTGCTTGACGTTCAGCGCTCGCCGGACCGCCAACGCACCCCCTGCGTGGTCTGAGTCGGCATGGCTGATCAGCATCAAATCCAGCTCATGGATGCCTTGCGAGCGCAGAAAAGGCACGACCACCCGCTCCCCCTGATCCAGATCCCGGAGCGTGGGGCCCGCGTCATAAAGCAGGGTGTGGTGGCGCGTGCGCAACAGCATGGCCAACCCTTGCCCGACGTCCAGTTGCCAGACCTCAACCTGACCGTGCGGGACCTGCTCGCGCGGCGCAAGAAACGCCAATGCCAGCAGCGGCCAACCCAATGGCCTCAGCGCAACGCCCGCCGGCAACAGCAGCATCACAACCCCTGCCGCCGTCAGCGCCCAAATGCCGATCGGTACGGCTGGCGGCAACCAGGCCGGGAACGTCCCCGCCAACCAGGTCAAACCGCGTATCAACACGTCCAGCAGCCCCCCGGACACCCAAAGCAACCCCTCTCCCAGCCAGGGCACGGGCAGCAAGAAGGTGCCCAGCAACGCTGAGGGCAACACCAGCAGGCTGATCCACGGCACCGCCACCAGGTTCGCCAGCGGGCCGGTCGCACTCACGGGTAACGCCAAGGCCCACATCACGGGAAACAGCCCCAGGGCAATCAGGCCGTGGGGCCTTGTCCAGGCAGACCACTGACTCCACGCCCCCAAACGCCCGCTGAACGTAAAAATCAGCACGGCAACCGCTGTAAATGAAAGCCAAAAACCAGGCATCAGGCTGGCTAACGGCTCCACCAGCAACACCGCATTCAACGCCAGCAAAAATGGCAACCACACCCCTAAATGCCGAAAGCGCAGACGCCATAACAGCACCAGGCCCAGCATCACGCAGGCGCGCTGCACTGGCACTTCAAATCCGGCCAACAGGCCATAACTGACCGCCCCCACAAACGCCAGGCCACACGCCCAAGGCAGCCACGGCCAGCCTCGGGGCCATATGCCATAACGCGCGAACAGTGCGATCAGTCCGTAGAGCAATCCGGCAAACAAACCGATGTGCTGCCCCGAGATCACCAATAAATGTACGGTGCCTGTGGTTTGCAACAGCTTCCAGTCTTCGCGGTCCAGACCGGAGCCGTCCCCCATCACCAGCGCCGCCAGCCAGGGCGCCCGGCCATGGGCCTCGACACTCAACAAACGTTGACGCAACCCGTCACGCCACGCAGAAGAGGCTGTCGCCAGCCGCTGCCCATCCTTGACCGTTCCGGTTGCGCCTATCCGCTTGCTGAGCAACCACGCCTCGTAATCAAACCCCTGAGGATTAAGCAGACCCCGCGGCTTTTTCAGCTTCACGGCCAGGCGCCAGCGTTCGCCACTGTTAACCGGCGGACCACCTTGCCAGCTCAAGCGAAGCGTGCGCGGCAACTCAGCCCGACGAGAGACGGGCGTATCGATGTCAAACCCCACGTAGGACGCCGTGCGTTGCGGCAACCCAGTCACCCGCCCTTCAATCCAGAGGGTGCGACCGTCGAGGGCATCCGACAGACGGTCATCCAGTGCCGACTGCCCCTGCACGCATGCCCACACCAACCCCAGCAGCCACAACCCGACCGGGTACGTTCGAAAAAACATCAGCCCTACTGCAAGGCCGCACAACACCCCTAACCACCCTGCCGGGGGCAGTACCGGCAAATACCTTAACGCCATCAACCCCAGCGCCAGCCCTGTCATCCCTGTGTACATAGCCCGCCCCAAAAATCCCTTTCACACGGATTAGTTCATCAGGGCAAACGACGCTTTAATAATTGTCACAAAGTCTGAATAGGCATAAGGCCGAATTTGGGCATACTGGCCCATTCATCCTAGGGAGAGGCCCATGCCACGGCGTTTATTCAAACGTTACATGCCAGATCCGGCAAGCATCAGGGAACACAAATCCTTACGATTTATGGGCACCCTGCTGCATGACCCAAACCTGTGGCACCTGAATCGGCACTCCGTATCCCGCGCCATGGCCGTGGGCATATTCGCCGCGTTCATCCCCATGCCGTTTCAAATGCTGCTGGCCGCGTTCCTCGCAATCACCGTGCGCAGCAACATGCCCATTTCGGTCGGACTGGTGTGGCTGACCAACCCGATCACCATGCCACCGGTGTTTTATTGCACCTACAAACTCGGCGCGTGGCTAATGGACGTACCGGTACGTAAATTACCGGACGACCTGACCTGGGAGTGGATCAGCGGGCAGCTGTCTACGCTCTGGCAACCCTTCTTGCTCGGTTCGGTGGTGTGCGGCGTGGTGTTGGGTGCGCTGGCCTATTGCCTGACACAGCTGTATTGGCGCTGGTGGGTGAGCCGCCAATGGAAGCGCCGGCAAAACAATCGCCCATAAAAAAGACCCCGTTCGGGGTCTTATTGCAAAGCGCGGAACGTATTACTGACGCATGCCGCGACCGCTGACCAGCAAGCGGGCGCACAAGAAGTACAACACCACGGTCGCCACCACCATAAAGGTCAAGGCCACGCTGATTTTGATGTCAGACACCCCCAGAATGCCGTAGCGGAAGGCGTTCACCATGTGCAACACCGGGTTGGCCATCGACACCGTCTGCCAGAACGGCGGCAGCAACGAGATCGAATAGAACACCCCGCCCAGATAAGTCAACGGCGTGAGCACAAACGTCGGAATGATCGAAATATCATCGAAATTGCGTGCAAACACGGCGTTAACGAAGCCCAACAGCGAAAAAATGGTCGCTGTCAGTAATACCACGGCCACCGTCAACCCCAGGTGATGCACCTGCAAGTGGGTGAAAAAGAGCGACAGCAACGTCACGATCACCCCCACCATCAAGCCTCGCAGAATCCCGCCCACGGTGTAGCCGATCAAAATGGTGTGCGGCGATACCGGCGACACCATCAGCTCCTCGATGGAGCGCTGGAACTTGCTGCCAAAAAAGCTCGATACCACGTTGCCGTAGGAGTTGGTGATCACAGACATCATGATCAGGCCGGGCACGATGTACTCCATATAGGTGAAACCACCCATATCGCCGATTTGTCGGCCAATCAGGTTACCGAAGATCACAAAGTACAGAACCATGGTGATCGCTGGCGGCAGCAGGGTTTGCGGCCAGATGCGCATGAAACGGCGCACTTCGCGGTAAACAATGGTGTTCAACGCAATCAGATTGGGGCGCAGCTCCGAGCTCATATCGCCACCTTCGCCAGATTTTTCTCGACCAACGACACAAACAACTCCTCAAGGCGATTGGTTTTATTGCGCAAACTCACCACTTCAATCTGCTGGGCAGCCAGTTGGGTGAACAAACCGGTAATGCCGACCTGTTTGTCCACCTGAACTTCCAGCGTCACGCTGTCGAGTAATTGGCTCGGGTAACCGATCAGCTGCGGCGCTGCCTGCAATGGGGTTTTCAGGTCCAGCAGGAAGGTTTCGACATGCAGCTGGCCCAACAACTGGCGCATGCTGGTGTTTTCAACGATGGTGCCGTGATCGATGATGCCGATGTTGCGGCACAGTTGCTCAGCCTCTTCCAGGTAGTGGGTGGTGAGGATGATGGTGGTGCCCTGCTCGTTCAGCTCGGTAAGGAACGTCCACATGGAGCGACGCAGCTCAATGTCCACCCCCGCCGTCGGCTCGTCGAGAATCAACAGGCGCGGCTCGTGCACCAGGGCGCGAGCAATCATCAGGCGGCGTTTCATGCCCCCTGACAATGAGCGCGAGGGCGTGTCGCGCTTGTCCCACAACCCGAGCTGGGTCAGGTATTTCTCAGCGCGTTCCTTGGCGACTTTGGGCGCAATGCCGTAATAACCCGCCTGGGTCACGACGATATCGAAGGTTTTTTCAAACTGGTTGAAGTTGAACTCCTGGGGCACCACACCGATGCAACGCTTCAAGGCGGCGGGTTCGCGGTCCAGGTCATGGCCGAACACATTCACCGTGCCGCTGGTTTTGTTCACCAGCGTCGAGAGAATGCCAATGGTTGTGGATTTGCCGGCGCCGTTGGGGCCAAGCAATGCGAAAAAATCACCTTCAGAAACATCCAGATCGATACCACTCAGGGCCTGGAAACCGTTGCCGTAGGTTTTGGTTAGCTGCCGTATGGACAGAGCGGAACTCATATCTGATTACGCACCAAGATGGGGGAATAGGAGGTGTAAGTAAGGGCGAGCCGTCTGTCATACAAGTCCGTCACGCAGGCAGCATGGTGCTTGGCCTCGACGCACAAGTACAGTCGCCCGTATTAATAGTGAGTATTAAGTCAACGCGGTCATGACCGCACCGCGGTAGCACGGGCGCAGTTTCAGGCGCTCATACCACGCTTCCAGGTTCGGCATTGAAGGGCGCTCAAGGGGCATTTCAAACCAGGCATAAATGAATGACCCCAGCGGAATGTCGCCCATGCCAATTTCATCACCCGACAAATAAGGTTTTTCCGACAAGGCCTGATCCACAATCGACAGCAACTCTGCGCACGTTTTACTCGCACCGTTGATCAACACCCAGTCTTGCTGCTCGGCTGGCGTACGCAACATGCCCCAGAACAGATCGCGGAAAGGCCCTGCAAATGTCGACGTAGTCCAGTCCATCCACTTGTCTGCCTGTGCGCGCACGCACACATCGCGCTGATACCAGGAGGTGTCTGAGCCATAACGGGCAGCCAGATACCGCACGATGGCGTTGGATTCCCACAGCACGAAATCGCCGTCTTCAATCATCGGCACCCGACCGTTGGGGTTTAACGCCCGGTACTGTGGGGTATCGACCACACCAAACGCACCACCGGCCTCTTCTCGCTCGTAAGGCAAGGCCAACTCTTCGGCACACCACAGGACTTTTCTGACATTGGATGAATTCTTGCGACCCCACACTTTCAGCATGACTCAACTCCTGATTGATAGACGCCGCAGGAGTCTAACCCCACAGGACGAACTCCGCCTCCCGGGTGAGGTCACTATCCATAGCACCCCGAACAAGACTTGCGACTAAGCTCTAGAAGGTTCCCGCCACTGGTTTCACGGAGGATTGAATATGCTGTTGTTGTGGATTGTGGTTTTAATCGTTGGCGTCGCCTGGCTGGCGCATCGCCGCGTTGCACCGCTGCCCGCCATGGGCGTGGTGGCTGTCTATCTCGTGGCCATGGCCATTTTCAGCCATGCACCGGGCTGGCTGCTGGGGATCTTCTGGATTCTGCTGGCGATACCGGCCGCGCTGTTGTTGCTGCCTGATCTGCGGCGCAAGGTGTTCACCGCCCCGCTGTTCAACTGGTTTCAAAAAACCCTGCCACCCATGTCGCAAACCGAGCGCGACGCCATCGACGCTGGCACCGTGTGGTGGGATGGCGAATTGTTCAGCGGTCGTCCCGACTGGAATCAGTTGCTGGCTTACCCCAAAGTCCAGCTGACCGATGAAGAACAGGCCTTTATTGACGGCCCCACCGAAGAACTGTGCGCCATGGTCTCGGACTGGGACATCGGCCAGCGCATGGACTTGCCCCCTGAAGCCTGGGCGCACATCAAGCAACACGGTTTCTTTGCACTGATCATTCCCAAGGAGTTTGGCGGCAAGGGCTTTTCGGCGTATGCGCATTCACAGGTGGCCATGAAACTCGCCACCCGCAGTGGCGACCTGGCGTCCACGGTGATGGTGCCCAACTCCCTCGGCCCGGCTGAATTGCTGCTGCACTACGGCACGGATGAACAGCGCAACCACTACCTGCCCCGCTTGGCCCGGGGCGACGACATCCCGTGCTTCGCCCTCACCGGCCCGCTTGCCGGTTCTGACGCGGGCGCCATGCCCGACACCGGCATCATTTGCAAAGGCCAGTGGCAAGGCGAGGAAGTCATCGGTCTGCGTCTGAATTGGGAAAAGCGCTACATCACGCTCGGCCCGGTCGCCACCCTGCTGGGCCTGGCCTTCAAGGCCCATGACCCCGACCACTTGTTGGGTGAGGAAGAAGATCTGGGCATCAGTCTCGCGCTGATTCCGACCGACACTCCGGGGGTCGAGATTGGCCGACGCCATCTGCCACTGGGTGCAGCCTTCATGAATGGCCCCAACTCGGGCAAAGACGTGTTTATTCCGCTGGACTACCTGATTGGCGGGCAGGAGATGCTCGGCAAGGGCTGGATGATGCTGATGAACTGCCTGTCCGTGGGCCGTTCGATTTCACTCCCGGCCGTTGGCACCGGCGCGGCCAAGTTCACCAGCCTGGTCACCGGGCAATACGCTCAGGTGCGCGAACAGTTCAACGTGCCCCTCGCAGCGTTCGAAGGCATTCAGGAAGCGCTGGCCCGTATCGGCGGCAATGCCTGGTTGATGGACAGCGCCCGCATGCTGACGGCCAACGCCGTCGATCTGGGGGAAAAACCGTCCGTGTTGTCGGCCATCCTCAAATACCACCTCACCGAGCGTGGCCGCGAATGCATCAGCCACGCCATGGACGTGCACGGCGGCAAAGGCATCATCATGGGGCCCAACAACTATTTGGGTCGCAGCTGGCAAGGGGCGCCGATCTTCATCACCGTGGAAGGCGCGAACATTCTGTCGCGCAACCTGATGATCTTCGGCCAGGGTGCCATTCGCTGCCACCCGTTTGTACTCAAGGAAATGGCACTGGCCGGGCGCGAGGACCACGAACAGGCCCTGCACGAGTTTGATGACCTGTTGCTCAAACACATCGGTTTTGCTGTCAGCAACGCCGCCAGTACGCTGGTCTTGAACCTGGGGCTGGGTCGCTTCGAACACGCACCGGGCAACGCGTTGAGCCAAGGCTATTTCCGCGCCTTGAACCGTCAGGCTGCAGCGTTCGCGATGCTGGCAGACCTGAGCATGATGCTGCTGGGTGGCGAACTTAAACGTCGCGAACGCCTGTCGGCGCGTCTGGGCGATGTGCTCAGCCATATGTACCTGGCCAGCGCAGCCCTCAAGCGCTATCACGATCTGGATTCACCCGAGCATCTGAACCCGCTGTTTACCTGGGCCATGGAAGAAAGCTTGGGACAGGCCGAGCGGGCACTGGATCAATTGCTGAAAAACTTCCCGAGCCGCACCTTGGGCTGGTTGCTGCGCGGGGTTGTCTTCCCGTTTGGCCGACGTCACACCGGGCCGGACGATGCACTGGACGCCGAGGTGGCCGCCGTGTTGGGACGCGCCAAAGGCGATCCGACACTGGAGGCCGTACTTGCCGGGTGCTATCGCCCGCAATCGGCTGAGGATCCGGTCGGCGCCCTGCAACATGCCAGTCAACTGCTTAGCGCCGCCCAACCGCTGTTCAAAAAACTGCATCAGGGGCTCAAAAGCGGTCAGGTTAAACCGGCCGCAGGGGAACATGCGATTGATGCGGCGCTCACTGCTGGCGTGCTGCAACCGGCCGAGGGGCAGACCCTGCGCGAGGCCGAGGCGGCACGTCGCAAGGTGATCGACGTCGACGATTTCTCGAAGGAAGCACTCACCCACAGCGAAGGAAAAGTTCGATAGCACGACAGCAGGCGCGCGGAGCTTTATACTCCCGCGCCCGTTTTGCTTTAGAGGACACCGCAATGGCCACCAACGATCTCAACCACAACCTCGTGTTGCTCGACATTCTGCGCAGCATTCTGGTTGCTGTCGGTGATGCCGAGCAGATCCCCGAAGAAAGCCACGCATTGTTTATGGAACGGTTCGACGAAATGCGCAGCGCATTGCCGGTCGATCCGATCGAGAGTCAGTACCTGGGCCAGGACATCATGTGCCAGGTGATCGAACGCTACCCGCAAATCGCTCACCTGGTGCCCCGCGATCTGCTGTGGTACTTCGGCGGTGCATGCTTCAACTTCCTGTCCGATGAAGAACTGGACATGTATGAGGCGCTTGAAGAGCGCCGTCATGAAGCCGAAGAAAACGGCGAACCGTTCGACTGGAATCAGGAAAAGCAGTTCATGGCGTTGCCGACAGGCGAAGACAGCCCGCAACACTGATCGGCGCCCAGCACCACATCAGGCCCGCCCGGTTACCCGGACGGGCTTTTTTTTCGCCCGGCCGTTTTAAGGCCCACTGTCACGGCGGGTGTGGCGCTTAGGCAGTGCTCGCGTCCGGACTAGAGGCTGACTGCGGCCGACTCGCTTCTTGCGCCAGCCGTTCAACCAGAAAGTCGATAAACACCCGCAATTTCGGCGGCAGATAACGGGTCGGCTCGTACAGCAGCCACACGCCACCGTGGTAAGACGCAATAAAGTCCCACTCGGGCAACACCTGAACGATGCGCCCTTGCTCCAGTGCCTGACGCGCCGTGAAGTACGGTAGGCTGCCAATTCCGATGTGCTGCAACACCGCATCCAGCCGAACGCCCGTGTGATTGGCGGCATACCGCCCCTTCACCCCCACCACAGCGGATACGCTGCCCTGCTTGAACTTCCACCGTGCATCGGCCGGAGTCTCGCCCAGGCAAATACAGCTGTGATGGCGCAGATCTTCGGGCTGTTGCGGGACGCCGTTCGAGGCCAGGTACTGAGGGGTTGCGCACAGCAGTTGCTCGATCACACACAATTGCCGCCCCGCCAAGCCCGGCGCGGGCTGGTCAGTGACGCGAATGCTCAAGTCGACGTTGCCATCAATCAAATCCACATAGCGGTCTTCAAGCACCAACTGCACATCCACGTGCGGGAAGCGGCGCAAGAACTCGGGCATATGCGGGTGGATGACGTAGCGGCCGATGGCCTTGGGGACGCTCACGCGCACCAGACCTTCAGCCTCTTGGGTAAACCGTCCACTGACTTCCATGACCGATTGCGCCGCGCCCACTACATCCCGGCAGCGCTTATACACCTCCTCCCCGCCATCGCTCAGACGCAGTTTGCGGGTGGTGCGCTGCAACAAACGGATGGCCAATGCCTTTTCCAGCCGGGCAATGCTGCGGCTCACCGCAGAGGGCGAGGTGCCCAGTTGCCGCGCCGCTTCAGAAAAATTCCCGGCCTCGACCACCTTCACGAAAATCGCCATTTCGGCCAATAAGGACAACGGTAGATTTATGCTCACAGCGCACAGGTCCATTGAAATTTGAAGGGATTATCACGCCAGGGTGACGTCCTTATACTTTAAAAACTTGTTTCTCAGGAACCTCCCCATGACCCCACGCCTGTTTTTTACCGAAGATGGACTCACCGCTCAGGTCGATGTGCTCAGTTGTGCGCCGTGTGACGATGGATTTGCGGTGGTGTTGAGTCGCACCCCTTTTCACCCCCAGGGTGGCGGGCAGCCCAGCGACACGGGCTGGATTGGGGACAGCGAAGTGATCAAGGTCTTCCATGATGTCGAGCACTTGGTGCATGTGGTCAACGCCGCAGTGCAAACAGGTAAAAACCAGGCCCGAGTCGATGCGACGCGGCGCCTTTTGAATACCCGCCTGCATTCGGCCGGTCATTTGATCGGCGTCTGTGGCGAACGCGCAGGCTGGATCCCCAGCAAAGCGCATCATTGGCCCGGTGAATGCCGGGTCAGCTTCGTCCCGGGCAACGCCCCTCAGCCGCTGCAGGCGCAACAGGTCGAGGAGCAACTGCAGCGATGGATCGACGCAGACTTGCCGCGGATGACGCGCATGGAAGGCGACCAGCGTTTCATCGGCTTCGGTGAACTGCCCACCCACCCATGCGCTGGCACCCATGTCAGCTCGTTGAAGCAATTGAAGACAGTGCCCATCCTGTCGATCAAAGAAAAGAAAGGCGTGCTCACCGTTCGCTACGACGTGCAATAAGAGCCCGCCATTAAGGGATCAACAGGAACAGCCGCTGGGCCAATGCCGTATCCAGTTTGGCGCGGTACACCTCAATCACTTCTTGCGAGGTCCCGGCCTTTGAATACAGCGCCTGTTCACTCAACCGCCGCTGGGCTGCCGTTTTGAGATGCGCCACATCGAACGCAGCCGTCGGGGTATCGAGCGCTTTGTAATGAAAGTGCGCGTACCACAGCGCTGCCCCCTGTTTGTCGTCGATGGCGTATTCCTGCAGGTAATCCTTGCGCTGGCCGCGGGACAAGAACTTGCGCTCACCCAGGCGCCGAATCCTGATTTCTCCCTGCGTATTCAAATACTCCACATTGGGGCCCGTCGGCGGGAGGCGCTTGATCATGCTGATTCGCAAACTTTTACCCAACGCGCGCAACTTGATGGCCTCTGCCTTCAATTGTTCGCTCAGTGCCCGGGCTGCCTGTTTGCGCGTTTCGCTCAGGGTTTCCGGTTCAGTGCTGACGCCCGTCACAATCCGGTCGATCTGCACCGCCACCTCATCAAGGCTCTTGCCTTTGAATTCCAGAATTTCTTCGATTTCGACGGGGATTTTTGAAGTCATGGCGCTGGAACGGCTGGCTTCAATCGCACTGTCGACCTTGGCCAGCAAGCGTCGACCGTCGGCTTCGAGCCGCGAGAGGTTTCTGGCCTGAGTGGCCAGTTGCACAGCCGGCCGCAGTTGAGTGATTTCCTCCCAGACACCACTCTCGACCTGCTTATAGGTGTGAACGGACAGCCTGCCAAAGCCTTCGGTCACATCCACCACGCCGCCAGATTGACCCGCGGATGATTCGCGCGGGGCGCCGACCAATACCTGATGGGTGGTGGTCTTAATCACCCGTTGTGGCGCTCCGGATGTCGCCGGCTTTTTACTGAGTGCCGCATACGCCAATCGGCTAGGCCCCGGTCGCGGCTCTTCGTATTCTGAAGATGAGCTCTCGGAGTCGCGAATGACTTTTTCCAGCTGGGATTCTGCAAACACTCTCAAGTGCCGGACTACCTGCATGATCGGCGCCAGGTACTCATTCCGAAAATGCTCGGACTCCAGATTGATCAAGTTCCCGCACACACTTTCTGCTGCATAGTACTGCTCGATAGCGCGGTCCAGCAGCGCAATGTGATCTTCGCTGTACAGTTGATTATCCATCCGCAAACTCAGTTGCGACCACGCCGTATCAATCAGTGCCGCACTGCCAAAGAAGTTGAACGCATGCTGTTCTTCCGGGGACAAGTTGACACCGCCCCGGCGGATCACCAGCTCACACAAGGTTTCCAGATACACAGCCGACCAATGACGATCAAAATATTCCTGATCCTCCATATGCTTAAGCTCGCGCAGCGCACTGTCTTTGGGCAAAGGCCGTCCATGTACGTGTCTGAGGGCTTCAACTTCCAGCGCCGAGTTGTAAAACAGTTTGGCTTCGATATCGCGGGCTTTTTCCAGGTTCTCAATCCACGTTTCATACGTACTAACAGAGCCGGCTGTCAGCTGTTTGGCCACATCAAGCAACTTTTCCAGAAAGTCCTCTTGAGAGTTGAAGACCGGGAGGGCCTGGCGCTCCAGCTCATAGTAGTTCTGCAATTTGAAGTGCTGCAGGGTCAGCTTTACCCAGCATTCATGGAGTAGCTTTGCACGCGACTCCAACGGCGAGATCGCTTCGGCTTTGTCCAAGAGATTGATCAGGTCGTGCATCTTTAGCCGCCAGCTTTCAAACTCAACGCTGAAACGCTCAAGAAACGCTGCCCGACGGTCCACCGCAGTGTCCATGAGCCCCTGTGTGACGTGCAGGACGCGCTCACTGTCATTAATTTGGCCTTTGAGGACTTCAGCCTGCTGTAGCAGTTCGTTAACTTTCTTTTGTTTCTCATCACGCAGTTTCTTGATCCGCGCTTTAGGCCCGCCACCTTTCAAACCTAGCCGCAAATCCAGTTGCCAACGACCGGAAGGCTCTTTCCTCAAGCGAGGCCCCCGACGGTTGGCGTGCTGTACATCTTGAATGTGCAAGCCTTCAGCATCACGCGCCACGCAATACGTTTTGTTAGCGATGCGCACGTAGGACACGCCTTGGTACGTCAGGATGCCGGCCAATTCGCCTACTTCAATCGGCGTGGCATCGGTCAGATCAACTGGCACTTCATAGGTTTCGAGTTCCAGACGTTGCGCGCCGGTCAAGCGCTGCGATGGACTGAACCAGGACACCGCCAGTGCCGAATAGTCCTGAACAGCCGAAGGGGTCAGATCCGGCCGTTTTTCAGGGGTTATCAGCGGCAACTTGTCCGGTTTTACACTGGGCGCATTGGGTTCTTCATAGCGGGAGAACAACGGCTCATCGACTGGCACCTTCAAACGCCGACGGTCATTGGCGAGCGTCCTGAAATTCAGACCTTCCTGCAATAACGCCAGGCTGATGTTGAGCAACAGGTCGATCACTGACTCCAACGCGGCCTCTTTGTCCCCCCTCAAACGCGCATGCAGCGTGCTATCAATGCTCAGCAAGGTCTGGAGCAACCAGGCAGCCTTCTGCAATGGCCCATTGACGAAAAACGTGAGGCCATTAAACAAGGCCCAACCGGCTTTTTTAACCAACAGCCAACGCCGCTCTGCAACGGTAACGGTCTGTTTGTCTGCCAATAAAAGCAATGCCTGGGCATTGGCCTCAAACAGCGCGTCAAAGTAATTACCCACTACAGCCTGTGTGCTCAACATCGCTGGACTGCGTGGTAACAGCGCCAGGAAGCCTTCCAGCAACACCCCTTCCAGATGCGGTCTGGCAAACCCGGCGTCAGCGTACACGTCGCGCGCATCATCGTTGAGCCATTGCAGCACGCTGTAATTCAGGTCTTCAGAGTCGCTGATCGCCGCAAATAGCGCCGCCCATGTTGCACACTCCTGCAACGGTTCGGGCGCGAAGGGTTGATAGAGGACAAACGGGCCTGTGTCGACCTGACGCGGGCCCAGTACAAACATGTTGGCGACATAATCCGTTGACGCCCCCTCATAGGCGATGAACCCCAACGGCCGCACACAGAGGTCACTTTTCTCCAGCGTGTCGTGTGCGTCGGGGCGCATCAGGCCGTTCACGATGTTCCAGCCCTGTTGCGTAAACCCGGCTTCACCCTTGATCAGTTTTTCCAGGGCGAATAGCGGCAGTTGCACGCTCAGCTGGGATTTGAACAACGTTTTACGACGTGCGACTTCATCTGGTTCATCAATCAGCAACCGTTTGATCAGCGCAATGTACTGCGAGCCGACATCCAGCTCGTCCACTAACTGTCGCGCATAATCTGCGGTGAACCAGTCTGGCAAAACGGTGGCGTCGCGCCCCTGAACCCCAATAAGCCCGACGGGCCAGCCGCCGCGATAGCTCAGGACAAACTCGGTCAGGGGCAGCGTGTCGTCGGTAAAAATCGGCAAGGTCAGCACTTCGACACCCAGGTTATGAATCTCGACCCTGGCGATGTCGATGTCTGCGCCGGGGTGATCCCTGTCCAGCCGTTGCCTGATTTGCTGCTCAGCAAATGTCGGCAAGGCATCGATCCCGTCCAGGAATGTTTTCCCCTGCGCTTGCTGCTGAAACAAGGCCTGGGCAATCATCAGCTTGCTGTAGGCCAACAGGTGCTGCGCTGATGCTTGCTTGAGCCATGCTGGCAATTTCGTCATGACATGGTCCAGCCACGGACGGTCTTGCTCATTGAACAAAGGGAACATGCCCACGGCAGCATCCAGTTTTTGTTCCAGACGCAATGCACTCCAGTGTTCGCGCCGGGCTGTTTGGCCAAGCGCCTGCACAACGCGCAGCTGCTGATCCAGCAGGGTGCAGGAAAGTGCGGTGAAAAAGTCACCTGACGGTTCGTGCAACGCCCATGCAAATACGGGTTGTTCGAGGGTGTCCTGAAGGCGGCTGGCCATTCGTGTGGCGTAATCATTCAGCGACTCAAATACTTCAATGCCTGATTCCAGCGAGTAACTGAGCACCAGCAGGCGCTGCTTCATCTGCCGCGTAACAAGCATCACACCGGGTAATTGGAAGCGCTCAACACCTTGCGCCTGCAAGGCCTGAATATTGACCAGACAGGCGTGTAAAGGCGTCTCTTGTGTCCCCTTTACGCGTGTGTCCTTGTCGGGAAAATTGGCCACCACCGCCATTGAAGCCGCCTGATCATTGCTCAGGGCAGGTACGTAAAGGTTGTCGGCCAACGTCGATTGCAGCCCCCATTGCTGCACATGGCTCAGCCATTGAAATGGCGATCTGCCCTCACCGTTGCCAACACTCCAAAACAGCGTCAGCGCGTGTTGCCAAATGTCGATCAGCAACGCAGCGCATTCATTGATGGCCGTTTGCACGTCATCCATGTGCACAGGCAATGGGTGGGGATCGCGCTCGCGGGTGTCGCCGGTCAAACGATGGAACCCCTGGATCAGGGTCACTGGCCGCGCATCAAGGTAACTCTGGATCAGCATGTCCACCGGGGAGATCAGCCGATAGTGCCGGGGCATGCCGTTTTCGGGGGTGATTAAGGCGGCCGCTACTGGCCAAGGCTCAGCGATATGCAAATCGGCCACATCAAGGACAAGGCTTGGGTACTTCTCGGCCAGCGCCTCATTGAGTTGGCGGGCCAGCACACTGAACAGCGTGGGACGCGGCGGAAAATGTTGGGCATTGAAGCTGCCCAGAACCTTGAAACGGGACAATAACCCGGGGGTCGTGGAGAGGGTTTTCATAGAGCATCCATTGCGGTAGCGTGAAAAGGCCAGTCCGCCCGGCGCTGTGCCCGGGGCCGGACTGTCTTTTCATTAAACGCAATGCACACCTGCCTACTGCGGTAGCGGGTTACTTGTTGTTTACACCTCTGTGCGCCGACGTTGCACAAAACGATCGACGTACTCATCCGCTGGCGCGTTGAGTATTTGCTGCGGCGTCCCAACCTGTATCAATTGCCCGTCCTTGAGAATCGCAATGCGGTTGCCAATACGCAGCGCCTCATCCAGATCGTGGGTAATGAAGACAATGGTTTTTTGCAGCGTGCGCTGAAGCTCGAGCAACTGGTCCTGCATTTCGGCGCGGATCAACGGATCGAGCGCGCTGAAGGCTTCGTCCATCAGGATGATGTCGGTATCGGTGGCCAAGGCCCTTGCCAGCCCCACGCGCTGACGCATGCCCCCCGACAATTGATGAATCATCGCCTGTTCATAACCCTGCAAGCCCACCACGCCAATCCAGTGCCGGGCGCGCTCATTGCACTGCGCTTTGTTTTCGCCACGCACCTTGAGCCCGTAGGCCACGTTTTCCAACACAGTGCGATGGGGCAACAGACCAAAATTCTGAAACACCATGCTGATTTTATGGCGGCGCAGGTGCCGCAAAGCTGACATGTCGTACTGAAGAATATCTTCACCATCGACCAGGATCTGACCGCTTGTAGGGTCGACCAAACGGTTCAGGTGGCGAACCAGCGTCGACTTGCCCGACCCGGACAGGCCCATGATGACGAAGACCTCCCCCGCCTGGATCGACAACGACAAATCATTGATACCCACGACGCAGCCGGTTTCGGCCAGGACTTGATCCTTGCTTTTGCCCGCCCGAATCAGCGCCAGCACCTCTTTTTCGCGGTTGCCAAAGACCTTGAACACATGACGGACTTCGATTTTGCTCTCGGTCACTGCGCTCATTTACGCTCTCCGTGCCGCGGCCGACCATAAGCCTGAGTAATGCGATCAATCACCACGGCGAGAATCACAATGGCCAATCCTGCTTCCAGTCCTTTGCCGACGTTGAGGGTTTGAATGCCCACCAGCACATCCTCGCCCAATCCCCTGGCCCCGATCATGGAAGCGATCACCACCATCGACAACGCCATCATGGTGGTCTGATTGATCCCGGCCATGATGCTCGGTAAGGCCAGTGGCAATTGCACGCCGAACAGTTGCTGCCACGGGGTGGCACCAAATGCGTTGATGGCCTCCATCACTTCGCGATCCACCTGGCGCAGGCCCAGATCGGTGAGGCGGATCAACGGGGGTACGGCATAAATGACCGTGGCGAAAATGGCCGGAACTTTGCCCAGACCGAACAGCATCAGCACCGGGATCAGGTAAACGAAACTGGGCATGGTTTGCATGATGTCGAGCAACGGCATCATCACCGCCCGCAGACGATTGCTGCGCGCCGCCAGAATGCCCAAGGGAATGCCGACGAGCACCGAAATCACGGTGGCCACCATCATCAGCGCCAGGGTCTGCATCAGCTTGTCCCAAAGCCCGACCGCACCGACCAGGAACAGCAAGCCAACGATTAACAGCGTACTGATGATCTTGCGGGTGGCATGCCAGGCAATGGCGCCGACGATGGCCAGCATCAGCCACCACGGCGTCAGACGCAGCAGGTTTTCAAGGTGGATAATGGCCCACAGCAACGTGTCCGAGATGTTGCGCAACACATCCCCATAATTGCTTACCAGCGCATCGACCCCATCGTTGACCCAACCGGCGATGGAGAACGTCAGATTTTCAGGAAACATGCACGGCTCTTGTTCTGAGAAATAAGCGGCTTATAACGCCGATTTAACTTTTTGGGCGGCCTCAGGGGTTACCCATTTCTCCCAAATCTGCGGCTGTTCACGCAGGAAGGCTTGCGCGGCCTTACGCGGTTCGGTTCGTTTTTCACTCATTTGCGCCAGCGTCTGATTCAGCAGGTCGATCGGGAAGTCGACCTTCTCATAAAACTGCACCAACTGCGGGTACTCGGATTTGAAGGGGGCAGAAACGCCAATCGCCAATTTCGCAGGCAACGAACGCGTGCCCTTGGGGTTCGGATCGTTCGCGTCGGTCAGGGTTTTCCAGGCCTGGGCATCAAATGGAGGCTCTTCCAGCTTGATCAACGGGTAGCGCCCGATCAGAGGTGTCGGGGACCAGTAATAGAACAGCACCGGCTTGCCGCGTTTGATCGAAGAACTGATCTCGGCATCCAGCGCAGCCCCGGAACCTGTCCGGAAATTCACAAAATCTTTATCCAGCCCGTAGGCTTTGAGCTTTTGACTGTTAACGGTTTCAGACGTCCAGCCGCTGGGACTGTTCAGAAAGCGCCCGCGGCTCGGGTCTTCCTGATCGCGGAATACATCCTTGTAACGGGCCAGATCGCTGACGGACTTCAGCTCGGGCGCCAAGGGCTCGATCCCTTTTTTCGGATCGCCTTTAATAACGTACTCCGGTACCCACCACCCTTCGCTGGCGTTTTTCACGATATCGCCCAGGCCGAAGACCTTGCCTTCTGCTTCAGCCTTGACCCACACCGGACTGCGCCCGGCCCACTCTTCGCCGATCACCTGAATATCGTTTTTAGCCAACGCCGCTTCAAGGCTGACAGTGCTGCCTGGCAATGTGTCGGTGCTGACGCCGTAGCCCTTTTCGGTGAGCTGGCGCAGCACCTCAGTGATAAAACTGCCGCTTTCCCACGTGAGATCTGCGAAATGAACCGGTGTTACCTGGCTTTGTGCCCACACCGGTTGCGTAACGATCCCAAAGGCCAGAAGCGAGCCACTGAGCCACTTTTTAAGATTGTTCATACGGATTCTCTTGTTGTGTTGTGTCGGCGTGATCGAAGCATTAAGGGTTTTGAACAACGAAGGTGACGCAAGGTTCAGGTCAGTACTGACTGAACAAGGGGATATGTCCAACCTTAGCAGTCATACCGTCCAGCGGGCGGTGACGCTTAATGGTAAGAACACGTATTTGGCTGTTGTTGAGGCGCGGGAGTGATTGTGCAAAGCCGCACGGATTGAGCACGGCCTAAAAATCGCAGGCACAAAAAAAGCAGCCCGTAGGCTGCTTTTATGTGTTTTTTGAAACTGCGTTGCTCCAAAAAACAAAATTTGGAGCGGGAAACGAGACTCGAACTCGCGACCCCGACCTTGGCAAGGTCGTGCTCTACCAACTGAGCTATTCCCGCAAAATGGCGTCCCCTAGGGGACTCGAACCCCTGTTACCGCCGTGAAAGGGCGGTGTCCTAGGCCACTAGACGAAGGGGACGTTACCCAAAACATACGTTGTATGTCTCAGTGCCAGCCGCATCAAACTCAATTGCTGCGCTGGCGTTTCACTCAACCTCACCCGAAGGCAAGGCTGCTGGTGACACAAAAAAAATCAGCCTCAGCTGATCTTTTTATGCTTCCTGAATGTTGCTTGACTTCAGAAAACAAAATTTGGAGCGGGAAACGAGACTCGAACTCGCGACCCCGACCTTGGCAAGGTCGTGCTCTACCAACTGAGCTATTCCCGCAATAATGGCGTCCCCTAGGGGACTCGAACCCCTGTTACCGCCGTGAAAGGGCGGTGTCCTAGGCCACTAGACGAAGGGGACGTTGCCCGAAACATACGCTGCATGTTTCAGTGCCAATCACATTGACCGAAGCTAATGTTTTGGCTTTCACTCAACCCCGCCCGAGAGCGAAGCTGCTTAAAAATGGAGCGGGAAACGAGACTCGAACTCGCGACCCCGACCTTGGCAAGGTCGTGCTCTACCAACTGAGCTATTCCCGCATTGGCGTCCCCTAGGGGACTCGAACCCCTGTTACCGCCGTGAAAGGGCGGTGTCCTAGGCCACTAGACGAAGGGGACACGCTACAACTTCACTGGTTACTGCGTTTCGCTGTGTGCTTTACGCTGCAATTGGCGCGCATTCTAGGGATGGTTTTAGAAGTCGTCAACCCCAATATGAAAATATATTGAAATCAATGACTTCCCCAATCTTAAGGCCATTTCCTACGCCGTCTAGCGCCCAAGTCCTGACGCCTATATTCCGACATCCTACAAGGAGTTATAGTTGGCAGCGCACAATAGTGGCACTCTGTACCACATCCAACACATCTGCCTCTTTATAGACGAGAGCTCTGACCTTCAAGATTGTTTGCGACACCAAAATAAAGCCCATTGACTATCCAAAGAGGTTTTCACGTTGACACCATCCATGATCACCCTGCTTGTAGTAGCCGGGATCGTCCTATTGATCGCCATCGGTTACATGAACCATGTGGTGGAAAACAACAAACTCGAAAAGGCGCGCCTGAAGGTCGAACTGACTGACCGCGTTCGTCGTTGCAGCGAAGTCAGCGAAACCTTCCCCGGCCAATTGATGTCGCCCGGCTTAAAGCACTTGCTGACACGCCTGGAGCTCAATGCCTGCCAGCGCCTGCTGCATCTGGATAAGAACAGTGCGCCAGTCAAGGCGCGTATTGCCGAGCTGAACGCACTGGTGGGCCAAGGCGAGTCGATCCCCGTCAATAACCCGCCCGGCCCGATCCTGACTGAAGCCAAGGCCAAGGATGTGCGTTTCTTGCTGGAAACATTGCACGGGCAAATCACCCGCGCGGTGCAAGATGGCTTTCTGCCTACTAACGAAGCCAAACGCTGGATCAAAGAGATCCGCCATTTGCTGGTCGTGCTGCACATCGAATTCTTCAACAACCTTGGGCAGTTGGCCTTCCAGCAAAATCAGCCGGGGCAGGCACGCCTTGCCTATGAGCGCGGCGCCCAGTACCTGCGCAAACAACCTGAACCCGCCATGTACAGCAGCGCGTTGAAGGAAATGGAAGAACAACTGGCGCGTGCAAATTCGCTGGTGCTTACCAAGCTTGAGCCGACAAAGGATGAGGTCAACGAACTGACCGAGGGCTTGAAAACTGACGAAGCTGACGCGGACTGGAAGAAAAAGGTCATCTACGACTGATGCCCTGATTGCCAATCGATAAAAGGACAAGCCCATCCCTTGTCCTTTTTTTTGCATTCCCGAAAGCCTGATGGGTGAGACGGACACACCCATGCACGCAGACAGCCACGCGCTAAGCAGTCTCGCCCTCGACTACACGGCTAAAAAACGCACGCACGGGGGTGCAAGGAGCGCAGGCAAAAAATAATCAAGGAATGTGTATCGGTCGCCCGGACGGGCCAGAGGATCTTGCAGAACAGCCGCATGGAAGCAGCCAGACAGGCTGCCTCCATGCATCACATCAGGCTACCGGATTGATAGGCTTTTCCGGGTACCACACGTCGAGCAGCGGGCTCACTTCAACGCTGGTCAGCTCTGGACGAGCTTTCAGCCAGGCTTCAACAGCTGCGCGCTGCTCTTCGCTGACCGAACCGCGCTTCTGCAGGCACACCAGACCGTAGTCGTCGCCGCCAACATAACCAAGGCCGTTGTCTTCCATGGCTTCTTTCAAGAACGCTTCGAGGAAAGCGTCGATAGCTTCTTCCGACAGGTCTTCTTTGAAATCCAGGTTCAGCTCAAAACCCAACTCCTGAAATTCATCAACGCACAGCTTTTTGCGCAGACGCTGGGAACGATTAGTAGCCATTGAACAATCCTCTTAAGTAATAACGGCGGCACTTTACCAGTTTCGAGCTGTACGTGCCCGGTTCAGTGTGGACGGCTCATCGTTTTGTGCATTTAATCAATGCACGTGTGTATCACGGCAATGCACAAGACTGACCACCTTGGGGCATAATGCCGTCACTTTCATGACCATTGAGGGAATTTTTCATCATGCCCTCGTATTTTTTCCCCTCGCCTGCAGGGTATTACTTTTTATGATCAAGTCTTTACGTCCACTGCTACTCGCCGGGTTGATGCTGCCATTCGCCTTTGGGGCCAACGCTGCCCCGGTCAACACCACTCTTTCGCCCAAGGTTCAGCAGGCGCTCAAAACCAACAAATTGCAAAACAACGCACTATCACTGGTGATGCTGCCGCTCAACGGCCCCGGCGTACCGACTGTGTTCAATGCTGATGTCTCAATGAACCCGGCCTCCACCATGAAGCTGGTCACCACCTACGCAGCCCTGGAAATGCTCGGCCCTACCCATCAGTGGAAAACCGAGTTTTACACCGATGGCACGCTGAGCAACGGCATCCTGCAAGGCAACCTCTATCTCAAAGGCGGCGGCGACCCCAAGCTGAACATGGAAAAGCTGTGGCTATTGATGCGCGACCTGCGTGCCAATGGCGTGCAACAAGTCACCGGGGATCTGGTGCTGGACCGCAGCTTCTTCGAGCAACCGCAATTGCCAGTATTTGATGACGACGGCAATGACAAGAACAAGCCTTTCCTGGTCAAGCCCGACGCGCTGATGGTCAACCTCAAGGCGCTGCGCTTTGTTGCACGCAACGACTCAGGCAAGGTCCTGATATCAGTTGAGCCGCCGATTGCCAGCATCCGCGTGGACAATCAGGTAAAAGCCGTCAACGCCAAGCAATGCACGGGCGACGTGCGTTACAACCCGGTGCCGCAGCCGGACGGCTCAGTCCTCGTTACCGTCACGGGTCAATTGGGCGATGGCTGCAACTCGCAGACCTACCTGTCGCTGCTTGACCACGCCACGTATACCGCAGGCGCCGTTCGCGCGATCTGGAAAGAGCTGGGCGGCAGTATTCTGGGGCAAGATCGCCAGGGTTCCGTCCCCAAAAGCGCCAAAGTCCTGGCCCGCGCCTTCTCGCCAGACCTCGCTGAAATCATTCGTGACATCAACAAGTACAGCAACAACACCATGGCTCAGCAGTTGTTTCTGAGCCTGGGTGCGCAGTTCCGCACGGATGCCGACGGCGATGACGCCAAAGCAGCCCAGCGTGTGGTTCGTCAGTGGCTGGCCAAGAAAGGCATCACGGCGCCGCACCTGGTGATGGAGAACGGCTCAGGCCTGTCTCGTGCCGAGCGGGTCAGCGCCCGTGAAATGGCTCAAATGCTCCAGGCCGCCTGGAAAAGCCCCTACGCCGCCGAGTTCATCAGCTCCATGCCCATTGCTGGCAAGGACGGCACGATGCGCAAGCGTCTGAAAACCACCGCCATGAACGGTCAGGCTCACATCAAGACCGGCACTCTCAACACTGTGCGTGCGATCTCGGGCTTTAGCCGTGATAGCAATGGCAACACCTGGGCCGTGGTGGCCATTCTCAATGACCCACGCCCATGGGGCGCCTCGGCCGTCCTCGACCAGGTCCTGCTGGATCTTTATCGTCAACCGCAACTGCCGAACAGTGCGATTTCAATCGCCCAATAAGGCTTTTACGAAGCCATAAAAAAAGCCCCGACTCACTCGAGCCGGGGCGTTTTTGTGTATGGCCTCTGTCATCCCTGCCTGCAGCCCGGGATGACAGGAGCGCGATCAACGCGCCGTGATTTTCCAGGCGCGGTGAATCTTGCTGTTGCGGGCAAAATCCGGATCAATCGTACTGGCAGTGATTTCTTCGACGGCGTAACGCGCTTCCAGGTGCTCATCGAGGATGAACTTGCGGAAGTTGTTGGAGAAGTACAACACACCGCCGGGCGCCAGACGCGCCATCGCCAGGTCCAGCAATTGCACGTGGTCACGCTGGACATCGAAGATGCCTTCCATGCGCTTGGAATTGGAAAAGGTCGGCGGATCGATAAAGATCAGGTCGTACTCTTCCCGGCATGCATCGAGCCATACCATCACATCGCCCTGCTCCAGACGGTTCTTGTCTGAAAAACCGTTGAGCGACAAATTACGACGCGCCCAGTCCAGGTAAGTTTTGGACAAATCCACGCTCGTGGTGCTGCGCGCGCCCCCTTTAGCGGCGTGAACACTCGCGGTTGCGGTGTAGCAATACAGGTTCAGGAAACGCTTGCCGGCCGCCTCGCGCTGAATCCGCATGCGCATCGGGCGGTGGTCGAGGAACAGACCGGTATCCAGGTAGTCCGTCAGGTTGACCAGCAGCTTCACGCCGCCTTCATTGACCTCGGTGAACTTGCCTTGCGCGCTTTGGCGCTCGTATTGCTTGGTCCCGCTCTGGCGCTCGCGCCGCTTGACGATCACACGGCTTTTATCGACGTTCAATGCCTGAGGAATGGCCGCCAGCGCATCGAACATGCGCGCCGAGGCTTTTTCCGGGTCAATGGATTTGGGCGCTGCATACTCCTGAACGTGCACCCAGTCGTGGTACAGATCAATCGCCATCGAGTATTCAGGCATGTCTGCATCGTAGACACGGTAGCAATCGATGCCTTCGCGCTTAACCCATTTGCCCAAGGCTTTGAGGTTCTTTTGCAGACGATTGGCGAACATTTGCCCGCCTTCGCTCAGACGCGGCTGCTCAACCACAACGGGAACCGGCTTGATCGGGTTACCGTTCTTGTTGAATTTTTCGTACTTACCCGGTGCTTCAATGTTGGACGGCAGATCGGACTCAGCCTGCTCGCGCTCAGCCTGACGCTGCTCAGGGGTACGACGCTCACCAGTCACGAACTGGTCCGGCACGACCTTGATCAGCAGCAACTTGCACGGCAAGGCGCCGTTCCAGAATGAATACTGTTTGTGGCTGCGAATACCCATGCGCTTGCCCAGGTCAGGCGCGCCCGTGAACACCGCCGCCTCCCAGTTCAAACAGGCCTGACGCAGGCGCTCGCCCAGGTTCTGGTAGAGATAGAGCAGGCTCGCCTCATCGCCCAGGCGCTCGCCATACGGCGGGTTACAAATGACCAGGCCTTTCTGGTTCTGATCCGGGCGAGGTTCGAACGTCGCAACTTCACCCTGGTAAATCTTGATCCAGTGACTCAGACCGGCGCGCTCGATGTTGTTGCGCGCAGGCTGGATCAGGCGCGGATCGGCTTCATAACCCCGAATCCACAATGGCGGTTTTGACATGCCCGCCTCAGCCCGCTCAGTGGCTTGCTGGTGAAGTTTTTTCCAGATCGCCGGTACGTGGCCGAGCCAGGCGTCAAACCCCCAATGAATGCGGTTGAGGTTAGGCGCCATATCGGCGGCAATCATCGCGCCCTCGACCAAAAATGTGCCCACACCGCACATCGGGTCAGCCAGCGCAGCGCCTTCAGCTGCCATGCGCGGCCAGCCCGCACGAATCAGGATAGCTGCTGCAAGGTTTTCCTTGAGCGGCGCAGCGCCTTGCTGCAAGCGATAGCCGCGCTGGTGCAGGCTGCTGCCTGACAGATCCAGCGACAGAATGGCTTCACCCCGATCCAGTCGCAGGTGGATACGCAAATCAGGGCTGATTTTGTCGATCGACGGACGCTCGCCGGACGGCGTGCGCAATTTGTCGACAATGGCGTCTTTGACTTTCAACGCACCAAAATGGGTGTTGTCGATGCCGGAGCCGTGGCCGCTGAACTCCACCGCCAAGGTGCCGTCGGGCACCATGTGATCCTGCCAGTCAACCTCCAGCACGCCGTGATAGAGGTCCTCGGCGTCTTTCATCGGAAAGCGCTTAAGTACCAGTAATACGCGGTTAGCAAGACGCGACCAGAGACACAGACGGTAGGCAGTTTCCATATCTGCAGTACCACGAATGGCCGAGGTATGCTCGCGAGCGTCCTCAAGGCCAAGGCCTGTGGCCTCCTCAAGGAGCAAGCCTTCAAGGCCTTTCGGGCAGGTAAGGAAGAGTTCGTAACGATCCGACATGGGATTCCTGAGCTTTTAGCTATCTGTGAAGAGGCAACGCATTGCCTGCTCCGTTTTCAATCAAGCGCTTTTCTTGAAGAGCGCTCGCGTGGCACGAGACTGTGCCGGTCCATCCCCGCGCCCAACCTTGCCCGCAGGCATGAAGAGTTTAGACGCTGAGACAGGTCATTCATCTTGAAACAAAGGGACATATTCAGACCCTTCGTCGAATAGTACCCGAGCAAATAAGGCGGTCATTCGCAGCAGAGAATGAAACGCATCATCTTTGCAAACACTCGCAGGATCAGGCTTTGGTCGTAGAAAGGGGCAAAAGGCCTCCCTTTCTTATGGCCTGAACACCACTATCGTTACGTCCTTATGACAAAACGATCATTCACACACCCAACCACATTGGTTAGAACTGAACGCAGGTTGTCACCGCGCAGGTGATAACAAAAATGCTCGCCACGCCGGCAGCGAGCCACCCACGGCAGAAGCACTCTGCCCCGACCTGAGTCAGGTCGACGCGATATAAAACAGTCAACAAGTGAGGGCAATACCCTATGAGAAGACTTAAGCGTGATCCGTTGGAAAGAGCTTTCTTGCGCGGATACCAATATGGCGTTAACGGCAAGTCCCGTGAGCTTTGCCCTTTTACTCTACCGTCGGTGCGCCAGGCATGGATTAATGGCTGGCGCGAAGGACGCGGCGACAACTGGGACGGTATGACAGGCACTGCGGGCATCCACAGACTCAACGAACTTCACGCCGTCGGCTAACTCTGGGCACATTCCGACATCACCTCGAATACGCAACACGTTAACCATGTCGTCCTATCCGGGCGGCGGGCTGCGGCCCAAGGGCTCCTCCAAGGAGCCCTTTTTATTGGGTGTTTATCGACGGGTGATGGCCGAAATGGCATCCACTGATTCGCGAATCAGCGCTGGCCCTTTGTAAATGAAGCCGGAATAAATCTGCACCAAACTGGCACCTGCCTCGATTTTCTCAGCCGCATGCTTGCCTTCAGTGATACCGCCCGCCGCAATAATCGGCATCCGGCCAGCAAGTTCTTCAGACAGGACCTTGACGGTATGAGTGCTTTTTTCTCGTACGGGCGCACCCGACAGGCCGCCTGCCTCATCCCCATGCTCCATGCCCTCCACACCCACGCGACTCAACGTCGTGTTGGTGGCGATCACCGCATCCATGCCGGTTTCCAGCAAGGCTCGCGCGACGAGCACGGTTTCTTCATCTGTCATGTCAGGTGCAATCTTGATCGCTAGCGGCACACGCTTGCCGTGACGCTGCGTAAGCTCGTTCTGACGCAGCTGTAAGGCCTCCAGAAGCTGCTTGAGTGAATCGCCGAACTGAAGCGTGCGCAGACCCGGAGTATTCGGAGAACTGACGTTGACCGTCACGTAGCTCGCGTGAGCGTAAACCTTGTCCAGGCAAATCAAATAATCATCAACGGCCCGCTCAACCGGTGTATCGAAATTCTTGCCGATGTTGATACCCAGGATCCCGCTGTATTTGGCCGCCTGCACACGGGTCAACAAATGATCGACCCCCAGGTTGTTGAAGCCCATGCGATTGATAATGGCCTGCGCTTCAGGCAAGCGAAAAATCCGCGGTTTGGGATTACCGGGCTGAGGGCGCGGCGTCACGGTGCCGATCTCCACAAACCCGAACCCCAATTGGGCGAATCCATCAATCGCCGCCCCGTTCTTATCCAGGCCTGCGGCCAACCCTACCGGATTAGGGAACTCAAGCCCCATGACGCTAACGGGCAGCTTGGCTGGCGCCTTGCACAGCAAACTGTTCAGCCCCAAACGGCCGCCCGCTCCGATCAAATCCAGAGACAGATCATGCGAGGTTTCAGGGGAAAGCTTGAAGAGCAACTGGCGGGCCAGGTTATACATGGGCTCGATGGTCTCGGAAGGCGGCTGAAAGTGAGCGCGATTATAGCCGTGCCGAGCGGTAAGAGGCGAGGGAAGTGTGGGACGCCGTTTCAGGCCTGCTCGGCTTGAGACATCGGGACTAAATCGCAGACAAAGAAAAGCCCGGCCTGAGCCGGGCTTTTCTGAACAGGCTAGCTAAAAATTACTTAGCTTCTGCTTGAACGGTAGCTTCTACGCGACGGTTCAGAGCACGGCCTTCTTCAGTTGCGTTCGAAGCAACTGGGTTGGCTTCGCCGTAACCCACTGCGTTTACGCGACCGGATTCAACACCGTCGTTAACCAGAGCTGCACGAACGGCGTTAGCACGACGCTCGGACAGTTTTTGGTTGTAGGCGTCTGGACCTACGCTGTCAGTGTAACCAGCAACAGTAGTGGTGGTCGCAGGGTACTGCTTCATGAAATCAGCAACGTTGCGGATGTCAGGCATGTACTGCGATTTAACAACCGACTTGTCGAAGTCGAACTTAACGTCCAGCTCAACCTTAACCACTTCAGCGATTGGAGCTTCTGGTTCTGGCTCAGCGATTGGTGCTGGAGCTGGAACTGGAGCAGGCGCTACTTTACCGCCGTTGCCGCCGAAGTTTACACCCAGGCCAACAGTAGGCGCGTAGTCCCACTTGCCGTTGTCCAGTTTGTAGTCAGCTTCAACGCCTGCACGGGCGAACAGGTTGTCAGTGATGTACCACTTAACACCAGCGCCAGCAGTCAGGAAAGTCGACTGGTCACGACCGCTGTGGCCGTCAGCTTCTACGTTGGTCATGCTCTTGTGAGCAACACCACCGGAAACGTAAGGACGCAGAGCGTCACCAACGGTGCCGAAGTGGTACTGAGCGTTCAGACCAAAGTTGTCGCCTTTGATTTTCTGGTTGCCAGTGCCGTCGTTCGAACGGGTGTGGTTAGTCTTGTCGTAGGTCAGGTTCAGCGAGACGTCGTCGGTCAGGAAGTAACCGATCGATGCGCCTGGGTTGTAACCGTCTTCTACGTGCTTGACGCTGTCGTTGTACTGTTTTTTGTAGAACAGTTCACCCTCGACCGCGCCTTGGCCTTGTGCCAGGGCACCGAACGAAGTTGCGGCTACAAAGGAACCAATGGCAATGCCCAAGGTGTTTTTCAGTTTCATCCGTTAAATCCCCATCTGGTGATTGTAAAGCAGTCCCACATACCGGGGGACAACTCGGCGGCAAGTCTATCAGAACTTACCTACACGTAGAGCTATTTGCGCTGAACTAAGTTTCAGCAATGCCTGCAAATTTCTCACGCAATTTATCAAGAGCACGCTTGTAGCGCATTTTCGTCGCACTCAAACCCATATGCATTATGTCCGCGATTTCCTGAAATTCCAGTTCTGCGACAAATCGCAGCACCAAAATCTCCCGGTCGATCGGGTTCACATGCACCAGCCAGCGATCGAGTCCGCCCTTTTCCTCAGGTTTCGGCGCCTTTTCTTCAGACGCTTCCTCAAGGGGGTCAATACTCAATGCGTCCATCAAGCGACGCTTTCGCCGTTCCTTCCGATACTGCGTAATGCATTCGTTGTAGGTGATGCTATATAGCCAGGTCTTGAATTTCGATTTGCCCTCAAAATTCTTCAAGCCATACAGCACCTTAAGCATTACCTCCTGACAGACATCGTCAGCATCACGATCGTTCCCTAAATACCTTGAACAAACGTTGAACAAAGTGCGTTGGTAACGCCGCATCAACTCTTCATAGGCGCGCGTGACGTGAAACAACTCATCATGCGAGCGCGCCACCAGCTCCTCATCAGAGAGTTCGCGGGGGTCATAGCGCATGGATAGCGATTGGGCTTTATTCAAAACGAGTCGTGCCGACAGTCAGGTCAATGTCCGCCACAGCCGAGAACACAGGCATATTTGCGGCGGCATACATTAGCAGGGTTTGCCGCATCAGCGGCTAGTCACGTGCTGCTCCAGCAAGATCCGATTGGAGATGGAGACTAGCTCACCCTCCTCGGTCAGCAACGTGGTTTTAACCGTGCCGATCTCTTCGATCTGCCCTTCTATCTCGCCAACACGTACGTCTTGCCCAACCTGATACAGCTCACGCACATAGATCCCGGCAAGGATCTGACCCGCAATTTCCCGACTTCCCAACCCCATTGCCAGCGCAACGGCCAGACCAACGGTAATCAAAACGATGACAATCACATGGTTCAGCAGGTCAGTTTTGACCTCAAGCTGACTGATCGCCACTGAAATACTGATGATGATGACCAGCCCCTGAGCCACCCGACCCAGCCCGCCAGCATAATCAAACCCGACGCTTTCGGCCGCGCCACGCACCAGACCGTTGAGCAATTGCGCAAGCAATACCCCCACCAGCAGCACCAGCAACGCACCAAAAACCTTGGGCAGGTAAAGCGTGAAAATGTCCAGCGTAGCTGAAACCCGCTCAAGCCCAAGGGACTGAGCCGCAGAAACGAGGAAAATCAGCAAAATAAACCAGTAGACGATCTTGCCGATCAAGGTGGAGATCGGCACCTGGATCCCCGCACGACCCAGGATTTTGGTCAGGCCGGTCCCGCCCATCAGGCGATCAAGGCCCAGCTTGGCCAGCAACTTCGACAGCAGGGTATCAAGCAGTTTTGCAACCACGAAACCCAGCAATACAACCACCAACGCCCCAAACAGGTTTGGAATGAAGTTGGCAATTTTGGTCCAAAGGGCGGTCATTGCCGTGACCAGGCTCTGGGTCCAGAGATCAAGTTCCATGTTCAATCAGCCTTATCAGCAGGGCGAGCAGCAGGTTTGCGTCGCGAAACGGGCGCAATATGAGCCGAACCGCTGTTCAAAGCAATCATCAGTGCCTGCACCCAACGGCCCAGAAGACTGAAAAGATCACCTGCACCCACCTGGCGGTTTGCAGTTTTCAGTACTCGGCCCAGGCATGCATCGTCGTCACGGGTCGACGGCTCAGCCTTGAGCATTTCACGTAAAGACTGTTCAAACGGATCGTGCATAAGCACCTCTCGGTATGTCAGTGAAAGACGCGGGCCACATCAACGGGGTCACATGCCCACCCTTCACAACCATTGCAACCGGCGATAAAACCACCACTGGCCCACGCCAATAACCAGCATGACGAGGCACGTAACAGCAAAGCCGTATGGGTCATTGGAGAAGGGAACTCCCCCCACATTGATACCAAGTAATCCGGTAATAAAGGTGATGGGCAAAAAGATTCCGGTCAGTACGCCAAAGCGATACATGATGCGGCTCATGCGCACATTCAGACGCCGGTCTTCAGCCTCAAGTACCAGTCCCACGCGCTCGCGGGTCAATTCCAGCTCTTCCAGGTAGCGGGTCAGACTGTTATTCAATTCGTTCCAGTAGTCGGCATCGTCCGCCGTAAACCACGGCAATTTGGTGCGCGTCAGCTGTCCGAAAATATCGCGCTGCGGTGCAAGAAAACGACGCAATGCCGCTGCCCGGCGACGGATCTGCAATATCGAGCCATGCTCAGGAGTGTACCGTTCGTCGGCATCTATCTTGTCCTCCTCGTCATCGACGATTTCAGACAGCTCACCGATCAAATCCTGCACCTTTAATGTCAGGTGCTGAGCCAGATAGAGGATCAATTCAGCGGGATTTTTAGGCCCTTCGCCCTGATCGAACTCAGTCAGCAGCTCATCGGTTGCACGCAAAGGGCGCATGCGCAGCGAAATTACCCGCTGCGCACTGCCGAAAATGCGCAGTGACACCATGTCTTCCGGCTCTGCCCCCGGATTGAGGTTCACGCCGCGCAAGAACAGCAGCAGTTCATTGTTGGGCAAAGGCAGCAGACGTGGACGGGTGTTCTCTTCGAGCAGCAAATCACAGCTGAATTCGCTCAGGCCGCTGGCGTTACGCAACCAGCTCTGGGTTTGAGGATGACTGCGATCCCAATGCAACCAGAGGCTTTCATGACTGTGCAACTCAAGGTCATTGAGCTCGGTGCGGGCAATCGGGCGGGCACCGCCCTCGCCGTCCAGTACCAACGCGTGCACCAGGCCCCATTGAGCGTTGTCTTCCTCGAACATCCGTGATCCTTAGCGGTTGCGCCGTTATTCCGGCATTTTCAAAGCAGTGGGCGACACAATGACGCCGTTATTGTCGGCGTAAATGTACTCACCCGGACGAAACGTCACGCCCGCAAAGGTCACGGCAACATTGAGGTCGCCCAACCCGCGCTTGTCGGTTTTCATCGGATGACTGGCCAGGGCCTGTACGCCCAGATCCGTTTGCGCAATGACGTCGACGTCACGGATGCAGCCGTAAATAACCAGGCCTTCCCAGCCGTTTTTCGCCGCCTTTTCAGCGATCATGTCGCCCAGCAAAGCACGGCGTAGCGAACCGCCGCCGTCGACGACAAGCACTTTGCCTTTACCGTCTGCCTCTGCCTGCTCTTTCACCAGTGAGTTGTCCTCAAAACACTTGATGGTCACGATTTGGCCACCAAATGAATCGCGCCCCCCAAAATTGCTGAACATCGGCTCTAGCACTTGAACCTGGTCAGGGTAGGCATCGCACAAATCAGGCGTGATGTAGTGGTTCATGGAAACTCCTTGGGAGAAGACGCTACAGGAAGAAACAAAGGGTTCTAGTGTTATAGACGCCAGCACGCAGCCAAGCTTTAAATGTTGCCCTACAGGTCAGAACATACGCTGGCCCCAGCCACACAATATGACCAAAACCACAAATCGCGTCACATAGTAGCTTCAACCTCGACCTGTCGGAACCCCAATGGAGTACCGTCGCTTTGTTTCCCAGTGCCGGAGAGCTGCAGCGCTGTGTGGCCGTGTAACCATTCAAGCACCAAAGGCCAAACCTCGGCTTGAGCAGCGTCACTGACCAGCATTTCAGCGTGCCCGAAATCAGAACTGAAACCGTGCGCATGCCCCAACGTAATGAATTTTCGCGCCTCTGAGCCCATTTGGTCATACAACGTGCGGCAAGCCCGCTCCGGCGTTTTCAGGTCACCCGCCGCCGCGACTGCCATGATCGGCAAGCGGACTTCAGCCAGCCCCGCCCACCAGTCACGCTCGGCATCCTTAAAGCGCCCGAGAAAACCGTTCCAGCGTAAGGATTCCAGCGCAATGCCGATCGGTTCATCCTCCGGCCCGCGCTTAAGGCGCGTTCCGGACAGTTGCGCGCAGCGTTTTAGTAATAAATGAGCGCCCCACTCCACCGGCGGTATTTTCAATGGCCAGTAACGGCGATTGACCTGAGTGCCAAAAAACGCAGCGGAGGCTACGGCCGGCTCACCCAAATACTGACCGCCGAGTGCCGCGGCCAATGTAATGCCGCCTTGTGAATGCCCGATCCAGTGCGGGACCTGCCCGCTCTGCTCACGGACAAACGCAGCAATGGCCGGCAAATCGTAACGTGCGTAATCGGCCACGCGATTGTTGCGCCATTGTTGATTACGCACAGAGAGGCCATGGCCGCGCATTTCCGGCAACCACACATCAAAGCCTGCGCGGGCCAAAAACGCCCCAAGCCCGACACCTTTCGGGGAGTACCAGAAACGCCGATTAGAAAAACTGCCGTGCAACAAAATCACGGGCACGCCCCGCGTCAGCCCGGCATCTGCCAGGCCCAGGCGGGTGACCGCCAACTCCACGGACACATCCGGGCTATTAGCGGGTTTCAAGCGATACACGTCTTCGCTCAGATCGCCCCGACGCTCGGCGCTGATCAGGGCAACGGGAAATAGATGACTGCTGCTTTGCATAATGCTCTTGCACAAAAAAGGGCGACCCCATACAGGAACTCGCCCTACCACTGCTTATATAAGGACAGGGCAATCACTGGACTGCCCTGCCCCTCATTTAACGACTCAAGCCTTGGCTTGACCTTCAGCCAGGAAGAACCAGGTTTCCAGCACGGTATCCGGATTCAACGAGACACTTTCAATGCCTTGCTCCATCAGCCAGCGCGCCAGATCCGGGTGATCGGACGGGCCCTGACCACAAATACCGATGTATTTGCCGGCCTTGTTACACGCCTGGATGGCGTTGGACAACAGCTTCTTGACCGCCGGGTTACGCTCGTCGAACAAATGCGCGATAACACCCGAGTCACGGTCAAGCCCCAGCGTCAGCTGAGTCAGGTCGTTGGAACCAATGGAGAAACCATCGAAGTACTCCAGGAACTCGTCCGCCAGAATCGCGTTGGACGGCAGCTCGCACATCATGATGACGCGCAGGCCGTTTTCGCCACGCGTGAGGCCGTTCTCGGCCAGCAAGTCGATCACCTGACTGGCTTCGCCCAAGGTACGCACGAATGGCACCATGATTTCGACGTTGGTCAGGCCCATCTCATTGCGCACACGCTTCAGGGCACGGCATTCGAGTTCGAAGCAGTCACGGAAGTTTTCGCTGATGTAACGCGAAGCACCGCGGAACCCCAGCATCGGGTTTTCTTCTTCCGGCTCGTACAGCTTGCCGCCGATCAGGTTGGCGTATTCGTTGGACTTGAAGTCCGACAGGCGCACGATCACTTTCTTCGGCGCAAAAGCCGCAGCCAGCGTGCTGATGCCTTCGACCAGTTTCTCAACATAGAAGCCCACCGGGTCGTTGTAACCGGCGATGCGTTTGTCGACGCTTTCCTTGATGTCCTGCGGCAGACCGTCGTAGTTCAACAGGGCTTTAGGGTGCACGCCAATCATGCGGTTGATGATGAACTCCAGGCGGGCCAGGCCCACACCGGCATTCGGCAACTGCGCGAAGTCGAAGGCGCGATCCGGGTTACCGACGTTCATCATGATTTTGAACGGCAGCTCCGGCATGGCATCCACGGAGTTTTTCTTGATGTCGAAGCCCAGCTCGCCTTCAAAAATAAAACCGGTATCGCCCTCGGCACATGAAACAGTGACGCCCTGGCCGTCTTTCAACAGCTGGGTGGCATTGCCGCAACCCACCACGGCCGGGATGCCCAGTTCACGGGCAATGATCGCCGCGTGGCAGGTACGGCCGCCGCGGTTGGTCACAATAGCGCTTGCACGCTTCATGACCGGTTCCCAGTCCGGGTCGGTCATGTCGGACACCAGTACGTCGCCCGGCTGCACTTTGTCCATTTCGGACACGTCTTTAATGATGCGGACCTTGCCAGCGCCGATGCGCTGGCCGATCGCACGGCCTTCTACCAGCACAGTGCCGGTTTCCTTGAGCAGGTAGCGCTCCATGACATTGGCCTGAGAGCGGCTTTTCACGGTTTCAGGACGTGCCTGAACGATGTACAGCTTGCCGTCATCGCCATCTTTGGCCCATTCAATGTCCATCGGGCACTTGTAGTGCTTTTCGATGATCATCGCTTGCTTGGCCAATTCGCAGACCTCAGCGTCACTCAGGCAAAAACGTGCGCGATCCGCGGGTTCGACGTCGATGACCTTGACGGACTTACCGGCCTTGGCTTCGTCGCCGTAGATCATCTTGATGGCTTTGCTGCCCAAGTTACGGCGCAGGATCGCAGGACGGCCTGCGTCCAGCGTCGGTTTGTGAACGTAGAACTCGTCCGGGTTAACCGCGCCTTGTACGACGGTTTCGCCCAGGCCGTAGGCGCCGGTGATGAAGACCACATCACGGAAACCCGACTCGGTGTCCAGCGTAAACATCACGCCAGCGGTCCCGGTTTCGGAACGCACCATGCGCTGTACGCCCGCAGACAGGGCGACCAGTTTGTGATCAAAGCCCTGGTGCACTCGGTAGGAAATCGCACGGTCGTTGAACAGGGAAGCGAACACTTCCTTGGTCGCACGAATCACGTTTTCTACGCCACGGATGTTAAGGAAGGTTTCTTGCTGACCGGCAAAGGATGCGTCCGGCAGGTCTTCGGCGGTGGCTGAAGAACGCACGGCCACTGCCATGTCGGGGTTGCCCTGCGACAAGCTGGCAAATGCCGTGCGAATTGCTTCGTTGAGCTTCTCCGGGAACTCGGCTTCCATGATCCATTGACGGATCTGGGCGCCAGTTTTGGCCAGTGCGTTCACGTCATCAACATCCAGCGCGTCGAGTGCCGCGTGGATCTGATCGTTCAAACCGCTGAGTTCAAGAAAATCGCGATAGGCCGCAGACGTGGTGGCGAAACCACCGGGTACCGAAACACCGGCGCCTGCAAGATTACTGATCATCTCGCCGAGGGATGCGTTCTTGCCCCCCACATGCTCTACATCATGGACGCCGAGCTTATCGAGGGAAACTACGTACTCTACCAAGGTGATCTCTCCACTAACTGTGTTGGAAAAGCTCAGGGCGCTGGACGCTCTACAGGGCGGCATCTCAGCGAATGTGGCCTGGACCTGGAAAATAAGTGACACTGCCTGACACTGAGGCCGACAAAATCGCGCCTATCATATCCAAGAATCGTCACCAGCTTAAGGCCCAAGGCGCAAATGAAACGATCTGCTTTCTTTATCTCCGATGGCACCGGCATCACCGCCGAAACCCTCGGCCAGAGTTTGTTGGCCCAATTCGAAAATGTGACCTTCAGCAAGTTCACGCGGCCTTATATAGACAGCGCAGAAAAAGCGCGGGCAATGGTACAACAAATCGATAACGCCGCCGAAAAAGACGGCGTTCGTCCCATCATCTTCGACACCATCGTCAATCAGGACATTCGTGAAATCCTCGCGACCTCCAATGGCTTCATGATCGACATTTTCTCCAGTTTTCTCGCCCCGCTGGAGCAAGAGCTGGCCGAACATTCCTCCTACTCGGTAGGCAAGTCGCACTCCATCGGGCACAACTCCAACTACATGGAGCGTATCGAGGCGGTGAACTTCGCCCTCGACAACGACGACGGCGCCCGCACCCACAAATACGATAAGGCCGACTTGATTTTGGTCGGCGTCTCGCGCTGCGGTAAAACCCCGACCTGCCTGTACATGGCCATGCAGTTCGGCATCCGCGCGGCCAACTACCCGCTGACCGAAGACGACATGGAAAGCCTGAAACTGCCCGCCGCCTTGCGCGAGCACAAACACAAGCTGTTTGGCCTGACCATCGACCCTGACCGCCTGACCGCCATCCGCAACGAGCGCAAGCCCAACAGCCGCTATTCCAGCTTTGCCCAATGCGAATTCGAAGTGCGCGAAGTCGAAAACCTGTTCAAGCGCGAAAACATCCCGCACATCAACTCCACGCATTTTTCCGTGGAGGAAATCTCGGCCAAGATCCTGGTCGAGAAAGGCGTGGAACGCCGCTTCAAATAAACCTCGCCTGTCGCACTGCCACCGGCTGCACTACGCAAGCGGATTAACCCCGTGTGCAGCCTGCAGCGGTGATGACAAAGGCGGGTTCAGAGCACCCACTTGTCGACAAACTCATTGACCGGCGTCGACTCAAGCCGTGCCTGGTCGTTGCACAGTTCAACAATCTGCGCGCAACGCTGCCCTGTAAAACGCGTCGCCAGGTTATGCCTGAACTTCTCTTCCAGCAGCACAATGCCTTGCGCCCGGCGCCGACGATGGCCTATCGGGTACTCCACGACCACTTGTTGCGTGCTGGAACCATCGGTGAAAAAGACCTGTATGGCGTTGGCAATTGACCGCTTGTCGGCCTCCAGATACTCCCGGGTAAAACGTGGGTCTTCGACGATGTGCATCTTCTCCCGCAGCTCATCAATGATCGGATGCGCCGCATGGAAATCGTCCTCGTACTGTTCAGCCACCAGATTGCCAAACGCCAAGGGCACGGCGGCCATGTATTGCAGGCAATGATCGCGATCTGCCGCATTGGCGAGTTTGCCCTGCTTGGAAATGATCCGGATCGCCGATTCGTGGGTGGTAATGACGATTTTCTCGATCTCATGCAGCCGATCCCTGACCTGCGGATGCAAGGTGACGGCAGCTTCGCAGGCGGTTTGCGCATGAAATTCCGCCGGAAAACTGACCTTGAACAGCACGTTTTCCATCACATAAGTGCCATACGGCTGCGCCAGCGTGAACGCGCGCTGACCTTCAGGTTTGAGGGCCAGATCCTTATTGGTATGGCTGAAGAGCACATCATAAAAGCCCCATTGCGGCGCTGTGAGAGCTCCGGGAATACCCATTTCTCCCCGCAGGGCGATGTCGGCCAGACGCACTCCACGGCTGGTGGCATCCCCCGCCGCCCACGATTTGCGCGAGCCTGCATTGGGCGCGTGGCGGTAGGTGCGCAAGGCCTGACCGTCCACAAATGCGTGCGACAGCGCTGACAACAGCTGTTCGCGACCCGCCCCCATCAGCTTGGCGCACACGGCCGTCGAGGCGACTTTCACCAATAACACATGGTCGAGGCCGACTCGGTTGAACGAGTTTTCCAGCGCGATCACGCCCTGAATCTCATGCGCCATGATCATTGCGTCGAGCACGTCGCGCACCGTCAGGGGCGCTTGCCCCTTGGCCACGCGCTGCTGTGAGAGGTGATCGGCCACCGCCAGAATCCCGCCGAGATTGTCCGAAGGATGCCCCCACTCCGCAGCCAGCCAAGTGTCGTTGTAATCCAGCCAACGCACGCAGCAACCGATGTCCCACGCCGCTTTTACGGGATCGAGCCGGTAGGACGTACCGGGCACCCGCGCACCGAATGGCACCACGGTGCCTTCGACCAGCGGCCCGAGGTGCTTGGTGCACTCCGGAAAACGCAGGGCCAGCAAACTGCATCCCAACGTATCCATCAGGCAATAACGGGCAGTGTTCAGGGCTTCGGGCGACGTGATGCGGTAATTAAGGACGTAATCGGCAATGTCCTGCAAAACCTGGTCATAGTCAGGACGGTTGTTGAGGTCGACGTTGGCGCTCATGGGGTGTCTCCAGAACAGTCAGTGAGTGGTGTGTTCCATCCTCAGGTTTATCGTGATGGTGCAGGTCTCAAGTGCCCGTTCAATAGTGCCTTTGCACCTTGGCCCGTCACCCCGCCCTTCACCTGACGGAAAAGGGCGGGATGAGGGAAAAGGGTTCACGCGTTCAAAACGAATCGCCCGGCACTCGTACCCAGCCTTCCATCAGCACCCGCGCGCTGCGGCTCATGATGGCTTTGGTGACGGTCCATTCGCCGTTGATCTGCTGCGCCTGTGCGCCGACGCGCAACGTCCCTGAAGGGTGGCCAAATCGCACGGCATCACGGGTTTCGCCGCCAGCCGCCAGGTTCACCAACGTGCCGGGAATGGCGGCCGCGGTGCCAATCGCAACGGCTGCCGTGCCCATCATGGCGTGGTGCAATTTACCCATCGACAGCGCCCGCACCAGCAGATCCACATCCTGCACCTTGACCGCTTTGCCGCTGGACGACACGTAATCCGCAGGTGCCGCTACAAAGGCGACTTTCGGGGTGTGCTGGCGTTTGGCGGCCTCTTCCACAGAGCCGATCAGCCCCATGCGCAGCGCCCCGTAGGCCCGGATGGTTTCAAACATGGCCAGGGCCTTGGCATCACTGTTGATGTCGCTTTGCAGTTCCGTGCCGCTGTAACCAATGTCGCGGGCATTGACGAAAATAGTGGGAATGCCAGCATTGATCATAGTCACGTTCAGGGTGCCGACGCCGGGTACGTCCAGCTCATCGACCACATGCCCGGTGGGGAACATGGAACCACCGGCGCCGTCTTCATCCGCCGCCGGATCAAGGAACTCCAACTGCACTTCGGCGGCCGGAAACGTAACGCCATCCAGCTCAAAATCGCCCGTTTCCTGCACGGCTGAGTCCGTGATGGGGACATGAGCAATGATGGTTTTCCCGATATTGGCTTGCCAGATTCGCACCACGGCAGTGCCGTTCTGCGGAATGCGTGACGCGTCCACCAGGCCGCTGCTGATGGCAAAGGAGCCGACGGCGGCCGACAGGTTGCCGCAGTTGCCACTCCAGTCCACGAATGGCTTATCGATGGCGACCTGACCAAACAAATAGTCGACGTCGTGATCAGGTCGCAGGCTTTTGCTCACAATCACCGTTTTGCTGGTACTGGACGTCGCGGCGCCCATGCCGTCGATTTGTTTTTCGTAAGGGTCCGGGCTGCCAATGACCCGCAGCAACAAGGCATCACGGGCCGCGCCCGGCACCTGCGCGATCGCGGGCAAGTCGAGCAGACTGAAAAACACACCTTTACTGGTACCGCCCCGCATATACGTCGCCGGGATTTTTATTTGCGCTGCATAAACCATGACACAGTCCTGTTTAGGCCGGGGCGAGGCGCCCCGGCGCTGTGATTACGCGGTGGCCGATTCCAGGAAGTCTTGTGCGAAACGCTGCAACACGCCGCCCGCTTCATAGATCGAGACTTCTTCAGCCGTGTCCAGACGGCACGTCACAGGCACTTCGATGCGCTCGCCGTTCTTGCGCGTGATGACCAGCGTCAGCGTGGCACGCGGAGTCCGCTCACCGATCACGTCGTAGATCTCGCTGCCGTCCAGCGCCAGGGTTTTGCGGTTGGTGCCCGGCAGGAACTCAAGCGGCAGAACGCCCATGCCCACCAGGTTAGTGCGGTGAATGCGCTCGAAACCCTCGGCGACGATGGCTTCCACGCCCGCCAGCCGCACGCCCTTGGCCGCCCAGTCGCGTGAAGAACCCTGGCCGTAATCGGCACCGGCGACAATGATCAGCGGCTGCTTGCGCTCCATGTACGTTTCAATGGCTTCCCACATGCGCATCACCTTGCCTTCAGGCTCCAGCCGCGTCAGTGAGCCCTGTTTGACCTTGCCGTCCTCGATCACCATTTCATTGAACAGTTTCGGGTTGGCAAAGGTGGCACGCTGCGCAGTCAGGTGATCACCGCGATGGGTCGCGTAGGAGTTGAAGTCAACTTCCGGCAGGCCCATTTTCGCCAGGTACTCACCGGCCGCGCTGTCGAGCATGATCGCGTTGGACGGCGACAAGTGGTCAGTGGTGATGTTGTCGGGCAGCACCGCCAGCGGGCGCATGCCCTTGAGTGGACGCGCGCCGGCCAGTGCGCCTTCCCAGTAAGGCGGGCGGCGAATGTAGGTGCTTTGCGGGCGCCAGTCATACAGCGGCTCGACTTTCGGGCCGGTGTCTTCGTGTATCGCGAACATCGGGATGTAGACCTGACGGAACTGCTCCGGCTTGACCGCCGACTTGACCACCGCGTCGATTTCTTCGTCGCTCGGCCAGATGTCTTTGAGGCGGATTTCAGTGCCGTTGGCGTCCCGTCCCAACACATCTTTCTCGATGTCAAAACGGATGGTGCCCGCTATCGCGTAGGCAACCACCAAGGGTGGTGAGGCGAGAAACGCTTGCTTGGCGTAAGGATGAATACGCCCGTCGAAGTTACGGTTACCCGACAGCACGGCCGTGGCGTACAGGTCACGGTCGATGATCTCCTGCTGGATGTGCGGGTCCAGCGCACCCGACATGCCGTTGCACGTGGTGCAGGCAAACGCCACGACACCAAAGCCCAACTGCTCCAGTTCATCGGTCAGCCCGGCTTCGTCCAGGTACAAGGCGACGGTTTTCGAGCCCGGCGCCAGCGACGATTTGACCCACGGTTTACGGGTCAGCCCCAGCCGGTTGGCGTTACGGGCAATCAGGCCTGCCGCGATCACGTTGCGCGGGTTACTGGTATTGGTGCAACTGGTAATGGCCGCGATGATGACCGCGCCATCCGGCATTTGCCCCGGCACGTCGTCCCATTGACCGGCGATGCCTTTGGCGGCCAGATCGGTGGTGGCCACCCGGGCGTGCGGGTTGCTCGGGCCTGCCATATTGCGCACGACGCTGGACAGGTCAAAGCTCAAACGGCGCTCGTATTGCGCGTCTTTGAGGCTGTCAGCCCACAGGCCGCTGACCTTGGCGTAGGTTTCGACCAACTGCACCTGTTGGTCCTCGCGCCCGGTCAGCTTGAGGTAGTCGATGGTTTGCCGGTCGATATAGAACATCGCCGCCGTGGCGCCATATTCCGGGGCCATGTTGGAAATCGTTGCGCGGTCACCCAAGGTTAGTGCCGCGGCCCCTTCACCGAAGAACTCCAGCCAGGCGCCGACCACTTTTTGCTTGCGCAGGAATTCAGTGAGGGCCAGCACCATGTCCGTCGCCGTGATGCCCGGCTGTAATTTACCGGTCAGCTCAACGCCAACGATCTCGGGCAACCGCATCCAGGACGCACGGCCCAGCATCACGCTTTCGGCTTCCAGCCCGCCAACGCCAATCGCAATCACCCCCAGCGAGTCGACGTGGGGCGTGTGGCTGTCAGTGCCGACGCAGGTATCGGGGAACGCCACGCCGTCACGCACCTGAATCACCGGCGACATTTTCTCCAGGTTGATCTGGTGCATGATGCCGTTGCCCGGCGGGATCACGTCGACGTTTTTAAAGGCTTTTTTGGTCCATTCAATGAAGTGGAAACGGTCTTCGTTACGGCGGTCTTCGATGGCGCGGTTCTTTTCGAACGCCTCAGGGTCGTAACCGCCGCATTCCACTGCCAGCGAATGGTCAACGATCAGCTGGGTCGGAACCACCGGGTTAACTTGCGCCGGGTCGCCGCCTTGTTGGGCGATGGCATCACGCAGGCCAGCCAGGTCAACCAGCGCGGTCTGTCCGAGAATGTCATGGCACACCACGCGGGCCGGGAACCACGGGAAGTCGAGGTCACGCTTGCGTTCGATCAACTGGCTCAGCGAAGCATTGAGGGTCGCCGGATCGCAGCGACGCACCAGGTTTTCGGCCAGTACGCGGGAAGTGTACGGCAGCGTGTCATAAGCGCCGGGCTTGATCGCATCGACTGCCGCGCGGGTGTCGAAATAATCCAGCCGGGTGCCCGGAAGTGTTTTGCGAAATTCAGTGTTCATTGGCATGGGACTCGATCACGGTTAGGTCGGGGCCGCCACACGCGGCGCCGTCAGGCGCAAGTCACGCGCCTGTGGGCGGGTGGGCGGCCTTGCGGTCAGCGACGTTCGATTGGCACGAACTTGCGCTGTTCGACGCCGATGTACTCGGCGCTCGGGCGAATGATGCGATTGTTGGCGCGCTGCTCGAACACGTGCGCGGCCCAGCCGGTCAGGCGGGAGCAGACGAAGATCGGGGTGAACAGCTTGGTTGGAATGCCCATGAAGTGGTACGCCGAGGCATGGTAGAAGTCAGCATTGGGAAACAGCTTCTTTTGCTCCCACATGGTCTTGTCGATGGCTTCGGACACCGGGAACAGCATGGTGTCCCCCACTTCGTCCGCCAGCTTTTTCGCCCAGCCCTTGATCACTTCATTGCGCGGGTCGCTGTCTTTATAGATGGCGTGACCAAAGCCCATGATCTTGTCTTTGCGTTCGAGCATGCCGAGGGTGCCTTTGATGGCTTCGTCGGCCGAGCTGAAGCGCTCGATCATTTCCATCGCCGCTTCGTTGGCCCCACCGTGCAACGGGCCACGCAACGAACCGATGGCTGCCGTGATGCACGAAAACAGATCGGACAGCGTGGAAGCGCAGACACGGGCAGTGAAGGTCGAGGCGTTGAATTCGTGCTCGGCGTACAGAATCAGCGACACGTTCATGACGTTGACGTGCAAGTCGCTTGGCTTTTTGTCATGCAACAGGTGCAGGAAATGGCCGCCAATCGACGCTTCGTCCGTCACGCAATCGATGCGCACGCCGTCGTGGCTGAAGCGATACCAGTAGCACATGATCGCCGGGAAGGCCGCCAGCAGGCGGTCGGTCTTGTCGTGCTGCTCGCTGAAGTCCTGTTCCGGCTCAAGGTTGCCCAGGAACGAGCATCCTGTGCGCATCACGTCCATCGGGTGGGTATCGGCCGGGATACGCTCCAGAACTTCCTTCAGCGCTTGCGGCAAATCGCGCAGGGTTTTGAGCTTGCCTGTGTAGGCCTCCAGCTCGACCTGGGTCGGCAACTCGCCGTACAACAACAGATAAGCCACTTCTTCAAAGCGCGCCTGGGCGGCCAGCTCACGCACGTCATAACCACGATAGGTGAGCCCGGCGCCTTCCTGGCCTACGGTCGACAGCGCCGTTTGCCCGGCCACCTGGCCGCGTAATCCGGCACCACTCAATACTTTTGCTTCGGCCATTGCGCTTCTCCAATCTTGAATTTGTTAGGGATTCGGCAAGAACTTATAAATTTTTTTACACCTGTCTTGCGTGTCGAGCCCCGCGAGGCTCGACAACCATCACAGGCGTCAGGTCAATCCGGTTTCAAGCGGCGTTACTTTTTGCTGGCAAACAGCGCATCGAGCTTCTGTTCGAACACGTGGTAATCGATGGCGTCGTACAGCTCCATACGGGTTTGCATGGTGTCGATGACGTTCTGCTGGGTGCCGTCGCGACGAATCGCGCCATAGACGTTTTCCGCGGCCTTGTTCATGGCGCGGAAGGCCGACAGCGGGTACAGCACCAGCGACACATCGGCCTCACGCAGTTGATCCACGGTGTACAGCGGGGTGGCGCCGAATTCAGTGATGTTGGCCAGAATCGGCGCTTTGACGCGGCTGGCGAACAGCTTGTACATCTCAAGCTCGGTGATGGCTTCCGGGAACACCATGTCGGCGCCCGCTTCGACGCAGGCAGCGGCACGCTCCAGCGCGGACTCCAGCCCCTCAACCGCCAGCGCATCGGTACGCGCCATGATCACAAAGCTGTCATCGGTGCGCGCATCCACGGCGGCCTTGATGCGATCAACCATCTCTTGTTGCGAGACGATTTCCTTGTTCGGACGATGGCCGCACCGCTTGGCACCCACCTGATCTTCAATGTGAATGGCGGCAGCGCCAAACTTGATCATCGACTTGACGGTACGCGCCACGTTGAACGCCGAAGAACCGAAGCCCGTGTCGACATCCACCAGCAGTGGCAGGTCGCAGACGTCCGTGATGCGGCGCACATCGGTCAGTACGTCATCCAGGCCGGTGATGCCCAGGTCTGGCACGCCCAGCGAACCCGCCGCCACCCCGCCACCGGACAAGTAGATCGCCTTGAACCCGGCGCGCTTGGCCAGCAAAGCGTGGTTGGCGTTAATGGCGCCCACCACTTGCAGTGGGTGTTCACTGGCGACTGCATCACGGAAACGTTGGCCTGGACTGTTTTTATTGCTCATGACTCACCTCGTGGAGTGGCTGTCTGCTGGGCGCTGTCTTGGTAGTGACGCGCAATATTGCGTTTGGACGCGCCGATGTGGCGACGCATCAATAACTCGGCCAGTTCGCCGTCGCGATCGGCAATGGCATCGAGAATCCGGTGGTGCTCGGCGAATGCCTGGTGCGGGCGATTCGGGGTGGTGGAGAACTGGATGCGGTACATGCGCACCAGCTGATACAACTCACCGCAGAGCATCTGGGTCAGGGTGCGATTGCCGCTGCCCTGAATAATTTTGTAATGAAAATCGAAGTCGCCTTCCTGCTGGTAATAGCCCACGCCCGCCTGGAACGCGGCATCGCGCTCGTGGGTTTCGAGCACCCGACGCAGCTCCGCGATGTCCTCATCGCTCATGCGTTCAGCCGCCAGACGGCAGGCCATGCCTTCAAGGGACTCGCGAATTTCGTAGAGTTCAATCAGCTCGGCATGGCTCAAGGACACGACCCGCGCCCCGACATGCGGCACCCGCACCAGCAGGCGCTGGCCTTCAAGGCGGTGGATCGCCTCGCGCAGCGGCCCGCGGCTGATGCCGTAGGTGCGCGCCAGTTCCGGCTCAGAGATTTTGCTGCCCGGCGCGATATCGCCTTTGACGATGGCGGCTTGAATACGCCTGAAGACGTTCTCGGACAGGGTTTCCGAGTCATCTTGAGCCAGCACGGCACCTTCGAGCGAATCCAGCATATTGTCGACACCTTGAAAATCAATAGTGCCAAAACTAGCCATTTCAGGCCTTACAGTCAAAGGATAAATAGGGATTGTCGACAATCACCGGATACGACCTTGGTTGAATCGACAGACGCAGGCCATGATCGGAACGGTCTGGGCGCTGGCGTCATAAAACCATCATGCTAGAATGCCGACCGCATCAGCCTTGCCCAATTAACAGGGCAGCCGCACGAGGACGCTTGCGCTGTATTGCCAGTCGCCTTGAACTGAAGATTGCAAGAGACTGCCCCCGGATTTATGAAATTTCCCTCCTTCTTTATATGTCTTTGCCTGCTGGCCTTGCCGGGCCTGAGCCTGGGTGCCGAAAAAACCGTTTACGGCCTTAATGAGTACGCTGAGCTGGCAGGTATCAACCTGCAAGTGGCCGCCAAACTCGACACCGGCGCCAAAACCGCCTCGCTGAGTGCCCGCGATATCAAACGCTTCAAGCGCGACGGCGAGAGCTGGGTACGCTTTTATCTGGCCATTGACGATGCCCACTCGCACCCCATCGAGCGTCCGCTGGCACGGGTCAGCAAGATCAAGCGTCGCTCCGGGGATTACGACCCCGAGTCGGACAAGAACTACACATTGCGCCCGGTTATTTCCCTGGAAATCTGTATGGGTAAAGCTTTACGCACCATCGAAGTGAACTTGACCGACCGAAGTGCGTTCCAATACCCGCTGTTGATTGGCTCCGAAGCGCTCAAGCGTTTCGATGCGCTGGTCGACCCAAGCCTTAAATACGCTGCTGGCAAACCTGCCTGCGCCGCCATCGCTCAAACCGCAGAGTAATTGAAATGCGCGCTCTTACCTTTCACCTGAAAGTCTTGATTACCATCCTTGTGGTGCTGGGCATTTCGATTACGGCCTATCAGATTTTCGTCATCGGTATCCCGGTGACCGAAGACGCAACGGATGACCTGTGGAACATCGACGCAAAAGTCGAATTCGTCGCCAGCTCCAAGGATCCGGTCAAGATCCAGATGTTCGTACCGCCATTGAACCGCGACTACGTCAGCCTCAATGAAAGCTTCATCTCCAACAATTACGGGGTGAGCGTCAACCGGGTAGACGGCAACCGTAAAGTCACCTGGTCAGCCCGTCGCGTCAGCGGCAAGCAAACCCTTTACTACCGTCTGGTCTTGACCAAGCGCTACACCGGCGACAAAACCAAGGCCAAAGGCCCGGTATTCCGTGACAGCATCGCGGTCGAAGGGCCCGAAAAAATCGCCGCCGAAGCCTTGCTGGCCCCGATTCGCCAGCACTCGGCCGACGTTGAAACCTTCATCAGCGAAACCATCAAGCGGGTGAACAACCCTAACGATGACAACGTCAAACTGCTGCTGGCAGGCGATCCGTCGACGCCGCACAAGGCACAAATCATCGAGCTTTTGCTGTCGATTGCCCACGTGCCGCTGGAAAAAGTCCACACCATCCGCCTGGCGGCCGACCTGCCACAAACCCCGGAGCTGTGGTTGCGCAGCTTCAACGGTAACGACTGGCTGTACTTCAACCCCGAAACCGGCGAACAGGGCCTGCCGTCCGACCGTCTGCTGTGGTGGACCGGCGACGAGCCGATGATCAGCGTCGATGGCGGTAAAAAAGCCAACGTCACGTTCAGCCTCAACAACAGCGAAATGAACGCCATTCGTCTGGCCAAACTGACCGACGAAAACACTGACGCCAACTTCCTCGAATACTCGCTGTACGGTCTGCCGCTGCAAACCCAGCAAACCTTCATGATCATGGTGATGATCCCGATTGGCGTGCTGGTGATTCTGGTGTTGCGCAACCTGATCGGCCTGCAAACACTGGGCACGTTCACCCCGGTACTGATTGCACTGGCCTTCCGTGAAACACAATTGGGGTTCGGCATCATCCTGTTCACGGTGATAACCGCGCTCGGGCTGATGTTGCGCTCCTATTTAGAGCACTTGAAGCTGCAGATGCTGCCGCGCCTGTCCGTGGTACTGACGTTCGTGGTGATACTGATTGCCGCCATCAGCCTGTTCAGCCACAAGCTGGGCCTTGAACGCGGACTCTCGGTGGCCCTGTTCCCGATGGTGATTCTGACCATGACCATCGAACGCCTGTCGATCACTTGGGAGGAGCGAGGCGCCGGGCATGCGATGAAGGTCGCCATCGGCACCCTGTTCGCGGCGACCCTGGCGTACTTGGTGATGAGCATTCCGGAGCTGGTGTACTTCGTGTTCACTTTCCCTGCAGTCCTGCTGATTCTCGTGGGCTTCATGCTGGCCATGGGTCGCTATCGCGGCTATCGCCTGACTGAACTGGTCCGTTTCAAAGCCTTTTTGAAGGCAGATTCCTGATGTTTGGCTTCTGGAAGACCTGGAAGGCCCTGGAAGCCAGGGGCATCATGGGCATCAATCGGCGTAATGCGGACTACGTACTCAAGTACAACAAACGCAGCCTGTATCCGATCGTGGATGACAAGATCATCACCAAGGAACGCGCCATCAAGGCCGGCATTCACGTGCCGGAGATGTATGGCGTGATTTCCACCGAGAAAGAAATCGAAAAGCTCGACGAGATCATCGGCGGGCGCAGCGACTTCGTGATCAAGCCCGCGCAAGGCGCGGGCGGTGATGGCATTCTGGTGATCGCCGACCGCTTCGAAGACCGCTTTCGCACCGTTTCGGGCAAGATCATCAGCCATGAAGAAATCGAGCATCAGATCTCCAGCATTCTGACCGGCCTGTATTCCCTCGGCGGGCACCGCGACCGTGCCCTGATCGAATACCGCGTCACCCCCGACCAGATCTTCAAAAGCATCAGCTACGAAGGCGTGCCGGACATCCGCATCATTGTGCTGATGGGCTACCCGGTGATGGCGATGCTGCGTTTGCCGACCCGTCAATCCGGCGGCAAGGCCAACCTTCACCAGGGCGCTATCGGCGTCGGTGTCGACCTGGCAACCGGCCTGACCTTGCGCGGCACCTGGCTGAACAACATCATCAGCAAACACCCCGACACCACCAACGCGGTGGACGGGGTGCAACTACCCTACTGGGACGGTTTCATGAAGCTCGCCGCGGGCTGCTATGAATTGTGCGGCCTGGGGTATATCGGCGTGGACATGGTGCTGGACCAGGACAAGGGCCCCTTGATCCTGGAGCTGAACGCCCGTCCGGGCCTGAACATCCAGATCGCCAACGACTGCGGCCTGACCCTGCGCACCCACGCCGTCGAAGCGCACGTTGAAGCGCTGGCCGCAAAAGGCATCAAGGAAACCGTTGAAGAGCGGGTCCGTTTTGCTCAGGAAATGTTCGGGCACATCCCCCTTAACGCCTGACCCGCAGGAGCGAGTTGGCCACCCAAGGCCTGCTCGCTCCTGAACGGTTTCATGGATTTACCCGCCGACACAGGCCTACAATCCTCTCCCCGCTTCGATGGCTGATTTGCTGCGCATGTTGACCTGCTCCGTTCATCCACTGCCTTACCTCGCCAACCCGGCCGATTACTTTGCCGCCTTGCGCCACGCTCCCGGCGCAGTACTGCTGGACAGCGGCCGACCCGACGCTGACCGTGGCCGTTACGACATCATGAGCGCCTGGCCCTTGCACACATTGCAACGCCAGCCAGAAGAACCGGGGCGCGCGTTTTTGCAGCGTTTGCGCAAACAGCTTCAGGCGCTGGGCCAGGCGCAGCTGCCGGCGCAGTACGAGCTGCCGTTTGCCGGCGGACTGATCGGTTACTTGAGCTACGACTTCGGCCGCCAGCTCGAACAGCTCCCCGCGCAGGCGCAGGACGACTTGCATCTGCCGGATGCACGCCTGGGCCTGTACCCGTGGGCGCTGATCAGCGATCACCAACGCGCAACCAGTCAATTGGTGTTTCATCCCACCCTGGAAACCCGCGAACGCATGCGCCTGATTGAGCTGTTCAGTGCGCTTGAGCCCGCAACCGCGGCACCTTTCAGCCTGAAACAACCGATGCAGCCGGATATCAGCGCCCAGCAGTACGCGCAGGCCCTGGCGCAGGTGCAGCAGTACATTCAGGCTGGCGACTGCTATCAGGTCAATTACACTCAGCGCTTCAGCGCCCACTGCCACGGCGATGCATGGACCGCGTACTGCGCGCTGCGTGCGGCTTGCCCGACCCCGTTTTCAGGTTTCATGACACTGCCCGCAGAGGGCGCGATTGTCAGCCTCTCGCCAGAGCGCTTTGTGCGGGTCAGCAAGCGCCAGGTCGAAACCCGTCCGATCAAAGGCACCCGTCCACGGGGCAAAGACAACGCAGAAGATGCCGCCAACGCCGCCCAATTGCTTGCCAGCCCAAAAGATCGCGCTGAGAACCTGATGATTGTCGACCTGCTGCGCAACGACCTCGGCCGCACCTGCCGCACAGGTTCGGTCCGCGTTCCGGAGCTGTTCAGCCTCGAAAGCTACCCCAACGTGCATCACCTGGTGAGCAGTGTCACGGGCGAGCTGGCGGCGGATAAAGACGCGCTGGACCTGATCGGCGACAGTTTTCCGGGCGGCTCGATCACCGGCGCACCGAAGATCCGCGCCATGCAAATCATCGACGAGCTGGAACCCACCCGCCGCAGCATTTACTGCGGTTCGCTGCTGTACCTCGACGTTCGCGGCGAGATGGATAGCTCTATCGCCATTCGCAGCCTGTTAATCAAAGACGGGCGGGTCAGTTGCTGGGGCGGAGGCGGCATTGTCGCGGACTCGGACTGGGAAGCCGAATACCAGGAATCCATCACGAAAGTGAAGGTGCTGCTCGATACGCTGCAAACCCTGTAGCGCGCGGTATTTGCTAACATCGCGCCACTAGAGAGCGCCCAGCGCCATTTACTGTAGGAAGCCGCCTGATGAGCCATCCGTTCGACGTCGCTGAACTCGCCGCGACATACGCCAGCAAATCCCCGCAGGACATTCTCAAACTCGCGTTTCAGCACTTTGGCGACGAGCTCTGGATTTCATTCAGCGGCGCCGAAGATGTGGTGCTGGTGGACATGGCCTGGAAGCTCAATAAAAACGTCAAGGTGTTCAGCCTCGACACCGGGCGCCTGCACCCCGAAACCTATCGTTTCATCGAGAAGGTGCGCGAGCACTACAACATCCCGATCGAGCTGATTTCACCAGACCAGCACCAACTTGAGCCCTTCGTCAAAGAAAAAGGCTTGTTCAGCTTTTACAAAGACGGCCATGGCGAATGCTGCGGTGTGCGCAAAATCCAACCGTTGCGCCGCAAACTGGCGACCGTCACCGCCTGGGCCACGGGCCAGCGTCGCGACCAAAGCCCGGGCACCCGCAGCCAGGTTGCCGCGTTGGAAATCGACGGCGCCTTCTCGACCCCGGAACGAACGCTGTACAAATTCAACCCGCTGGCGCAAATGACCAGCGAGGAAGTCTGGGGTTACATCCGCATGCTGGAGTTGCCCTATAACAGCCTGCACGAACGCGGCTTTATCAGCATCGGCTGCGAGCCCTGCACCCGTCCCGTGCTGCCTAACCAGCACGAGCGTGAAGGTCGCTGGTGGTGGGAAGAAGCCACACAAAAAGAATGCGGCCTGCATGCTGGCAACTTGATCGCCAAGACCTGATCCGCCTCGCCTGCAATGAATAAGGGGAACGAGGCTGCAAGCACGCAGCCTCGCGCCGTGTCTCAGCGTATGAGGCCTGCCTTGCGTTTACCGAAGACTTGAGCACAGAATTAGCAATTATTCTCAATAGCGTTTGAGCCTAGTTCTATGTCTTCGGGTGAACCTCCGTTTCAATCCGCGATTACAGACCTGTACTGCGAACATCACGGCTGGCTACTTGGCTGGCTGCGCAGAAAGCTGGGGTGTGCGCAGAATGCTGCCGACCTGACTCAGGACACCTTTGCCCGAATCCTTAATGCACGCGAATCGATCGCCAGCCTGCGCGAGCCGCGAGCGTTTCTGAGCACCACGGCCCGGCGTCTGATCATCGATCAGGCACGGCGCAAGAAGATCGAACAGGCTTATTTGCAAGAACGTGCGCTGACCACCCAAGCACTGGAAGGCCACCACTCACCCGAGGCCATCCTGACCACCCTTGAAGCCCTTGAACACATCGCCTTTATGCTCGAAGGGCTGCCTGAAAAGACCCGCCAGGCGTTTGTGCTGTATTACCTCGACGGCCTCAACCAGGCCGACATCGGTCGCCAACTCGGCTTGTCTGATCGCACCGTTCGCAAGTATTTGATTCAGGCGCTGCTGCATTGCAGTCATAGCCTCACACCATGAGCAAGCCGATGCACTGCACGCCCCAGCAGATCGATGAACAAGCAGCCGAATGGATGATTCGCTTGCATGAAGGGGATTTGTCTGACGAGTTGAGGCTCGCCTTTGAGCACTGGAAGCGTCAAAGCCCGCAACACGGCGCAGCGGCCGAGCGCATGCAGGAGGTCATTTCACAGCTGCAGTCATTACGCACTCAGGCTGCGCCAGCCAAAGCGGCGCTGAACGCAGCATTCCCCTCGCCGCGCAAAACATCCACACGCAAACCGATCGTTCGGGCCTTGGTCCTGGCGGGTTGCCTGATTATTCCGGCCACTGTGTTACTGCGCAGCCAGTACCCCGCGCGCTGGCTGGCCGATACCCACACAGCGCCCGCCGAATGGAAAACACTGCACCTGCCGGACGAGTCATCCCTGACCCTCAGCGGCGCCAGCGCCGTGAATGTGCATTTCGATAAGCAGCAGCGACGAATCGAACTGCTGCAAGGCGAGATACTGGTGGACGTGGCCCATGACGCCACACGCCCGTTTGTGGTGCAGACCGCCCAGGGCACCCTGCGCGCACTGGGGACACGCTTCGTGGTCAAGCGCACGGGGGACACGACGATCCTGACCATGTTGCAATCGCGCGTCGCGGCGCACAGTGAAAACCGGCAACACGCGCTGGAGGTGGATGCGGGTGAACAGGCACTGATTGAGACTGACGCCATCCGCAGGCTGGGCCACATTGATCCGCAGCGAATCGATCATGCCTGGAAACGCCATCAACTGGTGGTTCAGGACCTGCCGTTGAGTGACGTGCTTGAAGAGATTGCCCGCCAGCGATACGGCCTTTTGACTTTCGACCGCGCGGCGCTGGCGGACCTGCGGGTGTCAGCCGTTTTACCGATGGACGATCCGGAGCGCGCATTGAACCTGATAGCTGAAACACTGCCGATCAGCGTCCGTCACTTCACGGCATGGCTGATACGCGTGGACCGTGACACGCAGACTAAAAAATAATGATTCGCATTGCTTCCGCTTTTTAAAGGTCGCTCGTCAAGGTAGGTACATAGACTCTAAAGGACTGCGCCTACCATGCTGACTTCACCCAAAACCCGCGACCGCTTGCGTGCGAAGGCTTATGCACCGCTGTCACTGGCCATCCATTTGGTGGTTGCCTGTACCGCCGCAATGCTGGTCAGCACCGCTGCGCAGGCGCAAAGCAGTGCCTCGGTGCAGGTCTACAACATTCCTGCCGGGCCGCTGGGCGATGCATTGAACCGCCTCGCTCAACAAGCCGGGGTCGCGATTGCGTTCCAGCCCCGTGACGTTGACGGCGCGACAACTCAAGGCTTACAGGGCAGCTACAGCGAGATGGACGGTTTCGACACGCTGCTGCGCGGCAGCGGGTTCAGCGTGGTCAAAGGCCAGAACGGCTATTTGCTGCAAGCCACTCCCCAACCAGACGGCGCTCTAGAACTGGGCGCCACCGAGGTCAGCGCCAACCAGCTCGGCACCATCACCGAAGGGACTGGCTCCTACACGCCCGGAAGCATCGCCACAGCCACACGCATGGTGCTCACACCCCGCCAAACCCCACAGTCGATCTCCGTCGTGACCCGACAGGCGATGGATGATTTCGGCCTGAACTCGATCGACGACGTCATGCGCCACACGCCCGGCATCACCGTGGCCACCTATGACAGCGACCGCACCAGTTACTACTCGCGCGGCTTTGCCATAAAAAACTTCCAATACGACGGCATTCCCATCTTGCAGGACCCGCAGTACTCGGCGGGTCACACACTCACCGATACGGCGATCTATGACCGCGTCGAGATACTCAAAGGCGCCACCGGGCTGCTCACTGGCGCTGGCGGGCCGGGCGGGACCATCAACATGGTGCGCAAAAAGCCTACCCGTGACTTCAGGGCCCACATCGATCTGGGCGCCGGATCATGGGACAACTACCGCTCGGAAGTGGACGTCAGCGGCCCCCTGAGCGACAGCGGCCATGTACGAGGCCGGGCGGTCGCGGCTTATCAGGACAAGCACTCATTCATGGACCATTACAAGCGCGACAGCGAGGTGTACTACGGCATTCTTGAGGTCGACTTAACCCCGGACACCTTGCTCACCCTGGGGGCCGACTATCAGGACAACCACCCCACCGGCTCGAGCTGGTCGGGCAGTGCATCGCTGTTCAACTCTGCGGGCGATCGGATCGATAACCCACGTTCGTTCAACAATGGCGCGAAATGGAGCAGTTGGGAGCAATACACCCGGACTGTCTTCGCCACGCTGGAGCATGACTTCGCCAATGGCTGGGTGACCAAAGGTCAGTACAACCATCAGATCAATGGCTACGACGCCCCGCTGGGAGCACTGCTTGATCCAGATGTGAACACCGGCAAGGCAAAAATCCTGGCGCGCAAATACACCGGCGAGTACGTCAGTGATAGCGCAGACCTTTACGCTACGGGGCCTTTCAGCCTGCTGGGCCGCGAACATCAACTGGTCGTCGGCGGCTCGGTTTCTCGCTCTCACTGGACGGGCAAGGACTACACGAACGCGCTCATGGTCAATAACGCCTATGACTATTACCACTGGGACGGCGATGCACCGGAACCCGACTGGGGCAATGTCACCTCCAAAAACGATGAAATCACACGCCAGACCGGCACTTATGTGACGGGGCGTTTCAGCCTGACCGATGACTTGACCCTCATGTTGGGCACCCGCGTTGCCAACTACTCGCTAACAGGCACCAGCCAGGCCAAGGACACCGGCAAAGTACTGCCTTACGCAGGCCTGATCTACGACATCAACGACTCTGTTTCGGCCTATGCCAGCTACACCGAAATATTCTTGCCCCAGTCTTACTACCGCAATCGCGACAACAAAATGCTTGAGCCAGACGAAGGCAGCAACTATGAGATCGGCCTGAAAGGCGAATTCTTCGACGGGCAATTGAACTCAAGCCTGGCGTACTTTGAAGTGCATCAAGATAACCGGCCCGAAGCGGACACCGCCTACAACGCCCACCCGACCAACCCTGACATTGACTACGCCTACAAAGGCATCAAGGCCACCACAAAAGGCTACGAGGCGGAAATATCGGGTGAAGTGATGCCAGGTTGGCAGTTACAGGCAGGCTACACGCACAAAGTCAGCCGCGATCAGAGCGGAAAGAAAGTGTCGACCTGGGAACCGGAAGATCAAATCAACCTGTACACCCGCTATAAATTGAGTGGCAACCTCGACAAATTGACCGTGGGCGGCGGCGTTCGCTGGCAAGGCACAGGCTGGCAAGTGCTGACCAACTACAACAAAGGCGGCGCGCAGGAGAAGTTTTCGCAAGAAGCGTACTGGCTTGTTGATGTGATGGCCAAGTATCAGCTGACGGAGCATGTGTCAGCCACGGTGAACCTGAACAACGTCTTCGACAAATCGTATTACACCAACATCGGGTTTTATAACTCATCGTATTACGGCGATCCGCGCAATGTCATGGTGACAACGCGCTGGGACTTTTAACATCACAATCGCCGCCTGTGGCCACTTATCGGGACGCGAGCGCCTGCCAAGCTTTTATTGGTTTGAGTTTGCGGCGCAAGGATGAGGGTGGTCACAGACCTGGCGACGGCTTCACCGCCGCACCCGGCCTCGACTGCTGCCGTTGCCGTAGCCCTAGCCGGGAAAACCTTACACAAAACACACGCGCACAAAAAAGCCTGCACGTGGCAGGCTTCTTGTTGATCACAAGCGTTCAAGGGGCTTGTGTTCCGAATATGGCGCAGCGGACGGGACTCGAACCCGCGACCCCCGGCGTGACAGGCCGGTATTCTAACCGACTGAACTACCGCTGCGCGTAACATTGAAAGCGAATGGTGGGTGATGACGGGATCGAACCGCCGACCCTCTGCTTGTAAGGCAGATGCTCTCCCAGCTGAGCTAATCACCCTTGCTTCACTCTCGTTGCGGGGCGCATTCTCTCACACTTATTGTGTAAGTGGTTGTTTTTATTCAGTTTTTTTAAAAAACTGTCAAAAACGACCTTTTCCAGCGCCCTGCTCTTGGATTCCTCAGCAAGCTGTTGAATCTAAGCCTTTCAAGAAAAACCCCGCGTTGAGCGGGGCTTCCCCAGATCACAAGCGTTCAAGGGGCTTGTGATCAAAATATGGCGCAGCGGACGGGACTCGAACCCGCGACCCCCGGCGTGACAGGCCGGTATTCTAACCGACTGAACTACCGCTGCGCGTAACACTGCAAGTGAATGGTGGGTGATGACGGGATCGAACCGCCGACCCTCTGCTTGTAAGGCAGATGCTCTCCCAGCTGAGCTAATCACCCTTTCACTCTCGGTGTGGCGCGCATTCTACGGAGCGACCTGAAGTCTGGCAAGCACTTTTTAAAATAATTTTCTTATGCACGACAAAGGCTTAGCGCAGGGTTGGCCTATGCGCCCATGAGGCGAATAATGCCGTCTTTGTATAAAGGAGTGATTAACCCCATGTGGTTCAAAAACCTGCTTATCTATCGCCTGACCCAAGATCTGCCTTTTGATGCGCAGGTGCTGGAAACTGCACTGGCCACCAAACTGGCCCGCGCCTGTTCAAGTCAGGAATTAGCCACTTACGGTTTCGTCGCCCCTTTCGGCAAAGGCGAAGACGCTCCCCTGGTTCACGTCAGCCAGGACTTCCTGCTGATCGCCGCCCGCAAAGAAGAACGCATCCTGCCCGGCAGCGTGGTGCGTGACGCACTCAAGGAAAAGGTCGAAGAGATCGAAGCCGAGCAAATGCGCAAGGTCTACAAAAAGGAACGCGACCAGCTCAAGGATGAAATCATCCAGGCCTTCTTGCCCCGTGCCTTTATTCGTCGCTCGGCCACCTTCGCCGCCATCGCACCTAAACAGGGTCTGATTCTGGTTAACGCCTCCAGCCCGAAACGCGCCGAAGACCTGCTCTCCACCTTGCGTGAAGTGGTGGGTTCGCTGCCGGTGCGTCCATTGGCTGTCAAAGTGGCGCCAAGCGCGACCATGACCGAATGGGTCAAGACTCAAAAAGCCGCCGAGAACTTCTTTGTCCTCGACGAATGCGAGCTGCGCGACACCCATGAAGACGGTGGCATCATTCGCTGCAAGCGTCAGGATCTGACCAGCGACGAAATCCAGTTGCACCTGAGCACCGGCAAAGTCGTGACTCAGCTGTCACTGGCCTGGCAGGACAAACTGTCGTTCGTGCTGGACGACAAACTGGTGGTCAAACGCTTGAAGTTTGAAGACCTGCTGCAAGACGAAGCCGAACAGAACGGCGGTGATGACGATCTGGGCCAACAGGACGCCAGCTTTACCCTGATGATGCTGACGTTCGGCGAATTCTTGCCGCAGTTGTTTGAAGCGCTGGGCGGTGAAGAAATCCCTCAAGGCATCGAATAACGCCTGTTCAGGAAGCACGCCTGACCGGTGATGCACGATCACCGGTCGGCTGCTTCCTATATAGAAAGCGCGTTAATAAAACTACGCTTCTGAAAATTCAGAGTTGCCTGTCAGATTATTCATGGGCAATATACTGCGCACAGCGAGGACGACCTCGCGACTCATCGAGTGATTTTCTGGGGACGACCCCATCAATTGATGGAGGTAAGCATGTCCTGGATTATTCTGTTTTTCGCCGGCCTGTTTGAAGTCGGCTGGGCTGTAGGCCTGAAATACACTGACGGCTTCAGCCGCCCCCTCCCCACCGCATTGACCATCGCCGCCATGGCGGTAAGCCTCGGCTTGCTGGGCCTTGCGATGAAAGAATTGCCATTGGGCACGGCCTACGCCATCTGGACAGGCGTGGGAGCAGTGGGCACGGTCATCGCCGGGATCATCCTGTTTGGCGAATCCATGGCCTTGTTCCGCTTGGCCAGCGTGGCGCTGATCATTGCCGGCCTGGTTGGCCTGAAAATCAGCGCCTGAACCCTCACTCGCCAGCGACTACAGCCCCACCCACTCTGTAGTCGCTGGCCAGACCGCGCCCCCCCTGCCAACAATGGCTCTAGAGTGTCTGCCCACGTAGCGCCGTCACCTGCTCGCGCAGCCTTTTTTGCGTCGCTTCACTCGCTGCTATCGGCTCGCCTGCTACCAGCGTTACTCGCGACCACAGCCTGCGCAAGAACCCCTTATTGGGATCACGACTAAAGAAGCTCCCCCATAGCCCTTGCAACGCCATCGGAATGACCGGCACCGGCGTTTGTTCCAGAATCCGTGTGACGCCTGCCTTGAACTCGTTGATCTGGCCATCGGTGGTGAGCTTACCCTCCGGAAAGATGCACACCAGCTCGCCGTCGTTCAGGTATTCGGCAATTTTCTTGAACGCCCGCTCGTAGATCGCTTCATCTTCAGCGCGCCCGGCGATAGGAATCGTCCCTGCTGTGCGAAAGATGAAGTTGAGCACCGGCAAATTGTAGATTTTGTAATACATCACAAACCGAATCGGCCGACGCACTGCTCCACCTATCAGCAATGCATCCACAAAAGACACGTGATTGCACACCAGCAAAGCCGCGCCCTCATCCGGGATCGCTTGCAGGTTTTTATGTTGCACCCGATACATGGAATGGCTCAGCAGCCAGATCATGAAGCGCATGCTGAATTCGGGAACAATCTTGAAGATGTAGGTATTGACCGCGATGTTCAGCAGTGAAACCACGAGGAACAGCTCAGGAATCGTCAGATTCGCCACGCTGAGCAACAGGATGGTGACGAGGGCCGAGACCACCATAAACAGCGCATTCAAGATGTTGTTGGCCGCAATCACCCGCGCACGCTCGTTTTCTGCGGTGCGCGACTGGATCAAGGCATACAGCGGCACAATGTAAAAACCGCCAAACACGCCCAGACCAAGAATATCGAACAGCACCCACCACGCCTGGCTGAACCCCAATACGGCCAGCCAGTCGTTAGGCTGAAGGGTCGACGGCATCTGCCCGGAATGCCACCACAGCAACAGGCCGAACACGGTCAAGCCGAATGAGCCAAAGGGTACCAGGCCGATTTCGACTTTGTGACCCGACAGCTTTTCGCACAGCATCGACCCCAACGCGATGCCCACCGAAAACACCGTCAGGATCAACGTCACCACGGTCTCATCGCCATACAGCCACTCTTTGGCGTAGGCCGGAATTTGTGTCAGGTAAATCGCACCGACAAACCAGAACCACGAATTGCCCACGACGGAACGCGACACTGCTGGCGTCTGGTTCAGGCCCATTTTCAAGGTGGCCCAGGACTCGCTGAAGATGTTCCAGTTCAGCCGTAATTCAGGCGTATCGGCCGGTGCGCTGGGGATCGCCCGGCTGGCCAGATACCCCAGGGCCGCCACGGAAACGATCACCACCGACACCACCCCTGCGTAATTGCTCGAAGACAGCATGATTCCCGCGCCGATCGTACCGGCCAGAATCGACAGGAAAGTCCCCATTTCTACCAGACCGTTACCCCCGACCAGCTCATCCTCATGCAATGTTTGCGGCAGGATTGAGTATTTGACCGGTCCGAACAACGCCGAATGGGTGCCCATCGCAAACAGCGCGACCAGCATCAACGCCAAGTGATCGAACGCAAACCCCGCCGCTCCGACCAGCATGATCGCGATTTCACCGAGCTTGATCAGACGGATCAGGCGATCCTTGTCGTACTTCTCGCCAAACTGGCCCGCCAGGGCTGAAAACAGAAAGAACGGCACGATAAACAGCAGCGCACACAGATTGACCCAAATCCCTCGGTCCCCCTCGATGGCGAGCTTATAAAGGATGGCCAGAATCAACGATTGTTTGAACAGGTTGTCGTTTAGCGCGCCCAGCGACTGGGTCACAAAGAAGGGCAGGAAGCGGCGCTTCCTTAGCAAGCTGAACTGCGAGGGGTGACTCATCATCCATGTTCTCAAGTTGCGCCAGAGGCTTTCTCATTGGAGGGCTGTTGTAACACCCGAGACACAACCTTGCCTCAGGTTATGTAACGGATGCCACCAGTCTCAGCGCATTCGTACAAAACCCGAGGCAAACTCTTACTTCTTCAAACCCGCGATGCAGGGCGAAACAAACAACTCGCCCCGGTAAGCGCCGATCAGGGTTTTACGCCCCACGATCAGCCACATCATCGCCAGCAAAGCCACCAGCGCACAGCCCGCAATCTCGAAGAACGTCAGGTGCAGCACGCTACCCAGACGCAAGGTGGCCAGCGAATACACACCCAGCGGGAACGTGAACCCCCACCACCCCAAATTGAACGGGATACCGTCGCGGTAGTAGCGATGGGTAATCAGTATCGCCATCACAATCCACCACAACCCGAAGCCCCACAGGGCAACCCCTGCAATCAGGCCCATGCCGTTGGCCACGTCACCGATACCGGCAAATCCATTGGCGGCAAAGATCGCAGGCGAGTTCGCGCCCAACAGCAACAAGCCGAGCGCTCCCGTACCAATCGGCCCCAAGGCCAGCCAGCTCGAGGCCGCCATGCTTTCGTGAGGCAATTTATGCAGCGCCATGCGCAGCATCAGGATGGTCAGGATGCTGAACGCCAGCGGCACCGAAAAGGCCCACAGGACGTAGCTGGTGATCAGTACGTGGAACTGTGCCAGCGAATCCGACAGGTGCGGCGCCAACTGGCCACCGCTGGCAGCCGCCACTTCAGCCGCCACCACCGGCAACAACCAGACAGCGGTCATCTGATCAATGCTGTGCTCCTGACGGGTGAACATCATGTAAGGAATCAGCACACCGAACGCCAGCGACATCGCCACGTCCAGCCACCACAGCACCTCGGCCACCTGCACCATGCCGCTGCCCCAGCGGGCGACGCCAAACAGGAGAAAACCATTGATGATGGTCGCCAGCCCCATGGGGATCGTGCCGAAGAACATCGAGACAGTTGAGTGGCCAAAAATCCGCCGTGCCTCATCGAAATACAGCACCCAGCGGGCGCCGTAGAGCACGCTGAATAGAATGAACAATCCGATATTGAACAGCCATAGCCCTTCAGCGACAGCGTGCAGGCCAGGAATGTTCACCGGCAAGGAAGCCAGTGCCAATGCCAGCACGCCGGTGCCCATGGTGGCGGCAAACCAGTTCGGGGTGAATTGACGAATCACCTCACGCGGGTGCTGCAAGGCGCTCAAGGGCCGTAAAGTGGTGTTGGTCGTGTTAGGGCAAATCATGGGTTCCTCCTGATCCTCGTGCGAGGTAGTGCAAGAGTAGAACTGAATCGAATATCTATATAACGGGTAATTTCTCTAACTGTTATCGACTTTACAAATATGTACGATATGCGCGCCTTTCAAGCGCTGCGACACCTGGCCGCGCTGCGACCATCGTCGACACTGACGGCGCCTGAACATCATGCGAGACTAGCCCGCAGCAGCCGGATTGCTGCGACCTTATACCTCCAGGAGTCACCATGTCGTTGTCCAGCGGGCTGATCGCCGCCGTTGCCCTGGCCTATATGGCCGTCATGTTTGCCATTGCCTTTTATGGTGACCGGCGCAGCACCCCGCTGCCGCCACGGGTTCGCGCATGGGTCTATAGTTTGTCGCTGGCGGTGTACTGCACCAGCTGGACGTTCTTTGGCGCCGTCGGCCAGGCCGCCGAGCAACTGTGGTCTTTTTTACCCATCTACCTGGGCCCAGTGCTGTTGTTGGTGTTTGCACCCTGGGTGCTGCAAAAAATGGTGATGATCAGCAAACAGGAGAACATCACCTCCATTGCCGACTTCATCGCCGCGCGGTATGGCAAATCCCAGTCGCTGGCCATTGTCGTGGCCCTGATCTGCCTGGTGGGCGTATTGCCTTATATCGCCTTGCAACTCAAAGGCATCGTGCTCGGCGTGAATCTGTTGATCGGTGCTGGTGCCGACGCCACGGGCACCCGCGCACAAGACACGGCCCTGATTGTGTCGCTGGTACTGGCGCTATTTACCATCGTCTTCGGCACCCGCAACCTCGACTCCACCGAACACCACCGGGGCATGGTGCTGGCCATTGCGTTCGAGTCGCTGGTCAAGCTGTTCGCGTTTCTCGCCGTTGGCGCGTTCGTGACCTTCGGCCTGTATGACGGCTTCGACGATTTGTTCAATCAGGCCATGCTCGCACCGCGCCTGGAGCAATACTGGAAAGAGACCGTCAATTGGCCTTCGATGGTGGTGCAAACCGGCGTGGCCATGATGGCCATCATTTGTTTGCCTCGCCAATTCCACGTCACGGTGGTGGAAAACATCGAGCCGCAGGATTTGCGACTGGCCAAATGGGTGTTCCCGGCCTATTTGATCCTCGCCGCCCTGTTCGTCGTCCCGATCGCGCTGGCCGGGCAAATGATGTTGCCCAGCTCCGTCTTGCCCGACTCTTTCGTCATCAGCCTGCCATTGGCCCAGGCCCACCCGGCACTGGCGTTGCTGGCCTTTATCGGCGGCGCATCGGCGGCCACCGGCATGGTGATCGTGGCCAGCGTCGCCCTGTCGACCATGGTTTCCAACGACATGCTGTTGCCGTGGCTGTTACGGCACAAAAACGCCGAGCGCCCCTTCGAAGTATTCCGCTACTGGATGCTGTCGGTGCGCCGCGTATCGATTGTGGTCATCCTGCTGCTGGCTTACGTCAGCTATCGCCTGCTGGGCTCGACGGCCAGTCTGGCCACCATCGGGCAGATTTCTTTCGCCGCCGTGACGCAACTGGCGCCCGCCATGATCGGCGCGCTGTACTGGAAACAAGCCAACCGTCGCGGCGTCTTCGCCGGTTTGGCGACCGGCACCTTTATCTGGTTTTACACGCTGGTGCTGCCCCTGATTGCTCACAGCCTCGGCTGGCAATTAAGCCACTTCCCCGGCTTGGCCTGGCTGCACGGCAACCCACTGGGGCTGCCGATTACACCGCTGACACAAGGCGTTGTGCTGTCACTGGCCGGCAACTTCACCGTCTTTGCGTGGGTCTCGGTGTTGTCGCGCACCCGCGTCTCGGAACACTGGCAAGCCGGGCGCTTCATCGGCCAGGAAATCAGCCACCCGAATGGCCGCTCCATGCTGGCGGTACAGATCAATGACCTGTTGACGCTGGCCGCACGTTTTGTCGGCGAAGAACGCGCGCGCCAGAGCTTTATCCGTTTCGCTTACCGGCAGGGCAAAGGCTTCAACCCAAACCAGAATGCCGATGGCGAATGGATTGCCCATACCGAACGCCTGCTGGCAGGCGTACTGGGTGCTTCTTCGACGCGGGCGGTGGTGAAAGCGGCCATCGAAGGCCGGGAAATGCAGCTCGAAGACGTCGTGCGCATTGCCGACGAAGCGTCAGAAGTCTTGCAGTTCAACCGCGCCCTGCTGCAAGGCGCCATTGAGAACATCACCCAAGGCATCAGCGTGGTCGATCAGTCCTTGCGGCTGGTGGCCTGGAACCGCCGTTACCTTGAGCTGTTCGACTACCCCGAAGGCCTGATCAGCGTGGGCAGACCGATAGCAGACATCATCCGCCACAATGCCGAGCGCGGCCTGTGCGGCCCCGGCGAAGCCGAAGTGCATGTGGCCCGCCGCCTGCACTGGATGCGGCAGGGTCGCGCCCACACCTCTGAACGGTTATTCCCCAATGGCCGGGTGATTGAGCTGATCGGCAACCCGATGCCGGGCGGCGGGTTCGTCATGAGTTTTACCGACATTACGGCCTTCCGCGAAGCAGAGCAGGCGCTGACAGAAGCCAATGAGGGCCTGGAACAACGAGTGGCCGAGCGGACCCGCGAACTGTCCGAGCTGAACAAGGCGCTGATCGAAGCCAAGGGCGTCGCGGAAGCCGCCAACCAATCGAAAACCCGTTTTCTGGCTGCCGTCAGCCATGACTTGATGCAACCCATGAACGCCGCGCGGCTGTTCTCCTCTGCCCTTTCCCACCAGGAGGAAGGACTTAGCCCGGAAGCCCAGAAACTGGTGCAGCATCTGGACAGCTCCTTACGTTCTGCCGAAGACCTGATCAGCGATTTGCTGGATATTTCCCGGCTCGAAAACGGAAAATTCACCCCCGATATCAAACCGTTTGCCCTCAATGACCTGTTCGACACGCTGGGCAATGAGTTCAAGGCGCAGGCCCAGGAACAAGGACTGACTTTCCGTGTGCGTGGCAGTCGATTGCGGGTGAGCAGTGATATCAAACTGCTGCGCCGGATTTTGCAGAACTTTCTGACCAACGCCTTTCGCTATGCCAAAGGCCCGGTCCTGCTAGGCGTGCGGCGTCGTGGCAATGCGTTGTGCCTTGAAGTGTGGGACCGCGGCCCGGGCATTCCGGAAGACAAGTTGCAGGTCATTTTTGAAGAGTTCAAACGCCTGGACAGTCATCAGACCCGCGCCGAAAAAGGCCTCGGGCTGGGCCTGGCGATTGCTGACGGGTTGTGCCGCGTGCTGGGGCACACCTTGCAAGTCCGTTCATGGCCGGGCAAAGGCAGCGTATTCAGCGTCAGCGTGCCGCTGGCTCAGAGTCAGGTTGCCCCGCAACCGGTCGTCGCAGAGCAAAATGGCCAACCCGTGACCGGCGCCCAAGTACTGTGCATCGACAACGAAGACAGCATTCTGATCGGCATGCAAAGTTTGTTGACCCGCTGGGGATGTCGCGTCTGGACAGCGCGCAATCGCGAAGAATGTGCGGCCCTGCTCAATGAAGGGGTACGCCCACAACTGGTGCTGGTGGATTACCACCTCGATAACGGCGAAGTCGGCACTGAGCTGATGCGCTGGTTACGGGCCGAACTGGGCGAGCCAGTCCCGGGCGTGGTCATCAGTGCGGACGGTCGCCCGGAGATGATTGCGCAGGTGCATGCGGCGGGCCTGGAATATCTAGCCAAGCCGGTAAAGCCCGCCGTGCTGCGGGCACTGGTTAGTCGGCACGTCCCGCTTTAACCGTGCGGCAGAGCGATTCACTCCGCCACACACATGTCACTCTGCGGGGTGCGCCACACCGTTCACGTCGGTCATGGCGCGCTCCAGCAGATCCGGCGACAAGCTTTTACTGGCGCGCGCGCCCAGCAGCTTGAGTTGCTCGCTGCGGCTCACCAGGTTGCCACGCCCCTCGGTCAACTTGTTGCGCGCCGCGGCATACGCTTTGTCCAACTGCTGCAAGCGATTGCCCACCTCATCCAGGTCTTGAATAAAGAGCACGAACTTGTCGTACAGCCACCCGGCGCGCTCAGCAATTTCCCGGGCGTTCTGACTTTGGCGCTCTTGCTTCCACAAACTGTCGATCACCCGCAACGTGGCCAACAAGGTCGTTGGGCTGACAATCACAATGTTGCGGTCGAACGCTTCCTGAAACAGATTGGGCTCGGCCTGCAATGCTGCGGAAAAAGCCGCTTCAATGGGCACGAACAACAAAACGAAGTCCAGGCTGTGCAAGCCCTCCAGCCGCTTATAGTCCTTGCCTGCCAAGCCTTTGACGTGATTACGCAACGACAGCACGTGCTGCTTGAGCGCCGCCTGCCCGATGACCTGATCATCCGCGGCCACAAACTGCTGATAAGCGGTCAGGCTGACCTTGGAATCGACCACCACCTGCTTGTCGCCAGGCAGCATGATCAGGACGTCCGGCTGGAAGCGTTCGCCATCCGGCCCTTTGAGACTGACTTGGGTCTGGTATTCGCGGCCCTTCTCCAGCCCCGCATGCTCCAGCACCCGCTCCAGAATCAGCTCCCCCCAGTTGCCTTGGGTTTTCTGCCCCTTGAGGGCCCGGGTAAGGTTAGTGGCCTCGTCACTCAAACGCAGGTTGAGCTGCTGGAGGCGCTCCAGTTCTTTGCCAAGGGAGAAACGCTCGCGGGCTTCTTGCTGATAGGTTTCCTCGACGCGCTTTTCAAACGACTGAATGCGCTCTTTGAGCGGGTCCAGCAACTGTCCCAGCCGTTCATTGCTGGTCTGCGCAAACCGTTGCTCGCGTTCGTCGAATATTTTGCCAGCCAACTCTGCAAACTGCGCCCGCAACTCATCGCGCGAACCCTGCAGGTCGTTGAGTCGTTGCTGATGGTTTTCCTGCTGCTCGCGCAATTCAGCGGCCTGAGCGGCGGACTGAGCGTCCAGCCTGCGCAATTCAGTTTCTTTCTGGGCGCGTTCCAGACTCCAGGCATGGGCGGCATCCCGGGCATTGTCGCGTTCCACCTGCAACAACTCCACTTCACGGCTCAGGGCCGCCAGCTCTGCCTGCTTGGCGGCATTGGCCTGCCCCAGATCACTGATCTCGTCACGGCTGGCATCGAGTTGCGCATTAAGACCTTCCTGCGCCAATTGCGCCATATTCAGGCGCTCTTCGAGCAAGGCCAGCTCAGCGTGATGCGCGCTGGCCCGGCGCTGCAGTTGCCAGATAAAAGCCAGCAGCGGCACGCCCGCCACCGCCAGGCCCAGCAGAATGCTGTTCAAGTCCAGGGCCATAACCCCTCCGCACACGGTAAAAGAGCAAGGTTAACCAAGCTGCGGAGTCGAAGACAGCTCAGTCTTCGATCTTGTTGAGTTCCTGCTGCGCTGACTCATCGCCGGCACGCGCAGCATTGCGCAATAAGGCCTGACCAATGCGCTGGTCGCGCTTGCTCCCGCAATCGCGGCACATCAGTTGACCCAGACGACTTTGCGCCAGCACCACGCCCTGACGGGCAGGTTGCTTGAGCAGATGGCCCGCAACATGTTTGATGCTCGGATTGGTCCCCAGCCGCGGGTTGTCCAACAGCCAGATCGCTACGCGCAAAGAAAACCGTTTTTTGGGTGCTTCGGCAGGTGATCCGGAGGGCGTAACAGAGGAAGAGTTTGTACGAAACTTCATAAAACACTGTGGGGCAGAACAGAAGGCGCGCCACTCTACTCCTTTTTTCGTTTGGGTAAAGTCGAAAAAGGTCTACAACCCCGATCTAGAGCAACGGCGCGGGACAATCCACAGATCCTGTGGATAAGTCAGTGGACAACCCCCTTTTGCCCCCGCCAAACCCCCACAGGACGGGGGCCGAGGTCAAACTGACGATTTTTTCACCAATTCAAAAAAACGATGTTTTTCATTGACTTAAATTTGCGAAACAGGCTAAGCGGCTGTGTGGCTTGCGCCCTGCCATGCGTTTATATGACGCACTGCAAATGTGCACAAGTCCATACTCATCAGCAGGAATCGGCCCAAAACGTAATGAAATCTGTAGGACTGTGCGCTCCCAAGGGGCGTGTAATCAGAGCCGGCGTTTACCCTCGCCCCCCTGCCCAATCGACTGGCGTTTTAGCAAAAACCGACTAACGGTTTGCTGCCATCCTTCGCCCCGTACAGAAAGTATTTTTGCTAGCACAGTTGCGTTTATTTTTTCAAGCCGTTAGTATCCGCAGCGTTAGTACCAAGCTGAAAGTCAATTGGGCCGAACAAATCCCCCAGCCACCTTCCCTAAAGAGAAGTCACGCTGATACACACGGGATCGACCCCCTCGATGGTTTCCAGGTAAATCTTGCGACGATACGGCCTTTGAACAAACACAAAGGGTATCGCCAAGCACTCTTACTCTGACCGAACCAACCTGCAAATTGATCAGGAACTTCACCCCGAGCACGGAACCTTAGCTCTTGTTGTGATTGCCTGCCCTCCTAAGTACCTACCTGCCAGCCCAAGCGCCACATACTTAAATGCGCTCCAACTGGCGGCTTTGTTCCAGTCAGGTTCTTCGTCACGCCAAAGATGGCTCGACGTCACTGGAACGTTTTAACGTTGCACGGATCATATCCGTGTCATTTGTAGGAACACCTAATAACTATGTCTACTCAAATCCATACTCAGGATGCCATTCGCACCCTAACCAACGCCTTCGCTCCTATGAACTGCCTGATTATGGCCGCTCGCAAAGGCTGCTTTAGCTTCACACTGGTCAACGAACACGGTATCGCACGTCACAGCGAACGCCTGTATCCCGATCAATACTCCAGCGCAGAACCCCTGCAAGCTGTGATTGACCGGACACGTCAGGCCTTGATCGCCTGACAACGCGCCCAGCGTCTATACAACAAGCCCTGCTCCAATAGCAGGGCTTTTTGTTGTCCTGAATTTAAGAAATATGCCGCATTGTTTAATTACTTGCGGGTATATAGCCACAACCTAGATGCTGCAAATGTTTTAAAAACAGTCCGTTACAGCATAGATATGACACTACACTTCAACTCAAGCGGTTCATTCCGCTTCCGGCGAACCCTACCGACTCATCGCTGCCAAGCGCCTGGGTGTAGCCGGCCAATTTCAGGCGTCGAGGTTGCCATGGGTATTGCTGCCAGGGAGTTGAGACTTTACGTAATCCGCCCGACGCTTCTGTATTTAGGCATGAACAATACTGATGCAGAGGCGTTGTTGCTGGGCATTGCTGCAAGTCAGTCAAATCTGGGCTCAGCACTCCACGACCGACGCGGACATGGTCTTTACAGTATTCGCGAACCTCGACACGCCGCACTGTGGGATGACTACCTCGCCCATGACCCGGATCTGGCAAGCCTTGTAAGGGGGCTCGCCAGCCAGCACGCGTTTTTATGCAGCCCTCATCTGGAGCTAACTGTAAATTTGCGTTACGCCACGGCAATTGCGTGGATGTTGATTGAAGAGCAAAAAGCCATCATCCCGAAAACTAACGATGTCGTGGGCATGGCCAAAGTTTGGCGCCAAGTCTTTGAGCCACAAGGACGTTTACGTGACTTCGCTCAGGCTTGGCGCATCTGCGTTACACCTCTCAACCAGGTGGCCTAAGATTTTCAACCACCTCAACAATCAGAAAAAGATCCAAAACCGGTAGGATTGTCCTACAAAACATCGCTATCTCCTGCGATTTGGCCTATAGCGCTTAAACAAAAATGTTGGTAGCTTTCCTCCCGGTGATCAAAAGGAGTTCTAATAATGAAAAAAGTAATGCTCAAGACCACACTTAGCCTCGCCGTCACTTTGGCTTCCAGCCAGATTTTCGCCAGTGGCTTCGCCCTCAACGAACAAAGCGTTAGCGGTATGGGGACCGGTTTCGCAGGTCGTTCGTCTCAAGCTGATGATGCAAGTACCGTATTTGGTAACCCTGCCGGTATGTCCCGCCTACAAGGTCAACAAGTGACCGGTGGCGTTGCAGTCATTGACGCTAAAACCGATATCAAAGATGCAAGGGGCAACGCCAAAGGCACCAACAAAGGTGACATGGTCCCATTCACCGGCGTGCCAATGGGTTTTTATACCAACAGAATCAATGATCAATGGGCTGTAGGCTTCGGTGTTTATGCGCCTTTTGGCCTCGCCACTGAATACGAAAAAAGTTTCCAGGGTCGCGCATTCGGCAGCACCAGCGACGTTGCTGTTGTCACCTTCCAGCCGACCGTCAGCTATGCGTTCAACGACAAGGTATCGATCGGTTTTGGTCCAACCATCAACCGTATTGCTGGCAAGCTGGAGTCCGATCTTGCACTGGTGCCCGGAACACCGGAAGCCCACGTGAAGATCAAAGGTGATGACACCGCTTTGGGCTTCAACGCTGGTATTTTGGTACAAGCCACTGACACTACCCGCGTTGGCCTGACCTACCACTCAAAAGTCAGCTACAAGCTCAAGGGCCACACTGATGTGGAAGCTGGTCCAGGCACTCCGCCCCAATTGCTGAAAAGCAATCGCTATGACGCTTCGCTGTCGATCGACACCCCCGAATCCTGGGACCTGTCCGTCACACAAGATATCTCTGATGCCTGGAAAGTCTACGCGGGTTCTACCTGGACTCGCTGGAGCCGCCTGAAGGACATTACCGTCAAGAACGAAGGCGTTACTGTAGCTAACGCAGGCCCAGGGGGCGCACAGGCCTTCACCACCATCAAAGAAGAACAAAACTGGCATGACACCTGGGCTTACGCCATCGGTACCTCATACCAATTGAACAAACAGTGGATACTGCGCACCGGTCTAACATGGGATCAATCGCCTACCAACAATACTAACCGCTCGCCACGTATTCCTACCGGCGACCGGACCATCTTCAGCATGGGTGCTGGTTATGCTGTGACTGACGATCTGACTATCGACGTGGCGTACTCTTACCTGAAAGAAGAGGCAGTCAAAGTGAACGATGCCAAAGGCATCAACCGTTACAGCGCCAAGTATGAAAACAGCGCGAACGGCTTCGCAGTGGGTGCAACCTACAAGTTCTAATTCGCGACGAACCTCAGGGTTTATCTGCTGAATTAAAAAATCCCCGCCTCGGTGACGAGCGCGGGGATTTTTATTGACCGTCAATCAGGGTTTTGAAGCGATCGCCTTTTCGATCGCCTCAATCAGCTCCGGGCTGTCAGGTTTGGTCAGGCTGGAAAAGTTGGCAATCACATTGCCCTGACGGTCCACCACGTACTTATAAAAATTCCACTTCGGCGCACTGCTTTGCTCAGCCAGCACTTTGAACAGATGAACCGCGTCGGTCCCGCGAACCTTTTGCGGGTTGGTCATGGTGAACGTCACGCCGTAGTTCACGTAACACACCTTCGCGGTCTCTTCGCCATCCTTGGCCTCTTGTTTGAAGTCATCCGATGGCACGCCGATCAGCTCAAGCCCCTGATCCTTGTAACGTTGATTCAACGCTTCGAGCCCTTTAAATTGAGGCGCGAACCCGCAAAAACTCGCGGTATTGACAATCACCAGCGGTTTTCCGGCAAAACGCTGGCACAAGTCGATGGACTCTTTTGAGCGCAACTTGGGCAGCGAACCTTCCAGCAGCGGCGGGCATTGAGCCGCCCAAACAGGTCCAGCACACGCCAACAACAGTACGGGCATCGCCATCCAGCGCTTGAGCATCATCGGTGTCCTTTTAAAAAATGCAGACCCTGAACTTACGCGCCAAGGCCATCAACTAGCAAGTCGCCATACCCAGTTGCAGCAAGGCCAGTCCACTCTGATGCCAACCCCACCACGCCAGCGCAATAAGGGCCAGTCCGGCCCCCACGCCGCCCAACCAGATCAAGGTCGAATTCACAACGCACCCTCCTGCAACTGCAAGCGCGCAACAGGCCGCTCGCGTACCGGCACGTTAAGGGCAGCCGCTAACAGGCTCAAGCCAATCGAAACGTGCCAAATCAGGTCATAGCTACCGGTTTTATCGTAGACCACGCCACCGAGCCATCCACCCAGAAAGGCCCCCAATTGGTGGAACAGAAAGACGATACCGCCCAGCATCGACAGGTTACGCACACCAAACAGCGTCGCCACCGTTCCGTTGGTCAGAGGCACTGTCGAGAGCCACAAGAAACCCATGGCCATGCCGAACACGTAGGCGCTGAACGTCGTGACCGGCGCCCACAAGAACAGCGCGATGACCACCGCCCGCGCCAGATAGAGGCCGGTCAACAGGCGCGGTTTGGACATCCGCCCGCCCAGCCATCCCGCCGTGTAGGTGCCAAAGATATTGAACAACCCGATCAGCGCCAGCACCGACGTACCGACCGTCGCCGGCAGATGCTGATCCACCAGGTAGGCCGGCAAATGAATGCCGATAAAGACCACCTGAAAACCGCAGACAAAAAAACCAAAGGCCAATAGCCAGAATCCGGAGTGGCTGCACGCCTCTTGCAACGCTTGCTTGAGAGTCTGTTCGCCGCCCAGCGTTGGCATGGGCCGATCCTTGAGCATGCTCACCAGCGGGACGATTAGCGCGACCAACAGGCCCAACACCAACAAGGCACTTGACCAACCGAGCCAACCGATCAGCCCCAGCGTGCCCGGCAGCATGGCGAACTGCCCGAAGGAACCTGCTGCGCTGGCGATCCCCATGCCCAGGCTGCGCTTTTCGGGCGGCAAGGCACGCCCTACAACACCGAGAATCACTGAAAACGAAGTGCCCGACAGGCCAACCCCGATCAGCAGCCCTGCGCTCAACGACAGCGACAGCGGCGAATCGGACATCCCCATCATGACCAGGCCCACCGCGTACAACACGCCGCCGACGATCACCACCCGGGCCGCGCCAAAGCGGTCTGCCAGCGCCCCGGTGAAGGGCTGCGCCAGCCCCCACATCAAGTTTTGCAGGGCGATAGCAAAAGCAAACACTTCGCGCCCCCAGCCGAACTGCGCACTCATGGGCGGCAGAAACAACCCGAAACCATGCCTCACCCCCAAGGACAGCGCCAAGATCAGCGCACTGCCCAACAAGACCCAACCGCTGTTACGCCACACCGTTGTCATTGTTATTCTCCGGGAGCGGGTAAAAACCCTTTTGTAGAGACGCGGCCGACGCTCAGTCAGGGCCTGCCAGTTCATTCAACAGTTCTAAAAGTTGGGCACGTCGTGCCTCACCCAACCGGTCCATCAAGCGTTGCTGGGCCTTCTCCCAGGCGGGCAAGGCTGCCGCAAGACGCTCGTTACCCGCCTCGGTCAGGCACACCAGACGGTTACGCTGATCAGCGCCTTCCGACAGTTTCACCAGCCCCATGCCCTCAAGCACCCGCAAATTGCGGCCCAGCGTGCTGCGGTCCAGCCCCATCGCTTCAGCGAGGCTGGAGATGCTCGGCCGATCGAGACGCTTGAGATTGCTGAGCAGCGAATACTGGGCAACGTTGATGCCGAAGCCATCCAGGGCGCCGTCGTAATGCCTGCTGACGCCACGGGCGGCGCGCCGCAGGTTGGTGCATAAACACTGGGTCGGTAACATTTTGTATGTATATACCCGTAATAAAAGAGTGACAAGAATAAAACCGTAGCGGCTGCCAACGCCTGAGCTGATTTGAAGCACACAGTGGCTGACCCCATTGCTCGGGCCCGCTCAACACGAGGGCTAGCCGATCAGGGCCAGCCCCACCAACACCCCCACCTCAAGCAACTCCAGCAGCGCGCCAGCGGTATCGCCGGTGGTGCCGCCCAATCGACGCATCATGATTCGGCGCAACCAGGCAAACCCGATGACGCCCAACACCAGCGACCACACGCCACCCATGCCCGCCACCAGTACACATCCCAGCCCACTGAAACCCAACACCCACCAGCCTGCGGTGCGCGGCACATGATCGGCCAGCGCCTGCCCCAGCCCTCCTGCACGCACATAAGGTGTGGTCAGAAAAACAGCCAGCAACGCACTGCGCCCGATCAGCGGCACGATCAACAACGCCGCGAACTGTTGCTGCTCGATCACCGCCAACAAGGCACAGAACTTGAGCAGCAGCACCAGCACTAACACCACCACGGCAATCGGCCCACTGCGCGGGTCTTTCATGATGGTCAGCGTGCGCTCGCGATCACCAAACCCGCCCAGCCACGCATCAGCGCTGTCCGCCAGGCCGTCCAGGTGCAACCCGCCACTGAACAGCACCCACACCGTTAGCAGCAAAGCGGCATGCAGCATAAGCGGCGCACCCGACAACACCGCATTGGCGCCGTACAAAACTACGCCCAACACCAGGCCCACCAGCGGGTAATACAGCAGCGAACGGCCTGTTTCCCCCGGCGACGGCATGCCGGGTAGCCGCACCGGCAAACTGCTCAGAAATTGCAGGGCAATCCAGAACGGTCCCTTCACGCACTCACCTCCCGCAACTCACCCTCAGCGCTGACCTGCACGTGCAACAAGGCGCCGTGGGGCACCGCGACGCTCAGCAGCTGTTCACGGGGCAAGCCGCGCGCCTGTGCCAATAACCGTTTGATCACACCGCCGTGGCAAACCACCAGCACTTTTTGACCCGCGTAACGCTGTTGCAGGCGCAAAACCGCCGCTAACACGCGTTCGGCAAAGTCCAGTACCGGCTCCCCTTCGGGCGGCGTAAAGGCATAGGGGTCAGACCAGAACAAGCCCAAAGCCTCGGCATCGGTTTGCATCAAGGCCGCCGCGCTTTGCCCTTCCCACACGCCGAAATGCAGCTCTTGCAAATCCGCGTCGAGGGTCAACGGCACCTCCAGCGACGCAGCCAGCGCTTGCGCAAACAGGCGGCAGCGCTGCAAGGGCGAGCTGACAATCCGGTCCCACGGCCCCTGCCCCTGAACCGCCTCATGCATTTGCGCCCAGCCCAGTTCAGTCAGTGCATCGTCCAGACTGCCGCGCAAGCCGCCGCCCAGTTCGGTTTCGCCGTGGCGCAGCAGGTCCAGGCGCACACTCATGCCGGACGATCCGCCACGGCCGCTTCGGCAAACGTTGCCATTTGCCCGTGCAGGTCGCAGGCCAGGCGCAGCAACGGCACGGCCAGCGCCGCCCCGCTGCCTTCGCCCAGTCGCAGGCCGAGGTCAAGCAAGGGCGCGGCCTCGAGGCTTTCGAGCACATGGCGGTGCCCGTGTTCGGCACCCCGATGGCTGAACATCAGCCATGGACGGCATTCGGGGTTCAACCGCACCGCGACCATCGCCGCGACCGTGCAGATAAAGCCATCCACCAACGCCACCATGCCCTCTTGAGCACAGGCCACATACGCACCCGCCAGCGCGGCAATCTCAAAACCACCCAAGCGGAATAACGTTTGCAACGGGTCGTCCAGCAGGCCCGCATGGAAGTCCAGCGCTTGCTCAATCACCCGCGCTTTATGGCTAACGCCCGCTGCGTCCAGGCCAGTGCCGGGCCCGGTCAGCAAGGCCGCAGGGCATTCAAGCAACGCGCTGGCCACGGCACTGGCCGACGCCGTGTTACCGATGCCCATTTCACCACCAATGAACAGCTCGCTGCCCTGTTCGCGAGCGCGCAAGACACTGTCGCGCCCTGCCTGCAACGCCTTCAAACCTTGGGCATCCGTCATGGCCGGGCCTGTGGCGAAGTTCGCCGTGCCGGCGCCCAGTTGCAGGTGACGAACACCCGCCAGATTGAGCATCGGCGTGACCGTGCCCAGGTCCACCACATCCAGTTGCGCGCCCAGTTGCCGGGCAAGCACGCTGATGGCTGCGCCGCCACTGACAAAGTTGTGCAACATTTGACCGGTAACGGCTTGCGGATAAGCCGAAACACCTTCGGCGACCACGCCATGATCCCCGGCGAAGAGGGCAATCCATAAGTGATCGACACGCGGCTTGACCCGCCCTTGTAACCCGGCCAGTTGAATCGCCAGTGTTTCGAGCTGCCCCAGCGAACCTGCGGGCTTGGTCAGTTGCTGCTGACGCTCGGCCGCAGCCTTTTGCGCGTCACGGTCCGGGGATTTACACGGACGCAGCCACCACGGCGTATTCATAAGACAGTTCCTTTCAACGTCAGGGGCAGGCCTGCCACGGTCAACACAACACGCTGACAGCGCTCGGCCAAGGCTTGATGCAGCCAACCAGCTTCATCGACATAGCGGCGAGTCAATTCGCCCAGCGGCACGACACCCATCCCGGTTTCGTTGCTGACAAACAGAATTTCACCCGGCAACCCTGCCAGGCACGCCAACAGGGCGTCGCGTTCAGCCGTCAGGCGTTGCGCGTCGTCCAGCATCAACAGGTTGGTCATCCACAGCGTCAGGCAGTCCACCAGCAGGCAGGTATCGGCGCGGGCGTTTTCGCGCAGCACGCGGGCCAGCGCCAACGGCTCTTCAATCAGCCCCCATTGCGCAGGCCGACGCTCGCGATGATGCCGTACCCGCTCGCTCATCTCGCCGTCCTGCGGCTGGCTGGTTGCAATGTACGTCACTGCGTAACCGGACTCGGCTGCCAGCTTTTCGGCCAGACGGCTTTTACCCGAGCGGGCACCGCCCAAAATCAGTTGCAGCATGTTCATGCACCTCTCAAGACAAAACAGCCCGTGGCATCGATCACACCGCTATTGCAGCCCACACAGTTGCCGCAGACGGGCCGTGTCCAAATGGTTTTCCACCAGATCGGCCAAGCGCTCAATGTCCCGCTCGCGCAGCGCGTGGTAGTCCACTGCCTGAACGCTAGGCAACCCGGCCCAGCGCAACAGGGCGCTGCAGGCTGCCGGCGACTCGAACAGACCATGCAGGTAAGTCCCGATAATCTGCCCGTCGGCGCTGCAAGCACCCTCGCAACGGCCGTCTTCAAGCTGCACGGCAGGCCGCTCAAGGGCGCTGCCGCGGGTTACACCGGCGTGAATTTCATAACCGCTGACCTCGGCGTTTTCCAGCGCCAAGCGCCCGCGCACATTACGCAGTTGTTTTTCAGCCTCAAGCTGCGTGGTGAACGCCAGCAGGCCCAGCCCGTCACTGGAGCCCGGCGCGCCTTCCAGCCCCAGCGGGTCGTGGACCTGCTCGCCCAGCATCTGCAAGCCGCCGCAAATCCCCAACACCCGGCCGCCGTAGCGCAAATGCCGCTCAATGGCCGTGTCCCAGCCATTGGCGCGCAGGTAGGCCAAGTCGCTGCGAACGCTTTTGGAGCCAGGCAGGATAATCAGGTCGGCGGGGGGAATCGGCTGACCCGGCCCTACAAATTGCACATTCACCTGAGGGTGCAGGCGCAGCGGATCGAAATCGGTGTGGTTGCTGATGCGCGGCAGCACCGGCACCACGACGTTAAGCACCCGGTCGGCCTTGTTGATCTGGCGCTGGTCGATGCCGTCCTCAGCTTCCAGGTGCAGGTCCATGACATACGGGAGCACGCCGATCACCGGTTTGCCGGTCCGCTGCTCCAGCCAGTCGAGCCCCGGTTGCAGCAGGGCAATATCGCCACGAAAACGGTTGATGATAAAACCCTGAACCCGCGCCTTTTCGCTCTCGGACAGCAGTTCCAGAGTGCCTACCAAGTGCGCGAAGACGCCACCGCGATTGATGTCGGCAATCAGAATGACCGGGCAGTCCACGGCCTCGGCAAAGCCCATGTTGGCAATGTCGCCGGCGCGCAGGTTGATCTCGGCCGGAGACCCGGCACCTTCGACCATCACCACCGGGTAGGCCGCGCTCAGGCGGTCATGGGAGGCCAGTACGGCCTGCATCGCGATGGCCTTGTAATCGTGATAGGCCACGGCGTTCATGCTGGTCACGGCTCGCCCGTGAATGATCACTTGCGAGCCGGTGTCGCTGTTGGGCTTGAGCAACACCGGGTTCATGTCGGTGTGCGGCGCTAACCCGGCAGCCTGCGCCTGCACAGCCTGCGCGCGACCGATTTCGCCGCCCTCGGCCGTCACCGCGCTGTTGAGCGCCATGTTCTGCGGCTTGAACGGCACCACGCGCACGCCCTGACGGGTCAACCAGCGGCACAACGCTGTCACCAATGTACTTTTGCCCGCATCGGACGTGGTGCCTTGCACCATCAACGTGCTCATGGGGTTTCCTTGGTGTAAGCCTGCAAAGCCTGTTCAAGCTTGAGCCAGTGCGCCTCATCGGCGGGAAGGCCGAAACGCACGCTGCTGTTATGAGTAAACAGGCGCAGGAGAATGCCGCGCCGGGCCATGAAGTCGTACAGGTACTCGGCGTGCGGGGTCATCAGCCACTGAAACAGCGCGCAGCCCCCCTGAGCGGGCAACCCGTACTGGCTGAGCATCGCCACCAGCCGCTGGCTGGCCTGTTCGCTGCGCTGGCGTTGCCGGGCGTGCGCCTCGGTGTCGAGCAGGCACGCCTGTCCCAACACCCGCGTCGGCCCGCTGACCGCCCACGGGCCGACTTGCTCAGCGAGCAACTTGAGCAGCTTGAGTTCCGCCAGTACAAAGCCCAGGCGCACCCCCGCCAGCCCGAAAAACTTGCCGAACGAGCGCAGGACGATCAGGCCGGTGCGCTGGCTTTGCGGCGCCAGGCTCATCGTCGGCGTGTTGTCCATGAACGCTTCGTCGACCACCAGCCAGCCCCCGCGCTGCACCAGACGCGCATGCCAGTCCAGCAAGCGCTCGGGCGACAGGCTCAGGCCCGTCGGGTTGTTGGGATTGACCACCACCAGCACGTCCAGCTTATCGAGGTAGAAATCGACTTCCTGCTCCAGGATTTCGCGCACGATGTGCCCGTTGCGGCGCCAGGCTTCGGCGTGTTCGGCATAGCACGGTGACAATACCCCGACCTTGCCACTGCGGCGCAGACGTGGCAGCAACTGGATGGCGCATTGCGACCCCGGCACAGGTAGCACGTTCGGGGCGCCGTAATAGCTGCACGCGGCCTGTTCAAGGCCGTCATCGGTCTCGGGCAATCGAGCCCAGGCGCGCTCGGGTATGTGCCCGATTGCAAAGGGCCAGGGCGCCAGACCGCTGGACAGGTCCAGCCAGTCAGCTTCGGCAATCCCGTAGCGCAGGGCGGCCTGACGCAAACGTCCACCGTGCTCAAGCATAGAATTCACTCCCGACACACAAAATCAGCAGCCACAGCCACACGCCACGCTGCACCAGTTGCCAGCCGCGACCGATGGAATCGGCGTCGGCAGGCAGGCCTTCCCCCAACTGCGGGCGCTCGTGCAACTCACCGTGGTAAATCGCCGGACCTCCCAACGCTACACCCAGTGCGCCTGCACCGGCAGCCATGACCGGGCCTGCGTTGGGGCTGTCCCAGTGTGGCGCCTGTTGTCGCCAGCAGCGCAGCGCAGCTCGGGTTTTACCCAACACTGCGTAGGTCAGGGCCACCAGACGCGCGGGAATATAGTTAAGTACATCGTCGATACGGGCAGCGGCCCAGCCGAAACGCTCGAACCGCTCATTGCGATAGCCCCACATCGCGTCGAGGGTATTGCTCAGACGATAGAGCACCACGCCGGGAGCTCCGGCCACGGCAAACCAGAAAATCGCCGCGAACACAGCATCGCTACCGTTTTCCAGCACCGACTCAGTGGCGGCTCGCGCCACGTCGGTCGCGTCCAGTTCGCTGGTTTGTCGACTGACCAGATAACCGACACGGGTGCGGGCCTCATCCAGGTCCTGACGGCGCAACGCATCAGCCACCGGTTGCACGTGTTCGCCCAAGCTGCGCATGCCCAGCGCGCAATACAAGGCCAGAATGTCCACCAGCCAACCGAGGTAAGGCAGCCATGACAACGCCGTGGCCAGAATCGTCAACGGAATGACCGCCAGCACCCAGGCCGTGACCCCGTGACTGCGCCAGCCGCGTCCACCGGAATTGAAACGCTGTTCGATACGGTCCGCCATACGGCCAAACGCGACCAGCGGATGCCAGCGCCTGGGCTCGCCCAACAGTGCGTCCAGCGCCACCCCGGCGACGCACAGCAACGCCACACTCATGGGCTCACTCCCCAATAGTTCTCGTACACCAATTCATTGAGCGGACGCGCCTGCGCCCACCCTTCCAGCACCAGCATAGGCGCCGGGTAAAACGCTTCGACCGGCCCCAGGCACAGCACCGCCAGCGGCTTGGCCCCGACGGGCAAGCCCAGCAGGTCCGCCAGCGCTTGCGGCTCGAACAACGACACCCAGCCCATGCCCAGGCCTTCAACCCGGGCGGCCAGCCACAGGTTCTGAATGGCGCAAGACAATGACGCCATGTCCATTTCCGGCAGCGTGCGCCGACCGAAAATATGCTTCTCGCGATCGTCCATCAACGCGGCCACCAGCACTTCGGCGCAGTCCTGGATGCCTTCGACCTTAAGGGTCATGAATTCATCGGAACGCTCGCCCAGCGCCTCGGCGGTGCGCACCCGTTCCTCCTCCACCAACGCTTGAATCTTGCCGCGCAGCTCACGGCAGGTGATGCGGATAAACCGCCACGGTTGCATCAAACCCACGCTAGGGGCCTGATGCGCCGCTTCGAGCAGGCGCGCTAACAGTTCGGGCGCAACGGCGCCGCCGCTGAAATGGCGCATATCGCGGCGCTCGGCGATGGCGCGGTACACCGCTGCGCGCTCTTGGGGACTGAATGCGTTGTCGCTCATGGCACCTTCACAGCACACGGCGCGAACAGCGCAGCCACGGCCTTGGGATTGGACGGAAAGTAAAAGTGCACATAGGACGCTGTCAGGCGGCCTTCGCGATACACCGCTTCGGCACCGCGTCCACCATTGGGGCTCAGGCCCCGGGCAATGGGTTGCAGCTCGGTACGGGTCAGTGAATGGTGATAGGTATGACCGCGCAGTTGGCCTTCAGGCAAGTCCACGGTTTGCAACGCCAAGGCCGCCAGACGCTTTTGCATGGTTGCCTCACCCGCCAGCACCCCCACCAGCTCGGCGCGCTGGCCGTCGACATCGGTCAAGGCATCGAGCAGGTACAACATGCCGCCACATTCCGCCAGCAACGGTTTGCCTGCGGCATGATGAGCACGGATCGCATCAAGCATCGCGTGGTTACGCGACAGCGCAAGGTGATGCAGTTCGGGGTAGCCACCCGGTAAATACAGGCTGTGCGCAACGGGAAGCTGCGTGTCACGGATCGGTGAAAAGAACGCCAGCTCCGCGCCCATGTCCCGCAGCAAGGCCAGGCTCGCGCCGTAGGTAAAGGCGAACGCTTCATCCCGGGCCACGGCAATCCGTACACCCGCCAGCAACGGCTCGACCGCCACCGGCGTCGGCGCGGCGAATTCAACAGCGGGTGGCAGCGCTACCTCGCAGGTGCTGGCCAGCGCGTCGGCTGCGGCATCCAGGCGGGCGTCCAGGTCATTCAACTCGCTGGCTTGCACTAGCCCCAAGTGACGGCTCGGCAACTCGATGCCGGTTTCCCGGGACAACGCGCCATACCAGCGCAAGCCTTCGGTCAGGCTGCCTTCCAGCAATTGCGCGTGACGCACCGTGCCCACCCGGTTGGCCAGCACCCCGGCAAAGGGCAAGTCCGGCTGGTACCGCGCAAGCCCCAGGGCCAGGGCACCAAAGGTCTGGGCCATGGCCGTGCCATCGATGACACCCAGCACCGGCACCCCGAAATGACGGGCCAGATCTGCGCTGGACGGCGTGCCATCAAACAGCCCCATGACCCCTTCAATCAGGATCAGGTCAGCTTCGCCAGCGGCCTCCCACAGCAAGCGCCTGCTTTCCTCTGCGCCCACCATCCACAAATCGACCTGATACACCGGCGCACCGCTGGCGCGCTCCAGAATCATCGGGTCGAGGAAATCCGGACCACATTTAAACACCCGCACCTTGCGCCCCTGATTGCGATGCAAACGGGCCAACGCGGCGGTAACGGTGGTCTTGCCCTGACCGGAAGCCGGCGCGGCGATCAACACCGCCGGGCAATGACGCGACTCTCTCATGCTTGAACACTCACAATTCGATGCCTTTCTGGGCTTTGATACCGGCCTGGAACGCGTGTTTGACCACGTTCATTTCCGTCACGGTGTCGGCCAGGTCAATCAGTTCAGGTTTTGCACCGCGCCCGGTGACCAGCACATGCTGCATCGGCGGGCGGGCTTGCAGGTCTGTCAGCACCTGATCCAGGTCGAGGTAGCCGTGCTTGAGTGCAATGTTCAGCTCATCGAGCACCACCAGCCCGATGGACGGATCGCGCAGCATGTCGCGGGACACTTCCCAGGCAGCCTCGGCCGCCGCGATGTCGCGCTGGCGGTCCTGGGTTTCCCAGGTGAAGCCCTCGCCCATCACGTGATAGCGCACTTGCTCCGGAAAGCGGCGGAAGAAGCGCTCTTCACCGGTGCTGTTGCGGCCCTTGATGAACTGCACCACGCCGCACTGCATGCCGTGGCCCATGGCGCGGGCCAGCATGCCGAAAGCCGAGCTGCTCTTGCCTTTGCCATTGCCGGTCAAGACCAGCAGCAGACCACATTCATTGGGTGCGCTGGCGATGCGCTCGTCCATGACGGCTTTTTTGCGCAGCATGCGCGCCTGATGACGTTCGTCGCGTTCGGGGGATTCATTCATGGCAGCTCTCCGTTGGGGCTGAAAAAAGCAAACGGGAGGCGGGGGGAGATTTCACAACAGCGACACACCGTCGCCCGCCGCGAGGTGCTGGATGGATCAGGCCGGTCTCCGGGCTCATGAGCGGGCCGCCTGCCTGGCAGCAACCCTGACCGCGCGCCTTCCCGTGTGCAGACACAGTGGCACTCAGCGCGGTGTTGACTCATTTACCGTTGCGGGGGCAGCGCCGGAATCGTGAACCTGGCGCACTGCGCCCTGCCCCTCACCGGCTTCCCTGTTTCACCCTGCCAGCCCATGGCTGCAGAGCACCTGAAACAAGCGGCGAAGGTTAGAGGGTTGGGGGTGGAGCGTCAATTAAAGGAAGCGCTGACCTCCACTTCAAAACGGCATTGCCCTGAACCTTTGCACGACTAGGCTTCTCTATCACTTACACCCCACTCATGGAGATTCACATGCTTAAGCGCCAGCACGCTGTTGTCATCGTACTTGCAGCAGGGTTAGCCGCCTGTGGTGAGAGTTCGACCTTGCAAGTGGCGGATGGCACCGGCCCCTCGCCCAAGCTGCCTGAGCCCAACAAGACGCTGATTCCGACGGTCAATATCGCACCCGCCGTGGGATGGTCTCAGGGCGCCAAGCCGATTGCCGCCGAAGGGTTGCAGGTCAGCGCCTTCGCCGAGGACCTCGACCACCCGCGCTGGCTGTATGTACTGCCCAACGGTGATGTGCTGGTGGCAGAAACCAATGCCCCGCCCAAACCGGACGACAGCAAGGGGATTCGCGGCTGGGTGATGGAAAAGGTCATGGGCAAAGCGGGCGCGGGCGTGCCGAGCGCAAATCGGATCACCCTGTTGCGCGATGCCAATCACGACGGCATCGCTGAAACCCGCAGCGTGTTTTTGCAGAACCTGAATTCGCCGTTCGGCATGGCGCTGGTCGGCAACGATCTGTACGTGGCCGACTCGGACAAGCTGCTGCGCTTTCCCTATCAGGCCGGTGCCGACAGCATCAGCGCCCAGCCGACCAAAGTGGTCGACCTGCCGGGCGGCCCACTGAACCATCACTGGACCAAAAACGTGATTGCCAGCCCCGATGGCAAAAAGCTCTACGTGACCGTTGGCTCCAACAGCAACGTGGGCGAGAACGGCATGGATAAAGAAGAAGGCCGCGCGGCGATCTGGGAAGTGGACCCGGCCACCGGCAGCCACCGGATTTTCGCGTCGGGCTTGCGCAACCCCAATGGCATGGACTGGGAACCGGCCACCGGCAAGCTCTGGACCGCCGTCAATGAACGCGACGAGATCGGCAGCGACCTTGTACCGGACTACATCACTTCGGTTAAAGACGGCGGTTTCTATGGCTGGCCCTACAGCTATTACGGCCAACACGTCGACGTCAGGGTCGACCCGCAAAACCCTGAATTGGTGGCCAAGGCCATTGCCCCTGACTTTGCCGTCGGCCCGCACACAGCGTCATTGGGGTTGAGCTTTGCCGATGGCAGCAAGCTGCCAAACTTCACCGAAGGGGCGTTTATCGGCCAGCATGGCTCTTGGAATCGCAAACCCCACAGCGGTTACAAAGTGATTTTCGTGCCGTTCGCCGATGGCAAACCAACCGGCATGCCGATGGATGTCTTGACCGGGTTCCTCAACGCGGATGAAAAAGCGATGGGCCGGCCGGTGGGCGTGGTGATCGACAAACAGGGTGATCTGCTGGTGGCCGATGATGTCGGCAACAAAGTCTGGCGCGTGTCTGCCAAGTAAGGGGCTGTCTGGCTGCCCCGATAAAAAAAAGAGAGGCTGTGCAATCACAGCCTCTCTTTTATTCAACAGTGCCGCTTATGGATTGCGGGCCAGGTGCTGCTCGGTAGGCAGTACACGCTTGGCATTCAGATAGGCTTTTTGCCAGTAGGCTTTGGACAGGCTGTCGAGCTTGACCGTACCGCCCGTGGCCGGCGCATGAACGAAGCGCCCTTCTCCCACGTAAATCCCCGCATGACTGACCTGCGTCCCGCCACTGGTGGCGAAGAACAGCAGGTCGCCGGTTTGCAGCTTGTCTTTACCCACATTCGGCGCACTCATCACGATCATCTCGCGGGTCGAGCGCGGCAACGAAATGCCAGCGGCATCGTTATAGACGTATTTGATCAGACCACTGCAATCAAAGCCCGAGTCCGGAGTATTACCGCCCCACCGATAAGGCGTGCCCACCAGCCCTAGCGCACGGAACAACACATCGGCGGCGACGGGCGAGAAGTCATCAGAGGGGTTGGCAAATACCACCGGCTTTTTGGCCACGGGGGCGGGCGGCGGGTTGCTGGCGCAAGCACTGAGCAAGGCTGCTAGAGTCAAAACTGAGAGGCGGGCCATGATTGACATAAACAGAACGTTCCTGATTCTGGATACGGCAACTCGGCCGCGAAACCTGAAACCGCGACAGGGACTACCTTCGCGGCTCAGGAATTTAACAATGCGACTGAATTCTAGCCCTTAGAGGCCAAACTTCAAGTGAAGCTTTAACTTTACTTGCGGGCTATGACGCTCGTTGGCGCCATGGCCAGTGCGCGCTTGGCTTCAATGAAGGTTTTGCTCCAGTAGGTATCGCCCAACTTGTCGATACGCACCCCGCCACTGCGACGGCTGCTGGAGTGGATGAATTGGTCGTCCCCCAAGTAGATCCCGGCATGGCTGACACGCCCGCGACCGTTGGTGCTGAAGAACAGCAGGTCACCCGGCTTGAGCTTGTTACGCGCCACCAGCGGCGCATCAACGTTGATCATTTCGCGCGTGGAACGCGGCAATTGCATGCCGGCTTCTTCGCGGAACAGATAACCGATGAAACCGCTGCAGTCGAAGCCTGCTTCCGAGGTGCCGCCAAAACGGTAACGGGTACCGATCAAGGACATGCCGCGCTCAAGAATGCTGTCCGCCAATGCTGGCAGCTCATAAGGCTTGCTGTTTTCGGAGAATTGAGCCAGTTCTTTTTCGGTCGCCAGTTCTTCCTGATAAAGAGCGGAATCCTGGGACACAGATGACTTTTGAACCTGCTGGTCGACTACTTGCTGAGACACTGGCGAGTGCGCAGCGCAACCAAATAACAGGGTAACGAGTGCGAGGGGCACGAGGGGTGCGAAGCGATTTAGCATGGGCACGACCGTGGCTTGTAGGAAAAGTAGCCGCGACTATGCCAACTATGATCCTCATTTGCAAATTCAATCGATCTAAATGTGACTCGGCAGTTTTCTCATGACATCTAAGGTTTTACACCCCTGACGATAGAATCTGCGTTCGCCACCCTGCTGGCGCGCGGTTTTTCTGGCGCCTGCCATTTGCCATACCGGCTATAAAACGAGGGATTACCAGCCCAAGGTTTCTTTCAGAAAAGGGATGGTCAGCTTGCGCTGGGCTTGCAAAGACGCCTGATCGAGCTGCTCCAGCAGATCAAACAGCGCGCTCATGCTGCGGGTACCACGGGTGAGGATGAAGTGCCCGACTTCGTCGGTCAGGTGCAGGCCACGGCGCGAGGCGCGCAACTGCAAGGCTCGCAGCTTGTCTTCGTCAGACAGCGGTCGCATCTGGAAGATCAACGCGAGTGTCAGGCGGGATTTGAGGTCAGCCAGCTTGATCGGCAATTCTCGCGGTGATGCCGAGGCCGCGATCAACAGCCGTCGCCCGCTGTCGCGCAAACGGTTGAACAGGTGGAACAGCGCTTCTTCCCAGTCCGCGCGTCCGGCGACGGCCTGAAGGTCATCCAGACACACCAGCTCGTACTGTTCGAGGTTATCGAGGATTTCGATGCCGCGATCCATCAGCTCGCCCAACGGCAGGTACACAGCGGGCTCACCCATCTGTTCAAAACGCAGGCAGGCTGCCTGCAACAGGTGCGTACGCCCGACGCCATGCTTGCCCCAAAGGTAGATCAGACTTTCTGTCCAGCCGGCGTCGGCTTCGCATAGACGCTCGACATAGCCGAGTGCAGCGGCATTGGCGCCTGGATAGTAGTTTATGAAGGTAGCGTCATCACGCAGACGCACACCTAGGGGCAGCTGAATCGGTTTCATGCTGACTGAACAGTTCAAACGAACCGTTAGTGGCCTCTGTGTAAAGTTTGCAAAGTTTATACCCGTTGTAGCCGGGCGCACAATGTAACAGACCACGAGCAAAATCAAAGGTTTGCGTTAAGACCTTGGATTATTTGAGTTTTTGCCAACGCTCAAGCTCCAGCCGCGCCATAAAAAAGGCAGGCCCGCGAAACCAGCGGCCTGCCTTTTTCAACATGAGGAGACCTACAGCTCGGGGTCTTCTTCACCTTTATACACGTGCGACTCCTTGTACATGTCCTGCACATGGCGAATCAGCACCATGATCACGGCGGCCACCGGCAAGGCCAGCAGCACCCCGGTAAAACCGAACAGTTCACCCCCGGCCAAAATCGCAAAGATCACCGCTACCGGGTGCATGCCGATTTTGTCACCTACCAGCAATGGCGTGAGCACCGTACCTTCCAGCGCCTGCCCCACCATAAACACTGCGACGATTCCGAGCATCGGGTACAGGTCACCGCCAAACTGGAAGAGCCCGGCAATCAATGCCGCCCCAATGCCGATGATGAACCCCATGTACGGCACAATGGCCGCAATGCCCGCCATCAAACCAATCAGCAGGCCCAGTTCAAGCCCGACCAGCATCAGCCCCGCGGAATAAATCACCCCGAGCGCGAGCATCACCAGCAACTGCCCACGGACAAACGCACCGAGCACGTCATGACACTCTTTGGCCAGCGAAACGATTTGTTCTTCACGGTCACGCGGCAGCAAGCCCCGGATCTTGGCCAGCATGATGTCCCAGTCACGCAACAGGTAAAAAGCCACCACCGGGATCAATACCAGGTTGGCCAAAAACCCGATCAGCGCCAGGCTCGACGCCGTGGCCTGCGACAGCACCACCCCGACGACATCGGACGCCTCCCCCATATGCTCAGTGATCGCCGCCTTGATCTTGTCGAACTTCCAGAAGCCGTCGCTCAGGCCGAACTTGCTTTGCGCCCATGGCATCGCCGTATGTTGCAACCAGTCCAGCACTTGTGGCGCCAGTTGGTACAGTTTCATCAACTGCTTGGCCAGCAACGGCACCAACACCAGCACCAGCGCCGTCACAATCACGGTGAACAGCGTAAACACGGTCACAACCCCCCAGGTTCTGGACAAGCCGAGCCTCTCCAGACGGTCCACTACGGGATCGAACATGTACGCCAGAACGATAGCGACCAGAAACGGCGTGAGTATCGGATGCAAGAAATACACAAACAGGGCGAACACCAGCGCCACGCCCCACCATACCCATCGCCGCGAATCCGTCATCAAGCGTCCATCCTTTATAAAGAAGAAAAAACCTACCAGCGAAAGCGTAGCTGTGCGGCGGGCGTAGCGGCGGGCGTCTGACCCGCCTCAGTCACCGGCGCGCCCTCACTCGCCGGGATTTCCTGCAAATGCGCCAGCCCCAGTTGAGCGCGCAACTGCTCGGCACTGCCATTGACCTGATACACGCTACGGTCGCCGTCTATTCGCACAAGCTGCCCGCCAAACGGCTCAAGCAAACGCCCCAGCGAGGCATAACGTTCAAGGGTCATGCCGTGGACTTCCAGCAACTGCTCTGTAGAAATGCCCGGCTTGACCACATAACGCGGCGCCAGACGCTCACTCACGGCCAGCATCACCGCATCGGCCAACGCTGCCTGATCGGCCGCCTGCGCACTGCCCTGCTCCTGCTGATCGCCCAGCCACATCCGCCATTTGGCTTGCCACTGGCCGCCCTCTTCTCGGGCATGCACCGCCAGCAACGCATCGGCACCGTACCGCTCGGACGCTTCACGCAACGGCGCAGGGTTGGCGCCTTCAATATTGTCGACCGTGCCAACCAGTTGTTCGCTCAAGTCCGCCAACGGCAAGCGCAATGGCAGCCCCCGGTGTTGCGCTGCACGGCGCAGCGGTTCGGCCGCCGACTGCCCGTCACCGACCAGGCTTGAACCTTCCACCGAGTCGGCCAGCCACCAACTCAGCAACGCCGGACGGTTGCTGCCCCACAACGACAGGCCCGCCTGACGCAACGCGCGCTCGGTGCTCACAGGATCGAAGTCCACCTGCAGGCTTTCGGGCGGCCCGGCGTCATACCCGTACTGACGAATGATCTGCTGCGGGTCCTTGCGCACCGGCTCAAGAGCGGGGTTTTGCAGCGCCTTGGCATCGCCGGTCAGGCGGATGACCAGTGTCTGCAATGCTTTTTGCGTGGCTTGCGTGCGCTCTTCAGGCGACTGGCTGCTCACCGGCTCACGCACTTGATACAAATTGGTCAGAATTTCGGCATGACTCGCCAGGCTGAAAAAGGACAAACAGCCCGCGGCTAAAAGATGATGAAAACGCATGAAATATTCCTGACGACAAAAAAGCAGTCTTGAAAGACCCGATAAACCCACTGCACAGGCTTCAGACAGGGCGCAAGCCAAATCATTCAGCGCGACGGCAGCGTTTTCACCCGGTCATAAAAAATCAAAAGTGAACCCGTATACCTTATACAGGCCTGCCCGCAGCGGCCAGTAAGACTAAATAAGGTTTTTTTCGCGCTATATAACCCTGCCCGTCGGCCCGAGGATGGCCGCTGCCCTTCAAGCCTGATAAAATCGCGCGCCTTCGCAGACCGGCGACAGCCGGGCACCCGGCAAATGTTTCATTCACAGCGATGAGCACTTGCCAGCGGGCCCTCTGAGATCGGTCGACCTCCCCGAATCCCCCCTAAAGGCCTGGATTATGAGCAAGCAACCATCCCTGAGCTACAAAGACGCCGGTGTAGACATCGACGCCGGTGAAGCATTGGTCGAACGCATCAAGAGCGTGGCCAAGCGCACTGCACGCCCGGAAGTGATGGGCGGCCTCGGCGGTTTTGGCGCCCTCTGCGAAATTCCTGCCGGTTACAAGCAGCCTGTTCTGGTCTCCGGGACCGACGGCGTGGGCACCAAGCTGCGTCTGGCGCTGAACCTGAACAAGCACGACAGCATCGGCATCGACCTGGTGGCCATGTGCGTGAACGACCTGATCGTCTGCGGCGCCGAGCCACTGTTCTTCCTCGACTACTACGCCACCGGCAAACTCAACGTTGAGACCGCGACCCAGGTGGTGACCGGTATCGGCGCAGGTTGCGAACTCTCCGGCTGCTCGCTGGTAGGCGGCGAAACCGCTGAAATGCCAGGCATGTACGAAGGCGAAGACTACGACCTGGCAGGTTTCTGCGTCGGCGTGGTCGAAAAATCCGAAATCATCGACGGTTCCAAAGTGGCTGCCGGTGACGCCCTGCTCGCCCTGCCGTCTTCAGGCCCGCACTCCAACGGTTACTCGCTGATCCGCAAGATCATCGAAGTGTCCGGTGCAGACATCGAAAACATCCAGCTCGACGGCAAGCCGCTGACCGACCTGCTGATGGCCCCGACCCGCATCTACGTCAAGCCGCTGCTCAAGCTGATCAAGGAAACCGGCGTGGTCAAGGCCATGGCGCACATCACCGGCGGCGGCCTGCTGGACAACATTCCGCGCGTGCTGCCTAAAGGCGCCCAGGCTGTAGTGGACGTGGCCAGCTGGCAGCGTCCTGCGGTATTCGACTGGTTGCAGGAACAGGGCAACGTGGCCGAAACCGAAATGCACCGCGTCCTGAACTGCGGCGTTGGCATGGTGATCTGCGTGGCCCAGGCTGATGTAGAAACCGCCCTGAACGTGCTGCGTGAAGCCGGTGAACAGCCTTGGGTCATCGGCCAGATCGCAACCGCCGCCGAAGGCGCTGCGCAAGTCGAGCTGCAAAACCTCAAGGCGCACTGATGCCTGACACCTGTGATGTAGTGGTGCTGCTTTCCGGCACCGGCAGCAACTTGCAGGCCTTGATCGACAGCGATGACGTCAAGGCAAGCCCGGCCACCCTGCGCGCGGTGATTTCCAACCGCGCCGACGCCCCGGGCCTGCAACGCGCCAAGAACGCGGGGATCGACACCCGTGTACTGGATCACACAGCATTCGAAGGCCGCGAGGCCTTCGATGCTGCACTGATCGACATCATCGACACTTTCAATCCGCACCTGGTGGTACTGGCCGGCTTCATGCGCATACTCAGCGCTGACTTCGTGCGCCACTATCAGGGGCGCCTGCTGAATATCCACCCGTCTTTACTGCCCAAATACAAAGGCCTGCACACGCATCAGCGCGCACTGGAAGCGCAAGATCGTGAGCACGGTTGCAGCGTGCACTTCGTGACCGAGGAACTCGATGGCGGCCCTCTGGTCGTACAGGCAGTGATACCGGTCGAGTCTGAAGACACGCCAAGCAGTCTGGCGCAACGGGTGCATGCCCAGGAACACCGGATCTACCCGCTTGCAGTGCGCTGGTTTGCCGAGGATCGCTTGTCTCTCGACGAACAAGGTGCATTATTGGACGGTCAATTACTCCCGGCCAGCGGCCACCAGATACAAATCTAGGAGATTTTATGCGTCGTGCCCTGCTCCTTGCCCTTAGCCTGCTAGCCATCCCAGCAGTGCAAGCGGCCGATCTTCAGCCTTTCAAGGCCAGCTACACCGCCGACTGGAAACAGTTGCCGATGAGCGGCTCCGCAGAACGCAGCCTGACCAAAGGCGCAGACAACGTCTGGACCTTGAACTTCAAGGCCTCGATGCTGATCGCGAGCCTGAACGAAGAAAGCACACTCAAGCTGGAAAAAGACCAGCCGGTGCCCCTGAGCTATCACTTCGAACGGGGTGGCCTGGGTAAAGCCAAAAACATCGACCTGAACTTCAACTGGAAGGACATGACGGTTACCGGCACCGACAACAAGACGCCGGTGACGGTAAAACTGCTAACCGGCATGCTCGACAAGTCGACCTATCAACTGGCCCTGCAGCGCGACGTCCTGGCCGGCAAAAAGTCGATGAGCTACCAAGTGGTTGATGGTGACGAAGTGGACACTTACGACTTCCGCGTCATCGGCCCTGAAGTGGTCAGCACCAAGGCCGGCAAAATCAACGCCATCAAAGTCGAGCGCGTCCGCGACCCGGCCCAGAACAAGCGCATCACCGAGATGTGGTTCGCCAAACAGTGGGATGGTTTGCTGGTTGCCTTGCGCCAGGTTGAAAAAGACGGCAAGGAATACAACATCATGCTGCTCGACGGCACGGTGGACGGCAAGACAGTCAAAGGCAAATGATCCGCGACTGACAGCACCGACTAAAACCTCGCTCCAGCGAGGTTTTTTTTCGACTTTGAAATCCCGGCGAAGATAAAACTTTTCAGAAACCCCCTACAACCTGCCTTTAACCCTTGCACTAGGATGCTCGAAAATTACAAAGAGTTGCACGTATGGTTAACCAGGGTTACAGGACGATCACCGGCAACGCTCAAGGAGTGATTTCAGCAGGTTGTTCAACCCAAGAGTCAATCGGTAACACGTATCAGACAACGCATACTGACGAAATCATGGTGCCGCCCTACAGCTACAACATGACCAATGTCGGAAATATCAATAAACAAACACACCACCCCATCCCCACCACTAAAAACGTTAACAAATCTTCACCACTGCTGGCTCAAGCGCTCTCAATTAGAGAAGAAATAAACTGCATCATCAGTTTTTACCGCCTATCGTCTTTTGACAAACCGGAGAAACTTTATTCTAGCTCGATCAATGATGAAATCTTTGATGACCTGACACTTGAAATACCTCACGCCATTTTGCTACACGACGCACAACCGCAAGAACATGTCGCCATCCGTAATCGAGATATCACGCGGACCCACCATTTTTCGGGTACCCGCGGATATAGCTCATGGGAAAATAACGAATGAAGCCCACTAAAGAAAGTTGCATGCCTGGTAGCTGCGACTATTGGATGGTCAGTTCCGCAGCCGGAAAACTTGGAAGCCAAGCCAGCACATTGGGTGTAAGACATATTAAAGACGGCACACTGCGATTCCAGTTCAACCGTGAAGTCGCTTATTATGCCAAACGTATTGTTGATGATGTCTCGCTGGGCAAAAAAAGCCCTGAGCAGGGCTTGCTGGACATCGAAAACGAACAACGCAGCCTACTGAACCAGTCAATTGAAATTGCTCAGAAAGGGGTGGGAGCAATTGCCGGGGCATTTCAAATCGCCGCAGGGGCCGGAATCTGTTACGCCTCAGCAGGTGTACTGTGCGCATTGGCAGGAGCGCCCATGATGGCCCATGGTGCTAATAATCTTTATGAGAGTGGTCGTAACCTCTTAGAAAATCGTTCTGACACCCAAGGCCCTGTCAGAAAGCTTTATCAAGAGGGCTCAACACTACTCGGCGGCGACGCATCTCATGGAAACATGGCATATGGTACGGTTGATTTAGGGCTTTCTGCCTATGGTGTAGGGAGGATGGTATTAAAGCCCGATGCCTGGCGCCTATTTAGGTACATCCACGCTGATTACATCAGATCCTATAAAACCATGGGTAGCAGCGCCCTTATATTCGAAGGCATTAGCGATAGCGTGACAGGCAGATCAATGTACCGGGAGTATAAAGACAATGACAAATAGCATTATCATTTCAATCACCTACCTCGCTCTATCTTTGACGATCTTGTCTTTTTTATATTTCCTGTCCAGAAAATTTTCGGGTGAACAATTTAAATGGAGATGGTTCCTTATATGCTTATCCTTCACTATTTTTTTTGGATCATTCCACATGAGCATTGCGAAACACGGATACGACATTCTCTTTCCCGCGCTAAAACCCTTCATTAACGGTAACGATGCCGTTGGGTGGATCGCCTTTGTATGTGTCTTCCTCCATACAGGCTGCGTTCCCACCCAACATGAGCCGAAGCGATGGTTTTCCCGACACTAAGTTAATACCCAATCAGTTTTACCAAGAATACCTCAACTTGATCAGTCAAGAGCGTGACGTCTCTTCTCTGCCCCTCTAAATATCGTCATCAGGATTAAGCAGTGTCGCAACGTGAGCGCAGGGCGAACACATATTGATTTCGCCCTAATATCGGCTCACTTGCAACGGCTATAAAGCTCCGTCTCGCCAAGCAGTGTGTGCAGGTCGTGGAAGCGATGCGATTATTTGATCAAAATTCGCCATCGCATACCTTCCGTCAACTTTTCCAATGGTGGCATTGCTCAAGGAAAGCCAACTCGCAACCCGGCGCGAAGCGCTTCAGTGATCGCTGAGTACACGATCAGCAGAGCATATTAGAGGCGCTCGTATGGCTCGAGCTTGCTCCGACGACGAGTGAAGTCCAAAAACAAACCCCGCCGAAGCGGGGTTTGTGTTGACCGTCATGAATGCGTGTTTACCACATCAGGTCATCCGGAATCTGGTACGCCGCGTACGGATCGTCTTCTTCAGGTGTTTTGGGCTCAACCAGAATGTTGAGCTGCACGATCCGGCGCGGGTCGCGTTCCTGAATCTTCAGAGCGGCTTCGCGCGGGATGACTTCGTAACCACCCTGATGCTGCACGATCGCCAGCGAACCATTGGCCAGCTTATTGCGCATCAGCGTGTTGACCGACAGGCGCTTGACCTTCTTGTCGTCAACGAAGTTGTAGTAGTCCTCAGTGCTGAGCTTGGGCAGGCGCGAGACTTCAATCAATTGCTTGATTTGAGCGGCGCGGGCCTTTTGTTCGGCCTTCTCCTGCTGCTGACGGTTCAGCTCCTGGTCGCGCTTGATCTTCTCGGCCTTGGCTTCGGCCGCCAGGCGCTGCTGAGTGTCATCAAGCTCGATCTGGCCTTTATGGGCCAGACGCTGCTGCTTCTGCTTTTCTTTACCGGCCTGTTTGGCCTGCTTCTCGTTAACCAGTCCGGCTTTGAGCAACTGGTCGCGTAGGGAAATGCTCATCTACTTACTCACTTAGGCAAACTCAGCCGCAGCTGGGTAAATTCTTTTCCTGGCGCTTGGCTTTACCCCAGAGGGCGTCCAGGTCTTCAAGGGTGCAATCTTCAATGGGTCGCAGGGTATCGCGCAATGCCTGCTCGATAAACCTGAAACGCCTGTCAAATTTGGCATTTGCCCCACGCAAGGCCGTTTCAGGGTCAACTTTCAGGTGTCGCGCCAGATTCACCACGGAAAACAGCAGGTCACCGACCTCGTCATGGATGGCAGTCGAGTCGTTGTCCGCCATGGCTTCCAGCACTTCGTCGAGTTCTTCACGCACTTTGTCCAGCACCGGCAGGGCCGCAGGCCAGTCGAAGCCTACCTGAGCGGCGCGCTTCTGCAATTTGGCGGCCCGCGATAAGGCGGGCAACGCCACGGGCACGTCATCGAGCAAAGACAACTGATGGGGCGCCGACGCTTTTTCAGCCCGTTCTTGCGCCTTGATTTCATCCCAACGCTGCTTGACCTGTTCTTCGCTCAGGCGCGGCACGTCCAGCGGCGCGTACAGATCGCCCGTCGGGAACACATGGGGATGGCGGCGGATGAGCTTGCGGGTGATGCTGTCGATCACCCCGGCAAATTCAAAGCGGCCTTCTTCACGGGCCAACTGGCTGTAATAAACCACCTGAAACAACAAGTCGCCCAACTCGCCCTGTACGTGCTCAAAGTCGCCCTGCTCGATGGCATCAGCGACTTCATACGCTTCCTCAAGGGTGTAAGGCACGAGGGAGGTCCAGGTTTGCTTGATGTCCCACGGGCAGCCGTACTGCGGATCACGCAGCCGGGCCATGAGGTGGAGCAAATCGTCGAGGTTGTACATCACGGATCTCTTCTACAAAACGCTATGAGCAGGGCCGCACGCAACGCCAGTTACCCGCCTCCAGTGGCTGAAAGCGGGGTTCCTCAGACCTTATCGCGGCTCACTGCGCCCGATACGCCGGGTTTCAATGATGTTGGGCAGTTGCGAGATTTTTCCCAACAGACGCCCCAGCGAATCGAGCCCCGGAATCTCGATGGTCAAGGACATCAGCGCGGTGTTGTCCTCTTTGTTCGAGCGGGTGTTGACCGCCAATACGTTGATCCGCTCGTTGAGCAGCACTTGCGACACGTCACGCAGCAGCCCGGAACGGTCGTACGCCCGAATCTCGATATCCACCGGGTAGGTGGAAACCGGGATCGGCCCCCAGTTGACTTGAATCATCCGCTCAGGCTCGCGGCTGCCCAGTTGCAGCACCGAGGCGCAATCCTGGCGGTGAATGCTCACGCCACGCCCCTGGGTGATGTAACCGACGATGGCATCGCCCGGCAGCGGCTGGCAGCAACCGGCCATTTGTGTGAGCAGGTTGCCCACGCCTTCGATCTGGATGTCGCCGCGCTTGCCCGGTTTGTAGCCGGTGGCCTTGCGCGGGATCAGCTCCATCTGCTCGTTGCCCCGTTCGGGCTCGACCATTTGCTGCGCAAGGTTGATCAACTGCGCCAGACGCAAGTCACCCGCGCCCAGTGCCGCGTACATGTCTTCGGCGGTTTTCATGTTGGCCTTGTCGGCCAACTTTTCGTAATCCACCGCAGGCAGGCCCAGACGGCCGAGTTCGCGCTCAAGCAGGGTTTTACCCGCGGCCACGTTCTGGTCACGCGCCTGCAACTTGAACCAATGCACAATCTTGGCCCGGGCCCGCGACGTGGTGATGTAACCCAGGTTCGGGTTCAGCCAGTCACGGCTCGGCGTGCCATGTTTGCTGGTGATGATCTCGACCTGCTCACCGGTTTGCAGGCTGTAGTTGAGCGGCACAATTCGCCCGTTGATCTTCGCGCCCCGGCAGTTATGGCCGATTTCGGTGTGCACCCGATACGCGAAGTCCAGCGGTGTCGCGCCTTTGGGCAAGTCGATGGCGTGCCCGTCCGGGGTGAAGATATAGACCCGGTCCGGTTCGATATCGACCCGCAGTTGCTCGGCCAGACCACCGATATCGCCCAGTTCTTCGTGCCATTCCAGCACTTGGCGCAGCCACGAGATTTTCTCTTCGTACTGATTGGAACCGGCCTTGACGTCAGTGCCCTTGTACCGCCAGTGCGCGCATACCCCGAGTTCGGCCTCTTCGTGCATGGCGTGGGTGCGGATCTGCACCTCAAGTACCTTGCCCTCCGGCCCGATCACGGCGGTGTGCAGCGAGCGATAGCCGTTCTCTTTCGGGTTGGCGATGTAATCGTCGAATTCTTTCGGGATATGGCGCCACAGCGTATGGACGATGCCCAGCGCGGTGTAGCAATCGCGCATCTCGGGCACCAGCACCCGCACGGCTCGCACGTCATAGATCTGGCTGAAGGCCAGACCTTTGCGCTGCATTTTGCGCCAGATGGAATAGATGTGTTTGGCCCGGCCGCTGATGTCCGCGTCAACGCCGGTGGCTTCCAGCTCCGTACGCAACTGATTCATGACATCGGAGATGAAACGCTCGCGATCCAGGCGACGCTCATGGAGCAAGGTCGCGATCTGCTTGTACTGCTCAGGCTCAAGGTAACGGAAGGACAAGTCCTCCAGCTCCCACTTGATATGACCGATGCCGAGACGGTGCGCCAAGGGCGCATAAATATCGAACACCTCGCGGGCCACGCGGTTGCGTTTTTCGTCCGGGGCATTCTTGACGGCGCGAATGGCGCAGGTGCGCTCGGCCAGCTTGATAAGCGCGACGCGCACATCATCGACCATGGCCACCAGCATTTTGCGCAGGTTCTCGACCTGACCCTGAGTGCCCAACACCATCGACTGGCGCGGGCTCAGGCTGGCGCTGATCGCGGCCATGCGCAGCACGCCATCAATCAGCTTGGCCACCACCTGGCCGAAGCGCTGGGTAACGGCGGGCAGTTGAATCTGGCCTTCACGTACGCCGCGATAGAGAATCGCCGCGACCAGCGAGTCCTGATCCAGCTTCAAATCCGCGAGGATTTCAGCGATTTCAAGCCCGGTACGAAAGCTCGATGTGCCTTCGGTCCACAGGTTTTTCGCGGCATTGGCTTGCTGTTCGGCCTCGCGTGCAAACTCACAGGCTTCTTTCAAGGCTTCACGGTCCAGCGCGACATCCACACTCACGGCATGATCAAGCCATGCGTCGAGGTTGAGACTGCCGTCGGTGTTGATCGGCTGGTGTGCTCTGACCTGTACCATCTTGCTTACCTTCCCTACGGCGCACATTCCGTGCGCCGAAATCACCGGCCCGAATCCCGATTCCACGCCACAGGGCCAAGTCGCGTGGAACTGCGGGCCCGTAGAAATAGACAGACCGTCCTAGTCTGCTTCAAATAACGCCATTGCCTCGACATGCGCGGTTTGCGGAAACATATCGAGGATTCCGGCACGTTTTAACCGATAACCCTGCTTCATCAGTTCAACCGTGTCGCGCGCCAGCGTGGCCGGGTTGCACGACACATACACCAAGCGTTTGGCCCCAAGGGCAGACAGCTTGCGTACCACTTCATAAGCGCCATCACGGGGCGGGTCCAGCAGCACGGCAGAAAAACCGTCTTTGGCCCATGCTGCTTGCGCCAGCGGCTGCGACAGGTCGGCCTGAAAAAACGCTGCATTATGCAGGTTGTTACTGACCGCGTTTAGCGCAGCGCGTTCGACCATCGTCGCAACCCCCTCAACCGCCACCACCTCGCGGACCTGTTTGGCCAGCGGCAACGCGAAGTTACCCAGCCCGCAAAACAAGTCAAGAACCCGCTCGTCGGCTTGGGGCGCCAGCCATTCCAGCGCCTGAGCCACCATGGCCTCGTTGACCCCTGCATTGACCTGAACAAAGTCGCCGGGGCGATAGGCCAGTTGCAAACTCCATTGTTCTAAAAGGTAGCCCAACGTTTGAGTCAAATCGACAGGCTGCGGTTCACCTTCGCCATGCAACCACAATTGGGCACCGTGGGTGAGGCAAAACCCCTGCAACAGCTGCATGTCTACTTCGCTGAGCGGCGCCATGTGGCGCAACAGCACGGCAATCGCCGACCCACTGAACAACTCGACATGGCCCAGCGCCCTCGGGTTGCTCAACTGACGCAACAGAGCGGGCAGCCCGGCCATGATAGGTTGCAAAGCCTGTACCAGAACCAAACAGTGATCGATGGCCACAATGTCCTGACTGCCAGCCGCGCGGAAACCGACTTCCAGCTGTTTGGCACGCGCATCCCAACGCACCGCAATGCGGGCGCGGCGGCGGTAGCCGAACTCGGGCCCGGTCAACGGCGCGGCCCACTCCTCAGGTTCGACAGCCGCTACCCGCGACAACTGCTCGGCCAGCATGCGCTGTTTAAGTGCAAGCTGCTCGTCGTGGGGCAGGTGCTGCACGCTGCAGCCGCCACAGCGCCCGGCATGGGCACACGGGGCGACGCGGCGCACTTCACTGGCTGTAAAGACGCGCTCAGTGCGGGCCTCAACGATTTTGCCGTGGGCACCCAGCACCCTGGCCTCCACGTCTTCACCGGCCAGCGCACCGCTGACAAACCAGGTCCGGCCGTCAAGGAAGGCAATGCCGCGGCCATCATTGGCCAGACGCTCGATGCGCAAACGCTGTTTTTTGCCCGTGGGCACCTGCGGGGCCTTGGTGCCGCCAGCCGGCTGAAACCGCAGGCCTCTTGCTTGCTTAGCCATCAGTTCGGCGCATCGTAAATGCCGGTCGACAAGTAACGGTCGCCACGGTCACAAATGATCGCGACGATCACCGCGTTTTCCACTTCCCGGGACAACCGCAGCATCGCGGCCACTGCACCGCCCGAAGAGACGCCACAGAAGATGCCTTCTTCGCGGGCCAGTCGACGCATCACGTCTTCAGCTTCGCGCTGGGCCATGTCGACGATCCGGTCCACCCGGTCAGCCTGATAAATCTTTGGCAGGTATTCGGTTGGCCAGCGGCGAATGCCGGGGATGGCGGCGCCTTCCATCGGCTGCAGGCCGATGATCTGGACGTTGGGGTTTTGTTCTTTCAAATAGCGCGACACGCCCATGATGGTGCCGGTGGTACCCATCGAGCTGACAAAGTGGGTGACGCTGCCCTGGGTCTGACGCCAGATCTCCGGGCCGGTGCTGGTGTAGTGCGCTTCGGGGTTGTCACCGTTGGCAAACTGGTCGAGCACCTTGCCGTGACCTTCAGCCTGCAGCTTGTCGGCCAGATCGCGCGCGCCTTCCATGCCCTCTTCCTGGGACACCAGAATCAGCTCGGCGCCATAGGCGGTCATGGCCGCCTTGCGCTCGGCACTGGAGTTGTCAGGCATGATCAGGATCATCTTGTAGCCTTTGATCGCAGCGGCCATGGCCAGTGCGATGCCGGTGTTGCCGGACGTGGCTTCAATCAGGGTGTCGCCGGGCTGGATCTGACCGCGCGCTTCGGCGCGGGCAATCATCGACAGCGCCGGGCGGTCTTTGACCGAGCCCGCCGGGTTATTCCCTTCGAGCTTGAGCAATAACGTATTGGTGGTGTCGCCGGCCAGGCGCTGCAAGCGCACCAGCGGCGTGTTGCCGACGCAGTCGGCGATAGTGGGGTACTGCAAAGTCATGGCGTATTCGCAATCCGGACTGCGGGGTCGCACATCATACCGACAAACGCCCATTGGCCATATCACGCAAAGTGCGGAGCTTATGGCGAAAGGCTATAAGCCCGGCCCTCGAAGACTGTGTCATCGCTGTCGGGCAGCCGTTTACAGATGCGGGGGCAAATAGCACGGCAATCGCAGGTGTACCCGTAACCCTTGAGGGGTGTTTTCTGCCCACAGGCTGCCGCCTTGCAGCCGCAAGGCATTGCGCGCGATGCTCAAGCCCAGGCCAAAGCCGCCATCACCGGGCCGTGAGCCATCGAGTCGGGTGAACGGCGCAAAGATACGCTCCAGTTCGTGCGGCGCGACACCGCCGCCCTGATCGTCGAGCCATAAATGCCACTGGTCGCCTTCACGCTGGCCGCTAAGACTGACGACCCCGGCGGGCGGGGAATGCCGAATGGCGTTGCGCAGGATGTTTTCCAGCGCTTGCGCCAAGCTGTTGAGATGCCCTTGCACCCAACACTCAGCGCCCACAAAACACGGCAGACGCGATTCGGGCCAGCCGCTTTCAAAGCGGGCGTTTTCGCTGATCATTTCCCACAGCGCCTGCACCTGAATCGCTTCCACCGGCAGCGGCCCTCGCTCGGCGTCGAGCCAGGCCAGTTGCAGGGTGTCTTCCACCAGACGCTGCATGCCATCGACCTCGCGGCTCAATCGCTCGCGCAACGCGGCTTCGCCCTGCTCGCTGTCGCAGGCCACGCGCAAACGGCTTAAAGGCGTACGCAGCTCGTGGGACAAGTCACGCAGCAACTGCTGCTGTTGGCTGACGGTGCTTTGCAAGCGCTCCGACATTTGATCGAACGCGCGCCCCAGATCGCCCAACTCATCCTGACGGCTGGTGGTCTGGCTCGACACCCGCGCGCCCAATTGGTCGGCGCGCCAGGCGTGAGCCTGCTCGCGCAGTTGATTGAGCGGCACGATCAGCAGGCGATAAAGGCCGACACACAGCAATAAGGTGAACAGGCCGGGGATCACGCCATTGGTGATGATGCGCCAGACCCACTGCGAATACCCCGGCATAAAGCGCTGTGGCAGCTCAATGACCAGATAGCCGATGGACGAGTCGCGCGGGAACGGCACTTTCATCCACGGGCGGGCGTTTTTCAAATGACTGATGGGCCAGTCCACCCCGCGCAGGAAGGTCAGGCGCTGGCTTTCACGTTCATTGAGCGGGTAGCTGCTCAGCGACTGCAAATCCTGACCGATGACGCCGACCCAGCCGCTTTCGACGTGCCCCAGCGCCTGCAACCACTGATCGACACCCGCTTGCCCTGCCTGCTCCCAAGCGGTTTCTGCCTCACCGGCGTAACGCATCAGCGTGCTGCGGGCCTCATGGGAGAGAAAACCGGTGCGTTTGTCCATGTAGCGACCCCACGACCAGCTCAGCCAGATCATGAGTAAACAAAAAGCGACCAGCAGGCAGGCCAGTTTCCAGAACACCGAGTGTTTGCCGGGGACCTTATAAGGCATCGCTGGCACTCAGCACGTAACCCTTGCCCCACACCGTGCGCACTTCCCGCGCGTGATAACCGATGCTCTTGAGCTTACGGCGGATCTGGCTGATGTGCATGTCGAGGCTGCGATCGTGGGGCGCGTAGCCGCGTTGCAGCACGTGCTGGTACAGAAACGCCTTGCTCAACACTTCATCGGCATTGCGGTAAAGGGTGTCGAGCAGACGGAATTCGCTGCGGGTCAGGCCCGCGTACTGCGCGCCATGGCGCACGTCGCTGGCGGCGTCGTCGAAGACCAACCCGCTTTCCTGGCCGACAGGCAGCGACACGGCGCTGGCACGGGGCGTGCGGTCCAGCGCCACCCGCCGCAGGATGGCCTCGATGCGCACTTGCAGTTCAGCCATGCTGAACGGTTTGGGCAGGTAGTCATCGGCGCCCAGCTGAAAACCGTTGATGCGGTCGGCTTCGGCGCCCAGGGCCGACATCAAAATGACGGGTAATGCATGGGTCTGGCGCAGTTGCGTAAGCACCTGCAAGCCATTCATGCCGGGCAGCAGAATGTCCATCAACACCACGTCAAAGGGCTGCTGTTGCGCCAGGTTCAAACCGTCCTGACCGTTTTGGCACCAGCGCACCTCAAACCCGGCGCGCTGCAACTGCGCTTGCAGGTAAGCGCCCAGCACGGGGTCGTCTTCGATGGCCAACAGGCGGTAGGGGTTGTTCACGGCGGGATTCATTAGCGTCTGCAAGTCATTCTCAATCGGCGATTATTCAAGATTGAACCGACGCGGGCAACCGCCACGGCAGGAGCTGTCGATTGATGGCGATCAATGCCGCGACCCGCAGGGCAAATTTCTGCAAGTCGGGCGCGGGGCAAATCGCTACACTGCCAGCAAACCTGCGCCGGATGCGCGGGGCAAGATCAGAAAAACGTGGAGCTGGAGAATTGCGTGATTAAAAATCTGGGAATCAAAGGCCGCGTATTGCTGCTCACGTTACTGCCCGTCACCTTGATGGCCATGGTGCTGGGTGGCTACTTCACCTGGGTGCAACAGTCCGAGTTGCAGTCCCAGCTGTTGCAGCGCGGTGAAATGATTGCCGAACAGCTCGCACCACTGGTCGCGCCCGCGCTCGGGCGGCACGACACCGCCCTGCTGGCACGCATCGCCACCGAGTCCCTGGAGCAACAGGACGTGCGGGCCGTGTCGTTCCTCGACGCCAATCACGAAACCCTCGCCCACGCGGGCCCGGTCATGCTCAATCAGGCACCGCTGGGCAATAGCACGCAGTTGCTGCAACGCACTGATAACGACGCCACGCGCTATTTACTCCCGGTCTTTGGCCGTCATCGCAACCTGGCGGGCGACATCATTCCCAACGAAGCCCATCGCCTGCTGGGCTGGGTCGAGCTTGAACTGTCCCACAGCAACATGTTGCTGCGCGGTTATCGCAGCTTGTTTGCCAGCTTGCTGTTGATTGCCAGCGGGCTGGTGTTCACCGCCTTGCTGGCGTTGCGCATGAGCCGCACGATCAATGCACCGCTGGGCCAGATCAAGCAAGCCGTGGCCCAACTCAAGGACGGGCGACTTGAAACCCGCCTGCCACCGTTGGGCAGCCATGAGCTGGACGAACTGGCGTCGGGCATCAACCGCATGGCCGAGACCTTGCAGAACGCGCAGGAAGAACTGCAAAACAGCGTCGATCAGGCCACCGAAGACGTGCGCCAGAACCTCGAAACCATCGAAATCCAGAACCTTGAGCTGGACCTGGCGCGCAAGGAAGCCCTTGAAGCCAGCCGCATCAAGTCAGAGTTTCTGGCCAACATGAGCCACGAAATCCGTACCCCGCTCAACGGCATTCTGGGCTTCACTCATTTGCTGCAAAAAAGCGAGCTGACCCCACGTCAGTTCGATTACCTGCACACCATCGAAAAGTCGGCCGACAACCTGCTGGGCATCATTAACGAGATCCTCGACTTCTCGAAAATCGAAGCCGGCAAACTGGTGCTCGACAGCGTCCCGTTCAACCTGCGCGACTTGCTGCAAGACACGCTGACCATTCTCGCCCCGTCCGCCCACGAGAAAGGCCTGGAGCTGGTCAGCCTGGTGTACCGCGACACGCCGTTGTCGCTGATTGGCGACCCGCTGCGACTCAAGCAGATCCTCACCAACCTGGTCAACAACGCGATCAAGTTCACCCGCGAAGGCACCATCGCCGTGCGCGCTATGCTCGAAGACGAGGATGAGGACGACGGCAGCGTGCAACTGCGCATCAGCGTTCAGGACACCGGCATCGGGCTGACCAGTCAGGATGTGCGGGCGTTGTTTCAGGCCTTTAGCCAGGCAGATAACTCGCTATCACGCCAACCCGGCGGAACAGGTTTGGGACTGGTGATTTCCAAGCGTCTGGTGGAACAGATGGGCGGTGAAATCGGGGTCGAGAGTACCCCCGGCGAAGGCTCGGTGTTCTGGATCAGCGTCAAGCTGCCCAAGGCACGGGATGACGTGGAAGACCTGCCGGGCGTGCCGCTGCTGGGCCGTCGGGTGGCCTTGCTGGAAAAACACGACCTGGCGTGTCAGGCCTTGCAGCACCAGCTCGAAGACTGCGGGCTGGTGGTCACGCCGTTCAACACCCTCGAAACCCTGTGCAATGGCGTGACCAGTGCCCATCACACCGACCAGGCTTTCGATCTGGCGGTGTTTGGCGTCACCGCCTCGGACCTGCCGCCGGAACGGCTGAATCAGCCCATCTGGGACCTCGACCGCATGGGCTGCAAGGTGCTGGTGCTGTGCCCCACCACTGAACAGCAACTGTTCGCCGCCGCCGTGCCCAACTCCCATGAGCAGTTACAGTCCAAACCCGCCTGCACCCGCAAGTTACGCCGCACGCTGGCGGATCTGGTCCAGCCGCGTCACACCCGTAGCGAGCGCGGCGAGTTACTGGCCAGCCGCGCCCCGCGAATCCTGTGTGTCGACGACAACCCGGCCAACCTGCTGCTGGTGCAAACCCTGCTCGAAGACATGGGCGCCCACGTCACGGCCGTGGACAGCGGCTATGCGGCGATTGATGCGGTCAAGGCCCACGCCTTCGATCTGGTGCTGATGGACGTGCAAATGCCCGGCATGGACGGCCGCGAAACCACAGAGCTGATTCGCCAGTGGGAAAGCGAGCGCCAGTCCACCCCGTTGCCCATTGTGGCCCTCACCGCCCACGCCATGGCCAACGAGAAACGCGCCCTGCTGCAAAGCGGTATGGACGACTACCTGACCAAGCCCATCAGCGAACGCCAGTTGGGCCAAGTGGTGTTGAAGTGGACCGGGTTGGCGCTGATCAACCAGGTCAACGATAGCCAACAGGAACCGCCGACCCCTGACACGCAACTCCCCGTGCTGGATCACGAGGAGGGCTTGCGGCTGGCGGCCGGTAAACAGGATCTGGCCGCAGACATGCTGGCCATGCTGCTGGCCTCGCTGGAATCCGACCGCGAAGCGATTCGTCAGGCCCGCGAAGCTCGGGACAACAGCGCCCTGATCGAACGGGTTCACCGCTTGCACGGCGCCACCCGCTACTGCGGCGTACCGCAATTGCGCGCCGCCTGCCAGCGTACCGAGACGCTGCTCAAGCAGGAGAGCCCCAACGCGTACGCCGCACTGGACGAGCTCGATCACGCCATCGTCCGCCTTGGCGCTGAAGCCCGAAGCGCCGCTTGACACTTTCTGCACTTAACCAAGGAAGACTCCCATGCGCATCCTTCTGTTCAGCAGCCAGACCTACGACCGCGACAGCTTCACCGCTGCCGCGCAACACGACGACCTTGAGCTGCACTTCCAGCCCGCGCGCCTGAGCCTCGACACCGTGGCCCTGGCCCATGACTACGAGGTGGTCTGCCCCTTCATTAATGACGACTTGAGCGCCCCGGTGCTGGAGCAACTGGCCCTTGGCAAAACACGCCTGATTGCCCTGCGTTCGGCCGGTTACAACCATGTCGACTTGCCCGCCGCCCGGCGCCTGGGCCTGAGCGTGGTGCGCGTACCGGCGTACTCGCCCCATGCCGTGGCCGAGCACGCCGTGGCGCTGATTCTGGCGCTCAACCGTCGCCTGCACCGCGCCTACAACCGCACCCGTGAAGGCGATTTCACCCTGCACGGCCTGACCGGGTTTGATGTGGTGGGCAAGACTGTCGGGGTGGTTGGCACCGGGCAGATCGGCGCCACCTTCGGCAAAATCATGGCGGGCTTCGGTTGCAAACTGCTGTGTTTCGACCCTTACCCCAACCCGGCCCTGCTGGCGCTGGGCGCCGAATACGTCAGCCTGCCCGAGCTGATCGCGGGCTCGCACATCATCAGCCTGCACTGCCCGCTGACCGCCGAAAACAAGCACATGATCAACAGCCAAAGCCTGGCCACCCTGCAACACGGCGCCATGCTGATCAACACCGGGCGCGGTGCGCTGGTGCACACGCCCTCCCTGATCGAAGCACTGAAAAACGGGCAACTGGGGTACTTGGGGCTGGACGTGTATGAAGAAGAAGCCCAACTGTTCTTCGAAGACCGTTCCGACCTGCCCTTGCAAGACGATGTGCTGGCACGCCTGCTGACGTTTCCCAACGTCATCATCACGGCGCATCAGGCGTTCCTGACCCACGAAGCCCTCAGCGCGATTGCCGGCACCACATTGGAGAACATCGCGGCCTGGAAAGCCGGATCGCCCCACAACCTGATCGAAGGTTAAGCGGCCACGCCTCGTGGATTGGTGTCTGCGTGCTAGCATAGCGGCCTATTTGGAGGACCCATGGTCGAACACGATTTCCGCTACAACCTGCTTAGCCCGCAGCACACCCTGATCGAATGCCGCTCCTTGGCGGCCGGCCTTTATCAAGTCACCGGCAACGGTGGCTCGATTCAGAACGGTGACGTGCTGGTGGTCACCCTCAAGGGCAGCAAAGACTTGGCCATGCGCCTGACCGTCGAAAAAGTCCGTCACCTGATCAACCCTCGCGGCCAGTGGGTGGCCGTCGCCAAAGGCCCGGTGTTTGGCGAGTTGTCGATTCACGCGTGGCAGGTCAACTGCGACGGCTGCGCCAAAGAACTGAAGTTCGAATTCGCCGTCGACGCGAAGTTGGGCGCCAAGGCGCAAAAACCGGCCGCCAGCGCGCGCATTGCCGAATTGGGCTGGCGCACCGAAGGCAGCAAGCACCTGTGCCCAACCTGCCAACAAAAGGAAGCGGCATGAAGCGTTTGACCCTGATGGCCCTGCTGGGCGCCAGCCTGATGGGCTGCGCGGGTGACCCGGTGAAATTGCAACAGAACCACACGTACGTGCTGGAGTGGATCGGCGAACGTCCGCTGATCGACAACAGCCACCTGACCGTCACCCTGGACGATGCCGGTCGTGCCTATGGCAGCGGCGGCTGCAACCACTGGTTCGCACCGTACACGCTGGACGGCCAACGCCTGACTTTCGGCGGCGTCGGCAGCACCCGCAAGGCGTGCGCGCCCGCGCTGATGGAACAGGAGCACCGCTTCTTTGAAGCGCTGCAAACCGTGGAACGCTGGGATATCTCTCCCATTGAGCAAGTGCGCTTCTGGCCTGCTGAAGGCAAGCCGTTGCGCCTGTGGCCCGAAGAAAGCTGATCTCGCGTCACCAGTAGCCGCAGCCCGGGGCGGCGGCTACCGCGTTTAATGACCGCGCAGTTCCTTGATCTTGGCCATCACCCCTGCGGCTGTCTGTTCACCCATCAACTGCGCCTGCACCTTGCCCTTCTCGTCGAGGATGTAGGTCACCGGCAGCGCTTCACTGCGCGGCAGATCAAAGACGTCAGCCGGGTCCTGAGCCAGCACGGTGAAGGTGATCCCCAGCGCAGTCGCCGCATCGCTCAGCTCCTTGCCTTGCAAACCGTCGAAATTCACCCCGAACACCCCCACGGACTGCCCTTGCAGCTGTTTTTCCAGCGCATTGAGTTCCGGGATCTCCACACGGCACGGCCCGCACCATTCGGCCCAGTAGTTGATGACTTTCCACTGTTTGTCCAGGCGCTCGGACGCCACTTTCTGGCCGTGCTGGTCAACCCCGTAATCATTGCCGCACCCTGCCAGCGCTAAGGTGGCAGTGAGGGCTGCGAGCGCCATGAGTCGCTTAAACATGCGTTGATCCTTCTCGATAAAGACACACAAACAATCGGGGGACGGCGGCCAATTACCGCACACGGTTCAGGCGCGGCCGTCAGGCGGGTAGAATAGCCGCCACCTTACCCAAGATGCGACCCGCACATGACCGATCTGACGCTTTATCACAACCCGCGCTGCTCGAAATCGCGCGGTGCGCTCGAACTCCTCGAAGCCCGTGGCCTGTCGCCCAGCGTGGTGCGCTACCTCGAAACACCGCCCACCGCCGCCCAACTGACCGACCTGCTGGCCAAACTGAAAATCAGCGCGCGCCAGCTGTTGCGCACCGGCGAAGACGAATACAAAACCCTGAATCTGGCCGACAGCAGCCTCAGCGACGCGCAGTTGATCGATGCCATGGCCGCGCACCCCAAGCTGATCGAACGCCCGATTCTGGTGGCGGGCGACCGCGCAATCATCGGGCGACCGCCTGAAAACGTGCTGGAGATCCTGCCGTGAGCACCCCTTACATTTTGGTTCTGTATTACAGCCGTAACGGCTCGACAAGCGACATGGCGCGGCATATCGCGCGCGGGATAGAACAAGGCGGCATGGAAGCGCGCTTGCGCACGGTGCCAGCCATCTCCACCGAGTGCGAAGCCGTTGCCCCGGCGATTCCGGCTGAAGGCGCGATGTACGCCAGCCTCGATGACCTCAAGCACTGCTCAGGGCTGGCGCTGGGCAGCCCGACCCGCTTCGGCAACATGGCCGCGCCCCTGAAGTACTTTCTCGATGGCACCAGCAATTTGTGGCTGACCGGCGCACTGGTGGGCAAGCCTGCCGGCGTGTTCACCTCCACCGCCAGCCTGCACGGCGGTCAGGAAACCACCCTGCTGTCGATGCTGCTGCCGCTGATGCACCACGGCATGCTGGTCACCGGCCTGCCTTACAGCGAGTCGGCGTTGTTGCAGACAACCGCAGGCGGCACGCCCTACGGGCCTAGCCACCACGCCGGGGCCGACGGCAAACGCGGGCTGGACGAACACGAAATCGCCCTGTGCCGCGCCCTCGGCCAGCGCCTGGCCAGCATCGCATTGAAACTGGAGACGCCCCGTGGCTAAAAAGCCCAAAGTGTTGCCCTCCATCGAATGGCTACAGCCTCGCGTGCGCTTGATGCGCCTCTTGAGCCTGGTGTGTTTCTTCGGGTTTATCGGCTTGCTGTGCGTGTATTACCTGATGTTCGCCGACTTGCACGGCGCACGCCCGTGGGTGATTTTGCTGATCGAGCTGGTGCCGCTGATGTTCCTGGTGCCGGGCATGCTGATCGGCAATCCGCGCGGCCATTCCTTCACCTGTTATGTGATCAACCTGTACCTGATCAAAGGCGCCCTGGCGGCGTTCGACCCCAATCGGCAAGTGTTCGGATTGCTGGAAATCGCCGGGAGCGTGGCGGTGTTTGTCAGTGCGATGCTGTTTGTGCGCTGGCGCCATCAGCTGGATCGACGACTGGCGGGAGAATAATCCGCCACCGTGCGTCGATCCGGCCGATGGTGGTCAATGATTGACGGTCAGTGCCAGCATCTGTGACAGCTGGCACATCGGCCGCCCGCTCTCGGCGTGCCACTGATTGAACGTATTTTGCACAATCGCCAGATCCCGCAGGCTGGTGGGCGCCTTGTCCACCAGCTTCTGCGCATTCAATGCGGCTACCACATCATCGCTGGGCACGAACGTGTCTTTACCGACCATCCGCAAAAACCGTGGTGCCGAAAGGCCGCCCAACTGATGCCCGTGTTTGGCCAGGTACTTCCACAGCCCGACAATGTCGGTCACCGGCCAATCAGCAATGAAGGCACCGAAACTGCCGTGTTCGTGAGCGATGTCGAGCACCATTTGCGCATTGCGCGGCACGCTTTTGAGCTTGCCCAAATGGCGAATGATCCGCGCATCCTGCATCAGCCGCTCCAGGTGTTCGGCGCCCATGAGCACCACTTTTTCCGGGTCGAAACCGAAAAACACCTCTTCAAACACCGGCCACTTTGCGTCGACCACGCTGTGCTTGAGCCCGGCGCGAAAGACCCGCAGGGCTAGGGTCGAGAGATAACGGTCATCGGGGATCGCCCGCAATTGCGCGGCCGTTCGCGGCACGGGCAACCGGGCTTCGAGCGCGGCTGCCGAACCAAAGCGGTTCAAGCAATATTCGTGCAGCCATTTGTAATCGCGCATGCCCTCTCCTCTTGGCAAATAGGGTGTCACTGGGGGATCTGAGCCCTGCCCAGGCCTAGAGGTTCAGCAAATTAACAAAGCGCGGCGTGGCCGTTTCGTCGATTGTCAGGCTGGCGAAGTCGAACAGGTTGCGATCGGCCAACTGTGACGGGATCACATTCTGCAAGCTGCGGAAGATGCTCTCGGTGCGCCCCGGCGTCTTGCGGTCCCATTCCTGAAGCATGTCCTTGACCACTTGACGTTGCAGGTTTTCCTGCGAGCCGCACAGGTTGCACGGGATGATCGGGAACTGCTGCAAATCGGCGTACGCCTGGATGTCTTTCTCGTTGCAGTACGCCAGCGGACGGATCACCACGTTGCGCCCGTCGTCGGACAGCAGCTTGGGCGGCATCGCCTTGAGGGTGCCGTTGAAGAACATATTGAGGAAGAACGTCTCGACGATGTCGTCGCGGTGATGCCCCAATGCCATCTTGGTCGCACCGATTTCATCGGCAAAGGTGTAGAGCGTGCCGCGCCGCAAGCGCGAGCACAGGGAACAGGTGGTCTTGCCTTCCGGGATCAGTTCCTTGACCACCGAATAGGTGTCTTTCTCAACGATGTGGTACTCAACGCCCAGGGCCTTGAGGTAGGCCGGCAACACCTCTTCCGGGAAGCCCGGCTGCTTCTGGTCCATGTTCACGGCAACGATTTCAAAGCTGATCGGCGCCACTTTCTGCAAGTGCAACAGCACGTCGAGCAGGGTGTAACTGTCTTTGCCGCCCGACAGGCAGACCATCACCTTGTCGCCATCTTCAATCATGTTGAAATCGGCAACGGCCTCACCGGTCAATCGGCGCAGGCGTTTCTGGAGTTTAATTTGAGAGACCGAGAGAGTGCCCATAGCGCTTCAATTCCGCGAGTTAAGACAAAAAGGCGGCGATTTTACCCTTAAAGCGCCCGCACACGAACCCCCTGTGGCCGCCCTTAAGACGTCTCGGCAATTACGCCAGGGGCTGACAGCACAATATGCTCTAACGCCCCGGCGTCATTAACCACGGGGTTTCCTATACTGCGACATAAGGCCGCAAGCCCTGCTTGAACCTCACATTATCTGGCTGCGCGACCGGCACGCGTCCCACTGGGGGCGATGCGTTTTATTACAGGAGCGACAGCCATGATCCATCACGTTGTGGGCCTCTTTACCCACCCCGATCAAGAGTGGCGGCAAATACGCGGCGATGCCGAAGAAAGCATCAGCCACATGTACCTCACCCATACCCTGATCCTGGCCGCGATCCCGGCCATTTCCGCGTTTATTGGCACCACCCAGGTCGGCTGGGTCATTGGCAGCCGGGCACCGGTCATGCTCACCACAGAAAGCGCCCTGTGGATGACGGTCATGTCCTACCTGTCGATGCTGGTGGGGGTCGGGGTGATGGGCGCATTCATTCACTGGATGGCACGCACCTACGATGCCCAACCCAGCTTGGCGCGGTGTGTCGCGTTCGCCACGTACACCGCCACGCCGCTGTTTATTGGCGGGTTGGCGGCGCTGTACCCGCACATGTGGCTGGGCATGGCCGTGGGCACGGCGGCGATTTGCTACACCGTGTATTTGCTGTATGTCGGCCTGCCGACCTTCATGAACATCGACCCCGATGAAGGGTTTCTGTTTTCGAGTTCGGTGCTGGCCGTCGGTTTGGTGGTGCTGGTCGCGATCATGGCGTTTACCGTGATCGTATGGGGGTTGGGCGTCGGCCCGGTCTACACCAACTGACGGGGGCATCCTGTAGCCGCCTCCTGCGCTAGCGGCTACAGGATTAACAGCCGGGTGAACCGCTCGGCACTTTGACCCTTCGCCCGCTTCAGGCTTGCGGCATAATCGCGGGCTCTGGAGAACCGAACCGCATGCCCGAGCTGCTCAATTCCCGCGTCGAAGACTGTTTCAACCTTGCCGAAGCGTTTTTCAAGCGCCCTTTCAAGCGCCCCGTGGTCAGCTTCAAGCTGCGCGGCCAGAAGGCCGGTGTGGCGCACCTGCATGAAAACCTGTTGCGCTTCAATCCACAGCTGTACCGCGAAAACCGCGACGACTTCCTCAAACAAACCGTGGCCCACGAAGTCGCGCACCTGATCGCCCATCAACTGTTTGGCGACCGCATCGCGGCCCATGGTGAAGAGTGGCAACTAATCATGCGCGGGGTGTACGAACTGCCGCCCAATCGTTGCCATACGTATGACATCAAACGCCGCAGCGTGACCCGTTACATCTATCGCTGCCCCTGCCCGGACAGCGACTTCCCGTTCACCGCCCAACGCCACGGGCTGGTCAACAAAGGCCGCCGCTACCTGTGCCGCAAATGCCGGAACACGCTGCTGTTCACGGGCCAGACCCGAATTGAATAAACGGGTACAAAACATGGGGGGAAGGTTCACCGACGCATCTCCGAATATTGGATAACACAAGAAGTGAACCAAGGCTGGAGAGGTGTTGATTCAAAAACAGCACAAACCGTTCTGTACGAAAAGTAATGTCGTAAACACCGCCTAGTACAGGCCAGCGAAACCATCGCCGCGTAACTGCCAGTACGTCGATCGGCAGCGCTTGCGGGGTGTGGGTCCACAGCGGGTTCTGGTCGATGTCGTAGGCACCTTCGTAACTCGGTTGGGCCAGCAGGCGCATCGGTTGGTGGTGCAAGGCCTGAGCCACGGGGACGAAGGTGCCGGGTTCGTAGAGGTAGTGGACGGTTTTGCCACTGGCGCCATCGGCCTGCGCGGGGCTGCTTTCCCAGGCCAGGGTGTCGCCGTCCCAGCCGAATAACGTGAAGCCGCACCCCAGTTCGCGCTGTTTGCGCGCCTGTTCGTTGCGGTTCCACTGCGAGCCGGCTTCGCTTCGGTTTAGGTGGTGGGCGTTGGAGTGTTTGTAGAGACGTCTTCCCAGCGGGTCGTAGGCGTAGTCGACGCGCAGTTGGCTGTTTTCAAAGCGCACCAGGCGGTCGAACAGGCCGCCACTGTAGGCGGCTGTACCAATCGATATGCATTGCTGGGTACCAGTACATCAAGGTTAATTGTTAAAGAACGCCGGTGCAGTTCTTGCAAATACAAAGTGCCACTTGTTGTTATCTATACATCGAATGAGGAAGGTAAATGTTTTTTTGTTTCGGCAACTGCATTTCTAAGTTTTTCTATGTCGCTGTTAGCGAATTTTTAACTTGCTCATAATTTCTGTCGCCCTTTCAATGGCATTCAATATCAAGGATATTTGACCCTTTACATTATCGGCAGGTACCAAAACAAGTGGGTCATAGTACCGATGACGGTTGTAGTGCAGCCCCGTTTCGTGATCGTGGTACTGGCCCTGAAACCTAATAGGATTTGCCCAGTCCGAGCGCTGTTCTGTGACTTCGCACTAGGCTTTTTACCGCACGATCCAGGCCACTTATTAAATTTTGGAACCAACTCTGCACCGCGGGGGGGGGGGGGGGCTCTTGCTGATAATTAATTTCCCATTTTACGTACTTTTGCATAATAAATACGCCACCTTGGGTGGCAGTCACTTATCCATACTCTCACATGCCTGCAGCCCATAAAAACTCAAGACCGCACATACCATACTCCACACAAACACTACTTATCTGAACTCAACAATTTTTTACGTACCTCATTCACAACACCTTTCAGTACCTCCTGATCATTTTTAGTTACTTTGTGCTTAGCCATCATGTCTATTGAGCGCACCATAGTGTTCAGCATCATAACAATTTGCTTGCGCTCATCCGCCTCCTTAAATTCCTCAAAGTCAATATGCAGCCTACAATCAAGCCCCTTCTCATTTCTTCTTATTTTAATGAATTCTGGAAATTCAAAAGCAAATCTACCAGACATAATTACAGGTATAAAGCTCCAGCTTTTAAAAGCTGATTCCAATTCAATGCCGCTCAGTAACTCTATCATGAGCGGCTCTATTGTTTTTCTCGCTGAGCGCTCCCCCTCTGCTACTCCCGCTTCTCTTTCAGCCGACATAAAAAACTCCATCAGTAACTCCTCAATAGTCATTTTTATTAAGACGTGGGCGTTGACCATCATGACTGATCTTGTACTCTAAAATTTTCTCGTGCTGCCATTGATGCATCTCACGTTTAGTACCTACAGCCTCAGGCTCAACTACCACTCCTTCAGATTTCAAATATTTATCAGGATAGCGTTTTTTAATCATTGTAGTTTCGCCATACTTCATAACTTCAAGAGTGTTTTTATCTCTTAAAGAGTAACCAATAGCCGGCGCATCACTATCCAAATCATTCCCATGAACCTTTTTAGTCGGATCTGGTGCATCCGGGCAGCGTCTGGCTGGATTGGCTCCCGGCCCGAAGGTTCCGTTAGGCTTTCTCGGCTGCCCTTTCCAAAGTCCCAACGCATCAATCCACTCCACCGGATTAGGCGCATACGCATACAGGTTCAACCCACCCGCATAGCTGATCGGGTCTTTGCTAACAAACCGTCCGACCCGTGGATCATAGTACCTATACCGATTGTAGTGCAGCCCTGTTTCGTGATCGTGGTACTGCCCCTGAAACCTGATCGGGTTGGTCAGGCCTTGGCGTTGTGCCCATTCCGTGCGTTGTTCTTTGACTTCGCCCCACGCTTTGTACTGTGCGCTCCAGGCGATTTGGCCGGTGTGGTCGGTCAGTTCTTGTGGCGTGCCGAGGTGGTCGCACTGGTACCACGCCAACACGTCAATCGGCAGCGCTTGCGGGGTGTGGGTCCACAGCGGGTCTTGGTCGATGTCGTAGGCGCCGGTGTAACTCGGTTGGGCCAGCAGGCGCATCGGTTGGTGGCGCAGGGCCTGGGCCACGGGGACGAAGCTGCCGGGTTCGTAGAGGTAGTGGACGGTTTTGCCGCTCGCGCCATCGGCCTGCGCGGGGCTGCTTTCCCAAGCGAGGGTGTCGCCGTCCCAGCCGAATAACGTGAAGCCGCACCCCAGTTCCCGCTGTTTGCGGGCCTGTTCGTTACGGTTCCACTGCGAGCCGGCTTCGCTTCGGTTTAGGTGGTGGGCGTTGGAGTGTTTGTAGAGACGTCTTCCCAGCGGGTCGTAGGCGTAGTCGACGCGCAGTTGGCTGTTTTCAAAGCGCACCAGGCGGTCGAACAGGTCCCAGTGCAGGCGGCTTTGCTGGCCGTTGTGCCAGCGGCGGATCTGGTTGCCGCGTTCGTCGTAGTCGTAGTGGCTGCCGGCGTATTCGCGCAGCAGGTTGTCCATGAGTTTGTTGCGTTTGGGGTTTTGCTCCAGCGGTCGTTGCACCTGTTGATTTTGTTCGTCGAGCAGGTTGCTGGCCGGGTCGAAGGCGAAGGTTTCCACCCCCAGGCGACTGGTGGCTTCAAGCAGTCGGCCAACCGGGTCGTAGCGGTAGGACAGCGGCCCACGGCGGCTGTCGTGGATGTCGGTCAGTTGGCTGGCTGCGTCGTACTGATAGGTGCGTTTGAGCAGGGTGGTTTTGTCGTCGCTGCGGCCTAAAAGCTGTTCTTGCAGGCGCCCGGCCGGGTCCCATTGTTGGGTCTGCAGCAGGTGGTTGCCCTGATGACGGGCGACTTCGCGGTGCAGGTCGTCGCGTTCGTAGCCGATCAGTTCGTGTTCGTCGAGGCGCAGGCCCAGCAGGTGGCCGCTGCCGTAGGTCAGCCAGCTCACTCTGTGGCCGTCCGGGCGGGTGGTGGCGATGCGTTGGTTGAGCACGTCGTATTCGTGCTGCCACACGGCAACCACCGGGGTTTGCAAACTCAGGTAGTGCTGGTGTTCGCGCAGCAGGTTGCCCGCCGGGTCGTGGAACCATTGCAGGCGGCTGTCGGCGTTGCTGGCCATGACCAAATTGCCGTTGCCGTCGTAGGCGAAGGTTTCGGTTTGCGAGGTGTTGTTCAGGCGTGCGCTGCGTTCGATGAGGCGGCCGGTGGGGTCGAACTCGACCTGGGTGGTGCGCTGGCCGTCGACGGTGCTGGCCAGGCGCCCGGTTGATTCGTCGTACGCGTACAGGGTGCTGCGTCCGTCAAACCCGGTCTCTTTGAGCAAGCGACCAACCGGGTCGTAATGAAAAGTCGCCTGTTGCCGGTTTTCGTTTTCCAGCGCGAGCAGTTGCCCGAGGCGGTCCCAGCGGTAGCGCAGGGTCTGTTCGGCGGCGTCGATACGTTCGTCGATCAAACCGGCGGCGGTGTAGCTCCAGGTGGTGCAGCGGTTGAGGCCATCGGTGTGGGCCAGCAGTCGGCCTTCGGCGTCGCGGCTGAAGCGTTCTTCGGTGTTATCGGGGTGCTTGATATGGATCAGTTGACCGGCTTTGTAGAGGTACTCGGTTGTGTTGCCCGCCGCATCGGTGAAGCAGACCATCTGACCGAGGTCGTTGTACTCCCAAACGCTGGTTTTGCCGGAGCAGTCGGTGTACTCGATAAGTTGCCCGGCATCGTTGTAAGCAAGGGTCTTTTCGTTGCCGTTGGCGTCTTTGATGGCGCTCGGCAAGCCCGCTGCGGTGTAGGCGTATTCGGTGGTGTTACCCAACGGGTCGACGGCTTCGATCAGGTTGCCCTGATCGTCGTAGTCACGCAGCCACAGGCCACCTTCGGCGTCGCTGATTTTGATCAGTTGATCGTGATCGTCGTAGGCGTAGTGCATGACGCTGTGGTCGGCGCGGGTATGTTCGAGCAGGTTGCTGCGATCGTCGTACGCGTAGCGGTCGGTGCTGCCGTCGGGATGCACGTGGCGCACGATGTTTTTCGCGTCGTCGCGGAACAGCCATTCTGAACGCCCGTCGGCATGGCGGATGCGGTAGGTGTAGCCGAGGATGTCGTAGTAGTGCCAGGTCTCGTGGCCGTGGGCGTCGGTGACGTAGGTCAGGCGGATGTTTTCGTCCCACTCCAGCCGCGTGTCGAAGCTGCCGTCGTCGGCCCATTCACGGACTGCTTTCGCGTCGGGGCCGGTGCCTTGCCATTGCAAGTTCATGCCGCGATTCGTGCGGTCGGTGTAGCGGGTGATCAGGTGGTGCTGGTATTGGTACGTCCAGGCGGCGCCGTTTTCGTCCTGGGCGTTGATCAGGTCGCCGTGGGCATCGTAGTAGTAGGCCGCCAGTTGGCGCACCGGCGCGCTGTCGCGGATTTCCCACAGGCCTGTGAGGCGCCCGTGTTCGTCCATCATCGTGCCCAGATGTAAATGGACGTTGTCGAGGTCGCCCTGGTAGGTGATGAGGTCGGACAACACCGGCTGGTCAGCGTGACGGTATTCGTGGTGCAGCATGATGCCTGCGCCGTTGCGCAGTTCGATTTGCGCGAGCAGGAAGCGGTCGCCGTGACGCACATAGGTTTCCCTGCGTTCGAAGCCGCGGCAGAGGAGTAAGGAATTTTCAGTGACGCGCACCAGCGTCAGGTTTTCGATGGCGTCGTAGTGAGCTTTGCCGACGGGTTTGAGTGCGTATTTATGCTCACGGCCGTCAGAATCGTGGAACACCAGCCCCTTGTCGTGCAGGTCAAAGCGGGTGGTGAATTCGGTGATCCAGCGCGCGCCCAGGGCGCCTTGATCATAGGCACTCAGGCGTGAGTAGTAGGTGCGTGTCCAGTCAATCGGGAACGGGCCGGGCAAGCTGAAGTCGGTGTGGCTCAGGGATTCGGAGCCCAGCGCGAAATTTATGCTGCGCGGTGTACGGTCACAGGCGCAGTTTTTTGCGGGATTGGCCATCCCTGTTGCAGACGCTTGTTTACCGGTGGAGTCGATCTGTCCCTCAGCCGCCGTTTGCTTGGCCTTGTTGGTTTCCGTGGGTTTGACGTTGGTGCTTTGCCCATGGACATTGCGCTTGCGCCACAAGGCCGTGGCGCTGGACAGGATCAGCAACAACCAGCCAATCGAGTACTCAACGTCTTCGGCGGTGAGCGCGCTCAGTTGCGTGCGCAGCTCTGGCCCCATCGCCCGCAGTTGAGCCGCGTGGGCGGTGACGGAACGTTTGATGTCGTCGGGCAGCAGGTGCTGCGAGGCGCTGTTGGCCATGCCTTTGCCAGCGGCTTTGTAGGCGCTGAACAAGCCGCCGAAGATGTTGCTGATGGCCGCTTTGGGGTCATGCAGCAACTGATCGCCCGCCGCACTGATCTGCGCACTTGCTGCCTCCAGATCCCCACCGGCATCGAGGGTGCCGTTGACGGCGGCTTCCAGCCCCTTGGCGATTTCGTTGAGCATGTCTTCGCCGAGCTTGCCGGCGTCGGCGAGGATCTGCGGCAGCTTGGCCCGGGCTTGCTCGACGAAGTCATCGAGACTGCCGACGATGGACGCGTTCAGGTGGCCCACCAGAATCTCGATGACCGAGGCACTGAGCATCAGTTTGGTGGTAGAGCGCATCTCCTGACGCACCAGGTGCAAGGTCGGGCGCAGGGTCATGCGCGCAGCGGCCATGGTCGGTGGCAAGGGCAAGACGCCAATCAGGTTAATCGCCAGGCTCGCCCACAGCAACAGGTCGCGTTTTTCAGTCTTGCTCAGCGTGACGACGTCGCCCAACGCGTCCACCAGCGCCATGATGTTACCGACCACGGGCAAAGCCCCGGCCACCCCCTGAATCCGTTCGAGGGTGACGATCCCGCCACTCATCTCCTGTAACCAGGCATCGAACACGGCGGCGCCACTGGCCACGTCTTTGACGTCGATGGCACTGAGCGGAACGATGGCGACCTGCGGGCCGCGTTTTTCTACAGCCGTATTTTCAGTGGTCATGGAAGCATCTCACCCGTCAGCAGGCTGACCAGCTCCAGATCAAAAACAAACGGCCTGCTCAAGGCCTCGCGGCCCTTGAAAGCCACGACCTGAACGTCCGCACCCGCAAGGGTGAGCGTGAAATGGGGTTGATCCGCCGGTGAAAACATCCTGACTCCTCATGCAGTGCTGCAGGCGCGCGTCGCCAAAAAAGAGGCGACGAAAACACATCATTCCGGGGTTAAACCTGCGCACCGACCCACAAGGCGCCCGTGCGCAGAAACACTCAGCCAGCCTTAGCCAGCCACCGGCGAGCGCCAGTCATCGGAACCGGAAGTGCCCGACACTTCGTGGGTCCAGGTGATTTTTCGGTAGGTGAATTCCACGTCTTCCAGGTGCGTGAAGTGCGAATTCGACGGGTCCTGGCAGTTGTGCATGTAGTCCTTGATGTCGACGATGATGGCGTCTTCAAGTTTGGTGGTGAAGTAATGCTCTTGCGTGCCGGCAGCCGAGGTGCGGAACCACTGGATTTCGATTTCGGTCAGGCGCTCGCCCGAGGTCAGTGCGGCCAGCAGCAGCGGCGAGGACTTGTCGAACACCTTGGTGATCTTCACCGGCTTGTGAACGCGCTGGCCGGTCGGTTGGCCTGATTGCGGGTCGCGAGGGATGATCACTTCGTGGCTAAAACCCTGCACCATGACCTGGTCTTCATGACCTTCCTGATAGGTGTTGCCCACCGAATCCGCGGTGAATGCACCGGCTGTAATCAGACCCTGTTTGGTGCCGGTGATGGACATGTAAGCTGGCGTCGCCATTGATGCTCTCCTTGCTCAAAAATGAGGACTTGAAAGGCGCAAATGCCACTCAAGTGCTGAATGGAGTAACCAAAGATCGTGCCAGCTTTTATCAAGTCATTTAAAAACAAGGCGTTACGCGAAGTAAGGAATTTTGCTGGTTATTTTTTAAACAAAAACCTTTAAAAAGTGCGCAAGAAGTTGCGCAGTACTGTGCAACTTCTTGCGCACTCGTCTACAGCTCACGGTTTATATGTACTGTGGCCATGTATCCACACAGTTATCCACATTTGAGTGCGCAACTTCTTGCGCAGTTGGTGTTTTTTTGAAGTTGGACTTGAGGCCATTTCGAACGTCCGTCAGAGCGCAAATTTGCCCTGTTTTAAAAGGTTGTTACCCTCGCCATTCCTTACTACTGCGTTGTTAACTTAAGGCGCGAAAACGCGAGCAGAAATCAAGCAAAGCGCACTGCACCTCAGCCTTCGCGAAATCATGGACCAACAACCTCAGATCAACTGAGGTGAGGTCAATGCGTACGAACCTATTGCGAACGGCGAGCATTCGGTCTTTACGACATCTGCGCTTTGGTGGGCATGGCTGTACGAACAGCTAAGTTTCCCGCAGCAATACATCCAGGCGCTGGTGGACCACGCGTACGTGAAGATGACCAAACACGATCAGGAGGGACACGCTGAGAAAGGTATCGAGTACCTTGAGGTGGGGGTTTTACACATCGCAGACAACCATAAAAAAACCCATCCGAAGATGGGTTTTTTAATCGTTTGCGGTTTACTTCATCAGCGAAGGCGTCGGGCCTTCAGCCACACCCAGATCGTCTTGCGGCCGGGTTTCTTCCAGCGGGCGACCGCCGGAGGCCAGTTCAACCTGCAGCTTGTCTTCGTCCAGCTCTTTGACCCACTTGGCAACCACCAAAGTGGCCACCGCGTTACCTACGAGGTTGGTGAGGGCGCGGGCTTCGGACATGAAGCGGTCGATACCCAGAATCAGCGCCAGGCCGGCAACCGGCAGGTGGCCCACCGCCGACAAGGTCGCGGCCAGTACGATAAAGCCGCTACCGGTCACGCCCGCAGCGCCTTTGGACGACAGCAGCAGCACCAGCAACAGGGTGATCTGGTGCGTGATGTCCATGTGCGTGTCGGTGGCTTGCGCGATAAACACGGCGGCCATGGTCAGGTAGATCGACGTGCCGTCGAGGTTGAACGAGTAACCGGTCGGGATCACCAGGCCAACCACCGACTTCTTGGCGCCCAGACGTTCCATTTTCACCAGCATGCGTGGCAGCGCGGACTCGGACGAGGACGTGCCCAGTACGATCAGCAGCTCTTCACGGATGTAGCGAATCAGCTTGATCACGCTGAAACCATGAGCGCGCGCGATACCGCCCAATACCACCAGCACGAACAGCACGCAGGTGATGTAGAAGCACAGCATCAATTGGCCCAACTGCACCAGCGAACCCACGCCGTAGGCGCCGATGGTGAACGCCATGGCACCCAGCGCGCCCAGCGGGGCAAGCTTCATGATCATGTTGATGATGTTGAACATCACGTGGGCGAAACGGTCGATGAAGTCCAGGATCGGCTTGCCGTAAGCCCCCAGGCGATGCAGGGCAAAACCGAACAGCACCGAGAACATCAGCACTTGCAGGATGTCACCGTTGGCGAAGGCGCCGACGATGGTGGAGGGGATCACGTTGAGGATGAAGCCCACGATGCTTTGGTCTGCGCCAGCGGTCACATAGGCCGCGACTTTGGAGGCATCCAGCGTGGAGACGTCAATGTGCATGCCGGCGCCCGGCTGCACCACGTTAACCACGACTAGACCGATCAACAGGGCAATGGTCGATACGATTTCGAAGTAGAGCAGTGCATAACCGCCGGTCTTGCCGACCGATTTCATGCTCTGCATCCCGGCGATACCACTCACCACCGTACAGAAAATGATCGGGGCAATGACCATCTTGATCAGTTTGATAAAGCCATCACCCAAGGGTTTGAGCGCTACACCGGTTTCCGGGTAGTAGTGGCCCAGCAAAATGCCGATCGTGATCGCTACGATTACTTGCACATACAGGGATTTGTACAGTGGCTGACGAGTCGTCATTGCAAAGTTCCTCAAGTGCATCACTCGGCCATCATTCCATCTGAGACCGGCAACGCCTAAAGCGCGAACCCTCCTGTACTTGGAGGGATTTGTTGTGTCGAGCTGCTCTGTCGGCAGACCTCTCGCACTTATTGCAAGCCACGGGCCAACGTTGGCAAAACACGCCCAAAGCCCGACGGCACCTAGCCTTGTAGGAAATTACAGACAATTCTTGTAGGACAACTTTGGCGGGTTTCCGCCCATTGACTGTGAACGAGAGGAGGAAATGGCGGATTTCCGCCTGCTTCACACCACCGCGAAGCGTATGCGAAATGCCGCGCCGCCCAAGGAGGAATCATCGAGAGTCAACTGCGCGTCGTAGCTTTCGATGATGTCCTTGACCACCGCCAGGCCGATCCCCTGCCCCGGATGCTGGCGATCAAGACGTTCGCCACGTTGCAGAATGCGCGCCCGCTGATCGGCGGGCACGCCGGGCCCGTCGTCTTCCACGCACACGTCAATCCCTGCCGCCGTACGATGCAGGCTGATGCGCACCTGACTCAAACACAGGCGGTAGGCGTTTTCGAGCAGGTTGCCGAGCAGCTCCAGCAACGCGTTTTGCTCGATCGGCACATGGCTGAGGGGCGCAATGTCCAAACTGACCTTGACCCGCTTGTCGCGGTAGACCTTCTCCAGGGTGTTACACAGGCTTTCAACCACCGGGATCAGCTCGACCTGATGGCGCACCAGGCCACTTTTGCGCAGGCTGGCGCGTTGCAACTGGTAGCTGATTTGCTGGTTCATGCGTTCGATCTGGGTTTGCAGTACCCACGCCTGTTCGCGGTCTTCCGGGCGCTGGGCCATGCTTTCGCTGACGCCCTGCAACACCGCCAGCGGGGTTTTCAGGCTGTGGGCCAGGTCATCCAGCGAGTCGCGGTAGCGGGTGCGCTGTTCACGCTCGCTTTGCAGCAAGCGGTTCAAGGAGCCGGTCAAGCGCAGCAATTCACGCGGGTGCTGCTCGCTGAGGCTGTCGCGCTCGCCGGTTTCGATCTGGTCCAGTTCCTGACTTAAACGTCGCAAGGCACGCAACCCCCACGTCAATCCAATCCATAGCAGCGCCAGCAACACACACAATGCAGCGCCAAATCCCAGGTAAAGATTTTCACGCAGCCCGGCGAGGGTCATGTTGTATTCGCGCATGGGCTGCAACGCCACGAAGCTGAAGGCCGCGCTTTTGCCGCCCAGCAGCTTGACCTCCACGTCATAGACGAAGAACTCTTCGCCGCTGTCCTCACGAATACTTGCGAACTCGTTGCCGCGCCCGTCATAGCGCGGCTTGTAGTTGATGGATTCTTCTTGCGTGGCCCGCGAGCGCCAGACCAGATGGCCCTCGCGGTCATAGATGTAGCCGAGCAGGCGACTGTCCGGCAGGTTGAATTGTTCATCCGGCAACAGGACCGGCATTTTCAGGTGATTCTTTTCGACCCGTGCCGCGGAAATCAGGGTGTTTACATCCGATGCCAAACGCTGCTCGATGGCGCCCTTGAGCGCCAGACTGAATGCCCCTTGCATGGCCGGTAACAGCGCCAGCATGAACAGCACGGCCAGCAAGGTGGCCGCAAGCATCAGTCGAACGCGCAGCGAACGAATCATCGGCAGCGCTCAGTAAACAAATACCCCATGCCGCGCACCGTATCGATTGGCTTAAAGCCGTTTGCCCCCTCCAACTTGCGTCGCAAGCGCCCGACCAGCACCTCGATCACATTCGGATCACGTTCCTCGTCATCCGGGTACAGCTGTTCCATCAGTCGGTCCTTGGCCACCACCTGCTGGTGATGACGCATCAGGTATTCCAGAATCCGGTATTCATAGGCCGTCAGCGCCAGCGGCTCACCCTCCAGCACCGCCTGCTTGCGATTGATGTCGAGCACCAGTTCGCCAGCCACAATGGTGGGCTGGGTAAAACCGCTGGAGCGGCGCAACAAGGCATTCAAACGCGCTTCAAGTTCTTCGAACTGGAACGGCTTGACCACATAGTCGTCAGCGCCCGCTGCCAGCCCTTCGACCTTGTCTTGCCAGTTGCCGCGCGCGGTCAGAATCAGGATCGGGAACGTCTTGCCACGCTGGCGCAACTCACCAATGAGCTCAAGCCCGCCAAGCCCGGGCAGGCCCAAGTCAATCATCGCCAGGTCGTAGTTGAACTGCCCGGCCTGGTACAGCGCTTCTTCAGCATTGGCCACGGCCTCGACCACATGCCCCCCTTCCCTGAGGCGGGTTTGCAAGTGATGGCGCAACAGCGCCTCGTCTTCTACCACCAGCAGTTTCATCGCGCTCTCCCAAGCCTGATCGCGCCTCCATAGGCGTAAAACACGTGGCCACTGTAACGTTACGGCCCTGAACGCACTCTGAACGATAGCCCAACCGCCGCAAGCGACTACCCAGCGCGGCGCGGACCCGGCAAAATGCGCGGCATGACTCGATTCCCTGCCTTGCCCGCCTGCTGTACCCCGTTGCGTGCCGACTGGCCTTTGCCTCAACCGCTGCCGGGCAGCGTCTGGCGCAGTACCGACTTCACGCCTGCGCACTTGCTGGCTGACGACTTTGCCCGCAGCGCAATCGAAATGCCCGCCAGTATTCAACGCTCAGTGGCCAAACGCCAAGCCGAATTTCTGGCCGGACGCCTGTGCGCGCGCGCCGCCTTGCTGCACCTGGATGGCACCTGCGCCACGCCCGCCATCGGTGAAGACCGTGCCCCCGTATGGCCCGCCCACATCGCGGGTGCCATCACCCACAGCAACGGCCGGGCGGGCGCCGTGGTAGCGCTCAAAAGTGAGTGGCAAGGGCTGGGCATCGACCTCGAAAACCTCCTCAGCGACGAGCGCGCCCGGCGTCTGGTCAAAGAAATCCTCACGCCGGCTGAGCAATCGCGCATGGCCGATGGCTGCCCTGAGGATGTGGCGCTGGTCGTCACCCTGACCTTTTCAATCAAGGAGAGCCTGTTCAAGGCGTTGTTCCCCCTCGTAGGCCAACGCTTCTACTTTGAACACGCCGAAGTGCTGAGCTGGTCGAAAGACGGCCACGTGCGCCTGCGTCTGCTTACCGACCTGTCGACCGAGTGGCACCACGGCAAGGAAATCGAAGGGCAGTTTGCCGTGCATGAAGGGCAGCTCTTGAGCCTGGTGGCCATCGCAGCCTGATAAAAAGCCCTGAAGCCATCGCTTCAGGGCTCACTTCATCATTGGGCAACGCCAGGTTGCCTGCACCGCCCCGGTTTATCCTGCAAGGCCCGCCGCTGCTTGCTCAAAACGGGTCAGCTCATCAAACAGCGCCTCTCTGGCCTGTTTGTGGCTGGCAGCCGCTTCCTCCCCCTGCTGGATATAGAGGGCTTCCTCCAGGGTTTCGCTGTGGCTGGCGAGTTGCTCGCGCTTTTTATCGTAATCCTCCCTGACCGCCTTGAAGCGCGCCTCGTATTTGCGCTTGAGGAACCGGCGCCAGAACTTTTCACGGGTGATCGAGTAGTGCAGCGCCGGGCTTCTGTCCAGACTCAACACGTGGGCCTTGGCATCGTTAAGCTTCTGCGGGGTAACCCCGGCTATTTGTTCATGCTGCATGCTGCGGGTTTTAAGGGGCAGACCCAGCTCTTCGGCCAGATAAACCCGGTAATACAGCTGAATTTCAGCGTCGTCGGGATGGGTGCCAGCCTGATAGCGCTCCCGGATGTCCCTGTTCGCAATGTCATCCACCTGACGCAGCCTGAACAGGCTTTTTGCGAACGTCAACAAGTCCGCGGCGATGGTTTGCTCAGTGCTCATGCGCTCGATTTTATGCACCTGCGCAGTCACTTCAAGGTTGCCGAATATCACCATGACACCGTCAGCGCAGGTCGCCACAAAATTGATCTCATGAAAGACCGTCTGGCGCAGCACGGTGGATTCCAGCATCAGGTCAATCAACTCCCACACCCGTTCCTGAAGCGGCTGGCGGGTGGACGACGTTTCGTACTCCCTGGAACCGGTCATGTCCCGGAGGACCCGGAAAAAGTCTTCCGCCACCCGTCCCTCTCGCCTGAGCAAATCCCATTGACGGGTTCTGCGGGCTTTCTCGCCTCTTGCCAGGCCCGGCGGGAACCACATGGCCACCAGCCGTTTATGGTCATGCTCCGGCACCGTCCTGTCGGGCAGGATGATGCCAAAACTCCACCCCGTGCGCTGGTGATACACCTCCAGTTGCTCCATAACCTCAGGAAGTAGTGGATTGCCAGACAAGCGGATACTGCGCGCCACCGTGCTGTCGGCAGGCAGCTCCAAAATGGCCTGTGGAATGTTGAACAGATGATTGAAGTCCATGCGCACCGTTTCGAGGTGCGTCAGGCCAACCAGCCCGGATGGCCATTGCAGGAGCTGGTTGCCACGTAAATGCAGCTCTCGCAGTTCTGTCATGTGGGTGACATCGGGCACGGCAGACGCTCCCTGACGCCACCTGTCAGAACCGATGAGGTTGAAGTTGAGGTTCAATACGCGCAGTGACGTCAATGCGCTCAAGCCTTGAGCACTTTCAGGCGTGAGCACGATACGATTACCGCTCAAGTCGAGGCGTGTCAGCCCCGTCATTTGGGAGACGTGCTGCGGTACGGCTGCCAGCCGATTGTTAGTGATCGCAAGGTGGCGCAAGCCCGTGAAACGGCTCAGGAAATGGCTGGGGTCGTTATACAGCCCCATACCCTCCATAACCAATGATCCGATGTGACTGAAATTCGAGGTGAGCGCCGGTAGGTCTCCAACAGCCAGATTGGACAGGTCCAAGGTGTACCCGATGAACTGGCCGTCGGGTGAATACAGGGCCTCGGTTTCTGTACGCCAGGCACTCAACATCCGCTGCACAGCCTCGTGCCTAGCGGGATTAGGCGCTGCTTGATCGGAGCCGGCCGACACCACGTCCCGGGCCGCCCATGCCTCCAACTGTTGTTTGTGGCTTTCAAACTCCACCCGCCGCTGCTCCACGGCTCTGTAACGGGAGGCTTCGTCATTGCCCAGGCGATTGAGCCAATGGTTGATCTGCTCGCCCGTCAGGCTCGGGTACAGGAGAACGGCTTTGCGTATCAGGTCATTGGGGTGCGCCCCCGCCCCCGTTGGCGGGTACAAGGGGTAAGCAATAATCGAGGTATCCATCCTGATTACCGGTTCGATCCAGGGCTTTTCGGTCTCCAGCCCCAGCAAGGTGCGGATATTCGTCCGGTGGGCCAAGGCCAGGTCGCTGATTTTCGCCCCCAGGGTCTGGCTATCCTCCACGCCCTGCAGGCCGATGGCCGCGCGTTCATCTTCACTGAGCACATGCAAGATGGACGACAGCAAGTTATTGCCCGCTTCGGGCAGTGTATTCAGGGCCGAGCCATCGCTCGAATACGCCAGGTACTGATGCTCCTGCTTGACCAACCGCCGGTAATGGCCCGGTTCGGCTGTACCGATACTGTCGAGCACAGGCCCGTCCGGCGTCTGACTGCGCACTTCAATCGCCACCTGCGCCGGCCAGCCCGGCAAGGCCTGCAACAGATGCAACATGAGTTTTTCACTGTCAGGGGTGGCCGTGGCCTTCAGGTACAACCCTTCATAGGCGCGGGTCAGGCGTACTTCTCTGGCGGTAAGGCGCATTTGTTCTGCCAGTCGAGGCGCAATGTCGCCCTTGTCCAGATACTCGGACTTTTCATGCGCCGTGGCGCGCTGTAGCAGAGTACGGATCACACTCAAAGGCAGCTGAGTCGGATCTTTCTGGATCAGTTGCACGTGCGGGTTGGCGCTTTTCTCTTCTTTTTCGTAAAGCGACTTGAACACGTCCGGCATGCGCGCAAGGGCGTGCTCGCCCAGCTTTTTGCCAAGTGCCAGCATGCGCAGTTCAATCACCGGCTCGTAGTCGCCCAACAGTTGCAGCGTATCGGCCTTATCCAGACGCATGAGCACGGCACGTAACAAGCTGCCATTGCTGGCGTCCTCTCGTGACAACTTGACCCTGGGAGTTGCACTGCTCAAGTCAGCCCCGTATTCGGCCAAGGTATTGCCCTGCTCGTCCACCACTTGCAGCACTTTATCGCGGGGCCACCCCGGCAGACTTTGCAGCAACAGCAACTGGATGTCGGCGCGGGCCGTACGCAGGGAGTAGTGCTCCTGCATGGCATTCACAAAGCGGTGAATCTCTGCCTCGATATCAAAGCGTTTCCAGGTGTCCATCAGCAGGGGGGGAGCCGCACGGTTGTTCACGTGCACATGGCGCAGGGTACCTTCATCGGTATGGCTGACTTGCATGATCTGCTTGCCCACTGAATCTTCAAACGAAAAGGACGTCGCGCGCAGTCGGCGCAGCAGGGTAAGACCCTGCCACTGCAAGGGGTTTTCAGTGCTGACGCGCCATGCACCTTCATAGTTGTGCTCCAGCACTGGCGCATCGACCCCCACGCTGGAGGGGTGCTTGAGTCGCCAGTGGGCGGTGACTTTGTCGTATTCCACTTGAAACACCCAACCGTACAACGGCACGTATTGTTTGCCGTTGAGGTGGTAAAGCCCCAATTCATCGGGTTTAAGGTCGCGGGGAAGACGCAGGTTCTGCCTGTATTGGCTCGCCGAGTTGTCCCAGAGCCGAACCTCCCCGCTCGGCTGGCGCATGGCCGACATGGCATCACCCAATGCGGTGCGAAACCCCTGGCTGTCGGTCGGGTGCTGCATGCCCAGAAGCGTGCGCTCGCGGGGTTGTAGCACCGAGACAATCGCCAGATAAAAACTGTCACTGGTCTCGGGGACCGGAATGACGCTGCTGTTTTTAACGTCGTAGGCCTTGTAAATGCCGTTGCCGTAATGCCGCAGTTCTACAGCATTGTCGTCGGGCCCGGTGCGCACTAGGTACGGGGCGTCATGCTCGGTAATCGCCAGGTAACGGTCCAACTTGTCACTCAGCAGGCCTTTGGCAAACTCGCGTGTCCACTGGTCAATGTCCGGGTTATAGGCCCGGGTGTAATAAATGCCATCGAGCGCCTGATCGATACGTAGCTGGATTTTCAGGCGATCCGCTGCTTCAGAAAACGGAATCGGCTGACGATTGTGCTGCAACGCATCACGGGCCTGATTCCCACTGAACGGGTGCTGCGCCAGCAATTGTTCGAGGCACGCCACCGACAACGACGAGTTCAGCGCATGCAGTTTGGCGATCAAAGCCGACGTTCGGCTGGAAAACGGTGGATACACCCGCGGCAAGAACTTGCGGGCCGGGTTGCGGCTGGCCACCGGGTCAGAGCGCTGATGCCCCTCCAGCACCGTCAGGGCCTGAAACAACAGCGCCCGTTCGGTTTGGGCCAGTTGGGCGATTTGTTCACGCAGCGTGGCAATGCGGCTGGTTTTACTGGCCGTCTGATTGTCGTCACGCCCCAGCACAGAGCCTTCAGGCAGTTGATCCACAATTAGCGTAAACAGTTGCTCGACGCTGGCGGGACCTTGCGTCACATCCTCTCTGGCCACGTAGCGGCCGGTGTCCAGCCGTTTAATGTCAATGCTGTGCGGCTCGACGCCCGGTCGTGGATCGGGCCCATAAGATTCGATCCGCACACCCTGGCGATCAAACACATTCAGGACGGTATCGGCAGGCCAGTGCGGTAACTGGGTGAGCAAGGCGAACACGGCCTGATCGGCATTGGCCGGCATCTCACCGCGCAAAGGCAGGTCATCAATGATCCGGGTGATGTGTTGTTCCACCCTCAACCGACGAACCCCGTCGGCCAATGGCCCCGGCAATGGCCCCCCCTGCCAGACCTGTTCCAGTTGCGCACGCGGGGTGGCGGTGGTGCGCAACATCAACTCGATGTCCTTGATGGCGACTCGCTTCGAATCAAAGGGCAACATGCGTTGCAACAATTGCCCATCACTCAGGTTGCTGACATCGTCCAGCACCACATGCCACATCTGCTTGGCAGGATCGAACTTCACGGGCGGGCGATACGCGTGCGGATCCGGGGAGTTGAGGACGTAGCGCTTGTCTTTCGGGTCGTAGACCACCTCGCCAGCGCGTACGGCATCCCCGTCGTACACCTTGACGTAGAGTTTGTTGTTGATGTCATAAAGGCCCTGAATGTCAGGCGTCAGGCTGTCCAGTGTGCTGGCCTCCACAAGGGAGTACTGGTTCAGGTCTGGTCGCCACAGCGCTGAGCTTGCATCCCCGAGGGTGACTTTTCGCGGTTCCCTTAACCGGCTCCACAATGCATTCATCCGTTTGTCATGCACCCGCCCGCCCACCCCGATCAACCATCCGGTGAGCAGCAGATCAGCCGTGTCGGCCAAGGCACTGGCAAACTCATCGGGCTCCCCGCGGCTGGCCCCGATGACGCCTTTGGCAAAGCTATAGCCAAGCGAACCGAACACCACGATTTGCATCACCCGGGTGAGCCCCGTCACGCCGCCAGGAACCGGGGTCATCAGCAGGCTCAGTAGTTCATTGCCAATGGCCAGCATGGCGTCCTTGAGCGCTTGCCAGTCTGCGGCAGAACGCGAAGACGCCATCAGTGAGAGGTTGGTTTTGTAACGTTTGATCTGGCGCCTGCTCAACACATCGACCAGCTTTCGACGCGGATAGCCAACCGGCTCCACCCTAAACTTCAGGGAGTCGAGTGTCGGCTCCGGAAACGCCAGATGGAAGCCGTCATACAGCTTCCCGGCCAGCCAGCTCAAACCCGGTGGGCGCGGCTCATCACTGAGCAACTGCTGAAATTGGCTCAGGGCAGGCAGGGATAATTGAGCGGCGAACCAGCCCAGGTTCTGCTCGCGATGGGAGCGTTTCAATTGCCGCCTGAAATGCTCTGTGAAGCTCGTGCGTGGCGGGTGATACAACAGCGCGCCGCCGGGCCGGTTCGGAAAGTAGCTGTACACCCCTTTTACATCCTCGAATTCAAGGACAACCAGCGACGTCTCCATGGGATCGTCAAATATCGCACGCGCCGAACGATAGACCGACACCGGGCGCACATTGCACGCATGGGGGTCATTGAACACCTTGAGCAAGCGTTGGTAGTCCTGGCGTTTGATGCCACTGACGGCGGCGTTGCGATACGCCTCCAGCAGGTCAAACTCAAAGCTGGCTCGGGTGGCTTTACCAATCAGCTTGTTCAGGATGCCGTCAGGGGCCGTCGCCTGAACCAGGTCCTGGGCCAGTGCGCCCCCCATGTCCAGCCTTCGAACGATGGCGATAAACCCCCGCACATCCATCGCTTTACTGGCCGGGCCATAGTGAATGAAGCTGGCTTCAACGAAACTGAACGGTTTGAGGAAGATAGAGTCGGTGCTGAAGCCAAAATTGGCGCATGCAGCCTCCCACAACGTCATGGAGCGCACGTGTTCGACGGTTTTTGACTCATCCAGCGCCCGTCGCAGCCTGACCGGCTTTTCTTCGCCATTGGCCCTTGGGTTGAACCACTCGCTCAACAGATCCAGCGGTGTACGGCCTTCCTTGAACTCAAGATAACGGGTGTAAATACGGGTTTGCTCAGGATCAACGTCCTCCCCCGTCAAGGCTTCCAGCTCCTGCTTGAGCCGGGTCAAGTGCGTGGCTTTGAAGGCTTCCCTGAACCGTGTGGTTTCTGTTTCGGCTTCTTTCATGCTGCTCTGGGCCGCGCGCTGCAAGTCGATGTAGCGCTTGATCAGGTCATTGTCGAAGTCGGCAAATCGGGCACGCATGTTGGCCGCCATAAAGGCCAGCGCCTCCTGCTGGGCAATCAGCTTGGCCGTTAGCAGGGCCGGTGGGCGCTGCGGTCCATCTGAAGAGAGGGTCATGTCAAGTCATCCAGTGAAGGGAAAAAAACACCCTAAACAGGAACAATCCGGCAAATGCGGTAGTTATTTATCCATGGCTAACGGAGCGAAGGCACCACACCGCAGTCACCGCAGCGGTCTCAGGCGTCAATCCCCTGCTCAAAAAGGCCCTGATGCACACGCTTCAGGGCCTGAAAGACAGCGTGCAGACAACCTTGCAACCGCTTAGAAGAGGTTAACCTCAACCCCGGCGGTCGCCGCTTGCTCTTGCCGGGTCAGCGCCTCATACAAGGCTTCGATCGCCTGATCCTTATGGGTCACGGCCTCCTGCCCCAACCTTTCGTATTCGGTTGCGCCCAACGTTTCACTCTGCTCGGCCAGCGAGTCGTAGGTGGTTTTAAATTCATCTTCGATGGCCTGAAAACGATCCGCATAGACGCGCTGCAAAAAATCACGCCAAAATTTTTCTGAGGTGATGGAGTACTGCAACTCAGGCGTATCGTCCATGTTCAAGACGCGAGTTTTAAGCTGATTAAGCTGTGCGTGAGTCACCGCAGCAATCACAGTAAAGTGCATGCTTCGGGTTTGTATGGGCAGTTTGAGGTCCTGAGCAAGATTAATGCGGTAAAACAGCTGTATCTGCGCATCATCCGGTTGCCCGCCCGCCCGGTAGCGTTCGGCAATATCCTCATTGGCGGCCTGATCGACTTGGCGCAGGCGAAACATGCTTTTAGCCAGTGTCAGCAAGTAAGCAGCCGTTTGCGTTTGCGAGTCGAACTGATGCGCTTTGTGCACAAGCGTAAACACTTCAAGGTTATCGAAGATGAGCATGACCCCATCCGCGCACGTACGGACGTGGTTAATTTCATGAAAAATTCCCGTCCTTACATCCGTTGATTCAAGCATCTGTGTGATCAACGCCCAGACACGTTCCTTGAGCGCGCGTTGGGTGACCTCCCCTGTGTAGTCCTTGGCGCTGGTCATGTCGTTGAGCAGCCCGAGAAACTCTTCAGCCACCTGCCCTTCACGCTTGAGCAAATCCCATTGCGCGGTTCTGTTCGCTATTTCACTTTCCGATAAGTCTTCGCTGAGCCAGGCCTCCAGCTCACGCACTGCGGGCTCAGGCAATGCGAGATGTTCACGCTGAACGTATACCCCCATATTCAGGCCTGTGCGCTGCTGATAAGCGCTCAGCCGATTCAGGCTCTCGGCACTCAACGGGTTGTCATGCAGCACCACATTGCGATTGACAGGGCTGTCATCGGGCCCCTCGAACACCGCCTGCGGGATGGTTGTTATGTAATTGTTGCTCAGGTCGGCACGCTCGATATGAGTCAGCCCGAGTAAGCCAACGGGCCAGGTAGAAATCATTGAATGCCTAAGGTAGAGCCCTCGAAGGTCTGTCATCAGGGTGACATCGGGCGCAAGCCCCAGCAGGTTATATTTGAGATTGAGTAGTTTCAGCAGCCTGAGGTTGCGCAGCCGTTGCACAGTTTCCGTCGTAAGAACGATGTGATTATTGTTTAAAACAAGGCGCGTCAAGCCTGTCATTCTCAAGACCGAAGCGGGGATGACGGGCAGCAAGTTGTTGGCCATCGAGAGCCAGCGCAGGTTGGTAAAACAGTTCAGGAACTCAGACGAACCGCTGTACAGCGACATGTTGTCCATCACCAACGATCCTATGTGGCTGAAATCACCCACCAACGCAGGAAGATCCCCGGCCACCAAGTCCGATAAATCCAGTTTATGGCCAATAAAATGACCGTCATGGGCGTAAATCCTGGGGGTTTCTTTGCGCCATGCGCTCAATATTCGTTGAGCAATCTGGCGCCGAGCATCTCGTGAAACCGGCAACACATACCCCTCAGACACGGAGCGAAATAACAGGTGTGTCCACACGTCCAACTGCCGCTTCATGGTTTCGTACTCGACCCGCAGCCTGTCGAGCTCAATCAGCCGGCTCGCTTCATTGCTTGCCAAGGTATTCAAAAACACGTTGATCTCATCCGCTGTCAGGCTCGGATACAGCCTGACAGCCTTCGCGATAAGGGTGTTTGAATGGATGCCCCCTCCACGTCGCGTAAACAACGGGTAGGCCGTGATCGACACATCCAGCGCCATCGGTGGTACGCGCCAGGGTTTATCGCTGTCGAGCCCCAACAGCCTTTTAATCCTCGCCCGATCCGCAAACGCCCGTTCACTGATTTTCGCCGCCAGCGTTCGGCTGTCCTCGACATCCTGAATACCCAGGGCATTGCGTTCGTCCTCGGTCAACAGGTGCAAGATTGAAGACAGCAGGTTGTTACCCGTTTCAGGCAGGGTATTGAGCGCCTGGCCATCGCTCTCGTAGGCGAGGTATTGATGCTCATACTTAACCAGTAAACGGCGAGCGCCTGCCTGGGCGCTGCCGATACTGTCGAGCACATCGCCCTCTAAGGTATTGCTTCGCACCTCGATCGCCACCTGTGCCGGCCAGCCTGGCAAGGCCTGCAGCATATGTAACGTAAGCTTTTCGCTGTCCGGTGTGGCTACCGCATCCAGAAACAACCCTTCGTAGGCACGTGCCAGGCGCACTTCCCGAGCTGACCAGGGGATCTGTTCAGACACGCGGGGAGGAATGAGCTGATGGTCTAGATAGTGGGCTTTTTCGTGACTTGTCGTGTGGCGCAAGAGGCTTTTTATGACGCTGACCGGCAGCTTGACCGGTTGTTTTTTAATCAATTGAACATACGGGTCACTGCTCAATTCTTCTTTTTCATAGAGCGACTTGAACAGGTCCGCCTTACGGCCCAACGCATGCGCGGCGATCCGTTTGCCCAGGCTCAGCATGCGTTGCTCAATGACCGGGTCATAGTGGCCTAAAAGCGCCACTGTATCGTCCCTGTCCAGGCGCATGAGCAGCGCGCGCAACAGGCTGCCATTGCTGGCGTCTTCACGGGAGATTCGGACCCTGGGCACCTCACGGCTTAAATTGGCACCGTACTCGGCAAGGGTATTGCCCTGCGTATCCACCACGCGCAGCACCTTATCGCGAGGCCAGCCCGGCAAGCTTTGCAACAGCAGTAACTGAATGTCCGCACGGGCTGTACGCAAGGCATAGTGTTCCTGCATGGAATTCACAAATTGCTTGATTTCAGCTTCGATATTAAAACGCTTCCAGGTGTCCATTAGCACGGCAGGTGCAGGCCGGTTATTCAGGTGCACCTGACGTAACACAGCGGCGTCCGTCTGGCTGATCTGCATGACCTGTTTGCCTGCCTCATCGTCAAACGAAACAGGCACCGTTCGCAGTCGACGCAGCAAGGTAAGGCTGTCCCACTCCAATGGGTTTTCGGTGGTGAGCCGCCACGCCCCCTCATGGTTATGCTCCAGAGCCGGCCCATCGACACCGACGTTGCGGGGGTGTTTCAAGCGCCACTGGTGACGGTCCCTCACCCATTCAACCTGGAAAACGGCGCCGTGCAGTGGCACGTATTTTCCCCCGTTCAATTCATACAAGCCCAACTCATCCGGCATCGCACCCTGCGGCAGACGAACGTCCTGGACGAATTGGCCGGGGGCGTTTTCCCAGAGCCTGACCTCGCCATTGGGCTGACGCATGGCCGACATCATGTCCCCCAAGGTTTTACGCAGGCCCGCGGCATCGGTCGCCGTCTGCATGCCCAAGGGAATACGCTCATGGATTTGCAGGATCGAGCCAATCGCCAGATAAAAGCTGTCAGCGGAACGCGCAACCGGCACCACGATATCGGTACGGAAATCGTAAGCCTGATAAATGCCGTTTCCGTAATGACGTAACACCACAGCACTGTCGTCAGGGCCGCTGGGGACATAAGGCGTTATGTTGAGGGGATCAGCATATTCAGTGACGACCAGCGCACGATCCAGCTTCTCGCTCAGCAACCCTCGGGCAAACTCACGTGTCCACTGATCGGTATCGGGGCTGAAACTGCGCGTGTGATAGATGCCATCCAGCGTGAGATCAATGCGCAACTGAATGTTCAGGCGATCGGCCGCCTGCGAAAAAGCAATGGGTTGACGGTCATGTTCCAGTGCTTGCGATACCTGATGGGCCGTGAAAGGAAATTCCACCAGCAATTGCTCCAGGCACTCGACGGATAACGGCGGGTTGAGTGCATGCAACTTGGCAATCAAGGGCGTTGTGGTGGCGGACAAGGGCGGATACACCAACGGGAGGAACTTGCGGGCCGGGCTGCGATTGGCCAGCGCGTCAACCCGTTGACGGCCTTCCAGGGCCGTTAAGGCCTGAAACAACAGCGTGCTGTCGGTTTTTGCCAACCCTGCAATTTGCTCGCGAATCGAGGCAATTCGGCTCGTCTTGCTCGCTGCGGGTCGTCCTTCACGCCCCAGCACGGACGACTCGGGTAGCTGATCGACAATCAAGGTAAACAACTGCTCAACGCCCGCAGCGCCTTGGGTCACATCGTCCCTGGCGACATAGCGGCCATAGTCCAGCCGTTTGATTTCAATCGGTCGTTGATCCACTCCAGGTTGGGGATCCTTCCCGTATGACTCCACCTTCACTGCAGACTGGTCGTAGACATCCAGTACGGTATCGGCGGGCCAGTTGGGCAACTGCGTGAGCAAGGCGAACACAGCGGAATCGGCATTGGCGGGCATTTCTCCACGCAAGGGTACGTCAGCAATGATCTGCTTGATCATCTGCTCTACCCGCAACCGCCGAACCCCGTCAGCCAGCGCCCCCGGTATGGGATGCCCCTGCCACGTATGTTCCAGTTGCCCGCGTGTTGTCGCTGTAATGCGCAACATCAACGCGATGTCGTTCAGTGCCACGCGTGAGGCATCGAAAGGCAGCATGCGTTGTACCAACTGCGGGTCACTCAAGTGGTCGATATCATCCAGCGCCAGTCGCCACACCTGATACGCCACATCAAACTTCACCACAGGCCGATAGGCAGTAGCACTCTGGGTGTTCATGACATAGTGCTTGCTCTGGACGTCGTACATGATTTCGACAGCGCGATGCACTTCGCCGTCGTAGACCTTGGCGTATAACGCGTCATTGATTTCATAAATGCCTTGCACGGTGGGCGTCAAACTGTCGAGCGTGCTGGCATCGAGCTGCGAATACTGATTCAGACCTGGCCGCCACAAATGGGTCTTGCCATCGGCAAACACGACCTTGCGCGGACGCCCCAGTTGATTCCAGAGCGTACTCATGCGCGCACGATGAATCTTGCTGCCTACGCCGATCAACCAACCGCTGAGCAGCATATCGGCCGTATCGGCCAATGCAGCGGCGAACTCATTGGTCACACCTTTGCTGGCCTCCAAAAAGCCTTTGGCAATGCCATAACCCAAGGAACCGAAGACTGCGAACTGCATCACCCGGATCAGGCCTGTCACCCCTCCAGGCACCGGCGTCGTCAGCAAGCTCAAGATTTCTTGCCCGATGGCCAGCATCGCTTCCTTCAACGCCTGCCAATCGCTTTCGGAACGGGTTGTGGCCAACAGACTCAGGTCTGAATTGAAGCGGTACTCGGGGTAAAGGCTCAGCATGTCGGTCAAGGAAGGATCTTTGTACGGCGCTGGCTCTTCATAAATGGTCATATTGTCCAGAGACGACTCGGGAAACGCGGCATGAAAACCGTCATACAACACACCTGCCATCCAGCTCAGACCGCGCGGTCGGGGTTGACCGTTAAGCACGTTTTGAAAGTGACGAAGCCGCGACAAGGGTAATTGCGAAGCAAACCATCCTAACTGGCCATCGCGATGAGACTGCTTGAGCTGCGCACGAAAATGATCAGCGTAGTCCTGGACTTGCGCGTGATACTGAAGCGCACTTCCCGGCCTGTTCGGGCAGTAGGTGTACCCGCCCTGCGAACCCGGAAAATGCAGGAACAACAGAGGGATCGGTATGTGATCGGCGATTGGGTGAACAGAACGGGCCATCGTCAGCGAGTGCGCGTGGTATTTGCCCTCGCCATTAAAAGCCTTGAGAACCTGCTCATACCCCGCTTGGGTGACACCGCTGACCGCCGAGTTTCGATAAGCCTCCAACAGGTCAAATGCAAAACAAGCCTTGGCGGAGGCCGAAATCATGGTTTTCAAGGGGCCATCAGGGGCCATGGCCTGCAAGAGACTGCGCGAAAGGGAGGTCCCAAAATCCAGACGTCGAACGATAGAAATGAACGCCCTGACATCCACCGCCTTGTTCGTCTGCCCATATCGGATAAAGCTCGCCTCCACAAAACTGAAAGGCTTGAGGAAGATCGAGTCAGTGGTGAAACCGAAGTTCGCACACGCAGCGTCCCACAGGCTGATGGAATACACGTGGTCAACGTACTTGGACTCATCCAGCGCACGGTCGGCTCTAACTGTTTGCCCCGCAGCGACAGGTTCTGGATTGATCCATCCGCTCAGTACATCCAGCGGTGTGCGCTGCTCCTTGAATTCACGATAACGGGTGTAGAGCCAGGCGCGTTCAGGGTCAATATCATCCCCGGTCAGGTCTTTCAGCTCGCGCTTGAGTAACGACAGGTGAGTGGTTTTAAAGGTTTCTCGAAAGCGCAGGCTTTCGTTCTCAAGGGCTTGCACGCTTGCCAGTGCCTGGCGCTGTAAATCGACGTATTTTTTTATCAGGGCATCATCAAAACCCGAAAAGTTAGCCTTCATGTTGGCGGTCATAAACGTGAAAGCGTCGTGCTGCGCCCATTGCCTGGCTGATAACAGCACGGGCGCACGATCTGGGTGGTTGAGAGAAAAATCGGTCATGGGCCATGTTCCTGAGGCTAAAGGCAACACCCTAAACAGGAACCAACCGCGCCAAGCGGTAGATAGCTATACCGGTCAAAACCCCGCCCGGAGCGTACGCCTGGCCGCTCCCTTGATGTGCGCAAACGCTTCACCAGCCCATGACATAGATCTGCGTCATGCTTTATAGCGCTTGGCGCAAACGCCGTTATTGGCCCGACAGCCCCGCATGCTATGGTTTGCGCCCCATAATCGAGCGTATTGCCACTATGCCCGTGACGTCCCGCTATCTGCGTTTGACGCTGTACACCGTGTTGATTTTGGTCGGGGCTGTGATTGCTGGCGGCTGGGCCATGCAACAGGCCAAGCACCATGCGCTGGAAGAAAGCGCCCGGCGCGGGCCCGAGCAACTGAGCCTGTATGCCAATTCGCTGCACACGCTGATCGAACGCTACCGCGCCCTGCCCGCCGTGCTGGCACAAGACCCGGAACTGATCGCTGCGCTGGCCGGGCACGTCACCCCCGAGGTTCAGGCCCAGCTCAATCGCAAACTGGAGCGCATCAACGGGGCCGCGCAATCGTCCACGCTGGAGCTGCTCGACAGCACCGGGCTGGCCGTGGCCGCCAGTAACTGGAACACCTCCAACAGTTACGTGGGCCATAACTACGGGTTTCGCCCATATTTCAGCCAGACCCGCAGTCAGGGCACCGGGCGGTTTTATGCCGTGGGCGTGACCAGCGGGATCCCGGGCTACTTTTTGTCCAGCGCCGTCCACGATAGCGCCGGGCGCTTTCTGGGCGCCATTGTGGTCAAGCTTGAGTTCCCGGAGCTGGAGCGCGAATGGAGCCAGGGCAGCGACACCCTGCTGGTCAGCGATGCGCGCGATATCGTGTTTATCGCCAATCAACCCGGCTGGCGCTATCGCCACCTGCGCCCGCTCAATGACAGCGACCGCGACAACATCACGGTGACCCGCCAATACGACAAACAGCCGTTGACCCTGATGCCGACTCGCACCCTGCGCGTGTTTGATGACCAGAGCTTCCTGACCCAGGTGGATGGCCCGGACGGCCCGACGGATTATTTGTGGGGGTCGTTGCCACTCAAAGCCGAAGGCTGGACCCTGCACTTGCTGCGCAAACCGCCCACCGCCAGTGAAGACGGTCGCAATGCCGCGCTGGCAGCCGTTGGTTTATGGCTGACGCTGGTGTTTCTGGGGCTGTTTTTGTTTCAACGCTGGCGCATTGGCCGCATGCGCCAACGCAACCGTGAAGAACTTGAACAACTGGTCGAAGCCCGCACCCGTGACCTGCGCACCGCGCAAGATGGCCTGGTGCAATCGGCCAAACTCGCGGCACTGGGGCAGATGTCGGCGGCGCTGGCCCACGAAATCAATCAGCCGCTCACCGCCCAGCGCATGCAACTGGCCACCCTGCGCCTGTTGCTTGACCACGGTCGCATCGAAGACGCCTATAAAGCCCTTACGCCGCTGGAACATATGTTGACGCGCATGGCGGCACTCACCGGGCATCTGAAAACCTACGCCCGGCAAAGCCCCAGCGGCCTGCGCGAGCGCCTGGATCTGGCCAGTGTGGTGGACCAAGCCTTACAGTTGGTGGAGCCGCGGCTCAAGGAAGAAGGGGTTGAGCTGCACACCCGGCTGGTGCGCCCGGCCTGGGTGCGCGGCGATGCGATTCGTCTGGAGCAGGTCATGATCAACCTGCTGCGCAATGCCCTGGACGCCATGCACGACACACCGCGCAAGCAGTTGGAAATTTGCATCGAAGCCGATCAGCAGCTTTGGCATTTGACCGTCAGCGACAGCGGTGGCGGCATCAGTGACGAACACTTGGGCAAGGTCTTCGACCCCTTTTTCACCACCAAACCGGTGGGCGACGGTTTGGGCTTGGGGCTGGCGGTGTCGTATGCAATCGTTCATGAACTCGGCGGTCGCCTGACTGCCTGTAACCACGCCGATGGCGCACTGTTCACATTGACGCTGCCCATCGCACAGGACGCTTGAAACATGCTTGATTCGGTAATCGTGGTCGATGACGAGGCCAGCATTCGAACCGCCGTTGAGCAATGGCTGAGCCTCAGCGGCTTTGACGTGCAGCTGTACAGTTGCGCCGAAGACTGCCTCAGCCACCTGCCCGCGCATTTTGCCGGGGTGATTGTAAGTGACGTGCGCATGCCCGGCATGGGCGGTCTGGCCCTGCTGACCCGTTTGCAACAACTGGACCCGGACTTGCCGGTGATCCTGCTGACCGGGCATGGCGATGTGCCCATGGCGGTGGAGGCCATGCGCGAAGGCGCTTATGACTTCCTGGAAAAACCCTTCAGCCCCGAGGCCCTGCTCAGCAGCCTGCGCCGCGCGCTGGAGAAACGTAGGCTGGTCCTGGAAAACCGCCGCCTGCATGAACAGGTCGATGTGCGTGAACAGCTCGACGGCCGGTTGCTGGGTGTATCGCGCAGCTTGCAGACGTTGCGCCGGCAGGTGATCGACTTGGCACCGTTGCCGGTCAACGTACTGATCCGTGGAGAAACCGGTAGCGGTAAAGAGCTGGTGGCGCGCTGCCTGCATGATTTCGGGCCGCGTGCCGACCAGCCCTTCGTGGCGCTCAACTGTGCCGCCATCCCCGAACACCTGTTTGAAGCCGAGTTGTTTGGCCACGAAAGCGGTGCCTTTACCGGTGCTCAGGGCAAACGCATCGGCAAGCTGGAATACGCCGACGGCGGCACCCTGTTCCTGGATGAAATCGAAAGCATGCCGCTGGCCCAACAAGCCAAATTGCTGCGGGTGCTGCAAGAGCAAAAACTGGAACGCCTGGGTTCCAACTTCAGCATCGCGGTGGATTTGCGCATCATCGCCGCCACCAAACCTGACCTGCTGGACGAAGCCCGCGCCGGGCGCTTTCGCGAGGATTTGGCCTATCGCCTGACGGTGGCCGAGTTGCGCCTGCCTCCGTTGCGCGAACGCCGTGAGGACATCCCGCTGTTGTACGAGTTCTTTTCCCACAGCGCTGGCGAGCGTCTGGGCCGCAGTGTGCAGCCACTCAGTGGCGCGCAGTTAACCCACCTGCTGAGCCACGACTGGCCGGGGAACGTGCGCGAGCTGGCCAACGTGGCGGAACGACGGGTATTGGGGCTGGGCGAACCGCAATGGGATGACCCCGACATCGGTCAGTCCTTGGTGGCCCAGCAGGAAGCCTTTGAAGCGCAATGCCTGCGCGCCGCCCTGAGCCGCCACAAAGGCGATATCAAAGCGGTGATGGCCGAGCTGCAACTGCCACGCCGCACCCTGAACGAAAAAATGCAGCGTCACGGGCTGGTGCGCGAAACGTTCTTGAACACTGACTAGAACGCGACACCTGCCGACCCCACCGCCAGCGCCCCAGCCCGCAGTGATAGGCGGATTTCCGCTTATCACTTAAGGGGTTTGAGCGAGATTCCGCTCACCCTCTTAAGTTACGACCTTGTAAACCGGGCATTTACGTCTTGGCACAACTCCTGCTATGTCCCGGTAAGCACGCGTTTTAACGCGCTATAACAAAACCAAAAAAAGAAGGATCCAGTTAATGGATAACTCCAGCACCCTGCCTGCCGGGTCGGTCCCTGCGACCCCGAAAGAAAAGACCACCTCCAGCCGTATCAAATCCATTTTCAGCGGTTCCGTCGGCAACATGGTCGAGTGGTACGACTGGTACGTCTACGCCGCTTTCTCGCTGTATTTCGCCAAGGCCTTTTTCCCGAAGGGCGACACCACGGCTCAATTGCTCAACACCGCCGCGATTTTCGCCGTGGGCTTCCTGATGCGCCCCATCGGCGGCTGGCTGATGGGCCTGTACGCTGACCGCAAAGGCCGTAAAGCTGCGTTGATGGCCTCGGTGCTGCTGATGTGTTTCGGCTCGCTGATCATCGCCCTGTCGCCGGGCTATGAAACCATCGGCGTCGGCGCGCCGATCCTGTTGGTGTTCGCCCGCTTGCTGCAAGGGTTGTCCGTGGGTGGCGAATACGGCACCTCGGCCACCTACCTCAGCGAAATGGCCACCAAGGAGCGTCGCGGCTTCTTCTCCAGCTTCCAGTACGTGACCCTGATCTCGGGCCAGCTCATCGCGCTCGGCGTGTTGATCGTGCTGCAACAGACCCTCACCGAAGAGCAGCTGTACAGCTGGGGCTGGCGCATCCCGTTCGTGATCGGCGCCTTGTGCGCGGTGGTGGCGCTGTTTTTGCGTCGCGGCATGGAAGAGACCGAGTCGTTCAACAAGGTCAAGGTCAAGCCAAAAGAAAGCGCCATGCGCACTTTGCTGCGTCATCCCAAAGAGCTGATGACCGTGGTCGGCCTGACCATGGGCGGCACGCTGGCGTTCTACACCTACACCACGTACATGCAGAAATACCTGGTGAACACGGTGGGCATGAGCATCTCCGATTCCACCACCATTTCGGCCGCGACGCTGTTCCTGTTCATGTGCCTGCAACCGCTGGTGGGCGGGCTGTCGGATAAGGTCGGGCGGCGTCCGATCCTGATTGCCTTCGGCGTGCTGGGCACCCTGTTTACCGTGCCGATCCTGACCACGCTGCACACCATCACCACGTGGTGGGGCGCGTTCTTCCTGATCATGGCAGCGCTGATCATCGTCAGTGGCTACACCTCGATCAACGCCGTGGTCAAAGCCGAACTGTTCCCGACTGAAATTCGTGCACTGGGCGTCGGCCTGCCGTACGCACTGACCGTGTCGATCTTTGGCGGCACCGCTGAATACATCGCGCTGTGGTTCAAAAGTGCGGGCATGGAAACCGGCTATTACTGGTACGTAACCGCCTGTATCGCTTGCTCGCTGTTCGTTTACGCCACCATGAAAGACACCCGTAAACACTCGCGCATCGAGACCGACTAAGCGCTATTACCCCGTGCAGGCGCCCGTGAGCGCCTGCACGGGGGGGGGCAGATCACGACAACTCGGCCACCGGCGGCCGGTTGTCGGTTTTCCAGGCATCATCCCGCCTCGCTTTTTCCCTGACTGTCGCCCGGAGTGCCCGTCGCAAAGACGGCGAGTCAGTCGAGCCCGCCTACCCCGCAAGAATTACCTGAATTAATTGTCAGTTAATTCGCCTCCTGCACACTCTGCTTCACATTCAGCGCTATTCCGATGACCGAAGCCTTCAGGGTTAATCGCCCAGATGTTGCCTGCGGCCTATAGAGAGGCTTGCCTCTATATATCGAATAAAACGATATTTAAGCGCCATTTTTTGCGCTTTTTAATCTATTTGATCGGCGTAATCTGAACCCATCGAGACACAACATCCCCAACACGCAACAAGGAGCACGACCATGAAAACCCGAATGATCCTCGCCACCGCCCTCTCTGTACTGGCTTTGAATGCGTTTGCAGCAGACGGTTATGACCGCACCCATTCTTCGAGCTTTGCTGAAGACGGCTACAGCCGCACCGGGTCGGCCACCTTTGCCGCGGATGGCTATGACCGCACTCACTCGGCCACGTTTGCTGAAGATGGCTTCGACCACACGCATTCCGCCACATTCGCCGAAGATGGCTACGACCGCACTCACTCCGCCACATTTGCCGAAAATGGCTACGACCGCACACAAGGCGCACGTTTCAGCTAATTGACCACATGCCCACTCCCGCCGCTGACGAGCCTCGCAAGGCTGCGTTCGGCGGCAAGGCTGTGAGCGATGGGCGGGTGAGTGTATTGACGCGCAACAACGTTTCAGGGCTGGGCGAACGCAGGCTCAGGCTGCGACAGGGATTGCAGAACCAGGAGACAAACTTTGTCTTTCAGGGCAATGCCTTGCACTATAGGGCCCTTCTAAATCAGCCGTTTGCGGATGCTTGTGATGCCTGACGATATCCATTTCTACGAACCTTCCCAAGGCCATGGCCTGCCCCACGATCCGTTCAATGCCATTGTCGGGCCGCGTCCGATCGGCTGGATTTCATCGCAGGATGCCCAAGGCCACCTCAACCTGGCGCCTTACAGCTTTTTCAATGCGTTCAATTACATTCCGCCGATCATTGGGTTTTGCAGCGTGGGGCGCAAAGACAGCCTCAACAACATTGAGCAAACCGGCGAGTTCGTCTGGAACCTGGCCACGCGCCCGCTGGCTGAAGCCATGAATCAGAGCTGTGCCATGGTCGGCCCCGAGGTCAATGAGTTTGAATTGGCAGGCCTGACCACCGCACCTTCGAGGGTGGTGAGTGTGCCGCGCGTGGCGCAGACGCCAGTGTCGTTTGAATGCAAAGTGACGCAGATCGTGCAACTGCAACGCGCCGACCAGCAGTTAGTGCCGAGCTGGCTGATTCTCGGCGAGGTGGTGGCGGTGCATATCGCCAAACACCTGCTTAAAGACGGGGTGTACGACACGGCGGCCGCCGAACCGATTTTGCGCGGTGGCGGCCCGGCGGATTACTTCCAGTTAGGGCCCGAAGCCCTGTTCAAAATGCACCGCCCAACCTGATTACCAGACCAGCTCGGCGTCTGCATTGACGCCTTGCAGGGCGGCCAGTTGTTGCTCGGCAGCAGCATCGGCCGCTGTCGCTGTGGCAAAGGTCTGCTCCGGCAAGATCGTGTGAAAACGCGGTGCTCCGCCTTCATACAACGCTTTGACGGCAATCGCTGCGTGGTAAGTCCCAGGTTTTACAGGGACGACTGCCGATACCGCTTCAAACTTCTCGAATTCTTTGCGCGCCATGGTTCTGATTCCGGCCTGTGAAAAGGCGGCATTCTACCCGCTTACCCGGCGCGTTTCTGCAAGCCGCTAACGGCCGCGTCGCAGTCGCTCTGAAAATCCAGATGATCGACCACGTGGCTGTGCATGAGCACGCTGTAGACCTGCATCAGCGGGGACTCAAAGTACGCCAGCATCGACGCCTGATCCTGCCAATACCCCACGACATGCCACAGCAGTGGCTCATTGCGCGATTGCTGCAACACGAAGTGCAGGCAGCCTTGCATCTGTAACGTCGGTTCAATCAGTGGGCTCAGGCAGGCCTCGACCTGGCCCGAACAGCCGGCGCGGGCAAGGACCCGGGTCGTATGAATGGCAACAGTGGACTGGGGCATGAAGACCTCCACAAATCTTGGGGGCGTGAGGGGAGGTTCAAAGCGTAAGGTGCAGCCGCGCACAGCCGTTAGTCGATTCCTGCCCTTCCCTTGCACAATCCTGCATACCGTCTCGCAACGACCCACCACGCCACCAGCCGCCCCACGGTCCCCAAAAAGCGCGATTTCAAGCAAGCAGGCGCCGGTACGACGCGAATTTGATCGTTCCTCGCAGGCACCCTGACAGGATCAGGCAAGGCTGCGGCAGAAATCGGCTACCCCTCGGGCTTGCACAAACCTAAGCTATGAAGACTTCGTCGCACCCATGAGGACGCGCCTCCCATGTCAACGCTACAACCGCCCATGACCGAACTTGATGCCGCGCTGGAAGAAAAACGCATCGAACTGGCCGACCTCATTTATCGCCACACCCACGAAGACGGCACCTGCGCCACCGGGGTCGACGCGCTGTTCATGTCGCGTTACAGCCAATCCAGCGACTTTTCCCCCAGCTTGCCGCAACCGGCGCTGTGCATCCTCGCCCAGGGCCGCAAGGAAGTGCGCCTGGCCGATGAGTACTTCGCCTACGATCCGCTTAATTATCTGGTGGTGTCGGTATCGATGCCGATCAGTGGCCGGGTGGTGGAAATCTCCCCGCAACACCCGGTACTGGCGTTGCGCCTGGATATTGATCCGATGGACATCACCACCCTGATCAGCGAAGCCGGACCGATTGGCGTACCGTCGCGGCCTGCGGGGCGCGGGGTGTATGTCGAACCCATCGATCAGGTCATGCTCGATGCCCTTCTGCGCCTGACCCGCCTGTTGGACACGCCACGGGACATCGCCATGCTCGCCCCACTGATTCGACGCGAGATTTTGTACCGCTTGCTGCGCAGCCCCTTGGGCTACCGGCTGTATGAAATTGCGACCGAGAACAGTCAAACCCACCGTGTGAGTCGTGCGATCTCGTGGCTCAACGGTCATTTCCAACAACCGTTGCGCATTGATGACTTGGCCCGCGAAGCCAACCTGAGCGTGTCGACCCTGCACCATCGTTTCAAGGCCATGACCGCCATGAGCCCGCTGCAATACCAGAAACAACTGCGCCTCAACGAGGCGCGACGCCTGATGCTCAGCGAAGGGCTAGATGCGTCGGCGGCAGGGTATCGGGTGGGGTACGAAAGCCCGTCGCAGTTCAGCCGTGAGTACAGCCGCCAGTTTGGCGCACCTCCGGTGCGGGACCTGGCGCGCCTGCGGATGGGTTTATAGGCCCGGCGACTGCTGCGCGGGGCCTGGCCAGGGTTCAGGATCAGTAGCCGACGGTAAAGCGCTGGCGTGAATGCGCCGGGTGCTCGACTTCATCCAGCAGAGCGATGGCGAAGTCAGCGAAGGTGATCCAGCTGTTGCCGTCGGCGCCGAACAGCAGGTGGTCCTTGCCCAAACGGAACTTACCGGTGCGCTCGCCTTCGACAAATTCGGCCGATGGCGACAGGAAGGTCCAGTCCAGGTCCTGTTTTTTGCGCAATGTCTCCAGGTACTGCCCACCCGCTGTAGCTTCTGGTTTGTACTCGTCCGGGAAACCCTCGCTGTCGATGACTTTGGTGCCATCGGGCAGCAACAACGAACCGGCGCCGCCGACAAACAGCAAGCGTTTCACTCCTGCTTTTTTCACCGGTTCGATAATGGCTTCCACGGGCAACGTCGAGAAATGCGCGGCACTCAACACCACGTCGCTGCCTGCCACGGCCTCTTGCAGTGCCTGGGCATCGTGGACGTCCACGTCCTTGGTGACCACGTGCTCACGGTGGCCGATTTTTGAGGCATGACGCGCAATGGCGATCACGCTATGACCGCGGCGCAGGGCTTCTTCCAGCAGTTGGCTGCCTGCACGTCCGGTGGCACCGATAATTGCAATCGTGCTCATGAGGGTCTCCTGTTGAATAGACAGTTTTCACTAAACGCTTGAATCACCACTTCATTTCGCCTTTGGCCACTTTGGCGCTCAGTTCCAGCGAAGAGGCTTCGCCCAGATCCGGGTAGCGTTTTTTCATCGCGGCAATCAGCTCGGACGAATCCTTGGCCTTGAGGGTTTCTTCATCGAACGCCTTGATGTAATCGCGGGTAAAGTGCACCGCGCTGACTGAGCGGTCGTTCTCACCCACGTAATGCCCGGGCACCACCACTTCGGGTTGCAGGCTGTCGATGCGCTTGAGCGTAGACAACCATTGCTTGTGTGACTGAGGCGTTTGCGTGTCGGCCATCCACACGTGAATGTTATCGGCCACGACCACCCCGCCCACCACGGCTTTGAGCGAAGGAATCCACACAAAACTGCGGTCCGGCTGTTTGCCGTTGAGCCCGATCACTTCCAGATCGCGGCCTTCGAGTTGCAAGCTGTTGCCTTTGAGCACGTGCGGCACAATCAGTGTGCTCGGAACATCCACGCCCATTTGCGGGCCCCAGAATGCCAGCTTGGCGTCCTTGGTCTTAGTGATGTGCTCAACCGTCGGCGCGGAGGCCAGCACCTGGGCGTCGGGGAACGCGTCGGTCAGGGTTTGCAGGCCGAAGTAGTAATCCGGGTCGCCGTGGCTGATGTAGATGGTGGTCAGGTGCTTACCGCTGGCGCGGATCTTGTCCACGACGTGTTGGGCCTGAGCTTTGCCAAATTGGGCATCGATCAGAATGGCGTCCTTGTCACCGCTCACCAGCACCGACGACACCGGGAAAATCGCCGCAGCGCCGGGGTTGTACACGTCCAGCGTGAGGGGCGCGGGCGCGGCGCCAGCCTGTGCGGCAAAGCCCAGCGCAACGGCACCGAGGAACAAACGACGCAAGGTTGAAAATACGGTCATGGGCGGTGTCCTGAATCAAAAGGCCGTGAGTGGCGATGAACACAGCTTAGTCGCCCGATCAGCGTTAAAAAATGCGATGCTGCGACATAGTTTGTTTCAGAAATCGGGCAGATCATGGACCGTCTTAATGCAATGCGGGTATTCGTCACCGTCGTCGATCTCGGCAGCCAGTCAGCGGCGGCCGATCATCTGGACCTGTCGCGGCCGGTGGTGTCGCGCTACCTGGCCGAGCTTGAAGCGTGGGTGGGCGCGCGGCTGCTGCATCGCACCACGCGCAAACTGAGCCTGACTGCCGCCGGCAATGAAACGCTGCCGCGTTGTCGGCAGATGCTGGAGCTGTCCGAGGACATGCAGGCCGCCGTGGGCTCGGCCGGGGATACGCCACGGGGCCTGCTGCGCATCAGCGTCAGTACGTCATTCGGGCAATCGCAACTGGCAGCAGCCGTGACCGACTATGTGCGCCTCAACCCCGGCGTGACCATTGACCTGCAAATGCTCGACCGCACGGTGAATTTGGTGGATGAACGCATTGACCTTGCTATTCGCACCAGCCGGGAGCTTGACCCCAGCCTGATTGCACGCCAACTGACCGTTTGTCGCTCGGTGCTGTGTGCCTCGCCCGCGTATCTGCGCGAGCACCCGGCCCCTCAGCAAGTGGATGACTTGAGCCAGCACAACTGCCTGACCCACTCCTATTTCGGCAAAAGCCTGTGGCATTTCACCTGTGAGGGCGAAGAACTGTCGGTGCCGGTGCAGGGCAATATCAGCGCCAACGAAGCCAGCACGCTGCTCAGCGCCACGCTGTCTGGCGCGGGGGTTTCTCTCCTGCCCAGCTACCAGGCCGGGGGGCATGTGCAGCGCGGGGACCTGGTGCGTTTGTTGCCTGACGCCGAACCCCGGGTCATGAATATTTATGCGGTCTACGCCTCGCGCAAACACATGCCCGCCGCGTTGCGCAGCATGCTGGACTTTCTGGCGCAACGCTTCACCCCGGAGCCTGCGTGGGACAAAGGTTTGTAAGGCCTAGTCCATTTGAGGGATGAAGGCTTACAGGAGCAGTCGTACAACTGGCGTGGCAAGTCCGAGGGTCTGAACTAGCCTCAAAAGTGTGACGTCTAGGTATCAGGAGATGACTGCCATGACCACGAAAACAAAAACCAGATGCATGACCGCGTTTGTTGTGTTTGCTGCCGCTGTACTGTTTGCCAGCGCGTGTTACCGCGCCGAGCAAACGCGCCTCTCCCCTCGATTTACCGCCAGTTGCCAGGGCGAGCATTGCAATTCGTTGAATGCCGCATTCAGCGCGTTGAGATAAACAATCGGTGCAGCCGTTGATGGAGTGACGACTGCGCCTTTTTTTACGCCTGTTCGTTAGCGAGCTATCCAGTACACTGGGCGGCATTCCGCCACAGGCCACCGCGCCTGTGCCTTTGCGCCTACAGGTGTACTGATGACCAGCCTGAATCAATCCGCCCCGTCCAAACCCGCCATTCGCAGTATCCTCGTGGCCTTGATGCTGGCCATTTTCCTGGGTGCGCTGGATCAAACCATCGTTGCCGTCTCCATGCCTGCCATCTCGGCACAGTTCAAGGATGTCAGCCAACTGGCGTGGGTGATTTCCGGCTACATGGTGGCCATGACCGTGGCCGTGCCGATTTACGGCAAGCTCGGTGATTTGTACGGCAGGCGCCGCTTGATGCTGTTTGGCATGGGCCTGTTCACCCTGGCGTCGTTGTTTTGCGGGGTGGCGCAAAACATGGAGCAACTGGTGCTGGCGCGGATCATTCAGGGCATTGGCGCTGGCGGCATGATCTCGGTGAGTCAGGCGATCATCGGCGACATCGTGCCACCGCGCGAACGCGGCCGTTATCAGGGCTACTTCAGCGGCATGTACGCGTTGGCCAGTGTCGCCGGGCCCGTGTTGGGCGGTTTCATGACGCAATACCTGTCGTGGCGCTGGGTGTTTTGGATCAACCTGCCGCTGGGGCTGGTGTCATGGTGGATTGCCAGTCGCACGCTGGTGGGCCTGCCGATTGCGCAGCGCACGCCGATCATTGATTACCTGGGCACGGTCTTGATGATCGTCGGCCTGACCTCGCTGCTGCTGGGCATCACCTTTATCGGTCAGGGCCACAGCTGGCGCAGCGATCAGGTGCTGATGCTGCTGGGCGCGGCAGTGTTCGCCCTGCTGCTGTTTGTGTGGCACGAGCATCGGGCGCGCGAGCCACTGCTGCCGATGCACTTGTTTGCCAATCGCAATGCCGTGTTGTGCTGGTGCACGGTATTTTTCACCAGCTTTCAGGCCATCTCGCTGGTGGTGTTGATGCCATTGCGTTACCAAAGCATCACCGGTGCCGGGGCAGACAGCGCGGCCCTGCACTTGTTGCCGCTGGCAATGGGCTTGCCCATCGGCGCGTATGTGGCCGGGCGCATGACGTCGGTGACCGGGTATTACAAGCCGATGATTCTGGGCGGCGCCGCGCTGATGCCGCTCGCCATTTTGGGCATGGCCTACAGCCCGCCGGGCGCGGAATTCTTGAGCGGGGCGTTCATGCTGTTGAGCGGAATCGCTTCGGGCATGCAATTTCCCACGTCATTGGTGGGCGCGCAAAATTCGGTGGCGCAACGCGATATCGACGTGGCCACCAGCACCACCAACCTGTTTCGTTCGCTGGGGGGCGCCGTGGGCGTGGCCTTGATGTCGGCGCTGCTGTTGGCGTTACTGCACGACTCGCTGAGCACCCCGGTCATGGGGCGCCCATTGCTGGGTGAAGGCAGTACGGGGAATGTGCTGCTCGATGGCCTGAACGCGGTGCAAGGCCCGGCACTGGATAACCTGCGGGCCGAGCTGCAAATCACCTTCCGCCACCTGCTGAGCATCAGCGCCGCGTTGTCGTTGCTGGGGCTCGGCGCGGCGCTGGCAATGCCTAATCAGGTGCTACGCGGGCGTGAAGACAAGGCCACGTAGCACCGCCAGCCTTTGGATTATTTGGCGCTGATCTGCTTTTGCAGGTTCTGGATCTGACTTTGCAACGTGTTGATGTTGCGCGTTACCTGCCCGCGGAACAGGTCAAACTCCGCGGTGCTGCCTTGGGCCGGGGCGGCTGCGGGGCGGGTTTCCAGTTCACTTTTAAGCACCAGTAAATCCTGCTCCAGACGCTGGAGGGCGGCGGCCGGATTGCCCTGCTTTTTCAGCGTGGCCACGTCGGCGCTCACGCTTTTGAGCTGCGCGTCCAGTTTGCCCTGCTCGGCCACGCTGGCTTTGAGGGTCGCCAGTTCCGTACCCAACGCTTTCACCTCAGTACTTAACTGGGTGTTGCTCGCCTGCTGCGCCGAGACCTGGGCCACCAGGGCCGCGTTGATTTGCTCGAAGCGCTTGTCCAACTCACCTTGCTGACCGGCCACCGCGCCTTGCTGTTGCTGGTGTTGCTCAAGGAGTTTTTCTTCCAGTTGCTTGATCTGCAACTTCAAGGCTTCGCTGCCGCTGTTGATCGTGGACTCGCTGGCCACCACCTTGCCGGAAATAGCCTGTAACCGGCCTGCCGCTTCTTCGCTGATGCGGGCGAAACTTTCCTGGGTCGCCACCAGTTGCTGTTCCATCATCGACAGCTGCTGGAAGCTCCACCACGCCAACCCGGCAAACGCCAGCAGCACGGCGCCGAGCAAGGCCCATAACGGGCCGGTGGTGGGTGCTTTGACCTTGATCACAGGCGTGGCGCGCGAATACACCGTGGTGCGCTCGCGGGCTGCTGCGCCTAGGGGCTGTTCATCATGGTCATCGACCGTGGCTCGTAGGGTCGGGACATCATCGAAGTCGTCGCGGGCATCGTTACGCATGGCAAACCTTATTTAAAACCTGAGTGAAAGCTGTATGGCGCGAGTATAAACCTCGGACTCGCACCCTGATCGTCCTTGAACCTTCGTCAGGCTCATCGGTATTACGGGGGTTAACGGTAAGGCGATTCCTGGGCTTTCCACCAGCCGCAGAATTCATCGAGCGCCGCCCATAGCGAGACTTTGGGGTCGTAGTCCAGATAATGCCGGGCGCGGCTGATGTCGAGGGTGAAGTCTTTGCTCATTTCCTGGGTGCGCAGGCGCGTGCGAGTTGGCTCGGGCTGACCGGGCCACAGTGTACAGGCCACTTCACTGAGCGCACTCATGCTGTAGGCCGAGGCGTAGCCCCGATAACGCGTGACCTGAGCCACGTTCATTTGCCGCATCACGTAATTGACCACGTCCCAGAAGGGTATCGGCGTGCCGTTACTGATGTTGTAGGCCTTGCCCAAGGCCGAGCCGGTGGCCAACAAACCACTGAGCAACGCTTCGTTGAGGTTTTGCACGCTGGTGAAGTCAACTTTGTTCAGGCCGTTGCCTATGATCGCCAGACGCCCTTTACGCTGTTGTTGCAGCAGACGCGGGAACAGGCTCATGTCGCCAGCGCCGGTGACCATGCGCGCGCGCAGGGCAATCACTTCCAGTCCGAACTCCTGCGCACCAAAGACTTTTTGCTCGGCCAGGTGTTTGGTCGCGGCATACGTGTGGCTAAAGCGCTTGGGCACCTGTTCTTCTGTCAGGCCCACGTGTGAACGGCCGTCAAAATACAGCGACCCAGAGGACAGGTGCACCAAGCGGCGCACCCGCTGTTTCAAACAGGCTTCGACCACGTTTTCCGTGACCAGCACATTGTCGCGCTGTAACTCTTGCGCGCGCGCCCAGGCACTGACAGCGCCCGCGCAATGCACCACGGCGTCGATATCGACGCACAGGTCACGCACCAGCAAGCCATCGGTCAAATCACCCGGGATAAACTCAGCCCCGCGTCGTACAAGGTGTTCAACACCGTCGGCACGACGCCCGCTGACCCGTACGTCAAAGCCCTGCTCCAGGGCAAAACGCGCAAAGCGTCCGCCAATGAAACCGCTTGCGCCGGTGACCAGAATCTTCATCAATCGCTCCAAATACTCTATGCGTGCTGCCTGCTGTTTAAACGTCTGATGTCAGGCCAAAGGCACTAACCAGCGTGACGCTGACCGCGATAAATGCTCGGTCAGTTGCCCCAGCAGTTGTCCACCGTTACGCCAATGATGCCAGTACAGTGGCACGTCGATGGGTTTATCTGGCACAAGCTCCACCAGTGTTGCGTTTTCAAGTTGCTCGCGTACCTGCAATTCAGGCACCAGTCCCCAACCCAGCCCTGCTTCGGTCAGGCGGATAAAACCTTCGGAAGACGGGCACAAGTGGTGTTCAAAAACACCGTCCACTCCCAGCGAAGCCAGGTAGCGATGTTGCAGGAAATCGTCCGGGCCAAACACCAGCGCCGGGGCCTTGGGCAATAATGCCGCGCTCACACCGCTGGCAAAGTGCCGGGCAATGAATGCCGGGCTGGCCAGCGCCCGGTAGCGCATGGCGCCCAGCAACACGCTGCGCGCCCCCGCCACCGGCCGTTCGCTGGCACATAAACAGGCGGCCACTTCACCGGCGCGCATGCGTTTGAGGCCCACGGTCTGATCCTCTACCACCAAGTCCAGCAGCAGATGGTGCTCCGCGCAAAAATCCCCCACGGCCGGTGCCCACCAGGTCGCCAGGCTGTCGGCATTCAAGGCGATGCGCAGACGTTCCGGCAGCCCCTCGTCGTCCAGTGCAGGCACTGCGCTTTGCAGATCGCGCTCCAGTAAACGCACCTGTTGCACATGGTTCAACAAGCGGCGGCCGATCTCGGTCGGGCTGGGCGGTGTGGCACGCACCAGCACAGGCTGGCCGATGCGCGCCTCCAGCAACTTGATGCGTTGCGAAATCGCCGATTGTGACAGCCCGAGCACCTGCGCCGCACGCTCAAATCCCGCTTGTTCCACCACGGCCGCCAGGGCGGAGAGTAATTTATAGTCGAACATCAGTTTTCCTAATGAGCGATCAGCAATATTGGTTTTTCTTATACCGCTAACACCCCGAGAATAGCCAGCAGCACACCTCTCCTCCCGCTGTAGTTCAACGAGTACTTCTTATGTGGCAAAGCTACCTGAACGGTCTGTTGGTCGCGTTCGGCCTGATTATGGCCATCGGCACCCAAAATGCATTCGTGCTGGCGCAAAGCCTGCGCCGTGAACACCACTTGCCGGTGGCCGCCTTTTGTGTGGTCTGTGATGCCCTGCTGGTAGCGGCCGGGGTGTTTGGGCTGGCCACGATCCTGGCGCAGAACCCGGTGCTGCTCAGCGTTGCCCGCTGGGGGGGCGCGGTGTTTTTGCTGTGGTACGGCACGCAGGCCTTGCGCCGTGCATTCGCCAACTCAAGCCTTGAACAATCGGCAGGCCAGACCGCCCGTTCGCTAAAAGCCGTGATGCTCAGCGCACTGGCGGTTACGCTGCTCAACCCCCACGTCTACCTCGATACCGTGCTGCTGATCGGTTCGCTGGGCGCGCAACAAAGTGTGCCGGGTGCTTATGTGATCGGGGCCGCCAGCGCTTCGCTGCTGTGGTTCTTCACCCTGGCCCTCGGCGCTGCATGGCTGGCGCCGTGGCTCGCACGTCCCGGCACCTGGCGCCTGCTCGATTTGCTGGTGGCGGTGATGATGTACACCGTGGCGGTGCAATTGATCGTCGCCGGGTGATGAAATACCGGGAAATACTTGCCAGACGAAACGCATCGACTTTTTCCATCAATCGCGCTGGAACCTCTATTCCACACAGTTGTTGCGTGGTTAAGCCGCCACCCCGGTGCTATGATCTTGCCCCTGCGCCGCAAAGAGTAAAAACTCATCGGCGCGTGTTTGGCCGCCCGTGATCGGCCTTGCGCTCATCGCAACTGACCTGATTAGGAGAATCACCATGGCTTTCGAATTGCCGCCACTGCCGTACGCACACGATGCCCTGCAGCCGCACATCTCCAAAGAAACCCTGGAATATCACCACGACAAGCACCACAACACCTACGTCGTGAACCTGAACAACCTGGTACCAGGTACAGAATTCGAAGGTAAAACCCTGGAAGAGATCGTCAAGACCTCTTCGGGCGGCATCTTCAACAACGCAGCTCAAGTGTGGAACCACACGTTCTACTGGAACTGCATGACGCCAAACGGTGGCGGCCAGCCAACCGGCGCACTGGCTGACGCGATCAACGCTTCGTTCGGCTCGTTCGACAAGTTCAAAGAAGAATTCAGCAAAACCTCCATCGGCACCTTCGGTTCCGGCTGGGGCTGGCTGGTGAAAAAAGCAGACGGTTCCCTGGCCCTGGCCAGCACCATCGGCGCCGGCAACCCGCTGACCAGCGGCGACACCCCGCTGCTGACCTGCGACGTTTGGGAACACGCTTACTACATCGACTACCGCAACGTACGTCCAAAGTATGTTGAAGCGTTCTGGAACCTCGTTAACTGGACATTCGTGGCTGAGCAGTTCGAAGGCAAAACCTTCACCGCTTAAGTACGGCGCCAGACAAAAAACCCGGCATTGCCGGGTTTTTTTTGGCCACGCGAAAGTTGCGACGTCGCTGGCCCCGAAGCTCACGCGAGCTAGACTCACACCACAGAAATTTTCTTCGCTTGGTGCTCAAGTTCAGCACAGGCCAGACCGACACAGTGTGCACAGCGTTACCGTATTAAAGTTTTAAAGGCGAAGAGTGTCCGCGAGGGATTACCCACAGTCATGGCTACTTGATATCATCCGCCAGAAACAAGGAAGCGCTCTTTGAAGCTGGAACTCAAAAACAGCTTGTCAGTCAAGTTGCTCCGGATCGTGCTGCTGTCGGCACTGATCGTCGGGGTGGTGTTGAGCTGCGCGCAGATTGTGTTCGACGCCTACAAGACCCGGCAGTCGATCAACAGCGACGCCGAGCGTATTCTCGACATGTTCCGCGATCCCTCCACTCAGGCCGTCTACAGCCTGGACCGAGAGATGGCGATGCAGGTCATCGAAGGCCTGTTTCAGGACGATGCGGTGCGTCAGGCCTCCATCGGCCATCCCAAAGAAACCACGCTGGCTGAAAAATCCAGGCCATTGCGAGAAGCCACCAGTCGCTGGCTGACGGATGTATTTCTGGACAAGGAACGGACATTCGTCACCCCGCTGGTGGGCCGCGGGCCTTATAGCGAGTACTACGGCGACCTGACCATCACCCTTGATACCGCCAACTATGGCGACGGTTTTTTGATCAATTCGGGGATTATTTTCATCTCAGGCGTCTTGCGCGCCTTGTTGATGGGGCTGGTGCTGTACCTGATCTACCACTGGCTGCTGACCAAGCCCCTGTCACGCATGATCGAGCACCTGAGCACCATCAACCCGGACCGCCCCAGCCAGCATTTGCTGCCTTTGCTAAGGGGCCACGAAAAAAACGAACTGGGCATCTGGATCAACACGGCCAACCAGTTACTGACCTCCATCGAGCGCAATACCCACCTGCGCCATGAGGCTGAAAACACTCTGCTGCGCATGGCCCAGTACGACTTTCTGACCGGGTTGCCCAATCGCCAGCAATTGCAAACCCAGCTCGCCAAGATCCTGTTCGATGCCGGTCGCTTGCAGCGCCGGGTGGGGGTGTTGTGCGTGGGGCTGGACGATTTCAAAAGCATCAACGAACAGCACGGTTATCAAACCGGCGACCAACTGCTGATAGCCGTGGCTGACCGCCTGCGCTCGCACAGCGGTCGGCTGGGGGCACTTGCCCGCCTGGGGGGTGATCAGTTTGCGCTGGTGCAGGCCGATATCGATCAGCCTTATCAGGTCGCGGAGTTGGCGCAGTGCATTCTCGACGACCTGGAAACCCCGTTCCTGCTGGCCGAACAATCCATCCGGCTGAGGGCCACCGTCGGCATTACCCTGTTCCCGGAAGACGGTGACACCAGCGAAAAACTGCTGCAAAAAGCCGAACAGACCATGACCTTGGCCAAGTCACGCTCGCGCAGCCGTTATCAGTTCTACATCGCCAGTGTCGACACCGAGATGCGCCGTCGGCGTGAGCTGGAAAAAGACTTGCGCGACGCCCTGCTGAGCAATCAGTTGTACATGGTGTACCAGCCGCAGATCCGCTACAGCGACCATGAGGTGGTGGGTGTCGAGGCGCTCTTGCGTTGGCAGCATCCCGTTCACGGCATGGTGCCGCCTGATTTGTTTATCCCGCTGGCCGAGCAAAACGGCAGCATTATTGCTATCGGGGAATGGGTACTGGATCAGTCCTGCCGCCAATTGCGCGAATGGCACGATCAGGGTTTCACCGAACTGCGCATGGCGGTCAATCTGTCGACCGTGCAATTGCACCACGCGGACTTGCCGCGAATGGTCAACAACCTGTTGCAAATCTACCGTTTGCCACCCCGCAGCCTTGAACTGGAAGTCACTGAAACCGGCCTGATGGAAGACATCAGCACGGCCGCGCAACACCTGCTCAGCCTGCGCCGCTCCGGTGCCCTGATCGCCATTGATGACTTCGGTACCGGGTATTCATCGCTCAGCTACCTCAAGAGCCTGCCGCTGGACAAGATCAAGATCGACAAGAGCTTTGTGCAAGACCTGATCGACGACGACGACGATGCCACCATCGTGCGGGCCATCATTCAGCTCGGCAGAAGCCTGGGCATGCAGGTGATTGCCGAAGGTGTCGAAACCCTTGAGCAGGAAACGTATGTCATCAACGAGGGCTGCCACGAAGGCCAGGGTTACCTGTACAGCAAACCGTTGCCAGCGCGCGAGTTGAGCGTTTTTCTGAAGCAGGGCCAGCGCAACAATGCCGCCATTATGTAAATCCGTGTTTCAAGGTTTGCGGTGTATCCGGGTGAGAGGGACGTAAATAGGAAATATTTACAACGCTAACCCTTTACACAAAATGCAAATCTTTCGCATCATGTCGCCATCGTTTTGTGCACTCGCACACGTGTCCCACCTCTCGAAGCAGGATGTTCGCCATGATTCGTTTGCCTCTGGCCTCCGCCAGTTTGCTGGCCATTGCTATTTCACTCGCCGGTTGTGGCGACAAAGACCAAGAAAAAAACACAGCAGCTCCAGCCCCTGCCGCCGCAACGACTCAGGCAACGCCGGCGGCTGACATCAGCGCGGTGAAAATCGACGAAGCCGCCGCCAAAGCCGTGGTAGCCCATTACGCCGACATGGTTCACGCCGTGTACAGCGACGCGCAAAGCACCGCGAAAAAACTGCAAACCGCCATCGATGCCTTCCTCGCCACCCCCAATGACGACACCCTGAAAGCCGCCAAGGCCGCCTGGGTTGAAGCGCGTGTGCCGTACCTGCAGAGCGAAGTATTCCGCTTCGGCAACACCATCATTGACGACTGGGAAGGTCAGGTGAACGCCTGGCCTCTGGACGAAGGCCTGATCGACTACGTTGACGCCAGCTACGCTCACGCACTGGGCAACCCGGGCGCCAACGCCAACATCATCGCCAATACCCAGATCCAGGTGGGCGAAGACAAAGTCGACGTCACCGAAATCACCCCTGAAGTCCTGGCCAGCCTGAATGAACTGGGCGGCTCGGAAGCCAACGTGGCCACCGGCTACCACGCCATTGAATTCCTGCTGTGGGGCCAGGACCTGAACGGCACCGGCCCTGGCGCGGGCAACCGTCCGGCCTCTGACTACCTGGAAGGCCAAGGCGCCACCGGCGGCCACAACGACCGTCGTCGCGCGTACCTCAAAGCCGTGACCCAACTGCTGGTCAACGACCTGGACGAAATGGTCGGCAACTGGGCGCCCAACGTGCCGGACAACTACCGCGCCTCGCTGGAAGCCGAGCCGGTACAGAACGGTCTGCGCAAAATGCTGTTCGGCATGGGCAGCCTGTCGTTGGGCGAACTGGCGGGCGAGCGCATGAAAGTGTCGCTGGAAGCCAACTCCCCTGAAGACGAGCAAGACTGCTTCAGCGACAACACCCACTACTCGCACTTCTACGACGCCAAAGGCATCCGTAACGTCTACCTGGGTGAGTACCTGCGTGCCGACGGCACCAAGATGACCGGCCCTAGCCTGTCCTCGCTGGTGGTGGTGGTTGACCCGGCGGCTGACGCGACGCTGAAATCCGACCTGGCCGACACCGAAGCCAAGATTCAGGTCATGGTGGATCGCGCTGCCAAGGGCGAGCACTACGACCAACTGATCGCCGCAGGTAACGAATCGGGCAATCAGGTGGTGCGTGATGCCATCGCCGCACTGGTCAAGCAGACCGGCGCCATCGAACAGGCCGCCGGCAAGCTGGGCATCAGCGACCTGAACCCGGACAACGCCGATCACGATTTCTGATTCGCTGCGTCTGTGCGCATGACAAAAGGCGACCTGCGGGTCGCCTTTTCACGTGATGAGACGCCTTGACTGCCGTAAGTCAAACCAAACGCTAATTCCTCTTATTTCAATTCTCCTTCCCTGCTAGACTTTGTGCCCTCGATTTTGCTCGTAGAACTGGACGCTGATGCCTTCGTTGCCTCTTCGCCTGTCGCTGCTGCTCGTGGCCTTGGGCCTGGGCGGTTGTGACGATGCCCCGCGCTTTACCAAACCCGAGCCTGGCGAAGCCCGCTCCGGGGGAGCCACCACGGTGCGCAAAACCGACCAGAACGCCTTTTCTTTGCCGTCTGCCAATCTGGCACCCAGCCGGCGTCTGGATTTCAGTGTCGGTAACAGCTTCTTCCGCAGCCCATGGGTGATCGCGCCCTCGACCACCACCGCGCGCGACGGCCTCGGCCCGCTGTTCAATACCAATGCCTGCCAGAACTGCCATATCAAGGACGGTCGCGGCCATCCGCCCGCTCCCACTGCGAAAAACTCGGTGTCGATGCTGGTACGCCTGTCGATCCCGGATGACCCGACGTTTGCCACCCTGATCGAGCAAGCCGGTATTGTTCCCGAGCCTACCTATGGCGGCCAGTTGCAGGACATGTCGGTGCCCGGCGTCGTCCCGGAAGGCAAAGTGCGCGTCGACTACGAGCCGGTTTCCGTCCGGTTCAAGGACGGCACCGAAGTCGAGCTGCGCAAACCAGCCTTGCAGATCACCCAGTTGGGCTATGGCCCGATGCACCCGGACACCCGTTTTTCGGCACGCATTGCCCCGCCCATGATCGGCCTCGGGCTGCTCGAAGCCATCCCCGAAGCCGCGATCCTGGCCAACGCCAAAGACGACAACGCAGGCGGGGTGTCCGGGCGCCCCAATTGGGTCTGGGATGACGCGCAACAAAAAACGGTGTTGGGCCGATTTGGCTGGAAAGCCGGTCAACCGAACCTCAATCAACAAAATGTTCACGCCTTTTCTGGTGATATGGGGCTCACCACGTCTTTGAGACCCTTCGATGATTGCACCCAAGCCCAAACGGCATGCCTTGAAGCGCCCAATGGCAACGGCGCGGACGGCGAACCCGAAGTCAGCGACAACATTTTGCGCCTCGTGGAGTTCTATACCCGCAACCTCGCCGTGCCGGCACGCCGTGATGTCGGGGCGCCCGAGGTACTGGCCGGGAAAAACCTGTTCTACAAGGCCGGGTGCGTGGCGTGCCATACGTCCACCTTTACCACCGCACCCGACGCCGCCGAGCCCGAACTGGCCAATCAGGTGATTCACCCCTACAGCGACTTGCTGCTCCACGACATGGGCGAGGGCCTGGCCGACCACCGGACCGAGTTTACCGCCAGTGGTCGCGAGTGGCGTACGCCGCCGCTGTGGGGGATCGGCTTGACCCAAAACGTTAGCGGCCATACCCAGTTTTTGCATGACGGTCGCGCCCGCAATCTGCTCGAAGCCGTGCTGTGGCATGGCGGCGAAGCCGAGCCGGCGCGCCAGAACGTTTTACAGTTCAATGCCGAGCAGCGCGCTGCGTTGCTGGCGTTCCTGAATTCTCTTTAAACGCCTACACGATCGGGGACCCCGACATGTTTCGACCCAAGTTGTTGTTCACCAGCCTTGCCGCGCTAGCCCTGGGCGCGTGCGCCCCCCAGGACCCGCAAGCGGTTACCTCGGCTGCGATCGCCAAACAGGTAATCCTGCCCACCTACAGCCGCTGGGTAGACGCCGACCGTCAACTGGCCGTCAGTGCATTGGCCTATTGCCAGGGCAAGGAAACACTCGACACCGCACGGGCCGATTACCTGCACGCACAGAAAGCCTGGGCCGAACTGCAACCCTTGCTGATCGGGCCACTGGCTGAAGGCAACCGTTCGTGGCAAGTCCAGTTCTGGCCGGACAAAAAAAATCTGGTCGGCCGTCAGGTCGAGCAACTGGTCATCGCCCAACCGCAAATTGATGCCGCCGCACTGGCCAAATCGAGCGTCGTGGTCCAGGGGTTGTCTGCTTATGAGTACATCCTGTTCGACAGCAAAATCGACCTCGCTGACGAGGCCACCAAAGCCCGTTACTGCCCGCTGCTGAGCGCCATTGGCGAACGTCAGAAGCAACTGGCCGAAGACATTCTGGCGAGCTGGAACAGCACCGACGGCATGCTGGCGCAAATGACCAAGTTCCCGAACCAGCGCTATGCCGACTCCCACGAAGCCATCGCTGACTTGCTGCGGGTTCAGGTCACTGCACTGGACACCCTGAAGAAAAAACTCGGCACGCCGATGGGCCGCCAGAGCAAAGGCATCCCGCAGCCCTTCCAGGCTGACGCATGGCGCAGCGAGTCGTCGCTCAAAAGCCTGGCCGCCAGCCTCGCCGCTGCCCGGACGGTGTGGGTCGGTGTCGACAACAAGGGCCTGCGCGGCCTGCTGCCTGCCGATCAAAAGCCGCTGGCTGACAAGATCGATGCGGCATACGACGCTTCGCTCAAATTGTTCAATGACAACACCCGGTCGCTCAATGAGCTGCTGGCTGACGACGCCGGCCGCGCTCAACTGGATGCGATCTACGACAGCCTGAACGTGGTTCACCGCCTGCACGAAGGCGAGCTGGCCAAAGCGTTGGGCATCCAGTTGGGCTTTAACGCCAACGACGGCGATTAATGAAGGAAGGTTCTATGATGCGCAGGCAAGCTTTGAAACTTGGCGGTTTACTGCTCAGCGCCGTCACGCTGGGCGGCTGGTCGCTGTTCAAACAGAAGGGCCAAAGCCCGCTGTTGCTCAGTGCCCGTGACGACGTCGACGGCAATCACTTCGCCGTCGGCTACACGCTCGACGGCACCCAGGTGTTCAGTACCCAGGTCAAGCAACGCTGCCACGACATCATCAACCACCCGACGCAGCCCATTGCGCTGTTCGTGGCCCGACGTCCAGGCACCGAAAGCTACCTCATCAGCCTCGCGGACGGGGCGTTGCTGCAAACCCTCACGTCGCTGCCCAATCGTCACTTTTATGGCCATGCCGTGATTCACAAGGACGGCGAATGGCTCTACGCCACTGAAAACGACACGACCGATCCGGGCCGCGGATTGTTAGGGGTTTACCGCTTTGAAGGCGATCGCCTGATTCACAGTGGAGAGATCCCGACCCATGGCGTCGGCCCGCACCAAGTGTCGTGGATGCCAGACGGTGAAACCCTGGTGGTGGCCAACGGCGGCATTCGCACCGAAGCCGAAAGCCGCGTCGAGATGAACCTCAACGCCATGGAGCCCAGCCTGGTACTGATGCAACGCGACGGCACCCTGCTGAGCAAAGAGACCTTGAGCCAGCAGATGAACAGTGTGCGGCACTTGGGCATTGCCAGCGATGGCACCGTGGTGGCCTGCCAGCAGTTCATGGGCGATGCCCACGAGTTGTCGGAGTTATTGGCGATCAAGCGGCCGGGCCAGCCTTTCGAGCCTTTCCCTGTGGCTGAACAACAGCTGCGTGCCATGGGCCATTACACGGCCAGCGTCGCGGTGCACAGTGATCTGCGGCTGGTGGCATTGACGGCGCCGAGGGGCAATCGGTTTTTTGTCTGGGATCTGGACAGCGGCGCGGTGCGCCTGGATGCGCCATTAGCGGATTGCGCGGGTGTAGCGGCGGTGAAGGACGGTTTTGTGGTGACCTCGGGGCAAGGCCGGTGCCGGTTCTATGATTGCCGACAACCGCAATTGACTGCCCAACCTCTGGATCTGCCAGCCGGGCTTTGGGACAACCATTTACACGTGATGTAAAACAGACGCCGGATGAGCAATTGCCGTGGGAGCGCGTCGCCGGGGGTCGGTCCGGCGACTGCTATAGAACGCCTCTGACATGTTTTCAACTCTGTGGACGTAACCCCTGGGACATACCGAACATGAACAGCAGCAAGTCGTGATCGGGCTTGGCCACGCTCTCAACCTTGGCCACCCTCGGCAACGGGCAGTGATTGCCACTGAGGGTGGCGCTCAATACCTGTGGCTTGGGTTGCTCCCAGGCGGCCAGCGCCACTGACGCAATGGCCAGTGCAGCCAGCAAAAACAAACCTCGTGCAATTTCTCGCTTCATCACCGTAAACCTTTGATGGCGCTGCCAAACACCGTTTCGTAAAAGTAGATGAGTTTGCGCCAGTCGGTATCGCTCCACGACGAATGGCGTCGTAACTGTTTCAGATCGTGCGAAGCCGCTTTATACGGCGTCAGACGTTGCCTGCATTTCTCCAGATCCAGCAGCGCGGCATCGACCTGTACGGCCTGTTCTGTGCCCGTGACCCGCACAAAAACGTGTTTGATATAAAGGCATCCGTGCTGCCAGCGCCCCAAGTGCATGCGCGCCAGGTTCTGTGCCACGGCTTGAAGCACCCGGTCGTGCACCGCTTCGCCGTACTGCTCGCGACCGCCGGCGGCGTACCAGTCTTGAATTTCGATATAACCGTCCAGCGCCGATGTGACCAACAAGGCACGCCATTGTTTGTCTTGCGCCTGTTTGGCGCCGCAAAACACCAACTCCGGCACGTTCACCTTCAGTTCGCTCAACCCGAGCAGGGCATCTCGTTCGCGCAGCACCGTCGGGCGCCCCTGTGGGTAGCGCCAGCTGCGGTAAATATGACCCACTTGACGCTTGGCATAGAGCAACTTGCCATCTTCATGAATCCTTTGTACGCCACTCTCCCCGCCCCGCCGCCGGTTGGGTTCTTCAACCCATTCACCTTCCTGGCGCCAGTAATGTTCAAAGCAATCTTCAGTGGACATCGGGGGTTGCTGTACAAAAAAAACGGTCATGAGCTATCTCTTGCGTAATACGTAAACCCGCCACATCGCGTACAGCGGAATAAAATCCAGATGCTTCTGAATGGTGAAACCAGCCTTCCTGAACTCGCCCTCAACTGTAACAACAGGTAACACAAATCTATTTTGGCAACCCTCCTGCACAGGTGAGGCACCGCGTCGACGTTCAAGGCGCTTGCGTTTCCACGCCTTGAAATTGCCATCGACCCACAGGGAAATAATCACACTGTCGCGGCTGACACGATGAAACTCACGCAATAGAGCCATCCGATGACGGGCATCACCGATATGGTGGAGCAGGCGCATGCAAAAAATACTGTCAACCGCGTTATCGGGCAGGTCGATGTCGAAAGCAGATGTCTGCAAACGGCGTACCCGTTTGACCACTTCGTCGGGTTGCGCCTTTGAAGCCACATCCAGCATAGACGCTGAATTGTCCGCGCCAATGATTTCACGATTATGTCTTTGCGCCAGCAACGGCCAAAAACGCCCCGCGCCGCAGGGCAAATCCAGCACCACTCCAGGATCACCGGCCAACGCCAGGGCATGGCGGGCCAATTGTTCGTCCCGGGCATGGGACAAGCGCCGTGCCAAACCGTTCTGGTGCTTCAACAGATAATTCGAGGCGTGTTGCTGATCGTACTTTTCAGAAAATTTGAGTTTGATGGCGGGGCTCATGATGGCTCTCCTGAAGCGTGTAGCCATCACCTTAATCAGGCGGCTGTGAGCTTCAGGTCATCAACGAGTGAAAAAAACGTGTTGTAAACCCCGCAAGAGTTGCAAGGTTTTACAGGCTAGAAATAGTGGCGCAGGGCCACTTATCGACTAAAAGCTCTAGTTTTGCGACAGCCTGCAGGGCGCAAGCCGTCGCAAAAAAAACTCAATCCGAAGGGTTGAGTTCAACGCGGAATCGGCAGCCATTGGGCTCCATGGTGGTGAGCGTCACGCGCCAGCCCTGGCTGTCACAGATTCGCTGCACCAGCGACAACCCCAGCCCAAGCCCTTCTCCGCGTTTTTCGCTGCCGCGCACGAAGGGCTGGAACATCGCCTGACGTTTCTCTTCCGGGATCCCTACGCCGCTGTCTTCCACCACAAAACCGGTCGGTTCGAGGGTCAGTCGGATGAAACCGGTGTCGGTGTAATGCAAGGCATTACGCAGCAAGTTGCCCATCACTGCATGCAGAAAAGTCGCGTTGTAGAGCGTATCCAGAGGGTCGCCCGGCTGATAGATCAGTTCCAGCCCTTTGGCTTCGATAGGCCCGCGCCATAAGCTGATGAGGCCTTCAGCCACTGTCGAGAGGTTGACCTTGGGCGACATACTGGCGTCCTCATGCTGCGCACGCGCCAGCATCAGGAAGGTCTGCACCAGTTCACGCATTTCTTCACACGCGCGGGAAATCCGCTCAACCTGCGAACGACTGCGCTGATCCAGGGCCGGGCTTTCGAGCAACAGCTCGCAGGAACTGGCCAGTACCATCAAGGGCGTACGCAATTCATGGCTGACGTCACTGGTAAACAGGCGTTCACGCGTGAGGGTAGCCCGCAACCGGCCCAGGGTGGCGTCAAAAGCCACGGCCAGTTCACCCACTTCGTCAGCGGCATAATCGGGCGCCAGCGGCGGCGCCAGCCCAAGGAGCTGGTCGCGGTGACGAACTTGCCGCGCCAGCCTCACCACGGGAGCCATCACCCGGCGTGCCAGCACCCACCCCAGAAACACAGCCAGCGCCAGCGCCAGTACAAAGCCCACCAGCACTACGGCAAACAGCACCCGTTCGCGCTCTTCGAAATCACTCTGGTCTTGCAGCAATACGTAGCGACGCCCGTCCACCACTTCCACCATGGCGTGATACGACAGCTGATCGCGAAATACTTCGTGGAAGCCCGGCTCCAGATGTCGCAAATCCTTGGGCAAGGCGAAATCGCCGCGCCCGCCACTGTAATAAAACAGCTGATCCGGCTCGGGACGGTGGTTCCAGTCCGCCACATTGTCCATCAGCAGCAGACGCTGCAAGTCGCCGCCCAGGCCCGCCGAAATGAGCTTCTCTTCCACCAGGTGCACGGTGGCCACGATGCCCATGGCGAACGTCCCCGCGACCAGCGCGCTCATCAGCGCAAACGCAATGATGATCCGCTGGGCGAGGCTTTGCTTAAACTCCATCGCGTGCCTCGGCGAGGCGATAGCCCACGCCATGCACGGTTTGCAGCAGCGGCTTGTCGAACGGTTTGTCGATCACTTGACGCAATTGATGAACGTGGCTGCGCAGGCTGTCGCTGTCGGGGCAGTCATCGCCCCACAAGGCTTCTTCCAGTACTTCACGGCGCAACACGTGGGGGCTTTTTTGCATCAGCACCGCCAGCAGCTTGAGGCCCACCGGGTTGAGCTTGAGCAGGCGGCCCTGGCGCGTGACCTCAAGGGTGTCGAGGTCGTATTTCAGATCCGCCACTTGTAACTCGCGACGCCCGCCGCCCTGGGCACGGCGCAGCACGGCTTCGATGCGGGCCGCGAGTTCCGACAAGGCGAACGGCTTGAGCAGGTAGTCATCGGCCCCTGACTTGAACCCCTGTAAACGGTCGTCCAATTGATCCCGCGCGGTGAGCATGATGACCGGCGTATCGCGACGCGCATCTTCACGCAGGCGTTTGCACAAGGTGTAGCCATCAATGCCGGGCAACATGATGTCGAGCACGATCAGGTCGTAATGCTCGGTGGCTGCCAGATGCAAGCCTGACAAACCGTCTTGCGCGCAATCCACGGTATAGCCTTTAAGCCCCAGGTAATCAGCCAAATTGGCGAGGATATCGCGGTTGTCTTCAACCAATAGAATTCGCATGGGCACTTTCTCCGTACGCAGTTACGGCCGTCTTGGCCCGCGCAGCTTAGTGCGAACCACGCCGCAGGGCCAGCGCCACAAGGCGTTCCGGCTATTTAGTTGAGTGTCATCAAGGCTTAACATTTTTTTCACCTGCGATTCACAAGTGGCCGACAGCTCCCTCAGCAGACTTGCGCACCCCACGGGTTTACGGAAAAACAACCATGCGTCTGCTGCACACCGCGCCAATGCGCTATCTCCTTCTGTTGACAGGCTGTTGGCTGGCAACCTTTCTCATGACCCGAGGCCTGTTGCTGGTCACCCATTGGGGGGAAGCGGGACACCAATGGCTGCCGGTAGTGGGCGTTGGCCTGGTCTACGACCTTGGGTTTTTGTCTTACGCCGCGTTGCCTCTGGGCCTTTATCTGTTGTTGTGCCCGCCTGCGCTGTGCCGTCGACGGGGGCATCGCTGGTTTCTGCAAGGGTTACTGGGTGTCAGCTTATTTGCCATGCTCTTCACGGCCGTGGCGGAGTGGTTGTTCTGGGACGAGTTCGGCGTGCGCTTCAATTTCATCGCTGTCGACTACCTGGTGTATTCAGATGAAGTGCTCAATAACGTGCTGGAGTCCTATCCAATAGGTGCTTTGCTCAGCGCCATTGCAGCGACGGCCATTGCCTTGTGCTTTGCTCTGCGCAAACCCTTCAATGCCGCCATGAATGCGCCACTGCCCACGGTGCGCACCCGCGTGGCCAGCTTCGCCGGTCTGGCGCTGCTTGCTGGCCTGAGCGCGCAACTGCTCGATCAAGATAACCCGCGTGGCCAAGGCGGCAATGCCTACCAGCACGAACTGGCAAGCAACGGGCCTTATCAATTTTTCGCGGCCTTTCGCAACAACGAGCTGGATTACCCGCAGTTCTACGCCAGCCTCCCCGCTGAGGTGGTGGCCAAACAATTGCGCGCCGAGCTGACAGAGCCCAACGCGACGTTTGTGGGCAAAGACCCGCTGGATATCCGCCGCACGATCGACAACCCCGGGTCGCCCATCCAGCCCAATATTGTGCTGGTGACCATCGAAAGCTTGAGCGCCAAGTACCTGGGCAGCAACGGCGATGACCGCCAGCTCACGCCAAACCTTGACCGGTTGCGCCAAGAAAGCCTGTATTTCAATAACTTTTATGCCACTGGCACCCGCACCGATCGCGGCCTGGAAGCCATTACGCTGGCCATTCCACCGACACCGGGACGCTCCATCGTCAAACGTATTGGCCGGGAAAGCGGTTTTGCCAGCCTGGGCCAGCAACTCAACGCCGTCGGCTACGACAGTGTGTTTGTGTACGGCGGGCGTGGTTACTTCGACAACATGAATGCGTTTTTCAGCGGTAACGGCTACCGCGTGGTGGACCAAAGCAGCGTGAACGAAGCTGACATTCACTTCAAAAACGCGTGGGGCATGGCCGATGAAGACCTGTACCGCGAAACCCTGAAACTGGCCGATGCTGAATATGCGCAGAACAGGCCGTTTCTGTTGCAATTGATGACCACCTCAAACCACCGTCCTTATACGTACCCGGACAACCGGATCGATATCAAGTCGGGGAATGGCCGTGACGGCGCAGTGAAATACACTGACTACGCCATCGGCCAGTTCCTGAACGATGCCCGCAAGAAACCGTGGTTCGACAACACGATCTTCATCTTCGTGGCCGACCACACGGCGGGAAGCGCCGGCAAAGAAGACCTGCCGATCGCCAATTACCAGATCCCGTTGTTCATCTATGCACCCAAGCTGATCCAGGCCCGGGAAAGCGCACAACTGGCCAGCCAGATCGACTTGGCGCCGACCCTGCTCGGCCTGTTGAACATGGATTATCAGTCCACGTTTTTCGGCCGCAACCTGTTGCAAGATAACCCGCTGCCGCCACGGGTGGTGGTGGGCAACTACCAGCACCTGGGGCTTTTCGACGGCAACGACCTGGCGATTTTGAGCCCGCGCCAAGGCTTGCGTCGCCACGACCAGGCACTGACCGCCAGTGTTGAATCCCGCGTACCGGCCACCGATGCGCTGATTGAGCGGGCAATCACCTATTACCAGACCGCCAGTTATGGCTACAAACAGCAGTTATTGAGTTGGAAACCCGAGCAGGCTGTGCCCGAACAGGTCACAAAACGCTAAAGCGAAAGCGCAGCTGCGTGCCTTATACGGCACGCAGCCGTGAGATCGCCAGGCCACGGCGGCAGGTGTTCCCCACTTCAAGAGCATGTTGCGCCGCTAACGACCTGAACACGGAGCCTCCCTAAAACCGCAGACAATAAAAAGCCCCGCCTGATTACTCAGGCGGGGCTTTTGCGTATCGGGGTAAGGCTGGCTTACATCATGCCGCCCATACCACCCATGCCGCCCATGTCTGGCATGCCGCCGCCAGCTGGTTTGTCTTCCTGGATCTCGGCGATCATCGCTTCAGTGGTGATCATCAGGCTGGCAATCGACGAAGCCGCTTGCAGAGCCGAACGGGTCACTTTAGCCGGGTCAAGGATACCCATTTCGATCATGTCGCCGTATTCGCCAGTGGCCGCGTTGTAACCGTAGTTACCCGAACCCTGCTTCACTTTGTCGACCACTACGCTTGGCTCGTCACCGGAGTTGGCAACGATCTGACGCAGAGGCGCTTCTACTGCACGACGCAGCAGCGCGATACCGACGTTTTGATCAGCGTTGTCGCCTTTCAGCTCAGAGATGGCCTGCAGAGCGCGAACCAGTGCCACGCCACCGCCAGGTACCACGCCTTCTTCAACGGCTGCACGGGTAGCGTGCAGGGCGTCTTCAACGCGGGCTTTCTTCTCTTTCATTTCAACTTCAGAACCGGCACCTACCTTGATCACAGCAACACCGCCGGACAGCTTGGCCAGACGCTCTTGCAGTTTTTCACGGTCGTAGTCAGAAGTGGTATCAGCCACTTGTGCACGGATCTGGGTCACACGTGCCTGGATGTCCGCATCGTTGCCAGCACCATCGATGATGGTGGTGTTTTCTTTGGACAGGATCACGCGCTTGGCGTTACCCAGGTGCTCCAGGGTGGTGCTTTCCAGGCTCAGGCCGATCTCTTCGGAGATAACGGTACCGCCCGTCAGAACGGCGATGTCCTGCAGCATGGCTTTGCGACGGTCGCCGAAGCCAGGTGCTTTTACGGCAGCGACTTTCACGATACCGCGCATGTTGTTCACAACCAGCGTCGCCAGGGCTTCGCCTTCAACGTCTTCGGCCACGATCAGCAGTGGACGGCCGGCTTTTGCAACGGCTTCCAGAACTGGCAGCATTTCGCGGATGTTGGAGATCTTTTTGTCAACCAACAGGATCAGCGGACCGTCAAGCTCAGCCACCATGGTGTCTGGCTTGTTCACGAAGTAAGGGGACAGGTAGCCGCGGTCAAACTGCATGCCTTCAACCACAGACAGTTCGTTTTCCAGGCCCGAGCCTTCTTCAACGGTGATCACGCCTTCTTTGCCGACTTTTTCCATGGCTTCGGCAATGATGTCGCCGATGGAGTTGTCGGAGTTGGCAGAGATAGTACCTACCTGAGCAATCGCCTTGCTGTCAGCACAAGGCTTGGCCAGTTCACGCAGTTCTTTGACGATAGCGATGGTCGCTTTGTCGATACCGCGCTTGAGGTCCATCGGGTTCATGCCGGCAGCGACGGCTTTCAGGCCTTCGTTGACGATCGATTGAGCCAGAACGGTTGCAGTGGTAGTACCGTCACCCGCGTCGTCGTTGGCACGGGAAGCAACGTCTTTAACCAGTTGCGCGCCCATGTTTTCGAAGCGGTCTTTGAGCTCGATTTCTTTAGCAACGGACACGCCGTCCTTGGTGATGGTCGGAGCGCCGAAGCTCTTCTCGATGATCACGTTACGGCCTTTAGGGCCCAAGGTCGCTTTTACTGCGTCAGCCAGGACGTTGACACCGGCGAGCATTTTCTTACGGGCGGAATCGCCAAATTTAACTTCTTTAGCAGCCATGATCGTTCTTCCTTAAATACTGTGTAGTAACGGGAAAATGAGCGGGAAATCAGCCTTCGATAACAGCGAGAATCTCGTTCTCAGCCATTACCAACAGGTCTTCGCCGTCTACCTTCACGGTGTTGCTGCCGGAGTAAGGGCCGAACACGACTTTGTCACCCACTTTCACGGCCAGCGCACGCACTTCACCGTTGTCCAGAACGCGACCCGTGCCCACGGCGATCACTTCACCGCTGTTGGCTTTTTCGGCAGCCGAACCAGGCAGAACGATACCGCCAGCGGTTTTCTTTTCTTCTTCGCTGCGACGGATTACGACGCGGTCATGCAGAGGACGAAGCTTCATTGTCGATCTCTCCTAATTGTGGTGTTCATCGGCCGGTGTCATACCGGCTGGGTTTACAAGTCCGGAATTGCCGGGGGTGTTTCGCGGATAAGTGCTTGCTGTTGCCAGCAAAACCCTGCGGTGTCCGTTACATGAGGGCGACCGTGGTGATTACAAGGGTCGACCCATGATTTTTTTTGCGCGCTCCTGCGGCTAAAAACGAACACGGCACCGAAGTGCCGTGCTGTAAAAGCTGAAGCGTTTTACTTGTCGCGGTGCTCAAACTCACCTTCGATCACATTGGGTTCACGCCCCAAGGGCGGGTGTGTACCGGGACGCGCCGTGGCATCGAATTCATCCGCAAAGGCACGCTGGCGCATGGCTTGCTCTTCAGCGCGTTTGCGCAAGCGATTGACCAGCAGACTGCGAACCGGTGGCAGCAGCAACAGCAAACCGGCGATGTCGCTGATAAAGCCGGGCAGCACCAGCAAGCCACCGCCCAACGCCATCATCAAACCGTGGAGCATTTGTTCGGCAGGTAACTCGCCGCGATTCAAACTTTCGCGCGCGCTGAGTGCCGTCGCCAATCCGGCGACCCGCACCACAAGAATCCCCAGCATGGAGCCAGCAATGATCAGCAACAACGCGGGGAAAAAACCAATCGCGGTGCTGACCTTGAAAAAGACGTACAGCTCTAGCACGGGAAACAACAGAAAGAGCAATAGAAAAGCGCGCATCAAATGATTCCTCTCCGGAAGAATATCTTCCAACTCAACCTAGATGACGGCGCTTGGCGCTGAATTCAAGGTCAGGCTGGCTGTTTTTTCGGCCATTCGCTGGCGCGGGCCAGAAGAACCAGGGCTTCGCGCGCTTGTATCGGAGTGTTGCAGCTCTCAGGAAAGCCTAGCCAATAAAGCCCCTCACCGATGCGCAAATGCATGCCCTCGCTGTCTATTCCGACCAGTACGGCAGGTGTGGTTTGCGGCAACCCGGCTAACTGCACGTAATGCTGAATGGCATTGGCATGGTCGTCGTTCATGTGCTCAACCATGCGCAGCTCGACCTGCCCGGCAAACGGGTTGGTCAACGTCACCTGATCCAGCCAGTGGATGGCACCAAACCCGCCGATATAACGATGGCGCACCGGTTTTAGCACCCAGAAATCAAAATCGTGGGCCGTGTGATAGCTGCGGGACTCGGGGAAGTAGCGGTAATAACGCTCGGCAGCCGCTTCAATGGCCGCTGCATCAGTCAACTGCTCGGCTTCGGCCATCACGGTCAAACGCCCTACAGCCTGTACGTCCTCTGCCCCACGCTCGCCAACCATCAACGAGCACTTGGGGTCTTGACGCAGGTTATGGGTGTGTTGGGCAATGCGGCTGATGAGAATCAAGGGACGGCCTTGATCGTCCAGGCAATACGGCACCACCGAGCCGAACGGGAAGCCCGGCATCGCCTTGGACTGCGTCGCCAGTGCTCCACGGTATTCCTTGAGCAGTAATTCTCGGGCATGCTTGGCAGCTTCAACGCTCAATCTGTGACTCCTTATAAAAAATCCGTCGAAAACGGACGAGTTCAGGGCATGCAGTACACCCGCACTCAGGGCTGTATTTGATAGACGACCACTCCCCCGGCGTCGATCAAAGGCGGTGTAAGGAATCACTCCGATGAATTGCTGCCGAGGGCTGTCATGCAACTTAAAGACAAAGTAATCATTATCACTGGCGGTTGCCAAGGGCTAGGTCGTGCCATGGCCGAGTATCTGGCGGCCAAAGGCGCAAAGCTGGCGCTGGTTGACCTGAACCTCGAAAAGCTCGAAGTCGCCGTAGCGGCCTGCCAGGCCCAGGGCGTCGAAGCCCGGGCCTATCTGTGCAACGTGGCGAATGAAGAGCAAGTCACACAAACGGTGTCACAGATTGCCGATGACTTTGGTGCAATCCACGGCCTGATCAATAACGCCGGCATCCTGCGCGATGGCATGTTGCTCAAGGTTAAAGACGGCGAGATCACCAAGATGAGCCTGGCGCAGTGGCAGGCGGTGATTGATGTGAACCTGACCGGTGTGTTCCTGTGCACCCGCGAAGTCGCCGCCAAAATGGTTGAGCTGAACAATCAGGGGGCGATTATTAATATCTCGTCCATCTCGCGGGCCGGCAACGTGGGCCAGACCAACTACTCGGCGGCCAAAGCAGGCGTAGCCGCTGCGACCGTGACCTGGGCCAAAGAGCTGGCGCGCTATGGCATTCGGGTCGCGGGGATTGCACCGGGCTTCATCGAAACTGAAATGACCCTGGGCATGAAACCGGAAGCCCTGGAGAAAATGACGTCGTTCATCCCGCTCAAACGCATGGGCAAAGTCGAAGAAATCGCTCATTCAGCGGCTTATATCTTTGAAAACGACTACTACAGCGGCCGAATCCTGGAGCTGGATGGCGGGCTGCGAATTTAACCCGCGATTGCACCCCGCCCGTCCGGGCAGTTGTTTCAGGCAATGCCATTCACGCAGCAAGCATTAGGCGCCGAAGCTGCCCGTACAGGCAGTTTTGGCAGCCGATGCGCCTCGGCTGACTGATTACCAGGTCACACCAAAACCTGCGGTGTATCGGGTTTTGTTGAGCGTGTTGTCCGTCCCGCTGCCACTGCCCACCAGGTCTTTCTCAGCCTTAAGGTTGAGGGAGGCCCATTCGGTGACTTTGTAACGCAGGCCGATTTCAGCCTCAAGGCTGTAATCCGAGGCACTGGACAACGGCTTGCCCACTTCGCCATTGGTGAACAGCGACACCGTCTTGCCCAGCAAATAACGGTTGTAGTCCCAACGCATGGCCAAGGAATAGAAGTTGTCTTTCTTGCCGTCTGAATATTCATAATCCGTGCGGTTCACCAGTGAGCCCAGTGAGAACGCGCCGAGCTCGTCATCCCAGAACTGATAGCCAGGACCCGTACCCACGGTGCGCTGACGGGAGATATCTTCGACCTTGTCGCGCTTGTACGTCAGGCGACCTTGCCAATACCACTTTTCATCAATGAAATGGTCAAGGGCGTATTCAGCGCTCCAGTTATCCGTGGTGACCACATCGTTCTGGAACTCGCGGTTATATTCGCCTTCAGCGTGATGACGCCAGGCACCGTGACGGGCAGTGGTTTTAAAGTCGATGTCGTAGTCGTCGGTGTCTTTGTCGGCACGTTTGTAGTCGAGGGCCACATCTATATTGCCCTTCCAGACCAGATCTTCGATCACCGGTTTGGGCTTGATGATCTGCTGAATGCTTGCCAGGTCGACCGTTCTGGGTGCATCACCATTGGCCAGCGTGACCTTGCCGTCCTCGGCTGCTTTTAGCGATTTGGCTTTTTCGCCCGTGTACGCATCCTGTTTGACCAATAACTCCTGATCGCTCTCAAGGGTTTTAACCTCTTTCCAATCAATGGGAATGGCCCCCGCATATTTGGTTTGAATGAGTAACTTGCCGCCATCAAACACTTTGATTTTGCCGCTCAGGCGGTCGCCGTTTTTCAACCAGACCGTATCAGCAAGCAAAGGCGTGGACACATTCAACACAGCGAGGCATAACAGGGTTCTGGACAACATAAGCAGATGCGAAACTCAGGTTTGCGAAAGAATGCCGGCATTATCCAGATGGACACGCCCCAGGCAAAGAAAGACCGGCTGAAAAGGATGTAGTTCCTTCATTAGTCCAATTGACAGAAATGCCTTCAGCTATACACCCCAGCCAACTCGACAAAGAAACCTGACGTGAATTGCGACCCATCTCCCACTCAAACGCCGGCCGATATTCGGCGCGAAGCCCTCTACTCAACGCTGATGCAGGTGCCCGCTGGCTCTGTGGTGACGTACGGTCAGCTCGCCGGGCTGGCGGGCCTGGGCCGGGCAGCGCGGTGGGTCGGGCGCACACTCAGCCAGCTACCGGAAGGCTCGCGCTTGCCGTGGCACCGTGTCGTGGCCGCGGGCGGGCGTATCAGTTTGCCAGCAGGTTCGCCGTCAGGGGATGAGCAGCGCGCGCGGCTTCGCGATGAAGGGCTGAGCATTGTGAATAATCGCGTGGATATACAACGCCATGGCTGGCGCCCGATAGAGCACTACGGTTAGAGTGCGCCCTTTGTTTCCGTAACCTGAGGCAGACTCCAGCCCATGCCCCGTAAAACCTGGCGCGCCGCGCTCGCTGCCTATGCCAGCCCCTCGACTCTTGTGCTGTTGTTGCTCGGTTTTGCCGCCGGCTTGCCGTACATGCTGGTGTTCTCAACGCTTTCCGTCTGGTTGCGCGAAGCCGGTGTGGCCCGCGAAACCATTGGTTATGCCAGCCTGATCGGCCTGGCATACGCTTTTAAATGGGTGTGGTCACCCCTGCTCGACCAATGGCGCCTGCCCTTGCTGGGCAGGCTCGGCCGCCGCCGTTCGTGGCTGGTTCTGTCGCAGTCGCTGGTCATTCTGGGCCTGGTCGGCATGGGCTTCTGTGACCCGCAAAAACATCTGTCCTGGCTGATTGCCATTGCCGTAGTCGTGTCTTTTGCTTCGGCTACCCAAGACATTGCCGTCGACGCGTACCGCCTGGAGATTGCAGAAGACAGCCGTCAGGCCGCACTCGCCGCCAGCTACATGTCGGGCTATCGGGTAGCCGCCTTGCTGGCCACGGCCGGCGCCCTGTTTTTCGCGGAAGGATTCGGCTCCACCGGGTTTAACTACAAACACTCCGCCTGGACCGGCACCTACGTGCTGTTCGGGGTGCTGATGGTCCCGGCCCTGCTGACCACCTTTTTCATGCGCGAACCGCCCGTGCCCCTGCGCACGCAGTTGTCCGCCGGGCGATACGGCTTCGGCCATCAGCTGGCATCGGTATTCGTACTGATTGTGCTGCTGGTCTCGTTCCCCGCGATGTTTACCCAGCTCTACAACACCGATTTCGCAAGTGTGCTCTTTGGTGACCAGACACCTCTTGATTTACTGCTGGAAGACCGAGCTTTTCTGCGTGCGATTCTTTACACCCTGCTGACCGCGATGTGCCTGTCTTCAATCGGACGACGCGGGTTGGCGCCCGTGCTTACCCCTGTAAACGACTTTATCGTGCGTTATCGGTGGCAAGCACTGTTGCTGCTCGGCCTGATCGCCACCTACCGCATGTCTGACACGGTCATGGGCGTCATGGCCAACGTGTTCTATATCGACCAGGGCTTTACCAAGGATCAGATTGCCGGGGTCAGCAAGATTTTTGGCCTGATCATGACCCTCGTGGGCGCAGGCATGGGCGGCCTGCTGATCGTGCGCTTCGGCATCTTGCCGATCCTGCTCATTGGCGGCGCGGCGTCGGCCGGGACGAACCTGCTGTTCATGCTGCTGGCCGACATGGGCCCGAACTTGCAAATGCTGATTGTCACGATTTCACTCGACAACTTCAGCTCCGGCCTCGCCACGTCGGCGTTCGTGGCCTACCTGTCGAGCCTGACCAACCTCAAGTTTTCCGCCACTCAATACGCGCTGCTCAGCTCCATCATGCTGCTGCTGCCGCGTCTGATGGGGGGTTACTCCGGCGTATTGGTCGAGAAGTTCGGCTACCACAACTTCTTCATCATTACGGCGGTGATGGGCATTCCCACGCTGCTGCTGATCAGCCTGCACTGGTATCAAGAGAGCCGCCGCGCACGGCAAAAACCGCCTGTCGACCTCCAAAAAGCCCCGTAAACACTCGGGGGAGCCAGCCTCCCCCGCCCGGCCTGTACGCAAGCACATCTCGCCCGTACAATGCCCAGTCATTTCTAGTCATCAGCAACGGCACCGGCTAACCATGCGCACCAGTCAATATTTGCTCGCCACACAAAAAGAAACGCCATCGGACGCGGTCGTTATCAGCCATCAGCTGATGCTGCGCGCAGGCATGATTCGCAAACTTGCTTCCGGCCTGTACACCTGGCTGCCGATGGGCCTGCGCATCATGCGCAAGGCCGAAGCCATTGTTCGTGAAGAAATGAACGCTGCAGGCGCTCTGGAAGTGCTGATGCCGAGCATCCAGCCGGCCGAACTGTGGCAAGAATCCGGGCGCTGGGAAGAATACGGCCCCGAGCTGCTGCGCCTTAAAGACCGTCATGGCCGTGAGTTCTGCGTGGGCCCGACCCATGAAGAAGTGATCACCGACCTGTGCCGCAACGAGTTGAACAGCTACAAGCAGCTGCCTATCAACCTGTATCAGATCCAGACCAAGTTCCGTGACGAAATCCGTCCCCGTTTCGGCTTGATGCGCGGCCGTGAATTCATCATGAAGGACGCGTACTCCTTCCACGCAGACGACGCCTCGCTGCAGGTTACTTACGACCGCATGCATCAGGCGTACTGCAACGTGTTTACTCGTCTGGGCCTAAAATTCCGTCCGGTTGAAGCCGATAACGGCTCCATTGGCGGCGCCGGCTCCCACGAGTTCCACGTACTGGCTGAATCGGGCGAAGACGATATCGTGTTCAGCAACGGCTCTGACTACGCGGCCAACATTGAAAAAGCCGAAGCCATCCCAACTGAAACCGTGCGCCCGGCTGCCACTGAAACGCTGCGCCTGGTGGACACCCCGGACGCCAAAACCATTCAGCAATTGGTCGAAGGCCATGGCCTGGCGATTGAGAAAACCGTCAAGACCCTGATCGTCCACGCTGCCGAAGAAGGCACGCTGATTGCGCTGGTCATCCGTGGCGACCACGAACTCAACGAAATCAAAGCGTCCAACCACCCGCTGGTGGCCAGCCCGCTGGTCATGGCGGGCGATGCCGAACTGCGCGAGGCCATCGGTGCCGGTGCAGGCTCGCTGGGCCCGTTGAACCTGCCATTGCCTTGCATCATCGATCGCTCGGTCGAAATGATGAGCGACTTCGCCGTAGGCGCGAACATCGACGACAAGCATTACTTCGGCGTGAACTGGGAGCGTGATCTGCCAGTACCGACGGTTGCCGACCTGCGTAACGTCGTGGCGGGCGACCCTAGCCCGGACGGCAAAGGCACGCTGGAAATCAAGCGCGGCATCGAAGTGGGGCACATTTTCCAGCTGGGCACCAAGTACAGCGAAGCCATGAAGTGTCAGGTGCTGGGCGAGAACGGCAAGCCGGTCACGCTGAGCATGGGCTGCTACGGCATTGGCGTATCGCGCGTGGTTGCCGCTGCCATCGAGCAGAATAACGACGAGCGCGGCATTATCTGGAGCGATGCGTTGGCGCCGTTCCAGGTGGCGCTGGTGCCGCTGCGTTACGAAACCGAAGCGGTGCGCGAAGCCACTGACACCCTGTATGCCCAACTGACAGCGGCAGGTTTTGAAGTGCTGCTGGATGATCGCGACAAGAAAACCAGCCCCGGCATCAAGTTTGCCGACATGGAACTGATCGGCATCCCGCACCGCATCGTAGTCAGCGACCGTGGCCTGGCCGAAGGCAACCTGGAGTACAAGAGTCGCACCGAAGCAGAGCCGCAAGCCCTGCCCGTGGCTGACGTCCTGGCCTTCCTTCAGGCACGCATCCGTCGCTGAACCCGAATATAGAGACGCCATGTTCAATCGAAGTACCTTAACCCTCGGGGGCGCCGCCATGTGCGGCGCCCTGCTGTTGAACGGCTGTGCCAACCACATGTCGCAACGCAGCGAGCACGAGGAGCGCATCGAGCGCAAACTGCTGTCCCACAGCCTGCTCATCGATGTGGGTTCGCCGGCTGTTCTGGAGTTGCCGCAACGTCGTGTGCGCATCAACGAGCAAAAGACCTTCGAAGTCACCGAGTTCGATGTCACCCGCCGTTACGACCGCTACACCCCTTACCAGCCCTGGAGAGAAATCTACGAGGTGCCGTTGGGGGCCGTGGCAGTGGTTGCGGGGGTCGGCGCCAATGTGCTGAACATCTTCATGTTCGGGCAATTGCCGGACAGCGTCACCAGAGACTGGCTCAGCTATGGCGTTGACGGGCTGAATCCGGCCATGAACGTGCAATCCAATGGCCGAGCCCAACAGAGCCTGGCCGGGATCGAAGACGTCCAGCGCGATTCTCGTCTGGAGTATTCCAGCCTGCCGTGGGCTGAACGTCCCGTAGCGGTGACAGCGGGGAAACAGACCCACGAACTGACCACTGACCGCAATGGCGTGTTACGCCTCAACCTGCTGGACGGCCCTTTTGCCGAACAGGATCTCAACCACGTCGGCAAATTGACGATCACGGTAGAGGACGCACAGGACGAGACGCACTCCGACTCAACCCTCTCAATCAGCAGCCACTTGCGCGGCAAACTGCTGGAAGCGCACAACCTGATCTTCGACGACCTTGAGGGTGACGATGTCAACCAATGGGTGCATCGGGTCAAACGCTTGTCTGAGTTAGGCCTTGAAGAAGAAGCCAGCGAACTGGAACAGAGCCTGATCGAACTCACACGCAACGATCCTGAGTTGCAGCGTGAATTCCTTCAGTCTCTGACCAAAAATGCCGGTCGGCTGGTCGCAGACCCCGGCGTAAGTTGAGGGGCGCGCTACGAGCGCCCGTCAAATAACTCCAACTGCTCAAACCCGGTACTCAAATCCTGCAAGCGCACGCCAAGCCCGAGCAATCGAACGGGTTTGGCGCCGCGCGCAAAGGCCTGGCTCAACAGGCCCTGATAACTCTCCAGATCCCTTCCGGCCCCCGACTGCTCAAGCGTGGTCTGGGTGAAATCGTGAAATTTCACTTTGACGAACGGCTTGCCCGGACGGTAACTCGCGTCCAGCCGCCCGATACGCCCATTCAAGGTGTCGAGCAGTTCCGGGAGTTTTTCCAGGCAGGTCGCCAGATCCGGCAAGTCGACGTCGTAGGTGTTTTCAACACTGACTGACTGACGGCGACTGTCGCTGTGCACCAGGCGCTCATCAATGCCTCGCGCCAGCCCCCACAACCGCTCACCAAAGCTGCCGAATTCACGCACCAGCGCCAGCTTGCTCCAGTCACGCAATTGCAGGCAGGTCTCGATCCCCAGCCGCGCCAACTTGTCGGCGGTCACCTTGCCAACGCCATGCAGCTTGTTGACCGGTAGCGCAGAGACAAAATCGTCCACTTGATCTGGGGTAATCACAAATAACCCGTTGGGCTTGCGCCAGTCACTGGCGATTTTTGCCAGAAACTTGTTAGGCGCCACCCCGGCCGAGACCGTGATGTGCAACTGATTGGAAACCCTGCGCCGGATATCCTGAGCAATGCGCGTGGCACTGCCGGCGAAGTGCGGACTGTCCGACACATCCAGATAAGCCTCATCCAGCGATAACGGCTCAATCAACTCGGTGTAATCGCGCAGGATGCCGTGAATCTCGCGGGATGCTTCTTTATAAGCGTCCATCCGCCCATGCACGATCACCAGATCAGGACACAGCTTCAGCGCATGCCGCGAGGACATGGCCGATCGCACCCCATAAGCCCGCGCTTCATAGTTGCACGTTGAGATCACGCCCCGCCGATCTGCTGAGCCTCCGACCGCCATAGGCTTGTTTGCCAGGCTCGGATCATCACGCATCTCAATGGCGGCGTAGAAACAGTCACAGTCGACATGAATGATTTTTCGCTGCGTCATGTGGGGCGGCGTTCTTTCTGAGGTTCAAAGCGGGTCGCCAGTATGTCATCCGCAACTGTATATAGCACCAGTAGTCTTCAGCCTCCCCGACCAGCGTGGTTCTACAGCGGCACATATTTATTTCCCCTATCGAACTCGCCACTTTAATAGAGCAAATCCCCATATCACGTGGCCTGCAGGCCCTCATATAACTTCAATCACGGCCTAACCAATTGAACCAGAACACTTTTTTCTAAATTAACGTTTGACACATGTGCGTATCGCTGTAGAATCCGCCACACAGACGCGGGATGGAGCAGTCTGGTAGCTCGTCGGGCTCATAACCCGAAGGTCGTCGGTTCAAATCCGGCTCCCGCAACCAAACATCGAAGAAGGCCACTTGAAAAAGTGGCCTTTTTTGTGCGCGTCAGTTTCTGCGTACCCTGCGGCGCCCGGCATCACTCATTTCGTTCCCGCGCTTGATTCACGCAGACAACCGGCAGCATTTCATCTAATTGCCTGCATTTATGCATTAAAGGTTGACTCCTCAGCTCATCACTGTAGAGTGCGCCCCACAGACGCGGGATGGAGCAGTCTGGTAGCTCGTCGGGCTCATAACCCGAAGGTCGTCGGTTCAAATCCGGCTCCCGCAACCAAACATCGAAGAAGGCCACTTGAAAGAGTGGCCTTTTTTGTGCGCGTCTACTTTTACCCTTACCGTCACGCAAACCCGTCTAATTCGACCGCAGAGTCAATTAGACGTTGACACATTTGAGTTCCTCTGTAGAATGCGCCCACACAGACGCGGGATGGAGCAGTCTGGTAGCTCGTCGGGCTCATAACCCGAAGGTCGTCGGTTCAAATCCGGCTCCCGCAACCAAACATCGAAGAAGGCCACTTGAAAGAGTGGCCTTTTTTGTGTGCGCTCAAAAAGTGAGCGCCAGGCGTTTATTGACAATAAACGGCATATTTCTGAAAGTTCGCCCGCCTATGCTCAATCCCCACGACGCCCCTCTTTTCAACCTCGCAACCTGAACCTCAGGCAAACGACTGAAAGTATTTCAAAATATTTTAACCAAAAGGATTGGTAACTTGAGTCGATGCATCCATCCTATCGCGCACGATCCACGAGGTGATTGATGCCCGATAATTCGCCACTCCCAAAAGACTCCGTTACTGCAGCCCAGCCCATTGCCGCGGCGCGTTTGCACTGGCTGGATTTGCTGAGCAAATACCGTCAGCCCATTGGACTTGCCCTCACCCTGTTGTTGTTCGCAATCGCCCTGATTGCGTGTCGACACTTGCTCAGTGAGCTGGACCTGAGCGCATTGCACGACTCGATTCTGGAAGTGCCCAAACCCGCACTTTTTGGCGCCGTGGCTGCCACAGCAGTCGGCTTTGTCATTTTGCTGGGGTACGAGTGGTCAGCCAGCCGTTACGCAGGTGTCAAACTGCCGCCCAAGACCCTGGCGCTTGGCGGGTTTACTGCCTTTGCGATTGGCAATGCCATTGGGCTGTCGCTGCTCTCCGGCGGATCGGTTCGCTACCGTTTGTATGCGCGTGAAGGCGTAGGCGCCTCGGAAGTCGCACACATGACGCTGTTCGCCAGCTTGTCATTGGGATGCGCTTTACCGCCGCTGGCAGCCCTCGCGACACTAAGCAACCTGCCCGCCGCCTCTGCCGCCCTGCACCTTCCAACTTATGTACTGGGGGCGATTGCCATCTCAGTGCTGGCACTGTTCGGCCTGCTGGCGCTGGGCATTTACCGCCGACGCCTGCCCCAGCAACCGATCCCCGACAACCTGCTGGTTAAAGCCGGCCGACGCACCCTGCGCCTGCCTAGCCTGCGTCTGACATGGCTACAACTGCTGATTACCGCGCTGGACGTGGCTGCCGCTGCCACCGTGCTCTATCTGTTACTGCCAGAAGCACCGCCTTTCGGTGCCTTCCTGCTGGTCTATCTGCTGGCCCTGGCCGCAGGTGTGCTCAGCCATGTCCCCGGCGGAGTCGGGGTGTTCGAAGCGATTTTGCTGGCCGCGTTTGCCGACACGCTCGGCGCCGCCCCACTGGCCGCGGCGTTGCTGCTGTATCGCATGATCTACGTGATATTGCCGCTGCTCATTGCCTGCCTGATGCTGCTGATCAATGAAGCGCAACGCTTGATCCAGACCCGCCAAAGCCTGCGCGTAGCCTCTGGGCTTGCGGCACCGATTCTGGCGATTCTGGTGTTCATGTCCGGCGTCGTGTTGTTGTTCTCCGGCGCCACGCCTGAAATCGACACGCGCCTGGAGCACATCGGCTTTCTCATCCCTCATCGCCTGATCGACGCGTCGCACTTTGGCGCCAGCCTGATTGGCGTGCTGTGTCTGTTGCTGGCTCAAGGCTTGCGCCGACGTTTATCGGCCGCCTGGATGCTCACCACCGTTTTGCTGCTGGTCGGCGCCGTGCTGTCGCTGCTCAAAGGCTTCGACTGGGAAGAAGCCTGCATCCTGACCCTCACAGCCAGTTTGCTGGCCCTGTTTCGCCGCTCGTTCTACCGCCCGAGCCGTTTGACCGAACTGCCGTTCTCGCCGCTTTATCTGGTTGCCAGCCTGTGTGTATTGGCGGCCTCGATCTGGCTGCTGCTGTTCGCCTACCAAGATGTGCCTTATAGCCATCAGTTGTGGTGGCAGTTCACCCTGGACGCAGACGCACCTCGCGGTTTGCGCTCGCTGCTGGGCGCTGCGGTGGTGCTGGTGGTGGTGTCGCTGACCTGGTTGTTGCGCACGGCCCGCCCGGTGATCCATCTGCCCGATGCCAGCGAGCTGGAACGCGCAGAGAAAATCCTCCTCGCTTCCGATCAACCTGACGGCGGTCTGGCCCTGACCGGCGATAAAGCGTTGCTGTTCCACCCGGACGACAACGCCTTTCTGATGTATGCCCGTCGCGGTCGCAGCCTTGTTGCGCTGTATGACCCCATCGGCCCCAATCAGCAACGCGCCGAACTGATCTGGCAATTTCGCGACCTGTGCGACACCTTCCACGCCCGCCCGGTGTTTTATCAGGTGCGCGCTGAAAACCTGCCGTTCTACATGGACATCGGTCTGACCGCGATCAAACTTGGCGAAGAAGCCCGCGTCGACCTGCACCGCTTTGATCTCGACGCCAAAGGCAAAGAGATGAAAGACCTGCGCTACACCTGGAACCGCGGCACCCGTGACGGGCTGTCACTGGAGATCCACGAGCCGGGCGAAGCACCGATGGATGAACTGAAGGTGATTTCCGATGCGTGGCTGACTGGCAAAAACGTGCGTGAAAAAGGCTTCTCCCTCGGGCGATTCAGCGAAGCGTACATTCGGCATTTTCGGGTGGCGATCATTCGTTTCGAAGGCAAGCCGGTGGCCTTTGCCAACCTGCTGGAGACCCACAGCCATGAGCTGTCGAGCCTGGACCTGATGCGCGCGCACCCGGACGCGCCGAAACTGACCATGGAATTCATGATGGTCGGCCTGATTCAACACTATAAGAAGCACGGCTACGCCCGCTTCAGCCTGGGCATGGTGCCGTTGTCGGGCCTGCAACCCCGGCGCGGCGCGCCGTTGACCCAGCGCCTGGGCTCAATGCTGTTCCAGCGCGGCGAGCACCTGTACAACTTTCAGGGATTGCGCCGCTTTAAAGACAAATTCCAGCCCGACTGGGAACCTCGATACATGGCCGTGCCTGCCGGGCTTGATCCGCTGGTCGCACTGGCTGATACCGCCGCCCTGATCGCGGGCGGCTTGACTGGATTGGTGAAACGTTAATGAAACATCGTTCCTGGCGGTTGCTGCTGGTAACTCTGGTGGTCGTGGTAGCGCTGGCCGCAGGCGGGTATACGGGGTGGAACCGCCCCGCGCCTGAACCCACAATCGAACATGTCACTCAAGCCGACGGCTCCACACTGACAAACGTCATGCCGGGCGAAAAGGCCCGCGCACAGGTCGTCATCGCCACGCCCGCTGACCAAGCGCTGAATGACAAGCAACTGCTGGCATTGAGCCGTGGCGGGGCCGCGCAGCTGGTTCAAGTGATCGTGCCCAAGGCTGACTGCACGCTGCAACAGCAAGCCCTGCAAAGCGCCCTGAGCCAGCTCAAAGGGCCTGCCACGCTGGTCAGCGGCATTGGCCCCGGTGCCAGCCTGGCATGGCGCTGGCTCGCCGGGCAAACCAGCGACAACGCTCGGGCAGTGTCGGTGGGTTTCGCACTGGAACAGCCGGGGTGCGCCCTGCCGCTGCCCGCGTCCGCAGCCCACGGCAACTGGCTGGTGGCCTGGAACGACAACCCCGACGATCCAAGCGCTGCTTTCGTGCGCGATCAACCGAACGCACAGACCAGCATCAGCGATTACGACATCCACTTTGCGCAAGTGCTGAGCAACGAGCTGCGCAAGCTACTGGTGGGCACGGAAAACGGCGGGTTGAACATGCCCGTGGTTGAAGTGCCCGCGGGCCAGCAAAACGACACCGTGACCCTGTTCCTGTCCGGTGACGGTGGCTGGCGTGACCTGGACCGCGACGTGGCGGGCGAAATGGCCAAGATCGGCTTTCCGGTGGTAGGCATCGACATGCTGCGCTACTACTGGCAGCACAAAACCCCGGAACAGAGCGCCACCGACCTGACTGAACTGATGCAGCACTATCGCCAGAAATGGGGCACCCAGCGCTTTGTCCTGGTGGGCTATTCGTTCGGCGCTGACGTACTGCCCGCCACGTATAACCGTTTACCGGAAGCCGAACAGAACCGGGTTGACTCCATCCTCCTACTGGCTTTTGCGCGCAGCGGCAGTTTCGAGATCCACGTCGATGGCTGGCTCGGCAAAGCGGGCGCCGAAGCCGACACCGGCCCGGAAATGGCCAAACTGCCCGCCGCCAAGGTGGTGTGCATTTATGGCGAAGAGGAAGTCGACGAAAGCGGCTGTACGGCCAAGACCGCTGTAGGCAAAGGCTTGAAGCTGCCCGGCGGTCATCACTTCGATGAAAACTACCCGGCCCTGGCCCAGCGCCTGGTCGACCTGATCAAGACGCATCAGGCCGCCGCTCAGTAACGCTCATAACGCTGACAGCCGCACACAATAAAGCCCGACCTCTTGCGAGGCCGGGCTTTTTTTCAGGCTAGATTTCGACCTGTGTGCCCAGCTCGATCACCCGATTGACCGGCAATTTGAAGAACCGCAGATTGCCGTTGGCGTTTTTCAACATGAACGCAAACAACCCCTCGCGCCAGCGCGCCATGCCCACCAGTTTGGAGGGAATCACGGTCTCGCGACTGAGGAAGTACGTGGTGCGCATCGGACTGAAATCCAGTTCGTCCAGATGACACAGCTTCAATGCTTGCGGCACATCGGGCTCGTCCATGAAGCCAAAGTGCAGGATCACCCGGAAAAACCCGTCGCCATACGCGTCCACTTCAAAACGCCGTTCGGCTGGCACCCGCGGCGAGTCTTCGTTGACCACCGTCAACAGCACCACTTGCTCATGCAATACCTGGTTATGCAGCAGGTTATGCAGCAACGCGTGGGGCACGGCATCCGGCCTTGCGGTCAGGAACACGGCCGTGCCTTGCACGCGATGCGGGGGCTGCACGCGGATGCTGCTGATGAACAGCGGCAGCGGCAATGCGTTTTCGTCCAGACGGTCCACCAGCAATTGCTTGCCCCGTCGCCAGGTGGTCATCAGCACGAACAGAACAATGCCGGCCAGCACCGGGAAGGCCCCGCCCTGCACGATTTTCGGCACGTTGGCAGCAAAGAACAGCCCGTCCACTAGCAAAAAACCCACCAAAATCGGCACCGTGAGGATCGGCCGCCATTTCCACAGCAACAGCATCACAGCCGACACCAGAATGCTGGTGATCAGCATGGTGCCGGTCACCGCCACGCCATAGGCCGAAGCCAGTGCGCCCGAGGACTCAAAGCCCAGCACCAGCAGAATCACACCGACCATCAGCGACCAGTTCACGGCACCGATGTAAATCTGGCCCTGCTCGTCACTCGAGGTGTGCTGGATATGCATGCGCGGGATGTACCCCAACTGAATGGCTTGACGGGTCAGGGAGAACGCCCCTGAAATCACCGCCTGCGACGCGATCACCGTGGCCAGCGTCGACAGCACCACCAAAGGAATCAACGCCCAACTCGGGGCCAGCAGATAAAACGGGTTGCGCGCAGCTTCGGGGTTTTCCAGCAACAGCGCACCCTGACCGAAGTAGTTCAGCGCCAGCGCTGGCAGCACCAGAATGAACCAGGCACGGGCAATCGGTTTGCGGCCGAAGTGCCCCATGTCGGCATACAGCGCTTCGGCACCGGTCAAGGCCAGCACCACCGCACCCAGAATGGCCACCCCCATGCCCGGGTGGGACACAAAGAAACGCACGCCCCATATTGGGTTCAGCGCATGGAGCACTTCAGGGTGTTGCGCGATCCCGTGGATACCCAAGCCGCCCAGCACCACAAACCACACCACCATCACCGGGCCAAACAGCTTGCCAATACTGGCGGTGCCATGACGCTGAATCAAAAACAGCAACACCAGCACAATCAAGGCCAGCGGCACCACCCAGTGCTCCAGCCCGTCGAAGGCCAGTTCAAGCCCCTCGACTGCCGATAACACAGAAATGGCCGGGGTGATCATGCTGTCGCCATAAAACAGCGACGCGCCGATCAGCCCAAGGATGACCAGGATCGTGCGCAGTTTGGGATAGGGAGACGCGGCACGACGTGCCAGTGCGGTCAGGGCCATGATGCCGCCCTCGCCCTGGTTGTCGGCACGCAAGATAAACAGCACGTACTTGATTGACACCACCCAGATCAGTGACCAGAGGATCAGCGCCAAAATGCCGAATACGCCGTCGTGGTTGACTTGAACCCCGTAAGCACCGGAAAACACCTCTTTGAGGGTATATAACGGGCTGGTCCCGATGTCGCCGTAGACCACCCCGACTGCTGCAACCAGCATCCCAATCGGCCTGGCTGTGGAATGCCCGCTTTCTGCCGCCTGACTACTTGCATGCCCCATCAACCACTCCTACAACTCTGGTCTACGTTTCTTAATGGCGAGCGCTACGCTTGATCGGCAGCATGCGCTGATTGTCTGACTGTTATCTACGAAAAATCGCAGGTTAAAAACCCTACTTTCGCAACGGCGCGCAGCATAGCGCAGCACTCGTCGTAAATCCCCGTATAACGCTGGTCAAGTGCGTTGACCATAGCTAAAATTGCGCACTTTTTTTCACTAGAGGCGCATCAAGCGTCCGTTCGTCGTGCAGCCTTTACGGGCATGTAACGTCACTACATACCGAGGTTCGCCATGTCCACCGTTACCACGCCAGCCAACCCCAAGGTTGGCTTCGTCTCTCTGGGTTGCCCGAAAGCGCTGGTCGACTCCGAGCGCATCCTGACGCAGCTGCGTATGGAAGGCTACGATGTCGTTTCCACCTACCAGGACGCCGACGTCGTGGTGGTCAACACCTGTGGCTTCATCGACAGCGCCAAGGCGGAGTCGCTGGAAGTCATCGGCGAAGCCATCAAGGAAAACGGCAAGGTCATCGTGACCGGCTGCATGGGCGTCGAAGAAGGCAACATCCGCAACGTGCACCCAAGCGTGCTGGCGGTGACTGGCCCTCAGCAGTACGAGCAAGTGGTCAACGCCGTGCACCAAGTCGTACCGCCACGTCAGGATCACAACCCGCTGATCGATCTGGTGCCACCCCAAGGCATCAAGCTGACCCCGCGTCATTATGCGTACCTGAAGATTTCCGAAGGCTGCAACCACAGCTGCAGCTTCTGCATCATTCCGTCGATGCGCGGCAAACTGGTCAGCCGTCCGGTAGGCGATGTGCTGGACGAAGCTCAACGCCTGGTCAAGTCCGGGGTTAAAGAGTTGCTGGTCATCTCCCAGGACACCAGCGCATACGGCGTGGACGTAAAATACCGCACCGGATTCTGGAATGGCGCCCCTGTCAAAACCCGCATGACCGAGCTGTGTGAAGCCTTGAGCACGCTGGGTGTCTGGGTGCGCTTGCACTACGTTTACCCGTACCCGCACGTGGACGAGCTGATTCCTTTAATGGCAGCAGGCAAAATCCTGCCGTATCTGGACATTCCGTTCCAGCACGCCAGCCCTAAAGTGCTCAAGTCCATGAAGCGCCCGGCGTTCGAAGACAAGACCCTGGCCCGCATCAAGAACTGGCGCGAAATCTGCCCGGACCTGATCATCCGCTCAACCTTCATTGTCGGCTTCCCCGGCGAAACCGAAGAAGACTTCCAGTACCTGCTGAACTGGCTGACTGAAGCGCAACTGGACCGCGTAGGCTGCTTCCAGTACTCGCCGGTAGAAGGCGCACCGGCCAATGATCTGGACCTGGACGTCGTGCCAGACGAGATCAAGCAGGATCGTTGGGAACGCTTCATGGCGCATCAGCAAGCCATCAGCGCCGCACGCTTGCAGATGAAAATCGGCAAGGAGATCGAAGTCCTGATCGACGAAGTGGACGAGCAAGGCGCAGTGGGCCGCTGCTTCTTCGACGCACCGGAAATCGACGGCAATGTGTTTATTGCCACCGAAAAAGACATCAAGCCGGGTGACAAGATCATGTGCCGTGTCACCGATGCGGACGAATATGACTTGTGGGCTGAAGCGCTGTAACACGCAATCAGCTCTCAAAAAGCCCTGCCGCGCTCGCGTCAGGGCTTTTTTTACGACTATTGTTAAGCCATGCCCTTAATCACGGATGAGGAGACCTGCTCAGAATGAAGCCGACTTGGGTCGTTCAAACACCGAGCCTCAAAGATTTCAATGAACTCGCCAATGTGTGGGAAGCATCGGTTCGCGCCACCCACGATTTTTTGCCCCGCAGCTACATTCAGGAGCTTAGAGAGCTGGTGGAGCATCGCTACCTGGATGCCGTGATGCTGGTGTGCTGCCGCGACCCTGTGAACAAGCGCATTGCGGGGTTTGCCGGGGTGGCGGCGCGCAAGGTCGAAATGCTGTTTATTCACCCCGATTACCGGGGACACGGCGTGGGCAAGAGCTTGCTGATGTTTGCCATCAATGAGCTGAACGCGACTGAACTCGATGCGAATGAGCAGAACCCGCAGGCCATCGGCTTTTACCTCAAACAAGGCTTTGAAGTGATCGGCCGCAGCGAAACAGACGGTCTGGGCGAACCCTATCCGCTGCTGCACCTGCGATATAAGCGCGCAACCCGAAGCCAGGACAAATGTTGCCGGGCTTAACCGGCCCGAGGCGGGTACAATAGCCGCCCAATTACATTACGGCCCTTGTCATGTCTGAACCGATACGTCTCTCCAAACGCCTCATCGAACTCGTCGGCTGCTCCCGCCGTGAGGCCGAACTGTTCATTGAAGGTGGCTGGGTCACGGTAGATGGCGAAGTCATCGACGAACCGCAGTTCAAGGTCGACAACCAAAAAGTCGAGCTGGACCCGCAAGCCAAGGCCACCGCGCCTGAACCCGTGACCATTCTGCTGAATGCCCCCGCCGGGCTGGACACCGACAGTGCCATGGCACTGATCGGCCCGGACTCCTTGAGCGAAGAGCACCGCTATGGCAAGCGCCCGCTTAAGGGCCACTTCCTGCGCCTGAGCGTGGGCAATGAGCTGCAAGCCAACGCCAGCGGTCTTTTGGTGTTTACCCAGGACTGGAAAATCGTCCGCAAGCTGACGGCCGACGCGAGCAAGATCGAGCAGGAATACGTGGTCGAAGTCTCCGGTGAGATGGCGCCTCATGGCTTGAATCGCCTCAACCATGGCATGACCTACAAGGGTCGCGAACTGCCTGCGGTCAAAGCCAGCTGGCAAAGTGAAAACCGCCTGCGCTTTGCGATGAAAAACCCGCAGGCGGGTGTCATCGCCCTGTTTTGCCAGGCCGTGGGCCTGACCGTGATTTCAATGCGCCGCATCCGTATTGGCGGCGTGTCGATGGGCAAGCTGCCCGTCGGGCAATGGCGCTACATGACAGCCAAAGAAAAGTTTTAACGACAGCTCAACCCCGCACATTTCGACACCGCAGCACGCCTGCGGTGCTCACTGCTGACTATCAGGATTGCTCACATGATTCATAACGACGTACTGCGCAGCGTGCGCTACATGCTCGACATCAGCGACAACACAGTGGTCGACATCATCAAGCTGGGTGGGCTGGACGTCACCAAAGAAGACGTGCTGACTTACCTGAAAAAAGACGAAGAAGAAGGGTTTGTGCGTTGCCCGGACAACGTGATGGCGCACTTCCTCGACGGGCTGGTGTTCTTCAAGCGCGGTAAGGATGAAAGCCGCCCACCCGTACCGGTGGAACTGCCCGTGACCAACAACACCATTCTGAAAAAGCTGCGCGTGGCCTTTGAACTCAAAGAAGACGACATGCATGCCATTTTGAAGTCGGCAGGGTTCCCGGTGTCCAAGCCAGAACTGAGCGCACTGTTCCGCAAGTTTGGCCACACCAATTACCGCACCTGCGGCGATCAGTTGTTGCGCAACTTCCTCAAGGGTCTGACCCTGCGTGTTCGCGGCTAAACCCTGAGGCACTGAAACAGCCCATGTCCTCGCTGCCCAAGGCTTCAACTTCATGACCTACAACGTGTCTGCGATAGGTTTTGTGCGCTCCTGCTTCAAGGAGAAGTTCGCCATCCCGCGCCAGCCCCAACTGGCGCCCGCGGCCCGTGGCGTCGTGGAGCTGATCGCCCCGTTCAATCAGGGCGATGCCGTGCAAGGCCTGGAACAGGTCAGCCACGTCTGGTTACTCTTTGTGTTCCATCAGGCCCTGGAGGACAAGCCGCGGCTCAAGGTGCGTCCGCCACGCCTGGGAGGCAACACCTCCATGGGGGTATTCGCGACCCGCGCCACCCATCGCCCGAACGGCATAGGCCAGTCCGTGGTCAAGCTGGACAAGGTCGAGGCTGATCGGCTGCATGTCTCGGGCATCGACCTGCTCGACGGCACACCGATTCTCGATATCAAACCCTACGTCCCTTACGCCGACATCATCGCCGGCGCGAGTAACAGCATGGCCAGTGCAGCGCCGGTGCTGATTCCTGTGAGCTGGACGGACACGGCGTTGCAGCAGGCACAGAACCACGGGCTGCGTCTTCAGGAACCGCTGGTGGAACTGATTGAACAGTGCCTGGCCCAAGACCCGCGTCCGGCCTACCAGACGCCAACAGCGCAACGTGAGTACGGCGCACAGTTTTGGGACCTGGATGTGCGCTGGCACTACCCGGAACCGGGCATGATCCGCGTACTTGAGGTCATTGCCGCGCGTTAAGTACCCGACAGCAAAAAGCCCGCGCAGTCCTTGGACCCCGCGGGCTTTTTGTTGAACGACGCGGTTACTTCTCGACGAAGGCGCGCTCGATCAGGTAGTCACCTGGCTCGCGCATGCGCGGCGAAACGGTCAGGCCGAAGCTGTTGAGCACTTCACTGGTTTCGTCCAGCATGCTTGGGCTGCCGCACAGCATGGCGCGGTCGTCCTGCGGGTTGATCGGCGGCAGGCCGATATCGCTGAACAACTTGCCACTGCGCATCAGGTCGGTCAGACGCCCCTGATTTTCAAACGGCTCGCGGGTAACCGTCGGGTAGTAGATCAACTTCTCGCGTACCGCATCACCGAAAAACTCGTTCTGTGGCAGGTGCTCGGTGATGAATTCGCGGTAAGCGACTTCGTTCACATAGCGCACGCCGTGGCACAGAATGACCTTGTCGAAACGCTCGTAGGTTTCCGGGTCTTGAATCACGCTCATGAACGGCGCAAGGCCTGTGCCGGTGCTCAGCAGGTACAGGTGCTTGCCCGGCTTCAAGTCGTCCAGCACCAGCGTACCCGTAGGTTTTTTGCTGATGATGATCTCATCGCCTTCCTTCAAGTGTTGCAACTGGGACGTCAGCGGGCCATCCGGCACCTTGATGCTGAAGAACTCCAGATGCTCTTCCCAGTTGGGGCTGGCGATCGAATAGGCGCGCATAAGCGGACGGCCGTTGGGTTGCATCAGGCCGATCATCACGAACTGACCGTTCTCAAAGCGCAGGCCCGGGTCGCGGGTGCACTTGAAGCTGAACAGGGTGTCGTTCCAGTGGTGAACACTGAGGACACGTTCGTGGTTCATGTTGCTCATCTACGGGGCTCCTAATTTCGCCTGCGCTGACTATGGGCGCGATTGCATAGCATTCTAATGGCGAGGACAATATCTGTTAACTGAATTATCAAGATAAGGGTTATCGGTTATATCGATATGCGATTTACTCTCAGACAACTCCAAGTGTTCGTCACCGTCGCCCAACAAGAGAGCGTGTCACGCGCTGCTGGCTTGTTGGCCCTTTCCCAGTCCGCCGCCAGCACGTCGATTACCGAACTGGAACGCCAGACCAGTTGCCAACTGTTTGACCGTGCCGGCAAGCGCCTTAGCCTCAATGCCTTGGGACGCCAATTGCTGCCACAGGCGGTCGCGCTTTTGGACCAGGCCAAAGAAATTGAAGACTTGCTCAATGGCAAATCCGGTTTTGGCTCACTCACCGTGGGTGCAACCCTGACCATCGGTAACTACCTGGCCACGCTGCTGATTGGCAGCTTCATGCAAGCTCACCCCGAGAGCCAAGTGAAACTGATCGTTCAAAACACAGCGCATATCGTGCAGCAAGTGACCCACTATGAAATTGATCTGGGTCTAATTGAAGGCGACTGTAGCCATCCGGACATCGAAGTGCAGAGCTGGGTGGAGGATGAGCTGGTGGTGTTTTGCGCACCGCAGCACCCGCTGGCTGCGCGAGGTCACGCCACTCTGCAAGAGCTGACCCGCGAAGCCTGGATCCTGCGCGAGCAAGGATCCGGCACACGCCTCACCTTCGATCAGGCCATGCGCCATCATCAAAGCGCGCTCAACATCCGCCTTGAACTGGAGCACACCGAAGCGATCAAGCGCGCCGTCGAATCAGGGCTGGGCATTGGCTGCATCTCCCGCCTGGCGCTGCGCGACGCCTTTCGACGCGGCAGTTTGGTTGCGGTTGAAACCCCCGAGCTGGACCTTGCGCGGCAGTTTTATTTCATCTGGCATAAAAAGAAGTACCAGACCTCCGCCATGCGCGAGTTTTTGGACCTGTGCCGCGCCTTCACCGCCGGGGTACACCGCAGCGACGAAATCGTACTGCCCAATATCGCTTAAAGCAGGATCACCGCCCACACCACTGCAATCAGGGTCAGCACCACAAACTGCGCGGCGCTGCCCATGTCTTTGGCGTTTTTCGACAACGGGTGCAGGTCCAGGGAGATACGGTCGATCGCGGCTTCGATGGCCGAGTTAATCAACTCGACAATCAGGGCCAACAGGCACACCGCGATGAGTAACGCACGCTCTACCCGACTGACACTCAGGAAAAACGTCAACGGGATCAGCACCACGTTGAGTAACACCAACTGACGAAACGCCGCTTCGCCGGTGAAGGCCGCACGCAGGCCATCCAGCGAATAGCCGCCAGCGTTCAAAATCCGTTTAAAACCGGTTTTCCCTTTAAAAGGCGACATATAAGTAACTGCGTAAGAAATGAGAAATGGACGCTAGATCACGCTTCGTCAAAAAAGCGTGAAGAACGGCCGATTAATGGCTCGAAATTGACTCCAGTTGTTGCAAAAGCAGCGCAGCCTGTGTGCGCGTACGCACGCCCAACTTGCGGAAAATCGCCGTCACGTGGGCCTTGATGGTCGCTTCCGACACGCTCAGCTCATAGGCGATCTGCTTGTTCAACAGCCCTTCACAGACCATGGTCAGCACCCGAAACTGCTGAGGCGTCAAACTGGCCAGACCTTCGCTGGCCGCTTTGGCTTCAGCAGACACTTGAACCTGTTCGAACGCCTGTGGCGGCCACGACACATCGCCATCGAGCACGGCGCGCACGGCCGTTTGAATCTGCTCCAAAGAGCTGGATTTTGGAATAAACCCGCTGGCGCCGAACTCTCGAGACCGCACCATCACCGAAGCCTCTTCCTGGGCAGAGACCATGACCACCGGAATTTGCGGATATTGCCCGCGTAACAGTACCAATCCGGAAAACCCGTAGGCGCCCGGCATGTTCAAATCGAGCAGCACCAGATCCCAATCCGCCTTGATGGCCAGCTGTTTTTCCAGCTCGGCAATACTGGCGACCTCTACCAGACGAACATCTGGTCCCAGCCCCAATGTCACCGCCTGATGCAAGGCACTGCGGAACAGAGGATGGTCGTCGGCAATCAGGATTTCGTATGTGGCCATTTTTTAAATGATCCCGTTTCAGGCGAGTACTGACGCATTGCAGTACCCGCTAAGGCAACTTGAGCAACAGTGTCGACACCGTGCGTCAAAGGGCGCATTTTACGCTAAACGTCGCGAAAAATAGGGGTTTGAACGGCAGCAGCGCCCGAATCGGCGCCAAGCATGCCCAGCGAATGCAAGAGGGTCAAGGATAAAACAGACGTCGCCTTTGAGCCCTGTCTGACATCCAGCACACCTGCAAGGCCGCGACTCTTTGACACACCCTGTCATTGCTGAAAATTGTAGCGCTACTTCTTTAGTCTATTGAGAGCGATTCTGGCGAAGGTCTTTTACAGAAAACGTCCAGCTCACGGTGCGCTACGCTGCTTTCGTTGATCGGCAACTGATTGCGGGCATCGAGGTAGTGCTGGCTGAACACATCGAAGTAGGCGTCCAGCGCAGTGGACGCCTGGGTATCGCCGGCCAGATCCAGGCACAGGCTCGCGACTTCTGCGGTGCATAAATGCTCGCTGCGGGTAGAGCGGCGAAGTCGATAGCGCGACAAACGCTCGGGCAACAGGCTCAGAATTGGCAACCGATCAAAGTAGGGGCTTTTGCGAAAGATCTTGCGCGCCTCCGTCCAGGTCGCGTCCAGCAGGATAAACAGCGGACGCTTGGCACTGTCGAGTTCAACGCTATGGGTCACACGCTCAGGCTCGACATATTCACCCGGAAACACCAGATACGGTTGCCATTGCGGGTCGGACAGTAACGCCAGCAAGCCCGGATCGGTTTCGGTACGCGACCAAATGAAGGCGTAGTTGTCACTCACCACATCCGCAATCAACCACCCGGTATTACTTGGCTTGAACACTTCCTTTTTGGTCATGATCAGGCACACGCCCGCCCGCGTGCTGACCTGCGGTCGCCAGCGACACAAGCAATGACTCGCGATCACCCGGCAGGTGTGGCAACGGGGCGCGCGTGAGCCGCGGGACAGGTAGGGTTTAGTGCTTTCCTCTTCTCGCTCGTCTCGTAAACGGGCGACTGCATTCGGGGAAAAAGTCATCAGGGTCATGTTTTTTACTTAAGGGGCAGATCGCCCGCTCGCCTCGGATGGGCGCAGGAGTCGATTCACTGAATAAAGGCGCGCAGTCTAACAGAGGCCACGCCCTGACGGCGGCGCCCGTGACGTGAGGCATTTCCTGACAGCGCAGGCTGACCTATACTCCCGCGCCACTGAACGCATAGACCTGTGGCGGGTCAAAGCCTGCGTCACTGAATCAGGAGAGTTTCATGCTGCGCTATATCATTCCGACCGTTGCTCTATTGCTCGCACTGCCTTTGGGCGCACAAGCGGCCTCTCTTGCAGAATTCAACCTGAACAAAACCCTGCTCAAAGTTGCTGACAAAAGCAACGAAGGCAAACCACGGGCAATCAACGCCGACTTGCTGGACAAAGGCTTTACTGTTGAAGGCACGGTACTGGTCAATAACCTGGAAGCGAGTCCGAACCTCGCCGCCCAGATGCGCTCCGCTCCAGAAGCGGCCATCCCCCAGCTGGGTCGCAGCGTTTGCAGCAATCCAAACTTCCGTAAGCTGATGGCCAAAGGCGCAACCATGCGCTTTAACATCCGGGAATATAAAACCAACAAGCCTGTGCTGGTTCAGGACATCGGCGCCGACAACTGCCAGCGCAAGAAATAACGGTTTAGCCCTCTATACCTGCACGCCGTACACCGATGCGGCGTGAACAGTCTCTGCACGTTTTACGATTCTTCATGCGCTTCAAGTAATTAGCGGTTGCCAGCCTTGGCGGTGCAAGACCATCATCAGGCCATCACTTTTGACACGGTGTGTCTGCGCTGTCTCATTCGCAGCGCCCAAAGGATGTTGTGCTGAAGGAGACGTACATGCCTGACCAACCCCATGAATCCCTCCCTTTTGAACCTGAGCACTTGAGCCTTGATATTGCGGCGCAAGTAGACGCTCAACTGCAGTTGATAGCACCCGACAGCCCCAACCGCGCGCTCTATCGCGAAATGCTGATGACCGTGTTGCGCATGGCCCACGAAGACCTTGATCGCTGGAATGCCAAAATCACACTGCAAGCCATACGCGAACTGGAAAAGACGTTCCGGGTACTGGAGCAGTTCCGGGGCCGTCGCAAAGTGACAGTATTTGGTTCTGCGCGAACCCCCATCGAAGATCCTCTCTATGCATTAGCCCGAGAAGTGGGCGCCACGCTTGCGCAATCAGATTTCATGGTCATCACGGGCGGCGGTGCTGGCATCATGGCAGCCGCGCACGAAGGCGCTGGCGCTGATCACAGCTTGGGCTTCAACATCACCTTGCCTTTCGAACAGCGCGCCAACCCCACTATTCTTGGCACCCCCAACCTGCTGGCGTTTCACTTCTTCTTCACGCGCAAACTGTTCTTCATCAAAGAGGCCGACGGGTTGGTCATGTGCCCTGGAGGGTTCGGGACGCTGGATGAAGTGCTGGAGGTGCTGACGCTGATTCAGACGGGTAAGACGCCGTTGGTACCGGTGGTGTTGCTGGACATGCCGGGCGGAACATTCTGGCAAAGCGCGCTGGACTTTGTTCACAACCACCTTGAAGCCAATCATTACATCTTGCCCAACGACCTCAAGCTGATGCGGCTGGTTCACAGCCCCGAAGAAGCCGTGGCCGAGATTAACCAGTTCTATAACAACTTCCACTCGACCCGCTGGCTGAACAAACTCTTTGCCGTGCGCATGAAACGCCCACTCAATGAGGAGGCGTTACATCAGGTTCGACAAACGTTTGCAGACATTTGCCTGAGCGATGGCTTCCATCAGCACGTCGACGATGAGCCCGGCTTCAGTCATTTGACTCGTTTAAGTTTTGCTTTCAGTGGTCGCAATCAAGGCCGCCTGCGTGAACTGGTAAATTTTATAAACCTGCCACGCAACTGGGCTGAACAATCAGGAGCGAGCTGTAGCCAAGAGATGGGCACAACCTGCACTTAATGGGATGCATTGGAACACGAAGGGCCTGGCGTACCTCGCAACGCTTGGCAGCAACAGCTGTTATCTGCTGTTGCTGCCAAGCGTTGTGATAGGCGTACTAATCATCAAACTCTCGGCCACTCAGCAGTCGACCGATCATTTCAAGCGAATAGCCGCGATAGCTCAAGAAACGCCCCTGACGGGCGCGCTCTTTGGGATCTTCTGGCATGCACCCGGAAAACTTTCGCTGCCACGCCTCTTTCAACTGCTCTTGCCAGTTGATTTCAGACTCACGCAATGCTTGCTCAATATCCCCCCGCGCCAAGCCACGCTGGTTGAGCTCTTCACGAATACGCAAAGGGCCGTAACCGGAACGGGCGCGATAGCGGATATAGCTTTCGAGGTAACGCGACTCTGACAACAGCCCCTCTTGCGTTAAACGGTCGAGGGCGATGTCGATCATCTCAGGGCAAGCGCCGCGCTGACGCAATTTGCGCGTCAGCTCGACTCGACCGTGCTCGCGGCGCGCGAGCAGGTCCATTGCGGATCGCCGGATGGCGGTGAGGTCTTCCAGAACAGCTGTCATGGCTCAATCAGTTGCTGTCTTCGTCCGAACCGGTGTTTTCAAGCTCCATTTCGGCAGCTTCCTGCTCAGCCGCCGCTTGCTTGGCAGCCTTGCTCATTTTTGGCATGACTTTCATTTCAGCCAGTTCGCTTTCAGTCTTAGGGCCCAACAGCTTGTCACGCAGCTGCTTTTCAAGGGTGGCCTTGATGTCCGGGTTCTCATCGAGGAACTTGGCCGAGTTGGCCTTGCCCTGACCGATTTTGCTGCCCTGATAGCTGTACCAGGCACCGGCTTTTTCAACGAAACCGTGCAATACGCCCAGCTCGATCATCTCGCCATTGAGGTAGATGCCCTTGCCGTACAGAATCTGGAATTCTGCCTGGCGGAAGGGAGGTGCCACTTTGTTTTTGACGACTTTGACTCGGGTTTCGCTGCCGACTACGACGTCGCCTTCTTTCACTGCACCGGTACGACGGATGTCCAGTCGAACCGAAGCGTAGAACTTCAGGGCGTTACCACCGGTAGTGGTTTCCGGGCTACCGAACATGACGCCGATTTTCATACGGATCTGGTTGATGAAGATCACCAGGCAATTGGCGTTTTTGATGTTGCCGGTAATTTTGCGCAAGGCTTGCGACATCAAGCGGGCTTGCAGACCCACGTGGGTATCACCCATGTCGCCTTCAATTTCCGCTTTAGGCGTCAGGGCCGCCACGGAGTCAATGATGATCACGTCAACCGCATTGGAGCGCACCAGCATGTCGGTGATTTCCAGTGCCTGTTCGCCGGTGTCTGGCTGGGAAACCAGCAGGTCATCGACATTCACGCCAAGCTTGGCGGCGTATTCAGGGTCCAGCGCATGTTCAGCGTCGACGAATGCGCAGGTCGCGCCCGCTTTTTGGGCTTGCGCGATAACGGACAGGGTCAAGGTGGTTTTACCGGAAGACTCTGGACCGTAGATTTCAACAATGCGGCCCTTTGGCAGACCGCCAATGCCCAGCGCGATGTCCAGGCCCAGCGAACCGGTAGAGATAGCCGGGATGGCCTGGCGGTCCTGATCGCCCATCAGCATGACGGCGCCTTTGCCGAATTGACGTTCGATCTGACCCAAGGCCGCAGCCAAGGCTTTCTTCTTGTTGTCGTCCATTAAAGTCCTCTCGTAATCAATAAGGCCTGGCGGCCGATAACTGTATAAGTAGCCAGTATTATTCCACAGGGTTTCAGGATCGCCTACCCCTGATTTTTTATTTCTCTTACCGTTCGGCGTATTAAGCCTTCCAGAGCCGCTTTGACTGTTTGCCGACGGACCTCGTCGCGGTCCCCCGGGAAATGCCTGCACTCGGCAGAAACCTCGCTGCCAACCCCCCAGGCCAGCCAGACCGTGCCCACCGGCTTGGCCGCAGAACCTCCGCCGGGCCCTGCCACACCGCTGACCGCAACTGAAAAACGTGCCCCGCTCTGCGCTTGTGCGCCGCGGGCCATGGCCTCTACCACTTCACGGCTGACAGCGCCGACCTGGGCGAACAAGGGCTCCGGCACTTGCAACTGCCTGGTTTTCTGATGATTGGAATAGGTAACAAACCCCGCTTCAAACCAGGCCGAACTGCCTGCGATACGGGTGATGGCTTCTGATATTGCGCCACCGGTGCATGACTCGGCGGTCGTGACCTGCGCATTAAGAACCTGCAATTGCCGCCCAAGTTCAGCCGCAAGCTGAGTTAATTCATCCACGATCGACTCCTTTAAAGCGCTCACTCGGGCCACTAAGCTACACGACCCCCATTCGGGTCGCCACGGGCCGGGCATCACCTCAGGCGGTGAGCGCTCGTCAGCCCAAAAGGGCTAACCGTCAACCCCCAAACGCTTTGCAGCCCAACGTTGATACAGGCTGATGGCAGCATCTGCGCCCGCCAGTGCCGTCAAACACCCCAAGGCGCCCGCGGCCCAGACCGACATGCCGGCCGCGTAAAGCAGCATGAACGTCGAGACCCCGCACACCATGCAAGCGCCAGAACGCAGCGCCAGCCGGCGCACCAGCGGCCATCCGCTCGCGCCCTCTTTGTCGGCCCGCCACATTTCGCCAAAAATACCGCCCACCAATGCCAGAAGGACGACCAGCAACACCGGCATATCCAACAAAACTTGCGGATCATTCATCGCTTCATCACTCCTGAGTCCTTATCGAAAAGCGTCAATGTCTGACTTATAGGCTGAACACTTGACGCTCCTCTCGCACCACATCCTTGCGTAAGGTCGACCTCTGCAGCCATAAAACCAAGATTATGCCTGTATGAATATACAGTCAATGCACTGATGCATATTCTTTCCTTCGCTTATGAGTGTCAGCTGCAATCGCAAGCCGGGCAGGACATTTCTTTTCAGGTGCGAAAAAAAGCCTGCTGAGAGCAGGCTTTAGGGGGGAGAAGCGTCTTAGCGGGCGTACATGCCCCACCAGAACACATGGCCGAGAATCACCAGCTGCTCATCCTCAAGGTCGGCATAGAGGTAATCCTCGTCTGGATACTCGTCGTGGTTAAAACTGCGCAAACGCAGCCCAGTCGCCAGGCGATACAGCTGTTTTACCCGAAGCTCGCCGTTGTGGTTGATTGCATACAGATCGCCGTCCACAACATCATCCAGTGAACGTTTACCGGCATTGACCCCGACTGTTGCGCCGTCCCGCAGGACCGGCAGCATGCTGTCACCGCGTACCGTTACACATTTCGCCTGATCGAATTGCACACCGTTGTGCCGCAGGCTGCGCTTGCCAAAACGCAGCTTGGCTCGCTCACTTTCCTCAATGGCAAAACGCCCGGAACCTGCCGCCAGCTCAACCTGACGCAAGAACGGGATCGACACCTCGTCATCGGCCACGGGCGTATCGTCATCCCACAGGCAAATATCACGCAGCTCCGGATGCCGCGGCTCGGGGTGAGGCACTGGGTCCTCACGCCCACGCAGGCGGTCAGTGCTGATATTGAAATACGCGGCTATTTTTGAAAGATGGCGGTCTGACGGCTCGGCAATCTTGCCACTCAAAATTCTGGACAGCGTGGATTGCGGGACACCGGTCAGACGATGCAACGCCATGGCACTGATGTGGTGCCGTTCGAGCAGCGCTTTAAGGACGATTGAAACAGTACGTTCAGGCATGGGCCGAATATTGCTGGGCAAGCGCCCCGTTGGCAAATCCTAATTCTTCTCTATATAGCAACACGCCGGACTGAGCCGAGCATGCCTGTAGATGCAAGGCGCTGGCATGTTAACCTTGCGCCCATTGCCATAAAGCTGTGCCCGGCACCCGCTTTTCACTCCTCTTTTATAAATGAATCCGCCTAAGCCCTGATGAGTAAAAATACTTCCGACCTGTCTTCCCACACACCGATGATGCAGCAGTACTGGCGCCTGAAAAACCAGCACCCTGATCAGTTGATGTTCTATCGCATGGGCGACTTTTACGAGATCTTCTACGAAGACGCGAAGAAGGCTGCCAAGTTGCTGGACATCACCCTCACGGCACGTGGACAGTCGGCAGGACAGGCGATTCCCATGTGCGGCATTCCTTATCATGCGGCCGAAGGTTATCTGGCCAAGCTGGTGAAGCTGGGCGAGTCGGTGGTGATCTGCGAGCAGGTTGGCGACCCGGCCACCAGTAAAGGACCGGTTGAGCGTCAAGTGGTGCGGATTATCACGCCAGGCACCGTCAGTGATGAAGCGCTGCTGGATGAGCGCCGCGACAACCTGATTGCCGCCGTTCTTGGCGATGAACGTTTGTTTGGTCTGGCCGTTCTGGACATCACCAGCGGCAATTTCTCGGTATTGGAAATCAAGGGCTGGGAAAACCTGCTGGCTGAACTGGAGCGCATCAACCCGGTTGAGCTGATGATCCCCGACGATTGGCCTCAAGGCCTGCCCGCCGAGAAACGCCGTGGCGTGCGTCGTCGTGCACCGTGGGACTTCGAGCGCGATTCGGCCTTGAAAAGCCTGTGCCAGCAGTTTTCCACCCAAGACCTCAAAGGTTTTGGCTGTGAAAACCTGACATTGGCCATTGGGGCAGCCGGTTGTTTGCTCAGTTACGCCAAGGAAACCCAACGCACCGCCCTGCCCCACTTGCGCAGTCTGCGCCACGAACGCCTGGACGACACGGTGGTGCTCGATGGCGCCAGCCGCCGCAATCTTGAGCTGGATACCAACCTGGCGGGCGGGCGCGACAACACGCTGCAGTCGGTAGTGGATCGCTGCCAAACGTCTATGGGCAGCCGCTTGCTGACCCGCTGGCTGAATCGTCCATTGCGCGATTTACCGGTACTGCTGTCACGCCAGACCTCGATTACCTGCCTGCTGGACGGCTATCGCTTCGAGCGCTTGCAGCCCCAGCTCAAAGAAATCGGCGATCTGGAGCGCATTCTGGCGCGTATCGGCCTGCGCAACGCAAGGCCCCGCGATTTGGCGCGTCTTCGTGACGCACTGGCCGCACTGCCTGAACTGCAAGACGCCATGCTCGATTTGCACGCGCCGCACTTGCAGCAGTTGGCGGCCACCACCAGCACCTATCCCGAACTGGCTGCGTTGCTGGACAGAGCGATTATTGATAACCCGCCTGCGGTGATTCGTGACGGCGGCGTGCTGAAAACCGGCTATGACGCCGAGCTGGATGAACTGCAAGCCTTGAGCGAGAACGCGGGTCAGTTCCTGATTGACCTGGAAGCCCGTGAAAAAGCCCGTACCGGGCTGGCCAATCTCAAGGTCGGGTACAACCGGGTGCATGGCTATTTCATCGAGCTGCCAAGCAAACAAGCAGAACAGGCGCCTGCGGACTACATCCGCCGCCAGACCCTCAAAGGAGCCGAACGGTTTATCACCCCCGAGCTCAAAGCCTTTGAAGACAAGGCCCTGTCCGCCAAAAGCCGTGCCCTGGCCCGCGAGAAAATGCTTTACGAAGCGCTGCTTGAAACCCTGATCGGTGAATTGCCGCCGCTGCAAGACACGGCCGCCGCACTGGCCGAACTGGACGTACTGAGTAATCTGGCCGAACGCGCTTTAAACCTCGACCTCAATTGCCCGCGGTTCGTTGAAGAACCGTGCATGCGCATTCAACAAGGTCGTCATCCGGTGGTGGAGCAAGTGCTGACCACCCCTTTTGTGGCCAACGATCTGGCGCTGGATGACAACACCCGCATGCTGGTGATTACCGGCCCGAACATGGGTGGTAAATCCACTTACATGCGGCAAACCGCCCTGATTGTGCTCTTGGCGCACATCGGCAGTTTTGTCCCGGCCGCCAGCTGCGAACTGTCGTTGGTCGACAGGATTTTCACGCGTATCGGCTCCAGCGATGACCTGGCTGGCGGACGCTCTACCTTTATGGTGGAAATGAGCGAAACCGCCAACATTCTGCACAACGCGACAGAGCGCAGCCTGGTGTTGATGGACGAAGTGGGCCGTGGCACCAGCACGTTTGACGGTTTGTCGTTGGCATGGGCTGCGGCAGAACGTCTCGCTCAATTGCGCGCCTATACGCTGTTCGCTACCCACTATTTCGAATTGACCGTGCTGCCAGAGAGCGAACCACTGGTGGCCAACGTGCATTTGAGCGCGACCGAACACAACGAGCGCATTGTCTTCCTGCACCACGTATTGCCTGGCCCTGCGAGTCAAAGCTACGGGCTTGCGGTGGCCCAACTGGCGGGGGTTCCGGCGAATGTCATCACTCGCGCTCGCGAACATTTAAGCCGACTCGAAACCACCAGCCTGCCCCATGAAGTGCCTGCACCGGCCCCAGGCAAACAATCAGCGCCCCAGCAAAGCGATATGTTTGCTAGCCTTGCGCATCCGGTGCTGGACGACCTGGCCAAGCTGGATCTTGACGACCTGACGCCACGCAAAGCCCTTGATTTGCTCTACACATTAAAGACACGCATCTAACCATGCGATAGAATCGCGCGCGGTTCGGGATGCTACTGGCCTTTTAGCCTGGCCAATAGATACCACTCCCGAGCCTGGCGAGCCCGACCTGGAAGGGCTTCGCTGCCGCCGCCTGAGGAGAAAATTAGAAATGACCTTCGTCGTCACCGACAACTGCATCAAGTGCAAGTACACCGACTGCGTAGAAGTCTGTCCGGTGGACTGCTTTTACGAAGGCCCGAACTTCCTGGTGATTCACCCGGACGAGTGCATTGATTGCGCGCTTTGTGAGCCTGAATGCCCGGCGCAAGCCATCTTCTCCGAGGATGAAGTGCCAGCGGGTATGGAGAATTTCATTCAGTTGAATGTGGAGCTGGCTGAAATCTGGCCGAACATCACTGAACGCAAAGACCCTCTGCCGGACGCGGAAGAGTGGGATGGCAAACCAGGCAAGATCGAACACCTGGAGCGCTGATTCACGCTGCACTAAAAAGCCCCGTCTCTTGCGAGCCGGGGCTTTTTACGTTTTGACGTTGCGCTTTAATCCTCATCCGGGCCGCACGCCTCTCCTGCCACTGCAAAGCAGGCCGGGCTTAGCGCTGATTAGCCTGCGATGTCGCACCCCGTGGCTTCTTGCAATTGTTCACGGGTAACACCCGACGCCAGCTCTACCAGCTTGAGCCCTTGCTCGGTGACATCCAGCACCCCTAAATCGGTGATGATGCGATCCACCACACCCACGCCAGTGAGCGGCAGATCGCATTGCTTAAGCAGTTTGTGGGCGCCACCTTTGGCGGTGTGCTCCATCAATACCACCACGCGTTTGACTCCGGCCACCAAATCCATGGCCCCGCCCATGCCTTTAACCATCTTGCCGGGAATCATCCAGTTCGCCAGGTCACCCTTCTCGGAGACTTGCATCGCGCCCAGGATCGACAGGTTGATGTGCCCGCCGCGAATCATCGCGAAAGAGTCCGCGCTATTAAAGAAGCTGCTCCCGGGCAAGGTGGTGATGGTCTGCTTACCCGCATTGATCAAGTCAGCATCGACTTCTTCTTCAGTGGGAAACGGACCAATCCCCAACAGACCATTCTCACTTTGCAGCCAGACGTCCATACCTTGCGGGATGTAGTTGGCCACCAGCGTCGGCAAACCAATGCCCAGGTTGACGTAAAAACCATCCTGCAGTTCTTGGGCGGCGCGGTGCGCCATTTCTTCACGAGTCCAGGCCATACTTAGGCGCTCCGCACAGTGCGTTGTTCGATGCGTTTTTCCGGGGTGGCATTGAGGATCAGCCGCTGTACGTAGATCCCGGGCAAATGAACCTGATCAGGTTCGATCTCGCCAATTTCAACGATTTCTTCCACCTCGACCACACACACTTTCGCGGCCATCGCGGCCAACGGGTTGAAGTTGCGCGCTGTTTTATTGAACAGCAGGTTGCCTGATTTATCGGCTTTCCAGGCTTTAACCAGTGCGACGTCGGCACGCAGTGAGCGCTCCATGACGTACCACTCGCCGTCGAATTCGCGGGTTTCTTTGCCTTCGGCAACCAGGGTTCCGTAACCGGTCTTGGTGTAGAACGCCGGAATACCAGCGCCACCCGCGCGCAGCTTCTCAGCCAGCGTCCCTTGTGGGGTGAACTCAAGCTCCAACTCACCGGCCAGGTACTGACGTTCGAATTCTTTGTTCTCCCCCACGTAGGAAGAAATCATTTTACGAATTTGCCGCGTGGTCAGCAGTTGACCCAGGCCAAACCCGTCTACACCGGCGTTATTGCTGATCACGGTCAACTCGCGCTTGCCACTGTCGCGCAAGGCAGCGATCAGGGCTTCTGGAATCCCGCACAATCCAAAACCGCCCACGGCCAGGGTCATCCCGTCTTCGACGAGCCCCTGCAAGGCGGATTCAGCACTCGAGTAAATCTTATTCACTTGTTATTCCTCGAATTGGCCACGGTGCGCCTGGCACCTGTGGCCTGCTTGCTTTAGTCGAGGACGGACACCTAAGAAAACGGCTGTCGCCCACCCCCCGATCTTGGCTGCCCCAGCCTTAGGCCAGAGCGTTGCCCGAGTGTAGGGGAAGGCGGCGAAGGAACTCTAGCCATGAGTGTGGATGGCGTAGAAATAAATGCAGGGTGTGTCGCGTTTGCGCAACGCTTTGACGGGTAAGTCGGGCCACGGATACGATCTTTAACAAACTCGTAACAATTGCCCTACAAAATACTTAGCTCGCTAACTTTAAACCCGCGGCCTAGACGTATATAAAGACCGCCGTGGTAGTAAACGTCCTCCAGACAAAATCTTCTCTCGCCTTATGGCTGTAGAGAACTAGACTCTGATTCAGTTTTATCTGATGTTCGCAGGCCGGGGTTCAAGCGCAGCATATCCAGGCCCACGTCGACCCAGGACTCCGCTTCTTTATGAAGTTCAAAACTGTCGGGAACCAGCAGCCATTGCCCGAGAAGACCGTCGATATAGGCGTGAAAACAGATGGCTGCGCGGCGTACGTCGAGGGTTTCGGGGAGTTGGTGCCGATGAATCGCATTGATCAGGGTGAGCTCAATCCGAGTGTTGCAGTCGATCATCGCCACTTGGCGCTGACGTCGCAAATCGCACATTTCGTCAGTGAATTCACACTTATGAAACAAAATCTCATTAATTCGCCGAGTTTTTGGATCAATTGCCACTTGGTGAAGCAAATGGATCAGCAGCTTGCGCATGCAGCCAAGCGGGTCGATTTCGTCTTGACTCTTACAGGCTTCAGCGAGCGCATCCAAAGGCTCATGCAAACTGTCCAGCATCGCCTGCACAACGTCGGCCTTGTTGCTGAAATGCCAGTAGATCGCGCCTCGGGTCACCCCGGCCAGCGTGGCGATATCAGCCAGCGTCGTGCGCGCAACACCTCGCTCATAGAAAGCCCTTTCGGCTGCTTCGAGAATCGCACTGCGGGTTTCCTGCGCTTCTTCTTTGGTACGACGCACCATGGCAATAAAAACCTCAATCAGAGTGGCCCTAACGGCTCTGAAAAGCCCCCAAGACCTATATCGGGTGGCGTTTGTTGTGCCTTATCCCGGCCTACAGCTCACGCAATGAAAAGGGCTGAAACATGTCTTTAACGACACAACCCTGCTATTTACAAACAGACACGAATGTAAGTATATTCCTTAGCAAGCTACTTATCCACCCGGAACAGCTTTCTTCACCCTTCCACTATTCTTGTGCGCTTTCGCGTGCCTGACCCGAGGATCTTCATGCAATTCAAGCCAGCTGTTACCGCTCTGGTTGCCGCCGTCGCCCTGGCATCGCTGCTCAGCGGATGCAAAAAGGAAGAAGCGGCACCTGCCCCCCAAATCCCTCAGGTCGGTGTTGTCACGCTGAAAGCCCAGCCCTTTACCTTGACGACCGACCTTCCAGGCAGAACAACGTCCTACCGTTCTGCCGAGGTTCGCCCACAAGTGAACGGGATTATTCTTAAGCGCCTGTTCAAAGAAGGCTCTGACGTCAAAGTCGGTCAGCAGCTGTATCAAATTGATCCGGCCATCTATGAAAGTGCCGTCTTGAGCGCACGCGCGACCTTACAGTCGGCCAAATCACTGGCTGACCGCTACAAGCAATTGGTCGCAGAGCAAGCCGTAAGCCGCCAGGAATACGACAACGCCGAAGCCGCGCGCCTTGAAGCTGAAGCCACGCTGAATACGGCTCAGGTCAACTTGCGTTACACCAAGGTATTGGCACCTCTGACCGGCCGCATCGGTCGTTCGCTCTACACCGAAGGCGCGCTGGTCACCAGCGGCCAGGCCAATGCTCTGGCAGTGATCACGCAACTGGACCCGATCTACGTGGACGTGACCCAGTCGTCGGTTGAAATGCTGGAGCTGCGCAAAGACCTCGCCGATGGCCGCCTGAAGAAAGCTGGCGAAAATGCCGCCAAGGTCAAGCTGACACTGCCCGATGGCAGTGAGTATGGTCAGGAAGGCCGCCTTGAATTCAGCGAAGTCTCGGTCGACGAAACCACCGGTTCGGTGACCTTGCGCGCCGTATTCCCCAACCCTGATGAAATCCTCTTGCCCGGCATGTTTGTGCACGCGCAACTGGAAGCCGGTATCGACAGCAATGCAATCCTCGCCCCTCAAGTGGGCGTGACCCACAACCTCAAAGGTCAACCGACAGCATTGATTGTCGGCCCGGACAACAAGGTTGAGCTGCGTGTGCTTGAAGCATCGCGCACCGTGGGCAGCGACTGGCTGGTCGAGAAAGGCCTGAACCCGGGCGATCGCCTGATTACTGACGGCCTGCAATTCATCAAGCCTGGCGTTGAAGTCAAAATCATGGAAAAACCACAAGGCGCAACCCCGGCACCTGCCCCGGCAACAGAAAAAGCTGCAGGCAGTAAAGGGGAATAAACCATGTCGAAATTTTTTATCGACCGTCCGATTTTCGCTTGGGTAATCGCCCTTGTGATCATGCTGGTCGGGGCACTTTCGATCTTGAAACTGCCAATCAACCAGTACCCGAGCATCGCGCCACCGGCCATCTCGATCTCCGTGACCTATCCGGGTGCTTCGGCACAAACCGTACAGGACACCGTGGTTCAGGTGATCGAGCAACAGCTCAACGGTATTGACCACTTGCGTTATGTGTCGTCTGAAAGTAACTCCGACGGCAGCATGACCATCACCGCGACCTTTGAGCAAGGGACTGACCCGGACACCGCCCAGGTGCAGGTGCAGAACAAGCTCAACCTGGCCACCCCACTGCTGCCCCAAGAGGTTCAGCAGCAAGGTATCCGTGTGACCAAGGCAGTGAAAAACTTCCTGATGGTTATCGGCGTGGTGTCTGAAGACGGCAGCATGAACAAGGATGACTTGTCCAACTACATCGTCTCCAACATGCAAGACCCGATCTCCCGTACCGAAGGTGTGGGTGACTTCCAGGTGTTTGGTGCCCAGTACGCCATGCGCATCTGGCTCGACCCGGCCAAGCTGAACAAGTACAACCTGACCCCGATTGACGTTAAATCCGCCATTTCCTCGCAGAACGTACAGGTGTCTTCCGGGCAACTGGGCGGCCTGCCAGCGGTCAAAGGCCAGGAACTGAACGCCACCATCATCGGCAAGACGCGCCTGCAAACTGCCGAAGAGTTCAAAAAGATCCTGCTCAAGGTCAACACCGACGGCTCGCAAGTACGCTTGCATGATGTCGCGGAAGTCGCCCTGGGCGGTGAAAACTACAGCATCAGCGCGCAGTACAACGGCAAGCCGTCCTCGGGCCTTGCAATCAAGCTGGCGACCGGTGCCAACGCACTGGACACCGCCAAGGCGCTGCATAAAACCATCGACGACCTGGCCCCGTTTTTCCCGCCCGGCATGAAAGTGGTTTACCCGTACGACACCACGCCCGTGGTATCGGCCTCGATCAAAGGGGTGGTTGAAACCCTGGTCGAAGCGGTTGCGCTGGTGTTCCTGGTGATGTTCCTGTTCCTGCAGAACTTCCGCGCCACCATCATCACGACGATGACCGTGCCAGTGGTATTGCTCGGTACTTTCGGGATCCTGGCGGCGGCCGGTTTCAGTATCAACACCTTGACCATGTTCGGCATGGTACTGGCCATCGGCTTGCTGGTGGACGACGCCATCGTGGTGGTGGAAAACGTCGAACGGGTCATGAGTGAAGAAGGCCTGCCCCCCAAAGAAGCCACCAAAAAATCCATGGAGCAAATCCAGGGAGCGCTGGTCGGTATTGCCTTGGTGCTGTCAGCCGTACTGCTGCCCATGGCGTTCTTCAGCGGCTCGACCGGTGTAATCTACAAGCAGTTCTCGATCACCATTGTTTCGGCGATGGCGCTTTCGGTACTGGTTGCCCTGATCTTCACCCCGGCCCTGTGCGCCACCATGCTTAAGCCGGTCAAGAAAGGCGACCATGGTGAGAACAAGCGCGGCTTCTTCGGCTGGTTCAACCGCACATTCGACAGCGGTGTAAAACGCTACGAGAAAGGTGTCGGCAGCATCCTGCGCCACAAAGCGCCGTACTTGCTGGCCTATGTCTTGATCGTTGTCGGCATGGTGTTCCTGTTCACCCGCATCCCGACCTCGTTCCTGCCGGAAGAAGACCAGGGCGTTCTCTTCGCTCAGGTACAAACCCCGGCCGGTACAACCGCAGAACGCACCCAGGTCGTGATTGACCGCATGCGTGAATACTTGCTGACGGACGAGTCGGCGGCCGTGTCCTCGGTCTTTACCGTTAACGGCTTCAACTTCGCCGGTCGCGGCCAAAGCTCCGGCCTGGCGTTCATCATGCTCAAACCGTGGGCCGACCGTGATGCCGATAACAGCGTATTTGCGCTGGCGGCACGTGCTCAGGCGCACTTCTCCACCTTCCGCGACGCCATGGTGTTTGCCTTTGCTCCGCCGGCTGTTATGGAACTGGGTAACGCCACTGGCTTTGACGTGTACCTGCAAGACCGTGCCGGTATTGGCCACGAAAAGTTGATGCAAGCCCGTAACCAGTTCCTGGGCATGGCATCGCAGAGCAAAATCCTGGCAGGCGTGCGTCCTAACGGCTTGAACGATGAACCTCAGTACCAGCTGGAAATCGATGACGAAGCAGCCCGCGCCCTTGGCGTAGGTCTGAGCGACATCAACAACACCCTGTCCATCGGTCTGGGTGCCAGCTATGTCAACGACTTCATCGACCGTGGTCGTGTGAAAAAGGTCTATCTGCAAGGCGAAGCTGACTCGCGGATGAACCCCGAAGACCTGAAAAAATGGTATGTGCGCAACGCTGAAGGAACCATGGTGCCGTTCTCTGCATTTGCCAAGGGCAAGTGGATTTACGGTGCGCCGAAGCTGTCGCGTTATAACGGCGTAGAAGCCATGGAAATCCTGGGCGCCCCGGCACCCGGCTACAGCAGTGGTGAAGCCATGGCTGAAGTCGAAGCACTGGCCAAGAAGCTGCCGGCAGGCGTCGGTATTTCCTGGACCGGCCTGTCCTACGAGGAGCGTCTGTCAGGTTCGCAAGCACCTGCGCTGTATGCGATTTCCTTGTTGATGGTGTTCCTGTGTCTCGCGGCGCTGTATGAAAGCTGGTCGATTCCGATTGCGGTCATGCTGGTGGTGCCTCTGGGGATTATCGGTGCACTGCTGGCCACTAGCCTGCGGGGGCTGTCCAACGACGTGTACTTCCAGGTGGGCTTGCTGACGACCATCGGTCTGGCCTCGAAAAACGCGATCCTGATCGTCGAGTTCGCCAAAGAGCTGCACGAACAAGGGCGAACCTTGACCGAAGCCGCCATTGAAGCCTGCCGCATGCGTCTGCGCCCGATCATCATGACCTCGCTGGCGTTCGTACTGGGCGTTATCCCGCTGGCCATTTCTTCGGGCGCAGGTTCGGGTAGCCAGCACGCCATTGGTACAGGTGTGATCGGCGGTATGATCACTGCAACTGTTCTGGCCGTGTTCTGGGTGCCGCTGTTCTTCGTCGCGGTGTCGTCCTTCGGCAGCGGCAAGGACAACGACCCGGAAAAGAAAGTGGACCTGACTAAAACTCCAAATCAAGAGGCTGGCCAATGAGCAAGTCGCTTCTCGCAGTCGCCGTAGCAGCGTTTACGCTGGGCGGCTGCTCGCTGATCCCTGACTACCAGCGCCCTGAAGCGCCGGTAGCAGCGCAGTACCCGCAAGGCCCGGCCTACAAGCCTAACGAAGCGCCGGCTCAAGCGGCGGCAGAACAAGGCTGGCGTGAGTTTTTCCGCGACCCGGCCCTGCAACAGTTGATTCAGACAGCTCTGGTGAACAACCGCGACCTTCGGGTCGCGGCCCTGAACATTGATGCGTATGCCGCGCAGTACCGTATTCAACGTGCCGATCTGTTCCCGGCGGTGACGGCCAATGCCAGCGGCAGCCGTCAACGGATGCCAGCACGCCTGTCGCAAACGGGCGAGTCAGGCATCACCAGCCAATATTCGGCGACCCTCGGGGTCAGCGCGTACGAGCTGGATCTGTTTGGCCGCGTTCGCAGCCTGAGCGATCAGGCCTTGCAGAACTACTTTGCGACCGAAGAAGCCCGACGCACCACTCAGATCAGTCTGGTTGCCAGCGTCGCCAATGCTTACTTGACCTGGCAAGCCGACAAAGAGCTGCTCAAGCTGACTGAAGACACGCTCAAGGCGTTCGATGAGAGCTACAAGCTCACCTTGCGCAGCAATGAGGTGGGCGTTGCTTCGGCGCTGGAAGTCAGCCAGTCGCGGACCTCGGTGGAAAACGCCAAGGTTCAACTGGCCCGCTACACGCGCCAAGTGGCTCAGGATCAGAACAGCCTGGCCTTGCTACTCGGCACGAGCATTCCGCAGAACCTGCCCGCAAGCAAACCGCTCGCTGCTGATCTGCTGACCGAAGTACCGGCAGGCCTGCCTTCAGATTTGTTGCAACGCCGTCCTGACATTCTGGAAGCCGAGCACAAGTTGCTGGCCGCCAATGCCAATATCGGCGCCGCACGTGCCGCGTTCTTCCCGAGCATCAGCCTCACCGCCAATGCCGGGACCTTGAGCCCGGACCTGTCGGGGCTGTTCAAGGGAGGCTCGGGCACTTGGCTCTTCTCGCCGCAAATCAACCTGCCCATCTTTAACGCAGGGGCTTTGCGCGCCAGCCTGGACTACTCGAAAATCCAGAAGGACATCACCGTCTCGCAATATGAGAAGGCGATCCAGACAGCATTCCAGGAAGTATCTGACGGCCTGGCAGCGCGCCAGACCTACAATCAACAGTTGCAAGCCCAGACGGACTTCGTTAACGCCAACCAGGATTACTACCGGTTAGCCGAGCGTCGTTATCGGATTGGTGTCGACAGCAACCTGACGTTCCTTGATGCGCAACGCTCCCTGTTCAGCGCGCAACAATCGTTGATCAGTGACCGCCTTTCGCAGCTGACCAGTGAAGTCAATTTGTACAAGGCGCTGGGTGGCGGCTGGTACGAACAGACCGGGCAAAACCGCCCGATCTCGTCCGAGCCGCCGAAGGCCTGATAGAGAAACTGCTAAACACACAAACCCGCCTTTTGGCGGGTTTGTGTGTTCAAGGGCGGTGAATTTACCTAAACGCGCTGAGCATTTTCTCCCCTGACGTGCCTTGCCCGTAGATCACTCCAGTGGGCGTGAAAATGAAATACATGGCTTAAAGTCCTGACTGCCTTATTAGTGGATATCAGATCCCGACCCAACATGCTGCTTTGCGCAACGATGCTTAGCCCTTATGGCAACCGTAGGATATGCAAACTTGATAGTCGCCGCTGCGGTTCAGCACTGTATAGCGGCCCTGAAAGATTGATCCGCCTCAGTTGCCTGGCCATTTAACTACCTGACTGAACGCGCAGGGTGATTTCACCCATCGCTCTTTGCGCACGTGCAGCCCGTACCGTGTGGATATAGAACGCGCGTTCTATATCCACACTTCACTTATCCAAGAACACCCCCCTCCTCAGAAGTTATTGGCTCCTGAAAGACGCTCATTGATTAATCATTCAATACGTTTGTTTCTTTCGTCCGATAACCTGCTGTTTTGTCACTCATGGAAGTTGACGTGCCCGAACAGCTTCGGCGATAGTAGCAGCCACTGTTCAGACGCAGCACAGAACAGTCTACACGCGGGCTAAATTGCCACTCTCTCAACCGCCTCTTCTTGGCCCATTCAGCGCCAGGACGGTCACCGAGCGATTGATTGTTGCGTGGCTTTTTAAAAAGGGTGAAGTCGCAAACTTTAACAGGACAGTTAAAGCGTCCCAGTGCGTGGGACATGGCGGTTTAATAGCCGGCTTATTGATGAGCGACGTACACGGCCAATACGCATCAACCGATTCAAACTCTACTTAATTAGGTAACACTGTGACGAAAGACGAACTGCGCGCTGAACTTGAGCGTCAGGAGCAACGTTACAAGGACGTTTACGGTGGTGAAGTGACGACTTACGCAGCTCAACCCGAGCCCGAGCGTAAGCCATGGCGCAAGCGCGCCAGCCTGCTTGACCAGGCCTTCACACAAGAAATCCAGAAAATTGAAAAAGAGTTAAAACCCGAGGCCCCCTGACAGGGGCTTCGTCTGCGCCCTGCCGAAACCGGCCTGTAGGGTAAACCCGCCAAAGGCGTGTGCACCCATCAACCTGTACGAACGGCTGTGTTCAAGGTGCGCAATGCAAGCCGGATCGTGCAACTGAAGCCACTCAGTAGCGCTCGCTTGGGATTTTCAGGCCTCTGACAAGAACGGGCTGCGGCTAAACACCGCAAAAAAGAAATTTCATACGCCCCACTCAGACCTGTTCCAAGGGCCAGCGCTTGTCTGCCAAACAGCGTAGAGCCTTTGTTATCAGTGGCTTGGAAGCGTTTTCCGACCCATTGACGCTGACCGGTCTGACAAGTTTTTTCATTTACAGATGTTACCAACGGGCAGCTAGTGCATCGATTACCAAGGTTTTCTGGCATAATCCGGCCCCCTTTATGACCGTGTCAGAAAACCTTCATGATCGATCTATTAAGCGGATTGGATGCCTGGGTTCTTGTCAGCCTCTTCTTCGCCCTAGCCTTTGTTCTCGCGTTTGAGTTCATCAACGGCTTTCATGACACCGCGAATGCGGTAGCGACTGTCATCTACACCAAAGCCATGCCGCCTCACCTGGCGGTGTTCTTTTCCGGTGTGTTCAATTTTCTTGGCGTTTTGCTGGGTGGTGTGGGTGTGGCATACGCCATTGTCCATTTGCTACCGGTCGAACTGCTGGTCAATGTGAATACAGGACATGGCCTGGCCATGGTGTTCTCACTGCTTGCAGCGGCCATCACCTGGAACTTGGGTACTTGGTACTTCGGCATCCCGGCCTCCAGCTCCCACACCTTGATCGGTTCGATCCTGGGTGTAGGCCTGGCCAACGCATTGATCACCGGCATCCCGGTGAGCGATGGCGTGAACTGGCAGAAGGCAATCGACATTGGTGCTTCGCTGGTGTTCTCGCCGCTGGCAGGCTTTGTTGTCGCCGGTTTACTGCTGGTAGGCCTTAAGTGGTGGCGTCCGAACTCCAAGATGCACAAGACGCCCGAGCAACGCCGCAAGCTGGATGACAAGAAGCATCCGCCGTTCTGGAACCGTCTGGTACTGGTGATCTCGGCCATGACCGTGAGCTTCGTGCACGGCTCCAACGATGGCCAGAAAGGTATCGGCCTGATCATGCTGGTGTTGATCGGTATCGTGCCAAGCGCCTTCGTACTGGACCTCAACAGCACGACGTATCAGATCGAACGCACACGCGACGCGACCCTGCACTTGAGTCAGTTCTATCAACGCAATCACGCGAGCCTCAGCGAGTTCCTGGCGCTGGGTAAAAGCGTGAAAGACGACTTGCCGGGCGAGTTCCGCTGCAACCCGCAACAAACCGAGCCGACCATCGCGGCCTTGCTCAGTTCGTTGAAAGGTGTCGAGAACTATCAGTCGCTGTCGGCCGAGAAGCGTATCGAGATCCGTCGTTACCTGCTTTGCCTGGATGACACCGCGAAGAAAGTCAGCAAATTGCCAGTGCTTGAGCCACGCGAGAAAGCGGACCTCGAAAAACTGCGCAAAGACCTGACGGCCACCACTGAATACGCGCCGTTCTGGGTGATTCTGGCGGTAGCCCTGGCCTTGGGCCTGGGCACCATGGTTGGCTGGAAACGCGTGGTCAAGACCATCGGCGAGAAGATCGGCAAACAAGGCATGACCTACGCACAGGGCATGGCGGCACAGATCACCACCACCTTTGCCATTGGCCTGGCCAACATCTTCGCCTTGCCGGTATCCACGACTCACATTCTGTCGTCGGGTGTCGCGGGCACTATGGTTGCGAACAAAAGTGGCCTGCAAGGCAACACCATCAAGACGATTCTGATGGCATGGGTGCTGACGTTACCCGCAACGATTGCACTCTCAGCTGCGTTGTTCTGGCTGGCGTCCAAAGCGCTCGCCTAAGCGGCAAACGCACTAAAAAAGGTACGCCCCGGGGCGTACCTTTTTTTTGCCTGACGCAGGCACTCAACGGACACTTGCGGCATGGCCTGGCAACAACGACACGCCCCTGCACAAAACACACACGCAAAAAAATAGGCGACCGAAGTCGCCCAAAATGCCTTGCGTGCTCGTGTACCGAAAAGACCCGGCGCTACTTATTGCGCTTCTGGGAGTCTTTCCAGATAAAAATGCCCAAACCCGCGAAAAACAGGACCATGAGGCCGACGGTAAGTACTCCAGCGATAACCACATTATCGAGAAACATGACGGCCTCCTGCGCGTGTTTGTTTGTGTGAAGCCAGAATAACCAGACGCGCAGGCGAGGAACTTGACCGGGATCAATAGTGACCACCGCTTCGAGGACGTTAGGGGGAATAGTTGACGCAGATCAGGAAAAACGCCGCAGTTCAGCGTTTTTTAGGCTTTTTCTTTGGCTTTTTCTTGGGACTGGTCAGGGGCATGGCCTGCTCAAACGCCTGGCGTACTTCATTAAGGCGCTTTTCGTTGAGGTCATGCACGCGTTTGGCACGTTCGGCGCCCAGGTCTACCAGCTTGCTGTCTTGGTTCATAACGGGATCGGATCACTGTCAATGTGTCGGCAAGGGCCCATAATGCGGCGCGCCAGCCGAGCTGACCAGAAAAAATTCAGACCTCTATGTCCACCCACTGGCCCTGACGCGGCGCACCGTCGATCAGCGGCGAGACTGGCACGGTATTGTCTTCATTCAGTTCATCGCCCGGCACGATGACCACCTCTTGAGCCTGATCGCGCGACTCACGCCGACGCTTGTCCTGCTGGCGTCGTTGCTCTTCGCGCAACAACAGCGAGGCCTGATCGGGGTCCTGATTCTTCAAGTTGATCGTGCTGTCACCCGAGCTGGCTTGCGCTGGCACCACGGGCGGAATATCCGGACGCGGGCGCACCGGGTCCTGCTGGGATGTGACGGGCACCACACTGATGGGAAGGATCGGCGGCAGCATAATTATTGTTCTCCTGTTTTCAGGCTGTCGGCCCGACGCCGATTGACTTGAGGCGCCCGTTAAATCCGGCAGCAGCCTGAAGGACGTCGATCAGGTTTTTATCAGAGACCTTTGGTCTCAGGCCCTCGTTCCGTTAATATACTCGGCTTTTTCAAAGCGGGAGTCAGGCAGCATGGCGCAGCAGTATCAACCGGGGCAACGCTGGATTAGTGACAGCGAAGCTGAGCTAGGTTTAGGCACCGTTCTGGCACAGGACGGTCGCTTGTTGACCGTGCTCTATCCGGCCACTGGCGAAACCCGTCAATATTCGCTGCGCAACGCACCGCTTACGCGCGTACGTTTCTCGCCGGGTGATTCCATCATCCACTTCGAAGGCTGGAAGATGACTGTGCGCGAAGTCGAAGATGTCGACGGTCTGATGGTGTACCACGGCCTTAACGAGCAAAACGAAGTCGTTACCCTGCCCGAAACCCAACTGTCCAACTTCATTCAATTCCGTCTGGCCAGCGACCGTCTGTTCGCCGGGCAAATTGACCCGCTGTCCTGGTTTTCGCTGCGTTATCACACCCTTGAGCACACCAGCCGCCAGCTGCAATCGCCGCTGTGGGGCCTGGGTGGCGTACGGGCGCAACCAATCGCCCACCAATTGCACATTGCCCGTGAAGTCGCGGATCGCATTGCGCCACGTGTCCTGCTGGCTGACGAAGTGGGCCTGGGCAAAACCATCGAAGCCGGCCTGGTGATTCATCGCCAGTTGCTGAGCGGTCGTGCAAGCCGCGTGCTGATCGTGGTTCCCGAGAACCTGCAGCACCAGTGGCTGGTTGAGATGCGTCGTCGCTTCAACCTTGAAGTCGCGCTGTTTGATGAAGAACGCTTTATCGAAAGCGATGCCAGCAACCCGTTTGAAGACACCCAACTGGCGCTGGTAGCGCTGGAATGGCTGGTGGACGATGAAAAGGCGCAAGACGCACTGTTCGCCGCCGGTTGGGACCTGTTGGTGGTCGACGAAGCCCACCACCTGGTCTGGCACGAAGACAACGTCAGCCCCGAGTACGCGCTGGTTGAACAGTTGGCCGAAACCATCCCTGGCGTCCTGTTGCTGACCGCGACCCCGGAGCAGTTGGGTCAGGACAGCCACTTTGCCCGTTTGCGCCTGCTCGACCCCAACCGCTTCCACGACCTGGCGGCCTTCCGGGCCGAAAGTGAAAACTACCGCCCCGTGGCTCAGGCGGTGCAGGAGCTGCTGGACAAAGGCAGCCTGTCGCCGCAAGCACATGCCACCATTCACGGCTTCCTCGGCGCTGAAGGCGATGCCTTGCTGGCTGAAGTCAACGCCGGTGATGCCGAGGCCAGCGCACGTCTGGTGCGTGAACTGCTGGACCGTCACGGCACGGGCCGCGTGCTGTTTCGCAACACCCGCGCCGCTGTTCAGGGCTTCCCGGAGCGCAAGCTGCACGCCTACCCCCTGCCCTGCCCGGACGAATACCTGGAATTGCCGCTGGGCGATCACCCCGAGCTGTACCCCGAAGTCAGCTTCCAGTCGCAGCCGGACATCAGCGAAGAACAACGCTGGTGGAATTTCGACCCTCGCGTCGAGTGGCTGATCGACACCCTGAAAATGCTCAAGCGCACCAAAGTGCTGGTGATCTGCGCCCACGCCGAAACCGCAATGGACCTGGAAGACGCCCTGCGCGTACGTTCCGGCATCCCGGCCACGGTGTTCCACGAGGGCATGAACATCCTGGAGCGCGACCGTGCCGCGGCGTACTTCGCTGACGAAGAATTCGGCGCGCAAGTGCTGATCTGTTCGGAAATCGGCAGTGAAGGCCGTAACTTCCAGTTTGCCCATCACCTGGTGTTGTTCGATCTGCCGTCGCACCCCGATTTGCTGGAACAGCGTATTGGCCGTCTCGACCGTATCGGCCAAAAGCACGTGATCGAACTGCACGTGCCGTACCTTGAAACCAGCCCGCAACAGCGTCTGTTCCAGTGGTACAACGAAGCGCTTAACGCGTTCCTCAACACGTGCCCGACCGGCAACGCGTTGCAGCACCAGTTCGGCCCGCGCCTGCTGCCGTTGCTCGAAGCCGCCGACGATGACCAGTGGCAAGCCCTGATCGACGAAGCCCGTACCGAACGCGAACGTCTTGAAGAAGAACTGCACACCGGCCGCGACCGCTTGCTGGAGTTGAACTCAGGCGGCGCAGGTGAAGGCGAAGCGCTGGTGGAGGCGATCCTTGAGCAAGACGATCAATTCGCCTTGCCGATCTACATGGAAACCCTGTTCAACGCGTTCGGCATCGACAGCGAGGATCACTCCGAAAACGCCCTGATCCTCAAGCCTAGCGAAAAAATGCTGGATGCGAGCTTCCCGCTGGGTGACGACGAAGGCGTGACCATCACCTACGATCGCAATCAGGCACTGTCGCGCGAAGACATGCAGTTCATCACCTGGGAACACCCGATGGTGCAAGGTGGCATGGACCTGGTGTTGTCCGGCTCGATGGGCAACACCGCCGTGGCACTGATCAAAAACAAGGCACTCAAGCCGGGCACGGTATTGCTTGAGCTGATTTACGTCAGCGAAGTGGTTGCCCCGCGCGCCCTGCAATTGGGCCGCTACCTGCCCCCTGCTGCCCTGCGCTGCCTGCTGGACGCCAACGGCAACGACCTGTCTTCGCGCGTGTCGTTCGAAACCCTGAATGAACAACTTGAAAGCGTGCCACGTGCCAGCGCCAACAAGTTCGTGCAGGCTCAGCGCGACCAGCTCACGCCAAAGATCAACGCCGGTGAAGCCAAAATTGCGCCGCGTCATGCTGAACGTGTCGCTGAGGCCCAGCGTCGTCTGGCCGCTGATACCGAAGAAGAACTGGCACGCCTGACCGCGTTGCAGGCCGTCAACCCGAGCGTGCGTGACAGCGAACTCGTGGCATTGCGTAAACAGCGTGAACAGGGCCTGGCCATGCTTGAAAAAGCAGCGCTGCGTCTTGAGGCCATTCGCGTTCTGGTCGCAGGCTAACCCTAAAACGCTCGTCACTGCGCCAGACTGCAACGGTCTGCACGTCAGTCACTTAAGGATCGGGTAAGAGACTCAGCGCTCTTACCCGACCGGCGTCTAATCGCTGATTGCCAGCAAGTTTGGCTATAAAAACCTGCTGCTAATAGCAAAATGGTAAGCATCATCTTGCCATCATTCCGCCTTCCTACATTCCCCCTTCTACACTTCAGACAAGCTAGCGCCTGACGACTAGCACCCTGCACTCAGTGTTGAGGCATGCAATGGAATGGCTGGGCCTGCAGTTTATTGAAGACAACACCGCCAACGGAAAACTGCTTATAGCCAGCAGCCATAACCCGTACCTGGTGTTTCTTGCCTTTTTGGTTGTCTGCGCCGCGTGCCTGGCGACGTTGCATATGTATGAACGGGCGTGCAACGCAGAGAAACCGGCTGCCAAAACTGTCTGGCGCTGGGTGGGTGCAAGTTCGTTGGCGGGCGGCATCTGGGCCATGCATTTCATCTGCATGCTGGCTTTCCAATCCCCGCTCAACGTGCATTACGACTTGAGCATTACCATCGGGTCGCTGTTTATCGCACTGCTGTCAGCCGTCATCGCCATGCAGGTTTTAGTAAAACTCCACGTAACACGCGCCCGCCTTCTAGTTGCCGCGCTGATGTTCGGTTCAGGCATTTGCGCCATGCATTACGTGGGCATGTCCGCCATGCACTCCAGCCATTTGCAGCACTACGACCCCATGCTGTTCGTGCTGTCGTTGCTGATCGCCGTTTCAGCCTGTTATGCATCATTGCTGCTGGCCCGTGCGCTGCGTAGCGCCAGCGGTCTGGTGCATCAGTTTTTCAAGTACTTCATCAGCTTGGTCGCCGGTCTGGCCATTCTCAGTGTCCATTTCGTGGGGATGTGGGCATTGCACACTTATGCCCCGTCAGATGGCACGTTAAACGCACCCATCGAAAACAATCACTGGCAACTGGCATTGACGGTAGCGCTGATCACCCTTCTATTAATCGGCAGCACTATCAGCGCAGCGTTGGTCGATAAAAAACTGCAACTCAAAGAACATGACCTCAGGCGCGTCAACGCGCTGCTTAGCCAACTGGATCAGGCGCGCGCCTCATTGCAACAAGTTGCGCATTACGATCCGCTGACCAACTTGATCAACCGTCGTGGCTTCAATCAATTGTTTGCCGAAAAGTTGATTGAACGCGCCAGCAATAACAGCATGCTGGCGGTCATGTTTCTGGATATGGACCACTTCAAACGCATTAACGACAGCTTGGGTCATGATGCCGGTGATGAGCTTCTCAAGGTGATTGCCGCGCAAATCAAAAGCGCAACCCGTCATCATGAAGACGTCGTGGCGCGTTTTGGCGGCGATGAGTTTTGCATCCTGTTCAGCCTGAACAGCCGCGAAGAAGCCCGAAACATGGCCCAGCGAATCATGCTCAAAATGAAAGAGCCGATTGAGCTGGCGGGCCGCCACATGGTCATGACCACCAGCATCGGGATCAGCGTGTTCCCCGATGATGGCACCACGATTGACGAACTCCTCAAGCATGCCGACCTGGCGCTGTATCAATCCAAAGACGCCGGGCGCAACAGCCTGCACTTTTTCAGTTCAAACCTGAAAGCCCGCGCCTCGCTTGAATTGCAGATTGAGGAGGAACTGCGCACGGCCATGCGCGGCGATCACGGGCTGTTCCTGCACTATCAACCGATCTTCGACCTGAAAACCGGGCAGGTTGCCAAACTTGAAGCCTTAGTCCGCTGGCAACATCCGGAGCACGGGCTGCTGGGCCCGGACCGTTTTATTCATGTTGCAGAAGCCAATGACCTGATCGCAGAACTCGATAACTGGGTGTTGCGCAAGGCTTGCCATGACATGGCCGCGCTGACGGCGCTGGGCTGGACGGACATCAGCGTTGCCGTGAACTGCTCGGCGTTGAATCTGGTGCGCGAAGCGCTGGGCGACGAAGTCGAAAGCGCTCTGCGCTCAAGCGGCCTGAGTGCCAATCGTCTAGAACTGGAAGTCACTGAAAACGCCTTGATGGGCAATATCAGCAATACATCTCACCTGTTGCGCCAAATCCGCTCGCTGGGCGTTTCCCTGTCAATCGACGACTTTGGCACCGGCTACTCTTCCCTTGCCTATTTGAAACGCCTGCCACTGAACACGTTGAAGATTGATCGATCCTTCATTCAAGACATCCCCAATTCCAGCCAGGACATGGAGATCGTTCAGGCCATCATCGTCATGGCTCACACCCTGCACCTGCAAGTGGTCACCGAAGGCGTAGAAACCCATCAGCAATTCGCGTTCCTCAATCAGTACAACTGCGACTTTATTCAGGGCCACCTGCTCAGCCACCCCGTGCCTTTTGAGGCGCTGCACAGCTTGCTGCAGGCGCTCAACACAAGCCCCTTGGCGAGCTTTGATTTCAGTCCCTTACAGCTCTCAAGCCAGTAAATTGCCAGCATCCTCGCAACGGACCGAAAACAGTCATTAAAGAACCCACGGTTCAGGCCGATTCTTTTCTATCCGCGCCGTTTAAAAGCCTTATACAAAATAGGGATTAAGCGCCGCGAACGCCTGATCGCCCCGTAAATACGCGATTACCACCCTCGTATTGGCCTGTTGAATGTCCCTCAGCAGTCGTCCAGCCCAGACAGATGGCAAACAATGACGTCGAACAATAATGCGACACCCTTGGTCTCTGACGTGTCTCTAAAAACAATAAACGAGCCCCAACGTTCATCGAACAGTTATTCAAGCCAGCAGCCACTGGCGACTCAGCAGTACCTGTACTTCACCGAGACCAACACCGACCGGATTCTCGATAACCTCGACGGCTTGCGTGACATCGTGTTCCCACAGCCAGAACTGATCGAGGGCGACAACGAGCACCGCGCCGAACAGCAATTTCCTTCGGTGTGCCTGATCGGGCTGGGCCGTTGCGGTTCCAACATTGCGCTGGATGTCGCCGAACTGGTGTACAACGCCCGCACCTTCTACCTCAACGAATTCAGTACGGTCGATCCGCGCCACGAAGACAAGCGCTACAGCCCCGGACAGTGGATTCGCAATAACCTGCGCCTGGTACACAGCAAGCCGACCAAACCCGTATTTCTGGTCGAGCCGCTGGTGCTGCTGGGGGATCTGGACAAGGACATCGCCGGGCGCATCCGGTTTTCGCGCAAGAGCGAAAAAAGTAACTTCATCCGCGACTACAGCAAAATGAAGATCATGGACTTGTCGGAAGTTCACGCAGGTGGTGCGGGTAATGCGCCTATTTTGGGTCAGTACCTGGCCAAGATTATTCTCAATAAAGATGCGCAGCGCTTCTCCAGCCCCGACTGGAAGCTGATCCACTCCTACCTGATCGACTCCTGCGGCATCAAGGCCAACCAGTCGCGTCTGTATTTCTCGATCTTCAGCGCTGGGGGCGGTACGGGCTCGGGCATGGCCTCGGAGTTCGGCCTGGCTCAACAGTTCTCGTACATGAACAAAACGTTCGACACCAAGCCCGCGGATGAACACGACAGTAAAAGCGGCCACGCCTTTGTCTTCGAGCCCATTTTCACCAGCGGCATTTGCGTGTTGCCGAACATCTCGGATCACCGCAGCGAAATGTCCGAGGCGCTGCACATCAACGCTGGTCGTTTGCTGTGTAAGTACCTGTCCGAAGAGTGGGACTTCTCATACAACTTCGATAATGAAGACTGCAGCGAAGCCAGTGTCATGGGGCGCATTCGCCCCTGGAACGCGATGATGCTGATATCCAACGACATCATGCGCTATGCCGAACAAAGCGATGACGGCACGATTCAGAACATCGACGTCAACGCGATGGAAAAGCACGCCAACCAATATATCTCGCAACAGATCTTCAACATTCTGACGGCCCAGGCAGTCACCACAGACTACGATCAGAATTACTTCCGACGCGCCGGGATCGACATTGGCGAAACCATCCGCCTCGACGCCAACGACTTGTTCATGAGTCTGGCCGGGCCTGTGGCCATTGCTTATGCAGAATCGGTGGTGCCTGAACAGCCCGTACCGGGCACAGACAAATTTAAAGTGTTCGAAAAAGAGCCGCCGCGACTGGACATCGATGACTTGTTCTTCCGTTCCATCGATTTGCCGCATTTCAACAAGGACACCCAGGCCATCGAAGGCATCAGCCTGCTGCCCATCGAGTCTCAGCGCTACCGTGCAGCGCTGGAACAATACAAGCACTCGGGGTATGACGCCGCCGCTCTGCATGACCTGCACTTCTTCAAGAACTGCTCATCGGTGGTGTCCATCGTGTCGCTGCCCAAGGACTACAAACTGTCGTACATGGACTTGAACCGCCTCAAGACCCACCTCAACAGCCTGTTCCCCAACACCACCCTCAAGCGCTATGCGCTGGTGATTGGCGCCTCGGCCAACTTGTCGCTGACGACCCTGATCGCGAAAAGCCCATGTTTGTCGGATGATTTTCTGACCTTGATCGTGGCCTTTATCAAACGCTGCTTTGCCCGTAACCCTTACCGGTTTGACGACACGCTCGACGATTCGGTGCTGGAGTTCATCACGGGTGAGCACTTCGATGAAAGCCGGATCGATGAACTGCTCAACGCGTTTGAAAACCCGGCGAAAATCCTCGACACCAACTGGTACGCCATCAAACCGATGTACGAAAAGAAGTACCGCGAGCTAATCAACGATAAAGACAAATTTGTCTCTATCAACGACATCCGCCTGTCACGCGACTGCGTGAAAAAAGCCATCAAATACCTGCGCGAGATCTATCGCCACCGTATCGGCAAAACCCGGATCATCTCGCTCAACAGTCACACCGGTAAAACCGCGTACTGAGGCCGCACAGCAGATAAAAAAACGCCACAGCACTCACTGTGGCGTTTCTCTACGGCAACTGGCCACTATCGGGCAACCGGTTACTGGCCTACACACTTGAGCGTGAGTGTTTTGCGCCTCAGCATCGCCCGATTTTGGTGCGCAGCATTAATTTGCTGCCCTTTCCTGGATCAAGATCCAGGGCGAAACCACCACTGCCCACAGCACCGGATCACGCTCGGCAAAGTCTAACGCCTGCGTATCAGACACTTTGTCGAGGCCTCCCTCGGCCATCCACTGCGCCACTTTCCCTGCCTCATCCTGGCTCACAGCCTGCGCCGCTTCGATCAAGTCCACATCGTCGCTGACCCACAGCAATTCACCTTTGGCGAAAAACTTTTCCAGCGCTTTCCATTCGATTGTTGAGGTCTCGCCGAGCAGCTTGGCATAGAGGGTGCTAGGTTCTTCGATCATGGGGTCCACCAGGTAAAAAATCGGCGCAATGATAGCGCTGCTGACCTGGTAGAAAAACCCGGATTCAGGTGGGAGCACGAAGAAAGCGACGGGGACGAGGCATGCGGGGGCACGACAGCAACATCCTGTTAATAAAGCCCCTGCCATTTCGCCGCCATTCTGTCTCTTTCTTTCGTTTAGGCGACATTTCTCGGTTTTTCCCTCTTCAGCCCGCTATTCAATCGCTGAAGGGCCGCTCTACACTGTACCGGTACAGTTGCAGGGGGGGGATTGGCCGGGATTTTCGCTCAGAAACAGACCCGGTCCGGCTGCCTTGGCTTCCAGGACTATAAAAATTACAACAGAAGAGTGGAGCAACAATAAAGATGGCTATTAAGCACATGACTAAACTGTTTGCCGCTATGGTGTTGGCCGGCGTTGCCAGCCATTCGTTTGCCGCAGACACCATCAAGATCGGTATTGCCGGCGCCAAGACCGGCCCTCTGACCCAGTATGGCGACATGCAGTTCTCGGGCGCCAAGATGGCCATCGAACAAATCAACGCCAAGGGCGGTGTTGATGGCAAAAAGCTTGAAGCGGTTGATTACGATGACGCCTGCGACCCGAAACAAGCGGTTGCCGTTGCCAACAAAGTCGTCAATGACGGCATTAAATTTGTAGTCGGTCACCTGTGCTCCAGCTCCACTCAGCCAGCTTCGGACATTTACGAAGACGAAGGCATCATCATGATTACCCCGGCCGCCACCGGCCCGGAAATCACCGCTCGCGGTTACAAAATGATCTTCCGCACCATCGGTCTGGACAGCGCCCAAGGCCCTGCTGCCGGTAACTACATCGCGGATCACGTTAAGCCGAAAGTCGTCGCGGTATTGCACGACAAACAGCAATACGGTGAAGGCATCGCCACCGCCGTTAAAAAGACCCTGGAAGACAAAGGCGTCAAGGTCGCTGTCTTTGAAGGCGTCAACGCTGGCGAAAAAGACTACTCCTCGGTTATTGCCAAGCTCAAGCAAGCCAATGTCGATTTCGTTTACTACGGTGGTTACCACCCGGAACTGGGGTTGATCCTGCGTCAGGCTAAAGAAAAAGGCCTGAACGCCAAGTTCATGGGTCCTGAAGGCGTGGGCAATGAATCTATCTCGCAAATCGCTCAGAGCGCTTCCGAAGGGCTGCTGGTAACCCTGCCGCAAGCATTCGACAAGGACCCGGCAAACCAGCCATTGGTTGAAGCTTTCGCTGCCATGAAACAAGACCCCAGCGGCCCGTTCGTATTTCCGGCCTACGCGGCTGTAGAAGTAATTGCGCAAGGTATCGCGCAAGCCAAGAGCGAAGACCCGGCCAAAGTGGCAGAAGCCATCCACAAAGGTTCTTTCAAAACCCCTACCGGCGAGTTGACCTTCGACGAGAAAGGCGACGTGAAGAACTTCAAATTCGTCGTCTACGAATGGCATTTCGGCAAACCTAAAACCGAAGTCAGCCCTCAATAAGGGCCGCGTGTTGATCTGACAACGAAGCCCACTGCACAGCGGTGGGCTTCGTTTTACGGACGTTCGTTGGACTGAATTGGGGCTGCGTTTTCGTGATCCGAAAGCCTGTCCACCTGAAAATCTTTAAAACCGTCACCAGCGGTTCGCTGGGAGAAGGCTTGTGCGCCAAGTGGATGCAAATCCACACCGCCAAGTCCGGAAAATGACTCCACCAGTGAAATGCGTCTCAGGTTTTTAGGAGCTTGGTAATGCCTGACATCTATCACTTTTTCCAAATGCTGGTTAACGGCCTCAACGTTGGCAGCACCTATGCCCTCATCGCCATCGGCTACACGATGGTGTACGGCATTATTGGAATGATCAACTTCGCCCACGGCGAGGTGTACATGATTGGTTCCTACATCGCGTTTATCGCCATTGCCGGACTGACCATGATGGGGCTGGACAGCGTGCCGTTGCTGATGACGGCAGCGTTCCTCGCCAGCATTGTGGTGACCAGTGCCTACGGCTACAGCATCGAACGGGTTGCCTACCGTCCGTTGCGCGGCAGCAATCGCCTGATCCCTTTGATCTCTGCCATTGGTATGTCGATCTTCCTGCAAAACATGGTGCTCTTGTCACAGGACTCAAAAGACAAATCCATCCCGAACCTGATTCCGGGAGGCTTCACCTTCGGGCCGGGTGGCGCGAGCGAAGTGGTTATTTCCTACATGCAGATTGTGGTCTTCATCGTCACCTTCCTTGCCATGCTGGGCCTGACGCTGTTCATCTCCCGTTCACGCTTGGGCCGCGCCTGCCGCGCCTGTGCCGAAGACATGAAGATGGCCAACCTGTTGGGCATCAATACCAACAACGTGATTGCGCTGACCTTTGTGATTGGTGCTGCTCTGGCCGCCGTCGCGGCGGTTCTGATCAGCGTGCAATACGGTGTGATCAACCCCAACGCCGGTTTTCTGGTGGGGCTAAAAGCCTTTACCGCCGCCGTGCTGGGGGGTATCGGCAGCATTCCTGGCGCCATGCTGGGCGGGCTGGTACTGGGGGTAGCTGAAGCTTTTGGCGCTGATATTTTCGGCGACCAATACAAAGACGTTGTGGCGTTTGGCCTGCTGGTATTGGTGTTGTTGTTCCGTCCGACCGGCATTCTGGGGCGTCCGGAGATCGAAAAAGTATGACTAGGAATCTTAAATCGGCGTTCTTCAGCGCCCTGTTGGTCTGGGCTGTGGCCTACCCGGTACTGGGTCTGAAACTGACCATCGTCGGCATCAACATCGAAGTTCACAACACCAGCACCTTCACGCTCAGCGTGATCGCCCTCTGTTCGTTGCTGATGTTTGTGCGCGTGTTGTTCAACCAGCAATTGAGCGCTGCCTGGAAAGCGTCGCCCAACCTGCCGAAAGTCCCTGCCAAAGCCACTAACTTTCTGACATTGCCCAGCACTCAGCGCTGGATCATCCTCGGTCTGGTGGTAGTGGCACTGGTGTGGCCGTTCTATGGCTCGCGTGGCGCGGTGGACATTGCGACCCTGATCCTGATCTACGTGATGCTGGGCCTTGGCCTGAACATCGTGGTGGGGCTCGCGGGCTTGCTGGACTTGGGTTATGTCGGCTTTTATGCCGTCGGCGCTTACACCTACGCGTTGCTGTCGCACTTTTTTGGCTTCAGCTTCTGGGTGTGCCTGCCACTGGCGGGCCTGATGGCTGCCACCTTCGGCTTTTTGCTGGGGTTCCCGGTCTTGCGTTTGCGGGGTGACTATCTGGCCATTGTGACCCTGGGCTTTGGCGAGATCATTCGCCTGTTCCTGCGTAACCTGACCGACATCACCGGCGGCCCCAACGGCATCAGCAACATCCCTAAGCCCACGCTGTTCGGATTGAGTTTCGACCGCACCGCTGCCGAGGGGATGCAGACATTCCACGAATACTTCGGCATCCCCTATAACTCGATCAACAAGGTGATTTTCCTGTACCTGATCGCGTTACTGCTGGTGCTGCTGGTGCTGTTCGTGATCAACCGTTTGCTGCGCATGCCGATCGGCCGGGCCTGGGAAGCCCTGCGTGAGGACGAAATCGCCTGCCGGGCACTGGGCTTGAACCCTACCGTCATCAAACTTTCGGCCTTCACCCTGGGCGCAACATTCGCCGGGTTTGCCGGTAGCTTTTTTGCGGCCCGCCAAGGGCTGGTGACCCCCGAATCGTTCACCTTTCTGGAGTCGGCGATCATTCTGGCCATCGTTGTGCTCGGCGGTATGGGTTCGCAGTTGGGCGTGATTCTGGCTGCCGTGGTGATGATTCTGCTCCCGGAAATGATGCGAGACTTCAGTGAATACCGGATGTTGCTGTTCGGCGCCCTGATGGTGCTGATGATGATCTGGCGTCCGCAAGGTCTGCTACCGATGCAACGTCCTCACCTGGAGCTGCGAAAATGAGCCGCGAGATACTGAAAGTCAGCGGCCTGAGCATGCGCTTTGGCGGCTTGTTGGCGGTCAACGGCGTGGGCCTGACCGTGAAGGAAAAACAGGTGGTTTCCATGATCGGCCCCAACGGGGCGGGTAAAACCACCGTCTTTAACTGCCTGACCGGGTTCTACAAGCCTTCGGCCGGAAGCATTTTGCTCGATGGCCAGGCGATTGAAGGCCTGCCCGGTCACGAAATTGCCCGCAAAGGCGTGGTGCGCACCTTCCAGAACGTGCGCCTGTTCAAGGACATGACGGCTGTCGAGAACTTGCTGATCGCTCAGCATCGCCACCTCAACACCAATTTCCTGGCGGGCTTGTTCAAAACGCCAGCCTTTCGTAAAAGCGAACATGAGGCCATGGAGTACGCTGCGTACTGGCTGGACAAGGTCAACCTGACCGAGTTCGCCAACCGCCCGGCGGGCACTTTGGCTTATGGCCAGCAACGGCGTCTGGAAATCGCCCGCTGCATGATGACGCGCCCGCGCATCCTCATGCTCGACGAACCCGCCGCCGGCTTGAACCCCAAGGAAACCGACGACCTCAAGGCGCTCATCGGCGTACTGCGTGAAGAGCACAACGCCACGGTGTTGCTGATTGAGCACGACATGAAACTGGTGATGAGCATCTCTGACCACATCGTGGTCATCAATCAGGGTACGCCGTTGGCCGACGGCACACCGGAACAGATCCGCGACAACCCTGACGTGATCAAAGCCTATTTGGGGGAAGCGTAAATGCTGCAATTCGAAAACGTTTCAACCTTCTACGGCAAGATTCAGGCATTGCACAGCGTCAACGTCGAGGTCCGTCAGGGAGAAATCGTGACCCTGATCGGCGCCAACGGTGCGGGGAAATCCACGTTGATGATGACCCTGTGCGGTTCGCCACAGGCTCACAGCGGCAGTATTCGTTACTTGGGCGAAGAACTGGTGGGGTTGAGTTCGGCGCAGATCATGCGCAAGAGCATCGCCGTGGTCCCTGAAGGACGTCGTGTCTTTGCTCGGCTGACCGTCGAAGAAAACCTCGCCATGGGCGGTTTTTTTACCGACAAGCACGAGTACCAGGAGCAAATGGACAAGGTGCTGCACCTTTTCCCGCGGCTCAAAGAGCGTTTCACCCAACGTGGCGGCACCATGTCCGGTGGCGAACAGCAAATGCTTGCCATTGGCCGGGCGCTGATGAGCAAACCCAAGCTGTTGTTGCTGGATGAGCCGTCACTGGGGCTGGCACCGATCATCATTCAGCAGATTTTCGACATCATCGAACAACTGCGCAAAGAAGGTGTGACGGTGTTTCTGGTGGAACAAAACGCCAACCAGGCCTTGAAAATTGCCGACCGCGCCTATGTGCTGGAGAACGGCCGGGTGGTCATGCAAGGCACGGGCGAGCAGTTGCTCTGCGATCCAAAAGTGCGCGACGCCTACCTCGGCGGTTAAGCCTGCCTGTGACACGAGAGCGGCCCTTCGGGGCCGTTTTTTTTGCGCAGCGGTTTAACACGGTTGCACAGGCGCAGCGCGGCGTTTCAGCATCGACTCCACCCGCCCCAGCCACGCCATTTATTTTTTTTCGACTCATCTGTAACAAAACCCGAGGTCGCTTCTCTAGTGGGGTAAGCCGGTCGCCATAACGCGCTGGCCACACTAAAAACTCAACCTCGGAGAATCACCATGTCTAACCTAACCACTCGCACTGTGTCCGCCACCGCCTTGGCGCTGGCCCTGGGTTCAGCCTTGAGCATGGCCGCCCTGCCCTCCACCGCATTCGCGTCGGGCGACATGGAAAAATGCTTCGGTGTTGCCATGGCTGGCAAGAACGATTGCGCCGCTGGCGCTGGCACCACCTGCGCGGGCACAGCCAAAACCGACCATCAGGCCAACGCGTGGAAACTCGTCCCTAAAGGCACATGCGAGAGCACTGTCAGCAGCACATCACCGACCGGCTTCGGTCAGTTGACTGCTTATACCGCCAAATCCTGACAATCGTCATCGAGCCATGATGATGCACAGCCCGACTGCTTCGCTCATCGCGCCTCGTGCGCCCCAGCTTTCGCCACGTGCGGGGCTGGGGCTCAAGGCCGAGCACTTCCAGGACGTTCTGGAGACCCGACCCGATGTCGGGTTCTTCGAAGTCCATGCCGAAAACTACATGGTCGACGGAGGCCCTTTTCACCACTACTTGAGCTTGATTCGAGAACACTACCCGCTATCGATCCACGGTGTTGGCCTGTCCATTGGCAGCGACGGACCGCTGGATCAAGCACATGTGTTGCGCTTGCGCACCCTGCTCGACCGCTATCAGCCTGAACAATTCTCTGAACATCTGGCCTGGTCCACACACGGTCCGTGGTTTCTCAATGACCTGTTGCCTCTGCGTTATGACGACGCGACGTTGACGCGCGTCTGTGAGCATATCGATCAGGTACAAAACACCCTGCGACGGCCCATGCTGCTGGAAAATCCGGCGACCTACGTCGAGTTCGATCAGGCCGATTACGACGAGGCCGCGTTTATTCAACACGTGATCCAGCGCACCGGCTGTGGCCTGTTGCTGGATGTGAACAATGTGTACGTGTCCAGCATCAATCATCGCCGCGATCCCATGACCTACATCGAGGCCCTGCCATTACAAGCCGTCGGCGAACTTCATCTGGCAGGTTTTGCTGAAGATACCGACAGCCAGGGTAAGCGCCTGCTGATCGACAACCATGGTTCAGCCGTGGATGACGCCGTCTGGGCCCTTTATCAGCAGGTACTCATGCGGATCGGTCCCATGGCGACGCTGATTGAACGGGACAATCACGTCCCCGCCTTGAGCAAGCTGCTCATCGACGCGCAGCGCGCTGATCACTGTCTACAGACCTCAAAGGTGCGCTTATGACCATGCAACAAGCCTTCAGCGCCGCCCTGTTCGATCCGCAGCCGAGTTGCCCGCAGGGCGTGATCTGCCCGGAGGGCAGTGATGCGGCGAGCCGGTTTTCCGTGTACCGAAACAACGTACAGAGCGGTTTGATCAACGCGTTGGGCAGCAGTTTTCCGGTGGTCGCCCAATGGGTGGGCGAGGCGTTTTTCCATGGCATGGCCCACGTGTTTGTGCAGAAAAACCCGCCAGACCATCCGGTCATGAGCCGCTACGGTCGTGGCTTCCCGGACTTCATTCAAGGCTTTGCTCCGGCCAACAGCCTGCCTTACCTGGCAGATGTCGCACGTCTGGAATGGCTCTGCGTACAGGCGTATCACGCCGCCGATGCCCTGCCCCTGAACCCGCACATACTCGCGCGCGCAGTAGCCACACCCGAGACGCTTGAACACCTGCGCATGACCCTGCACCCAAGCGTCGCCACCTTGCACTCTGCGTATGCCGTGGCCGCCTTGTGGATCGCCCACACACAAGACGGGCAACTTCAGGGCCTGGACCCGCGTCACCCGCAAAGCGCGTTGGTGCTGCGCCATGGTCTGAACGTGGAAGTGTTCGCCGTCAGCTCAGGCTGCGTGGCGTTTATTCGACTTTTGAAAACCCGCTGCCCTCTTGGGCAAGCTGCTGACTACGCCCTGCAAGCCGACCCAGAGTTTGACTTGAGCCAGTGCCTGGCGCTGCTCATCAGCAAAGGCGCAATCACTGACGTGCAGTCCGTCCACGAGGTAAGACCATGAGCACATTGACAGGTTATGCCTGCACGTTAGGTCATTTTGTGGCCAGTACAACGCAGGCTCTGCAACGCATTCCCCACTCCCTGATAGCGTTCATCGCGCGCTTCTCCATCGCCGCCGTGTTCTGGCAGTCCGGGCAAACCAAGGTCGAGGGCTTTGCACTGGACTTCGTATCCGGCACGTTCGAGTGGGGCACCCCGCACCTGGCCGATTCAGCCCTGTACTTGTTCAGCCACGAGTACAAGGTGCCACTGCTGCCTGCGGAGTTCGCCGCTTACTCGGCGACCGTTTGCGAACACCTGTTCCCCGTGCTGATTTTGGTGGGCCTGGCGACCCGCTTTTCAGCGTTGGCGCTGCTGGGCTTGACCCTGACCATTCAACTGTTCGTTTACCCCGATGCCTACGCCACGCACGGGACGTGGGCCACGATTTTGCTGTACCTGATGGCGCGGGGACCGGGCACCCTTTCCATCGACCACTGGCTGGCGCGCCGTTATCGTCAAGGCTGATCGCAGGTCGACGCAGTGCGTTGAAACCAACTCATGAGGTAATCCCCCCATAAGTGCGTGCGCTTGAGGTCATGACGCAAACGCACTGCACAAGCGCATCAGACCGGTCGGTATTGAGCATGCTGGCATAGGGGGGGGGAATAAATTACAAGCGGCCACCGAATTAATGTTGGCGGCGACACACACCGTCCACAGGGCATAACCAAGAGCCCATGATGTCAGCAAGACGTCGACATTCACGCACAACGCTTTAGGTACACGCCTATTTTTGAGACAAAAAACGCCGAGGTTTTTCTCGACTTGGGATGCAAACGGCTTGAAGCACAGCACTTATAAATGCGACCCATCGGACGATATAGTCACCTTCAATAATGACCTTGGAAGAAGGAAAGAAATAAATATAACCATGGCGCGCTACATTTAATTGAACCATCCCCCAAAGCATGGCCAGTACAAAAAACAACCAGAACCGGGCCACTTTAAACCTTCGCCCCGATATCACTCTGGACGTCGCAAAAAAAACCAAAAAAACAACAACCGAAGCAAACAAATAGAGCATCGACACAAGGAGCGCGTTATTCATCATTATCTCTGGCACCCCAGTACATAGATTCTATTGTCACGCCATTCGATAACATTTCAAATGACAAAGCCGTTTTACTCGCATTTTCATACCCTCGCACATAATCGGTGCGCACATACCTGAACAAGCGCCATGCATCAGGCTTTAATACCAACCGACCGACGCCGTAGGCGGAAAGTCCCAACTCCAAAGTCCCGTAAGCTATATCACCCTCGAAAGCGCTGCCCCCCATTAGGCTAGCCAGCTTCTGATACCCCTTTCTAAGTGGCCCCTGTGTATCAGAGCGTCCTTCCCATAAATTTCGCCCGTTTTCATACACATTGTTGGCCCCATGAGCCATCAACGGTCCTCCAGCAAAGACACAGAGCGTACCAGCTGAGGCATAGCACATCCCGGCACCCGCAGCGATCTGAAGTGCACCTGCGATTGCGGCAACACCTTTTTGAGCGACTTCCAATGATTGACTAAGGAGGCTGCTCTGTTCATTTTTTATGTCCTGCAGACCCTCCTCAGGGCTCTTATTTCCCAAAGCAACATCATTAACAATACCTCGTGCGTAATAGGCGACCTCCCGATTGAATTGAATACGCAGTGTGCCATCTTGAATGTGACGAGCGCCAAGTGTGCAGGCTTGTTTTGCCAAATTCGCCGCGGCCTGACTGACAACCCAGTAATCGCAACTGTCGGGAAAACAGCCATACTTTGAAGGGCTCATTTACTCATCTCCCCATGAACTGTACCCACTGGTCCCTGCCAAATGGTGAGTCCAAGTAATGTAGCGGTATCGAATTGCAAGATGCTCTTGGGGCTCGAAGTCATTTTGTAAAACGGCATGGGGCATATCGAGTGTGAGATCGACAACAACACCGCCTTTGATTTCAACGGTGTAAAATTTTTCCTGCAATCCAAATGAAGAAATGCGATAAAAGTGAATAACGCCGTTTATTTCCTCTCTACTGGAGAGCGCTTGAGCGAGTAAAGGCGACGATTTATCAACGTTCTTTGTAATCAGAATGGGTTTATGTGTTGGCCTGTCAATATTCCCAAAATTGGCCATATTGTGATTGTAAGAAAGCACCATAATTTCATCGGCGTGTGCAGACTGGCATTTATTGCCAATCGATTCTTGGGTTGAACACCCCGCCGAAATAAGGCCTGCGCCTTGCCGATAATGGTCATGTAACCTTGGTTAGCCATTCACCCCACGCCTTTAAATAAGCTGAACAGGCTAATTCAAGGGCTTAAGGCGACGTGTAGGACTTCTCCGAAATATAAAAAGTGGTGTATTCAAGAGCAGTGCCACCCAATAAATCCCTGTTCAGAAGGGGTGATCTGCAAAGCCCCCCCTGTACCGTGTCAAGGCGGTTTCGCAAAAGCCGCCGCTATCAACGTGTGAACTCGGTCAGCCCCACCGTACTGGAAGAAGCCATGGATCATTACGCTCCTTTCTTGCGCGGGTTCAAACCGGTTCCGGCCGCGGAGGTGGCACTGGCCTACGCAAAAAGTGTTGAAGGTTTGCACACCGGCCAGACGTATCAGGTCGGCTAAACACTTGTGATGGCAGGCGAGCCTGAGTAACGTGGCGACACTTGTCAGGAGACCAGAAGATGCGTGCTGCCCGTTCCTTAGTTTTAGTCGCCCTGCTCCCCGTATTCGCGGGCTGCCAATTGTTCAACAGCAAACCCGTGGACAGCCATGCGGGTTTGTCGCGTCTGCAAGGCCAGTTGGTTTCGACCGACGGTGAGCTGGTCTTCCAGCCCTGTGTCGGACAACAGCGTTACGTGGTGCGTGACAGCGAAAACACCACGCTCGTACAAGATGCCGCAGACATGCCCATCAAGCCCGAGGCGCTGTTCGCGGACATTCGCGGCCAATTTATCGCCAGCAAAACCGCCGGTTCGAATGGCGAGGTCAACGTCAAACAGCTCTATCGTCTTGAACGCAGCAGTACGGCCTGCCAAGACCCGAACTTCAAGCAACTGACCGTGCATGCCAACGGCAACGGCCCGGCGTGGGAAGTCCGTGCGGGCAGTAAGGGCCTGGAGTTGACCCGTGAAGGCCAACCGCCCCTGGCGCTGCCGTATGTGGAAGAGCAAGTCGGTGACGGGCGCTTTTACCTGTCCACCGAAGCCAACCACCAACGCATTGAACTGTGGGTGGCCCCGCAACGTTGCACCGACAGTGCTAATGGTAGCGTGCAACATTTAGGCGCCGAGCTGCGGGTCAACGGGCAAGTGCAGCGCGGTTGCGGCTATTTCGGTGGCGCGCGCAACGACTAATCGACGACTGTTACTGAACATTGCCGTTTAAGCCTGACGGATTTACCCCGAAGCAGCCTATAATCGCCGGTCTATGGCTGCCGGGGTAAACCTGGCCCCAATACTGGACCACCGTCATGTTACGAATTACCGAACTCAAGTTGCCAATCGACCATCCCGAAGAAGACCTGCGCCCTGCCATCGTGCAGCGCCTGGGCATCGCCGATGATGACCTGCTCGATTTCACCTTGTTCAAGCGCAGCTACGACGCGCGCAAAAAAACCTCCGAACTGTGCTTTATCTACACCATCGACCTGTCGGTGCGTGATGAAGCGCCGTTGCTGCTCAAATTTGCCGATGACCGCAACGTCAACCCTGCACCGGACGTCAGCTACAAGGTAGTCGGTCAGGCCCCACAGGATCTGAGCGAACGCCCGATTGTGGTCGGCTTCGGTCCGTGCGGCATTTTTGCTGGCCTGTTGCTGGCTCAGATGGGGTTCAAGCCCATCATTCTTGAGCGTGGCCCGGAAGTGCGTCAGCGCACTAAAGACACATGGGGACTGTGGCGTAAAAACGTGCTGAACCCCGAATCCAACGTGCAGTTTGGTGAGGGCGGTGCCGGTACGTTCTCTGATGGCAAACTGTACAGCCAGATCAAAGACCCGCAGCACCACGGCCGTAAAGTGCTGCACGAGTTCGTGAAAGCCGGTGCGCCTGAAGAAATTCTCTACGTCAGCAAGCCGCATATCGGGACGTTCCGTCTGACGGGCGTCGTGGAAAACATGCGTCAGCAGATCGAGGCCTTGGGCGGCGAAGTTCGCTTCCAGCAGCGCGTAACCGACGTGTTGATCGACAACGGCCAATTGACCGGCGTGATACTGGCCGATGGAGAGCAATTGAACGCACGCCACGTCATCATGGCGCTGGGCCACAGTGCCCGTGACACCTTCCGTATGCTGCACGGGCGCGGTGTGTACATGGAAGCCAAGCCGTTCTCGGTCGGTTTCCGCATCGAACACCCGCAATCGCTGATCGACAGCGCACGCCTGGGCAAATATGCCGGGCACCCGAAGCTGGGCGCAGCCGACTATAAACTGGTGCACCACGCCAAAAACGGGCGTTCGGTCTACAGCTTCTGCATGTGCCCTGGCGGTACGGTCGTGGCAGCCACCAGCGAACCCGGCCGTGTAGTGACCAACGGCATGAGCCAGTACTCGCGTAACGAACGCAATGCCAACTCTGGCATCGTCGTCGGCATCACCCCCGAAGACTACCCGGGCGGACCATTGGCCGGTATCGAGCTGCAGGAGCGCCTCGAAGCCCACGCGTACGTGCTGGGCGGCAGCACGTACGAAGCACCGGCACAGCTGGTTGGCGATTTTATTGCCGGCAAACCCTCCACCGCGCTGGGCAGCGTCGAACCGTCGTACAAGCCGGGCGTTTCGCTGGGTGACCTGGCGCTGGCCTTGCCGGATTACGCCATCGAAGCCATCCGCGAAGCCTTGCCAGCGTTCGAGAAGCAAATCAAAGGCTTCTCGATGCATGACGCGATCCTGACCGGGATCGAGACTCGCACCTCATCGCCCTTGCGCATGACCCGCGACGCCTCGATGCAAAGCCTGAACGTCAAAGGCCTGTACCCGGCAGGTGAAGGCGCCGGTTATGCAGGCGGCATTCTGTCGGCAGGCGTGGACGGTATCCGCATCGCTGAAGCGGTCGCCCGCGATTTGCTGGGCATCGACGCTTAAACCAGGCATGGCTCGCACAGACTGCACAACAGTTCTGCGCGAGCCATCAAAAACAAGGGGCCCTCAGGCCCTATCGCCACTTGGCGATAGCATTTTCCTTCAACTGTTTGAGCCCTTTTCCTCGGGCTTTTACGGCTAATTCGCGACTCACTTTGATACACAACTGCTAGGCTTTTGAGCGGTGTGATTTCGCGCGCCCGCTTATAACAAAAAAGAATATAGTTTTTGTTTTAACAACTAACCTCTCAGGTTAGGGTGTTGCACCCTTTCACTTACCGATGGAGAGCGACCTTGCCTCTGCGTAGCACTTTCACTCGTTTCTTTCAGTTGGAAGCTGCCAGCGGTCTGCTGTTGATTGCCGCAGCCGCTCTGGCTTTGATCATTAACAACTCACCGCTTTCACACTTCTACACCGCCTTTCTGGACGCGCCCGTGGCCGTGCAAATCGGCGCCCTGCAAATTGCCAAACCTTCGCTGCTGTGGATCAACGACGGCCTCATGGCGTTGTTTTTCCTGCTGATCGGCCTGGAAGTCAAACGCGAGCTGCTGGAAGGCCAGTTGTCCAAGCCATCGCAGGTGGTGCTGCCCGGTGCCGCAGCGATTGGTGGCATGGTGGTGCCCGCGCTGATCTACTGGTTCATCAACAAGGACTACCCGGATGCGCTGGGCGGATGGGCAATTCCCATGGCCACCGACATCGCGTTCGCGCTGGGTGTCCTGGCGCTGCTGGGCAAGCGGGTTCCGGTGTCGCTCAAGCTATTCTTGATGACGCTGGCGATCATCGATGACTTGGGCGCGATTGTGGTGATTGCCCTGTTCTATTCCAGCGAACTGTCGGGCCTGTCCCTGATTCTGGCCGCTGCGTGCCTGCTGGTGCTCATCCTCATGAACCGCATGGGCGTGGTGAAGGTCGCGCCGTACATGATTGTCGGCCTGATTCTGTGGGTGTGTGTGCTCAAAAGCGGCGTTCACGCCACGCTGGCGGGCGTCACACTGGCGTTCTGCATCCCGTTGCGCACCAAGAACTCCGAGCCCTCGCCGCTCATGACCATTGAGCATGCATTGCACCCGTGGGTGGCATACGGGATCTTGCCGTTGTTTGCCTTCGCCAATGCGGGCGTGTCGTTGTCGGGCATTACCCTGCACAACTTCGTCAGCCACGTGCCAATGGGGATTGCCGCAGGCTTGCTGATCGGTAAAACCGTGGGTGTATTCGGCCTGACCTGGATCGCCATCAAAACCGGCATGGCAGCGCTGCCGGCAGGCGCAAACTGGGGGCAAGTGTTTGGCGTGGCCATCCTGTGCGGCATCGGCTTCACCATGAGCCTGTTTGTTGGCTCTCTGGCGTTTGTGGCCGGCAGCAGTGAGTACGTCGGCATGGACCGCATGGGGATCCTCACCGGTTCGATTCTGGCAGCGTTGATCGGTTATGCCGTGACTGCCATGGCGAGCCGCAAACCGACAGCCATCTGATCTGCATCAGCCGTTGCTGCCTGAGGCCCAACGCCTCAGGTAGCCTCCGGGCAGACACAAAAAAACCCCGGCCAGTTCGCACTGGCCGGGGTTTTGTTTTGGCGCCGGGTCTTAGTGTGCTACGCGGCTGGTGCCATCAACAGTCATGATGCGAACGCGCTCACCGGTACGGAATATCTCGTTCGGCTGAACCTGTTGCACATAAGCACGAGTGCTGCCGTCGTCTTCACGAACAGTGATTTCAACACCCTGGGTTTTGGTCAGGCCCGATTCAGCAGCCGACCCCAGCAGACCACCTGCAACTGCGCCAATCACAGCTGTCACGATACTGCCGCGACCGCCACCAATGGCGCTACCGCCCACCCCGCCCACAACAGCACCGGTTGCGGCGCCGATCGGGGTTTTGGTGCCTTCAATTTGTACCGGACGCAGGGCAACAATGGTGCCCATGCGGACTGTCTGCACGCGACGCGCTTCTTCACGCGAGTAAGAGTCGCCAGTCAAGTTGGAGGTGCAGCCGCCCAACAGGACTGTCATGGTTGAAAAAGCAGCAATTAACAGTACGGACTTACGCATTAGATCAACTCCAAAAGATCAGGGATTCATTAAACTCCGCTGCAACCACCCTGTCACGGCGGAGTGCGGAAAAACTGGCCTTTATTCAGCGGCTGTACAGCCAGATAAATGCCTTTAATCAGGTCGAAACGTCAAGCAAGGGTAGCGGGTAATCCTTCGTCACGCTGCGTTCACACAGGACAGATATGGACTATTTCATCATTTTCATCACCACAGCCGCCGGCCTGTATTTCCACTGGTGGCTGTATGTGCGCATCAAACGCTGGATGGACAGGGATCTGGCGTTGTCGCTGGCAGGTGACGATCCGGCCCGCAGGACGTTTATGCTGCAACGCCTGGAAGAGGCTCGCCAGCAGAAGATCAAACGCCGCGACTTGCCCCAGTGGTTGCAGGCCGCGGCGTCCGAATATGCCGTCAGGGCGCCAGACGCTCGCGCGCCCAGTCAGTCCCACACAGCCGATAGTTGAGGCGGTCATGCAAGCGGCTGGGACGGCCTTGCCAAAACTCGATGCGCTCGGGTAACAACCTGAAACCGCCCCAATGCTCAGGGCAATGGGGCTGCGTATCCGTGAAACGCTCCTGGGTCACACGAAGCAGTTCGGCCAGTTCTTCACGCCCTGAAATGACCTGGCTTTGCGGCGAAGCCCACGCCCCGATTCGGCTGCCCAGCGGGCGAACCTGGTAGTAAGCGTCCGACTCTTCAGGCGTCACTTTGACCACACGCCCTTCAATGCGCACCTGACGCTCCAGGGTGGGCCAGAAAAACGTCATCGCCGCAAAAGGGCGTGCCGCCAGTTGCTGGCCCTTGGCGCTGGTGTAATTAGTGAAGAACGTAAAACCTTGTGCATCCAGCCCTTTGAGCAGCAGCACCCGGCAATGCGGACGCCCGTCTTCATCCACCGTTGCCAGGGTCATGGCATTGGCTTCAACCGGCGGTTGCTCGGTTTTAACCGCGTCTGCAAACCATTGATGAAACAGCGCGAAAGGCTCCGCCGGGGCCTGAGCCTCGGCGAGTCCGTCACGGGTGTAGTCGCGTCGCATATCTGCCAGCGCTTGAGTCATGCCGCCCTCCCGTTCATCAAACCAATCAGTTTTTGGCTTGAGTGTTGCTCACGTCCTTTTTGGCTGCGGCGGTTTTGGCAACCACGGCTTTCTTGGCCGGAGCAGCCTTCACCGCTTTTTTGGCCGGGGCGGACTTCTTGGCTACAACGGCTTTTTTCGCCGGGGCCGCCGCTTTTTTAGCGGTGACGGCTTTGGAAGGGGCAACGGCGGGCTGTACCGCGACCAGTTCAGCAGGCGACAGGGCGGGCTGGCTGTATTTGCTGACCAGCGCCAGCATGGTGTTTTGTGGTGTCATCAGGATTTCGACACGGCGGTTCAATGCACGACCTTCGTTGCTGTCGTTGGCCGCACGCGGCATCACCGAACCCATGCCACGCAAGGTCAGGCGGTTAGCCTGCAAGCCGCTCATGCGGAAAATCGCCGCCACCGAACGCGCACGGTCGAGGCTCAATTTGGTGTTGGCAGCCATTGCGCCCGTGGTGTCAGCGTGGCCGAGCACCAGAACAGCGGTTTTCGGATCACCTTCAACCACTTTGGCGACGCGGGTGAACGGACCGAGCATGGACGGCTTCAACAAATCCGGGCGCGTCGGTTTGAACGCACTGTCCGCAGACGCCACGATCACCAGCAGGCTTTCACGACGTTCAAGTTGCAGGTTGGTGTCTTTAATCGCTGCACGCAGGCGTGGCTCATATTCGTCCAGCCAGGCCTGGGTCACTTTAGGGTCAGGCATCGGCACGACATGAGCTGCAACCGGCTTGGCGTCTTTAGCAGTGCTACCAAACGGCCACCACCAGTTTTTCTCGGTGCTTGACGCTGGAGCAGCGGCGACCGTTTTTTCTTTAGCGACGGGTTCGTCTTTCTTCGCGCGGTCCGAACCAAAAGGCCACCAGCTGGAATCGCTGTCTTTTTTGGCCTCGGTCGCGGCCGGAGCCGTTTTGGCGACGACAGGCTCAGCCTTCTTTTTGTCTGCCGGCTTGGCTGCCGGGGCATCGGCTTTGTCAGCCGGGGTTGGCGCTGCGGCTTGATCGGATGAGCCCAGCTGCCACCATTTGTGGCCGCCTTCAGCGTCATTTTGTGGAGTTTGTGCGCAACCTGTGATTGCCAGACAGAGGGCCAGAGCAAGGGTCTTATTAGATGACATTGAATATCCACACAATGAATTAGAAATAATTGGACGCGATATACGTATAAAAAAGCGTATTAAGCGCATTAAAGCCACAGGCATCCGACCTACGGCCTACAAAACAGTCTTACAAACAGGTTGCTAATACCCGCACCAGCTTTTGCGCACGGGGATCCATCAAGACATAGGGCCCCAGCGTGTTGGTGACAAACCCAAACGCCACATCCCGTTCCGGGTCAGCAAACCCGATGGAACCGCCCGCTCCTGGGTGGCCAAAGGCCTTGGCGCCCAGACCAAACGTCGCGTTCGCCACTTGCGGCTGATCCAGCATGCAACCCAGTCCAAAGCGTGTTTGGGTGCGCAGGGTTTTGTCTTCCCCAACGCTGTGCTCGCGGGTCAACTCGGCGAGCATTTCGGACTCCAGCAACTGGCCGTCCAGTAATCCGTTGTAAAAGCCGGCGAGGCTGCGGGCATTGCCATGGCCATTGGCCGCAGGTTGCTCCATACGACGCCATTGCGGCTTATTGGTGCTGGTCATAATAGACGGTGGATTGGTAAATGCCCGGGTGCTCATGGACGTGGGCTCGTTCATCATCGCCTTTAGCAAGCGCTGGGCAGAGGCATCACCCACCGTGCCTTTGCTGCGAGCGATGTGCGCGACCCGGTAAAACTCGTCATCCGCCAACCCGACGTGGAAATCCAGCCCCAGCGGCAGTGCCGTACGGGCCATGATCGATTGACCCGGGCTGCGCCCATCGGCGCGGCGTATCAATTCGCCCAGCAGCCAGCCATACGTGATGGCGGCATAGCCATGACCTTCATCCGGCGTCCACCACGGCGCTTCAGCCGCCAGCGCATCCACCATGGTTTGCCACTCGTACAGCGCCTGAGGCGGCATAGGCTCACGCAACGCAGGCAAGCCTGCCCGGTGACTCAGCAGGTGACGCAAGGTGATGGACTCTTTACCGGCGGCGGCAAATTCCGGCCAATAACGCACGACCGGGGTATCCAGCTCCAGCTTGCCCTCTTCCACCAGTTGCAAGGCCGTCACGGCAGTGAAGGTTTTGGTACAGGAAAACAGATTGGCGATGGTATCGGTGTGCCATGCCTGTTCACCGTCTTTATCCGCCGTACCGCCCCACAGGTCTATGACCGTTTCACCGCCGACCTGAATACACAGTGCGGCGCCACGCTCTTGGGGATCGTTGAAAAGCTCGGCGAATGCTTCACGCACCGCCTCGAACTTGAGGTCGTGAAAACCCTGAATCTGCACCCGCCCCTCCTGGATCACGCATGGCTCTACAAGGCGTGCATTGTTCCAGTCCCGATCAAATTTTGAAACAGACTAAACGGATCTAAACGCACAATTTTTGAGCATTCAAAAATCGGGGCTGAAGGTAAACGCATCAAGGTGGATTTTTTGTGAAAACACCACACGCCCGGGCAAGGCTAGAGCGAACCTGCCCTTAACAGGCAAGCTCGCATGCGTCAGCGTTACAGCGCTGCGGCTACCGCCCTGGCCAATGCTTGCACCCGCTGATCCGAGAGAACATGACCGCCCAGGGTATGGGTCACAAAGGCAACAGTGACGTCACGTTCTCCGTCGGCAACCCAGGGTAGTCTCAGTGCCCTTGCCCCGAATGCCCGCCCGCATGGCCCGCGCCAGAGCGGCCCTCGCTGCCCTCCTGAGGGGCATGACGCGGTGCTTTGACGTCATTTTTAGCGTCAGCTTGTGCCTTGGCGGCTTCTTGGCCGAGTTGATCCAACGCTTGTAAATTGGCTTTGCGCACGCTTTCAACAAACCCGGTGAACGGCAAATCGGTAATGCCGACCATCCCGAAATGACCATTTTCGCCATCCAGCAAACGCCCGGTCACGGGTTGGTCCAGGTACTGGAACCAGTGCACACCGACAATCGACGGCTCTGACACCGCCTGTTTAAGGAATTTGCTGTACGCCGGACCACGCGCTTCTTCGTTGGCCACTTCGGTCACGCCGCCCCAGAACGGGCCGCGATCACGTGAGCCAAAGTTGAACTCGGTGATCATCACCGGCTTGTCGAGATCTCGCAGTTTGGCGAAGTCATAGCCGTCTTGCGGTTGCAGGGTGTAGAAGTTGAAGCTCAGCACATCGCAATACTGCGCGCAGGACGCTACCGCTTCAGGGGTGCTGACGGCAAACCGGCCACCCAGCAGCAAATGGTTGGGGGCGTGCCACTTGAGCGAGTCAGAGATGGTCTTGAAGTAGTTGTCGGCAAATACTTTCTGGAAGTATTGATAGTCGGCTTCGATTTCCGGGTGCTCAGGGTTGGGCAACGGCGCTTCGAATCCCGGGTCTTCAAGCAGCTCCCAGGCCGGGATGTCGACACCCCAGGCTTTGGAAAGGCCTTGCTGGTTACGGTACTTGTCCCGCAGTTGCTTGAGGAACGCGCGCTTGGCAGGCACATCGGTGGTCAGGCGCAGCGTGCCGAAAGCCAGTGCATAACGGCTTTTTGCATCGGTGCCCGGGCCGGCCCACGCCAACTCGTTGTCGGCAAAATACCCGATCAGCCACGGATCATCGCGGTGATCTCGGGCGGCGATGGCAACTGCGCGTTCGGTGGCCATGGCAAAGCGCGGGTCGAACGGGTCAGGCATGCCGCCCCACCAGTCGGAGCCGGTGCTGATGCTGGCGTAATCGCCCACGATCGACAGCGGCAAGGTATAGGGCACACGCTTGCTCTCGGCCAGCGCCGGGTCGCTCCAGTTGCCGATGGTGTTAAAGCCCCAGGCTTGCAGGCGATCCAGCGTGTGGGCTTGCCAGCGCTGTGCATCGAAGGCTTCGGGGGCACACGGGGTCACCGCTTCAGCGCTTTGTGCCGCGTTGCCGGTGGTGCAGGGCTGACCATAAAGACGTTGCAGGTTGGCGCCATAGAAGTTGTACCAGCGCCCCGCGTCAAAGGCTCGCCCGCGGCTCGCGCCGTTGTCGCTGTTATGGTCCGAAGTGCCGTAATAGGCATGCAATGGCTCGCCCTTTTTAGGGAGTGCGCTGAACATCCATTCGCGGCCCGCCACGTAGGTTTGGCTGTCACGGGCGGTCACGGCATTCAGGCCCAAGGAATAAAACGGATGCCCTTGCGGGGTGATCAGGTTCCAGCGCCCGTCACGTTTTTCGGTGCGGAAAAAGCCCGAGGCTTCAAAGGGTGCGCCCTGGATCCAGCCTCCGTATTTATCCTGATCGCCGCGCTTGGCCAGCCAGCCCTTGAGTTGCTGGTGTTCCCGGGCGGCTGCGGCCTTGAGCTGCTCGTCATTGGCCACACGCTCGGGCCATCGGGCGCGAGTCGACTGCCCATATTCGTCCACAATCGAGCTGTAGACCGCTTTGATCACCCCGTCGCCGTCTTGCACACCAAAGCGCTCCAGCAAGATGCTTTGCGCTGCGTTGGGCTGCGGGACCGACAGCGTCACCGACACCACCTGGGTCAGGTCAATTTCACCCTGACTGGCAGCCAGCAAGATGCGCTGACCGTCGAGGGTCATCGGCATCGGCGGCCCGGCGCGCATTCCCTGACTGTGCGGCGTGTTGGCCTTCAAGGGCAGTAATAGCGTCTGCGCCGGGCCTGCCGGCAGGGCGACGCGGCTGGTCAAGGTTTTGCCGTTGCTGCTTTGCAGGGTGACGTCGAGGGTCAGCGCCCAGTTCATGGCGTTTTGAATACGTAACGTCATCATGCCCGACTGCGACCAGTCCCAAACACCGGTCTGGGGCTTGAGCATCAGGCTCGGGGCTGTCGCCGGGTTGAAGGTCACACGACGCAACACCTCACCTTCGGCCGTTTGTTCCGCGTTGTACTGCGGCAAATACGCATCCACGGTCGCCACCTGCACCACATCGGCGGGGCGAACGAAGTTAAACAACGTTTGTTGTCCGGCAGGCGCCGCCAGTAGCGGGGTCGAAACCAACAACGCAAAAACAGCAGACAGGGAACGGCGAATCATAGGAATGTGGTTCTCCCTAACGACCGAAAAACGGTCTGTGAGGTGGTAAAAGTCAAAGCATAGACAGCAAAGTCGGCGAGATCGCCGACTTGCACTCAAGAAATTTCGCGCCGGAAAGGGGGCAAGGCATTCAGGATCGCCTTGCCATAGCGCTGAGTGACCAGGCGCCGGTCCAGCAAGGTGATGGTGCCGCGATCCTGCTCGGTGCGCAGCAGACGACCACAGGCCTGCACCAGTTTGAGCGACGCGTCGGGAACGGATATTTCCATGAACGGGTTGCCGCCACGGGCTTCGATCCACTCCGCCAACGCGGCCTCGACGGGGTCGTCAGGCACCGAGAACGGTATTTTAGCGATCACCACGTGCTCGCAGTACGCGCCGGGCAAGTCCACACCTTCGGCAAAGCTGGCCAGCCCGAACAACACGCTGGAGTCGCCACCATCCACCCGCGCCTTGTGTTTGTTAAGGGTTTCCTGCTTGGACAAGTTGCCCTGGATGAACACCTGCTTGCGCCAGTCACGCTCCAGACCGTCGAACACGTCCTGCATCTGTTTGCGCGACGAGAACAGCACCAGCGTGCCCTTGGACCCCTCAACCAGACCCGGCAGGTCACGAATGATCGCCGCCGTGTGCGCCATTGCGTCCCGTGGGTCGGCTTTAAGGTCGGGCACCCGCAGCACGCCCGCGTCGGCGTGGTGGAACGGGCTGGGGACGACGGCCGTCACCGCCTTTTTCGGCAACCCGGCACGCATGCGAAAACGATCGAAGGTGCCCAAAGCCGTCAGCGTGGCCGACGTGACCAACGCGCCATAGGCAACGTTCCACAGGTTACGGCGCAGCATTTCCGCCGCCAGAATCGGGCTGGCATTGACCTCGATATCAAACAGCGAACCGCTTTCAGCCAAGGTCAGCCAACGGGCCATGGGCGGGTTGGCTTCCGGGTCTTCGGTGGTAAAGGCGGTCCACAATTCCCAGTTGCCCTGGGCACGGGACAGCAAGCTGCCAAACAGCGGATACCACTCTTCGGCCTGATTGCTGGTGATGCCGATATTGACCTCACCGTCCATGCCGTCTTTGAGAATTTCAGTCAGCCGGGTAAACAAGTCTGTAAGGCGCGAGAACCCTTTTTTCAGTTCGATGCCCATTTCCCGCATGTGGTCGGGAATAAGCCCACCGACAAAACGGTGCCGCGGGCGCTCGCGCCCTTCCGGTTCTTCACCGACCTTGAAGTCAGCGATCTGCTCGCACGTGGTGAACATGAACTGCTGCTGCGCCTTGATCTCCTTCGCAAGCTCCGGCACTTGCTCCAGCAAACGGCCCAGATCACCCGGCAGCGGGTGTTGCGCCAGCAGTTTGGTCAGGTTCTTGGCGGTTTGCTCCAGCCAGTCGGCGGTGGAACGCAGGCGCGTGTAATGAGCAAAGTGGCCGATGGCCTTGTCCGGCAGGTGATGACCTTCGTCGAACACATACAAGGTGTCACGCGGATCGGGCAATACGGCGCCGCCGCCCAGCGCCAGGTCGGCCAGCACCATGTCGTGGTTGGTGACGATCACGTCTACCTTGCCCATGCCTTCGCGGGCTTTATAGAAGGCGCATTGGCCGAAATTCGGGCAATGGCGGTTGGTGCATTGGCTGTGGTCGGTGGTTAGGCGCGCCCAGTCCTGGTCTTCCAGCGCCTGGGGCCAGCTGTCACGGTCGCCATCCCACTTATTGCCTGCCAGTTTCTCGATCATGCTGGTAAACAGCTTCTGGCTGGCTTCATCGACCTCGATCTTGAACCCTTCTTCTTCGAACAACTGCGCTGTCGCGGTTTGCGCGTGGCCTTCTTGCAGCAGCATGTCGAGTTTGGACAGGCACATGTAGCGCCCACGGCCTTTGGCCAGCGCGAAGCTGAAATTCAGCCCGCTGTTGCGCATCAGGTCGGGGAGGTCTTTGTAAACAATTTGCTCCTGCAGCGCGACGGTGGCGGTGGCAATCACCAGCCGCTTGCCTGCGGCCTTGGCCGTTGGAATGGCCGCCAGGCTATAGGCCACGGTCTTACCGGTGCCGGTGCCTGCTTCGACCGCCACCACGGCCGGTTCGCCGCTGCGATGGCCTTCTTCGTCGGTGTCGATGTCGCCGAGCACCTTGGCCACTTCAGCGATCATCAATCGCTGGCCATAGCGGGGCTTGAGGCTTTTGGCTTCGAGAAAACGCGAGTAGGCGCCCTGGATCTGGGATTTGAGTTCGTTACTAATCATGGTTCTTCGGGCGCGAGAAACGCTGGATAAATTTTCAGTGGTTCGAATGGCCGCTATCATACCCCGCTAATTCATCCCGCGCCGAACGGAGTACCTCATGACCGCCTTTGCCCTTGCCTATACCCTGCATGTTTTGGCCGCCCTGATCTGGGTGGGCGGGATGTTTTTTGCCTGGATGATCCTGCGCCCGGCCAGCGTGGCCGCCCTTGAAGGCCCGGCCAGGTTGAAATTATGGGTTCAGGTATTCCCACGGTTTTTTATCTGGGTATGGCTTGCCGTGCTGATTTTGCCGATAAGCGGCATTGGCCTGCTGCAGATGCGCTTTAACGGGTTTGAGACCGCACCGCGTTATGTGCAGGTCATGATGGGGTTGTACATCGTGATGGTGGCGCTGTTCATTCGTATCCAGTCGTTACAATTACCGGAGTTGCGCAAGGCGGTCGAGGCTGAACAGTGGGCGGCCGGAGCGGCGGCCTTGGGGCGGATTCGTCGTCTGGTGGGCTGTAACTTGATCGTCGGGCTGGCAGTGGTGGCCATTGCGGCGGCACGCCCCATGTTGTAAAGCCTTGAGCGGTGACAGGACGACGCATTGGTCGTCCTGTCACCGCTCGCAGCCTTCGCAACAGGCGTTTTTACAGGAAGGGTTACAAACGCTGGATGGTGACGGCGCCAGCAGAACCGGTTTCACCGGGTTCCCCGGCCAGCCCTGGCTTGCCTGACTTTGCGCCGTCGGTGCGGTATACCAAGCATCCTTTGGATTTGCCGCCAGACCCCGCACGCCCTGCTGCGCCGGGCTTGCCACCCGCGCCGCCGTCCACACGCACCTTAATCAGGTCATCGGGAAAGTCTCGCGGCAGCTCAACCCGAACCTGCGCGCCAGCAGCGCCTTGCTGACCGTTGCCACCGTTTTGCCCATTGTGGCCTGCGCTCGCGGAACCCCACGTGCAACCCGGCGCGTCACCGTTGCCGCCATCCAACCCGACAAAACCCGGCGCACCGGTTCCGCCACGGGCATCGACCGACAGTTCATTGGCTTGCAGGGCATCAAAACGCAGGGTCAGGTCACGCGCCGGTCGCGCCGGTTTTTCGTAGGTGCCCGCCGCGCCGCGGGCGTTGATCTGGCTGCCTTCTTCGAAGTTGGCGTAAGCGGCGTGCAACTCAATGGCACGTTCAGCCGGGACGATGGTGATACGCGCCTCACGCCCCAAATGCAGTTGGTCAATCTTGACCTGAGTCACACCGGGCGGGATCAGCAACGTGCCGTAGTCCGCCACGTCCAGCTGTTCGAGTTGCAAAACGCTGGTATTGGCGGGTAAACGCATCAGCGTGTTGGGATCAACCTTGACCGATTCGGCATGGACAAACGGGCTGCACAGGGCGACCAATAAACCTAACTTACGCATGGTGAGCGCCTTGTTCAGAAGTAGAGCGAAGGGTTTGCAGGTGAAAAATGCCAACCAGAAGGATATGCAAGCGATCACGCCAAGGATTGGGGCGGTCTTTGATACTGCCGTTGAACAGTAGCAGTTCAAGCAAGTGGGTCAGCAGCAACAAGCTGCCGGCCAGGTTGATCAAGACATCAAATGGGTTGATCAACGGATTGAACACGTTGATCACCACGACCACCCAAAACATAAGGGTCAAGACTTTCCCCAGCCCCCAAAGCACCTTCATAGCTCCCCCTGATCGTTATGTTTTTTCTTTGGATGCACCTTAACGGGTGGCAGGACAACAGCGCCAGAGGCCCGGGCAAAAATACCTCAACGCGTTAATCACGCGTGTGAGGTCGTTGCCCACCCCTGCGCCCATTACGTGGTCAAGGGTAAAAACCACTGATCTGCAAGGTTCTTGCCGATTTGACTGCGGTAAACCTCGACTATTTCATGCTGGTTTTTCGCGCTGTCTTTCAATGACCAGTAGTCATCGGTACGCTGCGACCAGCGTTTAAGGTGTGCGACTTCATAGTCGTGTTTGGCTTTACCGGCTTCTTTGTAATGAAAGTGAGCGCACCACACAAAGTTACCGTCCCTGTCCTTGATCGCATACTCATCAATGAAGTCTCTTTTGAGTCGCTGGCGCTTGCGATACAGCTCAATGCTGACACGCTGGTGTTCAAGCAGGTATTGCAGACTGCCATGGGTGGGGGGCAATTTCAGGCTCAAACGCACGCGTAAATCGTGTGCCTTTGACCTGATATCGAGGGCTCTGGCACGCATTCCGGCGACCAGTTCCTGATCTTCTTTTTGCCGCCAACGCTCGGTATCGGAGGCGCTGCCGGCTTCAAGATCAGAGGCGCTCTTGCCCAGCCGATCAGCCACATGCAACAAGATTTCTTCTGCCTCCTGAGGGTATCGGGCACTATTGATCAGGCCTTCAGCGCGCTTGAGGTGAACCTCTGCCATGCCATAGAGCTTGAGCGCCTCACGCTTGAGGTCAGCAAGGCCGCGCTTCAAAGGAGCAGGCTCAGCGGTGCGTTCAATAGCCACAACGTTCCAGTTGTCACCCTCTCTGACATACGTGGAGAGCACTTTATTGTCTGTGTCGGAGCGCACTTCGACCGTCTCGGGGGCTGCGCCGTCCTGCGACGACTTAAGGTCACCGATCAGGCGGCCCTTATGCCGGGTTTTAATAATGCGTTTCAAAGGACGGGACGTTAACGGTACTTTGTCTTTTTTGATTTTTTTACGATTCAGCTCAAGCGGTTTGATGTCATCGGCCAGCTGCAATTCAGCGCCTTTATAAAGCCCTTCCATTAGCGCAACGATGGCGTCAAAGGTGTGAACATCAATGTCCTCAACGTTAACTTTCCTGACATTGAACAAGGCATCCAACGCCTTTCCATATTGCTCAACGACACTGCCAAGAACGGCCAGACGCTCTTCAAGTGGAAGCTCAAGTTGGTTCAATTGGTCGTGGGTGTGTACTTGTTCAAGCACACTGTTGATGACCTCACTGAGGCGCTCTTGCAATTCAGGGTTCTCATGGGTGGTACAGGTAAACCCCAATAACCCGATCTGAGCGCCTTTGACTTGAGTCGAGGTCAAGGGCTCCTGCTCACGGAGGACACTCAAGCTTTCATGAGCTCGCTTACCGCGCTCGCCCAGCGAAGGAAGCTCACCCATATACGTTTCAATACGCTCAAACCATCGCAGATCGTGTTCATTGATCTGGATCAGCGCTTTCCAGCCCTCTGTGCGTAACGCTCGCCGTGCCGAGGGAAGGTCTTTATCATCCTTGGAGACCGCTACCAAGGATTGCTCCAGTGCGGCCCACTTATTAATCAATTCGGCACGCACTTTTTTATTGTGTTTAATACAAGCAAACGTATTAACGACCACATAATCCATGGCCTGGACCAGATCCTCATTGGGCATCGCCACACCGAGAGTCTTGCGCTCCTGATTAAGGGCTATTTGACGCTCGAAGGTTTCCAGTTGCGTATCAAGGCTCTGCAATAAGCGCTCACGTTGTGCGAGTACTTCATCTGGCGTTCTGCGTCGGTCACTTATAAAGCGTTCTAACACTGTGTTTTCAAGATTTATTTTTACTTGACCGGCCTGTCTCTCCCGAACGAACACCTCATATTCACTTGCCAGCTCGGCAATGCGCTGCGCCTTGCGCTCACGCAGGGCTTTGATCTGTTTGCCAGGCGCGCCACCCCGCAGTCGCAGTCTCAGATCAGGCGACCAGTGACCGTGCCCATCCGTTTGCAGAGGGGGCCCGCCCTCAATGCTGACGCCATCGGACTCAATCCGGACTGGGTAAAAACCACCCTCAATCAAGGCAAACCAGGCCTCCCCAACCGGGTAAAGACCCGCCCGCACACCTGTTTTGGCGGGTAGCGGCAAAGGGACTGGCGTGGGTACTGCCAGTTGCTCCAGCTTTAAACGCAGGTTCGGGGAAAGACGGTTACTGGCACTGGCAAAACTGAAGTCCAGATCACGACTCAACCGTTGCTGCCATTCGCCCGCCATTCGTACAGGACCGTCCATTATTTTTGCTTCGGGACGGGGCGGCCACTCGCTGAGCACCCGCCGCGGGCCCCCTGCAGATAACAATTTCCGGGTCGCCACGGCTTGGGGTTTACTCTGCGAACCGGTCGGCGCAGGCACCCTCTGAAACAGCACCATTGCGAGGGTTTGCAGCATATCGACAATGGCCAACTCCCGGGTAACAGGGTCATTGCTGCTTAATCCGGGAATATCTTTATTCAGGGCTTGCACCAATAACACCCACCAGGCCGTCAGCATTAACGGTCCACGCAGATAAGGCAGCATGAACGTGTTGAAAATCAGGCTGGCGCCTTCAATAAACAGCGCCCACCTGCTTTCACGATTGGAAACGGTATCGCTATCGGCCTGATGAATGAGCGCCAGCGCGTTCACTCGGTAGAGATAAGCCATTAACTGATTGTTTTGAACTTGCTGTGTCAGCTCGTCGCTCACCCCCTCAGTGGCGAGCGACGCAGGTTCTGGCTTTCCAAATAACACAGGGAAGTCGTCTTCGCCTGAGAATCGAACGTAATGCGGCTCAAGGAAGCCTCCGTTGTCGTACACCGTTCTGGCCGAGTCGGTCATCCAGGTCAATACGCTGGTTTGCAACTCCCCGGGGTGCGCGATGGCATTCATCAAGGCTGCCCGGGATGCAAACTCCTGCAGTGATTTGACATACATCGGCCGGTAAAGCACGTGTGGCCCGGTCTCAAGGTTCGCCGGCTCGATGATGAACATATTGCACACAACATCAGGTTTCGCCTCAGCGTGACTGAGCAGGGCTAGGTTGCGAATCACTGCCCGTTGGCCATTGACCTGGCGCGGTTGTGCAGACCTGTGCATGAGCGCCGCTACAAGGTTCGCGCCCGCCGTCGTCATGCCGTTTTCCTTCCTGAGACTCAGTTCCAGGGCGTGTAACGGCAAATACCACCTGAGTTGATCGCTAAACTGCGCTTCACGCTTTCGCGCTGCCTGGCTGTTATCCAGTAGATAGCTTTTCAGGGTTTGAGGGTAAAACCGACCGATATCGACGCTTTGAATTAACCCGTTGCGCTGGGTAATGTAGTCGGCCGTAAGCCAGGCAGGCAGTGCCACCCCCTGGCGATGCTGCACGCTAATCAGTTCACCTTCAGGCTTGCCTGCCAGATTTTTGATGGCCAAGTCTGTCAGGGTCATTTTTATGCGTTCTACAACGCCGCTCACATCGGTTGATCCAGGAATAACGGTGCCGGAAACCACGAGAAAGGTCAGTTCAATGTGGTCGGGGTCATAATCAGGCATCGTCACACTGTGAGGCGCCTGCGGTGTTAACCGTAGTTGATCGCGCCTGAGATGACGTTTGAGCGCTTCAACGGTATAGCTGTGCAGATCGGGAACACCACTGAGGTAGTCGAGGCCTTTGGCATTTTTTTTGGCCTGAGCCAGCGCCAGGCTCCATGAGCGGTAGTCTTCTTGATGTTCGCGGGAAGCCGTTACCATCCAGTCGGGCAATACAGCCCACAGTTTGCCTACCTTCTCAGGCTTGCCCGCCGGGGCCCCCCTGAAAAACTGGGCAGGGTTTGTCATCGCCTGGTAGGTCGACTTCACTGCTTGCAGGCCTGAACGATTGGGCAGGCGCAACGCAGTGATGTTGTTCATCTGTTTATTGAGAATCAGGGCCGCCTCGGCATCAAAGGCATCGCCATCGACCTCATAGCGCTTGGAAACAATCGTATCCACGGCATACAAGGCTTGCACAATGACCGCCCTGGATTGTGTAACGGCGTCCACTGAGTTGAAGGCTTCGATCTCGCCATTGGGTTGGCACATCAATACACAGGGCGTCGAGGTGTACTCGCTGGCGTAACGAACCAACAGTAAATGTGGATTCAATACCCTGCCCGTATTCCCTGAAAACATCAGCGTCGATTGCACATAAAAGACGCGAGTCGCTTGATCGCCGTAAAAACTGATCCGCTCCTCACTGTCCGGAAAATTCAGGACCTGTTGCAAGGTTTCAAGCTCAGTTTCACTGAGGCTGCTCTGTTCAAGCGCCTTCATTGCCAATGTGTCCTTGAGTACATTACTGAGCCATCGCCATCGCGTGACCCCGCCCTCCGTTTGCTGTGACCAATAGTCCGCCAGTGCGGTTTTCAGACCTATCGGTACACTCCAGGGCAACTCTTTGATCAATGCTTCAATGACCTGCATATCGACTTCATAATCGTCGGCAAGCTTGAGGCGGTTGCCCTCCCGGTCAGACAAGAAGTAGTAGTTACGCGGGCTGACATGACTGATCTCCATCGCAGCACCGTTGACAAGAAAGTCATTGATCTTGTCCATGAGCAGCGGCAATTCCCAGCCACCAGTGGGTAGCGGGGTGGCCAGGCGGGCAGTGGCCAGATCAATCGTCAGTGTGGGGTAGCGCTCTTCCAGTGCATGCTTGAACATGTCCCGAATCACGGTATCGATCCCTGGACGCGTGAAAAATTGTGCATTAACGGCGTGATAAACAGGTGGATTGGACGGTTGTAAGACTGGGTCGGCAGTAGACGGTGTGGTCATAAATTCCCTTATCAAATGGAGACGGTCCTAAGACCGCTGTACCTTATTTGCACACGTGTCGGGGCAGGCAAGGTGTTATCCGGCTACCGCATCAGGAGTAGCGGACTCACTTCACCTGTGCGCCTTTGCGCACATCGACTAGGCCCCACGTTCCCGGCACGCTAGTCTTGAGCGCTTAGGCAGAGAGAACTTTGAAATGAAACCTGGCATTGACAGCCGTACACCTCAGCAAGCCTTGGCGGCCTTGCTTGAGCTTTATGCCCCCGAACACCTGCTGGTGGTAACCGCCAGTGATGTCCCGGCACTGCAAGCCTTTCACAAGGCCCACCCAGAGGCCCGGATCTCCCTCGCCGCCCCCGGCGTGCTTCCCGAAGCGATGGCTGGCCAGCGTTTTGATCTAGCCCTGGTGGTCGATTGCCTTGAGCACATGCCCAAAAAAGCGGGCCTTGAATTGCTGGGCGGGATTCGCAACCTGAACGCCAGCCGTCTCGCGGTACTCGCGGATCTGGCAGCATGCGACTGGAAAGAAACGGACTTTTTCGCTTTAGCCCTACAAAACAGCGAGAGCTTTCAGCGTGACGACCAGATACTGACGCTGTTCACCTATGATCTACGCGAATACAAAGACGTGCCCGACTGGCTGAATGCCAGGTTCTGGGCCAACCCGGAAAACTTTGGCAAGTATTGGTGGTAACACGATGAGCACATCTATTTGCCCGTGTGGCAGCGGCAACCTGCTCGACGCCTGCTGCGGGCATTATCACGCGGGGACAGTGGCCCCAAGCGCCGAAACCCTCATGCGTTCACGCTACAGCGCCTATGTGCTGGGGCAGGTGGATTATCTGGTGGCCACTACACTCCCGGTGCAGCAAGCGGGTCTGGACTGTGAGTCGATGAAGAGCTGGAGCGCGCAAAGTACCTGGCTCGGGTTAGAGGTTGAACACAGTGAAGTGTTTGGTGGTCAACCTGAACATGCGTTCGTCACCTTTACCGCGCGTTGGCATGACGCCAATGGCGAACACAGCCATCGGGAAAAGTCTTCATTCGTACAAAGTGCCGGTCGCTGGTACTTCATTGATCCAACCGTGCCGCTCAAAGTAGGGCGCAATGACCCCTGCCCTTGCGCCAGCGGTTTCAAATTCAAAAAATGCTGCGCCGGCTATTTCGCCCAATAAGCTGAACTGACGTGGCTGATAAGGAGCAAGGAATGGATGTTCGGGCACTTATTAAACACACCGCCGCCCTGTTACTGATAGCGGGCCTGTCGGGGTGTGCCTCCTGGTTTGAGTCCTCGGACAAAGACCCCGAGGTGCGCCTGGAACGCGTCGAACTGGTTCAGGCCAAACTGCTGGAGCAGCGCTTCAAGCTGCATTTCAGGGTCGATAACCGCAATGATTCGACCCTTACCGTGCGCGGCATCAGCTACAAAGTGTATTTGGGGCCAGTTCTGTTGACCGAAGGCGAACACAGCCAATGGTTCAGCGTCGACCCCAACGGCACTGCCGAGTACATCGTTCCCGTGCGCACCAACATGTGGCAACACATCAAACCCCTGGTCAAATTGCTGGAGTCGCCCGACCAGCCCATCCCTTATCGGCTTGAAGGTACGCTGGAGACCGGTCTGTTCTACGGTAACGACGTGCACGTGATGCGCAAAGGCGAGATAATCCCCGGCGATTTTATTCCAGAGTGATTGAGCAATGACCCAACAACCCCACGTTCACGGCCCGGACTGCAACCACGATCATGACCAACATGATCACGCCCATGACCACGGCAACGGCCACGTGCATGGCCCGAACTGCGGTCACGCCCATCAGGAGCCTGTGCGCAATGCGTTGAAAGACGTTGGCCGAAACGATCCTTGCCCGTGTGGCAGCAGCAAGAAATTCAAAAAGTGTCACGGCGCCTGATCCTGTCAAAAGCGCCCGACCAGCGCCGCATCTGCCTTCGGGCCGGTGCGGCGTTTGTGTTTTTATCGCCTGAAAGTTGCGACCAGATCCTGCGATGGCACGTTTCCCCTTCACAACAGAAGGCGTAAAACTGACAACTGCGAGTGAACTGCTACCTTTGCCGGGCATCAGTTTCAACGTGAACATTCCCTTCTGGAGCCCTTCATGATCGATCTTTACTACTGGACCACCCCAAACGGCCACAAGGTTTCACTGTTTCTCGAAGAAGCTGGCCTGCCGTACAAGGTCCACCCGATCAACATCAGTAAAAATGAACAGTTCGCACCCGCCTTCCTGAAAATCTCACCGAACAATCGCATTCCGGCCATCGTCGATAACACCCCGGCGGACGGCGGTGAGCCGCTGTCGCTGTTCGAATCGGGCGCCATCCTGCTGTACCTGGCCGAAAAAACCGGTCAGTTCCTGCCCAAGGATTTACGAGGTCGGCAAATGGCCCTGCAGTGGCTGTTCTGGCAAATGGGCGGGCTGGGGCCGATGGCGGGGCAAAACCATCACTTCAATCGTTTTGCGCCCGAGAAAATCCCCTACGCGATCAAGCGCTATACCGACGAAACGGCCCGCCTCTACGGCGTATTGAACAAGCAGCTGGAAGGCCGGCAGTTCGTAGCAGGTGACGAGTACAGCATCGCGGACATGGCGATTTACCCGTGGATCGTGCCGCACGCCTGGCAAGGCCAGAATCTGGATGACTTCCCGTCGCTGAAAAGCTGGTTTGCCCGGGTCAAGGCCCGCCCGGCCACCGAACGGGCTTACGCACTGGTGGCCAAGATCAACCCGTCGCAGTAAACACGCCTTACCGCTGCAAGCGTCATAACGCTGGCGCTGCAGGCCGATCACGCGAGGCGGCGAGTCGCGCCTCGCGCCGTTCGGTCTCGATCAGATGGCACTCGCCCATTCACGCAGCTCCACCCTGCTATGCCCTGCGAATCCTCAACGCTCCGTCTGCGTGAATCGGCGGCCTGCAGCGCCTTGGCTTTTCGCCAGATAGCCCTTGCGTGCCCCCGTGCGCGTCACTAACGTAGCGCCTTTCGTTGACATCCCCCCTTCGCAGGAGCTTTGCCATGGCCTCGCCAGCCTTCATTCATTTTTTACCCCGGTTCGGCGTTGCCGCGGCAGTGGTCGGCGTGTTGAGCCTGAACGGTTGCCAGATGAACAACCACGCCTCACAAAGCCTTGTGCCGACGTCGGGTGTGCAACCGCTCAAAGGGCTGGCGCAGAACGTGTCGGTGCGCCGTAACGCGCAAGGCATGCCGCTGATTGAAAGCAGCAGTTTCCATGACGCGCTGTTCACCCTGGGCTATGTTCACGCCAGCGACCGCATCAGCCAAATGGTGCGCCTGCGCTTGCTCGCTCAGGGCCGTCTGGCCGAGCTGGACGGCGCCGATGCCCTGCCCACCGACCGCCTGATGCGCAGCATCAACCTGAAGAAAAACGCCAGTGAGCTGTACAAAAGTGCATCGCCGCGCCTGAAAAAGTTCTTTGAAGTGTATGCGCGGGGCGTCAACGCTTACCTGTTCCGCTACCGCGACAAGTTGCCCGAAGATTTGGCCCGGGCAGGCTACAAGGCCGAGTACTGGAAGCCCGAAGATTCGGCCCTGGTGTACAGCCTGCTGAGCTTCGGCATGTCGACCAACCTGCAAGAAGAGTTGAATGCGCTGGTGCTGGCGCAGAAAGTGGGCAGCGACAAACTGGCCTGGCTGATGCCGACCTACCCCGGTGAAGCGTTGCCCACCAGCGAGGCCGACAAGCTCAAGGGCTTGAACCTTGGCACTCAGTTACAAGGGCTGGACAGCCTGACGCAAGCCCTTGAACAGGTCACGCACATGAGTCTGCCGGGGGTGACGGCGTCCAGTGACTGGGCGATTGGCCCGGCCCGTAGCCGGTCGGGCAAAAGCCTGTTGGCCAACGACATTCATCAGCCCATCGGCATCCCTTCGGCCTGGAGCTACGTGCAAATCCGCGCGCCCAAGTACCAGGCTGCCGGGGCCACGATTGCCGGGCTGCCGACCCTGTTTGCCGGTTTCAACGGCAACGTGGCGTGGGGCATGAGCATGGCCATGGGCGACAATCAGGACGTGTTTGTCGAGAAGCTCAAGCGCGAGGGTAATCGTCTGTATTACCTGTCCAACGGCAAATGGTTGCCCACCAGCGTGCGCAACGAAACGTTCTTCATTAAGGGGCAGCGCCCAGTGCGTGAAGCGGTGTATGAAACCCGCCACGGGCCGCTGCTCAACAACCCGCTCAACAGTCACTTGGGCCTGGCCCTGCAACTGCCGGACTTCAAGGGTGACAGCACGCTGGATGCGTTTTTCAACCTGTCCCGGGCGCAAACCAGCGAAGCCGCCTCCGACGCCAGCCGTGAAATCCGTTCGGTCGCGCTCAATTTGCTATATGCCGACGCCCGGCACATTGGCTGGCAAGTGACCGGTCTGTACCCCAACCGCCGCGAAGGGCTGGGCCTGATCCCGTCGCCGGGCTGGGACAGTCGCTACGACTGGGACGGTTATGCCGACGCCATGCTGCACCCTTACGATCAAGACCCGGCTCAGGGCTGGCTCGGCACGGCCAACCAGCGCACGGCGGCCTTTGGCTACGGCATGCAACTGTCAAACTCGTGGCTGTCACCTGAGCGCAGCGAGCGCCTCGCGCAATTGGCTGGCAGCGGCAAACAGGACGCGCGCAGCCTGATCGCCATGCAGTACGACCAGGTCACCCTGTTCGCCCCCAAACTCAAGGCCATGCTCACCGCACCCGGTATGGCGCAGCCCCTGAAACAAGCCATTGCTGCGCTGCCCGCTGCCGACCAGTCCAAAGCCCGCGAGGCCCTGAGCCGGTTGCTGGCCTTTGACGGCAAGCTCAATGCGACCTCCGCCGACGCGGCGCTGTATGAATTGTTCCTGCAGGCCAGTACGCAAGTGACGTTCCTCGACGCCCTTGGCCCCGAAAACAGCGCCAGCTGGAAGGCGTTTATCAGCAACGGCAACCTGTCGTACTCGGCTCAGGCCGATCACTTGCTGAGCCGCGAAGACAGCCCGTTCTGGAGTGACGCCCGCAATGGGCAACAGCGCGACAAACCGGCCGTCTTGGCCCGCAGCCTGGTGGCGGCCGTCGATGCGGGTGAACGCCTGATGGGCAGCAATCACAAGGCCTGGCAATGGGGCATGTTGCACCATTACGTGTGGCGCAATGCCCAGGGCCAGACCGTGCGTGGGCCGATTGCGGCGGGCGGGGATCACACCACGCTGAACATGGCCGCGTATCGCCTGGGGGATTCGAACTTCGACACCACGCTGATCCCGGCCATGCGCATGATCGTTGATTTCGGGCAGCCCGAGCCGATGATGGCGCAGAACAGCAGCGGGCAATCCAGCAACCCGGCCAGCCCGCATTACGCCGACGGCATCGATCCGTGGCTCAAAGGGCAGTACGTGAGCTTCCCGATGCAACCGCAACATTTCGACAAGGTGTACGGCAACACCCGCCTGACGCTGACACCGGGCAGGTAAAACCCCTCAGACTGCCGCGCAGGGCGCGTTCATAGAACTCACCTTGCGCGGCCGTGTCAGCCCCGCACCTTTTTCGAACTTCCCGCCCTGCCCTCGCCTCCTACATAACAAGCCCATTGCCACGGCATGCCCATGGACCTTGTTATCGCGCGACCTGAAGGTTTGTACTGCCCGCCCGGGGATTTTTATATCGACCCGTGGCGCCCTGTCGAACGCTCGGTGATTACCCACGGCCATGGCGACCATGCGCGCACGGGCAACACCCATTACCTGGCCGCCGAACCTGGCGCGGGCATCTTGCGTGCACGGCTTGGCCAAGACATCAGCCTGCAAACCCTGGCCTACGGTCAGCCCCTGAAACACCACGGCGTCACCCTCAGCTTTCACCCGGCGGGCCATGTGCTGGGCTCGGCGCAGGTTCGGTTGGCCTACAAAGGTGAAGTGTGGGTAGCCTCCGGGGATTACAAAGTGGAACCCGACGGCACCTGCGCGCCGTTCGAGCCCGTGCGCTGTCACACGTTCATCACTGAATCGACCTTCGGCGTGCCCATTTACCGCTGGCAGCCGCAAGCGCAGATTTTTGCCGAAATCAATCAGTGGTGGCGTGCCAATCAGCGCGTGGGCAAAGCCAGCGTGCTGTTCTGTTATGCCTTCGGCAAAGCGCAGCGCATTTTGCACGGGATCGACGCCAGTATCGGCCCGATCGTGACCCACGGGTCGGTGGAGCCGCTGAACCGGGTGTACCGCGACGCGGGCATTTACATCCCTGAAACCCTGTACGCCGGGGACCTCAAAAAGACCGACCCCTTGCTACGACAGGCCTTGATCCTCGCGCCTCCCTCTTCGGGCGGCAGCACCTGGATGCGCCGCTTTGGCGATTACAGCGATGCCTTCGCCAGCGGCTGGATGCGCCTGCGCGGCCCGAGGCGACGCCGGGGGGTGGACCGCGGATTTATTCTGTCCGACCACGCCGACTGGCCCGGATTGTTGTGGGCCATCGAGCAAACCGGCGCCGAACGGGTCATGGTGACCCATGGTTCGATCGGCACGCTGGTGCGGTTTCTGCGGGAAAAGGGCCTCGATGCCCAAGGGTTTGTCACCGAATACGGCGATGACGAAGACGCAACGCCCCCGCCGGAGCCCGCCTCATGAAGGCCTTCGCGCAGCTCTATGGTCGACTCGACGCCACCACCTCCAGCAACGCCAAACTGGCCGCGCTGCAAGACTATTTCAGCCAGGCCCAGCCCGCCGATGCCGCCTGGGCGGTGTACTTTTTGGCAGGCGGACGCCCGCGCCAACTGGTGCCCAGCCGCGTATTGCGCGAGATTGGCATGCAACAGGCCGACCTGCCTGAATGGTTGTTTGAAGAAAGCTACCAAGCCGTCGGCGATCTGGCCGAAACCCTGTCGCTGCTGTTGCCTGAATCCCTGCACCGCAGCGAGGCCGGGCTCGCTGACTGGATTGAGCATCATCTGTTACCGCTGCGCGGAGCGTCGCCAGAAGACTTGGCGCAGCGCCTCCCGGCCCTGTGGGCGCAACTCGATCAACAAAGCCTGATGGTCTGCATCAAGTTAATCACTGGCAGTTTCCGCGTGGGTGTCTCCAAACTGCTGGTGACCCGCGCCCTCGCGGCCCTCGCCGGGGTCGACAGCAAGCGCGTGGCCCAGCGGCTGGTGGGTTATACCGAGTTGTCGCGCAAGCCTTCTGCGGCCGACTACCTGAAACTGATCGCCGAACCGTCAGCCGATGAACACGCGCAACGGGGCGGGCAACCTTATCCGTTCTTCCTCGCGCATCCGCTGCAACTGCCGGTCGAGCAATTCGAGGCCCAGCTGGGGCCGCCTACCGACTGGCAAGTGGAATGGAAGTGGGACGGTATCCGCGCCCAACTGGTCAAACGCGACGGGCAAGTATGGCTGTGGTCGCGGGGCGAAGAGTTAATCAGCGAGCGCTTCCCGGAGCTGCTGGAAATGGGCGCTGCCCTGCCGGACGGGAGCGTCATCGATGGTGAAATCGTGGTCTGGAATCACGCGTCGCAAATCGGCCCCCGCGTGCAGCCATTCGCCCTGTTGCAGCAACGTATTGGCCGCAAGACGCTGAGTAAAAAGATCCTTCAAGAAATTCCGGTGGTGCTGCTTGCCTACGACCTGTTGGAGTGGCAAGGCCAGGATTGGCGCCAGCACCCGCAGCACTACCGGCGGGCGCAACTGGAAGCCGCCGTGGATCAGGCCAACCAGTCCGCGTTGCAGCTATCCCCCCTATTGCAAGGGCGCGACTGGTCGGACTTGGCGCAACAACGCACGGCGTCTCGGGCCTTGGGCGTGGAAGGGATGATGCTCAAAGCGCGCACGGCGCACTACGGCGTCGGGCGCACCAAGGACGTGGGCGTGTGGTGGAAATGGAAAGTCGACCCGTTCAGTGTCGACGCCGTGCTCATCTACGCCCAACGCGGGCATGGTCGGCGTGCCAGCCTCTACAGCGATTACACCTTTGCCGTATGGGACGGACCGCCGGAAAAATCGGATCGTCAATTGGTGCCCTTCGCCAAGGCTTATTCAGGGTTAACCGACGAAGAAATGCGCAAAGTCGACGCGATCGTGCGCAAGACCACTGTCGAGAAGTTCGGCCCGGTCAGCAGTGTGACCCCCAGCCTGGTGTTCGAGCTGGGGTTTGAAGGCATTGCTCTGTCAAGACGCCATAAAAGCGGGATCGCCGTGCGCTTTCCGCGCATGTTGCGTTGGCGACAGGACAAACCCGTGGCTGAGGCCGACAGCCTTGAAACCCTGCAAGCCCTGCTGGGCTAAAGGCCATCGCCTGTGCGGAAAACGCGGTAGGGGAGCTTTTCGCGAGCCAGCATCGCTGCCATTATTCGGACCTGTGTGACCTCATTGGCCGGAACGCTGCAGGCTGGCGCTCCCTGACCTGGCTCATCGGGACTTTTGCATGCGAACAGAACGACATCGAACTCACGCCTTGCTGGCCCCCGTACCCGGCAGTGAACGCCAGCTTCATAGCTTTCACTATGGCCCTGAGCAGCCGCAGGGCAAGGTCTACATTCAGGCCGCGCTGCACGCGGATGAACTGCCGGGCATGCTGGTGGCGTGGCACCTCAAGCAGCGGCTGGCCGAGCTGGAAAGCGAGGGCCGGTTGCGCAGTGAAATCGTGATCGTGCCGATGGCAAACCCCGCTGGCCTGGAACAAGTGCTGATGGACGTCCCCCTGGGCCGCTTTGAATTGGAAAGCGGGCAGAATTTCAATCGCCTGTTTCTCGATTTAAGCCTTGAAATAGGGGATGCCGTTGAAGGGCTTTTAACCGATGATCCCACTCATAACCTGCATCTGATTCGCCATCATTTGCGTGAAACCCTCGCTCAGCACGTGCCCATGACCGCGCTGCAATCTCAGCGCCTGACCTTGCAAACGTTGGCCTGCGATGCCGATATCGTGCTGGACCTGCATTGCGATTTCGAAGCCGTCCCTCACCTTTACACCACCCCCGATGCCTGGCCCCGTGTCGAACCGTTGGCGCGTCGCATCGGTGCACAGGCAAGCCTGCTGGCCACCGATTCAGGCGGACTGTCCTTCGACGAATGCCTGACGCTTTTGTGGTGGGAGCTCAAGCAACGCTTCGGGCACGTCGCCGCCATCCCCCAGGGTTGTGTGTCAGTCACCGTGGAGTTGCGCGGTCAGCATGACGTCAACCACCCCATGGCCAAGGCCGACTGTGAAGCGTTGCTTGATTATTTGATCGACCTGGGTGCCATTGCTGGCGACCCGCCACCTGCCCCCGCGTTGTTGTGCCCCGCTACGCCGCTGGCCGGGGTTGAACCGGTGACGACGCCCGTCGGGGGGCTGCTGGTGTTTTGCGCCCGCCCGGGCGAGAGACTGCGCGACGGCCAACTGATCGCGCAGGTCATTGACCCGCTCAGCGACCGCGTCACGCCCATTTACAGCGCGACTGAAGGCGTGTTGTACGCCCGGTCGTTACGGCGCATGGCCACGGCCGGCATGGTCATCGCGCATGTGGCGGGGGCCGGGGAGCACCGCAGCGAGTACCTGCTGTCGCCTTGAGGCGAGCGACAATTTTGGGCACTAACCGGCAGCACTCGCGGTCTCTGAATCAAGCCCCCTCAGAGCATTACCCGCGCGTATGGCTGACTCCAATAACTTCGCGAAACAGTGGTTCAGTGCTCGACAGTGGGTGCCGTTCGCCTTTCAGAAAAAGGTCTGGGCGGCGGTCAAGCGCGGTGAGTCCGGCCTGCTGCATGCCAGTACCGGCGCCGGCAAAACCTATGCAGTGTGGTTTGCAGCCCTCAACCGCTTTGCCCGTGCCGCACCAGCCAAACCGCTGACCCCGCCCAAATCGCGCAAACCGGCCAGTGCACCGCTGACGGTCCTGTGGATCACCCCCATGCGCGCGCTGGCAGCGGACACTGCGCGGGCGCTGGATGCACCGCTGGCAGAGCTGGACATCCCGTGGAGCATTGGCCTGCGCACGGGCGACACCAGCAGCAGCGAACGCGCCCGACAGGGTCGATGCCTGCCCAGTGCGCTGGTGACCACCCCCGAGAGCCTGACCTTGCTGCTGACCCGTGCCGACGCAAAGGCACAGATGTCCAACCTGCGCATGCTGGTGGTGGATGAGTGGCACGAGTTGATTGGCAACAAGCGCGGGGTGCAACTGCAATTGGCGTTGGCACGATTGCGCAAATGGAATCCACAACTGATCGTGTGGGGTATTTCTGCAACCCTCGGCAATCAGGCCCACGCCCAGGATGTGTTATTGCCGCAAGGCGGGGGCGTCAGTGTCCAAGGCAACGTCATCAAGGATTTACAGGTCGACACCCTGCTGCCGCCCTCCATCGAACGCTTTCCCTGGGCCGGGCATATCGGACTGCGCATGCTGCCCGCGGTAGTGGCCGAAGTGGACAGCAGCGCCAGTTGCCTGATTTTTACCAATACCCGCGCGCAATCCGAGATTTGGTATCAAGCGTTGCTGGAAGCCCGTCCCGACTGGGCCGGATTGATTGCTCTGCATCACGGCTCCTTGGCCCGAGGCGTGCGGGACTGGGTTGAGCGCAGCCTCAAGGAAGGCACGCTCAAAGCGGTGGTTTGTACGTCGAGTCTGGATCTTGGGGTGGATTTTTTACCGGTTGAGCGGGTGCTGCAAATCGGCTCGGTCAAAGGCATCGCCCGCTTGATGCAACGTGCGGGCCGCTCGGGTCATGCGCCGGGGCGGCCTTCGCGTGTGACGCTGGTGCCGACCCACAGCCTGGAGCTGGTTGAAGCCGCTGCCGCCAAAGCCGCCGTGGCCGCCCGCTTGATTGAACCCCGCGAATCGCCCCACTGCCCGCTGGATGTGTTGGTGCAACATCTGGTCAGTATGGCGTTGGCCGGTGGCTTCACGCCTGATGAGTTGCTGGACGAAGTGCGCAGCACCTGGGCTTATCGCGACCTGAGCGAAGCTCAATGGCGCTGGGCGCTGGCGTTTGTCCATCATGGCGGCGACTCGCTGACCGCGTACCCGGACTACCAGCGTGTCGAACCCGATGCCGACGGCGTGTGGAAAGTCCCCAGCGCACGCCTGGCCCGACGCCACCGCATGAGCATCGGCACCATCGTCAGTGACGCCAGTATCCAATTGAAGTACTGGCGCAAAGGCGGCGGCGGGCAATCGCTGGGCAGTGTCGAAGAAGGGTTTATTGCACGGCTCAAACCGGGTGACGGCTTTCTGTTCGGCGGGCGCTTGCTGGAATTGGTGCGCGTCGAAAACATGGTGGCGTACGTCAAACGTACCTCGGGCAAAAAAGCCGCCGTGCCGCGCTGGAACGGCGGGCGCATGCCGCTCTCCAGCGAGTTGGCGCATGCGGTTGTCGCGCAACTGGATGCCGCTCGCCAGGGGCAGTTCACAGGCCCGGAAATGCAGGCGATCAAGCCCTTGCTGGAGGTGCAACAGGCATGGTCGGCCCTGCCCGGCACCCATACGCTGCTGGCCGAAACCCTTAAATCCCGTGAAGGGTGGCACCTGTTCCTGTATCCCTTTGCCGGGAGGCAGGTGCACCTGGGGTTGGCCAGCCTGTTGGCCTGGCGGATCAGTCAACAGCAACCGCTGACGTTCTCGATCGCGGTGAATGACTATGGTTTTGAACTGCTCAGCGCGACCGCGGTGGACTGGGCGTCCCTGCTCAAGGCAGGCCTGTTTGATGAAGACCACTTGCTGGAAGACATTCTTGCCAGCCTCAATGCCGGTGAACTGGCCTTGCGGCGCTTTAGGGAAATTGCGCGTATTTCGGGACTGGTGTTTGGCGGTTACCCCGGCGCGCAGAAAAGCACGCGCCAGGTTCAAGCCTCCAGCGGGCTGTTTTTTGAAGTCTTCAAGCAATACGACGCCAACAATCTGCTGTTGACCCAAGCCCAGGAGGAAGTATTGCGTCAGGAGTTGGATATTCAGCGCCTGGAACAGACCTTGAGTGACATGCGCGCACTGACGCTCGATGTGCATGCCATCCAACGAGCCACCCCGTTCGCCTTCCCGCTGTTGGTGGAGCGTTTTCGTGAAAGCCTCAGCTCTGAAAAACTGGCGGATCGTATCGCACGCATGGTCAAGGACCTGGAAGCCGCTGTCGTGAAAGGAACGAAATAGCATGAAAGTGGTGGTTGAACTGGCAGGTGAAGAGCTATGGCTGTTGGCAGAAAAGGCCATCTATTGGCCGCGCCGACACACCCTGTTGATAGCTGACGCGCACTTCGGCAAAGCGGCAGCCTATCGAAAACTGGGCCAGCCGGTGCCGACCGGCACGACTCAAACCAATATCGATGTACTGAATCGATTAATGCGGCGTTATCCCTGCACAGAGGTGATTTTTCTGGGGGACTTCCTGCACGCACCCGAATCCCACGCGCTGAACACATTGGCGGCCATTGGCGCGTGGCGCGAGGCGCACTCTGATGTGTCGATGAGGTTAATCAGGGGCAACCACGACCGGCGTGCCGGGGATCCGCCTGAGGCATTGAAGATTGAGGTGGTAGCCGAACCGTGGTTGGTGGGGCCCTTTGCCCTGCAGCATGAGCCGCAGCCCCATGCCACTCACCATGTACTGGCCGGCCATGTGCATCCCACTTTCCGCTTGCGCGGTAAAGGTCGGCAAAGCGTACGTGCGCCCTGTTTCTGTCTCGGCCCAAGGATCAGTTTGCTACCGGCGTTCGGTGCATTCACAGGGGGGATGAACGTCAGCCCTGCGCCGGGTACGCGCCTGTATCTGGTAGCAGATGAAGGCGTGTGGCCACTGACGCATGACTGACTGAATATTCACGCCACTGGCGCAGGCGGTGGCTCGTCCGGAATTGTCGGGACGCCCGGTTCAGTGGGTTGCGGGGTATCGGGGTCAGGCTGGCCGGGGATGCCGCCTGCTTGCATCGGAGGGTGTGCGAGCAGCGACCAGGCCAACATACCGACCTGATTCGGTTCAAGGCTGGCCAGTTGGGCGCGGATACTCGGATCAATCTTCATAGGGGCACTCCTGAGCGTGGATCCGGCGCGCTGGGTGCATCACCGGAAATACACCCAGTAGAGTGTATTTTCGCTCAGGAATTCCCTCGGTTCGTCAGGTACGCGGCAAGGTCACGCCACGTTGGCCCTGATATTTACCGCCACGGTCCTTGTAGGAGACTTCGCATTCCTCATCGGATTCGAAGAACAGCATCTGTGCGACGCCTTCATTGGCGTAGATTTTCGCCGGCAAGGTCGTGGTGTTGGAGAACTCCAGCGTCACGTGGCCTTCCCACTCCGGCTCAAGGGGCGTCACGTTGACGATGATGCCGCAGCGGGCGTACGTGCTTTTACCCAGGCAGATCGTCAGCACGTTGCGCGGAATACGGAAGTACTCGACGGTGCGCGCCAGCGCGAATGAGTTGGGCGGGATGATGCACACGTCACTGGTGACATCGACAAAGCTGCCCTCATCGAAGTTTTTCGGATCGACGGTGGCGGAGTTGATGTTGGTGAACACCTTGAATTCGTTCGCGCAGCGCACGTCATAGCCGTAGCTCGACACACCATAGGAGATCAGACGGTCGGCGCCTTCGCCACGCACCTGGCGCTCAACGAAGGGTTCGATCATGCCGTGCTCTTGCGCCATGCGGCGGATCCACTTGTCTGATTTGATGCTCATGGCGGGGTGTCCTGAATAGCGAGGTGGAAAAATTCTGTTCGGCATCTTACCGGGGCGAGGTGTCAGGTTCAAAAGCCTGAGAGAGATTTATTGAAAATAGCTGTAGCGACCGGGAATACAGGCTGTGAGGCCAACCGCCAGTCACGTTTTTAGAGAAACCTTCGCAAAGACCCTTTGCACGTTCCTGAAAAAGGGTTAAGGTGGCGTCACTGTGTTGCTTGTGTCACTGAGAATCTCTACACGATGTTGAATTTCGATCCAACCATCTCCAAGAATTTTTCCTGCTCTTTGCACTCAGTCTCGGCCAGGGCTTTTCCTGAGTCGCAGTTATCTTTGTCCAAGGAGTTACACCATGTCTAATCGCCAAACTGGTACCGTTAAGTGGTTCAACGATGAAAAAGGCTTCGGCTTCATCACTCCACAATCCGGTGACGACCTGTTTGTTCACTTCAAAGCAATCCAATCCGACGGCTTCAAAAGCCTGAAAGAAGGCCAACAGGTTTCTTTCATCGCTACTCGCGGTCAGAAAGGCATGCAAGCTGAGGAAGTTCAAGTTATCTAACTTGTACTGATCCAGTAAAAAACCCCGCCCTCAAAAGCGGGGTTTTTTTATGCCTGCCGTAAAAGCAACACGTGCCCCGTACTTCAACAGGGGCGAGCCAGCCCGCCCCCGCTGCCGAATTTCAATCGTCGCTGGTGGTGATGGTCGGCATGGCTTGTGATGCGGCTTCGTGCAAGACGATGCGTGCGCCCACATGCCGGGCCAATTCCTGATAAATCATTGCGATCTGGCTGTCCGGTTCGGCAATCGCCGTCGGCTTGCCGCTGTCCGCCTGCTCGCGAATGGCCATCGACAGTGGCAGTGAGGCCAACACCTCAACACCATATTGCGTCGCGAGCTTCTCACCCCCGCCCTCGCCGAACAGATGCTCTGCGTGACCGCAATTGGAGCAGATGTGGACCGCCATGTTCTCGACAACCCCCAATACCGGGATATTGACCTTGCGGAACATTTCGACACCTTTACGCGCATCCAGCAATGCCAGGTCTTGAGGCGTGGTCACCACGACAGACCCGGTGACCGGAACTTTCTGCGCCAGGGTCAGCTGGATGTCCCCAGTGCCCGGCGGCATATCAATCACCAAGTAGTCCAGATCATTCCAGGCCGTCTGCGTCACCAGTTGCAACAGCGCGCCAGACACCATCGGCCCACGCCACACCATCGGCGTGTTGTCATCGGTCAAAAAGGCCATGGACATCACTTCAACGCCGTGGGCCTCAATCGGCACAAACCATTTCTGGTCACGGATCTTCGGCCGTGTACCTTCCGGGATACCAAACATTACCCCCTGGCTCGGCCCATAAATGTCGGCATCCAGAATACCGACCCGCGCACCTTCGCGCGCCAGTGCCAACGCAAGGTTTGCGGCCGTGGTGGATTTGCCCACGCCCCCCTTGCCCGAGGCCACCGCCACGATGTTTTTAACATTGGCCAGCCCCGGGATTTGCGCCTGGGCCTTGTGCGCTGCAATCACGCAGTTGACCTCAACCTTGGCAACTGACACGCCATCCATGTTTTCAATGGCCATTTGCAGCATCTGCGCCCAGCCATTTTTGAACAGACCGGCGGCGTAGCCCAATTCCAGTTGCACGCTGACGCGATCGCCCTGGACATCGACATGACGGACGCAGCCGGCAGACACAGGGTCCTGATTCAAGTAAGGGTCGGTGTACTGGCGAAGGACAGCCTCCACCGCTGCGCGATTGACGGCGCTCATGGGCAACTCCCGAAAAGATCTGATTAAAACAGGCCGCTATCCTAACCTTCTGAAGCAACCAAAGCAGGCTTTTAAAAGCCTTGAAACCACCATAAACCCTCAGATACGTGTCCACGGGGTGAAATATATCGCCCGGCGCTTTATAGTGGCCGACCACCGTCTCATCAAGTAGCCGAGCCCCATGTCCGAGCCACGCAAGATCCTCGTCACCAGCGCCCTGCCCTATGCCAATGGTTCAATCCACCTTGGCCATATGCTTGAGTACATCCAGACCGATATGTGGGTGCGCTTCCAGAAGCAACGCGGCAACCAATGCACGTATGTTTGCGCAGACGACGCCCACGGCTCGGCAATCATGTTGCGCGCTGAAAAAGAAGGCATCACGCCAGAGCAACTGATCGCCAACGTCCAGGCTGAACACAGCGCCGACTTTGCCGACTTCCTCGTTGACTTCGATAATTTCCACTCGACCCACGCCGAAGAAAACCGTGAGCTGTCGAGTGCGATCTACATCAAGCTGCGCGAAGCGGGCCATATCGCAACTCGCTCAATTACTCAGTACTTCGACCCGGAAAAGAAAATGTTCCTGGCCGACCGCTTCATCAAGGGCACCTGCCCGAAATGCGGCACTGAAGATCAATACGGCGACAACTGCGAAAAATGTGGTGCCACCTACGCACCCACGGATCTCAAGAACCCGAAATCAGCGATTTCCGGTGCCACACCGGTTCTCAAAGAGTCGCAACACTTCTTCTTCAAGCTGCCAGACTTCGACGCCATGCTCAAAAGCTGGACGCGAAGCGGTGCCTTGCAAGATGCCGTCGCAAACAAAATTGCCGAATGGCTCGATGCGGGTCTGCAACAGTGGGACATCTCACGCGATGCACCCTACTTCGGTTTTGAAATCCCCGATGAGCCCGGCAAATATTTCTATGTATGGCTGGATGCACCCATCGGCTACATGGCCAGTTTCAAGAACCTCTGCGCACGCCGTCCTGATCTGGATTTCGACGCCTACTGGGCCAAAGACTCCACTGCCGAGCTGTATCACTTCATCGGCAAGGACATCGTGAACTTCCACGCCCTGTTCTGGCCCGCCATGCTCGAAGGCGCAGGTTATCGCAAGCCAACGGCCATCAACGTGCACGGCTATCTGACGGTCAACGGCCAGAAAATGTCCAAATCCCGCGGCACCTTTATCAAGGCCCGCACGTACCTGGACCACCTGTCGCCTGAATACCTGCGTTACTACTACGCCTCGAAACTGGGTCGCGGGGTCGACGACCTGGACCTCAACCTCGAAGATTTCGTGCAAAAGGTCAACTCTGACCTGGTCGGCAAAGTGGTGAACATTGCCAGCCGCTGCGCAGGCTTTGTCCACAAGGGCAATGCGGGCGTGTTGGTTGAAGGCAACGCAGCACCTGAGCTGACCGATGCATTTCTGGCGGCCGCTCCGAGCATTGCCGAAGCCTATGAAGCACGCGACTTCGCACGCGCCATGCGCGAAATCATGGCATTGGCCGACCGCGCAAACGCCTGGATTGCCGAAAAAGCCCCATGGGCCATGGCCAAGCAGGAAGGTAAACAGGACGAAGTCCAGGCGGTGTGCGCACTGGGTATCAACCTGTTCCGTCAGTTGATCATTTTCCTCAAGCCTGTGTTGCCGGTACTGGCCGCCGATGCAGAGGCATTCCTCAATGTGTCGCCGTTGACGTGGGACGATCACACCACACTGCTGAGCAATCATCAGTTGAATGCATTCAAACCACTGATGACCCGCATTGACCCGGTAAAAGTACAGGCCATGACTGACGCATCGAAAGAAGACCTGGCTGCGAGCCAGACCGACACTGGCTCCGCCGCCCCCAAAGGTAACGGCGAACTGGTAAAAGAACCTCTGGCAGCCGAGATCGACTTTGACGCTTTCGCCGCCGTTGACCTGCGCGTGGCCTTGATTCTCAAGGCAGAGGCCGTTGAAGGTGCCGACAAATTGTTGCGCCTGACCCTCGACATCGGCGACGAACAGCGCAACGTGTTCTCCGGGATCAAAAGTGCCTACCCGGACCCGGCCGCACTCGAAGGTCGCCTGACGATGATGATTGCCAACCTCAAGCCGCGCAAAATGCGTTTCGGCATCTCGGAAGGCATGGTCATGGCGGCAGGCCCGGGCGGTGAAGAAATTTACCTGCTGAGCCCTGACAGTGGCGCCAAGCCGGGTCAACGCATCAAGTAAGACACCGCGCCTCACATTCGCTGACGACCTGCGGGTCGTCAGCGAACGTTCTACAGTAGCCTCCCTTCCTGCCTTGTCGGATAATCAGCACCCTCGCTTGACGGCGACCATGACTGACCTGACATTCACGCGTTACTACCAAGCCCGTTTCGATGATTCCCTGATCATGAGCGCAGCGGACGGCTTGCTGTCGTTGGAAACATCACACAATGAGCCTGATACAACAGATCGATGCCTTATTGCCGCAAACCCAGTGCGGAAAATGCGGCCACCCGGGCTGCAAACCTTATGCACAAGGGATTGCGCAGGGCGAAGCGATTAACAAATGCCCTCCTGGTGGTGAAGAAACCCTTCATGCCCTCGCACAGTTGCTCCAGGTGCCTGTCATTGCCCTCGACGCAGAGCGCGGATCTGCTGCCGCTCAAGTTGCCTACATCCGCGAAGCTGAATGCATCGGCTGCACCAAATGCATTCAGGCTTGCCCGGTTGATGCCATTCTCGGCGCTGCCAAGCTGATGCACAGCGTAATCGTAGATGAATGCACAGGCTGCGACCTGTGTGTTGCGCCCTGCCCGGTAGACTGCATTGAAATGCGCCCACTCCCCCAGAACGTCATTGCGGTGATTGGTGGGCTTGCACAGCGTACGGACGAGTACCAAGCCCGCGCACAAAAACGGCAACATGCACGTTTTCGTTATGAACAACGTGAAGCCCGCCTCAAGCGTGAAGATGAGATCAGGCTAGCCGCACGCGCTGCACGCTCCCAACCTGTTGCGGTGGGTCACCCGACAACGCGCGAATCCAACGTGCAATCCATCTCCAGCACACCCGGTAGCGATGAAGTGGCGCTTAAAAAGGCCAAAATTACGCTGGCGATGGCCCGCGCTCAACTGCACAAGTCACTCAAAGCCTTTGGCCACCCTCCTACAGCACAACAACAAGCCCAACTCAACGTGCTCGGGCAACAATTTGAATCTGCCGAACAGGTATTGGCGACACTTGAAAAAACACCTCAGCCCTTGGCGCCCACAGCCAGCACCCAGGGCGCCGATCTCAAGCGCGCAAAAATTCAATTGGCACTGCGCCGGGCAGAGCTGAACAAAGCCATCAGCCTGAATCGCTCAACCGAAGAGTTGGCGCCATTAAAAGAGGCCGCGGATCGCGCAGAACGGCTGATTATTTCGTTGAACGACGCTAGCGCTTGATATTTTTCAGATCGATACACATTTTCTACCGCGCATAAACCGACAGCCCATCAGGAAACGCCACTACTCATGAACGCCGCAAAGCGCCTTGAAATATTTCGTCGATTCCACGAAGACAATCCTGAGCCCAAAACGGAGCTGGCTTACTCATCGCCCTTCGAACTGTTGATCGCGGTTATTTTGTCCGCACAGGCAACCGACGTGAGCGTCAACAAGGCTATGGCCAAATTGTTTCCGGTCGCGAATACGCCAGAAGCCATCTACGCTCTGGGAGTGGACGGCTTATCGGAGTACATCAAGACCATCGGCTTGTATAACAGCAAGGCCAAAAACGTGATTGAGGCATGCCGGTTACTGATCGAGCGACATGACAGCCAAGTGCCGCAGACACGGGAAGCGCTCGAAGCACTTCCGGGTGTCGGCCGCAAAACGGCGAATGTGGTGCTAAACACCGCGTTCAGGCAGGTTGCCATGGCCGTCGATACTCATATTTTTCGTGTAAGCAACCGTACCGGCTTGGCGCCGGGCAAAAATGTGGTGGAGGTCGAAAAGCAACTGATGAAGTTCGTGCCCAAGCCCTACCTGCTGGATGCGCACCATTGGCTCATCCTCCATGGGCGCTATGTGTGCCAAGCACGTAAGCCCAGATGCGGGAGCTGCCGAATTGAAGACCTGTGCGACTTTAAGGAAAAGACGTCTGATGATTGAGCGATAGCGATTTTATTCACTGATCGATTGAGAAAATCTTTTTTACCCTGGCGATGTTTGTCGCTATAAGGGGCGCCAATAGCTGTCTTGGTCTGGAGTGAGCAGAATGAGCACTGGCAAAGAAGAACTGGATGTAGACGAAGAGCTTGTGTCAGACGAGCAGGAGGAAGAGGTCGTCCCGGCTCCGGAGGTGGCGAAGACCAATCTCGCCAAACGCAGAACCATTGATAATCTTCTGGAAGAAAGAAGACTCCAGAAGCAGCTTTCGGACTATGACTTCGATCTCTGATCTGTAGTGGTCAACTTATCCCGGACACGACTTTAAGTTTTTCCTCGGCCCGCGCTGGAGCCAACCCATCGTTGAATTGATGAGGCCTAATCCAATTGTAGCGATGCATCAAAAAATGGCTGATATCG